>NZ_BLPI01000001.1:2785000-3985000 GCF_019649015.1 Agarivorans litoreus | reverse complement strand
AAGCTTTAAAGTAGGTTTAACTGAGGGCTTGAAAATCACTTTCTTCCCGATGATCATTCTTTCTTGGACCATCGAGAGAATGTCTGTTCTGTGGGAAGAAGAAGGGCCAAAAGAAGTTTTAATGCAAGGCGGTGGCAGCCTACTGGTAGCCGTTCTTGCTTTTCTAGCGATGAACAACGACTACGTTCGCCACTTAACCTTTAACTTTATGGGTATTCAATTTATTGTTTTAGGTATTATCTTAATTCTTGGTAACTACACTGGATACCGCCTACTAGAATTGCGCCGCTTTAAACCCCTTGCGGATAGGGAGGGCTAATGCTTAGTCAATTCACTAGCCCTTTTAAACTTGCTCGCAAGGGCATAATGGGGATGAATCAGCGCAATACTGGTTATATTAGTCGCTATAACCCACGTAAGCTTTATCCGCTGGTAGACAATAAACTTAAAACCAAAATCATTGCTCAGCGTGATAATGTCACCATACCTGCACTTATTGGCGTGGTGCGAACTCAGCATGACATTCAATCAATCATTCCCTTATTACACAAACACCCTGGTTTTGTGATTAAACCGGCTAAAGGCTCGGGCGGTAAAGGAATTTTAGTTATCACTAAACAAGAGTCTGGGGTATTTTTTAAACCCAGCGGCGCTCCCGCTCACGAAGAAGATGTTAAGCGTCACTGCTCTAATATATTAGCGGGCTTGTTCTCACTAGGTGGCAGCCCAGATGTGGCAGTAATCGAAGCCTTAATTGAATTTGACTCTTGTTTTGATGGGTTTAGTTTTGAGGGTGTGCCAGACGTTCGAGTCATCGTCTTTCAAGGTTACCCTGTTATGGCAATGATGCGGCTTTCTACAGCGGCCTCAGACGGTAAAGCTAACTTGCACCAAGGCGCTGTTGGCGTAGGCATCGACATTGGTTCAGGACGAGCGTTACATGCTGTGCAATTTGATAGACCTATCGAAAAACACCCCGATACAGACCGACCGCTTAAAGAGCTTGTTGTCCCTCATTGGCAACGTCTGCTTGAGTTAGCTTCTAGCTGTTACGAAATGTCTGGAATGGGTTATCTCGGCACGGATATGGTTTTAGACAAATCCAATGGCCCTATGCTGTTAGAGTTAAATGCTCGGCCTGGCCTAGCAATTCAAATCGCAAACGGCGAGGGCATTCTGCCACGCCTGAAACTTGTAGAAAAAATAGTTGCTGAAGGAGTCAAACACGACCCGCTTGAGCGAGTAGAGTTTAGTAAAACAGAGTTCTCTAGGTAAATTTACATCTTGCACTCAAATAAAAAGCACCCTAATTGGGTGCTTTTTCAGGTGTTAATAACGCTTTTCGATGCTAATTGTCTTCGTTGTGTAACTCGAGACTTGCCACTTCTTCGTGAGCCTGAACAGCCTTTGCATCATTGTTACGTAGCTGATCCAAATAGTTCAAGTAGTCTTGGTCAATATCGTTAGTTACATATTTCCCGTTGAATACTGAGGTCTCAAAAGTTTGGATCTCAGGGTTGCTTTCACGACAAGCCACAATTAGGTCTTCTAAGTCTTGGAAAATTAGACCGTCAGCACCAATCAACTGGCAAATTTCGTCAACTTCTCGACCATGAGCAACTAACTCGTTAGCCGAAGGCATGTCAATGCCATATACGTTAGGGAAACGGATTTCAGGAGATGCTGATGCAAAGTAAACCTTGTTTGCGCCTGCTTCACGCGCCATTTCAATAATCTGCTCTGAAGTGGTACCACGAACAATCGAGTCGTCAACTAACAGTACGTTTTTGCCTTTAAACTCTACATCAATCGCGTTTAGTTTACGGCGAACTGACTTACGGCGTTGCGTTTGACCCGGCATAATAAAGGTACGGCCAATATAACGGTTTTTAACGAAGCCTTGGCGATACGGTAAATCGAGATGCATGGCAATTTGTAAAGCCGTGTCACAGGATGTCTCAGGAATTGGGATCACAACATCAATATCTAAATCATCCCATTCGCGAGCAATTTTCTCGCCTAACTTGGTACCCATGTTAACGCGAGCACCATATACCGAAATTTTATCGATGATTGAATCAGGGCGAGCAAAGTATACATACTCAAAAATACACGGGTTGTGAGCCGCATTTTCTGCACATTGCTGAGTGAATAACTGGCCATTTTCCGTCACGTACACCGCTTCACCAGGTGCTACGCTACGCACAAACTCAAAACCAACTGCATCAAGAGCAACACTTTCTGAAGCAACCATATATTCCATCTTTTCTGGATTTTCGTCACTTACTTTTTTACCAAGCACTAAAGGTCGAATACCGTTAGGATCTCGGAATGCCACCATGCCTTGGCCAATAATTAAGGCCGCAACCGCATAGGCACCGCGAACTTTCTTATGCACACGACTAACCGCTGCGAACACTTGTTTTTCACATAGTTCATCTTCAACAATGTTATCTAGCTCATGAGCTAGTACATTAAGCAGCACCTCTGAGTCAGACGTAGTGTTGATATGACGACGAGCACGCTTCGCCATCTCTTCACGCAGCTCTTTAGCATTGGTTAAGTTGCCATTATGAGCCAAGGCTAAACCAAATGGAGAGTTAACATAAAAAGGCTGAGCTTCTGCTGCACTAGAGCTACCTGCGGTTGGATAACGCACGTGGCCAATACCCAAATTACCACGTAAACGCTGCATGTGTTTAACTTCGAACACATCTCTTACCAATCCGTTGGCTTTGCGTTGTTTAAACATGCCTTCGGTAATAGTAACGATACCCGCAGCGTCCTGACCACGATGCTGTAAAACTGTTAGCGCATCATAAATCGCTTGGTTAACGGGACTAGCACCGACAATGCCGACAATACCACACATGAAGCTTTTCCTTATTAAGATTGGTAGTTATCTAAAAAACTAGAAGAATCTTTTAAAAACTCAAAAAACCATTGAACAATCACAGTGAACTCAGGAATCAATAACGACCCTTTCCACCATGAGGATTCTGGAAAACCGGTAAACGATAATACAAACAGCAAAGCGCTTACCACTAGCGCCCCTCGGATAGCCCCAAAACAAATCCCTAGTACTCTATCGGTACCGGTTAAACCTGTTGAGTTGACCAAGTGACTAAATAAATAATTAACCAGCGCACCAAGTATAAGGGTGGCTATAAACAGCAAAACAATGGCTATACCACTGCGATAATAGGGGTTTTCAATGAGAGTGAAGTAACTGGATAGGTCGTGATAAAACTGCGATGCGATGAAAAAAGCCGCTACCCAAGAGACCAGCGACAGAGCCTCTTTAACGAAGCCGCGAACCAAGCTAATTAATGCCGACAATACTATTACGCCGATGATGACGTAGTCTACCCAAGCCATAAATTTTCTACTTGTTGAAAAACGCTGCGAATTCTACCAGAAACAAAAATAAAATGCGTACATGTATTTTTTCATACTTATTGAAACAAAGGATCAAACTCGCGAATTTTTCCGCTTAAGCCAGTGAGTTCCTTCAATTTACTTTGTTGCTGTTCTAATGTTTTTTTAGATACATTGGGCCCTACAAACACCCTGTTTAACTCGCCTTCTACAGCAGGTTCTGGATATGAGTGAGCTTGAAAACCGGCTTCTCTTAGCTTTGCAACCAAACGCGTAACATTCTGAGAGTTTTTAAACGTGCCCAGTTGAACAATATAGGCCGGCTTGGCAAATTCAAGCTGTGGTGCATCCACTGGTTCAGTGGCTGGCTTTGTTTCACTAACTGTCGAAGTGCTCGTTGCCTGTTCCGAACTAGCTGCTTGCTTTGTGCTACTTTCATCACCTGCAACCTCAGTAACGAACTCTTGTTCATTGGGCAAGTCGATAAGCAGAGGGGGGAGTGAGTCAACTTTTGGCGCAAAAGGGATCGCATTGAACTCTTCTTCAACTCGCGTTTTTTTTCCATCAAGAATATCAGGAATAATGATTACTCCCAACGCGACCAAGAAGATGGTGCCCACTAAGCGGTTTTTAAACTGTGCAGTCAATGTTAACTCTCTGCTGTTGCTGAAGAAGACAATTCTAATATCTCGGCCACGGTAAAAAAAGAACCAAACACAATTAACATGGTGTTATCGTCTAATAGTTTGAGGGCAGCAGAATAAGCCTGAGATAATTGCGGGTAACGAGTTAGGTTTGCTTGAGAAGCGAGGCAACTCGCCAATGCACTACCATCGTCACCACGAGGTCCCGCTAAACCGCTAATATGCCATTGTTCTACCATGCCCACTAAGGGTTGTACCGACTGTTGCATATCTTTGTCACCCAGCATCGCGCACAGCGCAATAACTTTACGGCCATTAGCTAGCGAGGGTAATTGAGAGGCTAAGTAGTTAGCAGACTGCGGATTATGTGCCACATCTACCACGACCAAAGGCTTGTCAGAAATGACTTGCAAGCGACCAGCCAGTTGCCACTCTTTGATTGCTTTCGACAAATCGGCGCTAGGTATTTCAAGCCCAAGGTGTTCTAAGGTAGCAATAGCAGTGCCCGCATTCACTAAAGGCAAACGAGGATAAGGCAGACCTTGGTAAGTCAGCTTTACGCCACGATATGCCCAGCTATCCGCCTCTTGTTCTAGCTGATACTCTTTCCCTGCGGCTAATTGATTACAGTTGAGTTGTGCCGAACACTCCAAGACGCTGGCAACTATATTACTGTCCCCTACTACCACTTTACCGTTTTCACGAAATATACCGGCTTTCTCGCGACCAATTTGCTGTATGTCGTCACCCAACCAATCTACATGATCAACTGCAACGGTTGTAACCACACTCACATCGGGCTCAACAATATTGGTAGCATCTAAACGTCCGCCTAAGCCGACTTCTAAAATGACATAATCCAAAGGCTGCTGGGCAAACATCCAAACGGCAGCTAGCGTACCAAACTCAAAATAACTTAAGCTGGTTTCTTGGCGAAGCTCTTCAATAGCAGAAAATGACTGGCAAAATGCATCGGCTTCGGGCAGTTGACCGTTTATTCTGACTCGCTCTCGATAGTCAAGGATATGTGGTGAGCTATAAACACCGACTTGATACCCTTGCGCAACCAAAATCTGTTCAAGTAGCGCACAGGTAGACCCTTTACCATTAGTGCCCGCCACCGTAATCACCGTAGCATCTAAATGACGAAGTTTCGCATACTCTGCCACTTTAGCTACTCGCTCTAGCCCTAGGTCTATAGCACTGTGATGCTGAGCTTCCAAATAACAAAGCCAGTCTGCAAGAGACCGGCTTTGAGCTTCTTTCTTTAACGACATATTATTCTTTTTCGTTGGCAGAAATAGTCGGTCCTAAATCTTCATCAGCATCGATAGGCTCAACCAACACCTCTGTATCAGTGCTTACAATGCCCATCATTTTTGAAGCCATTTCAGCAATACGATCACGCATGTTACGGCGGTCAATAATGATGTCGATAGCGCCTTTCTCGAGCAAAAACTCACTGCGTTGGAATCCTTCGGGTAGTTTCTCACGAACGGTTTGTTCAATAACGCGAGGACCAGCAAAACCAATTAACGCTTTTGGCTCGGCAATATTAATATCACCCAGCATTGCAAAGCTGGCAGATACACCGCCCATGGTCGGATCCGTAAGCACTGAGAAATACGGTAAACCTTTTTCACGCATTTTAGCCAAAGCCGCCGAAGTTTTCGCCATTTGCATTAGCGAGAACAAGGCTTCTTGCATGCGCGCACCACCGCTAGCAGAAAAACAAATCAAGGCGCGGTTTTCTGCTAGGCATTTATCTACTGCGGCTACAAAGCGTGCACCCACTACCGAGCCCATAGAGCCCCCCATAAAGGCAAACTCAAATGCACAAGCCACCACAGGCAAGCCTTTCAACTCACCTTTGATTACTACTAATGCGTCTTTCTCACCGGTATTGCGCTGAGCGCTAGCAATACGGTCTTTATACTTTTTACTGTCTTTAAACCTAAGTTTATCGCGAGGCTCTAACTCTGCAGCTAATTCTTCACGACCATCTTTATCTAAGAAGGCTTCTAAGCGATCACGAGCACCAATACGCATGTGATGGTCGCACTTAGGGCAAACATTGTGGTTACGTTCTACCTCTGCACGGTATAAAGTTTGCTCACAGGAAGCACACTTGGTCCATACACCTTCTGGAATATTGCGTCGCTTGCCAGAAGCACTTTTACTTTTCGGAAGAATTTTCTCTAACCAACTCATCGGGAACCTTACTTCTCAATAGGCGATTAAATCGCCGTGATAACAGAATGCATTGAATGGCGGCAATTAAACCACAATTAGCCACAATATTTTACATAAAACTGGTCTAACCCTTCATTATCGTACAGTTTTTTTTAACTTGCTGGCAAAAACAACGGCCCAATGGGTAAATTAGGTAAGTCGAATTCCTTGGGGTAATCAACTTGTACCAAATACAGACCAGCTGCTTTGGCTGTGGCCGCTGCTTGAGTGCGATCTTTCAGTGCTAACAATTCAGCTATCCACTCCACGGGCCGCTCTTGCTGCCCTACTTTCAATAAACTACCAACAATATTTCTAACCATGTGATGCACAAAAGCATTCGCTTTAATATCCACCACTACATAATCGTTGTAGCGGCTTACTTTTAAGTGTTCAACTCGGCGGTATGGACTGCGACTCTGGCACTGCACAGCGCGAAAAGAGGTAAAGTCCTGCTCTCCAAGCAGTGCTTGCCCTGCTTGTTCCATCAACTCAATATCTAGCGGCTGATGATAAAAGCTCAGACCTTGATTAAGGATTGCGGGGCGAAACTGGCTGTTATAGATAACGTAGCGATAGCGACGAGCGGTAGCGCTAAAACGCGCATGAAACTCGTCACTAACTGGTTTAGCCCAACGCACTGCAACGTTTTTCGGCATGTTTGCATTTACGCCCAGTGTCCATGCTGCCATCTTACGCTCAACTGGCGAATCAAAATGTATTACTTGCCCTGTAGCATGCACCCCAGCGTCAGTTCTTCCAGCGCATTGCACTTCTATAGGACTATTAGCCACAATAGATAAACTAGCTTCTAGCTCTTGTTGAATTGACTGAACGTCTCGTTGGCGTTGCCAACCAAAATATCCGGCACCATCGTATTCGATGCCTAAAGCGATGCGCATAAATTACCACTAGATAGTATCTTTGGCGGCTATGATAAAAAAATGGCAGCTCAAAGTCACCGCTTTATCAGCGATACCCGTTAATAGCAAAAACAAAAAAGGCAGTGATGTTATCACTGCCTTTTCCCGTATTGCCAAGTTTTAGCTAAAGCGAGAAAGTAACTCTTCAGCTTCCTTTTTCAAGCTTTTATCATCACTAATTAAAACTTCTTCCAGAATTTTCTTTGCACCATCTTGATCATCAATTTCCAAGTAGGCTCTAGCTAAGTCAAGTTTGGAGGCCATTTCTGCGTTTACATCCACATCAACAGCTTGCTCTTGCGGGAGTACATCAGGGAACGAATCTAGCTCCACATCTAAGCTAGGGCTATCGTATGGGTCGACTTCATCGTTATTTTCTTCATCAGCATCATTTAAAAGCATATCGATATCGACAAACTCTCGCTCTTCTATATCGCTGCGTGAGGGAAGATCTTCCTGTTCCGCTGCTTGAGCATCTTCATTAAATGCATCAGCGCCAAAGCTAGCAAACATGCTATCAATATCGTCATCTGAAACTTCATCCTCACCATCACTATCAGCTTCAATAACAGTGTTTTCAGTTTCAGCAATAGGTTCTAGCTCTATGTCTACAACTTCATTATCGAAACCGGCAATATCTGTAACATTATCAGCTGCGGCATCCTCTTCCGCCTCGATAGAGGGGTCTTCAAGTTCAAGTTCAGTTAAATCAACAAAGTCATCGTCTAAGTCAAAAGCTTCGGGTTCTAAACTTTCCGCAACGTCCGGCTGCTCAATTTCACTGGTTTCTTCTGCAAGACTTAAGGCTTCCAAATCTGCCGCGGCATCTTCGAGAGTACTAGGTTTTTCTATGCTAGCTAAGTCATCTTCATCCAGCTCACCGGACAGGTCGATGTTGTCTAAATCAACCTTTTCTTGCTCGCTAACTTCAGATAACTCTGCTTCCATTTCTTGTTGCTGTTTTAGCGCATCTTCGAATGAAAGTTCATCGTCATCAGCAGGACTGTCTTCACTTACTTCAAATAAGTCTTGCTCATCATCCATAGATAACGCAGCAGCCAAATCGTCAGCACTAATTATCGAGTCTGTATCTTCTTCACTAACTTCTTCTTCAAACTTATCATCTAGAGACGGCACTAAGTCATCAGACTCAAAAGCGTCCAAGGCAGCCATTTCACTATCATCTAATGAAATCTCAGTGATAGGCTCTCCATCACCTTGTGCAGCTGCAAAGTCCTCAAAACTCGCTTCTTCAATTTCTGGCTCTAAATCATCTACATCGTCTTCAAAACTATTAGGCTCAGGAATGCTTTCATCAACACTAAGGTCAGGCTCATCTTCCTCAAACTGACTATTTAAATCCTCGGTTTGCTCATCCTCAGGGTCTAAGTTGTCACTAAACAACTGCGAAAACTCATCATTTTCATCATCCATCAGATTGATGGTTGATTCGGCCATTTCTTTATCTTGCTCTTCAAGTTCTTTTTTGGCCTTACGTCTAAATAGCAAGGTAATCACAAGCGCAACAAGCAAAATTGGAATAAATATCGCCAAACCAATGTTTAACGGGGATGAGAAGAAACCTGCATTATTTCGCTTGTCCATCTCGTTGGCTTCAACTTTTGGTTTTTCAAGCAATTGTAGAATTTGCGTTTGATTGCGGCGGTTTTCGTTCAATTCTTCGCGGATGCTGGCTAGCTCGTCACTTAATTCTTGAATTCGCATTTTCATGCGATGATTTACTTCAGCCAGACCCACCATTTGTTGGCTAGATTGATCCATTTGCTGTTTTAGTACATCAAACTCTTGGCGTTTTAACTGCTCTAGCTCGTCAATTCTCGTTTCTAGGCGATCACGTAAGGAGTCTAAATCTTTTTGGGTTTTCTCTAAGGCTCCAGCATCTGCCATTGGGCGAGCGGGAGTAACCGCCTTAGGCGTAGCAACTGGCGTAGTCGTTGTGGTCGTTGTTTGTGCCACCGGCTTATTTACAACCACTTTGTTGGTTTTTTTCGGCGCTAAGGCTCTTACCGCAGCTTGATGACTTACAGCTTGCGCTTCATCTGTAGTGGGAAGAGTTAGGTAGCTACCGCTAATAATAGAGTTGATATTGCCATTATTGAAGGCTTGCGGATTTTTATTCAATATTGCGAACATCATTTGATAGACGCTAATTGAACGGGAAGGACGATTTAAACTGGCAATAGCCCATAATGTGTCATTGCTACGCACCGGCCCGTATGTTTGCTGTTCAGGTTCACCAACAACTTCATCTGGCCCTACTAGCTCGACATAAAAGGTACCCGTTTCTTGTGCGATGGCTGTACTGAGAGTTGAAAATGATAAAACAGCCGACAATGCAACGAGGGAAATCTTCCGCCCCATAGTTTTTCCTTGTTTTCTTCCTGAAGACTGAATCGCTTCAATCCTTTGTTATTGCTTTAATATAACCAGCTAACAATCAGCGATCTAGCGAAACAACTAACAGTTTACGCCTAGATCGCATTTTACTACGCTTTTCCTCAACTAGAGTTATCGGCGCATTGACAATTATCTAAACACAATTTGCTTAAATATATTGTTTTATTAAGGTTTCAGCGATTGAAGCGGCGTTCGCTACCACACCTGATTGCGGGTTATTGGCCATTAAAGTTAAGTTAACACCATTTTCTGTATTTGGATTTTGGCGTAAACGGCTTAGAACTATCGATTCGCTGTTAGCGATATTACTTACCGGCGTAACCAGTTCATCTTCTACCAGTTCAAAGGCTTGATGATTCGTTAACCACTCTTTAATGCTTAGCAAATCCAAGGAATAGGTTCCGTATAAATGCAGTGACAAAGTATCACCGTAGAATACCGGAACATGTTGCGCACTTACATTGATGTTAAGCTCAGGAGACTGCAACATCGCTCTACACTGTTCACTTAACTCAGCCTCAAATTGGCTAGCACCTAGTAATGCTTCCTCGCCTTGCTCAGGCAATAGGTTAAACGCGAGTTGTTGGGCAAACAGTTTAGGCTCAACCGGCAAACCGTTTAGCAAACGCGCTGTTTGCCCTGCTAGCTCATCAACACCTGGCTTGCCTTTATTCGCCGCGCTCAGCATGGCATTTACTTCTACTCGTTCTAACTCAACATCTTGTTGGATTATATGTAATAGCAAGGCTAGTTGTCCGGCTAAACTACTTGGGCAATTTAGCCAACGCTCAGACAAACCTTCTGCCACTTGCTCGGGGTTAACCGCTGAATGCACCCATGAGTATGCCTCTTTGTTGGCATGCACCATGTCGATAATCACACAACCAAGTTGGCGGGCCTGTTCAGCCATATCAACGGCCGCTTCTTCTCCACAGAGCAACCAAGCTACACTCACCTCCGACCAATTAACTAACTGTGCTTCAGCAATTTCAAGGCTTTGACCTTGCCACTTTAAGCGACTTTCCTGCTCTTCTTCGTCGAGCTCTTCTGCTACTTCGATGTTTAAAGGGAAAATCTGCGCAGCAGGAAACTCTCGTTGCTCTAGTAGGCTTAGCAACTGCTGGCTTTGCTCACTTTCTGCCCCGATAATTGCGACATTATGAAACTGTTGCATTACTTGTTCTCTTGAATGTTAAAACCAAGCGCACCTAGGTTTGCTTGCTTATGTTGATTAACCACCTGCAGCGCAGAAAACTCTCTGCGTTGCGGATAAAATTTGCGGAGCTTATCAAACCCTGTAGGGCTTGCTCCATGCTGGCGAAAGCGGCGATCGTCAGCAAAAATGTTGTACACCAGTTGAGTCAGTTTTGTTAGCTGAGAATCACTTAACTCTCCTTTGAGGGAGATTTGCGAAAACTCAGGCTCGGGTAATAGCTGCTCACTTAAATCGTTAGCTTCAATCTTTAATGCTTGGCACATGGCTTGATACACCATACTGGTGCCACGCATTTTCCCTTCTAAGCTATAACCAGCAATATGCGGAGTGGCAATAAAGGCATACTTCACTAGCGGCTCAAGTATAGTGGGTTCACCTTCCCATACGTCTAATACTAATAGCGGTGATTGCCCTTGCGCTGCAATTTCTAGCAAGGCTTGATTATCTATGACTTCTCCACGGCAGGCATTAACCAAAATCTGTTCTGGTGTGAGTTTGCTTAGTACCTGCTGATTAAATAGGTGATACGTGGGGTGCCGACCTGAAGCAATAGATGGTACATGTAAACTAATAACGTCTGCACCAAGTACCTGTTCAAAGCTTACTGACTCAGTTAATTTCCCATGCTCAGCAAGTGGTGGATCATAAAGCATTACTTGCATACCTATAGCTGCAGCACGCTTTGCCACTTGTGAACCGGTATTTCCGGCACCAACAATTGCAATGGTTTTTCCAGCTAGTGATTGCTGGCGATAATCTGTGGCAGCTAACAAAGCGGTAGCTACATACTCCCCTACAGCAATTGCATTGCAGCCGGGAGCGCTGGCAAAAGCAATGCCTCGCTCTACTAAGTAGTTTTGCTCTACATGTTCGGTGCCAATGGTGGCGGTGCCAACAAACTTTAATTTGTTAGCTTGAGAAAGTAGCTGCTGATTAACCTTGGTCACTGAGCGAACTAATAAGGCGTCAGCATCAACTAACTGCTGCGGCTGCATAGTTCGGCCATCTACAGCCACAACTTCACCATGTTGGCTTAAAATTTGTTGAGCAAAGGGGATATTTTCGTCGACAACTATCTTCATTGCGTATGCTATTGGAGGCTACCTAATTTTTGAGGTGGGCAATCTTAACACGCGTTATAAATTCGATAAAAAAAAAGCTGCCTAAAGGCAGCTTTTTTCAAACAAAATTGATTTAGCCTTGGAAACGTTCGATTACAAGCGTAGCGTTAGTACCACCAAAACCAAAGCTGTTAGACATTACACGATTTAACTTCGCGCTCTTGGCTTCATTAGCCACAATGTTCAAGCCTTCTGCTTTTTCATCCAAGGTATTGATGTTAATGCTTGGTGCAACAAAGTCATTTTCCATCATCAGCAAGGAGTAAATAGCTTCGTGAACACCTGCCGCGCCTAATGCGTGACCAGTCATCGCTTTAGTTGCACTAATTAATGGGCTGTTTCCACCAAACACTTCTTGAATAGCGCCTAACTCTTTCACATCGCCTACCGGCGTTGAAGTACCATGAGTATTTACGTAATCGATGTCGCCTTCTAGCCCTTGCATAGCTTGACGCATACAACGCACCGCGCCTTCACCAGAAGGAGCTACCATGTCGTAACCATCAGACGTTGCACCGTAGCCTACGATTTCACCATAGATTTTGGCACCACGTGCAAGCGCATGCTCAAGTTCTTCAACTACAACCATGCCGCCGCCGCCAGAGATAACAAAGCCATCTCTGTCTGCATCATAAGTACGTGATGCCAATTCTGGAGTGTCATTGTATTTAGTTGACAAGGCGCCCATAGCGTCAAATTCCATCGCTAAGGTCCAGTGAAGCTCTTCACCACCACCAGCAAAAACAACATCTTGTTTGCCTAATTGAATAAGCTCTAAAGCATGGCCAATACAGTGAGCACTGGTTGCACAAGCACTGCTAATTGAATAGTTTACGCCTTTGATTTTGAACGGTGTCGCTAAGCAAGCTGAAGTGGTGCTCGACATGGTTCTAGGCACCATGTAAGGACCAACACGGCGTACACCTTTAGTGCGCAAAATATCAGCCGCTTCCACTTGGTTTTTAGACGACGCACCGCCAGAGCCAACAACTAAACCTGTGCGCTCGTTTGATACTAGATCTTCAGCGAGCTTGGCATCTTCTATAGCTTGTTGCATTGAAAGGTAAGAAAATGCTGCAGCGTCTCCCATGAAACGCATGGTTTTGCGATCAACATGCTCAGCAGGGTTAATTTTCAAATCACCCCATACTTGGCTACGTAAGTTTTGCTCGGCAAACTCAGGCGAATGGGTAATTCCCGATTTACCTGCTTGTAAGGATGCTAATACTTCTTCTTTATTGTTACCGATACTAGATATAATGCCTAGCCCGGTGATAACTGCTCTTTTCATCAGATGGTCTCACGGGTTGTATTTGCTGCTATGTTACCGATTTTGCAGCCTAATCTGGTCGGATGAGAGTACACGTGTACGCTTAAATTTTCTAGTAAAACTCGAGGTAAAGTTTTGTCTTCATCGGATAATGTGAATAACACCACAACAGCCACAATTCATTGGAATCCTGAAGGTACCCCTGTGGCTACCGATTACGACGATGTCTATTTTTCTGTAGACAATGGTTTGGCCGAAAGTCGTTACGTTTTTATTGAACAAAATCAACTCACTGAGCGCTGGAAAAACCATCAAAGCCCTAGCTACGTTATTGCCGAGACCGGCTTTGGCACTGGCTTAAACTTTTTGGCAGCATGGCAGCATTACCAACAATTTCTCGAAACAAACCCCGATACGGCGTTAACTCGACTACATTTTATTAGCTTTGAAAAGCACCCTTTATCACTAAATGATCTAAGCCAAGCCTTAATACAATGGCCTGAGCTTAAAAACTTCAGTGAACAGCTAATTGCATTCTACCCTCAAATTATGACGCCAGGATGTCATCGAATTGCCTTTCAACATCCAGTCCCCATTACCTTAGATATTTGGATCGGCGATGTGCACCACAACCTGCCAGAAGTCCCAAACATCAGCGGAGGCTTGGTTAACTCTTGGTTTTTGGATGGCTTCGCTCCCAGCAAAAATCCTGACATGTGGACACAAAAATTATTCGAGGGCATGGCTGTACTCTCGGCTGATGACGCTTCCTTAGCCACCTTTACCGCAGCAGGCTTTGTGAGAAGAGGTTTAATTGAAGTAGGCTTTGATACGCAAAAAGCTAAAGGCTTTGGACGAAAGCGTGACATGTTAGTGGGTCGTTTTAAACAACACTCTACACCACAAAGCCTAAACTCCCGACTATATAGACGCCATGGGATTAAAGCAGGAGAAGACATCGCAATTATCGGCGCGGGTATTGCTGGTGTTAGCCTTGCTTATGCTTTAGTTAAGCGTGGAATAAAAGTTAGTTTATATGAAAGAAACAGTGCTGCTGCTTTAGAAGCCTCCGGCAATAGACAGGGTGCGGTGTATCCTTTACTTAGCCCGAACCAACCTCACGTTAGTGAGTTTTTTCAGCATGCCTTTAATTATCATCATCAAGTGTTGGCGCAATTGGCACAACAGCAACTAGAAGTAGAACACGATTACTGTGGCTTATTGCAACTGGGTTATAACGAAAAATCTCAAGCAAAAAATCTCAATATTGCTCAAGCTGGCTACCCGAAAAATTTGGTTTACTCGGTAGATAAGTCTACCGCCAGCGAGCTCGCAGGAGTGAGCTTAGATAATGAGGCTTTATTTTACCCCCACGCAGGCTGGGTGAATGCAAAACAATGTGTGCAAACCATTCTAAAAGCAGCGAAGCAATCGGGCCTGTTAAGTATTTACTACGGACATGAGTTAACCCAATTTGAACGTGAAAGCCAACACTGTAGCCTACATTTTGGCTCGCAGGTAAAACAACACAACAATGTCGTTTTCTGCCATTCTCACCATCTATTGACATTGCCCCAAGCGGAGCAGCTACCCATTACCCCAGTGCGCGGACAAGTTAGCCATATCGATACTACTCCGCAATTGAGTAAGCTTAGTAAAGTATTGTGTTACGAAGGCTATTTAACCCCTGCCAACCAACAACAGCATTGCATTGGTGCCAGTTACATTCGTAACGACTTAAGCCTTGAGCTAAAAGCGAACGAAGCAGAAGAAAACTTAGCGGCGATTAGAAAGTGTCAGCCCCAACCATGGAATGAACAGCTGCAATTAGCTGAGATACCAGGCCGAGCAGCAACCCGTTGTGCAGTGCGCGACCATTTTCCATTGATAGGCCAATTGCCAGATTTAGAGCAATTGTTTAGTGAACAGTACCAGCAACAATGGCAAGAAGTAGCTCCACCAAGTTATAGTGGTGTATTTGTTGCTATTGGTTTTGGTTCAAGAGGAATATGCAGTGCCCCATTTGCAACAGAGCTGTTAGCTGCTCAATTATGCAACGAGCCCTTACCATTAAAACAAAGCAGCTTAAATTGTATGCATCCCCACCGCTTCTGGAACAGGCGCCTAGTTAAAAATCGGCCCCTAAAACTAAGGTATCGACGATAGTATTAAGTGTAATTAGGACAGGTGTAAAACGAGAAGTTAGTTTTTCACTTACCTGAATTAGCCATGACAACAGCCTTGGCTAATTCACACTTAAACTATCGGCTAAGGTATTATTAAACCTAAAGACTCGCCATGACGTGTTTGGCGCTGATAAGTACGAACCTTTTGTTGGGCACTGGCCAGTGCCGCCCTTCCCTTAGCATTTATTAACGCTTCCAGTTTGTCGCACTCGGTTGCACTTAAGCCTTGGGTTTGCTGAACAAAACGGTCAACACTTTGCTCAATTAAACGGGTTATTTTTTGATGGTACTGCTGAGCAGCTGCGATGTAGCCGATCCAAGATTGTTGAGCCGCAAAATCAGCCTTACTTTGGCTTATCCAGCGTGGCATAACCAAATCAGCACTTAACTGCAGCTCTGGTTTAAGGGCTTCACAACGGTCGTTGCGAACTTGCACCTTGGGCGTCCAATTCATTCTATATTGCGCCGCAATACTATAGCGATAGCCCTGTTTTTCTGGGCCTTGCGCTTTTAGCTGATTACGTAGCTGGTTTAAATCATGCGCGCTAATATCATAATACTCTATACTGCTTTGCACCGAGGCAGACTGTGCGCATACAGAAAACAGTACACAAACAGCCACTACTCCTTGCCTGATCCATCTTGCTGGTTTCACTTTAGTTCCTCTAGATAACCCATTTCCGTTTGCTAGCGTTACCGCTATTTATAGATTTATTTTTATGTTTTGACCCAGCAGCATAACAGACAGCCAGCACAAGTTTGAAACTTTAACGAATAATCAATAACTTCTCGACTAAACTTATCTTTACACTGAACTACAAAACAGTTTTTGTGAATCACCTCAAAGCGCGACATACAAATCTCTGTTTTTTATCAATTGAGACTTAGCAAGGTTGGCATTTAGCATCATACTGTCAGCATACAAGGAGAGTTAATAGTAAATTATGTCGTTACCAATTCTCATTTGCGATGATTCCAACCTCGCAAGAAAACAAATGGCCCGCAGCCTTCCACCTGGCTGGGATGTAGAGATAAGCTTCGCCAAAGATGGCCAAGAAGGGGTTGACCTGATCCGTCAAGGTAAAGGAGACGTAGTTTTCCTTGATCTGAATATGCCTGTAATGGACGGTTATGAAGTACTAGAACAAGTTCAGAAGAACGATTTACCGGCGCTTATTATCGTGGTATCTGGCGATGTTCAGCCAGAGGCCTACACCCGGGTTAAACAACTCGGTGCCCTCGACTTCATTAAAAAGCCTACTAACAAAGCTAAAATTGGCGAAATCTTGGTTGCCTACGGGATTGTTGAATCACAGCAACTGCTTGAACTTGAAAACGACTTAGCCGCTTTAGATAAAATGCCGGCACCGGTCAACGATACGCTTTCACCAAAAATTGTCGACTTTAGAGACCACTACCAAGAGATTGCCAACGTAGCCATGGGACGAGCTGCTGACTTGCTAGCGCGCTTACTCGATGCATTTATCGTTTTACCCATCCCCAACGTTAATATTCTTGAAACCAGTGAATTGCATATGGCGCTCACTTCGGTTGAAGAAAACGAAGCAATGTCGGCGGTTTGCCAAGGTTTTATTGGCTCAGGTATCGCCGGAGAAGCACTGCTTTTATTCCACGATTCTAGTTTTGCTGATATGTCTAAGTTGATGAATTACAAAGGCGAGTTAGACGACAACGGGCAACTAGAGGTGCTCATGGACATTGCCAACATTCTTATTGGTGCTTGTCTAAAAGGTGTATCCGACCAACTAGATGTTGGCTTTTCACAAGGCCACCCCGTGGTATTGGGACAACATTGTAATATCGGCGACTTAATAAACAGTAATACCCATCGCTGGCAAAAAACTTTGGCAATTGAAATCAACTACACTATTGAAAAGCACAACATTCAATGTGACTTATTATTGCTGATTACTGAAGATTCACTGCCAACTCTAAATAACAAAATTTCTTACTTATTTGAGCACCAATGAGCCAACATCAAAATGAAATGAACGAGTTCCACTGGATGCTGGACATGATACAAACTATCGATGTCGGCCTAGTAGTGCTCGATAAAGACTATCAAGTACAAGTGTGGAACAATTTCATGGAAACCCATAGTGGCCTGCGTCCCGACCAAGCCCAAGGTAAAAAGCTGTTCTCGCTATTTCCTCAGCTTCCAGAAGATTGGCTGCGCCACAAAATTGATTCGGTGTTCTTTCTGAAGAACCGCGCATTTACTACCTGGGAACAGCGGCCGCACGTATTCCCCTTTAAAAACTATCGTCCAATCACTGGCACGGTAGATTTTATGTACCAAAACATCACCATTATCCCACTTACTTCATTAACCGGTATCGTTACCCATATTAGTTTGATTATTTATGATGTTACCGATAACGCAGTGAATAAACTTGAGGCGCAGAAGGTCAATGAAGAGCTAAAGATATTAAGCCGTACCGACAAACTTACTCAGTTATATAACCGAGGATACTGGCAAGATAGATTAGACCAGGAGTTTAATCGCTTTGTACGAAACACCGCGCCTAGCTCTCTAGTGATGTTTGATATTGATCACTTTAAACAAGTAAATGATACCTACGGTCATCCGGCAGGCGATAAAATTATTACTTTAGTGGGTGATACCTTACGCAAGGTAATGCGTAAAACCGATATTGCAGGGCGTTATGGCGGCGAAGAATTTGGCGTTATTTTAACCGATACAGATTCAGAACATGCCAAAATATTTTGTGAACGCTTACGAACCGCTATTGAGGCCTTAAAACCAGTAGTAGATGGGGTAGAAATTCCATTTACAGTAAGCTTGGGAGTGGCAGAGCTAGATGATCAAACCGCCAGTGCTAAAGACTGGTTAGCTAACACCGACCAAGCCTTATATCAAAGTAAACACAATGGTCGAAACCAAACCAGTCTGTTTGCTCATAAAACACCTGATTAATACTCAGGCAAACAAACTAAAAAAGCAAAGCCGAAGCTTTGCTTTTTTAATTCTTCACTTAATCACTTAGGCTACAGCAGAAACTTGCTGTTGACTATCCGCAAACGAAATAGCATCGCGCCATAAAGCCTCTACCTGCGATTGCATAGTTTCGTCTGTTTCACCGTCAAAGTGAGCATCCAACAAGGCAATATGCATTTGTGATTTTAAGCAATGCACCATTGGGCGACCGCTTAATTCGGTTAATGTTGCAACAACCCCAAGATGATCACTTAGGTATTGAATAACATGTTTTGGTGGAGCATTTAGATTAGTGTCGTGGCTGTTCAGGTAAGTCTGCAACAGGGTGACATAATTCTTGAGCATCGGTAACCTCATTTTCAGGGTTCGATACTCGATACATAATATAATCTCGGTAACCAGTAATTACCTTGATGCTTCCAGATAAGTGCTTATCTAGTTCTGTATCGCCAGTATCAACAATCAACGGGCGTCCATGCAAAGATTTAAGTTTAGTTTTTGTTGCTACAACTACAATATTTTCCCGGCCAAGCTTACGAATAACCGCAGGGCTTAGTTGTTGATTGCCACGGCCAAATAAATGTCCCTGACCACCAATGGGTGTAATCAATAGCTTAGTTTTTACGTTGCTTATTCTATTAATCAGCTCAGCTTCGGTCAAATCCTCTTGGACGATTTGGTGATCTTTAACCAAATCTACTCCTAGAAGAGTATTAGGCAGTGATAACTCCTGCATAATGGTGGCTACGGTAGAGCCTGATCCTGCGATAAACTGCTCTTCTTCTAACAACTCTATCACTTCAGCGGCAATATCCTGTAAAACCAACTCTTCAGATTCAATACCACCTTGCTTAACCGACTGAACATAACGCAATTCATCGGGCACCAGCATCTCACCAAAACACTTAGCACGCACTCTACCTTGGCGAAAAGCTTGCTCATCAATATCCATTACATCGGCGCTTTTAAGGCTTAGCATTTCGCCTTTAACTAGCTTCTCAATAACAATGCCACTAGCAGCAGGTGTCACACCATAAACGCCAGAATGAATCTTACAACCAGCTGGAATACCTAAACACTTAGTCCCCTCGCCCACAGCACTGAGCACGTCTCTAGCGGTAC
This sequence comes from Agarivorans litoreus, assembly GCF_019649015.1. Lineage (NCBI taxonomy): Bacteria > Pseudomonadati > Pseudomonadota > Gammaproteobacteria > Alteromonadales > Alteromonadaceae > Agarivorans > Agarivorans litoreus. The sequence continues at coordinate 3,965,510 of NZ_BLPI01000001.1, read as the reverse complement.
CATCTCCGCCCGCAAACACCAGTAGCTCTACACCAAGCTTAGCCAGCTGCTGCGCGGCTTGTTGAGTATCAAGCGCATCTGAGGGTTGATTAGCTTGATAAATCACTTCATGAGGCAACGATAGCTTTTGACACAAGTCTTCACCCATTTCGCCAGACGCGGTGTAAATAATAAACGCTTGTTGAACTTGGCTTAGCGCCTGCAAAGCTTGTTCAGCGCGCAAGTTGGCTTTCTTTGTTGCACCCTTAGCAAGTGCCTGTTCACTCACCCCATCAGAGCCTTTTAGCGCAACGCTACCACCAACACCAGCAATGGGATTTACAATCAAACCCAATTTAATCATTTGCAACCTCAACCAATGCTTGGTTTGCCTTGTTTAACACCGTCATGAATTTTTGAGCCCTTGCAGGGAAGCCTTGCTGCAAATATAGCTGATACTGCTGCTCAACCGCAGCAGCAAATGCATGGCGGTCACTTTGAAAGCCAGATAGGTTATCAACACTCACTTGAAAAGTACGTCCTGCAGCACGCGCTAAGCCACACTCCACGGCTTGTGGCTTATACTCCACTTTTTCAAAGTCCAATTGCTGCTGTTGGTTTCGCCCATCTGCCTCATACCAATAGCCGTAATCTTCTAACTGTCGACGCTGCTCACCAGCTATGCACCAATGAGCAATCTCATGTAAGGCACTGGCATAAAAACCATGAGCAAACACTATTTGGTGCTTAACCCTATCTTCACCTGCTGGCAGATAAATCGGTTCATCCTCTCCAGCAACTAGCTCAGTATTAAAATCAGCAAAGGTTTCATTAAACAGTAAAATAAGCTGCTTTACGTCATCCAGCATCGCTATTCTCTACTTCTCGCTATGCTATAAAAAAGCCCCTAAATGCAACATTTAAGGGCTTACTATTAAAAGCTTTATGCCTAACGCAGGATCGGGGTTTCTGTCGCTACAGCGCCGTTTTGGCCGCGCTGGCGTAAACAATGATCCATTAACACAATCGCTAACATCGCTTCAGCAATCGGTACCGCGCGAATACCAACACATGGATCGTGGCGTCCTTTGGTCACAACTTCTACCGGCTTGCCATATTTATCAATAGTTTGCCCAGGTACAGTAATACTTGAAGTGGGCTTTAGGGCAATGTGAGCTACCACATCTTGACCTGACGAAATGCCCCCCAACACACCACCGGCATGGTTAGAACTAAAGCCTTCAGGGGTCATTTCATCGCGGTGCTCACTACCACGTTGGTTAACTACCGCAAAGCCGTCACCAATTTCTACCGCTTTAACTGCATTAATGCCCATGAGTGCATGCGCAATATCAGCATCTAAACGATCAAATACTGGCTCACCTAAGCCAACTGGAACTTGCTTAGCAACAATACTTAAACGCGCGCCAATTGAGTCACCTTCTTTTTTTAGCGCTCGCATAAACTCATCAAGCTCTTCCAACTTGCTTTCGTCTGGAAAGAAAAACGGGTTCTGCTCAATTTGAGAAAAGTCGATATTCTCAGCTTTTACTGGGCCCAGTTCACTTAAGTAACCGTGGATCTCTACACCGTGATGTTGCTTCAAATATTCTTTAGCGATTACACCCGCCGCTACCCGCATCGCGGTTTCACGCGCAGAAGAGCGACCACCACCGCGGTAATCTCGGGTACCGTACTTTTGATGATAGGTATAGTCTGCATGGCCAGGGCGGAACATATCTTTAATATTGGAGTAATCTTTAGAACGCTGATCGGTGTTCTCAATCATTAAGCCAATCGAGGTACCGGTAGTCTTTCCTTCAAATACACCTGCAAGAATTTTAACTTGGTCAGGTTCACGACGCTGGGTGGTATAGCGTGATGTACCCGGTCTACGACGATCCAAATCTTTTTGAATCATTGCTTCGTTAATTTCTAGTCCCGGTGGACACCCATCAATAATACAACCCAGTGCAACACCGTGGCTTTCACCAAAGGTTGTTACGCGAAAGAGCTGGCCAATGCTGTTTCCTGCCATTAATTCTATCCTTACTGTTCAAATTGCGAGCGGCAAGCAAGCAATTGCTCGCGGCTAATAATAAATACTCCGTGCCCGCCGTTGGTAAACTCTATCCATGTAAACGGAACATCGGGAAACTGTTGCTGCATATGCACTTGGCTATTGCCAATTTCTACAATTAACAAACCATTTGGAGTTAAGTGATCTGCGGCATCAGCCAAAATCTTTTTAGTTAACTCTAAGCCATCAAAACCCGATGCCAAACCTAACTCAGGTTCATGCATAAACTCATGTGGCAAGTTGCTCATGTCTTCAGCATCAACATAAGGCGGATTGCTGACAATAAGATCATAAGTATGCCCTTTCAACTCATTTAAGCCATCAGACAAAATAGGCGTAACTTGTTGCTCTAAGCCATGCCCTTGAATATTAATCTCGGCTACTGCTAGGGCATCTTCCGAAATATCAACCGCGTCTACTTCTGCTTCGGGGAAAGCATAAGCACAGCCAATAGCTATACAAGCGCTACCCGTGCATAAGTCTAATATCCGCTTAGGCTCTTCTACCAACCACGGCGAGAATTGGGTTTCAATAAGTTCGGCAAACGGAGAACGAGGCACAAGTACTCTTTCGTCCACGTAAAACTCTAAACCTGCAAACCATGCTTTATTGGTTAAGTAAGCCACAGGTAAGCGTTCTTGAACACGCTTAACCACCAGCTCAACCAATAAACTGCGTTCTTGACGAGTTAAACGCGCGTGCCTTACCTCTGGATCAACATCCAAAGGTAAATGAAGACTAGGCAAAATGAGTTGCACCGCTTCGTCCCAAGCGTTGTCAGTTCCATGACCATAGAAAACGCCAGAAGCATTAAATCGACTCACCGCCCAGCGGATCATATCTTGAATAGTATGTAACTCATCGATTGCTTCTTCGATAAATATCTTTTCCAATTTGGCCTCCAGATTAAGTACAATCACCCACTATATGGCTTCAGGCACAACTGATAATAAAAGATGAAAAAACCAACTGACGAAGATTTCGCTGCTTTCAAAGAAGCGCTCAAAGGCGTTCGCCAGATAAAACAAGATAAAATAAGTCTTGAGCCCACTCGAATCAAGCAAAAAAGCCAACAAAGGGAAAAACAGCAACGTGCGGCGTTAAATAATAGCCAATTCTTCTTTTCTGATGAGTATCACCCTTTGCTACCAGACGAAGGGCCAATGCGCTGGCAAAGTGATGAATGTGACCCCTATGAACTAAAAAAACTAAGGCGCGGTGATTATTCGCCAGAAATTATGCTGGATTTACATGGCCTTACTCAGCTACAAGCTAAACAGGAGATAGCGGCCTTAATTGTTGAATGCAAACAGCAGCATTATCATGTTGCCTCGATTATGCATGGTCACGGCCAGCAAATTCTAAAAGCTAAGGTGCCTCAATGGCTGGCACAACATCCTCAGGTCTTAGCGTTTCACCAAGCCCCCAAAGTACACGGCGGTTCTAGTGCGCTGTTGGTGTTAATTAGCTCTCCAAACTAAAAAACCACTCCGAAGAGTGGTTTCTACTTTCTAAACAAAGCCTATTATTAAGCGGCTTTATTCTTAAATTCGTCGATGTGTTGGTTCACTTCTGCCACTGTTTGCCGGTGCTTAGTGGTTTTGTGATTTGCCAAAGTTTCTAATTTACCATTTTTAAACTCGTATGCCCCTCGTCCTTGAATATACAAGCGTCCTTTAAAAAACGCTTTAACGTAACGGGCAATTTTAACTGGAGAATAACGGGAAAATATTTTCATTCATTATGTCCACTGCTGTTTTGACAAAACGAATACTACTAGGAGATATTGGCGAATTCTAAGGAAATCGGCAGCAATTCACTGTTCCGCGAAGAAGATCTCAAAAGCACAAAAAACTGGGAACCTTTGAGATTTAGAGCAATACACCAACAGTAAACAGCTAACCGGTTGATAAGTTCGTTTTACTACAAGCTTATTGGGTGTTGCAGTGAGATAAAGCGGTTTTCTTGCCCTACTTGCAACTCAGCAACAGCCGCAGTACTAAACAATGGAGCACCAGCTTCAGCCACTAGGCCTTCAACAATAAAGCCCACTAACGGCAAATGTGATACCACTAGTAAATTACCTTGTGGTTGCTCTAAAGCAAGTTCGTTAATTAAGCTCACCACGGCTACTTCATCACCAGAGGGCGTTAGCTCGTTTAGTTCGATCACTTTAACCGCTTCCGGTAAGCTTTTAGCTAAGCGCTGCCATGTTTGCTGTGCACGCAAATATGGGCTCACTAATACATAATCTAATTGTGGTAGTTTATCCGCTAGATACGCCCCCATTTTACCTACTTCATTTAAGCCAGATTGGTTTAGTGCTCGCTCGCTATCGCTAGCAGCGAACATTTCGGCTTCACCATGACGCATGATAAATACTTGCATAAAAGGGCTCTTCTTAATTAATTGAGACGTGTTAAACGTATTAGCTTACTAATTTTGGCTGCTAATTTAATTGATATGCCACAAAACATCCATCAGAGTTTGCAAGACCAAGTTAAGCGACTGATAATCATACTATCACCATAAACAAGGAATGTTGCCTTGCGCACTAGCCCTAACGATCCAAAACAATATCGTTACATAACTTTAGACAATGGTCTTAAAGTCTTGTTAGTTCAAGATGAAACAGCGCAAAAGTCTGCTGCCTCTCTGGCAGTAAATATTGGCCACTTTAACGATCCCAAAAATCGTGAAGGTTTAGCTCACTTTTTAGAGCACATGCTTTTTTTGGGAACAGACTCTTATCCTAAAGCAGGTGAATACCAAAGTTTCATAAACCGCCATGGCGGTAGCAATAACGCCTGGACAGGCACCGAACACACCAATTACTATTTTGATATTGATAACGATTGGTTTGACGAAGCGCTTGACCGCTTTAGCCAGTTTTTCATCTGCCCGTGTTTTAACCCAGAGCTGGTTGAGCGTGAACGACAAGCGGTTAACTCTGAATACCAACTAAAGATAAAAGACGATGTACGCCGCATTTACCAAGTGCATAAAGAAACGGTAAACCCAGACCACCCCTTTAGCCAGTTTTCTGTTGGTAGCTTAGATACCCTTAGCGATGGTGAAACATCGATTAGAGACGACCTAATCGCCTTTTATCAACAGCATTACTCGGCCGATTTAATGTCGCTAGCAGTGCTTAGCCCACACAGGCTTGACCAAAATGAAGCCCATGTCCGGCAACTCTTTTCCGCAGTTCCAAAGGTTGCTGTCAATAAGCCTAAAATAGCCCCCTTTTATTTGCCTCAACACCTGGCATTAGAAACTCATATTCAGCCGGTTAAAGATCTTAAAAAGCTCAGTTTATCTTTTGGCTTTGGCGATATGGATTCGCTTTATCGACAAAAGCCTCTCACTTATATTGCGCATATTTTGGGTTATGAAGGGCCTGGCAGCTTAGTCGCTCTATTGCGTCATGCTGGTTTAATTAACTCCATGGCGGCAGGTGGCGGAGTCAGTGGTAGTAATTTTAAAGATTTTTGCATTAGCTACTCCTTAACCGACGAAGGCTTAAACTGTATTGATTCAATCATTGATGCGAGCTTCAGTTACTTGGAAATGATTCGCCAACATGGTTTACAAGCTTGGCGCTACAGCGAAAAACAGCAAGTATTTGAGCGGGCCTTCCTCTATCAAGAAAAATCACGGGCTATCGACTTAGTTTCTCACTTAGCCATTAACTTACAGCACTATCCCCCAGACGATGTTATCTATGGCGATTACGCCATGGAAAACTACGACCAAGCACTTATCTCGCAATGCTTAAAACAAATTGTCCCTGAGAAAATGCGGATTACTTTGGTATCGCCCAATGTAAAGGGAGATAAAATAGCTAAGTGGTACCACACTCCCTATTCAGTAAAACACATTGAACCTGAGCGCATTAAACGCTGGCAATCACCAGGTGAATTAGAAAGTTTGCAACTACCGGCCAGCAATCCATTTTTGTCTTTTAACCAATCGCCTTTGGTTGAGCCACAAGAACAAGAAGCAGAACCTAGATTGCTGTTTGATAAACCAGGCTTTCGCTTATGGTTTAGCAACGAGCCGGAATTTAAAGTCCCCAAAGGGCATTTGTATGTGTCAGTTGATTCACAACATGCTGTCGCTTCGGTTCGCAACATTGTCTGCACGCGCTTAATGGTAGAATTGATGCTAGATCATCTCAGCGAGATGACTTACCAAGCCGAGATTGCTGGCATGTCTTACCAGCTTTATGCCCATCAAGGCGGCTACACCTTGCACCTATCTGGATTTAGTGACAAACAAATCTTGCTACTCAAGATGATCATGAATAACCGCTTATTTGGTCATTTTGAGCGTAAGCGCTTTGGAATAATTAAACAGCAGTTAGCAAAGCACTGGCAAAACCAGATGCAAGTTAAGCCTATTTCGCGACTGTTTAGTGAGCTAACCTCGTTGTTGCAACCTAACAACCCACCGCCTAGCGCCTTACTCAAAGAGCTAGAAGATGTTCAATTAGAAGAGCTGCCGGAATTTGTGGCCAAGCTTTATCAAAATATTCATATAGAAATGTTGGCTTACGGCAATTGGTCGGAACCAACAATTGAAGATCTGGGTGAGTTTATTCAGCAAGAAATATCTCCTAATACCAGCCCATCAAAGGAAACACCTAGAAAGCTCATTAGCATTAAAGATCAAGGAAGCTTGTTATACGAAATTGATTGTCAGCAAAATGATTCGGCGCTAATGATTTATTATCAAAGCCGAGACTTAAGCCCCGAGAGCATTGCTTTATTTACCTTAAGTAACCACATTATGACCTCAACCTTCTTTAATGAGTTACGCACCAAGCAGCAGCTAGGATACATTGTGGGAACCGGCAACTTGCCGCTTAATCGCCACCCCGGCATTATTTTCTATGTGCAATCACCACATGGGCAACCGCAAACACTGCTCGACGCCATTAACGACTTTTTGGATGAGTTCCCGGTGCTGATGTTTGAGCTAAGTGACGCGCAATGGCAGCAAAGTAAACAAGGGCTAATTGCCCAAATACTAGAGCGCGAAAGCAATATGCGAACCCGTGCTCAACGTTTTTGGGTAAGCATCGGCAACAAGGATTTGACCTTTAATCAGCGCCAACGAGCAGCGGAATGCATTGAACGACTTGAGCGCGTTGACCTTGTCCGGTTTATGATGAGCTTAAAAAGCAAGCAGCGAGACCGAGTTATCGTATACAACCATGGAGCAAATGAGCAGCAAGCAGAGCCTTTAAATACCCACCATTTAGAGACAGTGCGAATAGTTAAAAGCCGTAGTGAGTTTCAGAGTGATTCAGCAATTTATTGCTATAACTAAAAGAGATGAAAAACTATAAACAGTGAAGGCTGAATTAAGCCTTCATTCGGCTATCGTTAAAACCTTGGCTGCGCTTTACGTTAAGCTTTTGATGCGTCCAGAGCAGTGGCATACACAGTGGCCCAAACAATAAGCCCACCAATGTCCAACGCCATCGCGGCAAAGAAAACTTAATAGCTTCCACGTAGAAAAATAGCCCAAAACAGACTGACAACAACAAAACGAAAAACATACTACTCGCTCTAATACAGACAGGGTGGAGATGTTAACAGAAATGTCTTAATTACACTAAAGCCAAGGCGAATTATTCACCTTGGCTTTTGTTATGCTTGCTTTACAATTTAAGGGTAATAGCTTTGGCCTTTATCAGCCATTGCAACCAAGGCTTCGCAAGGTTTAAAACGTTCACCGTAGCTTGATTCCATCGCTTGAAGCTCTTTCACCAAGTTAGCAATACCAATGCTATCCATAGCGCGGAATGGTCCACCTAAGAAAGGTGGGAAACCAATACCGAAAATAGCACCTAAATCACCATCTCGAGCACTGCGTATAACCCCTTCATCTAAACAGCGCGCAGCTTCATTAAGCATCATGTAAACACAACGCTTAGACAGGGTAGCTGCATCAAGTGAGGTTTTCGGTTTAACACCCAAAACTGAGTACACCTTTTCGTCAACTTGCTTGGCTTTGGCTTTTTTACCTTTGCCGTAGAGATAGAAACCTCGACCGTTTTTCTTACCTAAGCGCTTATCGTCGATAAGTTTGGCAAATGCATCTGGCGCTTTAAAACGCTCACCTAGCTCAGCTTCAAGAATCGGCGCAATTTTAGAACCTACATCAATGCCTACTTCGTCAAGCAAGGTCATTGGGCCAACCGGGAAGCCATAATCTAGTAGCGTTTTATCTAAATGTTCAATGCTCTGCCCTTCTAGCAACAACATGGCGGCTTCATTCATGTAAGGCGCAAGAATACGGTTTACGTAAAAGCCTGCGCCATCTTTCACTACAATTGCAGTTTTACCTTGCTTACGAGCAAACTCTACCGTATCGGCAATGGTTTGCTCATTAGTGCCAGCATGCGGAATAATTTCAGCCAAAGGCATTTTTTCTACTGGACTAAAGTAATGCAAGCCAATCACTTGTTCTGGACGCTCAGCTTTAGCCGCTATTTGCCCAATAGGCAATGAAGAGGTATTGCTGGCAAAAATCGTTTTTTGATTACAATTGGCTTCAATATCAGCCACCATTTGTTGCTTAAGCGCTAAATCTTCAAATACTGCTTCCACCACAATTTGGCTATTTTGCATGCCAACAAAATCTGTTCCGCCGGTAATGTTGTTCATTTGCTGCTGCAGCTGGGCATTGGTAATAAACCGGCGTTTACGCTTTTTATCTAACAACTTATAAGCGTAATTTAGGCCGCCTAACACACCTTTTTCGCTAATATCTTTAATACGAACTTGTGCTTTAGCTTTGGTCGCCGACACAAAAGCAATGCCCGCTCCCATTAAACCGCCACCTAAAACAGCAACTTGATTAATTTTTTGTGGCGACACGCCTTCAAACAAGCTTTCTTTTTTCAGTTCATTCGACGCAAAAAACAAGCCGCGCAACGCTGCTGACTCAGGGCTTTTCACTAAGTCGGCAAAACGTTTGGCTTCTTCTTGATAAGCGGCCTCGGTGTTTTTCTCAATCCCAGCTTTAACACAAGCAATGATCTCGTTAGGCGCTGGGTAATTGCCACGTGTTTTGCTCATGGTTTGCTTAGTTACCTGAGAAAACAACACATTACGACCAAGCGGGTTACCTTCCAGTAACTTTGAAATGGTACTTAGTTTAGGTTTTGGTTTACGTTTAGCTTTACCTGCATATTTCTTGGCAACATCTAGCAGTACGCTGTTGGGTACCATTTCATCCACTAAGCCACTTTTAAGGGCTTGCTTGGGGCGTAACTGTTTGCCAGTAAGCATCATCTCTAAGGCTTTTTGAATACCCACAAGCTTAGGCAAGCGTTGAGTTCCACCGCCACCGGGTAATAGACCAAGTTGCACTTCAGGCAAGCCTAGGCTGGTTTTATCATCGTTACTACATACTCGATAATCACAAGCTAAGGCCACTTCTAAACCACCGCCTAAGCACGGTCCATGAATAGCAGCAATGACCGGAAACGGTAGCTTAGCTAAGCGTGCAAAAACTTTGTGTCCGTCTTGTGAAAGCTTTTGCGCATCGGCGGCGGTATCACAGCTGTCCAACATGCCAATATCAGCGCCGGCGATAAACGAATCAGCCTTTCCGCTGTACACCACCATACCGGTAAGTTGAGACTGAGAAGCTAGGTCATCCAATATGGCATCCAGCTCGGGGCCAAATTCGGCTTTTAAGGTGTTCATGGTTTCACCATGTACATCAATTTTTAACAGCGCAATATTCTCTTCAATCGTTAAGGTGAAAGTTTGCTGTTCCATTATTCAACCTCCAAAACCATTGCCGCGCCCAAACCACCTGCCGCACAAGCAGTGGTTAAACCTAAACCACCACCGCGACGACGAAGCTCGTTAAGCATTTGCGTAATCATTCGCGCACCAGTGGCGGCAAAGGGGTGACCATAAGCAATTGAGCTACCCATTACGTTAAACTTCTCCATGTCAATTTCACCCAAGGCTTTATCTCGACCAATAGACTTAGCAAATTCGTCACTGGCAAACATTTTAACGTTCGCTAGCGTTTGAGCTGCAAAGGCTTCGTGCATTTCAATTAAGTCCAAGTCTTGCAAACCAATACCTGCGCGGTCTAAAGCAATTGGGGTGGCGTAAGAAGGCCCCATTAACATGTCTTCCCACACGTCGATGCCAGCAAAGGCATAACTCTTGATGTAACCTAGAATAGGTAAACCTTGCTCTTTGGCTTTGTCTTCTCGCATCAGCAACACCGCGGCGGCACCATCGGTAAGCGGTGTTGCGTTAGCGGCAGTTACCGAACCATGCTTGCGGTCGAATACCGGTTTCAATTTGGCCAGTTTCTCTTCACTTGAGTCACCGCGCACGTTATTGTCACGGTTGATAAAGGTTTTATAAGGCTCTGGGTAAGCGGTCATTACTTCATCGTCCAACTTGCCTTCTTCCCAAGCTTGATGCGCTAAGCGGTGTGAACGTGCAGCTAACTTGTCTTGGTCGGCGCGTTTAATGCCATGCGTTTTGGCCATTTGCTCAGCGGTTTGCCCCATGGAAATACCGGTTGAGTACTCAGCAACTGCTGGGGGAACTGGCGCTAAGTCTTTAATTCTTAGCTTTTTAATAATATTCCAACGCTGCCCCGCACTGCGGGCTTTAGATAGCTCAAGTAAACTGCGAGCTAACTTTTTGCTCACTCCAATAGGTAACACTGAAGATGAATCAGCACCACCAGCAATACCACAATCAATTGTGCCAGCCATTATAGACTCAACCACGTTAACCGTTGCCTGAAAGCTAGTAGCACAAGCCCTAGACACACTATAAGCATCGGTAGATACATCTAGTGGAGTACCCAAAACAATTTCACGGGCAATGTTTGGCGCTGCAGGCATTTGTACCACTTGACCAAATACCAGTTGTTGAATTTCTCTCACGTCTAGATCTACACGCTTAATTAATTCATTAACCACCATTTTCCCAAGGTCTACTGCTGGAACATCATGATAGGCTGTAGCTTGACGCGCAAATGGCGTACGCAAACCCGCAACTACTGCTATGCGTGCGCCATTCGCCGTTTGTAAAGATTGTTGTTGGTGCATTCAATTTATCCTTAACGAGTTAAGAGGTCAGACCTCATAAGCTTTATATTAACCATTTCTTCACATAATTCAAACAAGCGATTAAAACTAGTAGTAAGCCGTCAAATTTAAAGGAAATTTTTTGAGCCTAACAGAAGAGTGTTTTATCATCCGCATGCGATGAACAATTCAGAGGATCAAATGAGTAACAACACACTATCGGCCATTAGAGATTACCTTAACCAAAGCATAGTTGGCCAAACTGAATTTATTAATCAATTACTTATCGCTTTATTGGCCGACGGGCACATATTAGTAGAGGGACCTCCAGGCCTTGCTAAGACCCGAGCGGTAAAAGCACTATCGGAATGTATAGAAGGTGATTTTCATCGAGTCCAGTTCACCCCAGACTTATTGCCTGCAGATTTAACCGGTACCGATGTGTTTCACCCAGAGACTGCCAGCTTTAGCTTTCAGAAAGGGCCTATTTTTCACAACTTAGTATTGGCGGACGAAATTAACCGTGCCCCTGCTAAAGTGCAATCGGCTTTACTGGAAGCCATGGCCGAGCAGCAAATCACCGTAGGCAGTAAAAGTTACCAGCTACCCAAGCTCTTTATGGTAATGGCCACGCAAAACCCGATTGAGCAAGAAGGTACTTACCCACTTCCAGAAGCGCAACTAGACCGCTTTATGTTCAAGCTGTGTTTGAACTACCCTGATGCAGAAAACGAACTCAAAATTCTGCAGCTTACTGAACGTGAAGCCAAACAAGTGCACTTACGTCAGCCAGAACCGCTCACTCAACAAAAATTATTTGCCCTGCGCCGAGCGATTATGGAAGTTCACATCGCACCTCAGCTTAACCAATATATCGTTGATTTAGTGGTAGCTACTCGCCAACCAGAGCGCTACACCGACGAATTTAGTCAGTGGTTAGAGTTTGGTGCAAGCCCACGTGCCAGCATTTCATTAGCCCGTGCCGCTCGCGCCAAAGCTTGGCTTGATGGTCGAGACTTTGTTAGCCCAGAAGATATCCAACAATTGGCTTATCCGGTATTACGCCATCGCTTATTGCTTAGCTACCAAGCACAAGCCAAAGGGATTCAAGCCGATGCGGTTATCCAACGTTTACTTGAATTGGTGGCTTTTGCCTAATGGATACCATTAGTCGCCAATCGCCGGTAAGTTTACAGATTGAACAGTTGATTGAAGCGCGTGCTATTCATTTAAACATGCCTCCTTGGCGTCAAGTGAGTAGTAGCCGTCATGGAAATCGCTTAAGCAAAGTTCGTGGGCGAGGCATGGAGTTTGACGAAGTGCGTCATTATCAACCAGGAGATGACATTCGTTGCATCGACTGGCGGGTAACTGCGCGTACCGGTAAAACTCATACCAAGTTGTTTAGAGAAGACCGCGAGCATCCGGTGTTTATCTTTCTTGATTTATCACACTCCATGTATTTTGGCAGCGGTGACAAACTTAAGTCGGTATTCGCGAGTGAGCTGGCGGCCTGTTTAGGTTGGAATGCTCAACAACTGGGTGAGCGCGTGGCCTTAACTCTGCATTTAGGTGAGCAAGCGCACAACCAAAAACCAGCAGCCAGTAAAACCCATTGGTTAGCCCAGCTACAAAGCATCGTTGATGTGCACAATCAACAATTTGCAGCCTTAAGTGAGCAGCAACTGCAAGACCCATCGCCAACTCACAATCTTGAGACTTTATGTCAGTTAGTAAAAACCGGCTACCAAGTGCATTTAATTAGCGACTTTTACCATTTTGACAAAGCAGCCTCCTTGCATTTACAGCGCTTAGCTAGCCATAACCAAGTGTTTGCTTGGCAAATTAGCGATCCTTTGGAGCAACAACTGCCCAAAGCGCATACCGCAATGCAACTGCAAGTAAGCAACGGCAATAGCGAGGGATATTTGCAGCCAGATAACAAAGCATTTAGGCAGCAATTTAAACGTTTGGCCAATCAGCGCCAACAACAGATTGAGCAAATGCTGCAACAAGCTCGCATTCCTCATCAGCATTTTTCAACAGCCTTAGAGTGGCAGGACTATGCCTGAGCAAACTAATCCTCTAGTTAATTTAAAAGACATCATTTTACCCACAACTTATGAAACCGGCCTACCCGCCATTGGTTGGTGGCTACTTGGTGTACTGGTCATACTTTCACTTAGCTTGCTGCTATTTGCAGCTTGGCGTTTTTGGTATTTAGATAAACCGCGACGTGAAGCATTACTTAAGCTCAAGCAACAACCAGCCACCTTGGCAGAGCTCAACGTATTAATGAAGCGCTTGGCCTTGAGCTATTACCCGCGCCAACAAGTCGCTTCGCTAAATGGTCAAGCGTGGTTAGCCTTTTTAGACAGTACTTCACGAAAAAACCAAGCTGCATTCTCGGAGCTAGAAGATGCTTGGCAGCAAGCCTTGTACTCAGCTACCCCATCGGATTCTGCCCAGCAATGTATTCAACTTGGCGAACAGTGGATTAAACAGCTAAGACCGCCGCTAAATATGGCCAGCTTATTTGGCTTTGGCAGGCATCAGCAAAACACCAAACAACAGTTGAACGGCAAAAATAAGGGAGGCAGCGATGTTTGAGTTTGTCTGGCCTTACGTATTTGTGCTTATTCCTGTGCTTTGGCTGGTAGAAAAATTCAGCCAAGCCAAGCAACAACAAAGCGAAGTCTTGTTAAACAGCAGCTTGCCTTTTACCCAACAACAAGCTGCTTTGGAAAAAACCAATAGCCCACTAAAAATTGGCCTTAAATGGTTAGTTTGGATTTTGTGCATTACTGCATTAGCGCGTCCAGTATGGCTAGATGATGAAGTGCAAGGCTTAAATGAGCAAGGCCGCGATTTATTATTATCAGTTGATATGTCGGGCAGTATGCAAATCAAAGATATGCAACTTGATGGTGAAGCCGTTGACCGACTAACAGCCCTTAAGTTTTTGCTCAGCGAATTTATTGAACAACGTCGCGGCGACCGTTTAGGCATGATTTTATTTGCCGACCATGCCTATTTAGCCAGCCCACTAAGCTTTGATTTAGACAGTTTGCTAATTCAAGTAAAAGAGCTAGTACACGGTTTAGTTGGCGACAGAACCGCGATTGGTGAAGGCATTGGTCTAGGCATTAAACAATTAATGAACCACCCAGCAGAACAGCGGATCCTTATTCTACTTACCGATGGCCAAAATACTTCCGGCTCGGTTGATCCAATGCAAGCGGCAGAAATGGCAGCCAAGAATCAAGTGGTGATTTACACCATTGGTGTGGGTGCCGACGAGCTTTATCAACAAACTTTATTTGGCGCACGTAAGATAAACCCCTCGCAAGATTTAGACGAAGGCGCATTGATAAAAATAGCTGAAATGACTGGTGGTCAATATTACCGAGCACGCAGCACCGAAGATCTTTCGAAAATTTACCAAGAGATAAATGCCTTAAACCCAATCTCAGAGGCTCAGCAATTCTACCGCCCGCAATACGAGTTATATTATTGGCCTTTGGCTTTAGCAACTTTGTTGTTAGTGGCAAGTTTAGCCAGCCCGATGCTAATGCGCCGTTTTAATCAGGAGGCAAGCAATGTTTGATATAAGCTTATTGCGTCCGGAATGGCTATTGCTTAGCCCACTTTTCTTGCTGCTGTTGTTTAAAAAGCAGCAGCGCGAGCAATCTGCTTGGAGCAAACTAATTAGCCCTGGCATTGCGAAATATTTGGTGGACTTTCCAAAACAAAGCAAACGCTCCCAATGGTCTTTAGCCGGCTTACTGGCTCTGATTCTAATCGCCTTAAGTGGCCCAAGCATTATTAGTGACAACGTACCACTCTACCGCGAAGGTTCTGCCCGTGTGTTAATTATGGACATGTCCTATTCGATGCGAGCGCGAGATGTAAAACCTGATAGAGTTGAACTGGCAAAGTACAAAGCATTAGATTTACTCGAGCAATGGAAAGATGGTGAAACCGCGCTTATTGCTTATGCGGGCGACGCATTTGTGCTTAGCCCCTTAAGTAGCGATACCAATACACTCGCCAACTTGGTTCCCCACCTTAAACCAGAGTTAATGCCGGCTCACGGTTCAGCCCTTAACCTTGCCATTGAGCAAGCTGCCGAACTAATCAAACAAGCCGGCTACGCGCAAGGCGATGTGGTAGTGATTGGGGACGGACTTACAGAACAGCAAATGCAGTTAAGCTTAAGTAGCTTGCAACAACATAATTTACGTTTTTCTATGTTGGCCTTAGGCACCGAAGAAGGTGCACCCATTCCTCTAGAAGATGGCAGCATGCTAAAAGACCAATATGGCAGCATTGTTATTGCCAAGTTAGAAGTAGATAACTTCCTGCCACTTTGCCAAAACACCGGCGGTATTTGCCAGCTAATTAGTGCTGATAATAGCGATATTGAGAAACTGAGCTCCTTACGTAGCCGCAGTTTTGATAGCGAACAACAAAGCAACCAACAAGCGCAGGTGAGAAAAGATATTGGCTTTTATCTGCTGCCTTTTATTCTGTTGATGCTACTAAATAGCGTGCGCCGCGCGGAGCTATTGCTAGTTAGTTTATGTGTTAGTATTTTTGCCCTACCGAAGCCCGCTCTGGCTAACTCGGTGTGGACAAATCAAGCTCAACAAGCACAACAAGCTTTTGAAGAAGAACGCTATGGCGAAGCTGCTGAGCTGTTTACCGATCCAAATTGGAAAGCTTCGGCTCTATACAAAGCAGGGAACTACCAAGAGGCGCAAGCGCTGTTTGCGCAAGATGGCAGTGCCAATGGGTGGTTTAACCAAGGAAATGCTCAAGCTCAACTTGGCGATTATCAACAAGCGATAGAAGCCTATGAGCAAGCCTTAGAATTACAAAATGACTTCCCTGCAGCGCAACACAACAAAAAATTGGTTGAAGAACTGTTAGAACAACAGCAGCAAAACCAGCAACAGTCAGAGCAACAAGATGCTAGCGATTCTGATCAGCAATCAGAGTCAGATTCGTCTCAGCAACAAGCTGACCAACAGCAGGACGATTCCGAAGCAGAACAGAATCAAGACCAACAGACGCCTTCTGAGCAACAATCCGAACAAGATCAAGAGTCTGAACAGCAACAACAGGCGCAAGCCAGCGAAGAACCGTCAAATGAAGAACAAGAGCCTGAGCAAAGTGCTCAAGTCAACAACTCGCAAGGCGAACCGAGTGACCAAGAAGAGTTACAAAAATGGCTTGAAGATCTGCCCAACGACCCGAGTTTGCTACTTCGCAATAAAATGTACCTTGAATATCAAAAACGACGTCGTCAGCCTAGTAATCAGGAGAACTGGTAAGTGAAAGCGCTTAGTGTAA
Source organism: Agarivorans litoreus (assembly GCF_019649015.1). Taxonomy (NCBI): domain Bacteria; kingdom Pseudomonadati; phylum Pseudomonadota; class Gammaproteobacteria; order Alteromonadales; family Alteromonadaceae; genus Agarivorans; species Agarivorans litoreus. The sequence goes on along the minus strand of NZ_BLPI01000001.1, from coordinate 3,949,011 downwards.
TTTTAATTCTTTTACTTAACTTTAATGCTTATGCCACAACTAAAGTTACCGCTTCGGTCAGTCAAAATCCCGTGGCCGTTGGACAAGCCTTTACCTTAGAAATAGTGGCTGACGATACCTTAGCAGCCAGTGAATTTGATTCATCGGTACTGCTAAGGCAAAAATTTGTGGTTGGCAGCACTTCTACCAGCCGTCAACACACCAGTATAAATGGTAAATCATCAACTCAGACTCGCTGGACCACTACCTTATTGGTGCGTGAAGAAGGTAATTACCTTATTCCCAGCTTTAACATTGGTGGACAGAACACCACGCCCATTCAACTCACAGCCAAAACCATCGAGGCCATAGAACCGAGTAAAGATCAGGTACGTATGGAAGTAAGCTTGGACAATGCTGAGGTTTACATTGGCCAGCCAGTAACCTATACCGCCAAGATTTGGGTCGCTAATAGCCTCGACCAAGCCAATATTATTGCGCCCAGCATGCTCGGCGCTAAAATAGAAAAGCTAGGTGAAGATAAACAAGACTTAGAGATCATCGATGGCAAACGTTATCGTACCCTTACCCGCCATTGGTTAATCACCCCGGAAAAAGCTGGTGACTTTGAAGTAAAAGGGCCGCGTTTAAGCGGCTTAGCCAACGACATCAATCGCCGTGCTAGGCCGGTAGACATAGCCGCGCAAACCTTGTCTTTGGAAGTAAAAGCGCCACCAGCTAGTTTTCCGGGTACGTGGCTGCCCTCTAATGACTTATTGCTATATGAAGAGATTCAACCACTGCAAAGTGACTACCAGCAAGGCCAAGCTTTCACCCGTATTATCAACTTAACCATTGCAGGAATAACCGAAGATCAATTGCCTGAAATTGATATAGATTACGGGGAAGATTTTCGGGTTTACCCAGAAGCTTACCAAGACCGCACCATAGTTAAAGATGGAATAGTGTTTGCGCAGCGCAGTTTAAATGTGGCATTGATACCAGTAAACGAAGGCGAACTTACTCTCCCTGGCTGGTCACTACCATGGTGGGATTTAAGCAAAGATCAACAAGCCAGCGCCGATATAGCACCGCGAACCATTACCGTAGTGGCAGCTCCGGTAAATCAGCAATTGCAATCATTACCGAGCAATCAGCCAGTTCTCCCTGAAGTACAAGAAAAACCTCGCACCTCAATGTGGACGTGGTTTTTTGCCCTCGCATGGATAATTACCCTAGCGTTGTTGGTATGGGTGATAAAACCTAAAAAAAGCAATGCCAAGCACGAGGCTCAATTAACGGCGGCTGCTAGCGCAGTGCCCTTAGATGATGACTATTGGGCGCAGTTTGCTTTGGCCTGTAAAGCTGGCCAAAAGCTGCAAGCTGAGCAAGCATTAGCTAAGTGGATAAATAAACAGCAGCCAACTAGCAGCTTTGCCGCCCTGCATAAAGAAATTAGCGCCGCAAACTGGGCTAGCGATGATAAAACAGGCTTTGATCTACTCGCGTTTTTCAAGCAATGCCAAGCGCTAAAGAAGCAAGACCAAGGCAAAAAAGAGCAAGAAGAAGGGCTCTCCTCGCTCAATCCATAAAGAATATAAAATGCAGCCTAGCGGTTTAAGCCTAATTGAAAGATTAGGCTTTCTGCTTGGCAGCAAAACGTAAATGAAGCTACCAGTTTAACGCCGACCTCAACAGCAGTAATTTCACTGCTAATCTCACAAGGATCAGATTCTGCCTTGCGAGCTTTGTCTACTAAAGCGTTTAAACGGGTTTCAGCTTGTTGTTGCTCGGCAAACACTTCTTCAACTTGTGCAGTACATTCTTCGCCATCGATAACCGCACCAACATCAACACAACAACAAGTTTTAGATTCTTCTAACTTAGTTTTCATCTATTTTCCTTTCTTTTACAATCTGCCTTAGTTATAACTCTTCAATCTAAACCAAAGCGAAATCAGGTGTATAGTGTGTACCATAGACCGAACAAGGTCTCCTTGATGCGTATCATAACAGATTAGCCTTCTACGTTTTATCTAGGAATTTACATGGTTGTTGATTTTTTTCGAAAGAAAAACCAAACCGACTCGGTCATGTCGGATATGGAAGCAAAACAAAAACGTTATGAAGCCCTAGTACAGGCTTACAATCGGGATGTTTACCGCTACGCCTATTGGCTGGTGAAAGATAAACACATTGCCGAAGACATAGTTCAAGAAACTTTTCTTAGAGCTTGGCGCTCACTTGACAGCCTAAAAGATGAAAAGGCTGCTAAAGCGTGGTTAATCACCATCTTACGCAGAGAAAATGCCCGACGATTCGAGCGCAAGCAGTTTAACTTGGTAGATATCGAAGACCATTCAGTTGCTGATGTAAACTCAACATCAACTGAGCAACAAATAGAAAATGAATGGTTACGACGTCAAATAGATAAGCTAGCTCCCGAGTATAAAGAACCGCTGCTACTCCAAGTAATTGGTGGATTTAGCGGCGACGAGATTGCCGATATGCTAGAACTAAATAAAAATACTGTTATGACACGGCTTTTTAGAGCACGAAATCAGCTCAAAGAAGCTTTAGAAGATGACCAAGAACGAGGACAAAACAATGGATGAGCTAGAATTTCGCCGCCAGTTGTATACCAATCCTCGCGAGCGTAGCGATGCGCTCATACAGGAAGCAACTCGCACGCCTAAAAATAAAAAGCTATATGACGAGATGCAGCAATTTGAATGCAAATTAGAACAAGCATTAAAGGTAGACGTACCTGATGCACTTGCCGAACGGCTCATACTGAGCCAGAGTTTCGATAACTCACAACTAGAATACCGCCGCAAAACACGGCGGCATATAGCCATGGCCGCATCTATAGCTTTTGTGGTGGGTTTAAGTTTTAGTTTGGTAAATTGGCAGCTGCCAGCAACCCATGCAGACATGGGTCAAGTAGCCTTAGAGCATGTATATCATGAAATGCCTTACACTAGTGGTGTTGATGAACAACCAAACCTACAAACCGTTAATGCTAAGTTGGCACGCTATGGCGCTAGTTTCGACCAACTACCTGGCGATGTAGTGTATGTTAATCATTGTGCATACGCTGGCAGCCCAGCATTTCACATGATAATGAAAGGTAAAATGGGCTCAAATATTAATGTGTTTGTAGTTCCTAAATCTACCGAATTGCAGACAGTAGAGAGCTTTGCCGATAAAAAAATGCATGGCATGGTTTCAACACTGTCAAATGCAAACCTTGTGGTCGTTGGTGAGCGTAACGAACCGATTGAAAAGACGCTTAATGCGCTGACCGCAGATTTAAATCAAGCCATCTGATTTAATTAAAATAAGTCAACTTCTATTGTACTATCAATGGAAGTTGACTTTTTGTTTGTGAGCCAACCTTAAACCTCAAAATACTCGCTTGATGTTTTCTTACATTCATTTATATTTTTCTGCTCATCAAGATCAAACAAGTGTTTAACTTTTGTGCGACAGCTCCAACTTTCAATAAAAACAATTAACAAAAACTTAACAACCGTTTTATTTACTCTTAATCTGGTCAGAGGTCAGCGCTCTTACCAAGACCACACATAACTAAACGTTTAACCCCGCAATTTAGAGAGGGAACGATGAAAATAAGGAAATTACCACTCGCGCTTCTTGCCGCGTCAGCTACATTTACTGCCGCCCATGTAAACGCAGCCGGTTTTCAACTAGTGGAACACTCTGCTTCGGGGCTAGGCCGCTCGTTTGCGGGTGAAGCTGCTATTGCTGACAACGCTGCTGTTATGGCGCGTAACCCCGCAGCAATGTCGATGTTCGACACTATTGCAGTATCAGGTGCCTTAAGCTATATCGCGCCTGACGTTTACGTAAGAGGAAACACTGGCGTCAGTGACATTGATCAAGCCTTAACTAACGATGACGTAGTACCAGGTGCTGCAGTGCCTGCAGGTTATTTTATCCAGCCTCTTAGCGATAAATGGGCCTGGGGAGTGGGCATGTTCTCTAACTTTGGTTTATCTACAGAGTATCCTAGTGATTACGCTGCAGGGTCTCTTGCCGGTGAAACTAAACTCATCACCCTTAACCTAAACCCTAATGTCTCCTATCGGATAAACGAACAATTTAGTATTGGCGCTGGGGTAAATGCCGTTTATGGAACCGCAAAATTATTGCGTAACTTTGGCGGAGATGGCAGTGGGCCATTTCCTCCTTCAGGAACCTCAGCTTATTTAGAAGGTGATGGTTGGGGCTTTGGTTGGAATGTTGGCGGTATGTGGGAGATAAACCAAAACCACCGCTTTGGAATTAGCTACCGCTCAAAAGTAGATTTAGATTTTAAAGGTGAGTACCACTCAGATATTGCAGCAGGGATCCCAAGCAGCAACCCATTTCCCACTGGTGGACAAACCATTGGTGGCGAACTTACTCTTAACTTGCCCGACATTTTTGAAGTATCTGGTTATAATCGTCTAAACGATGCCTTTGCTGTTCACTATAGCTATGTTTGGACTGGCTGGAGCACCTTCCAAGAAATTGATGCCACTTCTGAAGGTATTGGTAGCGTGTTAAACAAACAAGAGCAGTTTAGTGACTCTTACCGGGTATCTTTTGGCGGTACTTGGTATCTAAACCCTGCATGGGAATTACGCGCTGGTATGGCCTTCGACCAAAGTCCATCTCGCACCCACAAAACCATTAGTATTCCCGACAACGACCGTTACAACTACGGTATTGGCTTTACTTACCACCTAAGCGACAAAGGTAACCTAGATGTTGGCTTTACTTATATCCAAGGTAAGGAAGGAGCCTTCGAAGAGGAACTTAACGAGAGCGTTTCGATACCGTTTATATCAAAAGGCGATGCTTATATTGCCGCTATTCAATACAACCACAGTTTTTAAGTCTTAATCAGCAACCGGCAACACGCCGGTTGCTTGACCTAAGCTTAAGTTTCCCCCACGCTTCAGTTATTCAACCACACATACTGAGGGCAGCCATGGCAAATACCCCTACCCCCTATTCAATTAGCGAACTAGCCCAAGAATTTACCATAAGCACTCGCAGTATTCGCTTCTATGAAGATCAAGGTTTATTAAAGCCTGTTCGCGATGGCACTAAGCGGCTTTATTCCAAACACGACAAACTCCGGCTCAAACTCATTTTACGTGGCAAGCGTTTAGGCTTTTCTTTGAAAGAAATAAAAGAACTATTCGATTTATATGATGCCAAGCTGAGCAGTAGCAAAGAGATAACTGGATTAATGGACAGTATTAAACTAAGAAAGTTGAGTTTATTGCAACAGTTAGAAGATATTCAAGTGGTATTAATGGAGTTAAAATCAGCAGAGCGCCGCTGTAACGACGCCCTTAATAAGTTAACTAAAGATTAATGCTCGCCAGCATTACCTTGAATAAAGTGCTTGCGGCATAACGATACATAACGTTCGTTGCCACCAATTTCAATTTGCTGCCCTTCACTCACCACCTGTCCATGTTGGTCAATACGAGCGTTAAAGTGGCCTTTATTGCCACACCAGCAAATGGTTTTAAGCTCTTCGAGCTTATCTGCTAAACACAGTAAATGGTAAGCCCCTTCAAATAGCTCACCCATAAAATCTGTTTTTAAACCATAAACCATTACCGGTATGTGCAAGTCATCAACCACTCTAGCCAACTGATAAACTTGCTCTTTACGCAAGAATTGGCCTTCATCCACAATCACGACATCTTGCTTGTTTTGCTGATTTTTAGTGCTTACTAATTCATACAAGTCCTGCTCTGCACAAAAGGTTTCAGCCTCTAACGACAAACCTACTCGTGCTTTAATGATACCCACACCATCGCGGGTATCCATTGCAGGGATCAGCGCCAATGGATTCATACCGCGCTCTTGATAATTAAAATGAGCTTGAATAAGTTGGGTTGATTTCCCCGAATTCATAGCGGCATATTTAAAATGTAGTGAAGCCATTTACAGCGCAGTTCCTTGATTATTTACTGTTTAGTGCCAAAGCTAAATTTTGCTGGCGATGGTACAAAGTTGCGATAGTAATGGCAAACAATAACAAACCAACAGCAAGTGAAGCGATCACACTTCCGGTCATTCCCATTACCAAGTAACACGCAATGCTGATTTTTGCGACTAATAAGGCATAAGGCAGCTGAGTAGCAACGTGGTCAATATGGTGACAAGCTGCACCGGTGGATGACAAAATAGTGGTATCGGAGATAGGCGAACAATGATCACCAAATACCGCACCCGCTAATACTGCAGACAACATAGGCAGTATTAAGCTCACATCACTGGCTACTGACATATCGGCAGCAATTGGCAACATAATGCCAAACGTGCCCCAGCTAGTACCAGTAGAGAAGGCCATTAAACCCGCTAATACAAATACTAACACTGGCAAAATAGCTGGGCTAATCGCGCCATCTAATTTAGAAGCTAAGTACTTGCCGGTTTCCATATCACCGATTACGCCGCTAATAGACCAAGCAAACACCAGAATTAGAATGGCTGGGCTCATAGCCTTAATACCCACCCAAATGGCATGAGCAAGTTGTGACAAGCTAAGCTGTTGCTTGAACGCAAAACCCACGCTTACCAATAAGCCCACTACACCACCGGTGACCAAAGACAGGGTCACATCGGTATTTTCTAATGCGGCTAACAAGCTAAATGCTTGTCCTTCTTCTAAGGCAGTAGCGCCTGTAACCACAAAACTAGCAAAAGTCACCAAGGTTAGAATAGCGATAGGCAATACTAAACCAAGTGGTGAGCCGTTATCGGCTTCAAAGTCATGGTTCACACTACCTGCAGGAATACCCTTGCTCTCATCAAACAATTGCCCCTTCTCAGCATTTCTCTCATGCTGCTTCATTGGACCAATATTAATATTGAAATAAGCAACCACTAGGGCCATTAGCAAGGCAAACACAGCGTAAAAGTTTAGTGGGATCATGGTGGCAAACGCCGCCAACGGTGTGATGTCAGTGATATTGTGAGTGACCAACAAACCACCTACTAAGGCAATAATATAAGCTCCCCAACTCGATAAAGGCATAAGTACACACATTGGTGCAGCCGTTGAGTCAAGCAAGTAAGCGAGCTTGGCGCGCGATACCCCTACTTGGTCAGTAAGCGGACGCGCAACGCTACCCACCGCTAAACTGTGGAAATAGTCATCGACAAATACCACAAAGCTTAACAAGGCAGTGGTAACAGTAGCATGACGCTTGGTCTTAATCCGTTTCTTAGCCCATTCTGCAAAGGCTGTGGTTGCGCCAGTAGCAGTCATTAAGCTAGTCATGCCGCCTAGCAGCAGCAAGAATATAACAATTTGCAGATTCCACCAGTTAGGCGCACCGTCATCCCACGCTAAGCCCGCTGCAAGCTTTGACAAATAAATGCCAGAATCTACAAAAGAAAAATTGCTGAGTAACAAAGCACCCGTGATGATGCCGCAGCTAAGTGCAATAATTACACGTCTTGTTGCTAAGGCAACCAACAGCGCAATCACCGGCGGAAGAATTGATAAAAATGAATCGGTATAAGAAATGGTTTGCATGTTTTCTCTGTTTTTAAATTCAGAGAGCAAATTGAGTGACTAGAAGCCGATAGGCTTTCACTCTGTAGCTCTCCATAGTTGGACTATGACAGTGTCGTATCTATTAAATCCGACACCAGTAATTAGCCTTGATAATGCTAGTTACTTCGGCGCGGGCCCCTTTCATACAGAATCATTGGAATCACCCCACTCTGCACTACTTTTGACCAGCGCTCCTCTACAATATAGCGTTAAGCGCTGCATTATACCCGTAAAGCCGGAGCATTCAACCAAAACCATTGAACAACTAAGACTAAAAGTAGCAACTAATACTGTTTATTTAAGTTTAGTTTATTGACAAGTTTTATTTAGTAATTAATATTTTGTAATAGATTAACCAATACTAATAAATAGATAGGATTAACATGAGCGATTTCGTTAAGGTATTTTTAAACGCAAGAAGTCTTAAAGCTGCTACAAAAGAATTATCAATTGAGCAATTAGAAGATAGCTACAATAAACTTAAAGTCATTTTAGATGAACGTTTCGCACAACAAGCTGAAGAAGAGAAACAACAGCAAGAAAAACGCGAGAAGCTAGAGAAATATAAAGCATTACTCGAACAAGATGGTATTGACCCAAGTGAATTACTATCGATGATTGGTGACGCGCCAGTAAAAGAACGAAAAAAACGTCAACCACTGCCAGCTAAATACAAATTTGTTGATGAAAATGGTGAAGAAAAAACCTGGACAGGCCAAGGAAGAACACCTTCTCCGATCCAACGTGCAATTAAAAATGAAGGCAAAACTAAAGAAGATTTTCTTATCTAGTTATCATCTAAATAAAAAAGGAGCCTTAAGGCTCCTTTTTTTATTCCAGCAATATTAAGAGGCGAAACCATTTGGATTGCCTTGTTGCCAGCGCCAAGAGTCTTCGGCCATATCATCCAAACTTAATTCAGCCTGCCAAGATAACTCCTGTTTAGCTAAGCTAGGATCTGAATAACATGCTGCAATATCACCTGGGCGACGAGGTGCTATTTTATAAGCAATTGATTTTCCCGATACCTTTTCAAACGCAGCAAGCATTTCTAGTACACTATAACCTTGGCCTGTTCCTAGGTTGTAAGTAACCAACCCAGCCTTAGCATCAAGCTTGTTTAGCGCTTTTAAATGGCCTTTTGCCAAATCTACTACGTGAATGTAGTCACGTACTCCAGTACCATCTGTGGTATCGTAGTCGTCACCAAATACGCTTAATTGGGCTAAGCGTCCTACAGCTACCTGAGTTATGTAAGGTACTAGATTATTTGGAATACCATTTGGATCTTCACCAATTAAGCCAGACTTATGCGCCCCAACAGGGTTGAAATAACGTAATAACGCAATATTCCAGCTATCATCAGATTTATATAGATCAGTCAGCATCTCTTCTACAATTAGCTTAGAGCGCCCATAAGGATTGGTTGCACCGGTAGGAAAGTTCTCCAAAATAGGTACTGTGTGCGGGTCACCATATACAGTAGCAGAAGAGCTAAAGACTAAGTTTTTAACCTTATGATCAGCCATTACTTCACATAAGGTTAAAGTTCCAGAGACATTATTTTGATAATAATGTAGAGGAATAGATGTCGATTCGCCAACTGCTTTTAAACCCGCAAAATGAATAACAGATTTAAACTTATGCTTAGAAAATACCGTGTTTAACTCTGATTTATCCCGAATATCTACCTGATAAAATGTGGGGCGTTTTTGGCAAATTTTCTCAATTCTGTCGATTGATGCAGCATGAGAATTACAAAGGTTATCTACAATAACCACTTCTTCGCCTTGGTTTAATAATTCAACCACTGTGTGGCTACCTATATAACCTGCTCCACCGGTAACTAAAATAGTCATAATAATCCTTTATAAGATAATATATTTGGCTAGCTCTATAGGAGCTGCTATTCAATTCCAATAAACTTATGCGTTTGTAAAGACAAGCGCCAATTATTTTCAATACAAGCTTGAATACATAACTCGGTAGCTCTTTGCTGCTGACTAATCGGTTGCAAACACACCAATACATCTAAGTTACTAGTCATACCAGTTAATAAGTTTTTTAAATTAGTTAAGTCTCGCTCACGGGCTACTGGGTGTTTAATTTCGTTCGCTCGGTGTAAAGCTTGTTCGATAACCACCTTACCACCTTTCATATCAACTTTTGGAGAAACGGTTACCCATGCTTTGGCAGAAGCCTTTACTGGGTAGGTACCACTGGTTTCAATTTGCACTGAATAACCTGCTGCAATTAAGGCACCGGTAAACTCATGTAAATCATAAATACACGGCTCACCACCGGTAATAACAATATGTTTAGCCTGATAGCGAGTTTTAAACTGCTCTAGGAGTTGATTAGGCGTGAGCATTGCCCAACGAACGGTGTCTCCGCTGGCCCCAATAATGAGCTCGGGTTGCACGCGGTCAGACTCTAAAACTTGCCAAGTATGTTTAGTGTCGCACCAAGAACAACCAACATCACAGCCCTGTAAACGAACAAATATTGAGGGAACGCCAGTATGAAAACCCTCCCCTTGGATGGTTTCGAATACTTCATTAACAGGTAAATTAAGAGATGCCATTTGTATCCCAGATCATAATAAGCGAAAATCTAAGGCAGTATTAAAACATATTTTAAAGAGCAAATAATGAAAGAAAAAGCAGTAGTGATTTATTCAGGTGGAATGGACTCGTTCACGGTTCTCCATAAAACCTTACAATTGGGCCTACAACCATATGCTCTTAGCTTTAACTACGGTCAACGCCACGTAAAAGAACTGGAATATGCTCAAAAGGTAACTGAAGAGCTTGGTATCGAACATAAAATAGTAGATATTACTGCAATCAACCAACTACTTGCGGGCTCCTCACTCACTTCTGACATTGATATTCCCGAAGGTGATTACCAAGAAGAATCAATGAAATCAACGGTTGTACCAAACCGCAATATGATTTTGCTATCTTTAGCTATAGGCTACGCCGTGTCTATCGGTGCGAAGAAAGTATTCTATGGCGCACATTCCGGAGACCATGCAATCTACCCCGATTGTCGCCCAGAGTTTGTAAAGAAGATGAATGACGTAAGCCTTATAGCTAACTACGAAGCCGTAGAAGTCATTAGCCCCTACCTAGAACAATCAAAGATAGACATATTAAGCGATGGTTTAGCCATGGGGTTAGATTATGGCAAAACATGGACCTGTTATAACGGACGCGAACAAGCCTGTGGCAAATGTGGAGCCTGCCAAGAACGTCTAGAAGCCTTTAAACTAAACGCTGTTACAGACCCGTTAAGCTACGAATAAACATGCTCAAATATTTTGTGAGCCGATTCTGGTTCCTGCTTATTGTAATAAGTATCTCGTGGCTTTTTCTAGCACATACCGAACTAATGAGTTGGAACAAACAGTTAATTAGTCAAGGAGAGTATTGGCGCATTGTTTCAGGCAATTTTAGCCACAATAACCTTATTCATTGGCTCATGAATGTTGCAACCTTGGTGCTGGTGTATTTTGTTTTTGATGACCGATTATCAAATCAGCACTTCATGTTGATTAGTATTAGCTTATGTTTAATAGGCGGCGGGCTATTATGGTTTGCTCAATATGATGAGTACGTAGGACTCTCAGGCCTAATTCATGGCTTAATCGCCTACGCTGCAATGGCTGATTTGTTCACCGACAAAAAACGCGTCGGTGCCATCATATTGACAGGTTTAAGCGCGAAGCTACTCATGGAGCAATTATACGGTGGTGACCCGTGGGTAACCGATTTGATAGGCATCGATGTTGCTATCGATGCCCATTTATTATTTGCGGTACTTGGGATTAGCTTTGCTTTGTTACTTTGGTGGCCATTATGGCGAAGCTATAAGCTAAGCACTTAGTTCAACGTTAATACTGCGTAATACCTCTGCAGGCAAGTCGGCTTGAGTAATCGGTCGGCCTATAACCAAATAATCAGAGCCTGCTGTAACCGCTTCAACCGGCGTCATTATCCTACGTTGGTCGCCTTGCGCACTGCCTGTTGGTCTAATCCCTGGAGTGACCAACGCAAACTCCTCGCCAAGTAGCGATTTAAGCATTTTAGCTTCATGGGCCGAGCACACCACTCCATCTAAGCCAGATTGCTTAGTAAGTGTTGCCAAACGCTCTACTTGCTGCATTGGGCTAAGCTCAATACCTAGCTCTAATAAATCAGATTGGTCCATGCTGGTTAGCACCGTTACTGCAATCAGTTTAGGGCGTTTATCACCATAAGGTTCTAACGCAGCTCTTGCCGCTTCCATCATTCTCCGGCCGCCGCTGGCATGCACGTTAACCATCCATACCCCTAACTCCGCAGCTGCAGCTACTGCTTTAGCCACCGTGTTAGGAATATCATGAAATTTTAGGTCTAAGAACACTTCAAAGCCTTTACTGTGAAGCTCTTTTACCAGCTGCGGGCCGAACAAAGTGAACATTTCTTTACCCACTTTAAGACGACATGAGCCCGGCTCTAATTGCTCTACAAATGCCATACATTGATCGATATCTGCATAATCAAGGGCAACTAATACCTTTGGGTCTTGCATTGTTTCTACTCTCCGTCTAATCCTACTATTGGTTTAACTGTGCCCCAACTCTTACATGATGGACAATGCCAATATATAGAATGAGATGAAAATCCACAGCGTCGACACTGATAGTGAGGTTTAATCTTTAATTGTTGGGTAACTAAGCCACGCAAAACTTGCAGGCTTTGTTTAGCTTGACCTTCTTCAGCAGAAGCTAGATGAAGGCCCATTAAGTGATGAAATCCTTTCATGGTAGGGTTGCGTTTAAGCTCATCTACCAACAAATCCTGAGCTTGCTCTGCGCCGTGCGCCTCCCGGTAAATAATCGAAAGCTCCACCACCACGCTAGCAATACTTTTTATTGATAAGCAGTACTCTAAAAACTGCTGATAGTACTCGGGCTTTGCCAAATTATCACTACAGGTTTTGTAAAGTGATAAAGCATCGGAGGCAAAGTCGATATCTTGCTCTGGGATTTTGTTTAAATTTTTTAGCGCTGCTTTAAAATCGCCTTCAGCATTTTGAATTTGAGCTAAATGCAAACTAGCTCTTACACATTTCTTGTCTGCGCTGAGAGCTTTTTTCAGCAAAGCTTGGCTCTTGGCAAGTTTACCAGCAGTTTCTAATTCTTGCGCTTGCTCGCAATAAAAATGCGCAATTTGACGATTAACATCACTCAGTTCTTTAGGGTCTATTTTTTTGGCAACGGCAATCGCTTGTGGCCACTCTCGAGTTTGCTGATAGATACTGAGTAATTGTTTTAAGGCTAACTGGCGGTAATCTGGCTCTTCTTGCAACTCAATGAGCAAGGCTTCCGCTCTATCAAATAAGCCGGCAGCTAAATAATCTTTTGCTAATTGTTGTAAAGCGAGGTTTTTTTGGTCAAGGTCTATGCCTTCACGAGCAATTAGATTTTGATGAATACGAATAGCTCGATCAACTTCTCCACGCTGTCTAAACAAGTTACCAAGCGCGAGATGTGTATCGATGGTTTCTGAATCTACTTGTAATAATTCTACAAAGAGGTCTACGGCTTTGTCAGATTGATTAGATAAAAGAAGATTTAAGCCTTCTACGTATTGCTTAGATACGTGATTTGCTTGCTGTTGCTGATTTTGCCTAACGCTGCGCTGCCCCATGTACCACCCATAAGCGGCAGCGACCGGTAACAACAAAAACAACAAGCCTAGCATTAACTATCCTTGACCGTCTCGTCTTGCAACTTATTTAGTTGTTTTTGCTGCTTAGCTAACCGACGCTTCAAGCCAGCACTTTCTAAACGAACACGAGTATAAAAAGCCAACAAAAATAAAAGACAAGTAATAAAGCCAGCTATGAACAAACCAGCTATCAGCCATGACAAACGCATATCCGATTCTGCAATAAGATAATTGACACTTATTACTTGATCGTTTTGCGCACCCACAGCAAGCGCGGCAACAAACAATATAACTAATAACAGCGTTGAAAAAATTGCTTTCACATAACCTCCCAGAGCCAAACAAAAGCTAGGGAAATTATGCAGCAATCACGTTAATTTAACCAGCCAAGATCACCTAATTGTAAAAGAAACAATACTATAGGCCAGCGTTTACGCGCTCTCGCAACTCTTTACCAGGTTTAAAGTGGGGAACATGCTTCCCAGACAGCTCTACCTTTTCACCAGTTTTAGGATTTCGTCCCACCCGGGGTGCACGGAAGTGCAGTGAAAAACTGCCAAAACCACGAATTTCAATTCTATCGCCTTCCTGCAATGAACAGGTCATTTGCTCAAGAATTTCTTTAATTGCCGACTCAATTTCTTTACTGGTAAATTGAATATGTTTACTAGCGAGTATTTCAATCAAATCAGATTTAGTCATGGATTCTCCAAGCCATTGATAAAGGGAACTAATACCAGTGTAGATAAAGAAATGGGGGGGAACAAGTCCCCCCCAATATTCAATCACATAAATCTAAAAAAGATTTAAAGATTATTCGCCTTTAAGTGCAGATTTAAATGCATCGGCCATAGCGTTACCAATCTGAGCATCTTCTTTCTTGTTCAGAGTAGCCATTGCTTCTTTCTCGTCCGCTTCGTCTTTAGCGCGGATAGAAAGGCTGATTACACGGTTCTTACGGTCAACACCAACGAACTTAGCTTCAAGTTGGTCGCCAACAGAAAGAACAAGTGATGCATCTTCAACACGGTCACGGCTAACATCGCCAGCACGTAAGTAACCTTCAACGCCGCTTGCTAGTTCAACAGTTGCACCTTTAGCATCAACTTCAGTAACGGTACCGTTAACTAAAGCACCTTTCTTAAGGTCAGCTAGGTAGTTGTTGAACGGATCTTCAGCAAGTTGCTTAACACCTAGGCTAATGCGCTCACGTTCTGCGTCAACTTGTAGTACAACAGCTTCGATTTCGTCGCCTTTCTTAAAGTCGCGAACCGCTTCTTCACCTTGAGCATCCCAAGAGATATCAGATAGGTGAACAAGACCGTCAATACCGCCGTCTAGGCCGATGAAGATACCGAAGTCAGTGATAGACTTGATCTTACCTGAAACTTTGTCGTTCTTATCATGAGTGCTAGCAAATAGCTCCCATGGGTTAACTTTACATTGTTTCAAACCAAGTGAGATACGACGACGTTCTTCGTCAATATCCAATACCATAACTTCAACAAGGTCACCCACGTTAACAACTTTAGATGGGTGGATATTTTTGTTAGTCCAATCCATTTCAGAAACGTGAACTAGACCTTCAACACCATCTTCGATTTCAACAAAACAACCGTAGTCAGTTAGGTTAGTTACGCGACCTTCAAGACGAGCACCTTCTGGGTAACGGTTAGCAATTGCTACCCATGGATCTTCACCCAGCTGCTTAAGACCTAGAGATACACGAGTGCGCTCACGGTCAAACTTAAGTACTTTAACGTTGATTTCGTCGCCAACATTAACAATTTCACTTGGGTGCTTAACGCGTTTCCAAGCCATGTCAGTGATGTGTAGAAGACCGTCAACACCGCCAAGATCAACGAACGCACCGTAGTCAGTAAGGTTCTTAACGATACCTTTAACTTCTTGACCTTCTTGTAAGTTCTCAAGAAGTTCATCACGTTCAACACTGTTTTCAGTTTCGATAACAGCACGACGAGAAACAACTACGTTATTACGTTTTTGATCAAGTTTGATAACTTTAAATTCAAGCTCTTTACCTTCTAGGTGAGCAGTATCGCGCACAGGGCGAACGTCAACTAGTGAACCAGGCAAAAATGCACGGATGGTGTTAACTTCAACTGTAAAGCCACCTTTAACTTTACCGTTAATGATACCAACAACCGTTGCTTGCTCTTCGTAAGCACTTTCAAGTTGGATCCACGCTTCGTGACGTTTAGCTTTTTCGCGAGAAAGAACAGTTTCACCGAAACCATCTTCTACAGCGTCTAACGCTACGTCAACTTGCGCGCCTACTTCTATTTCTAGTTCGCCAGCAGAGTTTTTGAACTGTTCTGCAGGAATAGCAGATTCTGACTTAAGGCCAGCGTCTACTAGAACCATACCGTTTTCGATACCTACTACAGTACCTTTAACAATCGAACCAGAACGGAATTCTAGGTCTTGAAGTGACTCTTCAAAGAGTTGAGCAAAAGATTCAGTCATTATTTAATTACACATATAAGAACGTCCACTTAGCAATCCGGCTAAATGGGGTTAATAATAAACACCTAATTCATCCTTGGTATAGGTGCGCCAAATCCCAGAGATTACTGGGTTAATTTACTGTCGATATAATCTATCGACATTTTCACCACTTCCTCAATAGAAAGTGATGTAGAATCAATAACTAACGCATCTTGAGCAGGAACTAAAGGTGCGACACTGCGATTTCTATCGCGGTGGTCACGTTCTTCAATTTCGCTCAAAAGGTGGTCAAAACTAACACTAAAGCCTTTTTCTTGCAACTGATTATAGCGTCGCTGCGCTCGTTCTGCTGCACTTGCGTCTAAAAAGATCTTCGCCGGGGCGTCAACAAAAACAACCGTTCCCATATCTCGCCCATCAGCAATTAAACCAGGCTCTTCTCGAAATGCTCGCTGGCGTCTTAATAAAGCTTCACGTACTCGCGGAAATGCAGCGACTTTAGAAGCGGCATTCCCCGCTGTTTCTTTGCGGATCTCTAGAGAAACATCCTCTCCCTCTAATATCACCAAAGTACTACCGCCTTTAGCTTCAAATCGCACATCAAGGTGAGCCGCTAAAAGACTTAACGCTTCTTCATTGTCTAAAGCTACTTCATGGTGTAAGGCTGCTAAAGCTAAGACTCGATATATGGCTCCGCTATCCAGAAGTTGCCATTGATAATGCTGAGCTAGCTTTTGGCATAAAGTGCCCTTACCAGAACCACTAGGCCCGTCAATTGTCACCACTGGAACGTTTTGAGTCATGAGTCCTCCATAATGTCCAAAGCAAAATGCGAGCTCTTATCTGGAGATAGATAAGAACTAAAAATTCGGCGGCATTATACGCGAAAAGCTGGCAATAAGCCTCACTAATTTATTAACAAAAAACAAAATTAACCGAACGCTTGTCCCACTTTTAAACAAAAAGCAGTATATCGTCTGGACATACTGCTTATTATTAATACTGTCTGCTATTTTTAAACGGGCAGCTCTACACCTGAATCTTTAATACGCGCTAATTTATAACGCAGCGTTCTAGGACTAATACCCAACTTTTCAGCGACATCTTTACGCTTGCCATTGCACGCTTTAAGCGTATCTAAAATGATTTGTTGTTCTTGCTGGCGTAACTCATTACCTAAAGGTTCATTTGCCAGTGATGATTCAACCAGGGGTTCAACCTGTAATGGCTCTAACTGATTTTCGATGACTAAGCAGTCACTATCAATGACATTACCATTAGCTAAAATGAGTGCCCTTTGCATAACATTGTCTAGCTCGCGCACATTGCCCGGCCAGGAGTGGTTGAGTAATTTATGCTGTGCACTTAAGCTTAACTCATAGTTTTGAGCGCTATGACGATTGAGCAAGTGCGTGGCTAAAGGCAATACATCACCTTTACGTTGCTCTAAAGGTAGCCAGTTTAGTGGGAATACATTTAGTCGGTAATATAAATCTTCTCTAAACTGCCCTAGTCGAACTATTTCTCGCATATCTCGGTTGCTGGTAGCAATCACACGAACATCTAGTTTAATCATTTTGCGGCTACCCAAGCGCTCAACTTCCCGCTCTTGCAAGACTCGCAGTAGTTTAGCTTGTAAGCCAAGATCCATTTCACTGATTTCATCTAGCAAAATAGTTCCGCCTTGAGCCTGCTCGAACTTACCAGGACAAGCTTTTATAGCACCAGTAAATGCACCTTTCTCGTAACCAAACAAGGTTGCTTCAAGCATATTTTCAGGGATAGCGGCACAGTTTATGGCAACAAACTCGTGATCTTTACGTGGTGAGCAGTCGTGAATATAACGTGACAATACCTCTTTGCCCGCCCCACTTGGCCCGCTAATCAATACCGATGCCTCAGAAGCTGCCACTTTCTGACTCAACTTTAACAAGGCTTCGGTGGAAGCATCACCATAAACAGGCTCGCGCTTTTCTACCTTAATAGAAGGTGCGTATCGACCAACTTGATTTAACAATACTTCTGGTGAAAAAGGTTTAGACAGGTAGTCAATGGCTCCATCGCGCATCGCCGATACCGCATCGTCAATCTTTGCATAAGCTGTCATCAGCAATACTGGGATTTGGGGCCATTTTTGTTTGATATTTTTAAGTAAACTTAAGCCATCCATCCCCCCCATTTGCACATCGCTAACCACTAAATCAACCGATTCTTCGGCTAAAGCAATAAGAGCTGACTCTGCGCTATCGGCTTGCTCGCAGTGATACCCAGCAAGATGTAAGGTATCAACTAAGGCCTCTCGAAGGCCGGCATCATCTTCAACAATAAGAATTGTAGATTGGCTCATATTTATTGTCCTCCAACAGCAAGATCTTGCTGGTACGGTTCTGCTAAAGGTAAACGCACTGTAAAGCATGAACCTATTGAACTTGACTTAAGTTCAATTTTTCCATGATGGGCATTCACTACAGACTTAACAACCGCCAAACCTAAACCTGTTCCATTTTGCTTGGTAGTATAAAAAGGTTCGAATATCTTGTTTTCGCTTGCTTCATCTATACCTCCAGCTTGATCTTCAATACTAATCAGCACCTCCTGGCATAAGCTACTCACCAATATTTTTATTTCGCTCCCCTGGCTGCTTAGCTGAGCCGCATTTTCAATTAAATTGGACAAAGCCGAAACCAAGGCATTGGCATTCGCCAAAAGCTCTACATGAGGAGTTCTTACTATGCTAGTTAGTTTAATTTGATGCTGGCGCAGACATGCTTCAGTTGCCGCTTGTAGTTGGTCAATAATTTGCTGAGCACTGACCTGACTAACCACCATTTTTTCGCCACTTTTAGCGAACAACAGCATGTCGTTCACTTGAGTTTCTAAATCATTTAAACGAGCCATCATTTTGTTTTGAAAGTTGTCACGAGCATTATCAGATAAGGTTTTATTGGAAAGGTTTGAACCATAAAGCATAGCGGCAGAAAGCGGCGTTCTAATTTGATGAGCTAGCGAAGCCACCATATTTCCTAACGCAGACATACGCTGCAACTTGGCAACATTGGCTTGTAGTTGGCGGGTATGTGTCATATCAGTTAACACAATGAGCTGTCCTTGGGTATCTTGTAAGGGTGACAAACTCAGTTTTACTCGCCTGCCATCAACTAAAGACAGCTCATGGCCATCGTCGGCCTTTGGCGAGAACAGTCTTGGTACCGCCTCTAACCAACGTTGTTGCTCAATATCATCTCCCAGCAATTGCTTAGCTACCGGATTTGCCCTAGAGACAAAACCTTTGTTATCAAGCAATACTAAGCCTGATGGCATAACGTCGAAAATCTGCGACAAGTTATGCTCAGATAAGCTGGTTGGCTGTTGTTGAAGTTGCACTGAGGGCATGAGGTAAGCTCCGCGTCATAAAACCGTTAACAGTGCTTATCAATCAATATTCGTGCCACATAAAAAAGGCTCTGAATTCAGAGCCTTAATATAAGATTAGTGCGTTTAGCTGTCTTTATTCAAACCGTACTTACGCATTTTTTCAACCAAGGTTGTTCGCCGCATCCCCAGTTGTTCTGCCGCTCTGGCAACCACGCCGTCTTGCTGCTCAAGCGCCTGGCGAATTAAGTCTACTTCTAAGTCAGCCAATAGCTCTTTTAAGTTAACTCCTTCATCTGGGAGCTGCTGTACCGCTCCCCAGCCTTCTTCGTCGAGTTCCTGATCTTGCTCCCCATCAGGAAATAGCGCTTCAGGGCTTGGATCAGAAAATACCGAGGCATCTTCATCGCTAAAAATAGCTAACAGCGCATCGCGTTCAGCCAGCTCAGGGCTGTAATTAGGCTCAAAGGTTTCGGCATCTATATGACGATACTTCGGTGGTAAATCATTAACGTCAACAATTTGGTCAGGATGCAAAATAAGTAGGCGCTCAACCAAATTAGATAACTCACGTACGTTACCTGGCCATTGATGCTGCATTAAGGACTCAACTGCGCGTTGGGTAAACCGCACCACTGCAGAATGCTCCTCTTCATGGCGATTAACCAATTCTTGAAGCAACAGAGGAATATCATCTTGGCGCTCACGTAATGATGGCATTTCGATTGGAAAAACATTTAAACGGTAATAAAGATCCTCGCGGAACTTCTCTTGCTCAATCATTCGCTCTAAATGACGGTGAGTTGCTGCAACAACTCTAACATTTGCGGTAATAGCTTTACTTCCGCCAACACGTTCAAATTGACGCTCTTGCAGCACTCGTAATAATTTAACCTGCATAGGCATTGGCATGTCACCAATTTCGTCTAAGAACAGCGTGCCACCTTCGGCCAATTCAAAGCGGCCTTTGCGCATAGCAAAGGCACCAGTAAACGCGCCTTTTTCATGGCCAAATAACTCACTCTCAAGTAAATCTGGAGGAATAGCACCACAGTTAATTGGCACAAACGGCCCTTCACTGCGTACTGAATGGTCATGAATTGCTTTGGCGACAACCTCTTTACCCGTGCCCGACTCACCAAGAATAAGTACATTAGCCTCTTTAGTTGCCACCTGTTCAATTAGGTGACGCACCTCTTGAATAGCAATACCTTTGCCAATCAAGTTCTGGCGTAGGCGCTCACTCTTAGCAGGGCTTGCCTTACCCGGTAAGTGAGTTAAATAAGCATCACAATGATGTAGCAACTGAGTCAGCTGCTCATAATTAAAAGGAAGATCTAGGTGACCAATAAGATTTGGTAAGCTGTCGAAAGAATCGCCCTCGCCTATTGTTAAAAACGGGCAATGAGGGTGAGCAGCGACGACGCTCTTAACATCCTCTAACTGTTTACTTATTAGAACGACTTTATCCGCATTACTCGACAAAGCACTAAGCTCTTCAGAAGAGCAAACCTTAAACTGTTGGCCAATAAAACCGAGTACTGTTTCTAGTTGCTTAGTTCTCTCGTGGTCACTTTCACAAACTAAAACGCTATTGGATGCTTGCATCCCTATCCCCTGCAAAAAATAAGCTACCTTGCGACAAACTTATGTTTAATTACGCTATTAAATGATTGTAAACAGGCGTCAAAAATACGCAAGGCATAAGCATTAAAAGCGACAAAAATATGACGCAACTTTGATTTATGAATAAACCAAGGCTTACTAAGCCCTGAGATCTTAGATGATGTGTAGAATTAGTGAGCTACTACCAAAAAGTTCGGTGATTTTTCTAGCCAAGTTCATAAATGGAGCATTTATTGCTTATCGTAACAGTAACGGAAGCTTATGATTTGTATAAGTGTTCTATTACTAACGAATATATGGAATCGTTATGTTTGATAATAAGTCTATTTTAATTACTGGCGGCACAGGTTCATTTGGTAAAAAGTACACAAAGACCATTCTTGAGCGCTATAAGCCTAAACGCCTCATTATCTATTCTCGTGATGAGTTAAAGCAATATGAGATGCAGCAGCATTTTAACGCCCCATGTATGCGATATTTCATTGGTGATGTGCGGGATCGAGAACGCTTAATACAGGCCATGAACGATGTAGATTATGTTATTCATGCGGCAGCGCTAAAGCAGGTACCCGCCGCTGAATACAACCCTATGGAGTGCATCAAAACAAACATTCATGGTGCCGAAAACGTAATTAAAGCCGCTATCGAAAATAACGTTAGCAAAGTGATTGCGCTTTCAACAGATAAAGCCGCATCACCAATTAATTTGTATGGCGCAACCAAGCTTGCTTCAGACAAGCTTTTTGTTGCAGCGAATAACATGGTGGGTCAAGGACAAACTCGGTTTGCGGTTGTTCGCTATGGCAATGTTGTTGGTTCCAGAGGCTCAGTTGTTCCATTCTTCAAAC
This sequence comes from Agarivorans litoreus, assembly GCF_019649015.1. Taxonomy (NCBI): domain Bacteria; kingdom Pseudomonadati; phylum Pseudomonadota; class Gammaproteobacteria; order Alteromonadales; family Alteromonadaceae; genus Agarivorans; species Agarivorans litoreus. The sequence continues at coordinate 3,927,407 of NZ_BLPI01000001.1, read as the reverse complement.
AACTCATTGCTAATGGTAATGACCACTTACCAATCACTCATGAGGATATGACCCGTTTTTGGATTACTCTTCAGCAAGGTGTAGACTTCGTGCTAAAAAACTTCAGCCGAATGTATGGCGGAGAAATATTCATTCCTAAAATACCGTCAGTTCGAATTGTGGACTTAGCTAAAACATACGCGCCTGAACTCCCGATAAAAGTGATTGGTATCCGGCCAGGAGAAAAATTACATGAGATTATGTGCCCTGGAGATGACTCCCACCTCACCATAGAATTTGATGATCATTATGTCATTTGCCCGAGCATCAAATTCTATAACGATGAACATGACTACTCTAGAAACTTAATTGATGAAGTGGGTAAACAAGTAGAGCCGGGATTTGAATATCACTCAGAAACTAACCCTAAGTTTTTAAGCTCAGAAGAAATCTTAGCCTTTGATAAATTGGCAGAGTTATGATTCCTTACGGCCGCCAACAGATATCGCAAGAAGACATAGATGCCGTAGTTGAAGTGCTAAGTTCAGACTTTCTCACACAGGGCCCAAAAGTACCTGAGTTTGAACAAGCACTTAGCACATACTCGGGCGCTAGGTATGCGTTAGCAACAAACTCAGCCACTAGCGCTTTACATATTGCTTGTTGTTCCTTAGAAGTAGGTAAAGGCGATATCGTTTGGACCAGCCCAATTACCTTCGTTGCTTCTGCGAATTGCGCTTTGTATTGTGGAGCCAGTGTAGATTTTGTCGATATTGATCCCAGCACCTACAACATGTGCCCAGAAGCCTTAAGAGTAAAACTAGAACAAGCTAGCAGCCAAGCTAAGCTACCCAAAGTAGTGGTTGTCATTCACATGTGCGGACAGCCCTGTGATATGAAAGCAATCTGGTTACTGAGCAAACAATACAACTTCAAAATTATCGAAGATGCCTCTCACGCCATTGGTGGGAAATATCAAAACCAGCCAATTGGGAATTGTAAGTATAGCGACATCACAGTGTTTAGTTTTCACCCTGTTAAAATCATTACAACTGGTGAGGGGGGCGCTGCCTTAACCAATTCTCCAGTTTTAGCAGACAAAATGAGACTTTTGAGAAGTCATGGGGTAACTAGAGATCCGATGCTGATGGATACACCTCCCCATGGAGATTGGTATTATCAACAACATTCTCTAGGCTTTAATTACCGCATTACTGAACTGCAAGGGGCCTTAGGCTTAAGTCAACTTAGGCGCGTTGATGAATGGGTTCAAAAACGTACCCAAATAGCCACTCGCTATACTGAGTTATTAAAAGACGCTTCTATTATAACTCCTTTTCAAAGTGGTGAAAGCGATTCATCTTGGCATCTTTACGTTATTCAACTAAAAAAACCAAGCGCAAGAGCTATGGTATATGAAAAACTAAAAAATGCTGGGATTGGAGTAAATGTTCATTACATACCGGTACACACTCAGCCCTATTACAAAAAGCTGTTTAGTAAGCAAATACAGTTACCAAATGCAGAAGCTTACTATAGCGCAGCACTTAGCTTACCTTTATATCCTGGTTTAACAGAAATGGAACAGCTGTTTGTCGTTAACCAACTTAAGGAGGCTCTCCAGTGAAAGTTGCAATAATCCCTGCTAGAGGCGGAAGTAAACGAATACCTAGAAAAAATATCAAGCTATTCCATGGCAAGCCAATCATTGCTTACAGTATAGAAGCAGCTCTAGCTAGTGGTTGCTTCGACAAAGTTATAATATCAACAGATGATAGTGAAATAGCAGAGGTAGCAATAGAGTACGGAGCAGAAGTACCGTTCATTAGGCCAGCAAACATTGCGAATGATTTTGCAACTACAGGCGATGTGCTCAAACATGCAATCTCTTGGTTTAATCACCCAATAGATTATGTTTGCTGCATTTATGCTACAGCTCCCTTCATTCAACCATCTCAAATACAACTGGCTTATCAACTTATAAGTAGTAATGAAAATGCCAACTATTGTTTTCCTGTTTGTGAATTCCCATTTCCTATACAACGCGCTATAAAACTAACTTCAGATAATCGAGCAGAAATGTTTCAACCAGAAAATTTCAATTGCCGTTCGCAAGACTTGGAACCTGCATATCAAGATGTAGGACAATTTTACTGGGGGCTTCCAAATGCATTCCTTGGTGATATACCTATGTTCTCAAAATCAGCTATAACCTTCAAATTGCCTAGAAAGTTCGTAGTAGACTTGGATACACCAGATGATTGGGAGCTAGCCAGCTTACTCTATCAAGCCCAAATCAACGCGTCAAAGCCCCGCAAAAACTGAATCAATGTCAAATTGCATAATTAGAGTTGACGCATCAATACAAATTGGCTCAGGACACGTATATCGCTGTATAAGCCTAGCTAAAGCACTCGAAGAAACGGGTGTAGAAGTCACATTTTTGTGTCGTTCTCTAAAAGGTAACCTGAACTCCTTAATTGCTCAGCAAGGGTTCGAACTTTTAACTTTGACCCCGCCCCTGCATCAGAGTTTAAATAGCCACTGTAGTCACGCGAACTGGCTAGAATCAACCTATGCAGATGAAATAAAAGAATCTCAAAGTATCATCCAACAGTTCTTAGCTGAAAAGAAAATAACAACTCTTGATTGGTTAATCATCGACCACTACGCTATAGAGCAACAATGGCACTTGTCATTAAGACCCTATTGTAAAAGATTAATTCAAATTGACGACTTAGCAGACCGCAAATTCAATTGCGATTTCCTTATAAACTCAAGTGTGTTTCCCGAACAAATTGCTTATTACGATGGTTTGGTTAACTCAAAATGTAAAACATTATTGGGCCCACAATTTGCTTTCATCAGAAAGTCATTTTCTGAGCAAAGAATGAAGCTAAAGCCATACAAAGAACGTATGAACAGAAAAACAATACTGATGTTTTTCGGTGGGGTTGATAGTAAAAACGAAACGCTTAAAGCACTAAAAGGGACAATAGAATCGATAAAAAGTAATATGCTTAATTGCACCGTCGTACTAGGGATTAACAATCCGAATAAAGGCGAGATAGAGCGCTTCTGTCAAAACAGAAGTGAGATACTGACGGTTAAAATTCAAGTAAATAATATGGAACAGTTAATGTCTGAAGCTTTCTTATTTATTGGCGCTAACGGAAGTACCATATGGGAATGTTGCACTCTAGGATTGCCAGCAATTACCGCTAGTATAGCCAGTAATCAAGCTTTACTAGCCAAGACGCTAGATAATAAACACATAATACGCTGGCTCGGAGATTGTAATAATACTCAGGAAACTAGCTATTCAAAAGCTCTGGAACTAGCTATAAACGACCGTAAGTCTCTACAAAAGCAATCTAAATTAATGTTGAACCTATTAGACGGACAAGGTTCTCACAATACTATTAGATACATTGAAGATATAAAACATGACTCCGACAATACTAGTAACTAGCGCATCTAACAAAGTTCAGTTAGTAAAGTCATTAACCCACTACGGGAATGTTTATGGCGTGAAGGTAATAACCAGCGACATTAGTGTTGATGCTGCTGCACTATACTTCTCACATGACCATATCCTACTACCCAAACTAAACTCCCCAGAGTACATATCAACACTAACTAAGCTTTGCCAGAAAAAATCTATCAGATACATCCTGCCAACCAGAGATGGAGACTTAGAGTTTTTTACTAAGCACTACACTTTATTTCTAGATAAAAATATTGTGCTGTTAATGAGCCCCCCAAAAACAATAGAAATATGCACCAATAAACACTTGTTCCGGAAGTTTTGTGATGACAACAATTTACCGATTCCAGGTAAAATCACGGATATATCCAGATCGTTCCGGCCTTGTGTTGCTAAGCTAGCTAAAAGCTCCGCCTCAGCTGGCGTTTTTATAGTTCAGAGCAAGAAAGATCTAGACATCCTCCTGTCACGCTGCAGCGCGTCAGAATTAACTTTTGAAGAACTTATTAGCGCCAAAGAATACTCCATTGATGCCTTTCACGACAATAATGGTAACTTAGTCGGTTCTGTGACAAGAGAGCGAATAAAAGTGGTTAATGGAGAGTCCTCTATAAGCCAAGTCGTTGATGCCCCATTATTAAGCGAACTAGCTAGAAACCTTAGTAAACTTATACCCTTTAGAGGTCACATAACTATTCAAGCTTTTATGGATGCAAACAGCATATACTTAATAGAGGTGAACCCTAGATTTGGAGGAGCTTCTAATTTAAGCATTCAAGCTGGGCTAGCATCAACTGAGAGGCTTATGGCTAGTATAGTCGGAGATACCGAAACACTGTATAGAGAAAATGAACTCAAAATTGGACTCAAAATGCTACGGTATAGCGAGGACCTGTTTCTAAATGCTTAATCATAATCAATTTAAAGCTATCATTTTTGACTTAGATGACACTTTATATCTAGAGAAAGACTATGTGTTAAGTGGTTTCAATGCCATTGCTGAAGAGTTGGCAAACTATGGAATTTCAAAAGATGAAAGCTATCAGTACCTATATGACTATTTTGATACTAAAGGCAGAGCTGGTTGTCTTGATAGCTTATTAGATACCTTCAAACACATTGAAGCAATGCCTACTATAGAAGAGTTGTTATTATTGTACAGGTCTCACCAACCAACTATTCGGCTATCAGAATTGGTAAAAACAACGCTGACTAAGATACAAAATCAGGGAATAAAAACAGCAATAGTTACCGATGGTTTAGGTCAGATGCAAAAGAACAAAGTAGCTGCACTAGAGCTTGAGAAATACGTCGATCACTTCATTTACTGCTGGGACCTAGGTGCTCCAAAGCCAGCGATTGAGGGCTTCAAATTAGCACTAAGTAAACTACAATGCCCTGCAGAAAACTGCATATTAGTCGGAGACAATCCAGAACATGACATTAAACCAGCCTATCAGCTAGGGATCTACTCAATCCGTTTACTTCAAGGTCGATTTAAGAACATCCCAGATAACCAAAACTACCCAGCCAACCAGCACTGCTTGTCAGTACACACTTTATTCGAGACTTAATATGTACATAGTAATAAATGGAAAAAGAATTGGGCCAGATGAGCCCCCTTATGTCATTGCCGAAATGTCTGGAAATCATAATGGCGATATAAATAGGGCTATCTCTCTAATTAAAGCTGCGAAGGATGCTGGAGCTGATGCAGTTAAACTTCAAACTTATACCGCCGATACGATCACCATAAACCATGACTCTGAAGAATTCAAAATTACTGGCGGATTATGGGATGGTTATAAGCTGTATGATTTATACAAGGAAGCACATACCCCTTGGGCATGGCATAGGCAGCTGTTTGAAGAAGCAGAAAAAATAGGTATAACAATTTTTAGCTCTCCTTTTGATAATACAGCCGTAGATTTTCTTGAAGAACTAGATACTCCAGCCTACAAAATTGCGTCTTTTGAACTTGTAGACTTACCTTTAATCGAGCGAGTGGCCAAAACAGGTAAGCCAATCATAATGTCTACTGGAAATGCTAATCTTTCAGAAATAGAAGAAGCAGTAAATACAGCTAAGAAAAGCGGGTGTAATGAGCTCGTTTTATTACACTGTATTAGCGGCTACCCTACTCCTGCAGACGAATCGAATTTAGCAACGATTCCAGTTTTATCAGAAATATTTGATACTCAAATAGGGTTGTCAGACCACACTTTAGACATTGGAGTTTCTGTTGCAGCGGTAGCTATGGGAGCTACTATTATCGAAAAGCACTTCACGCTTTCACGCTCTGACGGAGGCCCTGATTATGCGTTTTCTTTAGAGCCAAGTGAATTAGCTAGTTTAGTTACAAATTGTAAGATCGCTAGACAAGCTATAGGTACAGTCAGCTTTCAAAGCAGTGAATCAGAATTAAAAACCAAATGTCACAGGCGATCATTATATATAGTTAAGAATGTAGAAAAAGGCGAAGTGATATGCCCAGAACATGTTCGCTCTATTAGACCTTCAAATGGTTTAGCGCCTAAGTACTTATCCACGATACTAGGACGTAAGGCCAAAAAGAATTTACCATTTGGAAAGCCGCTAGCTTGGTCTGATCTAGACTAGTCCCTACGAATACTGGTTATAAAAAGCTAGGCGCATGGAGCGCCTAGACTAAATACTATTTTTAGGCCTAGCGTAAACAATAAGCTCACGACCAAAGCCTAACTTGGCTGAAGCCTCTGAAAAACTAATATAATCATCGAGGCTTTGAGAAATTAAGAAGTTTTCTATAAGTATTCTACTATTGTGGGCAGCTTTTCCTAAACTTCTATCTTTCCAATAATTGGAGTTAGGGTTAGTTAAAAAAACCTCTATTGGAAAATTAACTTGGCTAGACAACACCTCATAACCACATTCATCTAACGTATTAGCCAAAGTCACAGCATTGAAAAAGCTAAGGTGCTCAGGTGGCGCGAACCAAGTATTAGTCGTCATGTTTTCATCAACGAGTCTTTTTTGAAAATCAGAATAATCATTAGGAACTTTAATTCTAAGTGCAGAACTAGAACCCAATAAGCCTTTTAACGAGAGTAATAAGTCAATTGGCTCTAGTACATGCTCTAAAACATTCTGTAGATTTACCAAACCAAACTTTTCACCTGCCTCAACACTCTTAGAAATGAGCTGTAAAGCATCCCCCTCATCAAAAAACTGTAAAAGCTCAGGGTGAAACTTTTTTAGAGCAAACGAAGAAAAATCACAGCACTTCACATTCCAGCCTAGGCTGAGTAAGTTTTTAGTAAAAAAACCTTCTCCGCATCCAACATCAAAAAGTGTTTTTTCACAGCTTAATTTTTGAGTTGTTTTATCCGCTACCGCTGCCAAATTTAACATATGAGCCAATTCTTCTGGAAGGTAGTCCTCCTGATAAGCCCCTTTAGGATCTTGAAAATATTTTTCTTGGTAGTGCCGTGTTAATTCTTCAATTGATGGTTTCGGATAGGCCTCAATAAAACCTAATTGATGTTCTTTTTCTGTGAATTTCAAAGTACTCTCCAGCCTGGTTGGCAACTTAAAAGATAGGGAAACAACAAAAGATCACTCTATGAGTAATGTCATATACTCGTGAAGCTTCTCATCAGCAGTTTTATTCAACGCGTGATAAACCTTACTAGGGAAAGCAAAGGTTTTACCTTCATCTTCTAAGAATGTTTGTGGTGGCTCACTATCTGTTTCTTCAACAAACAGCCAACTACCGTTTCGATGACGCTTATAGGTTTCACCTAAGTATGCACCAAATATGTAAGACAAAGTGAACGCATCCTTTTCTTCAAGGTTAGATTCGCTCAACTTCTCTACTATTTCATCAACATACAAAATACTATCAATGGTGAAATCTAAATCTTTATCAAAATTTTCTCGCGAAAAATCAACAGCATCTTTTGCAGCCTGCTCCATCAAGCTTTGAAAGCCTTCCATCATCAAATCCTTAAGTAAACTAAACAGTGATACCACGCTGTTTTAAGATTTCTAACGCAGGTAAAGAGTCAAACCCAACCTCTGGGTGCGGACTTGGTGTCTGATCAAATTCACCTAAATCGTTTTCCACTTTTACTCGCATTTCTCGTAAATAGTCTATCCAAATAGACTTTCCTTTTGCATACCTCTCTAAACACACAGCCTCATCTTCTGATGAATATGCTAAACGTGTTAAGTAGGTTAAGCAAAACGAAGCGCTTCCTCGCACCAAATAATAAAACAAAGACTCATTATCTAAAACCGACTCTTTAACAAGAGTAACCTGTCGATTTAGCTGCTCCAAAATTTCGTCCCAAGAGGCCGGCTCTTTCGTCAAAATATCTATCAATTCATCACAATGCTGTGCAAATGATTCAAACCTAAACTGTTTTTCAAATCGCTTAGTTAAATAGTGAAAAGCTGATTTATATGCATTGTTTTTTAGATCTTTCTTCAAGCAATTTTTATCAACTCTATCGTTAACCAAAAGAATATTTTCGGCTCTTAATGGCATAGTGCCTGAAATGTAAGCTCCATCACTTGTGTTATAACACTCAACATTGTCAAAACCGGACAAGGCTTTACTGAGTATTTCTGATGAATATTTAAATTCGTGCTTAGTAAATACATAAGAATCAAAGTTGCCAGGCACCCTAAAACCTACACCATGAGAGCTATAATCATAAAGCGCTTTCCCATCTTTAGAATTAAAGTATGCGGAATGTTTACTATGGTGCTTTGTAGGATCTTTAAACCCTAAATCCACTCCGAAGAGGTAGATTTGCCTAAAGCCGACCTGCAAAACATAAGACAACGCACAGTTTGAAACCGTAGGATAAGAATATAGAATACCGTCCAACTGCTCGACTTCTTCGGATAACTCTAGATGAACTAAGCTACCCGCCTCTCCTTTCTTAAGACAAAATAGCGTATCACCAAACATACTCGTAACGTCTGGATGGATACCATTGACAGTGATTAAATCAATAGATTTTAACCAGTCAGGATCTGGTACCTGACATACCCAATGAAGTGTTGCTTTGGTTTGTTCAACCTCCGCATGAAAATCAGGTTTGATGCCTAATTCATAAAGAGCCTTCAGACTCGTTCCGCAAGACACGATAATAGCTTTATCCTGGTGCTCTTTGATATATTCACTACAGGAGTCAAGAGACGGACCATTACCGATAATAAATACTGGTAACTCACTTAACTTATCAACCAAGGCTTTAGGTTTATCTTTTAATAGAAAATGCTGATTCCTAGAGAAAGCCTCATTGGTGTGATTTAAGTTATAAAAAGCATGATCGAAGTACTCACTGATATTAAGAAGTACCTTGAATTGCTCTCTAGTCGCTCTAATACTTTTATCCATTTGCTCTTGATAGTAGCTAACATAGAAAAATGTATAGGACAGTATATGGATACCATAGCTTTGAAGGCGCAGATGAATGTCATCAAACATATTCGTGCCATCATCCCCGATGTTGAGGTAAAGCTTAGACTTCTTGTCATCACACTGGCGTAACATAGCCGTCCAATCAAGAACCCACATAGAAGCAAAAAAGAAATCTGGGTTAGGTTCATACAATATGAAGTTGTCTACTTCATAATCTAGTAATAAAGATTCAATTTGATACCCCAACGCACCTCCATACATGATGAAAGAAGGCAACTTTTGAGGCAATTGAGTATATCCAGAATCTGGAAGCTCTAAGACTAGGTCTTTAAGTAGTCTAGATTTTTCATAGTGAATAAAAGGGCTAGGCTTATGTAGCGATTGCCTTGCGTCTAATGCATCAATTTTTGGTTTTTTCTTATAGTGTTCAAAGTAACTCAGAGCTTCTTTTTTGGGGTCACCTACAAAAAAAGTAACCCCTTGTTTTAAATCAAATAAATTATACGCCCCCGCTCCTACACTAAAAAGCAGCCAACGATCCGCTTGGTATTTATCAAATCCAGAAGCAATGTCTGGAAAGTACCTCTTAAAGCTGCTGAGGCTGTTTTCATGCTGTGTATAAAGAAAAGACATATTTTCTTTTTCGATATCATACACATCTTCATCACTAACAAAATAATTAAAAAGGGAATAAGAAAACTCGCACTCTCTCTCATTCTCCAGCTTTACGAAACTTTCGAAGTTTAGTTTATTAAAAGATGATATGCCCGTTGCAAGATTAAATTCTAAGGTATTAAAAACTGAATAATTATAGTGTCTGTATAAATAAAAACTTGATATTTGGTTATCTACCTTCCAAGTTTTAAGCACTTCTAAACTATCTATTTCTTTTGAGCCAGTAAGGATAGTCAAAATTAAGCCGGAACTATTTACGTGGTCAAGCAGCTCCTTCCATTGAGCAGTGAGTAATGATACATGTAGCAAGTCAATCTCAGGTTCAATGATTACAACTCGTTTCCACTGTTTCATTCTTATCAAATCAAACAAATGTAAACCAAGCCCACAACCTAAAATGACCAAGTTACTATCATCAGACGGGGGTTGATAACGTTTATCCACTCCTGAAAGAATAGTATTTAAAGTGCAGCCAACTTCAGGTTTGGGTTGAATTGAAGCGTAAGAACTATCGCACTCAACTAACAATGCTCCCGTGGCAAATTGTCTGACTTGCTCTTTAACCTGCTTTTGAGGTACTTCTTCATAAAGAGAACGACCTCGAGTAATGTTCATTACATTTAGGTATTTCTTTTTTGTAACAAATGGAGAATATGTAATAGGACTATGTTTTTGAAGAGCTTGAGCCAGCGAAATATCATATTGGGCTAAAGCTTTTATATTTCGAGTAAACTTCTTTTGAAAAAAAGGTCCTAACTGAGCCTCATTTTCTTTTTGTAATTTATCGTCAGCATCAATTTGAAAATCAATATTTTTAAGCATCTAAATCCCAATTTGCTAAAGCTACGAGTTTTCTATGTAAGCAGTAATGACTTTCTTACTACGATTTATTGTTCCAAGAGACGTTTCTATTTTAGAACGTTGCTTAGAGCACTCCTCATACATAGAGCTTAATACTTTCAAGTGCGACTCGAGCAATAGCTTATCCTCCAAGCTTAAAGAAGGTAACTCAAAAACAGATTGAATTTTTTCCTGATGACTTTGAAAGCTCTCCTCAATAACCATTATATTTGGTTCATTAGTTCGGAGTTCATCTTCAATAGCTAAAAGTAACGAAGCACAAGCATCTAAAAGATTAATGATAGTCGCATCAGACATAGTTATTTTTGCTTGTAGGCCTCTTGCTTCGCTGATTCGGGAATTTGGTCCCAAGCCGATTTAATTGGAAGCAATAGCTCAATCACTTCTTCAACCTGTTTAGCATTATTAGTCACCGACGCTTCTGATAAGACATCAAGCATATAAGTATATAAGTCAGCCAGATTTAGTGAGATTTCACCGCCGCGCTCATGATCTAAGGTGTCTTTAAGGGAAGTTATAATAGAAGTTGCTTTAGCAATGGGTTTGCTTTTATTTGCCATATCATTTCGCTCAATACAGCCTTTAGCTACTGCCAAGTTCTCCAAGGCTGTTTGCATTAATATTTGAGTAACACCATGTGGGTCAGCGGTTGCTATTTGGTCTTTAATGCCAACCTGACGATATTGATTAATGCCTTTCTGATACATATTTAAATTCCGTTAACTATTCAATTGCGCTAGCTGCCCCGTAATATATGACATCTGGCTATTTAAGTTACCCATGGATACATCAAAAGCAGTATATTTAGCTCGTAAAGTCTTCTCATAAGAAGCCATACGCTCTTCAAAATCCAACTTTTGGTGCTCATAGTCACGTAACTGACTTTTTACTGACTCTTCTCTGGATGCGAGAATACCATCAGATTGTTCATAACTTTTAACAATTCCTGAGAATGATTCAGCAATACCACCAGACATTGCAAAAACCTCGCCAATCCCATCCATGTTATTTGCTAAATTTTCTTTAAACTTACTTTCATCGAGCTTAAGCATCCCGTCGTTATCAAGTTCAACTCCAATACCATAAAGTGTTTTCAAACCCGGCTCTGCGTCTTCATAGCCATTGCTTGCAATTCGTCCTAACGAAAAACGTAATGAACGAAACATCGCATCACCACTCAACTCCTTACGACTTGAATCACTATCGTCGCCTTCAACAACAGTTTCTGGCTTAGAATATTTATCAATTTCAGATATAACTTTGTTGTAAGCATCAACAAACTCTTTCATGTTTTCGAGTGCTTTTTCTTCACTAGGCGCAATATCTAGGTTCACCGATGAAGACGTCACTTTATTGGCGGTAATAGAAACCCCAGAAACAACATTGTCAAATTTATTACTATCACTTGTAGCTTGAATACCATCAATAGTAATAATCGCTGAACTAGCATCTACAACAGTCATTTTACCTCCAGCATTGGTAAAATTATCCAGTTCTGCGTTAGCGCCAGTATTTGTAACTGTGAGAGTGTTACCATCTCCAGTTTCTTCAGAAGTTATCGCAAGGCGCACCTCAGAGCCTGTCGAAATTAAATTGGCAGACACGCCAAAGTTGTCTTCGTGTGAATTTATTTGCTCTCTCAGCTGTTTGAGCGTGGTTCCAGCAGTTACATCTAAAACCATGGATTCTCCGCTAGCGGTAGTAAATGTTAATTGACCATCACTAGTTGCTACTACATCGTTTTCGGAAGAATAAAGCGGAGTTCCTCCATTAGCTGTAGCATCGATAGAAGTGAGAGAAGAACCTTGAGCAAGTTGTTGTACCTCAATGGCATAGCTGCCGTTGGTTGCACCATCTGCTAAATCCACTGTAACAGATTCATTACCCTCTGATTCACCGGTACTTGCAACACGCGGAATAAACGTCGACTGTTCTTGAGCTTTCTCTAAGATACTAAGAAATGAACTTAGCGCTGACTTTACCGAACCAACAGCAGACAACGTAACATCTAAGGTGTTTTTAGTTTTTTCAAAACGAGCATCTTTACCCGCTCTCTCTGCGTTAATAGATACCTCTATTAACGCTTCCAAATCTAAGCCACTGCCAATACCCGCTGCTGTAATACCTGTCATAATCTATTACTCACTCAACACTAAACTATTTGATCAACAAACAAACCCGTTGTTTGACCTATCGCATCCTGAAACTTTCTTAAACGCTCTTCAAGTTGACGATACTCTTCTGAGGGAATTTCTCTAATCAACTCATCAGTACTTCTATTGAGCACCGAAGTAAAAAACTGACCATCGCGTTCATCCACAACAAATTTTACATCGCGGTCTTGAACTTCGAGCAATTGGTTAAGCGAGGCAACAACATCTTCAACATCAGACTTATCTTCCGCCTGTCGTTCTTGCTGCTTGGCCTCTTGCTCAGCTTTAATCTTTTCCTGCTCTTTTTGAAGCGATAACTGTGCCACTTCCATTTTGTCAGCAGCACTTACTTTTTGTTCCTTACCACCAGAAAAGCTAGTTGTGAGATTAGAAGCAGTTATTGAGCTAACATTGCTATCCATAAACCAGACTCCTTAAACAAAGCAAGCCACACTTATTAGTATAAGTGTGGCTGCGTCTTTCTTCACTATTATTAACGATTAAACTAGAGCTAACGCAGCCTGTGGGCGTTGATTTGCTTGAGCAAGAATCGAAGTACTGGTTTGTTGAAGAATCTGAGATTTAGTTAAGTCAGCAGTTTCTTTTGCAAAATCAGTATCTTTAATTCGAGAGCGAGCACCAGAGATATTCTCTGAGATGTTAGACAAGTTACGAATCGTAGATTGGAAACGGTTTTGAACCGCACCTAACTCAGCTCTTTCGGAATCAACCTTTTTGATAGCTGCATCAATCGAATCCATTGCAGCTGAAGCACCACCAGCTGAAGATACACTTAAACCACTAATTGCCAGGCCTGCTTGGCTAATAGTTGTACCAATAGCCACTGTGATATTTTCGCCAGCATTTGCTCCAACCAGGAAGTTAGCGCTGTAATCACCAGTTAACAAGTCCGTACCACCAAAGTTTGTGGTTGTACCTACTCGGCTAATCTCAGCTTTAAGTTGGCTAACTTCAGCTTGAAGTGCTAATCGATCATCTGTGTTATTTACACCATCTTGAGATTGAACAGCTAGAGTACGCATGCGCTGAAGCATAGTAGTAACTTCATCCATTGCACCTTCAGCAGTTTGCGCTACTGAAATGCCGTCTTGTGCATTCATAACTGCGCGGTCAAGACCTTGGATTTGAGAAGTCATACGGTTAGAGATTTGTAGACCTGCTGCGTCATCTTTTGCGCTGTTAATTCTGAAACCAGAACTTAAACGCTGATAGGCAGTATCTAAAGTGTTACCAGAATTGTATAACTGGCGTTGTGCGTTCAATGACGACACATTGGTGTTGACAACTAATGCCATAATTTGAGCCTCCTAAGAAATCGCTCATCCTGATTGAACTGTGTCAGGACGACCTAAACCATTCGTTAGTTGTTGAACCCCTGATTTATGAACCGTAAATCAAGACAACTTAAAAATGGACCAAAGTTTTATTAACTTCATATTTGTTAGCGGCAAGGGAGGAAAAAGCTTTAGAAAAAAATAGGAAAAAAGCGGAATAATTTTGCCGCATTTACGGCAAGCCTTGTAAACACAGGCTTTCGATGCCAGAAAAAACTTCTGAACACATTAAAAAAACGATATATTTACGACAACTGACCGATAATTGAACGCCAAATTTTTGCCTTTTATTATTGGCACGTACATTGCTTTGATATATTCGCAGTCTGAACCGCTGCGAAAAAAAGGCCAAGTGAGTATGCATCACTTGACCGTATCGCTCGAAACGATAGGAGATTGAGAGCGAAACTAAAGCGCAACTTATTATTGGTATGGAATTGAGCCTCCTAAGAGTACTAATTGCGCTACTGCAGTCTGAGGACGGTGGATTGAACCCCCACCGTCCTTTCTTTTTATATTATCCAAGTAGAGATAATGCAGCCTGAGGACGTTGATTAGCTTGAGCCAAGATGGTTGTCGACGTTTGCTGAATAATCTGATTTCGCGTTAACTCAGCAGTCTCTTTAGCAAAGTCAGTATCTTTAATTCGTGAACGCGCCGCTGTTACATTTTCTGAAATGTTAGACAAGTTACGAATGGTTGATTGAAATCGATTTTGAACCGCACCTAATTGAGCACGTTCGCCGTCAATTTTCTTAACAGCTGCATCAATCGCATCCATTGCTGCACTTGCACCAGCCGGGCTTGACACACTAAGACCACTAATAGCTAAACCTGCCTGTGACACAGTAGTAGCGATTGTTACCGCAATGTTTTCACCTGCGTTAGCACCAACTAAAAAGTTTTCGTTGTAGTTACCGTCCAACAAAGTGATATTACCAAACTTAGTAGTAGTACCCACTCGGCTAATTTCAGCCTTAAGTTGAGAAACTTCGGCCTGCAGCGCTAAACGATCATCAGTATTATTAATACCATCTTGAGATTGAATAGCTAGGGTACGCATACGTTGAAGCATGTTAGTTACTTCGTCCATTGCGCCTTCAGCAGTTTGTGCTAAAGAAATACCATCTTGAGCATTCATTACAGCACGGTCTAAACCTTGAATTTGCGAAGTCATACGGTTAGAAATTTGAAGACCAGCGGCATCATCCTTTGCACTATTAATACGCAAACCAGAAGATAAACGTTGGAATGAGGTATCTAAAGACCAACCAGATTGGGTTAATTGGCGTTGGGCATTTAGTGATGACACATTAGTATTTACGTATAAAGCCATGATATTTCTCCTATCTATATCTTAACCATTTATAGGTTTTATTAGTTGTCAGTTATTTTTTGTTTCTGACTTACCCTATATAACGGCATTACTTCAATATTCTTTAGCAATTATTTTAAAATTTATTTTCTAGTAAACATTAAAATAAAAAAGGTTGCTTCAATATTGAAGCAACCTTTATAACGGCAGCAGTTAAGTAATCTTTAGAAATTTATAGGTAATTAAATAAAGAAAGCTGACTAATACGGCTGTAGGAGGAGTAGGAAGTGTTTAAGGCAAGTTCTGCTTTCTGCAGGTTACTCACAGCTTCGGCGAAATCCACTTCGCTCAACGACGCCCGTGATTTTTGGTTAATAAGATCCATTGAGGAAGCTGCATTCCGTACCGCTTCTAATGAATTACCTCTAGCTCCTATCGACCCTAGAGTAAGGTTTACACTCTCTAATGAATTATCTAAACCAACCAAAAAATCAGATTGTTTTTCTACAAAAGCGTCCCCTACTAAACTAGGATCTTCTAAAGCTACTATATAATCAGACAGCATATTTAGAACATTATCTTTTTCTGGTGGAGCTAATTCAAATGACTCATTGGCACTACCTGCAGCAGTCGACACTGTAATTTCAAGCCCATTAAAGTTAATAGGTTCATTAGGTACATAGTTACCAGTTACGGGGGGGACTAAAGAAGCTCCGCCACTATCTAGAATTTCATAAGTATCAGGAGCACCTGCAGTAGTTTGCAATTGATAAGTATTGTTCGCTGGCGTTATCGGGTTATAATTTAATTTATGAAAACTATCATAAGCACGCTGGTCATTAACTACCGATGTAATATTAGGCGTTACATCATTAGTTCCAAAACGCTTAAATACGTTATCAAAAATTTCTTGCCCAGTATCATTACTTTGAATATACACTGAAGAAGATACTTTTAATTCATTTACACCGGCATCACCTTGGTATTTATAATCTGTACCGTCAAACACATAGGGTTGTTTCTGAGTTTGAAATCCAGAAAATACGTAACTCCCATCGGCATTTTGGCTGTTCATAAAATCAACCATTTGAGCCTGAATTTGCCTTAACTCCTGAGCAAGTGATTTTCTCTCTGCTTCACCATTTAAGCCATCGCCAGATTGAACACCCAATACCCTCGCCCGTTGCATGGCGTTGATCATCCCATCTAAAGTTGACTCTTCAAAGTTAAGGGCGTTTTCTAACAAGGTACCATTTTTAAGGTGTTGCTCTGTTAGCGTTATTTCTGTAGTCAGAAACATAGTCTTACTCATGTCTGACGGACCATCGGCTGCCGTTAACAACTTCTTATTAGTAATAAGATGTTGATTCATTTTCTCAACTTGCTGCTGAGAGTTGAGCACACCATTTAGTGAGTTTTGATACAAGTTAATACTGGAAACTCGCATAGTTTATTACCTCACTGAGCTTAATAGAGTTTGAAAGGTTTCTTGCGCGGCACTAATCACTTGAGCAGAGGCAGCGTAAGCTTGCTGGAAGCGAATCAAATTAGACGCCTCTTCATCTAAATTAACACCGGATATAGAGTTATGACGCTGGGTACTTTGCTCTAGTAAGGAGTTAGCAGCCGATGCCGACACTCTCGCCTCACTTGTCTTACCGCCAACAAAACTCACCACGCTGGCATAGGCATCGTTCATCGTCATTTTATTGTCGCCACTAGTGGCTAAGCTTTTACGTACCAAATCTTGCTGCTGCAAATCAACGAGACGCAGCGCATTGTAGTTGTCGTTAAAACCATCGGTATTGTAACCCATGGTGAAAACATCACCCTCTTGTACATCGCCGTCTATGTTTATTTCATAACCTGGTGTTAACGCTGGAACAGCGTTGGCGAATAATTGTTGGCCGGCACTGGCTGCTGGAGCTGTTGCGATAAGTACTCCATTACCATCATAAATATCGTAATCATCAGCTGCATTTATTCTTACCTCGGCAGGACCGTTTACATCATAGCCACCCGGTAAGGTAAAGTCAGATGTTGCAGGGTCTGTGTCATAAATAGAGTCGATAGAAACCGTTGCATTTCCACGGTTATTAAGCTCACGCTCAACACGTATAGGTGAAGCTAAAGCAAGTTTCTCAGGTTGGCTCATACTCACCGTCATAGAGGCAGCTGCATCTCGCACCGGTTGAATAAGGTGCCGATCACCAGCGGCAAAGGGGCCAGAAGAAAAATCCCAATCCATGCCATCAAGTTGAAAATTGGTCGGTGGGATAGTCCCTGCAATCACTGCGTCAATGGGTTGGTCGCCATCATAGCGCTGAACTTCAAAGGTAGTAGCAGAAGTAAAAGTAACCCGATAATCATAGGGCGTTACCTCACTGCCACTGCCCGCAATAAAACTTCCACTTATGCTGCCAGCAGCAGTATTAGTAGAAAATTCCTTACCATTAAAAGTCGGCAAGGTGAAAATGTCACCACCAATATCGCCATTTAAATCCATACCCAATCTGTTTTGAGTATTAAACGCATCGGTCATCGCTACCGACAACTGACCCAATTGGTTGCGGCTGGTATCCAAAGTGGTTTTACGGTATTCCATCAAACCACCAATGGTACCGCCGATATCCTCACGACCAATGATTCGACTAGAACCTGCCAAGCTTAGAGTCATCTCTTTTTGAGTACTATCAGGGTCACCATCAACAATAGCTAACTTAGTATGGTCATCTTGCAATACTAAAGCTTGCCCAGAGCGCATAAATACCAGAGTTGAACCGTCATCTTGAACAATAGTATTAATATCGATTAACTCTGCCAAATCCTTAATTGCTTGGTCACGTTTGTCAGATAAAATCGCATTATTACCGTCTAATGGACTGCCACCTGCGGCAATAATTTCTTTATTAATTTCGGCGATATTACTTATCAAAGCATTGGCTTCATCAGCTTTTTCAACAATATCTTGGCTAATGTTTTTTTCTTGAACTTGATACTGTTCATTTAGAGTTCGATAACGATCAGTTAAAGCATTAAATTGAGACAAAGCCAATTCGCGCGTAGATAGAGCCGTAGGATTGTCTGTTGTGGCATGTAACTGGGTAAATGTATCGTCAAATTTACTGCTCAACGATAAAGAATCATCGCTAAGAATTGCATCAATATGGCTTACTGACTCTAAATAAGCGTTGCGGTTAGCGTAGGTGGATGTATCACGAAACATCTGAGCTTGGGCAAAACCATTTAGTACGCGCTCAGTATACCCTTCACGAAGTCCACCTAAGGTATCTGCAGTGTAGAACGTTCGCTGTAAGCTATAACCCGGAGTATTAACATTGGCAATATTGTTACCTGTTGTCATCAACAAACGTTGATGCGCAGCAACACCGGAAGATCCAATTGTTAGTAGGTCATTCATTGCCATTCGTTAGTTACTCCCCTTCAACCGCCAGCTGACGAAACTCCGCAAAATGCTTACCGTCCAAAATTTGGCCAATTTTATTGGCATATTGAGGGTCAGTGGCATAACCAGCTGCTTGTAATTCTTTAGCGTATTGCTTCGCATCCATGCCGTTGGCCAAAGCTTGTTGGTAACGCGGGCCTTCAACAAACGATAAGTAGTCTTTAACACTTTCTTCAAATGAGCCATAGGCGCGAAACGCAGCTCGCTCTTGATTGGCTTGACCATTTCTGTATTCCAAAGTGTTCACTACAGCCTTATCTCCCTGCCAGCGACTATCCGCTTTTATCCCAAATAGATTGTGGCTACTAGTGCCATCACTATTGGCGATAACCTTTTTACCCCAACCCGATTCAAGTGCTGCTTGTGCCACAATCGCCAATGGCTCGATCCCTTTATCTGCCGCCCACTTTTTGGCAACAGGCAAAATGGCTTGAATAAATTCACTAGGAGAGGCAAAGCTTTGCCGATTTATTGCCGTCACCTCCTGAGTATTTTCGCTAACAACCGCTTTAGCGTTATCTTTTTCTAAAGTTTTGCTACTTGCGGCCGTTACACTGGTCGATGGAGCAATTTTCTTGCCAGTTGTATCTAATGCATTTAAAGCACGTTGTTGAAGATCAATGTTTTGACCACCGCGTAACACCGATGCAGGCGTAATATTGGCAGCGGCGGGGTCAAGCTGAGCCACAATTAAGTCAGCCAGGCCTAAGGCTCCAGACGACGATAACTCCAAAGCCATTTGGTTGTCGTGCATATCCCGGTAGGTTTGGGTATGACGATTATTTAATGGCGAATCATTTTCAAACAACTCATTACTTTTACGCATTTGTTTCATTAACATCTGCATAAACAACGCTTCAAACTGACTAGCAACTTGTTTTAGTGCCTTGTTTGGATCTTTTTGAGCAGCACTTCTTAGCTCATCTAAACTGGCTAAATCGTGATAGTTTGCTGATTGCTTAACCGCGTCCATTACCATGTTAAATCACCAATAATTCGCCTTGAATAGCACCTGCTTGTTTTAGCGCTTCTAATATTGATACTAAATCACCAGGGGCGACACCAACGCGGTTAACCGCGCGCACTAAATCATCTAACGACGCGCCGGGGTCAAAGTTAAACATTCTGGAGTCTTCTTGGGTGGCTTCGATCGTGCTCACGGTCGTTTCAACCGTTTCACCATCTGAAAAAGGATTTGGCTGAGAAATTAACGGTGTTTCAGAAATCTTCACAGTTAAACCACCATGAGTAATCGCCGCAGGCAATAAACGAACGTCTTTACCAATAACAATGGTTCCGGTACGCGAATTAACAATAATTTTGGCTGACTCTGATGCTGGTTCAAAGGTTAAGTTTTCTAAAGTAGATAAATAGGCAACACGTTGGCCTGGGTCGCGTGGCGCAAAAACTTGCACAGAGGCGGCATCCATTGGCGTTGCGGTATTAGGGCCCACCAAACTATTAATGGTATCTGCTAGACGCTTTGCTGTTGTGAAGTCCGAACGCTTAAGGTTAAAGGTAATAGTATCGCCACTCATGAACGGAGATGGCACAGAGCGCTCTACAATTGCTCCGTTTGGAATTCGACCAACCGTTGGCGTATTTGAAATAACTTTAGAACCATCGGCGCCTTCAGCGCCAAAACCACCAACAATTAAACTCCCTTGTGCCAAGGCATATACTTCGCCGTCAGCACCTTTCAAGAAGGTTTGAATTAAACTGCCACCACGTAAACTTTTCGCCTCACCAATGGCCGACACAGTTATATCAATGGTTTGGCCTGGTTTAACAAATGCGGGTAACTCTGCATGTACAGCAACAGGTGCTACATTCTTAATTTTTAGATTGGTACCAGGAGGAACAGTAATCCCAAAGTTGCGTAACATTGTTGCAAAAGACTGCTTGGCAAAATCACTATTTTTTTCACCAGTGCCAGGCAAACCTACCACTAAACCATAGCCGGTTAATTGGTTTGAGCGCACGCCAGCAACATTTGCTACGTCTTTCACACGTGCGGCATTTACCGAATTTGCAACCAAGCATAAACCCAAGCTCAATATTACAATGCTACGTTTAAACATAAGATTACTCCTAAAGCTCAGGGCTTAAAATGGCCAAATTGGACCATTAAAGAATTTAGATAGCCATCCCTGATTGGTGGTATTGGCAAAATCTCCGGTGCCACCATATTGAATGCGCGCGTTGGCGATGCGTAACGATGTAATAGAGTTATCTGGTGCTACATCTTCAGGGCGAATAATGCCCGTTAAGCGAATATACTCATTACCATTGTTTAGCATTAGCCATTTTTCACCACTAATAATTAAATTGCCGTTCGCTAATACTTGAACAACATTGACTGAGATATTGCCATTTAAGCTGTTACTTTGAGCGGCGTCAGCTTCACCGGTAAAATCACTACTTTGGCTTAAGCCCAGCTCAATAGGGTTTCCATTTATAGTTGCAACACCACCAGGTACCGTTATTTGGTTAAGATTGAAATTCTTATCTTTCGCTAATTCGTTACTCGCCGACTTGCTGGCTTGAGTGCGCTCTGCCAGTGTGACCACAATAATGTCGCCAACACGGTGCGCTTTTTTATCTGAATACAGATTATTAGCGCGATCTTCTGTAAACAAAGATCCGGTGATTCTTGCCTCAACGGGTACATCTTCTGGATACACCGGCGCAAACTCTGGGTCATCTGGCACTACTGCAGTATTAACACTGGCACAGCCAGCCATTGCTAAACAGGTTGCTACTACCATTAGTTTATTCATGAGCAATCCCTCTCTCTAAACTTTGTTTACAGCTGTTGTGTTGCGAAGGTCAACATTTGATCTACGGTTGAAATCACTTTTGAATTCATCTCGTAAACCCGTTGCGCTTCAATTAAATTAACCAATTCTTCAGTTACGTTTACGTTCGACGTTTCTAAAGAGCCTTGGCGAATCGCACCTAAACCATTCTCCGATGCAATCCCATTTTGTGGAGCCCCACTGGCACCGGTTTCTAGGTACAAGTTTTGTCCGCGAGGCTCTAAACCAGACGAGTTAACAAAATCCGTAATAGTGATTTGGCCAATAACTTGACTGTCGGTTTGCCCTGGTAAGCGAACACTCACCTCGCCGTCTTCGCCTACGGTAAAGCTTTGTGCGTCTTCAGGGACCTGAATTTCTGGCTGTAAAGGGTAACCGGCACCAGGGGTTACAATGGTGCCTTCGTCATTTAAACCAAACTGACCATTACGCGTATAAGCAGTTGTACCGTCTGGCATTAATACTTCAAAAAAACCTCGACCATCAATCATCAAATCAAAGGCGTTATCAGTAGTTTGAACATTACCTTGGTCATGATTCTTTTGCGTTGCTATCACCTTGGCACCTGCACCAATCATTAAACCTGATGGCATTTTAGTGTTCTGTGAAGAACGACCGCCTGGTTGATTAATTGTTTGATACAACAAATCTTCAAATACTGCGCGGCTCTTTTTATAGCCCACCGTGCTTGCGTTCGCTAAGTTATTAGAAATAACCGATACGTTAGTCTGTTGGGCATCTAAGCCTGTTTTACTGATCCATAAAGCGGGATGCATAATACGCTCCTTATTCCTAGCTTAATCGCAACAAGCTGTTGGTGGCTTTTTCGTTTTCTTCAGCGGTTTTCATCATCTTGATTTGCATTTCAAATTGACGCTGCATGCTGATCATGTGTGTCATCTCTTGCACCGGGTTTACATTACTTCCTTCTAGTGCACCTTTTACCAGTTCAACGGTGGCATCGGGCTGATAAGGTTGACCATTAGTGCTTCTAAATAAGCCGTCTTCACCCTTTGTTAACTCGCCAGCGAAAGGTTTACTTAGCTTAATGCGGTTAACTTCTTCTAATGCGTCGGCTGGCGCGCCTTCTGGACGGATCTCGATGGTGCCATCTTCGTTAATTTCTAGCTTTTCAACAGGTAGGGGGATAATAATTGGCGCATCTTGATTACCTAATACAGGCTGGCCTTGCATGGTTTGTAAGACCCCTGCAGCTGAAATAGTAAAGTTACCATTTCGAGACAGCGCCTCATTACCATCCTTGTCTTGAACCGAAATCCAACCTTCACCCTTAATTGCCACATCTAAATCTCTCCCTGTGGTTTTTAACAGTCCATCAGTAAAGTTTTGAGTTGGGCGCTCAGTCATAGCAAATACCCGAGATGGCATGCCAGGGCCAAAGGCCTGCATTGAGCGTGCATTCTCTAAATCGGCTTTAAAGCCTGTGGTATTTGCATTTGCAAGGTTGTTACCACGTACCGCGAGCGAGTGCATGTTTTGTTTTGCACCGGTCATCGATATATAAAGTAGTTGGTCCATGTCAATTTCCTACGTCAATTAGCTGACTCAAAGGAAACAAAGCAATTAAAATGCCAGAAGACAAACAAAGAAAACAAAGATTAAAAAAGCTAACTAAATCAACAAAATAAAAAGGCAGCCAAAGCTGCCTTTTGGGTCAAACTCTATATCGTCGTTAACGAATCTGAATAATAGTTTGCTGTAGCGTCGAGTTAACTTCTAAGGCACGAGAGTTAGCCTGGAAGTTACGCTGTGCGCTAATCAAATTAACCAACTGCTCGGTTAAGTTAACGTTAGCTTGCTCTAAAGAAGCCGAGTTAATTTTGCCAAAAGTCCCTGAGTTACCTTCACCGGCAATCGCTTCCCCACTTAGCTGAGTTTGCTGCCATGAGGTATCACCAATTTGCGCTAAGCCTTGGTTATTGGCAAATTTTGCTACCGACACTTTAGCGATATTGGTCGTTTGACCGTTGCTGTAAGAAGCAACAACCAAACCATCAGGGCCAATATCAATACCTGTCAATTTACCAACGGTAGAACCATCTTGCGATAAGCTAGAAACTTCGAAAGCAGAGTTATATTGAGTTGGACCATTAAGGTTAAAGGTAATAGTTTGGGTTGGATCTACCGAACCCGTTACCGGATCCCACACACCACCAGGGCCATTTGGTGGTGCCGTACCAAGCGCTACTGTTTCAATAATAAGTGGCGCGGTAGACGCGAGTGCACCAGTATTATCAAAAGTTAAGGTCGCAGACGCTGGAATATTTGGGTTAGGGTTACCCGCGTTAGGGGTATTGGCTGTACCGCCAGCAACGTCTACTGGCTGGCCATCAATGTATATCAACTTGTGCCAAGTATTCGCTGTAGTGTCATCTTTAATGAAGAAGGTTTCAGCGACATGCGAGCCACCTTGCGAATCGTAAACTGTCACCGAGGTCGCTGAGGTATAGGTATTACTGTCAGAGGGATCAAAATCGCCAATATCGTGAGTAGTGCCGCTAGAAGGCAAGTTAAAACTCATATCAACTTGGCTAGTCATTGTAGGGTTACCTACTTCAGCACTAATTTGAATCGCGCTGGTTGCAGCCATACTCACCGCTGAAGGCGTGCCGCTGTTGTTTACGGTATAACCTTGTAGATATTGGCCTTGTGAGTTAACAATAAAGTTATCAGCATTTAGCTTAAACGCACCGGCACGAGTAAACTCTCGCGTTTGGGTGGTCAAATCAGAGGCGGTAACAAAAAAGCCTTCGCCACTGATCGCCATATCTAAAGCATTCTGGGTAAAGTTAAGGCTACCTTGGTGGAATTGCTGAGCTACATCTACAGTTTTAACACCATTACCTACTGCGGTACGAGCATTTGAGAAAATCGATGTTGCATACACATCGGCAAACTCAGCACGTGACTCTTTAAAACCAATGGTGTTGACGTTAGCAATATTGTTCGCCGTTACGTCAAGATCCTTTTGCGAGGCATTGATGCCGCTTAGAGCGATATTAAATGACATCTCTCAATCTCCTATCGTTTTACTATTCTTTGTTAGGCCTTGGCTACTTCAAGAACATCGCTCATTGCAATGCCACCCAAGCCTTCTAAATTGACGACTACGCCAGATGTACCACCCGCTAAGCTCACGCTACCTACGCTTGCGTATGTTGCGGTGGGTAAACTGATCTCTTTACCGCCCTGAACACCATTAACTTTAATGTTGTACTTACCTTCTGGCATCGGATTCCCGTTAGAATCGGTACCATCCCAAGAGAATGGCATGTTGCCGCTTCCCTCACCTAAGTCGATCACTTTAACAACTTCGCCCGCCGCATTTTCGACCGAAACTTTTACATTGGTGGTGGCTGCGCCAGTTACTGCTACACCGTCAAAACCAGTGCCACCGTTATGCCCGTAATCTAGCGGCACTAATACTTTTTGACCGACTAATGTTGACGCTTGCAAAGCAGCCGATGAATTCATAATCGAGTTCATTGTGTCAAACTTGGTGCCAAGCTCCGCAATACCCTCAGAAGTTTGAAAGCTTGCCATTTGGGCAATCATCTCAGCATTATCAACCGGCTTACTAGGGTCTTGATACTGCAGCTGCGTAGTAAGCAGTGAGAAGAAATCCTCTTGCCCTAGCGACTGGTTGTTATTACTTTCTGGAACAACCGATTCTGGCTGCCAATAATTACTTTGTAACGGATCAATAGTAGACACTGGCTACTCCTTAACTTTTACCCAGATTAAGCGTGCTATTAAGCATTTGCTTAGCAGCTTCTGTTACTTGAACATTAGCTTGATAAGAACGCGAAGCACTCATCATGTCTGCCATTTCCTCAATAACATTAACGTTTGGCTTGAAAATATATCCCTCTTCATTGGCCATCGGGTGTTCCGGGTAATACTCTTTACGTAACGGAGCATCTGACTCAACAATACCCGCTACTTTAACTTTTGCTGATTCAACCTGGGCTTGAGACGCTTTATTCAACTCAGCTTCAAACACTGGCTTTCTTGCTCGATACGTTTGGTCGATACTTGAACTAATACTGTCGGCGTTTGCAAGGTTACTGGCGGTAGTATTCAATCGTACCGACTGCGCCTTCATCGCCGACGCTGTAATATCAAAAACATTAAAAAAGCTCATTATTGACCTCCCTTAATTGCATTACGTAAGCCACTAAATTTACTAGAAAGAAAGCCAATCCCTGCTTGGTACTCCAAGCCATTTTGCATAAATGCAGCTTTCTCTTTCTGTACATCAACGGTATTACCATCACCAGTGTCAGGCTGATCCGGCACTTGAAAGCCCAATTCCGCAAATTGGCTGTTACCGCCACTTATGTGGCGCTCATTGGTGATATGCATTCCACCACCTTGTTTACTCTTGGCTGCAGCAAAGGCTTTGTTAAAATCTATATCTCGTGCTTTATAGTTAGGTGTATCAGCATTAGCAATGTTACTAGCAATCACCTCAGAACGGCGGGCTCTTACACCTACAGTATGTTGATGAACGCCTAATGCTTTATCAAATGTTATTGCCATATACACCTCGTTACACTTCCACAAGGAATATTTAGCAAGAGCTGTGCCAGAGTTTTTTTGACGCTTTTTGTTCAGTTAACTAAAGGACTTAGTTGTATTGGTAGGAAAAGAAAGGCGCCAACATGAATGCCAGCGGCAAATAAAGCGGCAAGTATTGCCCTTTACTGCCGCGATATAAAACACCTATTTCAATTGATAAACAATGCCGGGATGGCAGCGTAACATATTAAAACGGTCGGTTAAGCCGGTGATCGATTCAGACGCGCCAAGCATTAGATAACCATTAGGGTTTAGCGATTGAGCAAACTGATTGAGAATTTTCGACTTCACATCAGCATTAAAATAAATCAATACATTTCGGCAAAAAATAATATCAAACTTGCCCATCAAGGCATAACTATCTAAGAGATTAAGCGGTCTAAAACTGACATTTTTACGCACTTTATCGTTTACTCTATAACGTCCGTCAGATGTAGCTTCAAAAAACTGACGTTTACGTTCCGGTGATAAACCACGCGCTAAAGCCAAAGTATCATATTCACCGCGTTTACAATGCTCCAGCATTGAAGGTGAAATATCAGTCCCCACTACTTGCACTCCCATTGGCAAAGCTCCA
Organism: Agarivorans litoreus; assembly: GCF_019649015.1. Lineage (NCBI taxonomy): Bacteria > Pseudomonadati > Pseudomonadota > Gammaproteobacteria > Alteromonadales > Alteromonadaceae > Agarivorans > Agarivorans litoreus. The sequence continues at coordinate 3,900,705 of NZ_BLPI01000001.1, read as the reverse complement.
GGGCGTCTAGCTTGATATTCCAAAGAGGTCATCATAATTGAATACGGCTCTTGCCCCGAAGAACTCGCTGCCGACCAAATTTTGACTGGGCGTGACAACTTGGCAAACTCGGGTAGAAGTTTATCGCCGAGTAACTGAAATGGATAAGTATCCCTAAACCATAAGGTCTCGTTAGTTGTCATCGCATCAACTACCGCTGCTCGTAACTCACGCTCCCGCAAGCTCATAGCTTTTTGTACTAACTCGGTCAGGCTTGCTACAGAATACTGAGCCATTAATGGAGATAAACGGCTCTTTACTAAGTATTGTTTATTGTCACCTAATACAATTCCGCACTGCTTTTCTAGAAAGCCGCAAAACTGCTTATACACGTCATCTGTTATGGTTCTCACAAATGCATCCACACTCTATAAAGATTGACGAACAGCGGCTGCTAGTTCATCTGGATTAAATTTGGCAATAAAAGCGTTAGCGCCAACTTTATTTACCATAGCTTGGTTAAATACACCACTTAGTGAGGTATGTAAAATTATGTGTAAACCTTTTAAATCAGGGTTTGAACGTACTTCCGCGGTTAAAGTGTAACCGTCCATTTCTGGCATTTCGATATCAGAAATCACCAGCGCAATTTGGTCAGTGATAGGGCCATCCTTAGCCATACTGTTTAGTAGCTCTAAAGCTTCACGCCCATCCTGGCAAAGCAAGGTTTCAACCCCTAAAGAAGTAACCGCGCGTTTGACTTGATTTCTGGCAACAGAGGAATCATCAACCACTAATACTTTTTTATCTATTTGCACATTTGCGGCGGCTTCTTCAACGATCTCTTTACTAACAGTTGTATCAACCGGTGAGATTTCATCTAGGATTTTTTCTACATCTAATATTGAAACCAGTTCTTTTTCAACTTCGGTAACAGCGGTTAAATAGTTAAATTTTCCCGCACCTTTTGGCGGCGGCAAAATGTCTTCCCAGTTCATATTTACGATACGTTCGACTGAACCGACAAGAAAGCCCTGCACGGAACGGTTGTACTCAGAAATGATAATGAAACACTTGGTCACATCTTCTATTGGACGCCCGCCTGTGGCTGAACTTAAATCAATGACCGAAATAGTTTGCCCCCTGATATGTGCCACACCACGGATAACAGGATTTAATTTAGGCAATGCAGTGAGTGGCGGACACTGTAAAACTTCTTTTACTTTAAATACATTAATACCGTAGCGCTGAGACCCATTTAACCTAAATAACAACAACTCTAAGCGATTCTGCCCTACTAGCTGCGTACGCTGGTTTACCGAATCTAAAATACCCGCCATATACTTATCACTCCTTAGAAAGGGGCATCAACCTTGCTTAACCCCTGTATACTATCGCTTAATCTAGCTTAATTGTCGTTTTTTTGACACCAAAAGGCTTAACATCGACTTGTTAAGCATAGACAAAAAAGCCAATTGTTACTTTGCTTTATCGGTATCATATCGAAAATGTTGATAAAAATTGCAGCTTCACTCTTATTATTTTGTTTTAGTCTTACTGCTCACACTACTGAGCTACATATACAGCTGGAAAAAGCAGCAGTAGATTTTGTCCGTTCGCAAATAATTCACGACAGTAGTCAAAAAATTGAGCTTACCGCAAATCAACTTGATGAGCGGATTGCCATCCCCGAATGCCCAACACCCTACCGCTATAGCTTAGCCAATGGCGAGGTGCGCAGAAACACCAGTGTTTTAGTCACTTGTGATGAACAAGCAAACTGGCGTCTCTATATCCCAGTACGCAAACAAGTATTGCTTGCCGTGGTGGTAGCAGCCTCACCCATCCAGGAAGGGGCCGCCTTAACTAACGCGCAACTTACCACCAATTTTTTACCCGAAAATCGCTTACGTGGCAGTTACTTCACAGAGCTAGAGCCACTACTTGGTGCTAAACTTAGGCGAGCGATGCGAAAAGACCAAATTATAACTGGGCGCGATATTTGCATTGTTTGTAAAGGTGATGCTGTAACCATCTCTGCCAATGCTGGCGGGCTGAACGTAACAACCCAAGGAACCGCTTTGTCCAGTGGTACTATTGGTGATACCATTCGGGTTAGAAATAATCAGTCTCAGCGTCTGGTCACCGGCCGAGTAAAAGCAATTGGTTTAGTTGATGTAAAACTTTAATTTTTTTCTAAAGTTTTACCAAAGCAAGCCGATAGCTTTATTGAATACGAAAAATTGATTAACTGTGGGGCGCCATTATGGCTTTAAATATTAACAACTTAGGTGGGAACCGTCCTAGTCAACTAGACTCAAACCGAGTTGCTGACAAAGGCACAAAAGAAAGCGCTGAACAACGTTCAACCGCTGGTTCTGCTGCAGCCCAGGATTCAGTTATGCTTACAAACGAAGCACAACAACTAAACCGTATTCAGCAGAATTTGCTCAGTGATTCAAATAGTAGAAGCTCTAAGCTCGAATCAATCAAGCAAGCGGTGGCCGATGGTACTTATCAAGTAGATGCCAATAAAGTTGCGCAGAAAATGGGTGACTTTGAAAGTGAGTTTAATAAAGCGCTTGGATAATTAGCCTATGATAGCCCCACTACTGAATACTCAAGAGCAGCAACTCACCTTGCTGCTTTCTCTTTTAGAGCAAGAAAAAGTTGCTCTTGAGCAAGACGATATCGTAGCTCTTTATTCTATTGCTGAGCAAAAAGAACAAGCATTGACGTTAATAGCGAGTGCTGATGAAGAGATCGCTGCATCTTCCAATAAAGAACTGCTGAATTCAGATCCTCAATTTGGTCAACAAGTCGATACCATCAAAAGTTTGCTTGCCCAATGCCAAGAACGCAATGAGCTAAATGGCGAAATAATCAAAGCCAGCAATGCAAAAGTCAAACAGCTGAGTGCGATAATAGGCCAACTGCAAAACCAAAATGCGTCTACCTATGACAAACTAGGTAAAAAGCACAGTTCACAACGAATGGGTAAAGGCTTTAAGGCCTAAGTTTCCCCTACCACCCAAAAACACCTAACCCAAATTAACCGAGCTTTAAGTTGCTCACCTCAGCTAGTTAAATTTAAATTTCTGAATGCGCCGCTATGAATGCTAATTGGAAAAGTGCTGCTTGAACTAGGGTCTGTTGATCTTTGCTGATGGTTTTTGCAGCGATTTATTAGCCATTTAGGCAAAGCAGTGAGTGTGCAGTTAAGTGGGCTTAATAATCGCTCAATAAATGGCTAAGAAATGCTGCCCAAAGGGTTCGGATAAGCGAACTTTACTCGTTGTTAAGCACTTCTTGCTTAGCCCACTAGGCTTCTAAGTGCTCGCCGCGATTAAAGCCTGCTTATCTCGAATAAAATTTCAACACCAAAGATCAACAGACCCTAGTTACATATTCAAAAACAACAAAACCCCAGCCAAGGCTTCAATGCCGTTCACTTAAGGTGAACGGCATTTTTGTTTCTAGCGTATCGCTGCGGTCTGGGCTTTACGCATCTTGGAAAGGTTCGTTCTCGCCTTGGCGGAAGAATGAGGCTTTCTGCCATCCCATAAAAATGCTTGAGCTGCCGAGGAATTGCCCCTGGGCTGGAATAAGGCAGTCCTACCAATAACCTCATGACATGCGCTAACGCGCCATTGAAACTCAGCTGGTAAGGTAAGTAGCTCCCTTTCAACACAAAGCACATTTCAACCATTTGATACCGTATCAAATTATAGCTCAGCAAAATGCCCCATAGCTCTTGGCGCACCAGCTCCGGTTTACGGCTTCTGAGTGTCAAACGCCTTCCCAACATAAACTGTTTTTGCTCTCGGTATCCCAGTTCGATTTCCCAACGGTGTCCATACAATGAACCAATATCTGCTGCGGGAAAGCGCATCGGGTCAATCATGGAAGTGAGTACCTCAAATGCCTTGCCATTGATTTTGCGGGTCACGAGACGAGCTGTCATCGTTTCGGATAGTTCTGGCCATAACTTACGCGCTCTAGGATTACTAGTAAGGGTGACAAGTTTATCGTTACGCCCAAAGCTTCTCTGCACGGTATATTGAGTGTTTTTCTTTAATGGCAGAAGCCAGTGGCGCTCTGTACCTGCACTCTGCCAAGCATGCAGTAACCCCATCGAATAAAAGCCACGGTCGAACATCGTTAGGCTATGGTCTGGCGTATCTTTAATCAGCTTTTCGGCTAACACCATTTCGTTGACGTTGTAGTCGTCGAAAGCACTGGCGGTGATGAGATGTGTGCTTAACTCCATCTGACACACCATGCGCACTTGTGGGTATTGTGTGCCTTTAGGTCGAGAAAATGCATCGCTGTTCTCTTTAGAATCATCAGTACGCCAAGTGACACCATCAACACCGAGTAATGTTAAACCATTCCAGTGAGCGAAGTTGGCTTGTTGGCACCAGCGCTTTGACATGAGTTGAAAGACATCGTGTATCGCTTGTTCGCCTAGCTGTTTACGCCGTTGCGTGAGTGCACTTGGCGCAACGAAAGGCTTACCTTCACGGTCAACAATATCGAGCTGATTCACGATATTGGCTATCGATTTGTCATTATAAAGCGCCATTCCAACAAGCAACCAGACCAGTGACTCAAGCGACAGCTTGCGTTTTCTCAGCGTAACCGTATCGGACAAAGCATAGGCATCATTGATGAGCTCAAGGGGTAACAAATCAGCCAGTGTTTCAATTTGATTGGGCTTCCAGTCATTGATGATGTTGAGTGCTTGTGAGACGTCCATAAACGAAAAAATCCGATGCCATTAATGACATCGGATTTTGCTATACCTAGAAAGATCGTCAATGGATCTGTCTTAACTGATCGGCATTACAGCCAAGGCTTAGGGTTTTGCGTATAACAGTAATAGACGAAATTAACTAACCACGCTCACCCATCGGCATCTTAGTTTTGCTGGCCTGCTTACGCGACTCGATAATCATTACCCCATCTCGCTTAACCGGCGCAGGTACTTTGCTTTGATACACTTCATTCGGAATAAGCTCTTGAGCAGAGGCAACCACTACTTTTGATTGAGCCCCAACAATCCGAGCGTTCACCAAAATACCTTTATTTGATTTGCTAAAAGTACCTACAAGTAAGTACTCAATGGGTAAACGCTTAGATAACTCTTTGACGTTGCGGCTATATACGAAGTCTCCTTCTGGGGTAATGCGAATAAAACCAGTGGTTTTATAATCAATCACCGAAAAGCCACTTTGTTGCATCTCGTAAACAAAACTTTCGGCTAGCTGCATGCCAAATAAATCAGTGGTGCGAAGATTATCTAAAGGAACAAACGAAGCCACCCCGATTGGTGTATCAGCATTCACATAGTGAGAGCTAGACACTAAGCGTTGCGACATTAGGTTTACATAATCGGTAAGAGAGTGCTGAACATCAGGGTCACTCATATCGGGACTGGCAGGGTTAAGCGAGCGGCTTTGCATTCCACTTAAAAACAACTGGCCGTTCTCGTCTAAAACACCTTCCATGTAGTGAGCGTTGTGAGTATGTGCGGCGTGATGCTTTGAGCCATCGTACACTACAACTTTTTGCATTGATGGGGAACTAGAGCACCCCAACAGCATTGAAGTAGCCAAGGCTACTAAAGATATACCTTTCATGTCGCGTCCTTAATCGTCTATTACGCTTTAAGTATCGGCTAGAAAGGCAAAATCTTTACTAAAAATGAACGGTTTTTTGACTCTCGAGATGGCGAGTTGGTGCCATAGACATAGTAACGCGGTACACCTCTCTGAAATCAAGTTGCAACTCAGTAACATATACATCGTCAACCGCGTAGGCATTAATCACCTTAGCGCCACGTATTACCCCGGCAACCGAGGCGGCTAAACGCTCGTTACCAAGCACCATATCGCTAACAGTTGCAGTACTATCGATATGTTGGCCATACACTTGCTCAGAAAGCTCTCGATAAGCGTCCAGCTTCGAGGCTTTCATTGCACGTAATTGTTTAGCGCTCATGTCTGCCCCACGCTGCTGACTAATAGGCGCATAACCAACGGCATTAACCACGGTAAAGTCACCCGGCGGATCATAAGTCCATTCAACTTGTTTAACTTGGGTTGTTGGCGTACACGCTAGCAACAGTAAAACCGCTAGACTAATAAACCACGTTCTAAAGTACAGATTGTTCATGACGCTGCAAGCTCCCATTAACACTAGTCACACGCGGTGAAGTTGCCCCCGCCATATTGGGGATAAATTGATATGCAGCCGACACAACCGCTTGGCTAGATAGCTCAACTAAACGAAGATTCACATGCCTACCCGAAGTTGTTCGCTGAAAACTGCCAACCACCACATAAGTGATTTCCATTTCAGTTCTCAGTAATTCTGCATCTCGTGATAACGAAAACTCACCAAAACCAGGGTCCATCTGCAAGCGCCCTGTAAGGCGCGGCTCTACCATATTTACGCCTTCACGCGATAAAGCGGCAAACATTGCCTCTGCCACTTGCCGCCCAAATCCATCGCTCGATTGCAGGTTGTCTAAATCCACCACCGTACTGATGGCCACCGAGTCAGTCTCGGTTAAATCTAGGTCATCAGTTAACTGTTTAGACAAGTTATCGACATGCACATATAAAGCGGCATCTTGTTGCTCACGCGGCTCAACATAAGGATAATTAGAAACATGGTGTAAACTGGTATTGCATCCTTGTAGCGTTACCAGCAAAATAAATAGTGTCGTATATCGCATATCAATCTCCTCCGACTCTCCTGTCCCTAGCAATAACCGTTCCAGTCAAAAAAATAGCGTTTAACTTCAGGTATAGTTATTGCTTACTCCCAAACAATAGGAGGGCCTTATGAAACAGATAATTCTTTTGTTGGGGATGCTAATCAGCATGTCGACACACGCGGTATGGTACGAGGCTAAAGGTCAAGCCACCATCGTTAACAATGATTTTGAGCAAGCGAAAAGCTTAGCCACCCAAGATGCAGTTAAGCAGCTTTTATTGTATTCAGGCGCTTCAGTAACCAGCATCAGCAAAGTATCTGGCGGAAAGCTCACGCTTGATCAAATCGAAGTGGTTTCAAAAGGTTCATTACATAACCTAACAGTGCTAGACGAAGGTAATCATGGCCAGCAATACTATATTATTTTGCAAGCCGACGTATTTCCGGCCGCTAGTCAATGTAAAGCCAGTGGCTACAGCAAAAACATGCTATTACTGCCTCCTTTTTTGAAGCAACAGCATCAAGCTCGAGTAGGTCAATTACAAGAGCTATCGCCAGCCATTGAACAACGTACTTACGATATTGCTAGGCAGGTCGGCAATCAGTTTAACGTTAAGCACCCTCCTAAACTGCCACTAAACTACTACAAGCCCGGTGAGCACAACTACAAAGGTATTAAAGATGTAGCCGATCGTTACGGTGCTCAGTACTTACTTGGGTTGGAAATTGAAAACATTTCATTAGACCAGGTACATAAACCAAAATTTATTAACCTTAGCTACCCGCAACGCTACTTTGTGGTTAACGCACGCGTGTACAACGCCATTGATTTAGAGGAAATCTACAACAAGCGCTTTTCTGTTAACGCGCCTTGGGAATTTGACGCCAGAGAGGTAATCTCGCCCTACTCAGCAGAGTTTTGGTTATCGTCCTACGGAGAAACGGTAAATAGCACGCTACAACACATTGTAACCGAAGTTGATGCTCTGCTGGCTTGCCAACCTTTACAAGGCAGTGTAGTTAAAGTGCTAGGACCAGATCGTTGGCAAATTAATCTAGGAAAAGCTAATCAACTTAACCGTGGTATGTTGTTAAATTTGATTCATCAAAACTACCATTGGGGCAATTGGGACATTCCACGTCAAGAGCAGATTATGGCAGACAGCATGGTACGAATTGAACAGGTGTATCAAGACAGTGCCATCGTGGTAGCGGTTGACCCAAGCATGACAGCAAATATTCAACTTGGTGACTTAGTAAGCAAACAGTAAGGCTTTGCTTTTCATAAAGTTAAAGCTGAGTATAATGAAGGCGCACAGTATACTAGCTGTGCGCCTTACTTTAGTGTCCCCTTAGTTCAGCTGGATAGAACAAGGACCTCCTAAGTCTTAGACACAGGTTCGAATCCTGTAGGGGACGCCAGCTAAAATCAAAAGTTTATATATACAGTATCTTAAACACACCGCTGTTTAGGCTCGCCCTATCCCACCCTAAAATCTAAAGTCCCCTTTTATCGTAAAATTGAAACTGTATATCCGATGCCTAATCCCTATCTAATTGCCATCTGGTAAGGCCTGAAAACCCAAAGATACTAACCGAATACACAAGAAATAATTATCCGTTGAGGCTGCAAATTCAATACCGCAGTACATCGCTAATTATTGAATCGGCAGAGGCCTGGCCGGCTCAACGCGAGAGAGTCATCCTTAAAAATCGAGCAACAATACTTTGAGCCCTATGCGGAGAGGCCACTTTAGTGACTGCAAAATAACAATGGCTAGGTGTTGAACGTCCTCAAAAATTAATCTGCATCAACTATTGGCCACATTTTTCCATTTTTACTCGTATTTGTGTTTCATCCATAAAAATAGCCCAGCCAGATTAACTATATTAGCAATTATTAATTCAGCAATTATTACATTAGCTAATACTTAATATAAAGTTATTTAGTTAAGCTTCTCTTCGTTTGGTCTTGGTTATTGATTTAAGCAGGAAGTATAAGCACCGAAATCTTAGACATTAAAGGATACGGTGCTAAGCAACATTAAGTGAGCTAAACATCGAGGGATATCAAGGATAGATGAATAAATCAATTGCATTGTTGGTGTTACTAATTAACTGCTCTAGCTTAAGTTTGGCTTCAACAGCAGAACCAGAGCCTAGCCTCAATCAATCAGTTACTTCAATTGTAAGTACCGCGGATCACTCTAGCTTTGAAGCGTTAAATCAGGAGTTTGACTATGCACCTGATGTAACAGAGGCCTGTCTAGAGTGTCATACAGAGGCAGCCAAGCAAGTTCATAAAACGTTCCATTGGACCTGGTCAAAAAAAGTCGATGGCATTGAAGTAGGTAAAGCCAAAAATGGTTTTAACAATTATTGCGTATCTGCCAAAGGAAATGAAAGTTGCACCCAATGCCATGCGGGTTATGGTTGGCGCAACGAAGACTTTGATTTAGAAGCTGAAGAAAACGTAGACTGCCTAGTTTGTCACGATACAACTGCTACTTATAAAAAGTCTGCCGCCACTTCTGGTCACCCTTATTATGAAGATAAAATAATTGGCGGAAAGCTACAAAAAGCGGTGGACCTTCAATATGTGGCAACCCATGTCGGTAAACCAGCACGCGAAAACTGTTTAGCTTGTCACGCTAATGGAGGCGGTGGTAACGGAGTAAAACATGGCGATACCGATCTTTCACTGATTGCCCCTGAATATGAACTGGATGTTCATATGAGCCCTGAAAAACTAGATTTCTCCTGTCAAGACTGCCACAGCGCCAGCGAACACAAAATCTCTGGTCGTTACAACGACCGAAAGGCATTTCTCGACCATCAGCTCAACATGGGCCGAGCGAGTCGGCAAGGTAACAATGTTTCCTGCGAGTCCTGCCACAGTGCTACTCCTCACAATAAAAGGCACATCGACATACACACCGCAAAAGTAGCCTGTACATCATGCCACATCCCAGAAATGGCTCGGGGACCTTACTTAACCAAGCTATCTTGGGATTGGTCAACAGCCGGACAAACTAAGGATGGCAAACCTTTTGTTGAAGATAAGATTTTTGATGGCGTTGAGCAACACGCATATATGAGCAAAAAAGGAACGTTTACCTGGGGAAGGAACGTAACGCCAGAATATCACTGGTACAAAGGTGAACTTAAACAAATGACCCTATTAGATACGATCGATCCAAGCCAATCTCCTATCGACATTAACCCCCCTACAGGTAGTTATAGTGACCCTGAAGCTCGTATCTGGCCATTTAAAGTACATAAGGGCAAGCAGCCATACGATACAGAACTTAAGCGCATACTACCAATAAAGTTATACGGCAGAGCGGGTACAGGCGCGTTTTGGACTGAACTCAATTGGGAAAAAGCACTAATTGCCGGTGCCAAACTCAATAACCTGGAGTTTAGTGGTAGTTACAACTTCATAGAAACTAATGGATATTGGCCGATTAAACACATGGTTGCCCCTGCAAATGAATCCTTATCTTGTGTTGCTTGTCATAGCAAAAACAGCCGCTTGAATGGCCTTACTGATTTCTACTTAGTGGGCCGCGACAGCAATCGTTTTGTAGAATGTTTTGGTGCCTTGGCTATCTGGGGTGGATTGGTCGGCGTTGTATTACACGCTTTGATGCGGATATTTACCCTTCGTCGCCGCAAGTCTAACAACCGTGAACATTAAGGGGCACCAATATGAGTAAAGCGGTGATGATATTTAAACGTTTTGAACGCTTTTGGCACTGGGGCCAAGCCACATTGGTACTATTACTAATGCTCACGGGGCTTGAGCTGCATGGGTCTATTAAACTGTTTGGTTTTGGCGAAAGTTCTAATTTTCACCATTGGGCTGGCTTCATTTGGTCGGCACTAGTAGTGCTTATTTTCACTTGGATATTTACCACCGGTGAGTGGAAACAATTTGTGCCTAACAAGAATGGTCTTGACGTGGTGCTAAGATTTTATCTGTATGGCGTTTTTATTGGCGAGGAGCATCCTCATCATATGTCGGCAGAAAATAAATTCAACCCATTACAGCGCCTAGCCTATCTAGGCGTGTTGTTTGTATTGATCCCTTTGCAGATTATTACTGGTCTAATATTTTTCTTCTTTCCAGAGCTACGCGCGGCAGGCCTTATAGAACAAATTGGCTTAATTGCTGTTGTTCATACATTTTGTGCCTATACGCTTATCGCATTTCTATTAGTTCACCTATACCTGATCACCTTAGGTCGCAAGCTGTCTAGTCACCTGCGAGCCATGTTAAGCGGAAAAGAATCAGACGACGAATCTAACAATTACTAAATCAGCGCATAGAGGTAGCAATAATGAAGAGAGGTTCTTTTATCAAACAACTAGTACTCGGTAGCACTATTGCAATGTTGTCTACTGGAGTACTAGCAGACGCAGCAAAGGGGCAAGAGTACTATTTGGAGTACTTAAAGCCACTATTTGGCTATAACGGACAAGACTTTGCTGGACAACACTTAAAGGTAGAGTGGAAACGCTATTTTAAAAAAGATGCTAAAAAATTCATCAAAACGTATACCAAGAAACACCCAGAGGCGAGTGAATTTCTACAGAGTGATAAATTTTTGGCGATTGCACCAGATCTAAAAGATTTTGCGATTAAGTACGCAGCCGATAGTGGCGAGTTAGCAGCTTGTGATTAAGGTACAGAACAACGTCTACTAACACTATGTTTTTAGCTTTGCTAATTCACTGCCTAGCTTAGAAACTTGGAGGGATCCTATGTTCAAGAAAATGATGATTATAGCGACATTAATATTTGCCCCCCTGTCGCTGATGGCTGAAGAAGTGGTTGGGAAAATTCAATCTATTTCACAAAGCGCTAAGATTATTCAATACTTAAACCCAAAAACTAAACAGGTTAAGGTTATAAAATTCAATGAAGACACAACCCTAGTTGATGCGGAGTCGTTCAAAGATTTAACGGTAAATACTAAGTTTAAAGCGGAAGTAAATGATGACAACCTTGCCTCTAGTATTAAACGTATACTAGTAAAACTACCCGACGAGCTTGTGATTGATACCGATGAGCTCGCCGATTTACTGGAAAGTGGTGAACCAGTATTTGTAGGCGATGCGAGACCGCTAGCCATTTATCAACAAGGGCATATTCCAAGCGCCAAAGCGACACCGTCCAACAAACTAGAAGACAATTTAGATTGGTTACCAAAGGATAAAAGCCAATTAGTGGTTTTTTATTGTGGAGGAGTAACTTGCCCGCTAAGTCCTAAGGCTCTGAAGATAGCTAAAGCTATGGGCTACACTAATGTCAAAGCCTACGTGCAAGGGTATCCGGCTTGGAAAGCAGAAGTTTACCCTACTCATGTTAATCCTAAGTGGTTAATGCAAAATCTAGATAAACACCATGTAATTTTGGACGTACGAACAAAGCCATCATCATCGGTAGCAGGAGCGGTAAGTTTACCTTCTGATCAACTGTTGGCTATGCACCAGAAAATGAACCAAGAAAAAGTAGCCATTGGCCAACGTACCATATTTAACTTAAGGGATAAGAAGGCACCGATTATCATAGTGGCAGACGCTGATGATACCGATGAGGCTATTGAAGCTTACGAAATATTAAGTTTTTGGAAATTCAAAAATGTTTCTATTTTAAAAGGTGGGCTTAATCAATGGGCGGCTGAAAACTTGCCTAGTGGTGAAGTGCTAAATCAATTAGTTTACGAGAAAAAACAAGCTAAAGGAGCGATAGACGAAAAAGAGTTTGTTAAGGCTGCTAAACAAGGCACTGCAACTATCATCGATGTGCGAGATAGCGAAGAACTTAGTCATGGAAGAGTTAAGGGGTCGATACATATCCCTCTCGCTGAACTAGACCAAAATTTAGCCCAAATCCCTAAAGATAGCTTAGTCATTTTTCACTGTGCGGGGGGCTCGCGAGCTTCATTAGCCTACACATTATTAACAAACAAAGGTTATACCAATGTGAGCTTTCTAAATGATAGTTTTGCAGATGTAGCTAAAGATAATGGCATCGAGTTATTGTAACTCACAGCTAAAACCTTGTATTTGTTTCAATGCCGCTTATTTGCTTAAGCGGCATTTTGTTCTGCTTTTATCAATAAGGATGCTTGAATATTGGAATATAAGCCAATCATTAAAGTGCTTAGTGACGAAAACCAACAGAAGAAATACAACAGAATTTAAACAAGAACTCGAGCAGTTAAGAAGAAACACAGGGTTGTTCTTACAATCAACCACCCTGCTTCCTTTAGGTACCCTATTCTAACAAAATACGCTTAAGCTATCTCTTGAGTATAGAGATCCTTACCTTAGCGTAACCACTTTGCTATCAAGTCGAGGCTTTTACACTAGCACTTAGGTACTAAATAGCACCTGCTCCTGGCATTGCCTTACACACATAAATGCTTTCTTTTAACCCTGTTAATGCTTGGTACTTCTGTTCAACAGCTTGGCAAACGTCATCCACTAAAGCAGGTGGCACCAAGGCCACAATACAACCACCAAAACCACCACCGGTCATGCGTACGCCGCCTTCTGCGCCTATCACTTGCTTAACAATGTCTACAAGACCATCTACTTCAGGCACCGTGATTTCGAAATCATCACGCATAGAAGCATGAGACTGTTCCATTAGCACACTCAGCTTTGCCATATCGTTGGCTTTTAACGCTTCCGATGCAGCCAACGTACGGGCATTTTCGGTAATAACATGACGCGCGCGCTTAGCCACAATAGGATCGAGGCTCGCCGAGTTCTCTGCAAACATCGCTTCACTAACATCACGTAATGAACTTACCCCTAAACCCTTAGCTGCAGCTTCACATTGCTCACGACGAGTATTGTATTCACTATCTACCAAACCACGTTTTTTGTTGCTGTTAATAATAACAACCGCCATATCTTCTGGCATGGCTACCGCTTTGGTTTCTAATGAACGACAATCGATAAGCAAGGCGTGGTTTGCTTCACCTTCGGCTGAAATAAGTTGGTCCATAATGCCGCAGTTACAACCTACAAAGTTGTTTTCAGCTTCTTGTCCAATTAAAGCAAGTTGCTGTTGCGATACATCCAGTTCGTATAGCGTTTTAAACGTTTGGCCAATAACCACTTCTAACGCTGCCGAAGAGCTTAAGCCCGCGCCTTGTGGCACGTTACCACTCACTGCAATGTCGGCCCCTGCAAAAGTAAAACCTTTATTCAGCAATACTGAAATAACCCCACGAATGTAGTTAACCCACATCAAGTCTTGGTCAAATTCCAAAGGCTGGCTTATATCAAACTGGTTAACTTGATTGCCGTAATCTACTGATACCACCCGCACAATACTGTCTGTACGTGGAGACGCAGCCACTACAGCTTGGTAATCAATAGCACAAGGTAATACAAATCCGTCGTTATAATCGGTATGTTCGCCGATAAGGTTTACCCGTCCAGGTGCTTGTATCAGCTTTGCAGGTGCTTGCCCGGTCATTTCAGTAAAGGCACTAGCAACCTTATCAATGAGTTGTTGTTGGCGATCTGTCATTATCGACTCCTTTACTGATCTTGTTCTTTGTAATGTACGTCACTTAGGTCACGAAGCTTTGCAGCCGCTTGTTCGGCGGTTAAGTCACGCTGGCTTTCTGCTAGCATTTCGTAGCCCACCATAAACTTGCGCACACTGGCGCTACGTAATAGCGGTGGGTAGAACAAGGCATGTAATTGCCAATGCTCTGTAGATGTGTCCCCTTCCTTAAAGAAAGGCGCATAATGCCAACCCATTGAGTAAGGGAATGAACACTTAAATAGATTGTCATAACGGCTAGTCAACTTTTTAATGGCAAGAGACAAATCGTCACGTTGCTCATCAGACAGCTCACTCATTCGACGGATATGCGCTTTAGGCAGTAGCATCGTCTCAAACGGCCATGCAGCCCAATAAGGAACTACAGCCAACCAATGCTCGGTTTCAACAACCGTTCGCACACCATCAGCTTGCTCTTTTGCTGCATAGTCAACTAAAAGGTTGCTGCCGTGCTGCTGGTAATACTCTCGAAGGTGCTTATCTTTACGCTCAATCTCATTAGGTAAAAAGCTATTGGCCCAAATTTGGCCATGAGGATGAGGCTGAGAACAGCCCATGGTTTCACCTTTGTTCTCGAAAGCCTGAACCCATAGGTAGTCTTTGCCAAGTTCTTCAATTTGTTCATTCCAAGTGTCGATAACACCTCGAATAGCGGATACCGAAAGCTCTGGTAAGGTTTTGCTATGGTCGGGAGAAAAACAAATCACTCGACTTAAACCACGTGCTTCCATACTGGTAAACAAGGGATCGGCTGACTTAGGCACGTCGGGTGAATCTGTCATCAATGCGGCAAAGTCATTTCCAAATACGTAAGTCCCCTTATAATTTGGGTTAACATCACCAGAAATTCGAGTATTGCCTGCACACAAAAAACAGCCTTCGTCGTAGCTAGGAAGCTCAGCAGTAGACGGTGTTTCATCTTGGCCGCTCCACGGGCGCTTAGCACGATGCGGAGAAACTAAGATCCACTGTCCAGTTAACGGGTTGTACCGACGGTGCGGATGCTCTGTTGGGTCGAATTGAGTGTCTAACATGAGATTTTCTTACTCCATAAAAAGCACCCACAAAAGTGCTTTCTGTTTTCTAAACTTTTACTGGTCGTAACCTTTAGGGTTATTTGACTGCCAATTCCAAGTATCAGCGGTCATGTCATCAATGCTGCGAGTGGCCTTCCAGCCTAAAACTTTTTCAGCTTTATCGGTGGCGGCCCAGCATTCAGCAATGTCGCCATTACGGCGCGGGCAAATTTGATAAGCGATATCTTTACCGCAAGCAGCGCTAAATGCTTTTACCATTTCAAGCACAGAGCTACCTTTACCGGTTCCGAGGTTGAAGATATGTAAACCGGCTTGCTCACCAATCTTGGTTAAGGCTGCAACGTGACCGTCAGCTAAATCCATAACGTGAATGTAGTCGCGAACGCCAGTGCCATCGGGGGTTGGATAATCATCGCCAAATACCGACAAACTCTCTCGGCGCCCTACTGCAACTTGTGCAATAAACGGCATTAAGTTATTTGGAATACCTTGAGGATCTTCACCCATTAAGCCACTAGGGTGCGCGCCAACAGGGTTAAAGTAACGCAGTAAGGTAACACTTAAATCTGGCGCGGCTAGTTGAATATCGCGAAAACACTCTTCCACCATAAACTTGCTTCGACCGTAAGGGTTAGTCACATCACCCGTTGGGGTATCTTCGTTGATTGGCATAACGCTTGGCTCACCGTACACCGTAGCCGAAGAGCTAAATACAATGCTTTTAACTCCCGCTTTACGCATCACATCAATGAGTACTAACGAACCAGTTACGTTATTGTCGTAATACTCATATGGCTTCTCAACCGACTCACCCACTGCTTTTAAGCCAGCAAAATGAATGACAGAGTCGATATTATGTTCACTAAAGATCTTTTCTAATACCGCGCGGTCTCGTACGTCACCTTGGTAGAAAGCAGGTTGTTGTTTGGTTAAGGTTTCGATCCGTGCAAGTACTTCACGCTTACTGTTACATAGGTTATCGAGAATAATGGGGGTTAAGCCCGCATTAATCAGTTGTACACAAGTATGACTACCAATGTAGCCCATACCGCCTGTAACCAAGACCTTATTCATTACATTCTCCAAAATCTGTACAACTTATGCTGCACCCAGTTCTACATAAAACAGCTTTAACAGCTTCGAATATGTGTATTGAAGCACGAAAGGGTAAACGTTTCCACTTTTATATAAAAAGTAATTTAATTATTGGCAATTTTTGCGATTCAGCACAAAATAAACAGCCTCGTATCGCCTTACAAGCACCAACAACCCCAGCCTTGGGTAAATAACAGCAGAGGCGCCAAAACAGCTTTCCAGCAAGGTCAATTAGCCATTCCAGCAATCTTTTAATATGCTTTGTTGAAGGTGTTAGCTCTACCCAAGGGAAACTATTACCCACAATAACTTATTGCAACACCTTAAAGACAACGTTTACCCAACTATCAGAATAGCAGTAAATGACATAATTCGATTATGTTTCCTTTAGATATGAGCAGCCCCTAGCTTTTGTATAAAACTTGGCCATATAGCCAATTTGTCATATTGATATGCGGTAATTGCCCACAATTTCACTATAAAACCCAAATAATATTTCGGTTCTATTTAGCTTACACTTGTTCGCTCAAATAAAACTACCTAGAATAGCCCCCTAATTATGGTTATTCGCCCTCATCCTCATAAAGGTAATTACATGCAGCACATCGTTAACTTGCTTAGCCAACAAGCTCAGCAACAGTTAGATCAGGTTGCGCTAAAAATTTGGCGCAACCAAGCTTGGCAGTGTTTTACATGGAAGGATTTCTCGCAGCAATGGACGCAAGTAGCAAAAGGCTTGATTAAACTAGGTCATGAAGAACAGCAAGGCGTGGCGATTATGTCCCCCAACATGCCTGAGTGGACTATCACCGATGTAGGCATTTTGGCGGCACGCGGTTGTGTGGTACCAATTTACCCAACCAATACGCTAGAGCAGAGCCAATACATTTTAGAGGATGCGGGCTGCAAGATATTGTTTGTCGGCCAACAAGAGCAAATAGAGATAGGTTTACAACTGCTTAATGCTGGGCAAGTTGAAACACTGATTTGTTTTGAAGAAAGCTCGCTCACTCAACAAGAAAACGTATTGAGCTGGCAACAGCTACTTTGTTTAGGTGGAGCCGACGAAGCGCAAACGCTGTTATTGCGTCAACAAAATCAACAAATGAGTGACCTTGCGACACTTATATACACCTCTGGCACTACCGGTGAACCCAAAGGTGTAATGCTTGATCACGCTAACTTTGCAGCGGCTTTTGCCATGCATGACCAGCGCCTAGATGTTAGAGCTAGCGATGTATCACTAAGCTTTTTACCGCTAAGTCACGTATTTGAGCGAGCTTGGACTTATTACATCTTGTATCGTGGTGCGAGCAATATTTATCTTGAAGATCCAGCTCAAATTCAAGAAGCACTACCACGTAGCCAAGCAACCCTAATGTGCAGTGTTCCGCGCCTCTATGAAAAAATTCATTCTGCCATTTTGCAGAAAGTTGCCGCGGCCCCAAAAACTAAACAAGTGCTATTCAATTGGGCCTTAAGCGTGGCTCAACAGCGAATGGCTGCAAAGCAAAATATTCTAACACCTAGCCTGCTGCTAAAGGTACGCTATGCGCTTGCCAACAAACTTGTGCTTAAGAAACTTCGCGCAATATTTGGCCCAGCTCGGCTACTGCCCTGCTCTGGGGCTAAATTAGCAGACGACATTAACCGCTTTTTTCAAAGCCTTGATATCCCCATTAACTATGGCTATGGCATGACAGAGTCCACCGCTACGGTATCTTGTTACAGCCAAACTAAAAAGGCCATAGGCAGCATTGGTCAGCCTTTAGAAGCGCTACAAGTAAAAATCTCTGAGCAAGGAGAGATTTTAATTAAAGGTGACACTGTAATGCGTGGTTACTTTAATAAACCACAAGCCACTGCCGACACCATTGTAGATGGTTGGCTACATACCGGCGATGCAGGAAAGCTAGATGCGGAAGGTAACCTAGTGTTAATCGAGCGAATTAAAGAGCTGATGAAGACCTCTGGAGGGAAATACATTGCCCCTCAACGAGTAGAAGGCGCACTAATCCGCGAACCTTTGTTTGAACAGGTTGCCATTATTGCCGACGCACGCCATTTTGTTTCAGCTTTGATTGTTCCCGCTTTTGAAGCCCTAGAGCTACACGCCAAGCAATTGGGAATCAAATGGCAGCATCGAAATGAGCTGCTTGAACATGCTGAAATAAAAAGCCTTATTCAAGCCAGACTAAAACAAGTACAAGCCAACCTAGCACGCTTTGAGCAAGTAAAGCAATTTACCTTACTGCCCCGTGAATTTTGTATGAAACAAGGTGAGCTAACACCAACCTTAAAGCTAAGGCGAGCAGTAATTGAAAGTCGCTTTGCTGAGCAAATAAGTGCGATGTATGCCGAGGCTAAAACAGCATAATACTTCGAATAAAAAAGGCGCTGTTTGCGCCTTTTTCATTCCCTAATCTTCCCAGCTATTCCGCATTTTTTCTATCACTAAGTCACTTACCCCATGAATATTGGGGAAGCGTCCCTTACAGCAACGCACATCTAATATGGCTTGATACTTAAGCGCTAAGTCGCGATAAGCTTGCATCTCCCACTGTTTTACAAACGTATTCGCCACCACCACATTATTGCCCAAGGCTAATTGCTGCTCGGTTTGTTGCTGGCACCATTGATGTGCCAGCCCAATATCTTCGGCGCGATAATTATATGTGCCTTGTTTATCAACAAAGAACATATCAGCTTCTAGATGAACAGCATCTAAAGTGGCGGCTAAGGTAGACTTGCCGCTACCGGGCAAGCCTCGAAGCAGTGTTAGCCTTAACGGCTGCTTATTCAACTACGAAACAGCCTTAAGTAATGGTGTCTCTTGCTCTTGGCAATAAGCTAAAGGCGCTTGTTTTAATAATGCGATCACCGCTTGCTCGTCCATCGCTTCGCACGCTTGGTTTAGCTCATCAAACAAAGCCATCAACTCTGTCCAAGGCATAAAGCTTTCGTTAGCGGTAAGAATACGCGGGTGATCGGTTGGTCGCTCATCATCGCCCACCAACAACTCTTCATACAACTTCTCGCCAGGGCGCAAACCGGTGTATTTAAGTTCAATATCACCATCAGGATTGGCTTCATCCCTTACTTCTAGACCAGAAAGATGAACCATGCGTTTAGCAAGCTCAGCAATTTTAACGGGTTCGCCCATATCCAATACAAAAACCTCACCGCCCTTAGCCATGGATCCCGCCTGAATCACCAACTGGGCAGCTTCCGGAATGGTCATAAAGTAGCGAATAATGTCTGGGTGAGTAATGGTTAAGTCTTCGCCTTTACGAATTTGTTCTTTAAACAGCGGAATGACCGAACCAGAAGAACCTAACACATTACCAAAGCGCACCATACTAATGGTGGTTTCAGACTGGTGCTCTGCCAAGCTTTGCATGACTAATTCTGCCAAACGTTTAGTTGCCCCCATTACATTAGTGGGCCTAACCGCTTTATCGGTTGAAACCAATACAAAGGTGCTTACCTTTGCTTTAATGGCAGCCTGCGCAATATTGTAAGAACCAAACACATTATTACATACACCTTCTACCACATTTTTCTCAACCAACGGTACATGCTTGTAGGCCGCTGCGTGATACACCGTATCTACCTTATAGGCCTGCATCATGGTACTTAAGCGCGGTAAGTGCTGAACAGAAATCATCAGAGGCACCAGCTCAACGTTAAGCGCTAAGGCTTCACAACGTTTTATTAGTTCACGCTCAATCTCATACAAAGCCACTTCTGAGCGCTCAACTAACAACAAACGCTTGGGTCTATACTGAATGATTTGACGACAAAGTTCAGAGCCAATAGAGCCACCAGCGCCACTTACCAACACGGTTTTATGGCGAATAGAACTGTCCATTAAATGGCTATCCGGGCTTACTGCTTCACGCCCCAATAAATCTTCAATATCCACTTCTTTAATTTGGTCAACTTTTGCTTCACCGGTCACCAAATCATTTAAACGAGGAACGGTGAGCACTTCGGTATTTAAATCAGCAAGAGAAGTAAGAATTTCGGAACGACGCTTTTTACCGGCATTAGGAATAGCCAATAGAACCTTGCTGACATGGAAGCGATGAATCAACATTGGCAGTTGTTGAGGCGGATACACGGTTAAACCATGAATCAAAGAATGACGCAACTCTTGCTTATCATCAATAAATGCTACCGCTTGAAAATCATCTCCCTGGCCAATGGCTTGCAGTAACTGGCGACCACTGTCTCCAGCACCAAAAATAATCACATTTTGCTTAGTACTGTTTTCTATCCACACAAATAAGTAACGAATAGCAAAGCGCACTCCGCCACACATAATTATGCCAAAGGCCAAGTAAATGAACGGGGCTGTACGAGGAATCACCGCTTGTAAGTAAAATGAGGTAACAATCATTAAAAGGGTGGCACTAGCAAAACTAAATAAGATTGCTTGTAAGTTCTTCTCATTGATGTAACGAAGCACTGCCCGATAAAGACCAAAATACCAAAAGCCCGCCAGCGTTGTAACAATCACCGAACCAAAAGTTATCCAGGTTGGCGTGTCGAAAAAGTAATGGTGACTCTCAAAGCGAACCCAAAGCGCCCCCCAAAAAGCTAAACTTAAAAAGGCCAAATCAAACGTAAAGATAAGCGCAACTTTTTGTCGACGACTTGGCCGGTCAAATAAACTCATCAAATTAAATTGCGGTAACATCTAAATTCCTTTTTAGATAAGTACAGTTAAACAGCTATCTCTGAAGACATACGGCTTAAGCAATCTTCAACAAGGTCGCATAAATGCTGCATATCCTGCGTAGTAATGGTTGGGTGAACCATGAACATAATGGCTGTATCACTTAAGTGTTTAGCATTAGTTAATGGTCGTTGCGGCCTCACATCTAAGCCGTCAAACGCCTTCTCTAAATACACTTCTCCGCAGCTACCTTGCATACAAGGCACTCCGGCTGTATTTAATGCGTCAATAATTTGATCGCGACTTACAGTTTGCTGGCTGCTATCAACAAAAACATAAAACTTATAAAACGCATGTTGAATATGCTTGGGAGGCTGAGGGATTGTAATAAAAGGATATTCAGCTAGGCATTTAGCCAGCTGCATCGCATTAGCTTGACGCTGCTTTTGCCAATCGGCCATGCGAGTCAATTGGATACGACCGATAGCGGCTTGCATCTCAGTCATCCGCCAATTGCTACCAATACTCTCGTGTAGCCAACGAAATCCAGGCGGGTGCGCTTTATTAAACACGGTATCGTAAGACTTACCATGGTCTTTATACGACCACATTTTTTCCCACAACGCCTTATCATTGGTGGTAACCATGCCTCCTTCACCACCCGTGGTCATAATTTTATCTTGGCAAAATGACCAAGCAGCTACATCACCTAATCCACCCACTAGCTTACCGCGATAAAGAGCGCCGTGGGCTTGCGCGCAATCTTCAATCACATACAAATTATGCTGTTTAGCAAGTTGATTGATGGCATCCATCTCACAGGGCCAACCTGCAAGGTGCACACAAATAATGGCTTTAGTTGCTTTGCTACGAACCGCGTTAATGCTTTCTGCTGTGATATTTTGGCTGGCTAAATCAACATCGGCAAAAACAGGTTTAGCGCCAACATTTACAATGGCACTGGCCGATGCAATAAAGGTTCGAGAGGTAACGATCACCTCATCGCCTGAGGTAACGCCTAAAGCACGTAGGGCTAACTCTAAAGCTAAGGTGCCATTTGCAACAGCAACTGCAAAATTGGTTTCTGCCCAAGCCGCAAATTCTTTCTCAAAGGTTTTGCCTTGGGTACCGGTCCAGTAGTTAACTTTATTTGATAGCAGTACATCACTTACAGCTTGAGCTTCCTGCTCTGTAAAGCTTGGCCAAGAAGGTAAATCTCGCATTTTTACTTTTTTTAGTCCTTTAAAACACCTTCCCTATATTGCTGTAAAACTACTCAAGCTACAACTTTAGTAGCGTGAATTAAGGTGTTTTAGCTGGGTTACCGAACACTTTTTCAGCAGAGTTCACATCTTTTACCACTACCGCGCCAGCCCCCACCAATACTCGCTCCTTAATGACAATTCCCTGAATAACACAACAGCTAATTCCTAACATACTTTCGTCTCCCACACTCACCTCACCGGCTAGGTGAGCACCAGGGCAAATATGAACACCATCACCTAACTTAACATCGTGATCAACGGAGCTATTATGATTTATAATATTACCGATACCTAAACTAACCCCAACACTTACTGTTGCATTAGCCATTACCACACTCCCTTCACCAAGTATCGCCGAGGCGCACACATGGGCTTTAGGGTGAATCAGTGTCGGTAGTTTAAGGTTTAACTGCTGGAGCTGCTGTAAACGGCTTAAGCGTGTGGAATTATTGCCAATAGCAACGTGCACAGCGTAATCGGTATTGGTGGTAACAAAGGTGAGCATTTCTGCCCACCCGCCTATCACTTGGCAGCCTTCGGTTTCGCCAAGCTCCTGCCAGCGCTCATCAAACAAACAAATAGTTTGATACCCCAACTGCTTAGCTAACTCCACCACAACTTTTGCGTGTCCTCCGGCACCATAAATAGCTAATTTCATGATTCACTGTTCCCAGTAAATTTGCTCATGGTTGCCTCGCCTTCTGCGCTCACACCGTCTTTCACAAAAACCTTTTTCACGGTAAGCATCAATATTTTGATATCCAAGATAAGAGAGCGATTATTAACATACCAAACGTCCAGCTCAAACTTCTCTTGCCAGCTTAATGTATTACGACCATTAATTTGCGCCCAACCGGTTATCCCAGGTTTAACATCATGCCGCTTTGCTTCCTCAGCCGAGTACAGGGGTAAATACTCCATAAGCAGTGGGCGAGGCCCTACAAAGCTCATGTCACCTCTTACAATATTCCACAACTCTGGCAGTTCATCGGCGCTACTTGCTCGAAGTGCACGGCCAAATGAACCTAGTCGTTCTGCGTCGGAGAGTAAGTTGCCTTGAGCATCTTTATCATCGCGCATACTGCGAAACTTAATCATATTAAACGCTTTACCGTGTAAACCAGGGCGCAGCTGAGTGAAGAAAATGGGCTTGCCAAGCTTTGAGGCTACCAGCCAGCAGAGCAACAAAAATAACGGAGACAATAACACCAACAAAATTGCCGCAGCGATCCGTTCAAAAAAGTAAAACACCTTGTCCTTAAACAACTAGCTCTCTCCATCCATGTATTGCAAGATTTGTTGATTAACCAAACGAACGTCGTAACGCTGCTCAGCAAGCTGGCGACTTGCAGCAGCTTGTTGAGTAAGCAGCTCAGGTTGCTCGAAATAACGTTTTAGAGCCTCAACTAATGAGTCTACACTTTGCGGCTGCACTAAATACCCATTCAAGCCTTCCGTCACTGTTTCTCTGCAGCCTGGCGCATCGGTGGTAACAATTGCCCGACCACAACTCATTGCTTCCAAAACCGTGCGAGGCGTACCCTCACGGTAAGATGGCAAAACGTAAACATGGCATTGCGCAATTAAGCCTGCCACATCCTCTATTCGACCGTGATACTTAACAGTACCTTCTTCAACCCAAGCATCTAAATCGGTTTGAGCAATCGCGCTCGGGTTATCATCAATCCAGCCAGCCAAATGAAAAACACATTGGTAACCTTGCTGTTTAAGCTTTTGGGCCGCAGCGGCGTATTCTTCAACACCTTTATCTTTTAGCAGCCGAGCAATTAACAAAAAGTGTATTTGGGGCTGCTGGCGATCTAAAGCGGGTAAACTTAGCAGCGGGAAACGCGCTAAATTAATCCCAGAGCCGTTAATTAGCTTGGTTTTTTGCTCTGGAATTAAGCCCTTATCAACAAACAACTTACGGTCATCTGGGTTTTGAAAAAACACCCCGTTTGAGCAGGCCAAGCCTGATTTATACAAAAGACTAACTAGGGAATGCAGCACTTTTTGTTTAGTTGTATTCTGCTGAGTAAATACGTAACCCAAACCGGTAATCATCGAGTAAACACTTTTTACACCAGCCAAGCGCGCCGCAAGCGCTCCATAGATAACCGGCTTAATGGTATAAGCAAGCGTTTGCTGAGGTTTTAGTCTGCGAATTAAACGAAATAACGACCACACACTGGCAGCATCTTTTATTGGATTTAAACCGGTACGCTGCAGGGCATAAACATGCGGTGTAACGCCCAATTCAAGCAGGGCTTTTTTCTGCTCTAGAGAAAAATCAGGCGCCGCAATATGCACTTCTTTGCCTTGCTGCTGCATCGCTTTAAGCAAATCACCACGAAAGCTTAAAATGGAATCAGCAAAGCTGGCGATTACCAGAACTCGCTTCACCCTTGTACCCCCGCCTGCTGGTAAACCTTCAAATAGCGCTGACTAATATCGCCTATCGAAAACTCTGCTAAAACCCGGGCTTGGTTATCATTGGCCATTTTTTGTCGCTCAACTTGATTAAGGTCTAAAACCCTCTCAACCGTAATTTGCAAATCTTTGGGGCTTTGCGGGGGCACAACCCACTCGGGTTTATTCAGTATAAAGGCCGCATCACCCACATCGGTGGTTATGCATGGCAATGCATTACTCATTGCTTCAACCAGTACATTAGGAAAACCTTCGGTTTTGGAAGGTAAAACAAAAACATCTATATTTTGATAAAAGCTTGCCATGTCACTCACTTCATCAAGCAACATGCATTGTTCTCTAGGGAATTCATAACGGGTAAGCATTGCCATCAGTTCATCATTTTGAGCATTAACATCGCGACCTGCAATCTTCAGACAAAGCGCAGCGTTGGCCCGACAAATAGGCGCAAGTGCTGCAATTAGGTTGGCGTAGTCTTTAGCTGGATGCCAACGCCCTGCCGCACCAATAACAGAGACAGACTTACGCTGCTTCCGTTCTATATCACTTTGTTCAAACTGATAGCCATTAGCAATAAATTGCATCTTATCGGCCGGGTAACCATAGGCAATATGCTGCTGTACACTGCGCTGGCTGCAGCAAATTACCTGCTTGGTTTTATGGGCGCCTTGCCTACCTAACCATAGTGCGATACGAGTACTCATCTTTTCATCTTGGTATTTATCAAGCGAGTGATGAATACCCATAAACAGGGGAAGCTTTGAGGAAAAGAGTTGTTTATATAAACCAGCTATCGCATTAGCGTGATACATCCAGCTTTGAATTAACGCTACATCATACCGTTTAACCAAACGGTGCAGCTTAAATACGGCCAGTAACATACTCACTGGTCCCTTGGCGTTCAAGCCAATAAACTCCACCCTATTCTCTTGCTTAATTAGCGAACGATTCTTAGCTGAGACCCGCATCAAGGCCACAACAACATGTTTATGTTGCGGTTGATTATTAACTAAGTTCGCTAACATTTTTTCCGCACCACCAGTAAGTGCAAAGTTGGTAATGAAATGAAGTATTGTCACAATATAGTCTCAAAAAATGACACAAAGCCTGGTGTGTCTAATACCTTACTTTGGCTATTACTAGGCGGGTTAAGAATAAGCTGCGCTAGCGCGTTAGCATCCCCTACAGGAAAATAATTTTGTTCAGGCAATAACTCTATGGCCCCTCCCGGACAGTCACTTGATATACAGGGTACACCTAAAAACTGTGCCTGAACCAAGGCATTAGGCATCCCCTCAACCATTGAGCTCAAGACGAATGACTGACAATGCTTCATATAATTAAATGGATTACTCTCAAACCCAGCTAGCGATATAACTTCGCTTAACCCTAAATCTTGCACCAAAGCCTCAAGCTTTTTGCGTAAAGGGCCCTCTCCCAATATGATTAAGCGAGTGACTTGCTGCTTTTGACACAAAGCAATAGCTTTGATTAAGGTCTCGTAGTCTTTCTCAGGAACTAAGCGCCCCACAGCCAAAACATAAGGCTGGGCATTTGCCACCCATGGGTGCTCGCAAGGGGCTAAAGATTGATTATTCACCATGTCTTTGTCTAATGGGTTGGCCAATACTTGAATAACCCTATCCAAGCCAAAGTAATTGCTAACATCGCCAGCCACATACTTTGCCGGAGCAATTAGATAATCGGCTCGTCGATAAGCGTACTTGGCGCTACTTTTGACCCAAGCACGTTTTAACCATGAAGAAATACCTAGTAGGTTTGTAGAAGGACAAGATGCCTCTCTGGCAAGCAATTTACAATTTACCCCACTCAAGCGAATTGCCCACAACATCGAAAAAGCCAAATGGCTTTGCGAGCAAAACACCACTTTAGGTTTAATTCTTTTAAGTTGTTTAACTAGCTTAGGAATAGCTTTTAAAGACGATGACTGCCCCACAATGTGACAAGTTAGCTTATCATCTAACTCTTGCCTAAAAGGGCCTTGACCATTTAATGAAAGAAACTCAACAGACCAATTTGATACCAATAAATTTGCTAAAGTCACCGCCAAGCGCTCCGCTCCCCCTTGGTGGAAGCTGGAGCTAAAAATAAGGATGTCGCAACCACTACTTGGTGGCTTAGCAAACGGGCTCATTGTTGTTCATTCCTTTGGTATTGATACATAGCGGCGGCGACCATTACTGCAATAAACATTAACCAGCTTCGGCTGTACCAAACATTTGAAGTAGAGAAAATCACACCTATATGCACTAACATTAAACAGCCCCAGAGGCTAAAAGGAAAAACACGCGTAAGATTAGCAATACTAAATAACACAAGCAGTAAACCCAATGCCGCTAACAAGCCAGCTTCCGCGCCAATATTGAGCAAAGTATTATGAGCATTCACTTCACGTTGTGCATTACCTTCTCGGCCAATGCCTAAAGGGTTAGTCGCAATTATCTCAAGGTACTCGAACACCACATCTAAACGCGAGGAGTCTTTACTAACTAGCTCTTGTTGGCTAGAAGGGGATAGTCGCTCTAGTGCTCTCGAGTTAATGCTATTACCTAGGTTTGCTTGAAAAGCTACTAACACAAACAATAAACCAGAAATAACAAAGCCTAATTTAGCTCGAAAAGAGATCATTGAATAGAACCCCAGGATAACAAGGGTATATAGCAATAAGCCACTTCGTGAAGCGGTTGCCAACACGGTAAACAGGGTAAACAAAACTACTGCAGACTCTTGCCAAGTAAAACCACCACGACTGTTTCGGCACAAAAGTACACCTGCCAATGAAAACACCAAGGCTCTAGCGCCATCATTAGCGTCCCCTGCAAAACCAGCTGCGCGATAATCCAAATTAGAAAAAGTGCCTGGATTAACAACATCTCCCCAAATTGAAGCGCAAGCAAGTATTAACGATATCCAACAAGCACGCTGTACCGTTGCCAAAGAAACTGTACCAAACCAATTGAACAACACCATCAACCAGACTAAATGAAACCAAGGAAAAGCAGCATTAGACAAATTAACCGGTGGGCTAGCGATAAATGACAGACCGTAGCAAAAGTTAACTAACAACATACCTAGCAGCAACCATTGTGTTTTAGGGAACACTTGAAAGCGCTTGTCAAATAATGCGTAAAGTATCCACAACCCAATCATGCCCAATAATGCTACATAAGAAAAACCAGGAATAAGTCGAGTTAAATACAAATCCAGTGCAGACAAATGCATAGCAAACACTGCCATTGAGAGCCAAGTAAGTAGCCGCCTAAAGCTCACTATGCGTTATCCTTAAACAACAGTTTCTGCCATTTATCATAAATAATATCTGGGTGATAACGTTTATTGGCTAAGTAAGCAGCCTGCTCTCCCCACGCCAGCAACTCATTGTGAGGCATGTCAAAAATGCGCAGCAGCGCCTCACTTAAAGCTTTAACATCCTTAAGTGAAACTAATAAGCCAGTTGTTTCATGCTCAACGATATCTTCTGGGCCAAATAAGGTTTTATAACTCACCACCGGCAGCCCCATTGCTTGTGCCTCAAGCAATGCCACTGGAAACCCTTCTCTATAGGAACTCATAACAAATACGCTAGCTTGTTGAAGCTTATCTTTTACTTTATTAGTTGGCCCATGCAAGGTGACGCAGGACTCTAAACCTAGCTTTACAATAAGCTCTGACAGCTGCTGCTGATATTCACCAGTACCGTAAATATCTAATGGCCATCGTTTATCCACAGGGATGAGTGCCAGCGCGTGTAAAGTATCTTGTAAACCTTTTTCCGGCGTTAGACGGCCAATAAACACCAACTTCTTAGCATTAACTTGCGCTTTAGCTGGGGTATCCGAAGTAGCAATCGCGGTACTATTACCAATAACTTGGTAACCTTGCGGCCGCCAGTCTGCTAGTGCTTTTCTAATGGTGTCTGTTTGTAATACCACTTCATCAAAACGGGCATAGCAATAGCGGGTAAGCCTTTGCCATAAAAGGCCATGCCTTTCAATTAGAGGGTTGCTCACTTCACCGCAGTAAACCTCAACCCTTGTCCCTCTAGTTGCAAAAAAAGCTAAACATGCTAAACGATGAGTAAATACCATTAAACGTTCTACGCCATGGGATAATACATACCGCCGAATAGCTTTTATTGTAAGTATATTCTCAATCAATCCCGCACCTTTAAAGTGGAAGCGTTGTTGATCTCGTAACTGGTGAATCGCTAACTTAGGGCTTACCTCAAAAACAGGAGAACTAATAAATAAAGTCACTAGCGCAACATCATGATTGTTATCGGAAAATTGAGAAGCAAGTTCGCAAGCAATTCTTTCCGCACCGCCCTGAGCGAGGCCAGGAACTAATATTGTGAGTTTAGCCAAGGCGCTCTGTCCTTATTTTACTATTTGAAGATGGTAGCAATATGTCTCGCAGCAAAAACAACAATAGTGTTACTGATACCAAATAGATGATAGATGTGGTTAAGGCTATGCCGCTGAGCCCAAACCAACGACTCATTAAGTAGTCCAGTACAATATTAAGAAAAAAAGCCATAAGATTGATCAGCAACATCACTCGCGCTTTGCCCAAACTCACCACGCATCGAGAAAGCACCATTCCAACCAAATACAAGGGCACCAATAAGGTATAGAGCTGAGCAACACTTACCAGTTCGGAAGTCTGTGTGATAACTACTTCACTGCCTCTAAACATAAAAGGAATAACCAGAGGTAGGATGATATAAAGGGCCCCAGCAACACTAATTCCTAGTACTGCAGCCAACCCAGTAGCCTTTGTAAGCCGAGCCTTGAGTAAATCTTTATTTTCAATCCACTCAGCCATGTGTGGTATCAACATGCTACCGATACTCATTGCTAATACGCTTTGTGCAACAGCAACAAATTTATAGGCATTACCTAATACACTCACACTCCCCTCACTAAGCTGGCCAGCAAAACCCAAATCAATCAAGGGTAAGGTTGCGAGTAGGCTTGAGCTTAAAACCAACCACAAAAACTCTTTAAATAATGGTTTAGAGCTGTATTTAGCTGCTGTTGAATAGTTTTCACGGCCTAATGGACTCAAACGCCGATGCTTAAATACTAAGATTGAGAAATGCAATAAGTAAGCGAGTAACAGAGCCAAGGCAATATAAGAAATAGTGAGCATTTTACCAGCTAGCATAACCACAATAACTACCGCCAGACCTATAGCTGGCATAATCAGTTGAGATGCCCCTAAGAAAGCTAATTGTTTTCTAGCGGTAAGCGATGCGATTAAAGGTGCCTGCAGTAAACCAGCCGCGACAACCCCCAAAAAGCTAAAGTAAACCAAAGGTTCAATTTGAGAAGAGCGATAAATAAACCGAGGCAAAATATATCCTGACAGAAACGCAAATAATATGGTTAGCGCGACTGAAAAGAGTGAAAACTGGCGGTAAAAATGGCTAAAATTAAATTGATGACGTTTTAGAAAAGAAGCCAATAAACTATTTAATGCTCCGGTTATAATGCTGATAACAAACATCGCAATAGCAAATAACAATAAATAACTATCTAACTGAGCATTAAAGCCTACCTCCCTAGCAAATAGAACATCTCGAAAAAAAGCTAAAGCTTTACCTAACACCGAGAACATCGATAAAAGTAAACCCGTGAGCAGTAACTTCTTAAACACGTAACTCTTCCATTACAGCACCACTAACCTATATAGTCAGCTTAACTAAAATCCTTTTAGTTAATAGCGCCTTAGTACATCAATACTGCTACACTAACACTGATTGTTTTCACGCCCAAAGCAAAAAGTTGTTAAATAGAGGTTAAAGCGTCAAGTCGTGAAGCAACTATCAAAACTATGTTTTTAGTACCAGAACTAGGCAGTAATACCAACATTCAAAGCTATGATATTCTGCAACTCTCACACTAAGCACCCTGTTGGGGTTGAGCGCAGAGACACTCAACAATCAAGGAGGATTAATGACTAATTACTTTATGTTTAGCACTCAACTCAAGCAGGCAGTCATCGCTAGTATGGTTTGTATCGGCTCGTTTAATCTCATTAGTTGCGCAAACACTGCCGAAGGCGCTGGAACGGTGCATTGGCTGGCGCAGCTGGCGGCTTAGTATCGGGCTTAATTTGGGGCGGCGATCCTTTGGAATCGGCCGCGAGAGGCGCTGCCGTTGGTGCGGCTTCTGGTGCTGCGGTAGGTGCAGTGCAAGATGCAAAACAAAGCTCTGCAAAGGAAGCTCCACAACAAGCTAGTGAAAACAGCTCCAATGAACTACCAAGCAAAGAGCAGCTTGTTGCCGCCATTGGTGAGCCCGCCGTTGATGGCATCGTTGCATTGGCTAAATGTGATTACTCTGGCGCTTTAAGTAACGCTCAGTTATCCAAAACCGCCAGCGAGCCGCATTATCAAGAGGCGGGTGTATGGCTAGAAGCCTTAAGCTATGCAGAGACTGGGGATGTTGAAAAACTAAACGCCAGTTATGCAGAGATTATCAAGCTGGATAAAAAAGTGAGTAACGTGCTCGAAGTACAAACCGAGCTTTCCGACAGCTTAAGCAAGTTAAAGAAAATAAGAACACAGTACAATTTGCCAGAAAGCTGCTCTTAAGCGCACGTATCATTTGCATTAATTCCATTGAAACAAGCACTCTGCCTAAGCAGCGTTGGTCTCGCCTCTTTATTCTGCGAGTTCCTAAGTTCTAATAAATGTGAGTTTCAACATACGACAAACTAGAAAAGCGCGAGCGGCCAAAACAGCCATAACGCTCGCGCTTAAAAATACAAAAAAGCCAGAAAATGGGTTAACAAACCTACAAAAGCAATCGCCAAGCTCAGGATTTATGCGCCTACTTATGTACGATATAGCACTTTAACCACATGCCAGCCGTGTTTAGTTTTCACTAAGTGTGGCACGAGCATTTCACCACTAAAGCATACTTTGTCGAATTGTGGCAC
The DNA here is from genome assembly GCF_019649015.1 of Agarivorans litoreus. NCBI lineage: Bacteria > Pseudomonadati > Pseudomonadota > Gammaproteobacteria > Alteromonadales > Alteromonadaceae > Agarivorans > Agarivorans litoreus. The sequence continues at coordinate 3,868,935 of NZ_BLPI01000001.1, read as the reverse complement.
CATTTGTCCGCGCCTAAATTCTCCCAAATCTCCGCCTTTTTTACCCGATGGGCAAGATGAATACTTCTTAGCTAAAGTTTGGAATTTAGCGCCTTTTTTAAGTTGTTCAATAATATCTTCAGCTTGCTGTTTGTGCTTAACCAAAATATGCAACGCCGCTGCGGTTCTTGCCATCACCAATTCCCAAATAAATACAATAATGTACCTAAATTACACGCCTCTATAAACTTAAAATGACCAAGAGGCCCCTCTAACAATAAGGCATTGCTCGCAAAACAAACAAGCAATCTTAAAACACAATACGACGCTTTCAGCTTAATAGCTCTAATGATAAGCTGTAACTCACTAACTAACCTAGGCAATGGAAATGCGCTTAAGTAGATTATTACTATTGGTCTTTTTAGCTCTTCAAATACTCGGCTGTACCCAAGACTACAAGAGCGGCAAAGAGCTCATCGATATCGCCATTAACGGCCTGCCCGATTCCAACTTAACAGAAGAGGAACGTCTCGCATTAGGTTTTGCGGCGATATACGTTAAATATGGTCAGCACCCCAAAACCTATATTGCTTTAGCCAAAGCAATTGATGATGAAAGAGTCTGGGCGGCCAGCGATGGTATTACCATCGTTACTCGCTATGGCCAAATCATCCGAACAGACGGCTTGCCCTTTGCAAGCAGCGGTGTTTACTTCACCCAAGAAAACCCTTTTGCAATTGGATTACTGTCAGTAAACCAAGATACTGTTTATACAGCAAAACGAGATTTCATTAGTGAAGGTATGTTCGGGGTAGACAGCCACTCTCGGTTTTCTATTAACGAGGTATCAACGCATTTTGTTGCAGGAAAAGAGCGACGGCTGCAAAAAGTGACCGAACACCTAAGCATTCCGAGTTTAAATTTAAAAACAGAGAACCACTATTGGGTAGAGCCAAACAACAAACAAATCGTTTGGCGTTCTGAGCAGCAGCTAGGGCCAGCTCAACCCGTTGTGCTTTTAGAAAGCCTTCTCCCCTACTTTGATGATATTTAGTCACTAGGCGAACTAACAAGGAAGAGTTAACCATGCGCATAAAGCGTAATCATCACTTAATAAAAAAGGTTGAACAATTAACCCCGTTTAGCCAACTCGCATTTGCGATTTGTAGCCTATTACTATTTACCGCAACAAGCTGGGCAAACCAATCAGCCATCACAAGCGCCGTCAATATTTCAGTAATGGTTAAGCAAGGCCAATCTCCCGCTAAAAGTTACTCGCTTGAAAATAATGCTAGGTTAAGCAACTTATTTACCCAAATACGCTTTAATAAAAATGATTATTGGTACGCAACAGCATGGTTAAGGCAAGACAACCATAAACACTACCAGCATAAAAAATCTCAACTCGAAGCGCTTATCAAAAACCAAATACAACGAGCAAACAAGTACCAAAACCAATGGCAACAGGTTCTAGATAATGTATCAACCATTAAGCCTAGCGACAGACTCGTTACTCCCGTTCACCCTGATAGAGTATTTGCCGTTAAAGCATCCAACTTTTTGCTGCAAAACGGTGATAGCTTATTAATACCTGCTCGCCCCAATTATGTGTTTATTACTGGATTTGTAGAATCAGCAAGCCGCCCTCATGCCACCACCAAAGATTTATTAGACTACCTTAATAACACCTCACCGCTGGCTTTAGCCGACAATAGTAATGTTTGGCTTATAAGGCCCGATACAAGTATAGAAAAGCTCCCCATTGCCTACTGGAATAAACGAGAGAGTGCGTTTATAGCGCCCGGCAGCATTATTTATATCCCAGCTAGCGAGCAAACATTTAGCAACGAGCACAAAGATATTAACCAGCTCTACCTTGAGCTATTACAAAACCAGCTAATAGGAACACGCCAAGGTGAGTAAGCCATTACTAAATCATCGAGTAATCACCCCATTAACGCTTGCGGTAACCAGTGCTTTATGCTGTCAAAGCCTTTCTGCGGCGCCAACACAGTCTGACTACGGCGGCGTAGGCCTAATGCAAATGCCTACCGCCCGTATGAGCCCCGAGGGTGAATTTGCCTTTAACGTAAACTATGTAGATCCATACATTCGCGGCGCAATAGCTGTAACCCCCGTCCCTTGGTTTGAAGGTGTTATTCGCTATACCTCGGTTGAAAACCGTTTGTATAGTTCACACCCCGATTTTAGTGGCGGCCAAAGCTATAAAGATAAAGGCTTCGATGCAAAGTTTCGCTTATGGAAAGAATCTTACTACGTTCCAGAGCTAGCGCTTGGTTTTCGCGATATTGGTGGCACAGGATTATTCTCTAGTGAATATGTTGCCGCCAGCAAACGCTGGGGAAACTTCGATTTTACCCTAGGCATGGGCTGGGGCTATTTAGCCAATGGCAGTAGTATTAAAAACCCTTTTTGTGCCATTAAAGATGGCGCATGCAACCGCCCAGGCTGGACCCCAAGTGATAGCGATAGAGGCGGAAAAGTAGGCTTTGAGAACTTCTTTCGTGGTGAACATGTTGGACTATTTGGCGGGCTTGAATATCAAACACCAATCGAAGGTTTAAGCTTAAAACTAGAATATGATTCTAACGATTATCAAAACGAAGCCTTAAATAATCAGTTTTCTCAAAGCTTACCTATCAACGTCGGCGCTGTTTACGCGTGGGGCGACTATGTAAATCTCAACTTAGGTTACGAGCGTGGTAATACCGTAATGGCAGGCATTACCATTAGAACTAACTTCCAAACAGTGCCTAACCAAATAAAATTAGACGCTCCTCCAGAGCCGTTAAAAGAGCAAACGCCACAAGCAACAGAATATAATGCCGATGAACTCGTCACTGCGCTGTCGGAAAGTGCAGGCCTAGACACAGAGCAAATAGTACTGAGTCAGCAATCAATCACAGTAACTGGAAAACAAGCCAAATATCGCGATAGAAAAGATGCCGACAATCGCGTCGCCCGTGTACTACATAATCGCCTCCCTAGCTCGGTTAACGAATTTACGGTAGTAGAAACCAGCGAAGATATTCCCTTGTATCAAACAACCTTGGATCGTGAACAATTTTTGCTCGAGGCAAACAACCAACTTCCCCCAGGTGAAACCGTTGAGTTTGCGCATGCTAGCTCACTTAAAGAACAGCAGCCAAATGGCGAAGTAACCACCACAGATATAGCACGCACACCCTACAATGTGTCGTTATACCCTGGTTTAACTCAAAGCATTGGCAGCCCAGAAACCTTTTATTTTTACGCCATTTCTTTACATTTAGCCGGTGAATACCAGCTAACTAAAAAACTAAAACTCGATGGTATTGCCTCGTGGACCATCGCCAATAACTACGACAAGTTTAACTATACGGTTGATGGCTCAACCGGGGCCATTCCGCGCTCACGCACTTACATCAGAGAATACCTCAGTAACAGTGATCTAGGCATTTCAAACCTTCAGCTTACTTATTTTGACCACTACGGTAAAAGCCTGTATGCCCAGTATTACGGAGGCTACCTAGAATTTATGTATGGCGGTGTTGGCGGAGAGCTACTCTACCGACCGTTTAACAGCTCTGTGGCACTAGGCGTTGACTTAAACCGCGTAAAACAACGAGAGTTTGATAGAAAATTTAATTTTAGGGACTACGAAGTAACAACCGGCCATGCAAGCTTGTACTGGCAAAGCCCTTGGTACAACATTAATACTCAGTTATCTGCTGGGCAATATTTATCGGGCGATAAAGGCTTTACCGTAGACTTATCCAGAGAATTCGACAACGGCACTATTGCCGGCATATTTTTCACGCGCACTAATGTGAGCGCGAAAGACTATGGCGAAGGCAGCTTTAACAAAGGATTTTACATAAAAATTCCTTTCGACATGATGCTTACACGCTCAAGCACCAAATATGCTGCGTTTAACTGGACTCCCCTCACCCGAGATGGTGGCCAAAAGCTAATACGTAAATACAGCCTTTACGACATAACAAAACCTAAGGGTAAAAATAGTGTATCTACTCACTTTGAGTAGATAACCTGAGCTCGGGATAAGGAAATGACGATAACTCCGCAACCCACTACTTAATCTAGCTTCATGTTTCTGGCGAGATAGTTTTGCTTAGTTCAAGGCGAAGCTGCGCGCCAATAGCTAGCCTATTGCAAGTAGCTTCAACACCGAAATAAGCAAAAGTAGACGTTAGAAACCGGTTTATTATCCCGAGCTCAGGTTAAATCTTTAGGTAACAAAAAAGGCGCTACTGCGCCTTTTTTATAACTCTCTTCGTAACGACCTTAGTCGCTACCAAACAGATCGCGGGTATACACTTTATCGGCTACATCTTTAATATCATCAACCATACGGTTAGCGATAATTACATCACAACTTTGTTTAAATGCATCTAAGTCGCGATACACCTTCGAGCGATAAAACTCGTCTTCTTTCATTACTGGCTCGTAAATTACCACTTCAATACCCTTGGCTTTTATGCGCTTCATAATGCCTTGAATACTCGATGCTCTAAAATTATCGGAGCCAGACTTCATAATTAAGCGATACACACCCACCCGTTTAGGATTGCGCTTCACTATTGATTCAGCGATAAAATCTTTGCGGGTAGTATTAGCATCGACAATGGCACCAATAATGTTGTTTGGTACGTCTTTGTAGTTTGCTAACAGCTGCTTAGTATCCTTAGGTAAACAATAACCACCGTAGCCAAAAGAGGGGTTGTTATAGTGGCTGCCAATACGCGGGTCTAAACCTACCCCTTCAATAATATGGCGGCTGTCTAAACCATGGGTTTCGGCGTAAGTATCTAACTCGTTAAAGTAAGCTACGCGCAGCGCTAAGTAGGTATTAGCAAACAATTTGATCGCTTCTGCCTCGGTAGAGTCGGTTAGCAGTACGTCGATGTTTTCTTTTACGGCGCCCTCTACCAACAAATCGGCAAATACTTGCGCACGTTCAGACTCTTCCCCCACCACAATACGAGAAGGATGCAAGTTATCGTGCAAGGCTCGGCCTTCACGTAAAAACTCCGGAGAGAAAATAATATTATCTACACCAAACTTTTCACGTACAGATTTAGTGTAGCCCACCGGCACGGTTGATTTAATCACCATCACCGCTTGCGGGTTTATCTCTAACACATCACTAATTACCGCTTCTACAGACTTAGTATTAAAGTAATTAGTCTCTGGGTCGTAATCGGTAGGGGTAGAAATAATTACATAATCCGCATCGGCATAAGCCTGCTGCTTATTGAGCGTAGCGCTAAAATTAAGTGTTTTATTAGCTAAAAAATCTTCAATCTCAACATCAACAATCGGCGATTGTTTATTGTTAAGCATGGTTACTTTTTCAGGGACAATATCCACGGCCACCACTTCGTGGTGCTGTGCAATCAACATAGAGTTGGACAGACCTACATAACCTGTACCTGCTACAGCTATCTTCATTTACAACCCGCTATTTTATAAAAATATTTATCCAAACTTTATTAAAGTAAACTAAATGCTTGACTGGCTATTCACTAGGCCAGATTTTGCTAACAAGAATCTGATGACGCTAGTTACGTGCCAATAAAAATGTTTAGAAAACAGCTTTCTATTTGCATGTTTAGCTAGATGTAGCATTTTAGCTTCAGGATAAAAACGCAATTGAGCACCTAGTTGTTTACTTCTAAAGCAAATATCGATGTCCTCACAGTACATAAAATAACCTTCATCAAACCCTTTTAATCGACTATAAAGAGAACTCTGAAAGGCCAAGAAAGAACCAGCGGCCCAATCCACAGTTGTAGACTTCGTTATTTTGTCTTTATCTATTTGAGTACTGTTGCCCACTCCCAAAAAAGACTTTATAAACTCTAATAAGGTTGGAAAATGTCTTATGGAGTTATCAGGAATAGTCCAAGCTCGATCTTTAAATAAATTGACTCCCGCTAACTCACAGCCATCTAGTTTCATTTCATCTATAAGTTGGCTAATAACTTCTGATTCTGCCACTAGATCAGGGTTAAAAACGCAAAAAAAATCATCTTCCGTCATTCCTAACTTTGCCTGGCAATAACGAAACACGACATTGTTATTATGACCAAAGCCCAAGCCGTATTCGCTATCAATATAGTGAATACCATGTTGTTCTAAATACGAAACCAGTTTGGGTTCTTCTTTATTAACTTTAACTACAACAACAAAATGCTCTGCGAGCTGCTCTAAGCAGGCTAACTCTTTTATCAATGAACCATGACCGTGAGAAACTACTGAAATAAAAACAGACATGCGCCGGACTTACCCTTAATTGATTACCGTTAAAGTAACGAAACAACTTTAATAAGCGAAGACCGCCAATCACTGGCCCCAACTCCCCAAGCCTTAAGCATACTAGCGCAATCCATTACCGAGTATGCAGGACGAGGGGCAGGCAATGGATAATCTTCGGTTTTAATCGCTTTAAGTACTGCCACTTTAGATAGCTTACCTTGGGCTAAGCCCTCGGCTAAAATAGCACGGGTAAAACCATGCCAAGAGCTAGGTAAATCACCGCAATGGTGATAAGAGCCCCAAGCGCTATTACCTGCGTTTATTTGTTCACAGCAGTGTAAAATTGCCGCGGCTAAATCACCGGCATAGGTGGGGCAGCCGTATTGATCGGCAATTACGCCCAGCTCTTCTCGCTCTGCAGCTAAGCGCAGCATGGTTTTTACAAAATTATTGCCATACTCCGAGAATACCCAAGCGGTACGAATAATGATGTGCTCTGCTAAGGTATTGCGTACCGCTTGCTCACCTTGCCACTTAGTTTCTCCGTATACGCCTAAGGGCTTAGCAGGATGATTGGGCAGATAAGGGCGAGTGGCTGTACCATCAAACACATAATCGGTTGATACATGAATCATCGGAATAGCCGCAATATTAGCTGCTTTAGCTAAATACTCTGGACCATTGGCATTAATAGCCGTTGCTAGTTCAACTTCGCTTTGGGCTTTATCAACCGCCGTATGGGCAGCAGCATTAACAATAATATCCGGCTTAGTATTATCAACAAAATCAATTACGGCTTGCTGGTTGGTAATATCCAAATCTTGGTAGTCGGTTGCGATTACTGTAAATAGCGAGCTGTTTTTGGCAAGATCTTGCAGACAAGAGCCTAGTTGGCCATTGGCACCAGTGAGTAATATTTTCATTATGAAAATAGCTCCTTTAGGGCTAAACCCTGCTTGTCTTTATCCGACAACTTAACATCTGAGGTTGGCCATATTATGCCTACCTCGCTATCATCCCAGGCTAGGCAACCTTCGTCGCTAGGATCATAATAATCGGTACATTTGTACTCAAAATCTGCTACATCACTGGTTACTACAAAGCCATGAGCAAGCCCGGGCGGCACCCAAAACTGGCGCTTGTTGTCTTCACTTAACTCTACCCCCGCCCACTGCCCAAAGGTTGCAGAGTTTGGACGAATATCTACCGCTACGTCAAATACGCTACCACGCACTACCCGCACTAACTTACCTTGCGGTTTGCTTTTTTGAAAATGTAAGCCGCGTAATACGCCCTTAGTAGAGCGAGAATGATTGTCTTGCACAAAATCTACATCAATATTTAGTAACGCTTTATAGCGCTCTGCTTGGAAGGTTTCTAAAAAAAAGCCGCGGTGATCACCAAATACTTTAGGTTCAATAATCTTTACATCGGCTATACAGGTATCTATAACATTCACGTTTGGCGCCCTTAATCGAATGTTTACTTAACAGTTAAGCTTGGTGTTCTTTTAATAAACGTTGTAAGTATTGGCCGTAACCGGTTTTTTTAAGCGAGGTAGCTTGCGCTTGCAGGCCCTGCTCACAAAGCCACCCTTGGTTAAAAGCAATCTCTTCTAAACAAGCTACCTTTAAGCCTTGGCGATGCTCAATGGTTTGCACGTATTGGCCTGCTTCTAACAGCGAATCATGGGTGCCGGTATCTAGCCACGCAAAACCGCGCCCTAGCAACTCAACCTCTAATTCACCTTTAGCCAAATACGCCATATTCACATCTGTTATTTCTAACTCGCCGCGAGGCGATGGCTTAATGGCTTTAGCAATCTCTACTACGCGGTTATCATAAAAATACAAACCGGTGACTGCGTAGTTAGATTTAGGCTGTGCTGGCTTCTCTTCAATGCTTAAAGCCTTGCCCTGTTTATCAAACTCCACCACACCAAAGCGCTCTGGGTCGGTAACATGGTAACCAAATACGGTAGCGCCAGAGGCTTTACCAGTAGCCTTTAATAACTTATTACTAAAATGCTGGCCATAAAAAATATTGTCACCCAAAATTAGTGCAACATTATCATCACCAATAAATTGCTCACCAATAATAAAGGCTTGGGCTAGGCCGTCTGGGCTAGGCTGCTCGGCATAACTCAAGTTAATACCAAATTGGCTACCATCGCCCAGCATTTTTTGATAATTGGGTAAATCTTCTGGAGTAGAAATAAGCAAAATATCTTTAATGCCAGAAAGCATTAATACCGAGAGCGGGTAAAAAATCATCGGCTTATCGTAAATTGGCAATAACTGTTTAGAGGTACCCATAGTAATAGGATGCAAGCGGGTACCACTGCCGCCGGCCAATACAATCCCTTTGTAGGGTTTAGCACTGATGTTATTCATAAATGGCTCCTAGCCCAATCGCTCTAAACGATAATCACCACTTAGCACATCTTGCCACCATTGCTGATTGTTTAAATACCACATAACCGTTTTACGAATGCCCGTTTCAAAGCTTTCTTCTGGCGTCCACCCTAGTTCTTTAGCAATTTTAGAGGCATCTATCGCGTAACGCGCATCATGCCCTGGGCGATCTTTAACAAAGGTAATGAGATCTTCAAACTTACTATGCCCTGCTGCTGCGAGTTTTGCTTTAGCATCCTTAGGTGCAAGCTCTTCTAACAAGCTACAAATAGTGCGTACCACATCAATGTTGGCTTTTTCATTGTGGCCGCCAATATTGTAGGTTTCGCCTACCTCACCGGTAGTTACTACTTTATAAAGCGCACGGGCGTGGTCTTCTACATATAACCAATCACGAATTTGCAAACCGTTGCCATAAACCGGCAAGGCTTTAGCGTCTAAGGCATTTAAAATAACGTGAGGGATAAGTTTTTCTGGGAAGTGATAAGGCCCGTAATTATTAGAGCAATTAGTAATAACAACCGGCAAACCGTAGGTACGATGCCAAGCGCGCACTAAATGGTCACTTGAAGCTTTAGAGGCGGAATACGGAGAGCTAGGCGCATAAGGTGTGGTTTCTAAAAATAAATCGTTAGTGCCTTCTAAATCCCCATATACCTCATCGGTAGAGATATGGTGGAAGCGAAAGTCATCCTTAGCCTTATCCTCTAAGCCAGCCCAATACTCGCGTGCGGCCTCTAACAAGTTGTAGGTGCCTACGATATTGGTTTGGATAAACTCGCCTGGGCCTTCTATAGAACGGTCTACATGACTTTCTGCCGCCAAGTGCATAACCGCGGTAGGTTTAAACTCGGCGAAGGCTTTAACCATTGCTGCTTTATCGCAAATATTCGCTTGCAAAAATGTATAACGCTCACTATTCGCGACCGTATCTAACGACGCCACATTACCCGCGTATGTTAATGCATCTACATTCAATACCGTATCATTGGTATTCTCAATTATATGGCGCACTACCGCGCTACCAATAAATCCGGCGCCGCCGGTGACTAAAATTCTCTTCATAATTTACTTTTAAATCACTTATATTATTTAGTGGATTCTGAAGTTCTACGTTAGTTTTTGATTTTTAAAATCAAGTCTGACCAGCTTTGAACTGTTTGTTCATCATCAGAAAACCGTGCGCCTTTAAAAATAACTTTGTTATCAACTAGCGCCTTTAACTTTTCAGCTAATAATACATGGTTATCAGGTTCTACGAAACAAGCCTTATCATAATTACCAAGTGTTTCGTGAGCATAAGGTAAATCCGATAGAATAATTGGCTTAGAAAAGTGTTTAGCTTCAGATATTGGCAAGCCCCAAGTCTCAAGTTTTGACGGAAAGACTACTACATCACACGAGCTATATTCCTCGTTTACTTTTTCATATGAAAGCATACCTAAAAAATCAACTTGCGACAGATAACCGTATTTTTCAATCAAAGAACTTGCATATCGATTAGAACCAGCATCTATCGTCAACCTTACTCTAAGTTTTTTATAAACCCTCGCTTCACTTTTATTTAAATAAGCCATAGCATCTAAAATCAACTCAAAATTTTTAAACGTTCTAGCTAAAGCGGGATAAAATAGCACCAGCTCTGCCTGCGAATCAGGTTTATCTTTAATCTGAGCTAGGCTGCCAGGAACACCAACTTTAACTAAGGGCTTAGCCACTATATATTTTTTCGCACCTAGTGTATTCTGAAGATACTGTCCAATCCAACGTTGCTGAACTATAACTGCGGTGTTGGATTTGATGTTGAACTTATACAGCCATTTATAAAATAATGTAAACAAAAACAACCGAGGCTCATATTTCAACTCTCTTAAACCGGAGGCGTAAAAAGGGGAAGGATTATGACAATAAACAAACTGCTTAGGTGTACTCACTCTGGGACTAATGTCGTGCATAGCAAGCCATACGTCCGGATTCAAAATATTATTGAGTGTTTTACATTGTACATATTCAAACCAAATACGTTTTAACCAACTCTTCTTTATTGAAGGGTACTCAATAAAAGTTATTCTTTCCGCATCAAAACTAGAAAACAGAGAAATATCGTGGACTAAACAAACCACTTCCATCTCCGGATCATCAGAGATGGCTTTTATAATATCTTTAAGTACCCTTAACGGCCCTCCTTCGACGAGGTTTACACCCGATATGACAATTTTCATGTATATTCCCAAGTACTCTTTTCTTTATTCAACCTTTTAATAACACGTGCAGGAACCCCGACAGCCACACTATATGAAGGTACCTCTTTGGTTACTACGCTAGCTGCACCAATAACGGAGCCTTCACCAATCTTGACACCTGGCAGTACCATCACACCTTCGCCCAACCAAACTCTATCTTCAATGACGACTGGTTTACTGGCAAGTTTTCGGCTCTTTGGAGTAAGTGAAAAATCCGATATGGATTGCAAATCACCATGATTGTGGTCTGTAATAAAAACTTTACTAGCAATCAAGACCTCATTACCTATTGAGACTGAATCAATACAACCAATATGAACATAATCATTGAACTCACAATCATTACCAATTTTTAGTTTGGGATCATTTTTACCATCAACTTTGAAAGCATCAACCCTCAAGCCTACACCGGTTGTCAAACCTTTCCCAAAATCGATATAGCTCCTTCCTCTTATATAATACGGCAGGCGAATCAACCGAGAGCGATAGAAAAAAACCTTAGTTAAAACCAAGTGAAAAGCCAACCTAATTGCTTGGAAAACACCATACATTGAAACAAATTTTTTAAACAAAACAAAACCCATAATTATTTTTTTGGCATGACCAGTCGAATTGAAAAAAACAGTAAATAACAAGTTCCTATTAGTATAATTGAATCATAAACCCTACCAATAAACATTAATGGATCTAACACTAACGAATATAACATAAAGTACGCATATGCACTTAAACAATACCGAAACAGTCTACTGACTTTAACCTGCAGTGCATAAGTTCTAACTGCACCAAAAAACACACCAATACCAGAGGAAAAAATCAACCCGAAATAATCACCAAAAAATAATATAGCTGTAGCATAAAACGACAAATTTGGCCCAAAATCACCATCCACACTAGCTCGGCCTGCATTAAAAGTATGAACTAACTGTACACCGATAGGCGTGTAATAATCCGCTAACCTAAAGAAACCGAGTAAGGGATTAAATATATAGTTTAATAGCGAGAACAGATCTAAACTTTCAAATGATAGCCTTACATAAGAATTAGCCAAGTACAGATTGACATCTCCAAAATACAAAAACCTTAGATAAAGTTTACTCAGCGCACTACTGACATCCGTACTAGATAAAAAATAAATAAACCCCGCAAATAAAATACCAACTCCACCAAAAAAAATCAATTTGTAGTTTAACACCCTACGATTCCCTTTGAAAAATCGTGGTGACGCAAGAGTGACTGACACCAGTAACAATATGCTAATAATCGCACCTTTACTTCCAGACAAAAGCAGTAACAACGCAAGAGTCAAACAGCCAACTAAAAATGAGCGTTCCCTTTTCAAACGGTACAAAACAAAAAGGCTTATGAAATTGAAATATAACAAAGACCAATTTATTCTTCTTACTAACCCTCCACCTCCAGAAAACCCCATAGTCTTAGCTTCGTCAACGCTCTCTGAAAGTATTGCTATCCCAGCCTTGTTGATGTGATATAAATTAGCGATTAGAACAACAAAAAAGCAGCACCATGTGAAAAAAACAAATCCTTTGTTACAAAATTTTAAACTATTGATTGTGTTATTTAACGATTGCATTCTAAACAAGCGTAAAATTGCGGCCCCAAAATTGATAGACAAGAAAAAAGTCAATAAATGTAAAAAAATTATTAAGGTATAATTTGAATAACCATACATAAGCCAAACAAAAGAAAACGAGAAACCAAGAATGATAAAAATCACAGCAGAAGGTTCCGTTATTAACACAACTTGCTTTCTCAGCAAAATATAGAAAAAAAATACAAACCCTATATTTTGAAAGAAATTAAGCGTTGAAAACTCGGCCACCTAGAGCCACCACAAAGCAAATTTTAAGTTTTGCCTTATCAAAGCGACTTTTAAACCATGAGCTGCGCGATAAAGCCAAAACATTGGTTTCATTAATCCGCTAGAAAAAATAATCTCCATCGCCACCATATGTTCAATATATGCTGAAATAACCTTCTCACTATTAAAATTATTTTTATGAAATGTTAAATCATGCTGTATAACCTCATCGGATACAACAATGTCTATTTTTTTTTGCTTAATAAACTCAAACATATAAACATCAGTGCCGTAATTCCTTAGCCCCTTCAAATATGAGAAATTTAATTTGATAAAAAGAGGTACAGGTACACATACGCCACTATTAATTGCAGAAAAAAAACATTTGCTAATTTTTTTAGGTTCGTAGCTACACTTCCAACCTAACCACTTCCAATTACATGCAGGGCTAACCATTTCATTATGTGCATTGACCCTAGGAACAATAACCTTATCCGAAGATTTAGTTATACAAGAATATAAAGTACCGACAAATGTTTGACTAAAGACAGAATCTTGATCCATAAAACATACGTGCGAAAAACCTCTCTGATAAGCATACTTTAAGATTTTTTCATATACAGTTGCTAAAGGTGTATTTTGAGGGTTATGGTGATATTCTATATCTATATCTGGACTTAGATTCTCTTTGAAATTAGAAAAATCACAATCAAACTCAGGTGAGTTGTCCCACACGTATATTTTTTCACCGTTTGATTGTTTTACTATTGTTCTTAGAGATTGGCTTTCATGACACTTCTGTTTATATAGAACAATTAAGAAAATAATTTTCGAACCCGACACCTAAGCCCCCTAATCTTAAAATAAAAATATGAGATAAAGAAGATCATCATACCTTGATTTTTTTTCACGATATTGAAAAACTCTGTTTCAACACCATTACGGTTAGAAACCCCATTCAATGAATGATAGGTAAAAACATTATCCAATAATAAAAAACGTTTTCCTTGTTTCACATACTTTTGGTTCAAATCGAAGTCTGAAAACACTTTATAGCCTTCATTAAAGAAAAGAGATTCCGTTCTCTTATAAAACAACCCTTGATGATGCATAGTATTTGCTATCTTCAGTTTAAATCCGATCATTGGCTTGAACAACTGTCCATTAGATAGGTGAACGGTTGATACGACGCAATCATACTGCGATAGATCACGTCCAGAAAAAAGACGAGTCAGACCAGCAGGTTCAATTAATAAGTCACCATCATTTAAAAACAACACCCAAGCGCCCTGAGAATTCAAGATCCCTTTATTCATCGCATTATAAATGCCTTTATCCTTCTCGGAGATAAGTATGTCGATTTGGCTTGAATACTTTTCTAGTTTCGACACGGTTCCGTCCGAAGAAAGACCATCGATTACAATAAACTCGAAAAAGCCAGGAGAATACTCTTTAGCTTTACAAATTGAAGTGACAGTTTTCTCTATTGTTTCAACGCAATTATATGTAACCATCACTACCGAAACAACAGGTTTACTTTGAGCGCTATACACTATAGTTGCCTCTATACTTTTCGATACATTTATCAGGGCTAGAAATTAAATCAACTATATTATCAGCTGGTTTATCAAGTTGATTTTTCAAACAGCAACTCAGTGCTTCAGATGTAATATCTTTGACTAACTCTCCATGAGTAGAATTAGAGATCAGATCTTTCATTCCACCGATATCAAATGCTACACATGGTGTACCGCACGCGAGGGCCTCGACTAAAGTATTAGGAAGGTTATCCTGCAGTGAAGGCGCTACAAATAAGTCAGCAGCGTTATAAAGCAACACTAAACTAACATCGTCATACAACCTGCCCATGTAATGTGTCGCTATACCTGTTTCGTTTTCTGTATCTCCGCGACTGGCACCAAATACTACTAACTCAACATCGTCGACCTTATGTTTCTTTTTAAGTAATTGCATTGCCTCTTTTAGGTAAGTATATCCTTTACGCGGGTCGCTAGTGCTAGACATAGCGCCAAACAGTATCAATTGCTTGTTACGTGGCAGCCCAAGTAAATCACGAGCAACTTGCTTATCCACCGGTTTATATACTTCTTGGTCAATGCAGTTACTAATCACTTGAGTGGGTTGATCTTTAAATAGAAAACTCTGCTTCGAACACTCAGCTAACCAACTGCTTGGGCAAACTACATGAAACTTTTTGTTTTTCCAGTGTTTTAACTTTTGCTTAAATATAAACGCATCAAGATCGAAACCGCTGTGCATCGGATTTCGATTCGACTTTGAATAACGCCTCAAATAGCGTTTCTCATTTTCTCTGTCTTCATAGTGCTCAGAGCCACAGAACGCCCACATATCATGCATGGTCCAAACTGTTTTTTGTTTAATTTGACCAATTTCTTTTATGGATAGCATCTCTCCTCCTAACCAATGTAGATTAACTACATCTGGGGAGATTTGGTCAATTACCTTAAGCAAACCGCTTGGAAATATATTTAGAGAGTGGTGGATTGGGTTAGTGGTTTTTTGCAGCTTAGATAGCTGCAGCGCGACTGCGGCAGCCAGTTTTATACGCAGCTTAGCAAAGCCTTTTGGACAATGTACAAATGGATCGTCTGATTTTTTGTCAACAACTAACATCTGGCTGTCTAAGCCTGCCTCTCGCTGAGCTAAGTGTAATCGATAGGCAGCTCTCGCCGCTCCTCCTTCTAAGTCGCTAGAACATAAGTGCAGTACTTTCAATCTCTTATGCTCCCAACAGCTGTTTTAAGCTGGATGAAAAGCTTAAATTATCTAGCTTTATTGGTTGTGGTTTTTCGTTATCTAGCGCGACCATAATTTGGCGGGTAAGCTCGCCTGTTGATAGATTAATCATGGATACAAGTTCTGCGTCAAAACGCTCTGCCAGCGAACGAACCTTGCCCTTACCAAGCGTATAATCTAAGGCAACCGAATTAGTGCCTAAAGCCAAACCAAATACTAATGAATGAAAACGCATGGCCAGCAATGCATCGGCATTCTTAAATGCCTTACAGTATTCGATAGGTGCCATCTCTGCGCCAAGTAACGATAAATCAAGATTATCTTTCAATTGTTTATGTCCGCGGAAGATTCTACGATAAAACCAACGATCATCGCTGCCAAAGTGATTGGTACACATAGGCAGAGGCCGTATAACTATATCAGGGATGTTTTGCACCAACTGTGAAAGACTTTCTATAATAACTTTCTCATAGTTATCTTTGATAGCCAACGCTTCTGCTTCAGGCAAATGCCGTGCATATTCTTGGTATGGGAAATCTCGGAGACCTAGCAACAAGACTTTCTTACTCGTTTTCTCTCGTAATGCCACATCTAAAGTTGGTTCTATACTCGCTAACCAAGTAAATGCAGGGTCTTCTGCCACAACGTCGTTAGTTGTATGCACACCTAGGCTAGTCGCATAATCTAAAGAGCGCTTATCCCTGTAGATACGTTTATCACTGAGTTCCAAAATAGACTTTAAACTGTTGTCGTGCCATTGCTCACCAAAAGGACCAACTCCACAGCCCGCGACAATAGTTGTTACCCCAACCGCTTTTGCACGCTCAAATATCGCCTGCATAGGTGCAAGCTCGTCAATCCCCATTAAAGGACCACCACCAAATACGACATAATCCATCGAGCCTGCAATAGCTGCGCCTTGTTCTGTTGTGACAATACGGCAGTTGCTAAACTCTTTCATTTGCCGACGGGTAATTTCGGTAATATAAGTATGAAGAGCCACTACTACAAATTGCACGTCGCTTCCATAAATTTCACGAAATCCATGCATTACTCCTGCGATAATGCCTTTATCACCTAGGGTCTCTGTACCATACCAGCCACAAATTAGAATAGTTTTACTGTTAATGCTTTTAGGATGAACAGTTGCTTCTACTGTTCTATGATGTTCAAGCAAATTGATAAAGTGTTTTTCTCTTCTGCGTTTTGAATAGAGCGAAAACCCAGGTAGAGATCTAACTATATTCTTAACCCCGAAACGTTGGTCTAACCTTTCGAGGAATTGTTTCTGATACGTTTTTCTATCTGGTATTCCAACATAGTCATGATGGCAGGTTTCGCATTTGTTATTTACTATATCTTTTAAATGTTCCTCGTTATCAAAAAACACAGTTAAAGGATCACCTTTTGCGATACTCTCCATAAGGGGTTTACTCTGAACAGCACAATATGCTAATTCGCCCTTCGCTGTTATTGTTGCGCCACGGTGTTTCCAATCGCACCCAGCTTGCCTAGGCTTATCTCGAATAATTTGTTCAATTAAAGAACGATAGAAAAATAGCTGGTGAGGGCTCGTTTCATAATCCTTAATTAGACCTTCGAGAAACTCTACAAATTCATATTTCTCTTCAAACGATAGCGCATAAGGGTCTAGTAAGTTTTCAGTATATAGTCTCTGGTGAGGTACACCTAAGCGATACTTAACATAGAGATTATTTTCAATACAATATTCAAGCAAATCTGGTAACTTTAATACGTTTTCTCTAATTACAGTGCAGCCAATTCTAAGGTTATCGATCAACGGGTTATCTTTTGCGAACTCTAGAACCTTTTTTGCATTTTCGAAATTACCACTTCGCCCTCTTACTTTATCGTGAACGTCTCCATAGCCATCTAGCGAAACCATAAGATCAAAATGCAAACCCTTGGATTTAACAATCTTGGCTACAGCTTCAATTTGCTCAATAACTTGCAAATACTTGTATGCATTAGTTATTAATGATACTGAGTTCAATTTAGGTAAACTTGTAACTACTGTATCCACTAACTCGGGCAAATCTGCGCGCAATGTAGGTTCACCACCATTAAATCCGATCCCCATAACTTCACTGAAGAGTGGGCTTTCCAGTCCCATTTTTAGCTGTGAAATAGTGATATCTTGACTCTTTTTATTTTCCCATATTCGACACATCTGACACTTAGAGTTACATGTATCAATTACTGGAAACTGAATCACTGTAGGCTTTTCCAACGGCAATGGTCGAGATTTCGCGAGTAACTTAACTTGTGAAAAAACTGAACTAAAATTCATCTTGTTATCTTTTGAATAATTAAATTAAAAACCGTTAACTACTCTTTTCAGCTGATGAGCATTAAAGAAGTAGAAAAAATTAAAAGCTTTAAGTTTCAATAAAAACATATACCTTAAAGGAGAAAATAAAAAATCAAAAAGCCAAAACGCACAAGCCAAAGAGATTAAGGTTGCGACTGCTGCTCCAACAGTACCAAATTTATCAATTAGCACCACATTAAGCGCAACATTAACTAACAGGCCGAAGAGGTTGCGGTATAGGTTCCATTTCAATTTTTTTTCCGCAGCCAATGCAGAGCCTGAGCCAATACCCATGCAAACAAACAACCCAGACCAACAATGGATGAGAAGGATGACTGCGCTATCGTAGTATTGGTCACCATAAATTAAATGAATAACCCAGTCAGATAAAACTGAAACCACAAAAGCAGCTAAGACAGAAATAAAAATTAGTACTGTTAGCAGTAACCTTAGCCTGTCCAAATAACATTCTCGGCTAAAGGATTTTCCTTTTATAATAAAAGGAAAGCTAGCAGCGACGAATGCGGTAGGCAAAAAATACCAAGCTTCCGATAAACGAACAGCTGCAGAGTAAACTCCAACACTTTCTGCGCCCAACATAAACTTAAGCATGACCTGATCCAAGCGCATAAACAATATAGCGCCTAATCCAGCTAAAATTTCAGGCCAGCTTTCTAACAAAAACACTTTCGCTCTTTTTAAAGATAAACCCTCAAATTTAAACATTGAACTTGAATGCTTTAGACTAAAATAAGAAAACAACATCAATGCAACTAGTATATATTCAACTAAGACGGCCACGGAAAAATATATTAAAGGTTGCTCGCTTATCACCAAAAATATTTTAAAGGCTGCTGAAACCAACATCGCAGTGAAGCGAAGGACACTAATATACTTTAAATCAGACAATGCTTGCTGATGTAAATCAACTACATCAAAAGGAGTAAACACCAAAGAAAAGAAGATAATAGTATAAAAAACAACACTATCATCAAAACAAAAAGCAACAATAAAAAAAATTAATATAAAACTACTTACAGAGGCGATTAGCCTCATTCCAAACACAGTCCTGAGACCAGCCAATCTTCTTTCTGGAAATGAAAGCCGTTCTACAAAATACCTGACAGCTACTCTATTCAGCCCTAGGCTAGAAAATGTTATAGCAATAGAAAGCAAAGCAAGGGCATAATTTAGTTGACCAAAACCTTGAGGCGCTAAGTGCCTTGCAATTAATCCACTAACAAATACCCCCACAATCAATTTTGATAGTTTTTCTATCACCATCCAAAATGAGCTGGCTATGACTTTACTATTAAAAAAACTTATTTTTATCAAACTATCATCTCAAGACTACAATAAGAACACTTTTCATTTTCTGAAACAGTTTTCGTTTTCCAAAAACCAATTATAAGAAGCCTTCAATCCCTTATTGAGGTTATTTGAGTACTGCCAACCTAAACTTTCCAATCGCGTGACGTCCATTAACTTTCTTGGTGCTCCGTCTGGTTTTGAAGCATCAAATTTAATATCCCCTTTAAAACCAACAATTTCTGCTACTGTTTCGACTAATTCTTTAATTGTGCAGTCGATACCAGTACCCACGTTAATGTGACTTAACATAGGCTCAGTGTTCGCTTTGTATTCTTCGCAAGATAAATTCATAACGTAGATAGAGGCATCTGCCATGTCATCAACATACAAAAACTCGCGCATTGGCTTACCGCTTCCCCAAGCCACTACTTCTTTATCTCCGTTTAACTTAGCTTCATGAAAACGGCGAATTAATGCCGGAATAACATGGCTATTTTCAGGATGGAAATTGTCATTGGGGCCATACAAATTAGTCGGCATTACGCTTCGGTAGTCACGGCCATATTGGCGATTGTAGCTCTCGCAAAGTTTGATTCCTGCAATTTTTGCAATCGCATAAGGCTCGTTAGTCGGCTCCAAATAACCCGTTAAAAGTGCTGCCTCTTCCATAGGTTGTGGAGCCAATTTAGGATAAATACATGAAGAACCTAAGAACAGTAGTTTTTGTACATTCGCTAAATGCGCAGCATGAATAATATTGCACTGAATCATTAAGTTTTCATAAATGAAATCGGCGGGATAGGTATTGTTTGCCACAATTCCCCCCACTTTTGCTGCAGCCAAATATACTTGGTCAATGTTCTCAGTTTTGAAAAACTCAAACACCGCCTGCTGGTTAGTTAGGTCCAGTTCGTCACGAGTGCGGGTAATTATATTGCTATAACCACTTGCCTCTAACTGGCGTACAATCGCTGAACCCACCATACCACGGTGCCCGGCAACATAAATTCTACTATTTAGCTCCATGTAACTACCCTTGGTTTTCTACGGCAATGGCTACACTATGCCCGTGAGCCTTTAACAGAGCGTGTTGCTTAGCTTTGCTCAAATCGTGCTGTACCATTTCTGCACACATCTCTTCTACTGTAATCTGCGGCTCCCAGCCCAACTTAGCTTTTGCTTTGCTTGGGTCACCTAACAGTGTTTCTACTTCTGCAGGGCGGAAATAACGCGGGTCAACCTTAACAATTACATCACCTTCTTTAAGTGCTGGTGCATTGTCACCGGTGATAGCAGTCACAGTGGCTATTTCATCAACCCCTTCACCAGAAAACTCAAGCTCTATACCTGCTTCTTTAGCAGCCAGCTTAACAAATTCACGCACGCTAATTTGCTTGCCGGTGGCAATTACAAAGTCATCTGCTTGCTCTTGTTGTAGCATCATCCACTGCATACGCACGTAGTCTTTTGCGTGGCCCCAATCGCGCAACGCGTCCATATTTCCTAGGTATAAGCACTGCTCTAAGCCTTGCGAAATATTAGCGATAGCGCGGGTAATCTTGCGCGTTACAAAGGTTTCACCACGGCGTGGGGATTCGTGGTTAAATAAAATACCATTACAGGCATACATCCCGTATGACTCACGGTAGTTCACTACAATCCAATAAGCGTACATTTTGGCTACTGCGTAAGGTGAGCGAGGGTGAAACGGAGTGGTTTCCTTTTGCGGAATCTCTTGCACTTCACCATAAAGCTCTGAAGTAGATGCTTGATAAAACTTAGTTTTCTTTTCCAAACCTAAAAAGCGGATCGCTTCTAACAGGCGTAAAGTCCCCATGGCATCTACGTCGGCAGTATACTCAGGACACTCAAAAGACACAGCTACATGTGATTGTGCAGCAAGATTATAAACTTCGTCGGGCTGAACATCTTTAATGATGCGGGTTAAGTTAGACGAATCGGTTAAATCACCGTAGTGCAAAAAGAACTTTGGGTTAGTTTCATGCACATCTTGATAGATATGATCAACGCGCTCTGTATTTAATGAAGACGCCCGGCGCTTAATACCATGTACTTCATAACCTTT
Organism: Agarivorans litoreus; assembly: GCF_019649015.1. Classification (NCBI taxonomy): domain Bacteria; kingdom Pseudomonadati; phylum Pseudomonadota; class Gammaproteobacteria; order Alteromonadales; family Alteromonadaceae; genus Agarivorans; species Agarivorans litoreus. The sequence goes on along the minus strand of NZ_BLPI01000001.1, from coordinate 3,847,691 downwards.
TTCCAATAATAATTCTGCAAGATAAGAGCCGTCTTGGCCAGTCACACCTGTGATTAAAGCCACTTTATTTTTTGACATTACTGTATTCCAATTCTTTAATTCAATTTTATTAAACGTTCAAGTATTAGGTTTACAGTGACCTAATATTCGTTAAACTTTTTTCAACGCTTGCTATTGCCTGCTCAACTGTCTTTGCTTCTGCATAACAGCGTAATTCTGGTGCATTACCCGATGGTCGCAAGTGTACAAACTGTTGTTTTTCCAGCCCAACTCTCAAGCCATCAGTGGTATCCACAGATACAATAGCCAAATCTCCAAAACCTAAGCTTTGCATTAACCATTGTGGGTCTTTAGTACCGGCAGCGACGATTTGTTGGCTTTTTTCCGTCGCAAAATTTTGGATCCGATTACTGGCAGTAAAGCGCTGTGGTAACTCTTCAACTAGCTTACTAATTTTTGAGCGCTGCGCAGCCACTAACAACATAAGAGCCGGTAACACGGCATCTCTGGTGGGTAAAGCTCTTAACTCTTTCCCGTTAACGCTGATATCACTACCGAGCAAAAAGCCACCATTGGCTTCAAAGCCAGCTACTGATGTGTATTCATTGTTCAAGGCCGCGAACTCGGCGATAACATACGGAGAGCCAATTTTAGTGCGTTTTACCAATTCAAACTTATTACTTAGCTCAATAGCAGTGTTACAACTAACCGGAACAGCCAAAGCACTAATATTAAGCGCATCAGCACAAAGCAGGCCTAAGATATCGCCGCGTAGCCATTCGCCGTTTTCATCTGATACAAGCGGCCTATCACCATCACCATCGGTAGAAAACACTAAATCTAAATTATATTGCTTAACCCAAGCTCTCGCTTTGCGCTTGTCTTCTTCTGATACTGCTTCGGTATCTATAGGCACAAAACTATTACTACGCTCTATCGCTATTACTTCTGCACCCAAGGCTTCAAAAATGCGGTAATACAAATCTCTCCCCGCGCTAGAGTGCTCGTAAATACCAACCTTCTTACCCGTTAAAAATGGAGTGTTGAATAAACTGGTATAGCGATTTATATACTCTTCTGCCGCGCGCTTATTTACCTCAAGTTCTGGTAAACCGCCAACAGCTGTAAAACCGACAGTTGCATTTATAATGCTCTGCTCGTCAGTTTTTGATATCTCGCCATCTGGGCGGTAAAACTTTAAGCCGTTTCTATCAAAAGGAATATGGCTACCCGTAACCATTATTGCGGGCATATTATCCAATTGTGCTACATAAGCTAAGGCTGGTGTAGGTACCACTCCGTAGTAAATAACCTTTAAGCCTTGCTGTTTAAGTGCGGCGACGCAGGCTTGCGCCATTGAATAACTACTTGGCCGATTATCAATCGCTATTGCAACGGTATCAAAAGTAAAATTAGCACGCATACTCTCAATAAACGCATGGCTAAACGCAGCACATACATCTGGCGTAAACTGGGTTACTAGGCCTCTGGCACCACTGGTACCAAAAGCAACACCGCTGTCTTTAATAACCTCGCAACTATTTAAATTACTTACCATTAACCTGTTCGCTCCTTATACTCGGCCGTATTTATCTTCATATCGAACAATGTCATCTTCGCCAAGGTAACTACCGGTTTGCACTTCGATCATTTCTAACGGGATCTTCCCGGGATTTTCTAAGGCGTGAATAGTGCCTAAAGGTATATAGATAGATTCGTTCTCGGTTATTAAGTGAGTCTCTTCGCCACGTAATACGCTGGCGGTACCCGATACTACAATCCAGTGCTCTGCACGGTGATGATGTTTTTGAATCGACAATTTGCCGCCGGGTTTTACGGTAATACGTTTAACTTGGTCTCTTGCGCCCATACCGATAGAATCATATTTGCCCCAAGGTCGGTAAACTTCGCGATGATTTTCATATTCGCTTCGTCCCTCTGCCTTAAGCTTTTCTACAATGGCTTTTACTTCTTGAACATGGGCTTTATCTGCCACTAGTAGGGCATCTTTAGTGTCTACTATTACGGTATTTTCCAGCCCTACGGTGGCAATTAAGCGTTCGCCGCCATGCACCAAACAATTTTTAGTACTTTGTAATATATTGTCACCCAGGCTAGTATTGCCATTTTCGTCTTTAGTATTAACTTCCCAAAGTGCGGACCAAGCGCCAATATCATTCCAGCCTGCGTCTAAAGGAACAACTACTGCATCTTTGGTATGTTCCATTACTGCGTAATCAATGGATTCGTCTGGGCACTTTGTAAACGCTGCCTTATCAACGCGAATAAAATCAAGATCTAAAGAGGTTTTCTCCATTGCAAGCGAACATGCTGAGGCAATATCGGGCCTAAACGATTCGAGCTCTTGCAAATAACGACTAGCCTTAAATAGAAACATGCCACTGTTCCAGTAAAACTCACCGCTATTTACATACCCAGTGGCTGTTTCTGCGTCTGGCTTTTCAACAAATTTCTCAACCACAAAACCGTTACTACCAGCTATAGCCTCTCCACGTTGTATATAACCATAACCCGTGTGGGCTTGATTTGGCACAATGCCAAAGGTGACTAACTTCCCCTCTTGCGCTAAGGGAATAGCTTTGTTTAGTGATTCTCGAAACACACCAGCGTCTTGAATAACATGATCTGCAGCCAACACCAATAACAACGGGTCGTCCTCGCCCTTTGCTGCCTCTGCGGCAATAGCCACTGCTGGAGCAGTATTTCGACCAACGGGCTCTAGTAAGATAGATACTGCTTGGTTCAACAATCTTAACTGTTCGGCTACTACAAAGCGGTGTTCTTCATTACAAATAACCAAAGGCTTATTGGTATTAACACCGTCCAGCCGCTTTATCGTTTCTTGCAACATACTATATTCAGATGTTAGCGACAAAAACTGTTTTGGATACAACGAACGACTAAGCGGCCACAAACGTGAGCCACTGCCACCGGCCATAATAACGGGAGTAATCATTAATCTAAAAACCTTAAAATTTTCTTACTTTACTGACGTATACATCTTTTTTAAGCAGCTCTTAACGTTATACGAATTAAATATCAGCTTGCTTACGCTCTTGAAAATACCACTTACAGTGTTCATGCACACTTGAACTGGCTAATAGTTCGCTTTCGTCGAACCAGCGATATTCGGCATGCTGTTCTTCTGGCAGATTGCTCAGCCCATCACTACTACTGAGTTCATAAGCCAACACCACGTAATGAGTACTAAAGTCCTCAATGGAAAAGTTATCTTCATAGAAGTGCTGATATATACCTTTAAATACATGATCAGCTTGGTCCAGCCCTAACTCTTGCTTAATTAAACGAGAGAAAGCATTAGCAAAGGATTCGTCTTTTAGTATTCGCCCCCCAGGAACAAACCAATAATCTTTAGCGGGGCGGTTTTTCCGCTTACCTAACAAAACTTGACCACGGCTATTACGTACAATAAGGTCTATCGACACCAAAGGTGTATGTTTAACAACGGTTTTAAATGTTTCTAATTCAAGCATGCTTGCCAATAACTTTGTTAGCTAGACACCCGTAAGCGGTTTAAGCGTCTCATTCTTCTAAATGCATTGAGTTTTCTAAATGCTTTTAACAAACGCCATATATGTTTTAACGCCATTAAATACCCGCTAAACACCACTAAAAACAAACCGAATGACAACCAATCTGGCGCACTTAAACAGTTAAGCAACACCCCAACCATTGAGATACAAAAACTGAGTAAGGTTATACAAATTAGCGTTTGCCGTGATGTAAAGCCTGCGCGCATAAATATATGGTGTAAGTGGTCGCGGTCTGGTTTAAAAGGTGATTGCCCTTTGCGCTTACGCCTAATCATTACCCCTGCCATATCCATTAGCGGTATAGCAATAACCCATAAGGCTGTTACCGGTTTAAATGCTGGGGCTTCGCCTTGCGAGCCTATAGCTAGTAACCACACCACGCTTAAGCCTACAAACATTGAGCCCGCGTCACCCATAAATATTTTGCTGCGTTTGGGGTTGTCGGCTCTGGTTAAGTTAAAAATAAGGTAAGGAATAAGCGCTACTACTAGGCAAAGTGCTATCCAAGATTCCAGCACAAAGCCTTCTAGTATAAACAGCAGTGATAAAGACAACATACTGGTAAAGGTAACCCCGCCCACAAGGCCATCTATACCGTCTACCATGTTGTAGGCATTAATGGCGCCCATAATGGCCAAATAGGTAAAGGGAACGGCTGCCCAGCCTAGGTGAATATCGCCCATTACCAATAAGTTGCCTAAGTTTTCTATACGGTCTCCGCTTGCAAACATCATTACGCTGGCCGCTACTATTTGGCAGAACATGCGCAAACGAACACTAAGGTCGTATTTGTCGTCTAGCATACCTACTAACAATATGCCGCCAGAGGCCAGTAAAAAGTACTTAAATGAGATGTCGTAGCCTTGAGCTATAACCAACAAAGACAATACAAAGCCTATGTATACGGCAATGCCACCAATTAGCGGTATTGCGCCCACGTGTAGCTTTCGCTCGTTGGGTTTGTCCACCAACTCGTGCTTAATGGCAATTGGCTTTAAGATTTTAATGGCGGTATAGGTACCTAAAAATGCTACTAGCAGAGAGATTACAAATACACTCATGCTTGCCACCAATTTACGTTCTGTTGTAACTGTTTGTTGCTAAGCATTATCTGCCTCTTTATCTGCACCAGCAAAATGGCGAATAAGCACCATCATTACGCCTAACATGCCACCAAGTAAGGTACCTAATACGCAAATTAATGCACGCTTAGGTTTTACTTTTTGTTCTGCCACAACAGCTGGGTCTACTACTTTGAATACAAAATCGTCGTTAGCTTCTGCTAGCATTAAGGTTTTGGTTTGTTCTTCTATGAGTTGGTAAAACACCGTTTGCATTTGCGCTACCGAGGTTTTGTCTAACTGCTCGTTTAAGTAGTTAATATTTGCCAAAGTCTCTTGTTGAGTTCGCTGTTGCATAACTTGGTTAATGTCTTTGATTAACCAAGTCACCCACTGCTGTGCCACTATTGGTGATAAATGCTCTGCAGCAATGGTGATTAAGCCAGTTTCTTTATCGGTAGCTACGCTTAATACTTGTTTTTTAAACACCTCGTGGCTCTCTTGCATAGAGGGCTCTGGTTGTTTAGGTGCTTTTACTTCGCGAGTCCATTGCTGGTTATGCTCATCATAAACTTCTGGGTCGTAACTTAGCTCCCCAGTGATTGCATTCCATTCTTTAGCAGCCATTAAATCGGCTTTTATTTGATACTTATCCAAAAAGTCGCCGAAAAACTGTCGAGACTTTAACACCTCAATCGCTAAGGTTGTTTGATCGGTTCCACCACCAGCATTGAGGTTAATACCCGCGAGTGAGGCTAAACCACCAAATTGAGAGGCCATACCGCTAAGTTTGTTACTCTCTTGATTAGATGCGGCTAACAAAGCATTTGCTCGATAGATATTAGGCTGATTTATTGCAAATATCACCGCACCAATGGCAAACACGGCGGTACAGGCAACAATTAACCACTTGCCACGCCAAATAACTGCGAACAGCTCCCTAAGATCAATTTCGTCTTCTGAGTTGGGCTCAAAATACGCTGGCGGATACGCTGGATGTTGCTGAACTTGTTGAGTCATAAGTTTCTATTTATTCTTTAAAACTAACACTATAGGTAAACTAGGCTTCATGCTTAGTTGGCTACTTATTTAATGGCATTAACAGCAACACCAATTTGATACATAATTTGAGTTGCCGCCGTCCAAGTGCTTAGCGCATCGCGGTAGTCGGTATCAATTGGTACAACAATGGTATCGCCTGGCTGCAGGGGTTGCTTATTATTATTAAACCAAAAACCTGACTCTGGTTTATATACCGAACCATTAGCTCGCACTACAAACACTCGGTCTTCGTCGGCTTGCTTTTTAGCGCCACCGGCAAAATTAATGTAGTCTTTAAAGCTATATTGTTCGTCAAGTAAATATGAGGTAGCTAACTGCACCTCGCCCATAATTGTTACCGTATTTCGGTATTGGGGAACATAAAGCATATCTTGATCTTCGAGCATGAAGTCTTTTGAAGAATCAGCCAACAAGATTGAAGGAAGATCTACCACCATACGGCCTAATGCCTTGGTGCTGCTCATTTCTTGGATTAAATCTAATTGTTCCGAAGGGCTTGAAGTAGAAGAAAAGCTACCAGGACCTGTTTGACGAAGGCTCTTTTTAGCCACTTCCTGGCGAATGCTTTCTGCGTAGGCGTCTATTTGCATTTGCTCGCGCACACGTAGCGCTTCTCGGGTAAATACCGCTCCATCTTGATGGGCGTATTCTGTTAAACCACCCGCTCTAATTATTAAGTCGCCTAGGGTTTCGCCACGCTTAATAACATAAGTACCTGGGAATCTTACCTCACCTTGCAAACTTACGGTGCGTTGCTTGCGTAAGTTTGGAATAGCCAGAACATTAAGCCTATCTCTGGCTTGCAAAACCAAGTTTTGGTCAGAACTTCCTTGCATTACATCGTTTAAGTCTAGGCGTAGCAAGGTAACATCTGCACTTGCATCCCGAACCACTGTTCGCGTTAGTTCACTATGCAGTGCGTAGGCTCCGTCTTTAAGGCCCCCTGCTGCGTCAATTAAGTCTTTTACTGTATTTCTGTTAGTAATTGGGTAAATACCAGGAAACTTAACTTCGCCGAATATTTCAACAACATTTAGCTCTAAACCTGCGTTAGATTGCTCTTGCAGCATGATAAGAATAGGCGCAAGTAGTTTCTCTCGTGTAGACGCAAGAACTTTTTTAACTTCACCTTCAGATATGTCGGCAATTTTGGCAATGCGCTTTAGGTCTTCTTCACTAAATTCTTGAGCGTTTGAATTAGCTTGAGTGTTAATACCATCTTCAGATTTACCAATGGTTTGATTAGCCAAATGCTCTGCATTCTCTAATCTTGAGTTTAAAGCGGCCGCATCGGCACTAAGTAAGTCTTTCTCTTTAGAACCAATTTGAAATGCTTCGCTAAACAGTTCCAAGTCATACTTCGTGAACACCAAAATTTCATCTTCTGGCTTAAGCAAGATATTGTCGGCTGAGTGTTTTTCTGTGATCGCTTGCTCTAAGTTTATCTGCAGAACAGAAATAGTACGATCGCCACTCTTACGTATCACCAAGCTATAATTTAGATCACTACTATTGTTTAAGCTGCGTTGAAGGTTTGGCAATATGTCTGAAACTCGCAGGCCTTTACGCCATTGGTACCTACCTTCTCTGGCTACATTACCTTTTAACGATACGTAATTAGGTGAGCGTTTATCCACTTGCTCTATGGTTAAGAAATCACCATTACGCAGCTTTTTCTTTAGATCATTCTTAGATTTAAGATCTAAAGTAACTAAATCAATTAAGCCTTCGTTAGTAATACGCTCTAGCCTTGCCGATTTTTTAAAAGCCTTGGTTGTATACCCACCTGCGGTGCTAATTAAACCCGCTATAGATTCTTCACCATTAATTTCATAAATGGCCGGGCGAACCACCTCTCCGTCAACACTTACTGTGTCACCAAGAGGGCCAACAAAAACAACATCGCCGCTGCGTAACTGTAGGTCGTTGCTGGTATCTCCACTTAACAGCAAATCATACAAATCGAAACGACTTACTAATTGACCATCACGTAACAAGCGGATATCTCGCAAGCTACCTTGTTGATTTACCCCACCACTTGCATATAGGGCATGAGTGATTGTAGATAAAGAGCTAACCAAATATTTGCCTGGTTGAAAGGCGTCTCCTAGCACAAATACCTCTACGGTACGAAGCTCACCCATAGTGATATTGCTGCGTACTCCTATTTTCTTTTCTTGTATTTGTTGGGTAATCAGTTCTCTAACTTGGTTAAACGTTAGGCCGGATACATTAACCGGCCCCAATTCTGGGAAGCTGATGCTGCCATGGCGATTAACTTTAAATTCGAAGTTGCCATTTTCTTTACCAAATAACTGTACGTTTAGCGTGTCGCCTGGGCCTAATCGATAATTATCAGTAACCGGAATGTTGCTAAGAGGGGCAAAAGTAGTAGGTTGGGTAGCAAATACATCTAGACCAAAGCGTTGTAATTTGGTGGTTTCACCTGCGCTGTTTTTGTTTGCTAGTGCTTGTGTACCCGCCTCAACATCTCGTTTTTGCGGTAGCTGAGGGGCTGCCTCTTGAGAGCTTGGAGTTTGGGCACTACCAGATTGAGAAAATTTGGATATATCAACACCATACTGTTTAGCAAGTGCCGCTTGTTGATCAGCAGGTAGGCTTTTTAGCTGTTGAATTTGATCTGGGCTAAGGTTCATGGCTAACGCGTAATTGGATAAGGCTAGTATCCAAACCACAATGAGACTTTTAAGTCCAAATTTCATTCTGTATTCTTCTCTTTTTTCGAACAACAAAGTTAGTCAGTAATAAAGCAATTAATAACAAGCACGATAGTACTTCATTTTTGTTATCTGCGTAAACTCACCAGCGCCGTTTCCAGCCAAATTAGTTTTGCATTAATTTAGAACGTTTAATAATTAAACACCTAGACTAAAAGCGATATTGAAACGCTAAATTAACGCCGCCAATTTTGGCTTTGCTAGTATTTATGCTGTTCAAATACTCTAAGGTTAATGCAGTTTGCTTACCTAACGCATAATGCGCACCTAAACCAAAACTCATTCCAGTTTCGGTGCTGTTACCGATGTTTTGTTGATCCAGCTTAACGCTTGAGCCACCGAGTAAGGCATACATAGCGACTTGGTCTGTAACCGGCACATTTCCTTTTACCAACAAAGACGCTAAACCATCTACAGAAATCCCTCCAGAACGACCAGTAGATACCCCGTAACGGCCCTCTAAGGCAATAAAGTCATTAAAATAGTGGCCAAGTTGAGCTTGAAATAACAGAGGACGTCCACTTTGACTGGATGCGTCATCAAAGTTGTATTCTGTTGAAGTATAAGAAAAAATTGCACCAGCATAGGTGTTAGCAGTAGCACTAGCGCTTGCTAGCAATAAGAAGAGACAACTCACAAACGTTTTTACGTATTTCGACCCAGCCACGAAGCTTTTCCCTGCACGATATAATAATGGGTCGAAAGTATAACACAGCGATAAACTGTTGAAACTGTAACTAAGCTCCAAGAGCTTGATAAACAAGATTTTTAGGTGTTTAGCTATTGTGTAAATCGTTTTTAAAACAATAAGCTAGCGAAATGAAAACACTTTCTGAGAAATATATTTTTTGCTCACACTTGATATAAAGCAAACTTAAAGAGCTTAAACTGAATAAATAGCCAACCAAGCTACGTTATTGCTTATGAATAGAAATTTTCTATATCGGAAATAAGCTGTTGCAGGTTAGCAGTATTGAATTGATTAATACCCGCCGCACTAGCCCTGCCGCCACCGGTCTCGTATTGTGCGCAAATATCGCCAGCTCCGTACTTTTTGTTAAGTGGCGCTCGCAAACTAACCACAGCAATACCACTAGCAATGCTGGTTAAAACCAAATGCGCTAATGAGGGATGTAAATTTGCTTGCTGATTGCCAAAAACACCACTTATTCGCCTAGCCCAAGAACAGTTAGGCAAAACTGTAACTTTTACTACCGCGCTCTGGTAATGAGTTTTGACCTTGTTGGCCAAAGCCATATCATGCTGATAAGCGTTTTTGAGTTGATGATAGGCTGATTGGCTATCGGCGATAACATCAAAAGGGCTGGTGTATGCCACTAATTGCTTGAATAATACAGAAGGCTCTAGGTGGAGATCGCTCAACGTTGCTCCATAGCCGTTGTAATTAATTAAGGTGCCCAGCTCTTTAAGCTGTTCGCTTTGCTGCTCGCTTAATTGAGCTTGCTCACATAAAGCATCCGCTTGCGCAATGAGGTTATCACCATAAGCCGCAGCTATTGCCCAGCAGTGATGCCTACCTGCAAGAGCCTTATCAACCAACAGCGCGGTACACACATCTGCATCGGTATTGATATTTGCATGCAAATTAGGGTGGAGAGGGATCTGTCCAGGCCGATGATGGTCTATGTAATGTACACTGGCACCAACATCTAAGGCTTGCTTTAATCCCAGTTGATTTTTTTCCATAGAGATATCTAAAACTGTAACTTGGTCTCCAGCACGAAACTCAAAGCTATTCATCAACTGGTTTTCCCGTTTAACCCCAGTAAGCAAAATGCTGTCTTTGGGCTCGGTTAAACGTAGCTGAATGAGTGAAATGATGCCATCGGCATCACCGTTAAAAATATCTATATGTCGCAATGAGTAACCTCGCTCTTAGGCCTTAACAATACCAGCATCGATTAGCGCATTAACCACAAACTCTGCACATTGTTCAACCGATTTTCCTTCCGTTTGCACGTGAACATCGGCTTTTTCTGGTGCTTCATAAGCAGAGCTAATACCGGTGAAGTTTTTAATCTCGCCACTGCGTGCTTTCTTGTATAACCCTTTAGGGTCTCGTTGTTCGCAAACCTCTAAAGGTGTATCAATAAACACTTCAAAAAACTCGCCTTCACCAAGTTGATTGCGAACCAGCGAGCGGTCTGCTTTAAATGGAGAAATAAAAGCAGTAGAAACTACTAAACCTGCGTCTACAAATAGTTTGGCTACTTCACCAATACGACGAATATTTTCTACTCTGTCGGTGTCAGAAAACCCTAAATCGCCATTTAGGCCATGGCGAACATTGTCACCATCCAGAACATAAGTATGAACACCGCGTTGATACAGCAAATAATCGACTGCATTGGCAATAGTAGACTTGCCTGAGCCGCTTAAACCAGTAAACCATAGTACGCAGGGTTTGTGGCCTTTTTTCATAGTGCGCAACTCTCGATTAACACTATGATTATGCCAAACTACATTTTCGCTCTTTTTATCCATTTCTTGCCTGCTCTGTTATCTAAATAAATGACTATAAGGGAAATACAATCGGGACTAACACCAATACAACAAGGCCGTAAACTAATGCCACGGGCAAACCTAATTTGACAAAATCTCTTAAACTGTAGCGACCAGCGTTGTACACCATTAAATTAGTTTGATATCCATAAGGGCTAACAAAACTTGCACTTGCGGCAAAGGCGACCGTCATAACAAAAGTCATAGGGTTTGCCCCTAACGCATTTGCCAAGCCATAAGCCAGAGGAAACATTAGAGCAGCGGCAGCATTATTGGTTACTAGTTCGGTAAATACCCAGGTTAATAAGTACACTGCCACAAGGCTCAATATAAGCCATTGCCCATTAAGCCCCCCGTTAAACAAGCCCTCGAGCAACTCTACTAAGCCGGCATTATGCATTGCCTGAGATAAAGCCAAAGCAGAAGCAACAATCAACCATATTTCTTTAGGGAAACGGCGCACTAGCTCACTTGGTGTTAAGCACCTAAAGAAAATTAAGCCACCAAGAAGAATTACCATGGCTTTAAACAAGCTAACCAAGCCAATAGCTGCTGCGCCCACGGCAAGTACAAAACCACCAATTGCAAATAACTCCGAAGCACCATTTAAACGAGTGTCTGGCTCCACGCCACTCACTGCGATAAAGTTTTTACTTAAGTTACTACGCGACTTAAAATCAGCGCCTACCGCCAATACTAAGAAGTCACCAGCCTGCAAGGTTATTTCACCTAGTTTTCCTGATACTCTTTCGCCATCTCGCTTAATCGCCACAACGGCGGCATCAAACCGGGCACGAAAACCAGCACCCTTTAGGCTTTTACCCACTAACATGCTTTCTGGGCGAATCACGACCTCGGTAAGGTTAGAGCCTAATAAGCCATTGGAATCTGCAAAGGTTTGTAGCCCAGAGAACTGGTTAAGTTGCATCACTTTTGTGACATCGCCACTAAAAATAAGGCGATCACTTTGCTGCATCACCTCGCTTGGCGCTACTGGGCTAATCAGTTTTCCATCTCGCACAATCTCCACCAGGAACAGTGACTCTAAGTGGCGCAGCCCGTTTTCTTCAACGCTCTTGCCAATGAGTGTGGAATCGGCTTGAATTTTTGCGTCAATAAAGTAACGGTGATAATGATTTTCTTCACGTTTATGGTCAGGTAAATAGCGTGAAAAAAACGCCAAGGTAAAACCACAGGCCACCACTGCAACTAGGCCTATTAAAGTAAAATCAAAAAAACCCAAACTCTCACCGGTACTTTCAAGTAACAAGCTGTTTACGATGAGATTAGTAGAAGTGCCAATTAAGGTAAGTGTTCCGCCCAAAATAGCTGCATAAGATAAAGGTAACAATAAACGGCTAGCACTGTGATAAGGATTGTTACGAATTGGCGCCAATAAGGTGGCAACTACCGCAGTATTATTTAAGGCAGCAGAAGACAACACCGTGGTGGAGTACAATCGCAGCCAAGTAGAGCGAAGTGATGGTTTAATGATTGAAGCCGCTAGCACGCGTAATAATCGTGTTTTTTCCAAGGCTATCGAGCATAACATTAAAAGCACCAAGGTCATTAAACCTTGATTCGATACGCTAGCTAATAGCTGTTCAGTACTCACTAAATCTAGCACGAACAGCAGCAGCATTACCCCACCAAAAATTTTAGCAGGATACTGCTGATAACGAATTAAAGACGCAATGGTGCCAACGAAAATCACTAGCACCATGGTGGCCTGCATGCTCATTACTTAAGTAATTCGCTTAAGTCTTTAGCATCCCAATGCGGGAAGTGTTTGCGAACTAGCGCATTAAGTTCTAACTCAAATGCAGAGAACTCTTGCTGCTGCCCCGCTTCTTCTAAGCTGCCCTTTGCGGTAATAATACCGGCACCTACAGTTACATTGGAAATACGGTCAATAATAATAAACGACCCAGTGCCTTTGGCTTTGTTGTAAGCATCAAAAGCTACTTGCTGGCTAAATTGAACTTGGCAAGAACCAATCTCGTTTAAGTTTAAGCGAACAGCTTCCTGCTCTTCTAAGGTGTTCACATCAATTTGATGCTCTATCTTAGCAATAGATCCTGAAGTGGTTTTAGACGCGAGTTTAAAATCGTACTGCTTGTTAGCAATCATTGGCTCTTCAGCCATCCAGACAATGGTTGCTTCAGCGCTGCTGGCTACCCAAGGTTTATTGTTACTATGTACCAGCATGTTGCCGCGACTTGCATCTATTTCATCTTCTAAAGTAAGTGTTACCGCCATAGGTGCATAAGCTTCATCAATTTCACCATCAAAGGTGACAATACTTTTCACTTTAGAGGTTTTACCCGAAGGTAACGACGTTACTTCATCCCCTTTGCGAACAACACCAGAGCTAATCGTGCCGCAGAAACCACGGAAATCAAGGTTTGGACGATTAACGTATTGAACGGGGAATCGGAAGTCATCAAAGTTTTGTCCAGCACTAATTGGCGCACTTTCTAGCATGCCCATCAAGGTTTCACCGTGATACCAAGCACTTTGTTCGCTGCGCTCTACCACGTTGTCACCATTTAGGGCAGAAATTGGTACAAACTTGATACTATCGATATTAAGGTTTTCGGCAAACTTTTGGTATTCTGCTTTAATTTCTTCAAAACGAGCTTCTGAGAACTCAACCAGGTCCATTTTGTTAATAGCAACAATTACTTGTTTAATACCCAGTGTTGATACAATAAAACTGTGACGGCGCGTTTGTACTTGCACGCCATAGCGGGCATCAATCATCACAATCGCTAAATCACAGTTCGAGGCGCCAGTAGCCATGTTACGGGTGTATTGTTCATGCCCAGGAGTATCGGCAATAATAAACTTACGCTTTTCTGTAGAGAAATAACGATAAGCAACATCAATGGTAATACCCTGCTCTCGTTCCGACTGTAAACCGTCAACCAATAGCGCTAAATCGAACTCACCATCGGTGGTATTAAAACGTTTTGAATCATTTTTGATGGTTGCTAACTGATCTTCAAAAATCATTTTTGAATCATGCAGTAAGCGACCAATTAAGGTGCTTTTACCGTCGTCAACGCTACCACAGGTGAGTAAACGTAGTAGTTGTTTCTGTTCGTGTTGTTGTAAGTACTCTTCGATATCTGAAGCAATCAATGTTGATTGATGAGACATGGTATCCTCGCTTTCCTAGCTTTCGCCAGCGTCAAAATTCTTGTTCAATACCCGCTAAATAAGCAACGCGGGAAAATACTGTTTAGAAGCCTGCTATTTCCCTTAGAAGTAGCCTTCCATCTTCTTCTTCTCCATTGACCCTGCACTATCATGGTCAATCACACGACCCTGTCGCTCAGAGGTTTTGGTCAACAGCATTTCTTGAATAACTTCAGGCAAAGTGGTGGCTTCCGACTCTACGGCTCCGGTAAGTGGGTAACAACCTAAGGTGCGAAAACGTACCATTTTGTGCTGAATTTCCCCTTCTTCGACGGGCATACGCTCATCATCTACCATGATTAAGGTGCCATCACGCTCAACCACTGGACGCACTTGCGATAAATAAAGCGGAACAATTTCTATGTTTTCTAAATAAATATATTGCCAAATATCTAACTCGGTCCAGTTGGACAATGGGAATACGCGAATGCTTTCACCTTTGTTAACTTTAGAGTTATATGTATTCCAAAGTTCGGGACGCTGTGATTTTGGATCCCAACGGTGGTTTTTATCGCGGAATGAATATACTCGCTCTTTTGCCCGAGATTTCTCTTCATCACGACGCGCTCCACCAAAAGCTGCATCAAACTGATACTTGTTTAAAGCTTGCTTTAAGCCCTGAGTTTTCATCACATCGGTGTGCACTGCACTACCGTGAGTGAAAGGGCCAATACCCATTTCAAGCCCTTCAGGGTTTTTATGCACTAGCAATTCAAAATCATACTTCTTTGCCATGTGATCACGAAACTGAATCATTTCTTTAAATTTCCAGTCAGTATCTACGTGCAGCAATGGAAAAGGTATTTTTCCTGGGTAGAAAGCTTTACGCGCTAAATGAAGCATTACCGCGGAGTCTTTACCCACAGAGTACAGCATTACCGGGTTGTCAAATTCAGCCGCCACTTCACGGATGATATGGATACTCTCGGCTTCTAATGCTTTAAGATGAGTTAAGTTATAATTTTCCATTTAGTCTTCAGCTCTTAATTCGTTATATCGTTATAGAATATAAAACAAGCTCAGACTAACTGATAAAGCAGACTACTACTAGTAACTGCGCTATAACATTATGCTACTTTTAATAACTTTGGATTCTAAGAATAATAAAAAGCAGTGTGGATTTATGCTGAGCGATTTTTGTAACACCTTTGAGTTAAAGCTAAATTGCTTTACACATTAATGGCTAATTTACTGGGAAGAGTTTTAAATTGATGCGATCGTCAGCCAAGTTTTTAAAACGTAAGCTGAAACCTATGTCTGACAGTTTGCCAATGCTTTCTAAGTAATGGGCATCTGCATTTAAACCTAAAGGCATTCCTGGATGGGCTGCATCGAAGGGAGCGGGTGCCTCTAGCAAGCCCGCATTGGCAAACAAGACTTGGTCATGTTCAATCACCCCATACAAACAAGCAACGGGCGCTCGTAAGTCTGCGGCTTTAATAATACGATTAAGGGTACTAAGCGCTTGGCTAGGCTGAAGTGCTGTGGGATCGTTAACCAAAAAGCGATTCCACATATCTTGGAAAAAGCCATTGATGATTACGGCTGCAACAACCCCTTCATCACCCAATAAGCAAATATCAACGACTAAAAACCCTACATGGTGCTCGTCAATTTGTTTAATAATGGGAAATAAAGTTTGCCCCGTTAAGCGATAATGACAAAAGAACCCCATGATTTCTTGAGTGTTCTCAGGCAGGATTTCATTTAATACCATACTTGCTTGAGCATCATTCGCTTTAAAATGGGCTTTGTGCTCATCAAACTCCACGAATTCCATTTGCAGGTTGTGTTCATTCGCCATAGACAAGTTAGCAAGAATAGTGTCGGTTAACTCATTAAAGTTTATGAGAGGTTTAACTAAGAAATCGCTGGCACCTAACTGTAACACTTTACGTAAATCTGCCATGGTGCTCTTACCAGAAATAACCACTACACTTCCGGAAAAGCTATCTAAATGCTTAAGTAGTTCTACCCCGTTCATGCGAGGCATAACAAGATCCATTAAAATGATGTCGTAATGCTGCTGACTAATGGCTTTGAGTGCTTCATAGCCATCGCCTACAGCGCCTACCATCGCGCCTTTTTGAGTTAAAAACGCAAGTAACTGCTGACGAAATACAACTTCATCTTCTACAACTAAAATTGAAATCCCGTATAAAGGGCTATTGTCGCGCTCTTGCACTTGTTAGAAATACCCTTACTAATTAATGGGTTAATGAAAATAGAATGGTCTAATCAGTTGATAGTATAAGTAATCTAACAGTAACACCAGCAAGCTTGCATAAAATTAATAACACATAAAAATATATAAAATAACAAACCAGCTTAACGGCGTTTTTCCCTAAGGTTATCCGCTTAATCAACTACAACTACAATACGTACAAGCATAGTTCAGCTTAATTAATAATTTTCTAATTCGTCTAAATAATCTTCTAAAGCTGAATCAATATCTTGTTTTGAGGACGTTGGGGGCTTGCCATTGTAGAAGCGGTATAAGCGATACTGTAAGTAAGCATCTTTCACAAAGGTGTAACTGTCTAACGAATTATCAATCAACGGTTCTTGATCAATGATAGATGCTCGCTTGTACAGACCATCTAATCCCCACCTAATAACTTGCTCGGCAAAGGTTAAGTTAGTAAGGGGGGAGGCAAAAGCATCAACCCAATCACCTACTTCTTTGCGAACAGTTGTAGGACCAAGCACAGGTAACATAACATAAGGCCCTTCAGGCACACCGTAGAAGCCCATTACATCACCAAATTCTTCAATATCACGCGGCATTCCCGAAAGCCCCATTAAATCGATAATGCCAAAAATACCAAAGCTTGAGTTAAACAGAAATCGAACTAAATTATTGGAGGCTCGCTCTACTTTTCCTTGCAGTAAATGATTAGCAAAGCTGGCTGGCTCTTCTAAGTTACGAATAACGTTATTCATCGCTTCGCGAATACGAAATGGAATAAACTCTGCGTATGCATGGGTTACAGGGCGATAAAGAGGTTTATCTAGATAATTGTAGTTAAAGTTCCACATGCTTCGGTTGAAGCCCTCGAAAGGATCGGAAAAGTCTTGATAAGGCTCATCAAAAGCCTCTACTTCATTAGCCATTGTGGTAGATGCAGTAGACAACATAACAGCAAACATCAAAAAAGCTGTAACTACTTTACGCACTCAGACCCCCTTCCTTGGTCGGATACCTATCGCAAATCAACTCACCAAATAATTTGCGAAAACAAATAAAAAAAGGTTGCTAAGCAACCTCTTTTTATTATGGCATCTATATTTGAAGCTGAATAGTAAAAACTATTAACACTTACAATATTAATACATAGTTATAAGGGTGTATCTATAAGCAAAGTTATTGCTTGTTCTCCGCCCTGAGAAATAGCAGAAGATCGCCCTTCCCAATCACCTTCAATGGTTTGCACATTATTGTCGTAAGATAAGCGTGCGGTAATATAAAAATCGCCCTGTTGAGAGAGCTTTAGGCCTTCCATCATGCTATCGCTGTCCGACAAATTCACCGTTACAGGAAAACGCGGATGTGCCACTTTTTTTGCGGCCAAAGGCATTGGTGGACCGTTTACTGATTTAGCAAATACAAATAAGAAACTAGAACCCGGTACGTCTAAACCCTCTTTAACATCTACAGTGATGCTGTAGCTAGGGCCACTGGCTGGCTTGTTTTCAACCACCGCTTGCTCAACAGCCGGGGGTTGCTCCGCGGCTGGCGCTTGCTGCTGAGCAATTTGCGCTTGCGCAAATTCGATACTTTGCTGCAACATCTGATAACGCTCTGAGTCGGCGTCAACTAAACTTAACATTCTCTCCCAACGGTCAATAGCCAATTGAAATTGCTGTTGCTCAAGCGCCATAAAGGCGTACAAAGACCAAAGCTCTAACTGGCTAGAATCTTTTTGTAAAGCCAGTACAAGGAGACGCTCTGCTCTAGCTTGTTCATTAGGGTCGCCGCTATAAAATAGCGATTGCGCATAAACGGCAATGATGTTGGCACTCTCTGAATCGCGACGATAAGCTTGCTCTGCGGCGTCGGTCATAATATCTAAGCGATTTAGTGCTTGGCCAACTTTAGCTAACAAAAACCAACCACGGGTATCACTGGGGTCGTTATGTAATTTTGTACGTAAGCCTAAAGCAAAGTCATTTAAGTCTTGTTCACTTACCTCACCACCTTGACCAAGCAACACCTTGTTACTCAGCTCTGGCATTTTTTGCACGACGGTTTGCCAATCTTGCACCTTTTCTGCACTGCCTAGTTTGATATACATACCAATAGAAATGGCGACTAAAAACACTACACCTGGCAAAGCTACCCAGGGCGAAATAGTGTTTTGTTTGTTGTTAAGCTCTTCAGGAATATCATCTAGCAAGTTATGTTGTAACTCGCTAACTAAAACTGAGCTATCTTCGGCCAAACCTTGGTCACTCTCTTGCTCAATTTCTATCAACCTGTCTTTATACAGTGTTTTATTTAGCTCGGTTTGCGTGACCGAGCGGCTGTCCCTTTGTCGCCACAATGGCAACACGATAACAGCTACAGCGAGCACAGTTAAAACGGCAGCAGCCAACCAAAATACAGTCATTATTTTTCTTGCTCCGTTTGTTTAATTAGCTGCTCAAGGCGTTCTTGTTCGGCCACATCTAGCGCAGGTTTTGCGTCTTTTCTTCGTCTGGCTAGTCGCCACACAGTAAACCCACCAATCAGCATAATCAGAATTGGCGCTATCCAAAGGGTAAGCACTGCTGGAGTAAGTGGCGGGTCGTAGCGCACAAAGTTGCCGTAACGCGCTACCATATAATCCAATACTTCTTGTTTATCACTACCCGACTTCACCATTTGGTAGGTTTTCTCGCGTAAATCTTGGGCTAAGCCTGCGTTAGAATCTGAGATGTTATTGTTTTGACATTTAGGGCAACGTAACTCACGTGTTAACTCTCGAAACAGCTCTTCTTGTTCTAGGTTATCAAACTCGTGAGCTGAAATCGCAGCGTAGGCCATAACAGGAAGGCTTAACAGCAATACAGCCCAAAAGCGTTGTAGTGGTTTCATCATGTTTAATCCAACCCTGCAAATATTGGCGCAAGCGTTTCTTGCCAATTACGTGCGTTTACGTCGCCCACATGGCGATAACGAATCACGCCTTGGCTATCGATAAAATAGGTTTCGGGTGCACCGTACACGCCTAGGTCTAAGGCCAACAGGCCTTTACCATCGTACAAGTTCACTTGATAAGGGTTACCGAGTTGCTCCAACCACTTAATCGCTTTAATTCGATCGTCTTTGTAATTTAAGCCAACAATCTTAACACCCTGTTCAGCCAAGGAATTCAGAAAGGTATGTTCTGCACGACAGGTAGGACACCAGGTAGCCCAAACATTTAGCAACAAGGGTTCACCCTTAAAAATCGCAGCATCGTGCTGCTTATCTTGCTGATAAATATCTTGCAAGGTGAACTGTGGAACCGGCTTGCCTATTAATACCGACTCAAGCTCGGTAGCGTCACTGTACAAGCCACGATACAAAAACACCGCCATAAACAAGAACGCAATAAGAGGCAGTAAAAAATAAAAAATACGTTTATTCATTTAAGCCTCCTCTGCCAAATCAGTGCTTTTACTACTTGCACTTTTCACAGCTGGCTTGCCACTTAACTGCTGTTGCTTAACTTTGAAACGATAGCGTTTATCCGACATGGCAAATATACCGCCGATGGCCATAATAATTGAGCCTAGCCAAATCCAACGAATGAAGGGCTTATAATAAAGGCGCACTGCCCAAGCTCCACCGGGAAGCTGCTCCCCCATTGCTGCATATAAGTCACGCCATAAGCCTGCATCAATGGCAGCTTCTGTCATCATGTTTCGTTGTACCCGATAGAAGCGTTTCTCTGCACGTAAGGTTGTTGCTAAGTGCTCATCTTTATATACGTCTATCACCCCAACATGGCCTTCATAGTTTGGACCAACTAAAGGCTCAACCTGTTTAAAGTGGAAAGAGTACGCAGCAAAGGTGACCGAATCACCAGGCTCTAAACGTAAATCACGTTCAATACTGTAATGGCTAGTTAATGCCACGCCTATTACCGTAACCGCTAAACCTAAATGGCCAAGTACCATTGCCCAATGAGAACGACTAAGTACTTTCAATCCTTTGCTGAAACTATGACGGTGAGTAGCACGCAAATATACTTCTAAAGCTGTACAGCTAATCACCCAAAACGATAAGGCAAGCGCCATGTAGGCCAAAGCGTAAAACTTCGGTGCTAGCATTGCTAACAATGCAGCGGGCACCAACAAACTAAATGCAGCTAAAGCCAACAACCAGCTTTTAAGAGGACGAATATCTTGGCGCTTCCAACGCAGCAGGGGACCAATACCCAAAGCAATCGCAAAAGGCACAATCATCCAACTGAACATTCGATTAAAGAAGGCCTCACCAATTGAGATACTGCCTAGGCCAATTTCTTTATGAATAAGCGGCAACAAAGTACCCAGCAATACCACCACCAAGGCGGCCACTAGTAAGATGTTGTTGATTAACAAGAAGGTTTCGCGAGAAAACAAACTATAAGTACCGCGACTTTTCACCTGTGAGCCACGAATAGCAAACAACAATAAGGAGCCACCAATCACCACTAATAAAAAGCCTAGAATAAACAAACCACGAGCAGGATCGCTGGCGAAGGCATGCACCGACACCAATACGCCGGAGCGAACTAAAAAGGTTCCTAATAGGCTAAGAGAAAACGCCGATATAGCCAGTAACACCGTCCAGGATTTAAATACTCCCCGCTTTTCGGTTACCGCTAATGAATGCAGCAGCGCAGTCCCCACAAGCCACGGCATGAATGAGGCATTTTCTACTGGATCCCAGAACCACCAACCGCCCCAGCCTAGTTCGTAGTAAGCCCACCAACTTCCTAGTGAAATACCTAAGGTAAGAAAAATCCAAGCAGCCATTGTCCAAGGGCGCGACCAACGAGCCCAAGTGGAGTCTAAACGTCCAGCCATTAGTGCGGCGATAGCAAAAGCAAAAGCCACCGAAAAGCCAACATAGCCCATGTATAAAAGAGGTGGGTGGAAAATTAATCCAACATCTTGCAACAAAGGATTCAAATCTTGTCCATCAACCGGGAAAAATGGCAGAGTTCTGTCGAAGGGATTTGAAGTAAGCAAGATGAACAGGTAAAAACCTACACATATCATACCCATTACTGCCACCACCCGCGCAACGGCGTCAAGCGGTAGGCCACGGCTAAACATTGCTACTGCAGCGCCCCATCCCGACAAGATCATCGCCCACAACAACAACGAACCTTCATGTGCGCCCCACACAGCAGATAAACGGAAATATACCGGCAATTGACTGTTTGAGTTATTAGCCACGTAAGCAACAGAGAAATCATTGATGGCAAATGCATAGCTCAATACTACAAATGACAATGTAACAAAAGCAAATTGCGCCAACGCTAAGGGCCGAGCAAGTTTCATTAAAGAAACGCTATTTTTAGTCGTTCCCCATAAGGGATATACGCTCTGTAATATAGCTAACGCACAAGATAGGATTAATGCGTAATGTCCAAGTTCCGGGATCATAATTACCGTCTCTAGTGTCCTGAGCCTTTAAGCTGGGCTTCTGTATATTCTGGTTTAAAGTGTTCCATACCTTCAAGCGCTTCTGCCACTTCCTGTGGCATGTATTCTTCGTCGTGCTTGGCTAATACCTCAAATGCATTTACCGTGGTTGGGTTAGCCAATTCACCTTGCGCTACAATGCCCTGCCCTTCTCGAAACAGATCAGGCAAAATACCTTCATAGTTAATGGTTACAATACCACCACCAGCATCACTCAGCTTGAAACTAACTTGCAAACTGGTCTCAGAGCGCTTTACAGTGCCTGGCAGCACCAAACCACCAATTCGCAAACGCTGGCCTACCTCAGGTTTAATTTCAGCCTTTCCCTTACCATTAACTAATTCAGTAGGTGTATAAAATAAATCGATATTTTGTTGCAAAGCAAACAGCAACAAGCCAATAGAAGCCCCTAAACCTAGTACAATTGCCAGAACAATGGTTAAGCGTTTTTTACGTCTTGGGTTCATAAGCGTTCAGTTACCTCTTTTGCTGCTTCTACTCGTTGTTGTCGCGCAGATTGACGCGCAACAGATTTAAAAATCGCATTTCGTTTAACAATGCTATCGACCACTATAGCTATCATTGCCGCTGCACTTACTCCAAAGGCAAGCCACACATAAAAGCCATACCCCCCCATAGCAAAGAAATCTGCGATTGAATCAAATTGCATACTACATTACCCCTTTGCTTGCAGGTGGCGTTGAATAAGTTGCTGTACCCATGGTCTACGTTGTTCGCGGCGCAACAGTTCAGTTCTAAAACGTACTAAGCTCACTGCACCAAGAAAAAAAGCAAAAGCCAAAATGTTTAATAACAGCGGCCATAGCATACGAGAGTCGATTGATGGTTTATCAAACTTGGTAATAGTGGCGCCTTGATGCAAGGTATTCCACCACTCCACCGAGTAATGAATAATCGGTAAATTGATCACCCCAACAATGCTTAAAATACCTGCAGCGCGACCAGCCATGGTTTTATCAGAAAAAGCGTTATAAAGGGCAATAACCCCCAAATACAAAAACAATAGTATTAGCTCTGAAGTGAGCCGCGCATCCCACACCCACCAAGCGCCCCACATTGGTTTGCCCCAAGCCGCTCCAGTAAATAAGGCAACAAACGTGAAAACCGCGCCAACAGGAGCCACTGCAGCAACGTACATATCGGCCTGTTTGATCTGCCAGACTAAGCCAATAAATGCAGCGACCGCCATAGATGAATATGCCCCCATCGACATAATGGCCGAAGGCACATGAATATAAATGATCCTAAAACTATCACCTTGTTGGTAATCGGCTGGCGCAAACAACAAGCCCCACACCAAACCAACAGCAAAACAAACTATGGCAAATACACTAAACCAAGGTATAAACTTGCCTGCAAGGGTGTAGCTAGCCTCGGGTTTTGCATAAGGGTGTAACCATTTCCACATAATGGTATTTACTCTCTCAGTCTTATTATAATTTTAGTTAATGCTTACTTTTAACGCAGCGGCTGTAGCAAAAGGAGCCAACGTTAAGGCCAATAAACTTATTGCGCCCATAATCGCTAAATGCCCCGCGTAGGGCAAGCTTAAAGACGCAGCTTCAATCGCAGATGTCGCAAAAATCAACACTGGAATATACAAGGGCAAAATGAGTAAGCTAAGCAGTACGCCTCCCTTTCGTAAGCCAACAGTTAATGCCACACCTACCGAGCCAATTAAACTCAACACCGGAGTCCCTAACACTAGGGTGTAAAATGTGGCTTGAAAGCTCTGCCACTCAAGTGAAAGCAATATCGCCAACAAGGGGGATAACAATAAAATAGGCAAACCAGTAATTAACCAGTGAGCAACAATTTTTGCTAAAGCGATGAGTGCTAAAGGCGAACCACTGATGACCATTTGCTCTAGAGAGCCATCGGCAAAGTCATCTCTAAATAAACGCTCTAAAGACAGTAACGAAGACAATAACGCCGCCACCCATAAAATCCCAGGAGCAATTTTAGCTAACAATAAGGGCTCTGGCCCCACCGCAATGGGAAACAATGTGATAACAATAAGAATAAACCACAGCGGATTAAGTACATCTGACTTTTGCCTAAATGCCGCTAACAACTCTCGCTTAACCACAGTACGGAAAGCGCCCATTAGACCGCCTCCTCAAAGGCGGGTTTAATCTCTAACACTCGGTAATCAGAGGTCGGGATATTTAACTCTTGGTGAGTCGTCAGCAATACCATCCCTCCCTTCTGAGCGTGAGACAATATGACTTTTTCCAAGTACGCTACGCCTTGTTTATCAATTGCAGTGAAAGGTTCATCAAGGATCCACAGTTTGCGGTAAACCAACCATAACCTAGAGAGGCCAACTCGGCGCTGTTGTCCTGCAGAAAGGTGAGCAACGGGTTCCTCTTCTAAACCTGCTAATCCCACCCGGGTTAACAACGCATAAAGTTGCTCTTGCACTATGTTTTCACCTGCCAGCCCCAAATAAAAGCGCAGGTTTTCTAATGCACTTAGTTCTGCTTTTACGCCTGCTTGATGCCCCAGATAAAGGCACTGTTGGTAATATTGCTCTACCACCTGAGAAATCGCCTCACCTTGCCACAATATGTCTCCGCTTTCAGGGCGAGACAAGCCTGAGACTAACCTCAACAAGCTGGTTTTACCGGCCCCATTTGGCCCAGCAACTTGCAAAATTTCCCCGGGAGATAAAGTAAAAGACAAGTCGTCGAAAAGTACTCGCTCTTCGCGCACGCAACACAGTCTATTAACGTTTAACATTCAGCCATATTCTTGCCAGACATATTGGCTTGGATGTTAACACAGCTAAACCTAAAAACTAGATTGAAGGGATGGATTAACGCCTTGTTTACAGCGCTTTGCAATACAAGTAACAAAATTGGAGGGAGCGAATACGAGAAAACCACACAAATCAATACCGGACCTAAATCAGCCAACGTAGTTGGTTACCTAGTACCTACAGCAACAGGCAACTAACTCTAAATTAACTCACTTGCCCTTTCATCTTATTACGTAAACTTAGTAATAACTCAGCTTCTGCCTTTGGTAGCTCGCACTCACGCATTACCTCGTCCAAATCAGCACCTAACTCAACCAGTTTTACCGCTCGGGTATACAATTTACTATCAGGATCCTGGGATTGGATTTGCGACGTTTTAAGAAAAGCTTGCTCAACTTGCTCACTTTGACGCTCTAGCTCACCGACCAAAGAGGCATTGGCTTGATGAATTTCTTGTAATTGCTTTTCAACCACACGGTGTGACTGAAGAAGGTTTTTAGTCACAAGCTCTAAGCTATCCATCTTTTGTTCGTTGGCTTGAGCTTGTTGCTGAGCCTTGTTGCTAAACCAAATAGCACCAACAAGGCAAACAACAGTTACCACTAGAGCAATCAGATTAATCCAATCCATTTATAGTGAACTTACTTCGTCCCACTCTTCATCAGAAAGTAGTTTGTTAAGGTCTACCAAAATGAGTAACTGTCCATCTCGGTTGCTCACCCCTTGGATAAACTTAGCACTTTCCTCGGTACCAACATTTGGTGCGGTGTCTATTTCCGATGAACGCAAGTAAACCACTTCGGCCACACTATCTACGAGGATGCCAATCACTTGAGATTCTGCTTCAATAATAACAATTCGTGAATTCTCAGTGATATCAGAAGAAGGTAAACCAAAACGTGAACGGGTA
The DNA here is from genome assembly GCF_019649015.1 of Agarivorans litoreus. Lineage (NCBI taxonomy): Bacteria > Pseudomonadati > Pseudomonadota > Gammaproteobacteria > Alteromonadales > Alteromonadaceae > Agarivorans > Agarivorans litoreus. The sequence continues at coordinate 3,822,177 of NZ_BLPI01000001.1, read as the reverse complement.
TCAATAACTGTAACCACATTACCACGCAAGTTAATAATGCCTAATACATAATTTGGTGCACCCGGCACTGGGGCAATTTCGGTATAACGCAATACTTCTTGCACCTGCATTACGTTGATGCCATAGGTTTCACTTTCTAGCTGAAAAGTCACCCATTGTAATACTTCATCTTCGGCAATATTTTCTGCGATGTTACGCTGCTCGCTCATCTGCGTGTCCTTTTTAGTATTCGTGAGTCCTATCGGATCTCGCAACTCATATTATTCAGTATATATTATATGTTATAAAACTAAATGGCAGATTTTCCTACCTTTTCAATTTGAGAAGCCTAGCGGGCTCTCAGATTTTTAATGTCCTTCGATATCTACGCCATCTGCGAGCATTTGCTGTAGTTCTTCAACATGCAACAAGGCACACATTTTTTGCTTTACCATTCCGGCTAACCAAGGCCTTTGACCAGGCGTTGACCGCCATTTAACGTCGTCGCGGTTTAGTCGTTCTGTGCCAAATAGTTTTTCGCAGCTTAAGCCCCAAGCACTTTCACCCAACATAACTAAATATTTGTACTCTGGTTCAAAGGGCTGATTTGGCATTACCCATTTTGCGGTATCAACTACGCTGAGCTTTTCTTCGCGCTCTATCATGATGCCAGAAAACCATGGGGGCTTACCAAACAAGGGACTCACTTCGGAAATCCTATGGATGCCTCCAAGCTGAGTTAGAGGAACACCAAAAGTTACCCCTGCCACTTCAAAAAATAGCACCTGAAAGTCGTAATCAGTATCAATGTTTTGCCATTCTGCGGCAGTTGGCTCTTCTTGTGGCGCTAACGCCGCCTCAGTTTGAACAACAGCTTCTTGCTCTTCCGCCTGCTGCTCTATCACCTCAACGTGGGCTTCTACTTCAATTTCAGGTGCTTGTTCTGGTAACTCTTTAATCGGTAACAATACTGGTTGCGCTTCAGCAACCGCTGCAACACGTTGCTCAGCTTCAGCAAACAATTCTGCTAGTGGTTTGGTTTGCGGCTCTAATTGTTGCGCCACTTTGTTTTGAGTCGATGGTTTTACCTCGGGTAGCTTATCCGCTGGGGGCTTAGACTCTGTAAGTAGTGAATCAAAGTAATCGCCAAGTGCTTCTTCCATTAACTTGTCACTGTTCATAATAGCCCCTGCTCATCGGTCATTTGCAGCAAATGCGCTAATAATGTTTGATAGGCAAAAACCCCGCGACAGTTTTTAATATGATAAGAAGGCGGCGTGTGGCGTAAACTAGCATCACGGAACTTGGTATCGATAGGGATTACCGAGTTCCAAATGTTTTTAGGGTAGGTTTCTTGTAACTCTTTAAGTGCGGCTAAGGACGCCCTAGTACGTTTATCATACATAGTTGGCACAACTGTGTACCGTAACGGGCCTGGGCAAGAACGCTGCATAATAGCCAGTGTTTTCACCATTCGCTCCAACCCCTTAATCGCCAAAAATTCAGTTTGTACCGGTACTAATACTCTGTCGCTGGCAGCTAAAGCATTTACCATCATCACCCCCAAAACGGGCGGGCAATCAATCAATACATAATCGTACTTATCTTCTACCCGTGCCAATATACGTTTTAGAATAAGTCCCATCCCTTCACGCTGACCTAATACTTTATCTAGCGTGGCTAAAGCCATACTGGCCGGTATTAGATCTAAGTTGTCAAATGCGGTGGCTTGAATACTGTGGGTGACCATAGCATCGTCAATGTGGCTGTTTTGATAAAGCTCGTATAAAGTGCCTTGCATGCTATCAACATCAAAGCCCAAATAGCTAGTTAATGAGGCATGCGGATCGGTATCTAACAATAATACTCGCTTACCCTGCTGCGCCAACAAACCGGCGAGCGAGATTACCGTAGTGGTTTTACCTACGCCGCCTTTTTGATTGGCTACTGTCCAAACTTTCACTATTCTTCCTGCCTTGTTGTAAAACGCACCCCACCGCCTTCTAAGGGTACAGCTAACATGGTTTCACTATCTGGTTGTTTTGTCGATTCGGCCTCGGCTTTAAGAGGCTCTTTTGCCCTTTCTTTCACTTTGGGCTGCCATAGCGTTTTAGCTAAAGCGATGACTACACGTCGATTTTTTCGATGACTCGCAGCATTTTCATCAGGAGCAAACTCGGCGTAAGCTTCTAAAGCCATTCTAGCAGGAGCCACTCCTCTTGCCTGCAACTCTCTTAATATTCGTGTTGCTCGCGCTGCCGATAACTCCCAGTTGCTAGGATAAAGTTCGCTATCAATACTATCTTCGTCTGTATAGCCTCTAACTCGAATGTAATTGTCTAGTTGTACCAATTTTTCTGCCAATACATCAATTAGCTCTGCAGCAGGCGTTAGTAGATAGGCACTACCACTGGCAAAAAACAAGCGACTATCCAGCTCTATAGTTAACCACTGTTCATCATAACTTATTACTATATCGTCGTTTTTTAGAAAATCTTTAAACTCTGTTGCCAATTGCTCTGCGAGTTCAATAAAGCCTTCGTTACCGGCATCTGAGTAAGACTCAACATCTGATGTTCTGGGCACTTCACGTTTAAAAACTTCACCATCTAAAATGGATTGGCCTGTAAATAAAATGCCCTCATCTGCAAGGCCTTTAGACTCAATAGTAACTGTAGATTGGTTTATTGGCTTATCCGCCTCAAAAAGCGCAATAGCTTGTTGTAAACGGAGTTGTAACTCTGGATATTCTTGTTCATTAGCAATAGCCATTGCATACAACACGACAAACAAAGCAAACATTAGGGTCATATAATCAGCGTAGGAGACTAACCAGCGTTCGGTACTAGCATTGCGCTTTGCCTGCATGGCGTAGCGATGACGCATATTAGTCTAGTTCCGTGTTGAAACTGGTTAGACGCCGTTGTACTTCCATGCTACTAGCGCCCTCCGAAATAGAAACTAAACCAGCTAAGGTCATTTCTTGATAAATTGCTCGCTCTCCAGCTAAGGCGCGCAATTTGTTAGCAATTGGTAGAAAAACAAAGTTGGCAAATCCCACACCATAAATTGTGGCGACAAAAGCCACCGCAATACCCTGCCCTAACTGCTCAGGGCTAGTTAAAAAATCCATAGCTTGGATTAGCCCGAGCACTGCTCCAATTATACCTACCGTTGGGCAGTACCCCCCCATTGCTTCAAATACGCCGGCCTGCTTCTCTAGACGATTTTGCTCTAGGTCTATTACATCTTCTAATGATTGTTTCAGTTGCTCAGTTTCAGCGCCATCAATTAACATTTCTAGGCCTAATAAACTAAAAGCATCGGCGTTTTGCCGATGTTTCTGTAACACGAGGTAACCATCTTTACGAACAGTGTGAGACCAAGCTAAAATTAGCTTTGATTGCTGGATAACATCTAGCTTTGGACTTTGCCAAACTCGCGGGATTGATTTTATAGCCTGCACAAATTGAGAAGCGGGAGTTTGCAGCATGACCGCACCAACGGTGCCGCCAAGCACAATAATAAAAGCATGTAGATTAACCAGGTCTAAAAAACTTCCCCCCGCTAATGAATGACCTAAACCAACAGCAGAGAAGGCGATAAACACGCCAGCAATGCTAAGTTTATCCATTCCCTATTTCCGCTACAATCGCTTCACAAAAGCGATCAAGAGGTAACTGTTCTGACGCTAAACCAGCACTTGTGACAGCTTGCGGCATCCCATATACAACACAGCTGGCTTCATCTTGCGCCCAAATAGTAGACCCCTGCTCTTTAAGTAAACGTGCACCATCTCTGCCATCGGCCCCCATCCCCGTGAGAACCATAGCCAATACATTAGACTGATGACTTTTTGCTAATGAAGCGAAAGTAATATCAACACAAGGCTTATAATTTACCTTATCGTTGCCATCAATAACCCTTAAGCGACCGTAAGAGCCTCGTCCCTCGACAAGCATTTGTTTGCCACCGGGCGCTAAATAAGCCCAGCCTGGTCGTAACTCATCGCCGTCTTCGGCTTGTTTCACATTGATTCTAGATAAACTATTAAGTCGCTGAGCAAAAGCCGCAGTAAAAGTAGCCGGCATGTGCTGTACCAACAAAATAGGCTTAGAAAACCCTGCTGGTATTTGCGTTAAAATGGTTTGTAAAGCAACGGGCCCACCTGTGGATGTACCAATAGCAACTAGTTTATAGCGCTTACCTGAAGGTTTAAAACGAGCACTAGAACGTTCTTTAGGCTGCGGAGTTGAAGCGGCTGGAGAGCTTTTCAGCGCGGTTCTACTAACAGTAGTTGAACGTATAGTCGCAGTGCTTGGTGGAGTTACCACACTACGACGTGAGCTAACTCGACGGCGCGCAATAGCCTTAACTCTTTGTTGAAGAAGGCTAACCGCTTCTTCTCTATCTCGAGCAATATCTTCAAACTTTTTAGGGATAAAATCCAAAGCACCGGCTTCTAGAGCATCAAGTGTCGCCTTGGCACCTTCATGTGTTAACGAAGAAAACATAAGAACTGGCGTAGGATTCTTCGCCATAATTTCTCGAACCGCGCTAATACCATCCATTACCGGCATTTCAATATCCATGGTAACCACATCTGGTTTTAGGCGTGCAACCATATCTATGGCTTCTCGGCCATTTTTAGCGGTGTCGACCACTTCCAAAGCAGGGTCCGCGTTGATGATCTCGCTTACCCGGCGACGGAAAAAACTCGAATCATCAACTACAAGTACTTTTATTGCCATGTTAGATTCTTCTTAAAGGCTAGGCTTACATCTTACGGGCGTAGCGTTTCAACAGGCTTGGAATATCAAGAATTAATGCAATTCGTCCATCACTGGTGATCGTTGCACCAGCCATACCAGGGGTGCCTTGCAATAATTGATCTAGCGCTTTAATCACCACTTCTTCTTGGCCAATTAAGTTATCTACTACAAAACCGACTTGTTGTGGGCCTATTTGCACTATTACAACATGGCCTTGAGAGCTACGTTCACCAGATTGACCATTTCTAATTAACCAATCTTGGAGGTAAAACAAAGGGATAGCTTTATTGCGAACAATCACAGTTTCTTGACCATCAACAACGTTAGTTTTGGTAAGATCAAGATGAAAAATTTCATTAACGCTAGTAAGCGGCAAGGCAAAGGTTTGTTTACCTACATCAACCATCAAGGTCGGCAAAATAGCCAAGGTTAAAGGTACTTTAATCTGTAGTGTTGTACCTTGACCTAGTTGAGAGTCGATGTCGACTGAGCCGTTTAACTGAGTAATACTGGTTTTGACCACGTCCATCCCAACGCCACGACCTGAGATATCTGAGATCTCGGTTTTGGTTGAGAAACCAGGCGCAAAAATTAGACTATAAGCTTCTTTATCAGGCATACGCGCCGCGGCGTCAGCATCAAGAACCCCGCGTTCAATAGCGATAGATTTCAACTTATCGGCATTCATACCGGCACCATCATCTTCAATTTTCAGTAAGATGTGATCACCCTCTTGCGATGCAGATAAACGAATCAAACCTGTTCGAGGTTTACCTGAAGCTACTCGATCATCTGGCATTTCGATACCATGATCTACTGAGTTTCGCACCAAGTGAACCAGTGGATCAGCTAGGGCTTCAACTAAGTTTTTATCTAAATCTGTATCTTCACCCACAAGCTCGAGATTTATATCTTTTTTCAAACTTCGAGCTAAATCACGAACGACTCGAGGGAAACGGCCAAATACCTTTTTAATGGGCTGCATGCGGGTTTTCATTACCGCACCTTGTAAATCAGCGGTTACCACATCTAGGTTGGCAGTAGCTTTAGACATATCCTCGTCATTGCTATTTAAACCTAAACTCACGAGGCGATTTCGAACTAAAACTAGTTCGCCCACCATATTCATAATTTCGTCTAAAGTACGGGTATCCACGCGGACGGTGGTTTCACCCTGCGGAACAGCTTGCTTCGCCGGTGCTTTTGCTGGCTCTTGCTTTGCCGGTGCAGCTGTAGCTGCAGGCTTGGCTGGTGCAGCAGGTTTTGCAGCTGCCGTAGGGGTGGCCGCTATCTTAGCGGCTGGTTTCGCAGGTGCAGTTTTCGCATCAGGTGCTTTACCGGCGCCATGTAATTGGTCGAGCAACTTTTCAAACTCGTCATCGCCAATTTCGTCACTATTTGAAGTGGGCTTTTCTGTGGCTGGTGCTTTCGGCGCAATGGGCTGCCCAGCGCCAGGTGCTTTAGAACCATGCAGCTCATCTAATAGTTTTTCAAATTCATCATCAGAGATATCGCCATCGCTAACAGTCTTTTCGGCAGGTGCGGGGGTTGACGCAGCTGTTGGCGCTGCTGAGCCATGAAGCTCATCGAGCAAACGTTCAAATTCGTCATCAGTGATTTCGTCAATATTGCCTCCAGCAGAACTAGTCGCCACTGCAACTGGTTCTGGCTCTGGTTCTGGCTCTGGCTCTGGCTCTGCAGCTACTTCATCAGCAGACTCAGGATGAGACAGCTGATGCAAGCGCTCAATCAGTTCAGGAGCAGCAGGAGCTAAGGGTTCACGCGCCTGTACTTGCGCAAACATATCATTCACTGAGTCTAGCGCTTCGAGAATTACATCCATCAGCTCAGACGAAACCGCTCGACCACCATTACGTAAAGTATCAAAAACGTTCTCAGCGCCATGACAAACATCAACCAACTCGGTTAATGACAAAAAGCCTGCTCCACCCTTAACTGTATGGAAACCACGGAATATGGCGTTTAACAAGTCACTGTCATCTGGACGTTTTTCTAAATCTACCAACTGCTCTGACAGCTGCTCAAGGATCTCCGCCGCTTCTACGAGAAAGTCTTGTAAGATGTCTTCATCTACATCAAACGACATGCGCTACTCCCTTAAAATCCTAAACTAGACAACAAGTCGTCAACATCATCTTGATCGTTAACAACGTCGTCCCTTTGCTCTTTATTTAATATTGGTCCTTCGGCTTCAATAGCAGATTTAGTCACTTTTGTATTCTCTGCCACTTCCGCTTTTTCACTACCGAACAAGGTAAGCATTTCAACCAAGCTTTCTTCCACCTCTTGAACTAAGGTGATCACCTTGCGAATCATTTGACCGGTTAGATCTTGAAAATCTTGAGCCATCAATATTTCGGTTAACATGCTACGTAGTTTATCGGCATTTGCTGAAGAACTATTAAGGAAAATATCGATTTGGTGACATAGCGCCTTAAATTGGCCAATTTCGATTCTTCGTTCCATCAAACTTTGCCAAATAGGCATAATATTGTTGATTTCGTTAGTTAATTGATCAGCAATAGGAAGGCCAGACTCTACAGCATCCATGGTTTTATTGGCGGCTTGATCGGTCATCTCTATCACATAGTTCAACCGTTCTTTAGCGTCTGGGATTTCTTGATTAGCTAACTCATTAATTCGAATATCCAGTTTAAATTCGTTTAAAGAGTCATGAAGCTGACGAGTGAGCTGACCAACCTTATCAAATAGCAGGTTAGCTTTTGGAGCACAGAGCTCACTAACAAGTTGATTCGCCTCGGCGACATTTCCTTCTTCAAGTAGCGAGACCAACGATTTGGCGTCGGCTAATGAAATAATCGGAGTATCTGTGCTCACGCATCTTCCTTTCTTATTGTAGTCTTTCGAAAATCTTATCTAGCTTCTCTTTTAGCGTGGCTGCTGTGAAAGGTTTAACAATATATCCATTTACGCCGGCTTGAGCAGCTTCAATGATCTGTTCACGTTTTGCTTCGGCAGTTACCATCAAAACAGGCAAGTGAGACAAGCTTTCGTCGGCACGAATATTTTTCAGTAGGTCGATGCCTTCCATTCCAGGCATGTTCCAATCTGTTACTACAAATTCGAAATCTCCGCCTTTAAGCATAGGTAATGCGGTATTTCCGTCATCAGCTTCATGCGTATTGTTAAAACCAAGATCTCTAAGTAGGTTTTTAATAATCCTTCTCATCGTTGAAAAATCATCAACAACCAGAATTTTCATATTTTTATCCAAGGTACTTCCCCCAACAGGATGTTTTACAAGCCACTAATTAGGCCAAAAATTTATGTAATAAAGATATTATGCCTTAATAAACACAATTTTAGTCCATCTTTTACAAGAAATGTAAGGATGAATTTCTCTATTGTGTCCAATCTCGCATTCGAGTTTTAACTCGAGCGAGTGCTTGGCTATGAATTTGACTGACTCGGGACTCGCTTACGCTCAATACTTCACCAATTTCTTTCAAGTTAAGTTCTTCATCGTAATACAGCGATAATACCAGCGCTTCTCTCTCGGGAAGCCCTTTAATACACTCTGCAAGAGATTGCTGAAAACGCTGGTTGGCAAAACCTTCAAAGGGTCGGTTTAACTCGCGGCTTTCCTCACTGGAAATGACATCTTCGCTCACGCCGAGATCATCAATGCCTAAAATACGCCCGCAATTTACATCGGATAGCATGGAATGATATTCACCCAAGCTTACCCCTAACTTAGCTGCTACTTCAGCATCCTTCGCATCGCCGTTTTTTTCCCTTTCAACCTCTGCTATCGCGTCGCTTATTGCGCGACTGTTTTTGTGCACTGAGCGTGGCACCCAGTCGCCACGACGAATTTCATCGAGCATAGAACCACGAATACGAATACCAGCATAGGTTTCAAAACTAGCACCTTTAGATCCATCAAAATTACGCGCGGCTTCAATCAAGCCAATCATTCCAGATTGAATCAAGTCATCAACAATTACGCTAGCCGGAAGCCTAGCCATTAGGTGATGGGCTATTCGTTTAACCAAATTTGCATGGCGCTCCACCAAAACATTAGTGTCATTAGCGCTGGCATAAGCGGCAACTTTATTCACTAAGCTGTTCTCTATTTTTGCGTTGTCCAAACTCGAGAAGATTCTCGATGAAAAATTCTAAATGGCCGCCTGCCTGTTCGGGAATCGGCCACGTAGACGCTTTACTTGCCAACGAACGAAATGCCAAAGATGCGGGCGATTTAGGGTAAGCTTCGACCACCACTCGCTGTTTTCTTACGGCTAAACGCACGTTATTGTCATAAGGAATACAGGATACTAATTCGAGTGTAGCATCTAAGAAGCGATCGGTAACTCGGGTAAGCTTAGCAAATAACTCTTGGCCTTCGCGTAGGCTACGAACCATATTGGCGACTATTTTAAACTTGTACACACCATGTTGATTGGAAAGCAGTTTAATCAACGCGTATGCATCGGTGATAGAAGTTGGCTCGTCACACACCACAACTAAAATATCTTGTGACGCTTTAGCAAAACTTAACACCATGTCAGATATGCCTGCCGCCGTATCAACCAGCAACACATCAATAGGTGTTTTCATACTACTAAATGCACGAATAAGTCCTGCGTGCTCGGCTGGGCTTAACTCAACCATTGACTGCGTCCCCGAAGTCGCTGGGGCAATTAAAATGCCATTGGGGCCCTTAACCAATACTTCATCTAAGGTGCACTCACCGGATAAAACGTGAGAGAGGTTTTTAGTTACACGTAAACCAAGCAGCACATCTACATTTGCTAGGCCTAAATCGGCATCCAGTACCATTACACGCTTACCTTGAGCAGCCATGGCTATACCCATGTTAAGGGTCACGTTAGTTTTACCTACGCCCCCTTTGCCGCCCGTTACAGCGATAACTTTTACATTGTTTTTTTGTTGCATCATTCTTAAGCCGCTAGCTTGGTCAAATTCATTGTCTTTAGAATACATCTGAAACCTTTTGTTGTTCGGTTTCACTAAACCAGAAATGTTGCTGGCTTTGCTTATCGATAACCGATAATGCTTGTTCAATTAATTGGGTTGGCGCTGCTACCGCTATATCCTCAGGCACTTGCTGACCATGCGTAACGTAACTTATTGGTAAGGCATGGCGCAAGGTTACATTTAACACTTCGCCTAATGCCAAGCTCTCATCTAATTTGGTAAGTATGGTACCAGCCAAAGGAATTCGCTGAAATTGATTCACAGTTTCTTCAATTACCCGACGCTGTGCATTGGCTGACATCACCAAATAGTTACGAATATTAACGCGACTATTTTTTACAAGCTTATCTAATTGCTCGTGTAAGCGAAGATCTCGTTGACTCATTCCGGCGGTATCAATCAGCACCAATTTTTTATCTTTAAACTGATAAAGCAACTGTGATAACTCTTCTTCATCATTAGCTACACGAACTGCACAGCCCATGATTTTGCCATAAGTGGCGAGTTGCTCATGTGCACCAATACGATAGGTGTCGGTAGTAATCATCGCTACGCTGTCGGCGCCATGGCGCATCGCAAACTGCGCGGCCAACTTGGCAATAGTAGTTGTTTTACCCACGCCGGTTGGGCCAAGCAAAGCAATTGCCCCACCCTTTAATAAAATTTCGTCTTGGCCAACCGGAAGTTGATTAACCAATAATTCTCGTAAATGCTGCCATCCTTCTTGAACTCCAAGCTCTTCAGGAATGTAACCAGCTATTTGGTCGGCCATATCTTCATCAAAACCCACTAGCTGCAACTGCTTAATTAACATCGCGCGAACTGGCTCTTGACGCTCGACCTCCTGCCACATTAACCCAGATACTTGATGCTCAAGCAACTTGCGCATGGCGGCCATTTCTTTTTTAAGTTCGCCAACTTCGTTGCCAGCAGCAGCTGATGCTGAATGAGCGGATTGTCCACCAAGAGACGCATTAGTTGGTTTATTGGATAAGGAGCCTTGCTGAGCCCAACCTTGCTGCTGCGCCAAAGAGCGCGGGGCTTGAACAGTACGAGGACGTTGTTGCTTCTGCTGAGACTGTTGCAAATTTTCTTGCTGACGCTTTTGATGGCGCTGCATAAAGTTGGTTAGATTGTCTTTTAAACTGGCACTTTCGTCAAAATCATGACTGGGATGCTGTTTTGCTGGCGAATTCTTGGCAGACGCAGTATTCATCGACGACAATTTGACACTGTCTTCTGCCAATTCTCTATCGGCTTTAGTGGCTGAGTGTTTAGTATTGGAAGGTTCAACCGCAGCAACAATTTCGATGCCACCGGTTACCTTTTTGTTAGACATGATAACCGCATCGCTGCCAAGTGTTTCCTTCACTTCGGCTAGCGCGGTTCGCATATCTTTTGCAAAAAAGCGTTTCATTTTCACTGTTCACCTTCCTTTTGCTGATTCGCTGAAGCTACTGCCCCACTGAACTCACAATTCGTATTTGTTTATCTTCTGGCACTTCTTGATAAGACAGAACCCTTAATGCAGGCATTGCTGTTTTAACAAATCGAGACATGCTTGAACGCAGTATGCCCGAGGTTAATAAGATAGCGGGTTGACCAGCCATTTCTTGGTTTTGACACGCCTCCGTTAATGATACTTGGAGTTTCTCTGCCAAACCTGGCTCCATACCTGCGCCATCGTTTCCTGCCGCTTGCATAGACTGATGCAATATCTGCTCCAAGTCTGGAGACAAGGTGATTACCGGCAACTCTGCCTCGCTACCAATCAACTCTTGAACGATTAAACGTTTTAAAGAAATACGACAAGCGGCGGTAAGAATATCCGGGTCTTGGCTCTTGGGCCCATATTCAACCAAGGTTTGAACGATGCTGCGAACATCACGAATAGGCACGCCTTCATTCAGTAGGTTTTGCAATACCTTAACTACCGTAGACAGTGTCATAGTGTCTGGCACTAAGCCTTCAACCAATTTAGGCAAGCTGCCGCCTAGCATATCAAGTAGGTTTTGAACTTCTTCGTGGCCAAGTAGGCTGGCCGCATTGTTAGTAAGAAGCTGACTTAAGTGGGTAGCTACAACCGTAGCCGAATCAACCACGGTGTACCCCAATGTTTGCGCATGTTCGCGCTGCTCGGTAGCCACCCAAGCGGCTTCTAAGCCAAAAGCAGGATCGGTAGTTGGTTGGCCTTCAATTTTACCAAATACTTGGCCAGGGTTAATCGCCATTTCTCGGTCGTGGAATACCTCCGACTCACCGTAAGTCACGCCCATTAGGGTTATTCGATACTGGTTAGGGCCTAAATCTAGGTTATCTCGAATATGCACAGCGGGTACCAAAAAGCCTAAATCTTGAGATAGCTTCTTACGCACACCTTTAATACGCGCCAATAATTCGCCGCCTTGAGATTTATCCACCAATGGAATTAAGCGATAGCCTACTTCAAGACCAATCACATCAACCGGTTGAACATCATCCCAACCTAGCTCTTTTGGCTCACTGCTTACACTAGAACTGGAAGAAGCGGGTTGTAATGCCGTGTCAGCGGCTTTTTTAGCATCGCCTTTATGTCGCATCCAGGCAGCACCTAAGCATACCGCAGCACAGCTCAAAAAAGCTAAGTGAGGCATGCCAGGTACAATGCCCATAATGAATAGGATTGAGCCACAAATAATCATTACTCGTGGATCTTTGAACATTTGTAAGCTTACCTGCTCACCCATATCCGCTTCGGTATTTTGGCGAGTCACCACAAGGGCAGCAGCTATCGATAACAGTAAAGACGGGATCTGTGCGACTAATCCATCACCAATGGTCAGTAAGGTGTATACCTCTGCAGCTTGAGAGAAGGTTAAGTCGTGCTGAGCCACACCAATGATGAAACCGCCTAAGATATTAATGAATAGAATCAATATGCCGGCTATGGCATCACCTTTAACAAACTTACTAGCACCATCCATTGAACCATAAAAATCAGCTTCGTTGGTAACGTCAGCACGGCGTTCACGAGCTTGTTCTTGGTCGATAATGCCAGCATTTAGGTCAGCATCAATCGCCATTTGCTTGCCTGGCATGGCATCCAAGGTAAAGCGGGCGCTTACTTCTGCGATACGGCCAGCACCTTTTGTTACTACTACAAAGTTGATAATCATCAAGATCAGGAATACCACCAAACCAACAGCGTAGTTCCCGCCAATAACCACTGAACCAAAAGCTTCAATTACATTACCAGCAGCATTTCCACCGTTATGCCCTTCTAATAAAACGACTCGAGTAGAGGCAACGTTTAGGGCCAAACGTAATAAAGTGGCAATTAACAATACGGTGGGAAATACCGCAAAATCGAGCGGGCGCTTGGTATAAACAGCAACCAATAACACCACTAAGGCAAGAGAGATATTAAAAGCAAAAAGAATATCCAATAGCCAAGCTGGCATTGGTAAAACCACCATGCCTAAAGTGGCCAACACAACCATTGGCGTGCCGAAACCCTTTATGACTGTAACATCAACTTTTTTTAGATCTTGAAGCTTAAAGCTGGTGAGACGATTGATGATTTCCATAAATGACGAAATACTGACTTCCAAACAACTGATGAAACGACAAAAGCAATAACTGAGCCAACCACATAAAACACATTCAGTAAAAGCTGAAACTGAGGTTAATATCGCAAATCATCTGGAATAGGTAGGTCGTCGGCAACCGGTTTAGGGCGCTGCCCCTTGCCTTTACGGTATTGTTCAAGCTGGAACACGAAGGCAAGCACTTGCGCCACCGCAACGTACAAACCTTCAGGAATATCGTGGCCAAGTTTAGTTGTGTGATATAAGGAACGCGTTAAAGCAGGCGCTTGCATCACAGGTACATCATAATGACGCGCGATTTCGCGAATTTTCATGGCTACTTCATCCACCCCTTTAGCCACTACTTTTGGCGCTCCACTGCCATTACTATCGTATTTAAGTGCTACTGAGAAATGCGTTGGGTTGGTAACAACAACGTCCGCCTGTGGTACGTCGGCCATCATGCGGCGAGCTGCCATTTCCATTTGTAAGCGGCGAATGCGCCCTTTTACTTCTGGGCTACCCTCCATATTTTTATGCTCGTCTTTTACTTCTTGCTTAGACATTTTAAGCTGCTTGTTGTGATTCCAAATTTGATAAGGCACATCAATGATCACAATAATAATCAAGCTACAAACTAAAGCTAACAGCATCCATTGCAGCATATCCAAGGCATTAACAAGTGAACCAGGAATAGACTGCATGCTAAGCGTAAGAATTTCAGCAAATTTCCATTGGAGGACAAACCAGACTACCCCGGCAATGACCAACACTTTAGCAACACTTTTGATGAACTCAACAAACGCTTGAATGCCCAACATCCGTTTAAAACCTTGAATGGGTGACATTTTACTGGCTTTTGGCCTTGCAGCCTCCCAACTAAAAGGCATACCTCCTAATAAGGTATTGCCAATAAGCGCGGCTAAAGTAATAAACCCCATGATCCATATCATTGGTTTAAACAATAACCACCCCATAATGCCTAAGTTTTTTAGCATTAGGTTCACGTCAAAAACTTGTTCTCGACTCATCACAAAAGCGGTTTGGAAAACCTTTACCATGGATTCAGCTAGCATACCGCCAAATGCCATGATGGCTAAGGCTGCACTAATAAGTACCGCAGCAGTGCCTAACTCTTTAGAACGAGCTACCTGCCCTTTATTACGGGCGTCTTCGAGTTTTTTCCCCGTGGGGTCTTCGGTTTTTTCTTGATCGTCGTCTGCCATAGTAACTAGGCCCTTGGTTTAACAACCAATCAGCAGCATGTCACATGCCAAGCTGCGGCCAACCTCCCACTGACGTTCAAAATGCGCTAAAAACCCACCAATGGTGAGCCAAAGAATGAATAAACCAAACAACATACTTACCGCAAAACCAATACTAAAAATATTCAGTTGCGGCGCTGCTCGCGTCATAATACCGAAAGAAAAATTTACCAGTAACATTGCAACTACAGAGGATATCGATAGCGCCAAAGCAGCCAAAAATAATTGCGAATACCAGCCTGCCAGCAACTGATAATCCAAACTACTTAAGCCGTTCATGCCCACCGGTAACGTTTCAAAACTCATAGCGATTAAAGTGATTAATTGTAAATGACCATCAATCGCCAAAAATAGCAGCGTTGCCAACAGTAAATAGAACTGACCAACCACCGGCGTACTTTGACCGTTATTCGGGTCGACCATAGACGCAAAACCCAAACTGGTTTGCATCGCAATAATTTGCCCGCCCACCACAAAGGTTTGCATCAATAATTGTGAAATAAATCCAATGGCGGCGCCAATGAGTACCTGCTGCAAGATGACGATAACAGCTTGAAAAGAGAAAACCTCTATTCCAGTTACTTCCGGCAAAATAGGCACTAAAGCAAATGTAATGGCTAAAGCTAGTAGCAATCGCACTCGAGTTGGAACTGATTTACCACCAAAACTGGCTAATACCATCAGCATCGCGGCTACTCGAGTAAGGGCCCATAGATACTGACCAATCCAGGCCATCACTACACTGGCTGGAAACTCCATTAGCTAACAACCTGAGGAATCATATCCACCATGGTAAAAAACAACTCCATTAGTTTCTCAGTAAACCAATGGCCTGCAACGATAAGCGCTCCCAAGGTAACAAGTAGGCGAGGCAAAAAGCTTAAGGTTTGCTCGTTAATTGAGGTAGCAGCTTGGAAAATCGCAACAACTAGACCAACCAACAAACTAGGGACAATAGCAGCTGATACCAATAGCATCACTTGGCCTAAGGCAAGGCGAAATACATCAACAAAGACTTCCGGTTCCATCTATAGGCTCCTACGTCTATACGCCAAAACTATTTGCAAGTGTGCCCATCACCAAGCTCCAACCATCTACCAACACAAACAGCATTAGCTTAAATGGCAAAGATACAATCATTGGTGACAGCATCATCATACCCATTGCCATCAAGATACTGGCTACCACTAGGTCGATAACCAAGAAGGGAATAAACAACATAAAACCAATTTGGAAAGCAGTTTTAAGCTCAGAGGTAATAAAGGCAGGAATAAGTACATTAAAAGGTACCTCTTCCGGCGCCCCCACTTCCACTTTGGCAATTTTAACAAAGGTTTCCAAATCCGTTAGCCGGGTTTGCGCCAACATAAACTCTTTGAGCGGCTGTTTGGCTTTTTCGAAAGCCTGCATCGACGTAAGGTCTTCGCTTAAATAGGGCTGAACAGCCTGAGTATTCACTTCATCGATTACCGGCGACATAATGAAAAAGGTCAAAAACAAAGCGATGCCAATAATCACTTGATTTGATGGGCTTTGTTGCAAACCCATGGCTTGCCTTAAAATAGACATCACCACCACAATGCGGGTAAAGGATGTCATCATAATCACCAGAGCAGGCAAAAATGACAGCGCCGTCATTAACGCCAACACCTGTAAGGTGACTGAATACTCTTGCCCACCGTCTGGGTTGGTGGTCATGGTAATTGCCGGCAAAATACCTTCTTGAGCAACACTGGGTGCCACAATACCAAGTAACAAACTTAGGCCAATAAACAGCTTACTTTTCATTTTTAGCCAACAATCCTTGTAACTGTTTAGTGAATGAGCCACTCACCTTGTTCGTTTTGGCAACAATAGGTTTATCGAGCTTATCCAAAAGATTTATAGATTGGGCAGTAACACCAATTAAGTACTGCTGCTCACCAATTTCAACAACCATCACCCGCTCTCTAGTACCTAAAGCCAAATTAGTCACCACTTTAGACTGGCCGCCAGCAAACTGACTAAGGCGCGTTTTTTTTAGCACCCATGCACAAACAAAAATAGTCACCAGGACTAGGGCCAAAGACATCACCCACGAAAGCAGTTCAACTTGGCTATTGGGAGGAGAAGTAGTTTCTTGTTCAGCTAAAGCTGGCAAACTGAAGCCAGCTGTAATGATGAATGCGAGAACTTTTTGCATTACTTGAGCTTTTTAATGCGTTCGGTTTGGCTAATAACGTCGGTAAGGCGAATACCAAACTTATCATTTACAACTACCACTTCACCATGCGCAATCAACGTTCCGTTTACCAAAACATCCAATGGTTCACCGGCAACCCTATCTAGCTCTACCACTGAACCTTGGTTAAGTTGTAACAGGTTACGGATGCTAATATTGCTGCGGCCTACTTCCATAGAAATAGTTACAGGAATGTCCATAATCGAATCAAGCTTACGTTGCTCTTCTTCGGTTATCGGTTTTGATTCATCGACAAAATCTTCAAGTGGTGCAGGCTCGGCCTCGGCCATTGCTGCTGCCCACTCATCAGCCATATCATCTTGATCACTCATACTTTTTCCTTATTACCTTACTCTTCGCCCGTGGATGAGCGGCGGCTACTTACCACCAATTCCAGATCACTTTTCACTGTATCGGGACGTTTTAACTGAGTATCAATTTTTAGTGCCATTTTTTCATTTTTTCTACCAAGTTTTACTCGGTAGCTTGGTAAATCTTCTACATACAACATAGCTGTTTCAGGCATTTCCACCGGAATAATGTCGCCCGCTTTTAATTCCATCAGCTCACGTAAACTGACTGTTGTTTCTAGCAACTTAGTATGTAGACCAACAGGTACGTCCATAATCTCATCACTCAGTGCAGAGCTCCAACGTTGGTCTGTATCCTGTTTGTCACTTTGTACCCCTGCATCCAACAGTTCCCGAATTGGCTCTAACATTGAATATGGCATAGCAATATGAAAATCGCCGCCGCCACCATCTAATTCAATATGAAACGAGCTAACCACTATCACTTCAGTTGGGCTAACAATATTTGCCATGGCTGGGTTTACTTCTGAATCTAAATAATCAAAACCAACATCCATCACTGGTGCCCAGGCTTCGACATAGTCTTCAAAAATAATTTTTAGCAGCATTTGAATAATGCGACGCTCGGTAGGCGTAAATTCTCGGCCTTCAATTTTTGCATGATAACGGCCATCACCACCAAAAAAGTTCTCTACCAAAATAAACACCAAACGTGCTTCCATGGTAATTAAGGCGGTTCCTTTCAAGGGACGAAAACGGACCATATTTAGGCTGGTAGGTACAAATAAAGTGTGAACATATTCACCAAACTTAATCATTTGCACGCCATTAATCGACACTTCTGCGGTACGACGCATCATGTTAAACAGGCTAATTCGCATATGACGGGCAAAACGCTCGTTAACCAACTCAAGGGTTGGCATTCGTCCCCGAACGATTCGATCCTGAGAAGAGAAGTCAAATTCCACCACACTGCCAGACATTTCCGGCTCTATGATGTCCTCTTCTATATCGTCAACGCCGTGTAACAGCGCATCGATTTCGTCTTGGCTTAATAAATCGCTCACGTTGGTCCTTTATTGCATTACAAAGCCAGTAAATAGAATTTTTTCTACTACTACTTTACCGGTTATTTCTTTTAATGCTTTTTGTGTCTCAATTAGCGAATTCTCGCGCATCTTGTCTTTACCTTCTTGAGTGGACAAATCTTCTACTGTTGCCGAGCTAAATACGCTCAACAAAGTCCCCTCAATCAACGGTATATGCAGTTTTGCAGCTTCTTCATTAACGGTACCGCGAACCAACAATTGTACTTTTATTTGTACTAAACGGTCCCGGTTATCGCCCACAATATTGAATACAAAGGGTCTTGGCATGCCTACGTAAAGAGCGGTATGTGTTACCGTTGACGTGGCTTCTTCTGCCGGCTCGGCTGCTGCGGGAGCTTCCTCTGAGTCACCTCCCATCAACAAAAAGCCCACCACGCCACCAATGACTAACACGGCAACAATAGCGATAATGATAATCAGCTTCTTTTTACTGCCACCTTCACCATCTTCTACTTTTAATTCTGATTCTTCAGCCATCTATGCTTCCATGAAATTATCGCTAAACTGTTTTTATTATTACATAGTTAAGAGGCGCTTCAATAGCACCTCATAGAAATAAACTAGGCATAAAAATCAATGCCATTACTGTTTGCTTGATTCGCCAACAATGTGCTCATGTCTTGCTCAGTTGCGTCATCAATCTGCTCGGCATTAAGCGATTGTCCGCCAGCCATTGTTTGCCCGCCACCTTGCTGAGAAGCACTGCCTTGGTTTTGTTGACTAACCTGATTTTGCCCCAGCTCAATGCCTTGTTGCTGCAACATCTCACGCAAACGTGGCATGGTTTGCTCTAAAGCTTCACGCGCTTGTGGCGTTTGTACTTGAATTTGCACCGATACCTGTTGATCTTGGGTCATTTGCAAGCGTATTTGCATGCTTCCTAACTCAGCAGGATCTAAGCGTATCTCAGCCTTTTGCATGCCCTGGCTTAACATGTATTGTACCCGTTGGTTTAACTCAGCTGGCGCTTGATATTGCGCAGGGTTCAAACGTTCATTGAACTGCATAGCTTTATCATTAACTTGGTTAGCTTGCTGAGCTTGTTTTAGTGCAGCCTCATTACTTCCCTGCTCTGCCCGAGCCACCACGTCGGCGCCCGAAGCGGCTCTAAAAATACTGTGGTGTTCTTGTGGGCGAGTAGCTTCAGCTTGGTTCGGTAATCCCTGTTGTTGGGTCTGCGGTGACTGCTGTTCCTTATGCTCGGAACCATTTTCACTGCTCGATTGCTTGCTACTTGCAGCAGCAATACTGGCACTAGCAAATTTGTCGCTTTGCTGGGGTACATCTGCCGCACTTACTTTGCTGTTAACATTGGTATTGGTGCCCTGCTGAACAACAACGCCAGCTTTAGGCTCGTTGCTTAGTTTATTAGTTTGCTGGGCAATCACGGCTTCGCCACTTGATTTAGCATTAAGCTCTTTCGCCTTCGCTTCCTCTTGGTCTACATGAGGTTTAACCGCTGAATAATTTGCTTGAGCTTCACCTTGTTGTTTTAGGCGATTTTGCTCTGCCAAAGATAATGGCTTTTCTGAAGCGTTGTCTTGAACGACGTTTAGGGATTTATCTCCGAACGCTTTGTCTTGTATAGCATTTAGGGATTTATCCACGGGAGCTTTTTCTATTTTGCTAGAAGCGACGACCTCCGACTCTTTAGCCTTAGCCACTTTCTGCTCATCACTTTGACTAACAGTAGCAACAACTTTATCTAATGGCGCTTTTTCATTAGCGCTTGAAGCCATACGCTCACCATCTTTAGCACTTGAGGTTTTGTTATGCTCACCCACTAGGGCTGGTGCATTTTCTTTGGTAATTCGCTCATTGCTTGCGTCAAGCTTTTGGTCTTTGTCAGCAACTTTTTTAGGGTCCACGGGTTCACCGGCGAGCTGTTGTTTATTGCTGCTTTGCTCTTGGCTAGCGCTGGTTTTATCAATTGTTTCTAACTTAGTAGCGTTCTGAGCTTCTACTACCGCTTCTTTTACGGCAGCTGTTTGAGCGTTTTGTAAACCAGCAGTTGCTGCGACATCTACTTTAACGGGTTTAGCTGCAGCATCTTTTCCACCGTTCACTTGGCTACTGTCTTTAGCATCACTCGAAAGTGCTTTAGTTGCTTCTGCTTGAGTAGGCGGCAACTCTCTGCCGCTTTGTGCTGCTTGATTAACTAGCGGTTGTTTATCGCCAGCTAGTTTTTCATCGCCAACAGCTGTTTTCTCTTGTTTTAAGGCAGAGTCACTATCAACAAACGACTGTTTTTGTTGATTTTCACCAAGAGTTTCAAGGTCAACGGAGTTGCCCTTACTAGACTCTTCACTGCTAGTCGTGTCTTTACTATCAGGGGTTTCACTACCATTTGCCAATTCTTTTTCAGCGGTTTTTTTAGTTTCAACTTGGTTTTTCTCAATGCCATCGGCCGCTTGCTTGGCATTATCCAACTGTCTTAATAAATCACTAGGGCTTTGAGCTTTACCAGCTTCAGTATTGTCACCAGCGTTACTTTTCGAGCCGGAAAGCTGTTTTTCAATCGCTTGCTTTACTGGGCTATCAGCCTTGGGAAGATTCTCTAACTCTTTGACTAGTTTAGCAAAATCTTCACTTTTCGCAGAGGGACTAAGCGCTGCACTTCCTAGTGAAGAAAACTGTTTGGCATTGGCTGTGTCGGTTAACAGTAATTCCATATATTTGCTTACCCTTGCGATAAAAATATTTGTCCCGCACCCCACATCTAGAAGGTGCGCTAGCATTATCTAAAAATCAAAGCATTAAACGTGCCGATTAGCTCACTTGACCTCGAAGATGAGCATATAGCGCATATTCATCTAATAGTTTTTGCTCTTCACGTGCCTGTTTATGCAGTTTTTGCTTAACTTGTTTATCTATTAGTAATTCCATAGCCTTGCGTTTAGCTTGTAAATCAAGCCATTGCTTACGTTTAAGCAATACGTTTTTCTTTACTTGCTCGATACTTTTCCCTTGCTGGACACTGGCTTGCTCAAGTTTTTGAATAAACAATTGATACTGGTGAAAACTGTCCGCATAAAAACCGTCAACTCCCTTGGCTAATGCTTGCTCAAGATAGGAACGTCGGTAGTCTTCGAGATGCGCAAGTTGTGCTTCAAACTCGCTAAGTTGTTGCTGCGCTTCAGCCATTTCCCGCGCGGCGTTTTGCTCTTGATCTTGCAAACGCTCAACCATTAAATATAAAGCTCGCCTTGCCATGCGCCTCTCCTACTAAGCCAATTGCATGCTGCTTATAAAGGACCTTGGGCGTTAATGTTAGCCATTTGCATGGTTCGCTCCATCCGCGTCAGACTTTCGTCATAAGCAACTACTTCTTTCATCTCTTGCTGCAAGAACTGATCCATGTGTGGCTTCATAGCAATAGCCAAATCGATGCGCTTATCAGCGCCACGCTGATAAGCGCCAATAGCAATAAGATCTTGGTTTTGCTGATAAGAAGCATTGAGAGATTTTAGCTGCCGAGCAAGCTGTTGGTGCCCTTCGCTAGTTACTGCTGGCATTACCCGACTGATTGATTTTTCTATGTCCACTGCGGGGTAATGGCCAGAGTCGGCTAGCTCGCGCGACAATACAATGTGGCCATCAAGAATAGCTCGGGCGGCATCGGCAATCGGATCCTGCAAATCATCGCCTTCGGTAAGCACGGTGAAAAAAGCAGTGATAGAACCTTGCCCTTCTCCACCATTACCGGCGCGTTCCACCAATCTAGGCAGCTTGGCAAATACTGATGGTGGATAGCCTTTGGTAGCTGGCGGCTCACCGATAGCTAAGGCTATTTCACGCTGGGCTTGGGCATAGCGGGTTAAAGAATCCATTAGCAGCAGCACATTTAAGCCCTGATCGCGGAAGTATTCTGCAATGGTTAACGTTGTATCACAGCCCTTTAAGCGCATAAGCGGTGAAGCATCGGCAGGTGCTGCCACTACCACCGCCCGTTGACGCCCTTCTTCGCCAAGAATATCGTCAATAAACTCTTTTACTTCTCGGCCACGTTCACCAATCAAGCCAACTACCACCACGTCGGCTGTTGTTCCACGTGTCATCATGCCCATCAGCACGCTCTTACCCACACCAGAACCAGCAAATAAGCCCATGCGCTGGCCCTGTCCTACAGTAAGTACCGAATTAATTGAACGAACTCCAACATCGAGTGGCTGTTTAATCGGCTTTCTAGCCATGGGGTTTAAACGCGCGGAACTAAGACTAGTGGTTTGCTTACAGTTAATGTCACCCAAACCATCCAGCGGCTTACCTACCCCGTCAATCACGCGGCCAAGTAACTCCATACCCACAGGGATACCGTGGTGTTCATGCATGGGGATAACGCGAGCCCCCGGCAACACGCCAGTGAGTTGTTCACTGGGCATTAAGAAGAGTTTATCTCCAGAAAATCCGACTACTTCGGCTTCTAAAAAACCATCAAGCGTTTCTACTGAACAGAGAGAGCCAACGGGTGCCCGACAGCCAACCGCTTCTAAGGTAAGGCCTACTACGCGAGTTAACTTTCCCGCCACTGTCGGTGCGTTGCGAACATGCGCGGTGTTATAGCGTTTAAGTCGTTGGCTCAAAGTCATCGTCTTGACCATTTTGGCGAATAAAAGATTGTAAACTTTTTTTTATCACTTCACTCATATTTACTGATACTGAAGAAAGGTCATTTTCTATTAAGCAGTCACCTTGATTTAAGCTGCCATCCGCTAACAGTTGCCAGTTTTTCTTTTCTTGTGTTTCGGGCGGGAATACAGCTTGAATCACCGCCATGTCTTCTGGGTGTAGATGAATGCGAATATGTTGTTTTTGCAAGGGCAGCGCTGCTACAGCTTGCTTAACGGTTTTGGCAATAATGCTAGGATTAGTCACTAACTCCACTTGCACAATTTCAGCAGCAAGTTTAGTGGCTAGCTCTACCACTTGTTGCTCAACCTCTTCATCTATCTGTTTACTGGGCTGATGAAGCTGATCGATAAGCCCTTGCCAACGGCTGCTTAACTGATCAATTTGCTGCTGCCCCTCGCTTAAACCTTGGGCCAACCCCTCTTGGTGCCCCTCCGCTCGACCTTGCTCTAGCCCCTCTTCATGACCACTTACCAAACCTTCTTGATGGCCTTCTGCTCTCCCTTCAGCTTTGCCCTCTTCGTAGGCAGACTGTCGCAGTGCTTCGAGCTCTTCAATAGTCATCGGCTCAAATTGAATTTCAGGCTCTTCGTCAACGGGTTCTTCGTTGAACCACGCTGGCTTCATATTAAATACGTTGCTAGTAGGCTCTTCTTCAACATGGTGGGATTCGGTGAAGTCAGGGAGAGGCCACGCTATATCGTCTGCTAGCTCAGAGTGTACCTGTTCATTACTTGGTAATTCATTGACTGGCTGGTCAGCCGCTATATTTTGCTGTTCTGCTGCATCGGCTAGCATCGCGTCAATCGCCGCTTGTTCGTCGCTTACATCGCTACTTTGCTCTTCTGCTGCAGGCGCTTCAACGACTGATGAAGCATCATTTTGCTCTAGAAGCGCTGCTATTTCGTCTTCATCCATCATCTCGCTGGACGTTTCGACTGGAGCGCTTTGCTCTAGCTCTTCGCTGCCTTGTTCTGGCGTTTTATCTTGGTCGCTCATGTTTATAAGAACTCATCCCCACCGCCACCGCCAATCATAATTTCACCGGCTTCAGAGAGGCGTCGAGCAATCGACAGAATTTCTTTCTGGGCAGTTTCAACTTCACTAACTTTAATTGGCCCCATAGCTTCAAGATCATCTTTAAGCATTTCTGCGGCACGTTTAGACATGTTATTGAAGATCTTGTCTTTCAGTGAATCGTCGGCTCCTTTAAGCGCTTTTTGTAGCAACTCACCAGGTACGTCACGCAGCAAGGTTTGAATACCGCGATCGTCGATGTCGACCAAATTTTCGAATACAAACATAAGATCTTGAATTTGTTGCGCCATCTCTTCGTCGCTTTCGCGAATAGAGTCCATCAACATGCCTTCCATGTTGGTATCTAAGAAGTTCATGATGTTTGCCGCTGCTTTCAGGCCGCCCATCTTGGCAGCTTGTGCGCCAGCTTGGCCAGCAAACTGTTTCTCCATAATTTCGTTCAACTCAGTTAGTGCTGCTGGCTGAACTTCTTCAAGATTGGCAATACGCATCATCAAGTCTAAGCGCACTTTATCTTGGAATTGCGACATAATCTCAGCTGATTGCTCTGCTTCTAAGTAAGACAATACAATGGTTTGGATTTGCGGGTGTTCGTTTTGAATAATATTGGCCACCTGACGCGCATCCATCCATTTCAACGAATCTAGGCCTTTAGCGCCACTACCCATAATAATTTGATCAACAAGGCTAGATGCTCGGTCTTCACCTAACGCCGCTGTTAACGCTTTACGAACAAAGTCCTGACTACCAATACCAATATTGGTGTATTTTTGAATGTCATCAATGAACAAGCGATGAACCGCAACCACTCGCTCATGCGAAAAGTCCTCTAAAGACGCCATGGCCATACCTAAACGCTGAACCTGTTTAGGTTCAAGATGGCGGAAAATAGTAGCGGCATCGTCTTCATTAAGGCTCAGCATCAAAATGGCTGCGCGCTCAATACCACTCATATCACCGAGAACTTCCTCTGGATTCACTTCATCTTCATTTGGCATCGTTAATTACCCAATCTTTTATCACCATCGCTGCTAGGTCAGGTTCATTTGCTACTAACGCACGTACCGCTTTCAGCATATCTTCATCTTTGTGTAAGTCTGGCAGTTTAAGCTGACCATCGCGAATACCAAAGTCCACTTCGGTATTATCTGCAGAGATAAGCTGTAAATCATCGTCATTTTCGTAGGCTGCTAAGGCTGCATCTAAGTCCGTTTCGGCCTGTTCGTCCTCTTCACCACTAGACAGAATACGATTCAGCATTGGACGAACCACAGCAACAATCAATACAATTAATACCAGTACGCTGCCTGCAATGCGCATTGCTCGCCAAAACCACGCTTGTTCCCACACTGGCAAGTCTGCTTCGGTAAAGACCTCAGGGCGAGAGAACGGCACACTCACCACTTCTAAGGTATCACCACGGCTTAGGTTAAAGCCTACACCGCCCTGTAGTAAGCGACGAATGCTAGCAATCTGCTCAGCAGAACGTGGCTCGCGGGTAGTTTCACCAGAGTCAGAAACTTGACTATTGTAATCAAGGGCCACTGATACGCTTAAACGTCTTAGGGTTCCCACTTGTGAGCGAGTATGGCTAATGGTGGTATCTAGCTCATAGTTACGGGTAGATTCTTTATGGCTGCTACCCGATTGAACTTGGTTATTTGCTCCACCAGCCTGCTCTGGAATATCAGCAGGTAAGGGAGGTTGATTAGTCAGCGCACCCGGAATACCAATGGCGCCAGCACCAACGTTGTTATCTTCAATAGTGTACTCACTACGCACTGCTGGTAGGTCTGGATTGAAGCGTTTTTGAGTTTGCTCAACCGCGGTAAAATCAAGTGTCACATCAACTTCTGCGGTGTAGTTACCCACACCCACAATTGGGATCATGATGGCGTCAATTTTATCTTTGTATTCTTCTTCACGCTTACGTTCCATCTCAAATTCTTTGCGGGTGCGTGAAGATAGTGGGTCTTGACTGCCTGAGTTAAGCAAGCGGCCATTTTGATCGGTCACCGTAACGCGCGTAGGCACTAAGCCTTGAACCGCAGAAGCCACAATATCTACAATAGAATCAATTTCTTCCTGCTTAAGCCCGTTACCACCACGTAGGTTTACCACTACCGTAGCAGACGGCTTTTGCTCTCGGCGAGCAAATACGTTGCTTTTGGGAATAGCGAGTAGCACTTGCGCTTTATTCACCGATTTCATTTGTTCGATGGCGGTGGCTAACTGGCGCTCGCGGCTAAGTTTTAATCGCTCGCCTTCTAAGCGCTGACTAACACCAAAGCCCATATCATTAAGCAAAATTTGTTCACCGGCAGGAGCGGCTTCTGTTAGCCCAGAGCGGCGCAATTTAAGTTTAATGCTTTGATATTGTTCGGCATTCACTAATACAGTGTTGCCTTCAATAGTGTAAGGAATTTTTTGAGCGTCTAAAAAATCAAGTGTTTCGACGAGCTCGCTAGTGTTCATATTGCCCAGCGGGCGCATCTCAGGCTCTTTCGCCCACATCAATAGGAATACGGCCATGGCCAAACAAATTGCTAAGGCCAAAATCATAATGATCTGACGTAGCACATCGCCATTACTTAAAAACGATAAGGCTGAGCTTTGTTGCTCGGTAGCCTCTAGGCTCTCACCATCGCTATCTGAACCTAATAGTGCCGGTTCTTGACTCATTGCGTTACTTCCTTCGCTAGCCACAATATTCTCCTAGCCGTATTAAACTGGCATGGACATAATTTCTTTATAAGCATCAACTAGCTTATTTCTTACTTGAACCGTTGCATCAAAGGCGATGCTAGATTTTTGCGCGGCAATCATTACATCACCAATACCCACGCTACGGTCGCCCAAATCAAAGCGAGTTCGCAAGTCATTGGCATTAGATTGCAAGCCATTCACATTATTTATTGCGTCTTTTAGCAGGTTGCCAAAATCGCTGTTTACCGAAGAGGTCGTTAACTGGCTGCTTGGCATAGCAATGTCGTTGGCGATGCCGCCTGTTTTCATTTCACCAGCCATTGATTGCAGTTCGCTAAATAGGTTTGCCGAATCTACTCTCATGATTTCCCTCTACCGCCAGATAAATGGCATTACTCTTAAGATATACAGGGAAAAGCAAAAGCCGCGCCAAGATTAATTCACAACTAATCGAAGGTTCTCTTTTGTAGGTGTTTTAGGCAGATAGTTCTTCACAAAGTCTGCTTCTGGCTGCGGCCTCGCAAAGAAATAGCCTTGTGCTTGCTCACAACCTAATACCGAAGCTAGGTTAGCCTGTAACTGAGTTTCGATACCTTCGATCAAAACTTGATACTTCATACTGCGAGCAATCATCACCATCGCTTTAACAATATGTTGGTCAGAAAGATTATCTTCTAAGCCGTTTACAAAGGCTCGATCAATTTTTAGCACCGTTACCGGTAAGTGCTTCAAATACGCCATTGATGAGTAACCGGTACCAAAGTCATCAATGGCAATACCAAAGCCTGCATCTCGCATCCGCTGAATACTCGCTTTTGCTTCTGTGGGTTGTTCCATCATTGCCGATTCGGTGATCTCAATGCAAATACGCTGTGGATTAACCTGCCACTGCTTGGCATAGTTGATCGCAATTTTCTCTGCATGACCCAGTGATACAGTGGCAGCAGAAAAGTTCACCGATAACTTAAAGCCTTCGGGTAGTTGGCTAGAGAAACGCGCCATAAACCGCATGGCATTTTGAAATACCCACTTGTCTAACTGCAATACCAAGCCTGTTTCTTCGGCAACCGGTACAAACTCATCTGGCGAGATAGCTCCGTCGGCAGTAAACCAGCGCAATAAAACCTCAGCACCAATAACTTTATTGGTTTTTAAGCAGTATTGCGGCTGAAAGAACAAATCCAACTCGTTATTACCTATTGCGCGACGCAACTTAGATTCTAAGGTGAGCTTGACTAAGCCAGCTTGGCTCAAATCAGGTCGATAGCGGCAAATGCTAACCCCCGTTTTAACTGCGTGATTTAGCGCGGTAAAGGTATTAGCCAATAGCGTATCGCTATGTAAGGCTTCACGCCTTGGGTGGTAACTACAGTAGCCCACATGACACCGAGTTAATAGTTGCAACTGCTCTAAACGCAACCAACCACGACAGCTTTGCACAATTTGCTTCGCAATTTCGATAACGTCTTTATCTTTATTTACGTTGGGTACAACCACAACAAAATAATGGTGATACCAATAGGCTAATTGTGCTTCGGGGTAATGCTTACGGAGGCTTTTTTGTACCCGTTTAGCGTAGGCTTCTTTAGTGACTTCACCTAAACGCTGACCAAAGTTTTCGAATACTTCGTTTTGTCTTGGAAAATCAAACATCAATACCGATAACGGCGTAGCATCATCTAACCAGTTAGTCAGTAAGCGGGTGATGTGTCGGCGATTAGGTAAGCTGGTAACTTCATCATGGTTTTTCCAATAATCTAATTGCTCACGCAATTGCGTTGTTTTGTTATTGGCTTTTTTAAGATGCCGACGAACCAATACAATGAGCAAAGCCCCGCAAGCGAAGAAAAGCGATAAGCCTAAAAACCACCAATAAGAAAGCTGTCCCAGGTGTTCATTACGGGCAGAGTAAGCCTGCCAACGCCGATAGGTTTGCTCATTATAATTGGTTTCAAATGACAAAATTCCGCGATTCATTAAATCAACCAGGGGCTGCCAATCTTCCCGAATGGCGAACCGATGCATCATGCCGTGCTCAAGTTGAAAAGCTTGCTGTAAACGCCATTGCGGATAAGCGCGTAAATTGGCGGCAACTTCATCACTACCCGCAAGTAACGCCACACTTTGCTGTTGTACAACCGATTGCATAGCATCAATCAAAGTAGCATACACAATGATTTTTACGTCTGGGTATTGACTGAGCAAGACTTCATGCGCACTACTTCCGGCCACAGTAGCTACATGTTGTCCAGTCAACTGTTGCATGCTTGAAATGCGCGCCTGCTCTAAAGGATGAAATAGCGCCAGTGGCTGAACCCACGTGGTTAGGGAGTAATGAACAAAAGGGTTTAAGCGTCTATGTGAACTAGCACTACTGAGCATGTCTACATGGCCATGCTGTAAGGCTAGAATTGCATCAGAAATAGTAGGGTAAGCTGTATATTTAAGCTTTAAACGGGTTTGAAATGCCAGTTGATTTAGCGCTTCAACTGCATAACCTTGCGGGGTGCCAGCCTGATCGACAGTCTCCAGAGGCAAGCGGTCTGCCACAACAGCAACCCTGATTTCTGGATTATCTTCGAGCCATTGATATTCACTCGCATTGACAATATAGGCGTTTACGCCCAACGACCAACAACAACCTACCACTAGCAACGTTAAGAATTTAACGAGGCACAACCGCAAACTACTTAGCTCCTAAAACCGCGTTGGCTTGGCATTCTTTGCGCCAAACTCTTAGTCGCAACAGCATACCAAAAACCTCATAAAAATAGTTGACCTGAGTGCAAGTTAATTCACGAAAACATAGTTTATTAAGCTGTTAAGTCACAATTTTAATTAAAGTAGACAAAACCCTATATTGAGCTGGCTCAATTTTGCCCAATCAACGACTGATATTGTTCACTCCAAAGCAATGCTTGCAGATTTAACTGCTCTACTTGGGTGTAGTCCATCCGTAATTGTGCTGCCAAACGTTCTGTTTTATACCAGTGCCCCTCTTCATAGGATTTAATGGTCAGTAACATAGCTCGCAGCATTGAGGGTTGCTCTGAACACAAGGCGTCACGAATATCTTGGTCTAAAGGTAAGCTGTATAAAACGTCATATAAAGGCTTATCTAGAATGGCATCAAGTAAGGAAAACAAACCACATAAGAAAGCCGTTTCTTGCATACTTGGTGATTTACGCATGGCCACCAATTCACAAAATCTAGCCCGATGAACCGATAACCTTACTAATTCTCGCGGCTTATGGCTTAATGTCATGGCATTGGCTAACAAAGCTACCAATTTGCGTAATTGGGCATTACCGATATAAACCACTGCCTGCTTAATGGAGGCAATGTCTTCTACAATGGGGAGACTTCCTGAGTTAACAAAGCGCAGCAACTTATAACTTAAAGCGGTGTCACGCTCAAAATAACGTACAACTTCATTAATGTTTACGTCTTCTCGGGTGGCGGCATAAAACAATCTAGAGATCATCACATAGCTAGCATCAATGTCCTTCGCCACCTGCATTTCGGGCTGGCAAAAATAGTAACCTTGAAAGAAATTAAAACCCATTTCTTTGGCTTGCTGGTACTCTGTTTGCGTTTCAACTTTTTCAGCCAATAATTTGATGTTTTTGCGCGACTTTATGGCTCTAAATAGTGGTTCAAGTTGATCAAATGGCGTTCGCTGTATATCCACTTTAATCAGCCGAACAAACTTTAAGTACGGCTCCCATTCTGGTCGATACACAAAATCATCAAATGCCAAGCGATAGCCTCGGTGAAACAACGATTGGCAGCGCTTATATAGCTTTTCACTCGGTTTCATGTCTTCTAAAATTTCTATCACTACCTGCTTACTAGGCAGCAATTTAATCATTTCGGAATAAAGACTTTCTTCAGAGAAGTTAATTAATGCGGGTTTACCCTGAGTAATAGCGCTCAAACCTTCGTTAAGCTGAGTACGGATAATCAACTTTGAGGTTGCTTCATGTGGATCAACGTCAGGAAAGACATTTTCAGGCCCATCCCGAAAAAGTAGCTCGTAGGCTACTACTCGCTGTCGACGATCTAGGATCGCCTGCCGCGCAGTATAAACATTCATAGTCCAGTTACCGTTTCTGCCGTACTTTATGCTATGGCTTAGTGCCTTTATATTAATAAACTCAAACATATTGCTTGAGCCAAAGTACGAACCTAAAAAAAGAGTCACAAAAGTGACTCTTTTAAGACTAACTAAGTTATCAACACATTTCAACCGTTTTATTCGCTAAGTTGCTTCAAGCGCTCAAAATAATCAGGAAATGTTTTAGATGTACACTTTGGATCGTTAATTGTCACTGGTGTATCGCTCAAGGCGACCAAAGAAAAACACATTGCCATGCGATGATCGTCGTAAGTATCGATCTCTGCGTGGTTCAAATTTTCAGGTGGGGTAACTTCAATAAAATCATGTCCTTCGTTTACAATGGCTCCCACTTTTTTAAGCTCGGTTGCCATTGCTGCTAGTCGGTCAGTTTCTTTTACTCGCCAATTATACACATTACGAATAGCAGTAGTGCCTTTCGCAAACAACGCCGTGGTAGCAATCGTCATCGCTGCGTCAGGAATATGGTTCATATCCATATCTACTGCACTTAACTCACCACTGCGAGCAATAATGTAATCATCGCCCCACTCTATATCTGCCCCCATCGCTGCCAACACGTCAGCGAACAAAACATCACCCTGCATAGACTTTTTACCTACACCGGTAACCTTAACTTCGCCGCCTTTAATCGCGCCAGCTGCCAAAAAATATGACGCGGAAGATGCGTCGCCTTCAACCAAAAACTCACCAGCACCTTGATAGGTTTGCTGGCCTTTAACGATAAAGCGTTGGTAGTTGTCATTTTCAACCTCAATACCAAAAGCCGCCATCATTTTAAGGGTGATATCGATATAAGGTTTTGATACTAGCTCACCAACAATATTAATTTCGGTATCTTGTTCGGCGTAAGGCGCAGCCATTAAAAACGCTGTAAGAAACTGACTGGACACCGATCCATCGATATCCACTTTGCCACCCGCTAAGCCAGTGCCTTTAATCTTTAAAGGTGGGTAGTTTTCATTCTTTAAATAAGTAACATCGGCTCCCACTTGGCGCAAGGCATCAACTAAGGCGCCTATTGGGCGCTCTTCCATACGCGGTTCACCGGTTAAGGTAAACTCTCCTTGGCTTAAACATAGCGCAGCGCATAATGGACGCATTGCCGTTCCAGCATTACCTAAGAATAACTCCTCAGCTTGAGTCACATTAAACGCACGCCCTAAACCTGTAACGCTACAACGACTACGATCGTCAGAAAGTTGGTAGCTTACTCCTAGCTTTTTAAGTGCATTTAGCATGTGACGAATATCGTCGCTATCCAGCAAGTTACTTAATATTGTTTCACCGTTGGCTAAAGCCGCTAGTAGTAATGCCCGGTTAGATACGCTTTTTGAGCCCGGTAGGTTTACTTCACCATTAATGCGAGAAATAGGCTGTAAAGTTAATTGTTCCATGTATCGAAATCTCTAATTAATTTGTGCCAATTAGCTGGCTTAATGCGTTAATAAAGGTTTGGTTTTCTTGTTCAGTACCAATGCTTACCCGTAAATAACCTGGCATTTGATAAGGCCCGACCGGTCTTACAATTACCCCTTTATGCAACAACTGTTGATATAGAGCTTGAGCATCACCACTTGGTGCTAAGAAGCTAATAAAGTTACCTTTAGATGGGATATAACTAATACTATTTTCGCTAAAAAAGGCTTCTAACTGGGCTAAACCTTGTTGATTTAAAACCACACTTTGCTGTAAGTATTGCTGATCATTTAATGCCGCTGCTGCCGCTACTAAACTAAGGCTATTAACATTAAAAGGTTGGCGCAAACGGTTAAGTAGATCTGCAATCTCTGGGCTAGAAATCGCGTAACCAACTCGCAAGCCTGCTAAACCATAAGCCTTAGAAAAAGTGCGTGTAACCACTAGGTTACTAAACTGTGCTAACCAGCTTGTTGATGGAGCTTGCTCATGGTCAGGCAAGTACTCGTAATAAGCCTCGTCTAAAACCACCACTACATTTTCTGGCACCTTTTGCATAAAGCCGTAGAGCACATCACTGCTAAGAAAAGTACCTGTTGGATTATTCGGGTTAGCGATGAAAACCATACGAGTTTTATCAGTAATCGCTTCAGCCATAGCATCTAAATCATGCCCCCAATCTTTAGCAGGAACAACCACCGCTTTAGCACCGATTGCTTGCGTCACTATAGGATAAACAACAAAAGCATGTTGAGAGAACACCACTTCGTGCTCGCTGCTAACAAATACTCTAGCAACTAAATCCAATACATCATTTGAGCCATTACCCAAGGTAAATTGCTCAGCAGCCAAACCGTATTTATCCGCCAGCGCTTGCTTTAAATAAAAGCCATTTGAATCTGGGTAACGAGTGAGTTCCCTAGTCGCTTGTTCAATCGCGGCCAAGGCCTGTGGACTCATGCCCAAAGGGTTCTCGTTAGAGGCAAGCTTAACAATGTTACTAATGCCTAACTCGCGTTCTAGCTCGTCAGTTGGTTTACCCGCCTGATAAGGCTGTAAACCTTGTATGCCTTGATTGGCTAAAGCATGAAAATCACAGGTCATGGGAATTCCTTAGCGATTGCGCAGAGCAAAGTCGGCCATAAAGTCTACCAAGGCTTGTACACCTTCTATTGGCATTGCATTGTAAATGCTAGCTCGCATACCACCGACAATTCGGTGGCCTTTCAGAGTCACTAATCCAGCCGCCGCAGACTCGGCTAAAAAGGCAGCATCAAGCTCGCTATTCGCTAACTGGAAAGGTACATTCATTTTAGAACGGTTTTCAGGAGCAACGTTATTCTGATAAAAGTCACTACTATCAATATAGGAGTAAAGTAACTCGGCTTTAGCCGCGTTTTTCTCAGCCATAGCAGTTAATCCGCCATGCTGCTTTAACCATTTAAACACCAAACCAGCCAAATACCATGAATAAGTAGGCGGTGTATTAAACATGGAATCGCTTCCCGCTAATACGCTGTAGTTAAAAATGTTTGGTGTTAATGGGTGAGCCTTATCGAGTAAGTCATCACGCACAATAGCAATGGCTAAACCGGAAGGACCAATGTTCTTTTGCGCACCTGCGTAAATTAAGCCAAACTTACTTACATCAATAGGTTGCGACAAAATCGT
The DNA here is from genome assembly GCF_019649015.1 of Agarivorans litoreus. NCBI lineage: Bacteria > Pseudomonadati > Pseudomonadota > Gammaproteobacteria > Alteromonadales > Alteromonadaceae > Agarivorans > Agarivorans litoreus. The sequence goes on along the minus strand of NZ_BLPI01000001.1, from coordinate 3,788,369 downwards.
TGAAGAGAAATCGCCTACTAATACCATATCGCCTACATCGGGGATCTCATCAATAGCGATGCCTTCAATGGTTTCATTAGGGCAGTAATGAACATAAGCCGCGTCGTTATCTAGTTGCCACTCAGCGCTTGGTTTAACGCTAATTTGTCCTTGTTGATTGCTACTTAGTGCATCAAACACGCTAGCATGAGCGTGCTTTTCGCCCTCTGCAACCGCGCTTTTAGACCATTGACCGGTAGTAATAAAGCTGATCGACTTTTTATCACCTAAAAGATTAAGGGGAGCAGCTGCAAACTGACCACGCCCGCCGCCTTGGCAAAACAGTACTTTGTAATTATCAGGAATGTTTAACAAATCGCGAAGATCTTGCTCAGCCTCAGCAGCCATCGCAATGTATTCTTTACCACGGTGACTAACTTCCATCACCGATACACCTAGTCCTTGCCAGTTACAAAACTCGGCTTGCGCCTGCTTCATTACCGCTTCAGGTAACATCGCAGGACCAGCACAAAAGTTATAGATTTTGTCCATGCTACATCTCTTACTCTATGTTGTGTGCGACCACTCAGTGGTTCATATATTCTTTTAAAACTAAAACGAGCGGCTAAAAGCCGCCCGTTGTTTTTATATTTATAGCTTACTGCTGTTCAGGCTCTGCTTCGCCAGCATCGTCTGCACTTGGTGCATCCTCGCTTGGAGTTGCATCACTCACTTCAGTTGTCTGCTCGCCTTCAGCTAGCTCTTCTAACTCGTCGTCTTCAATTTCATCAATACGCTGAAGACCAACCACTTTTTCATCTTCAGAAGTACGGATTAAGGTAACACCTTGGGTATTACGCCCCACCAAAGACACTTCGTTTACGCGAGTACGAACTAAGGTACCGCCATTGGTAATTAGCATCATTTCTTGCGCTTCGGTTACCTGAACCGCACCAACCACCAGGCCGTTACGCTCACTCACCTTGATAGAAACAACACCCTTAGTGGCACGACTCTTCGCTGGGTACTCATCAAGCTTGGTACGCTTACCGTAACCATTTTCTGTAGCCGTAAGGATATCACCGTCGCCAGTAGGTACAATCAACGATACCACTTTCTGGCCTGCTTCAAGCGAAATACCCCGAACACCAGCAGCAGTTCGGCCCATTGGACGCAATGCCAATAGCTCTTCGCCCGTTTCTGGGTCTAACTTCACAGCGCCAGTTTCACTATCACGTTGCTTCTCGTTAAAGCGAACCACTTTACCCGCATCAGAGAACAACATAATTTCGTTATTACCGTTGGTAATATCTACGCCAATTAGCTTGTCATCATCATTTAGGTTGATAGCTCGAATACCACTTGATAGCGGACGTTTAAACGCAGTTAGCGGCGTTTTCTTAACCGTACCGTTAGCCGTAGCAAACAGGATGAACTTATCTTCTTGGTACTCACGTACTGGCAAGATAGCGGTGATGCGTTCATCTTCAGTTAACGGAAGCAAGTTAACTATTGGCTTGCCACGCGCTTGGCGACTCGCCAGCGGCAACTGGTAAACCTTCATCCAGTAAACCTTACCTACCGTTGAGAAACACAGTACAGTGTCGTGGGTATTGGCAACTAACAGTTTCTCGATAAAGTCTTCATTCTTCATCTTGGTTGCTGCTTTACCTTTACCACCGCGGCGCTGCGATTCGTACTCAGTCAGTGGTTGGTACTTAACGTAACCTTCGTGAGATAGCGTTACTACCACGTCTTCTTCGTTAATTAAGTCTTCTAGAGAAATATCAGCGCTGTTAGCTGAAATCTCGGTGCGACGCTCATCACCAAACTGCTCGCGCACTTCGACAAGTTCGTCACGAATCACTTCCATCAAACGTTCTGGATTATTTAAGATGAAAAGTAGCTCAGCGATAAGATCAAGGAGTTCTTTATATTCGCCAATAATTTTTTCGTGTTCTAGACCGGTTAACTTGTGTAAACGTAAATCTAGAATAGCTTGAGCTTGAATTGGTGTGATGAAGTATTGGCCATCACGAATACCAAATTCAGCTTCTAACCAATCTGGACGCGCGGCGTCATCACCAGCACGCTCTAACATGGCTGCTACTGCACCTAAATCCCAACCTTTAGCCACTAATGCAGCTTTTGCTTCTGCTGGCGTTGGTGAGGTTTTGATTAGCTCGATAATCTCATCAATATTAGCTAGCGCAATGGCTAAGCCTTCAAGGATGTGGGCACGATCGCGCGCTTTGCGTAATTCAAATACGGTACGACGTGTAACCACTTCGCGGCGGTGGCGAATGAAACACTCGATCATTTCTTGTAGGTTGAATATCTTAGGCTGGCCATTATCCAAGGCCACCATATTCATACCAAAAGATACCTGCATTTGCGTTTGTGAGTACAAGTTGTTTAGTACCACTTCGCCCACTGCGTCACGCTTCAGCTCAACCACAATACGCATACCGTCTTTATCAGACTCATCGCGTAGAGCAGAAATACCTTCTAGCTTTTTATCTTTAACTAGCTCAGCCATCTTCTCGATTAAACGAGCTTTGTTCACCTGGTAAGGGATTTCGTGAACAATAATGGTTTCTTTACCGTTTTTCTCGGTAACCACTTCGGCTTTAGCACGAATAGACACTTTGCCACGACCAGTGCGGTAAGCTTGAATAACACCAGCGCGGCCGTTAATGATACCGGCGGTTGGAAAATCTGGCGCTGGAATAAATTCCATCAGCTCATCAATAGTGATGTCTGGGTTTTCAATCATTGCCAAACAACCATTAACCACTTCGGTTAAGTTGTGTGGTGGAATGTTGGTCGCCATGCCTACCGCAATACCAGAAGAACCATTAACCAACAAGTTAGGAACACGGGTTGGCAGTACTTCAGGGATTTGCTCTGTACCATCGTAGTTAGGTACAAAATCAACGGTTTCTTTTTCTAAGTCGGCCAGCAAAGAGTGGGCTAACTTATCCATACGGATTTCGGTATAACGCATGGCCGCCGCAGAATCGCCGTCCACCGAACCAAAGTTACCTTGACCGTCTACCAACATGTAACGCAGCGAAAATGGCTGCGCCATGCGAACAATCGTATCGTAAACAGCACTATCACCATGGGGGTGATATTTACCAATTACGTCACCTACCACACGGGCAGATTTTTTGTAGGGTTTATTCCAGTCGTTCCCCAAAACATTCATTGCGTAAAGCACCCGACGATGCACTGGTTTTAAACCATCACGTACATCTGGCAAGGCACGGCCCACAATAACGCTCATGGCATAATCAAGGTACGAACTCTTCAGTTCATCCTCGATATTGACCGGCGTAATCTCTTTTGCAAGATCGCTCATAGACGACAAAATCCTTCGTTTTTATTGCTTTTTACTATTACCAAGCGTAATCGCAAACTTTACCATAAAATAACGGCCTTAACAGGCTTGATGTCGCTCTTTTCAGTTAGAAAAATGAAAAAACTCAAGAATTGAACAAAAGCTAGTGACTGCATTGAACAAGTTCTTATAATGCCTACAAATACTGATGTGGATTGACAAGTTTATGGAACACCCTCAAAGCAACGAAAATGTTGACCATCAAGAAATTGCACATTTTGCAGGCTTAGCCTCGCGTTGGTGGGATAAACAAGGGGAATTCAAAACCCTACACCAAATCAATCCACTGCGTTTAGACTACATTGAACGTGGCGCGGCAGGCTTATTCGGCAAAAAAGTACTCGATGTAGGCTGCGGTGGCGGCATTTTAGCCGAAAGCATGGCTGTTCGTGGTGCCGACGTTACTGCTATAGATATGGGCAAAGAACAAATTGAAGTCGCCAAGCTACATGCTTTAGAAACCGGTAGCCAACTTAACTACTTACAAACCACCGCAGAAGCGCATGCCGAGTCACATCAAGCGCACTACGATGTAGTAACCTGCATGGAGATGATAGAGCACGTACCGGACCCAGGTTCAGTAATTGCTGCTTGTGCCAGCATGGTAAAACCGGGTGGCAAAGTATTTGTCTCTACCATTAACCGAACGCCAAAAGCCTACCTTTATATGATTCTGGCTGCAGAAAAGTTATTAAAAATTGTACCTGATGGCACTCATCAACATGACAAGTTCATTCGCCCTTCCGAGCTACTAGCTTGGGCCGACCAAAGCAACTTACGTAGCGAAGCCATTAGTGGTGTTCAATTTACCCCTATAATTGAAAGCTTTCGCTTAAGCCGAAACGTAGATGTTAACTATATGGTGCAATTAGCCAAGCCGGAGTAATAATGAACAAGCAAGCAGCGGTGTTATTTGACCTTGATGGTACCTTACTTGATACCGCACCGGATTTGGGTGCAGCAGCGAATAGTGTGCTTGAGCAACACCAACTAAAGCCACTCAGCTTAGCCCAAGCGCGCCAGCTTAGCTCTCACGGTGCTATCGGTCTGCTAAAAGCAGGTTTTGGCAGTAGTTGGGAACAACAGCCACAAGCAGAACTGCGCCAGCAGCTGCTAGATTACTACCAGCAGAACATCTGCCAAGGCACCGATTTTTTCCCCGGTATTAAACAAGCATTACAATGGCTTAACCAAAACGACATCCCTTGGGGGATTATTACTAATAAGCCAGAAGGCTTAAGTAAGCAGTTACTTCGCTTTTTTCCCGAGTTTGAGCAGTCGGCGGTACTAATTGGCGGTGATACACTGCCACAACGTAAACCCGATCCTGCGCCCATGTTACTAGCTTGCGACACCATTAATATTAAGCCTGATCGTTGTTTATATGTAGGCGATGCAGAGCGCGATATTCAAGCAGGCAATAACACCAATATGACTACCCTACTAGCCCTTTGGGGTTATCTGTCTGAGCAGGATCAGTTTGAGCAATGGGCGGCCGATTTACACTGCCAAAAAAGTGAGCATCTCGAACAAACAATAAGCGACTGGCTGGATGATTTGTAAGCAAGTTCAAGTTTTATAAAAATAAATTTTTAAAGTAAAATTTAGCGAAAAAAAACTTGCATTAATGCAAGCTAGTCAGCTTGTAGATACAGCTAGTTAGTGAATACTAACATACTGAAGTTATTTGCAAGTTATACACAATATCTTCAACTTTTCCAAGACTTGCGAAAAAGCCAAAACCTCATTATCTTGTATCGATAAAATTTGAAAACACTATATCTAGTGGCTAAGGAAAAATAGCACTACTAGATAAGCAGTAGCGAAATTAGGATAACAGGGCCACCCCTTCATGAATAAAGATCTTCTGATAACCAAACGCAGCGGTAAACAAGAAGCGATCAACTTAGACAAGATTCACCGAGTGATAACTTGGGCCGCCAAAGGCCTTAAAAATGTCTCGGTATCGCAGGTAGAACTTAAGTCTCATATCCAGTTCTACGATGGCATGGCCACTAAAGACATTCATGAAACCATTATTAAGGCTGCGGCAGATTTAATCTCTCAAGAAACGCCGGATTACCAATTTTTGGCAGCCCGCTTAGCAGTATTCCATTTACGCAAAAAAGCCTATGGTCAATTTGAGCCGCCAAAACTATACGACCACGTAGTAAAACAGTGTGAAGCTGGCCGCTACGACATGCATTTGCTTAAAGACTACAGCCCAGAAGAATTTGCCCAAATGGACGACTTTATCGACCATTGGCGTGATATGGACTTCTCTTACGGCGCAGTTAAGCAACTTGAAGGTAAATACCTAGTACAAAACCGCGTGACTGGTGAGATTTTCGAGAGTGCCCAGTTCTTGTATATTTTGGTAGCAGCATGTTTATTTGCTCACTACGACAAATCGGTGCGCCTTGACTACATCCGTCGCTTCTACGATGCGACGTCTAAATTTAAAATCTCGTTACCTACGCCAATCATGTCGGGCGTACGAACCCCAACTCGCCAGTTCAGCTCTTGTGTATTGATTGAGTGTGGCGACAGCTTAGAATCAATTAACGCCACAGCTTCTTCAATCGTAACTTACGTTTCTCAACGTGCCGGCATTGGTATTAACGCTGGCCGTATTCGCGCCCTAGGCAGTGAAATTCGCGGTGGTGAAGCCTTCCACACTGGTTGTATTCCGTTTTATAAGTATTTCCAAACTGCGGTTAAATGTTGTTCTCAAGGCGGAGTTCGCGGCGGTGCAGCCACTATTTTCTACCCGTTTTGGCACTTAGAAGTAGAATCACTTTTAGTACTCAAAAACAACCGTGGTGTAGACGACAACCGAGTTCGTCACATGGACTACGGTGTGCAGCTTAACAAGCTTATGTACCAACGCTTGGTTAAAGGTGAAAACATCACCTTATTCTCGCCAAGCGATGCGCCTGGGCTTTACGATGCCTTCTTTGAAGACCAAGACAAGTTTGAAAGCTTGTATGTGAAATACGAGCAAGACCCAAGCATCCGTAAACAGCAAATAAAAGCTGTTGATTTGTTCTCGTTGCTAATGCAAGAGCGCGCCTCAACGGGTCGTATCTACATTCAAAACGTAGACCACTGTAATACTCACAGTCCATTTGACCCAGCACAAGCACCGGTTCGCCAATCTAACCTATGTTTAGAAATTGCCTTACCCACTAAGCCGCTACAACACGTACATGATGAAAATGGCGAAATTGCCCTTTGTACTCTTTCGGCCTTTAACTTAGGCGCTATTGAAGACTTAAATGAGTTAGAAGAACTGTCTGACCTTGCTGTTCGTGCTTTAGATAGCCTGCTAGATTATCAAGATTACCCAATCAAAGCCGCTAAGAAAGGCTCTGATGGTCGTCGTACCTTAGGAATAGGTGTTATCAACTACGCCTACTACCTAGCTAAAAATGGCACTAAGTATAGCGATGGCAGTGCCAACAACCTGACTCACCGCACCTTTGAAGCGATTCAATACTGGTTGCTTAAGGCCTCTATGCGCTTAGCCAAAGAGCAAGGCGCTTGCCCAATGTTTAACGAGACTACCTATTCACAAGGTATCTTACCCATTGATACCTACAAAAAGTCTCTCGATAAACTGAGTGACGAGCCGCTCCATTACGACTGGGAAGAGCTGCGTAAAGAAATTATCACTTACGGTTTACGCAACTCAACGCTTTCAGCCTTAATGCCGTCAGAGACTTCCAGTCAGATCTCAAATGCAACTAACGGTATTGAGCCTCCACGCGGTTTTATTAGCGTTAAAGCCAGTAAAGACGGTATTTTGAAACAAGTTGTGCCAGAGTTTGAAACGCTTAAACAAAACTACGAGTTACTGTGGGATATTCCTAGTAACGAAGGTTACCTGCAGCTAGTTGGCCTAATGCAGAAATTTGTTGACCAAAGTATCTCGGCCAACACTAATTATGACCCTACCCGCTTTGAAGGCAACCGCGTGCCCATGAAGACGCTGATTGCCGACTTACTCACTGCATACAAATATGGGGTTAAAACGCTGTACTACCATAACACTCGCGACGGTGCTAGCGATCAACATAATGATGTAAAACCAGAGCCAGAAGATGATGATTGCGCTGGCGGAGCATGTAAGATTTAAGCCAAGTTTACGCGCTAAAGCGCATTAAGAAATTTTTAGGAAAAATGTAGATGAGCTACTCAATTTTTACTCAAAATGCCAACGACGCTACCAAAGAACCCATGTTCTTTGGTCAGCCTGTAAACGTGGCCCGTTATGACCAACAGCGTCATGAGATTTTTGAAAAACTAATCGAAAAACAACTGTCTTTCTTCTGGCGTCCAGAAGAAGTAGACGTTAGCCGTGACCGTATTGACTACAACAAGCTGCCGGCACACGAACAGCATATTTTTATTAGTAACCTTAAGTACCAAACACTGCTTGATAGTATCCAAGGCCGCTCGCCTAACGTGGCTTTGTTACCACTGGTTAGTTTGCCAGAGTTAGAAACCTGGATTGAAACTTGGGCCTTTAGTGAAACCATTCACTCTCGCTCATACACCCACATTATCCGTAATGTAATGGGTAATCCTGGTGAAGTATTTGATGACATCATGGAAAATGAAGAGATCATCAAACGCGCTAACGACATTGCCGGTTACTACGACGATCTGATTCAAGCCACCTCTATTTACCACCTACATGGTGAAGGAGAGCATGAGGTTGATGGTGTTGTTCATAACATCACCGTGCGAGAGCTTAAGAAAAAGTTATATCTTTGCTTAATGTCGGTGAACGTGCTTGAAGCGATTCGCTTCTACGTAAGCTTTGCCTGTTCATTTGCCTTTGCAGAGCGCGAATTAATGGAAGGTAACGCCAAAATCATTAAGCTAATTGCCCGTGACGAAGCACTGCATTTAACTGGTACTCAGCACATGATTAACCTAATGCGCGAAGGCAAAGACGATCCAGAAATGGCCGAAATTGCTGCCGAGTGTGAAGTAGACGCATGGCGCATGTTTACCGATGCCGCAGAGCAAGAAAAAGAATGGGCAAAATACCTCTTCAAAGATGGCTCGATGATTGGGTTAAATGAAGACATTCTTTGCCAATACGTTGAATACATTACCAATACCCGCATGCAGGCTGTAGGTTTGTTACCTTGCTTTGAAGATCGCAGCAACCCTATCCCTTGGATTAACTCTTGGTTGGTATCAGACAACGTACAAGTGGCACCACAAGAAGCTGAGATTAGCTCTTACTTAGTAGGGCAAATTGACTCCAGTATTGATATCGACGACTTCGAGGACTTTGAGCTGTAATGTCTCAAAAAGAAGGCCGCGTTATTGCAGGCGGAATAGAAGTGGTGGTTGATAGCCACCACAAAAGCATCTTAGAAGCGTATGAACAAGCAGGCTTTACGCCAGAGTATCATTGCCGCGAAGGTGTGTGCGGCGCCTGCAGAACCACCCTAGTAAAAGGCGAAGTGGAATATAGCCACACGCCTTTAGCTAACATTCCTAAAGGACAAATCCTTAGCTGTTGCAGCAAGCCCAAAGGCACTGTTGAGCTGGCCGAACAACCTCCGTTCAAGCGCCAAATAGCTTAAAACTAGTCCGTACATTGCTCCTTAACGACACGATGTATGGGCTATACTTTCAATAATGTCTTTAGTTTTTCGGCAAGTAACAGATAACTTAACTATCTGTGTTTTTCTTTGTCTTGTGAGGCCAACATGATCATTCGGCGTCAACCCTTAATAGCAATAAGTAGCAGCTTGTTGCTGCTTACTGCTGTGTTGATTGGCTGGAAGGTATTGAATCCGCCTGCGATTGGCGAAGACGCGATATGTCGCGCAGCTATCGCAACTCACTTTATGCAGCGCCAACTAGGACAAATTCAAGCACTGCCCGACTACCCGCATCAATACGTAAGTGCCAGCCATTTAGGTGATGTCCCTAAATCTGTGGGCTGCCAAATTAGCGGCCAGCTTATCAGCATTAGTGAGCAACAACATGCAATAGCCAATTTGTACTTTGAGCAAAAACGTAATCAAATCGCGATTATTGTGCCGCGACCGGCAGCACCTAGCCGAGTTAGATTATTTACCCGAGAGCAACTCACCTTTCACAAAGTACGTTTAGCTAAGCACGATTTAGCCACTGGCATTCATGAGATGTATGGCGAAGGCTTTGATACCAACCAAATTATTCAGCAAACTGTGGCGCTGCTTAAAGCCAACCATATTTGTGGCCAGCTGGAGCGCCAACAAAACTTAAGGTTATCACCGGTACCAGTGAACGATAGCTACATGAAGCAAGCGAGTATACTTACGCCTTACCTCATAAATATGGTGCAACGCTCGCCGCTTACTGTTGAAGAAATGCTTAAAACCAAACAACAAATTGCTGGCTTAGAACAGGGCTTCCAACAAAATACTCAAAGCTTGGTACAGTGGTTACAACAAACCGAAAGCAATACACCAATAGATAAACGCTTATTGGAATATCATTTGCGCGACTTACGCCGTGCTAATCCGCGCTTATATTTGCCAAGTAACTGCTTACAAGCCTATATTCATTCGGCTGAGCTCACTCAAACCCTGTAAGTGTTAACAAATGTGTCTTAGCGCATGTTGTATTCGCGCTTATTCGTTATACACTAGAGTTAATACTTTTAAGAGAGGAAATGCGTACGATGGTAACTGATAGTGAAGGTTACATTCAGTTAATTGGATTTTTAACAGATAACTTAGCGCTGTTTGAGCATACGCAAGCGCACCAAAATCCCTTAACTATCTGCGACTATGTCTCTGAGCAACTATCAGAAAGCGTGATGTTGGTTTGTCGTCAACATGAGCATTTAGACAGTGAACACCGCTTTACGGTTATTCGTGAGATAGACGCAATAGTAAACGACTTAGAACAAGTTCTCTCTGGAGTATGGATGTCTAGCCCCACCCAGCAGCAACAGCAATTCATTGATGAGTTTGTTGGCTTAATCAAAAACATGTTTGATAACCAACTAATCGCTGTAGATCCTATTTAGCCGTTGGTTATTTATCACCGATAGCTTTAATACCATCGAGATGGCTAAAACAATGCTCCCGGGCGATATCTAAAAACGCTTCGATATAGGCGCTGTCTTGATGGCTTTCATGGCGCGCCGCATACAAGTTTTGCCACAACTTTCCGTCCCCTAACTCACGCGTAACAATATAGCCCTTATTCACATACTCGGTGAGCGCCCAATTAGGTAATACAGCAACCCCACGGCCACTGGCTACCAGCTGCATCATCATAATAGTCATATCCACTTTACGTACTGCTATCGGTTCAACGCCGGCCGGGTCTAAAAACAGATTAAACAGATCTAAACGATGAGTATCTACTGGGTAAGAAATGAGTACTTGATTGGCAAAATCTTCTGCTTCTATTATCGGCTTGTCTACCAAAGGGTGATTAGGGCTTAAAGCTAGTGTTGGCTGATAAGAGAACAATGGCGAAAATACAATGCCTTCACTGGGCTGGGGGTCTGAAGTAATCACTAAATCCAGTTGCCCTTGGGCGAGTTCTGGTAAGGGTTCAAAACTAAAGCCGCTGCTAAAATCTAACTCAACATCTGGCCACAAACCTCGGTAATTATCGATAGCAGGCATCAACCAGTTAAAGCAACTATGACACTCAATGGCTAGGTGCAAACGCCCCGCTTGACCACCGACTAAACGGGCTAGTTCACGCTCGGTATGTTGAACTTGCTCTAGCACATTATCTGCTAACTCTAACACCCGTAAGCCTGCCATAGTAAAACGCAAAGGCTTGGTTTTACGCACAAACAGCTTCGCCCCAATGCGCGATTCTAACTCTTTGAGCTGATGCGAAAGAGCCGATTGAGTTAAGCATAAACGCTGAGCAGCTACCACCAAAGAGCCGGTTTCTCTTAAGGCTTGTAAGGTTTTTAAGTGTTTGAGTTCTAACATAGTCTCGTAGTAGTCAATTATGTTGCGCCGTCAGTTTATCACCATCTAAGGTGGTTCTGCGCTTTCCTAATAAAAAATCCTGAAAAAGCGTAATTAGCTTGCCTAAACACTTGCATGCTACCGAAAAAAATAAGTTAATACGTTTATTGTAAAGGGACCCATTATCATCATGTATCAAATAGAGAAGTCACATAAGCTAGACAACGTATGTTACGACATCCGTGGTCCAGTGCTGAAACAAGCAAAACGCCTCGAAGAAGACGGCCACCGTGTTATCAAATTAAATATTGGCAATACTGCCGAATTTAATTTTGAAGCCCCCGAAGAAATTCTGGTAGATGTTATTCATAACCTACCTACCGCCCAAGGCTACTGTGACTCAAAAGGTTTATTCTCTGCCCGCAAAGCGGTGATGCATCATTATCAACTGCAAGGCTTACGCACTACTACCCTAGAAGATATCTATTTAGGTAACGGTGTAAGTGAGCTAATCGTAATGGCCATGCAAGCGCTGCTTAATAATGGCGATGAAATGTTAGTGCCAGCTCCCGATTACCCATTATGGACAGCCGCGGTAACCCTATCTGGCGGTAACCCAGTGCATTACGAATGTGATGAGCAAGCAGGCTGGTTCCCAGACATTGAAGACATTCGCAGCAAAATTACTCCTCGCACCAAAGGCTTAGTGGTAATTAACCCTAACAACCCTACTGGTGCTGTTTATAGTAAAGAGTTACTTCTAGAGTTAGTGGAGTTGGCGCGTCAGCATAACCTAATCTTGTTTGCCGACGAAATCTATTCAAAAGTCATTTACGACGAAGCCCAGCACGTACCTTTGTCTACCTTGTCTGATGACGTTCTAACGCTAACTTTTAATGGTTTATCTAAAGCTTATCGAGTCTGTGGTTTCCGCTCGGGTTGGATGCTGGTAAGTGGCCCTAAGCATCGCGCTAAAGATTACATCGATGGCTTAGATATGTTGGCCTCAATGCGCTTGTGTGCCAATGTGCCGGTACAACATGCTATTCAAACCGCCCTGGGGGGTTATCAGAGTATTAACGAGCTCATCGTGCCCGGTGGTCGTTTGTATGAACAGCGTAACCTCGCTTGGCAACTACTCAATGACATTCCCGGTGTAAGCTGCGTAAAGCCACAAGGCGCAATGTACCTATTCCCCAAACTGGATGTGAATAAGTTCAATATCAAAGACGATCAGCAATTTGCCTTAGATTTACTTCAGCAAGAAAAAATCTTAGTTGTGCAAGGAACTGGCTTTAACTGGACTAAGCCCGATCACTTCCGCATTGTATTTTTGCCTCGTGAAGAAGAATTACGTGAAGCCATTGGCCGTATTGGAACGTTCTTGGACGGGTATCGCCAAACAAATTAAAGGCCGCAAACTTAAATACCATTCAACAGGGGTGCTTTAGCACCCTTTTTATTGCCTAATACTTAGCCAACAACATCAGCTTAAGGTCATGTTATTTTTAGAAAATCTGTTGTAATGTAGAGCTTGTACCAATCACATTAAGTAAGTGATCAGAAATAACGCAGGAAAAATACTCGAGAACAAGGCAGAATTTTTCGATAAGTAGTTATTCTACAATCAAAAATTCTAACGCAATTGTCGAGTATTTTAGCCAGATAGAATGAACAGTTACTTAGTACGATTGGTATTAAGCAATTTGGGAGCGTGCAATGAGTGAACTAAGCCAGCAAGCTGGAACAGCAAGATACGCCGAAGAACAAAACCAAAGACGTAACGATCATCGCAGCGTATGGCAGCGCGACAGAGCGCGAATTTTGCATTCCGCAGCGTTTCGTCGCCTGCAAAACAAAACCCAAGTCCTAAGCATAGGCAACAACGATTTCTATCGTACTCGCCTCACCCACTCTTTGGAAGTAGCGCAAATTGGCACTGGCATTGTTGGTCATATTAGCGCCAACAATCAACCTCAAAATAAGCTATTGCCCGAGCTTAATCTTATCGAGAGCCTTTGCTTAGCGCATGATATTGGCCACCCACCTTTTGGCCACGGTGGAGAAGTAGCACTCAATTACATGATGCGTGACGACGGTGGTTTTGAGGGCAACGCACAAACCTTTCGTATTCTTACCAAGCTTGAACCTTATACTCGCGCAAATGGTATGAACCTTACTCGGCGAACCCTGTTAGGCATAATGAAATACCCCTGCCTACTCAGCCAATTGCAAAGAAACCCGCTGCCACCAGTAGCCAAAAGCTTTCGGCAGTTAAAAGTGGCGGACTGGGCGCCAGCTAAAGGTATTTATGATGATGATAAACGCCTCTACAACTGGGTGCTTGAGAGCTTAAGCCAAAGTGATAGAACTCTATTTGAAAGTAGCCGCAGCCTAGGCGACACTCATCACCGTAAAAGTAACTACAAATCGCTAGATTGCTCGATAATGGAGCTAGCTGATGACATTGCTTATGGGGTGCATGATTTAGAAGACGCCATTGTGATGGGCATAGTTAGCCGACACGACTGGCAAGAACAGGTAGCTTCGGCCATTGCCGACATAAAAGATTGCTGGCTAGCTGATGAAATAGGCGGGCTATCGGTTAAGTTATTTAGCCGACATCACTACGATCAAAAAGACGCTATTGGCAGCCTTGTGAATGGGTTTATCACCGCTATAAGCTTACAAGCCCAAGAAAAGTTTGACGAACCTCAGTTGGACTATCAGGCGAAAATGGCCCCTCCCATGGCGCAAGCGCTAGATGTATTAAAACGCTTTGTATTGCACTATGTGATTCAAACACCTGAGATAGAAATGGTTCGCTTTAAAGGCCAGCAAGTGGTTATGGAGTTATTTCAAGCTTTTGCCAGCGATCCAGAGCGTTTACTGCCCATCAATACTCGCAGCCGTTGGTTGCAAGCAGGTGAAGACAACGAAAGCCAAGCCAGAGTGATTGCAGACTACATCGCGGGTATGACAGACGACTATGCAAACCGTTTATTCCAAACACTTTTTTAGCAATAACCTAGACAAATTGAAATAGCGCCATCACGCCCAGTATATCTAGCATGTAACTAGTAACACTTGCAGCAGAAGATCGCTTATTTTGCAAAAAATATAGCGATTTTTTGTTAATTTCTCTAGCTAGACAACAACTTTAATAAACCGTTTACAAAGCCGTTAATTAGCTTGATTTCCATCAAGCTCTTTTCTGGCTAACACACTAAATTTAAAGGAGAGAAAACAACAAGAGGTATCGTTATGATTAAAGTAGCCGACATCATGACCACTAACCCGCATACTGCTTTTGAGCAGACCACGCTTGAAGAAGCTATTAGCTTGTGTAACGAACACAAAATTCGCCATCTCCCTATAGTAGACAGTCAGCAACACCTTATTGGTTTAGTGAGCGAGCGAACCTTGCTAGCCGCACAAGAATCAAACCTTAGCAAAACTTCCGAAACTCAGCGCCGCGCACATGAACAGCAAATAATGCTCAAACACATTATGTTGACCAAGTTACATACCGTAGATGCAGCGGCAGGAGTTGGGCAAGCCGCTAAGCACATCGAGCGGCATCGCATAGGCTGCCTGCCAGTAGTAGAAGGTAAGAAGCTGATCGGAATAATTACCGACACCGACTTTGTAGGTGTTGCAATATCCTTGCTAGAAATGCTCGCAGAACAAGAGCCTTTAAGCCCTGATGAATAAGGTAATATTACAACAGTATTTCAGCATTAGCGTGACGCACAACTAAGTAAATTAGAAAAAACCTGTATATTTTAGTAAAAAAATTACAAAAACAGGTTGTTTTGTGAGCTTTGTCACGCTAAGATTACTCCATAAATTGCTTGGCGCTCTCATCCTATGGCGTCGCATTCAGCCGATACTGAATTTGTCGATTTATGGGGCCACTAATCGCCCCTGCTATTGTGCTCTTAGCGATAGCACGTATTAGTCATTCCTTATGTTTTTTTGTCCAGCCTTGAGCTGGATTTTTTTTGTCTAAAATTTCATCCACGTTAATTTCAGTAACCTTCACTTTTTTAACTAAAGCCAAACTAAGCCGACAGCAGCAGTGGTAAGCTATCGCTTGTTTTTAGTCTCGCTAATCAAGCTTGTTAAGGATTTTAAAGCTATGATGCTTCGCTTCACCCCGCTATTACTCACCTTATTAGCAACTATCGCCCAAGCTTTCGATCAGGGAGAAACCATAAACATACCTATGACTGAGCAAGGTCTACTGTGGGGTAAGCAAATACAATTAGAAGCAACTTTATATAAACCCGCAGGCGAAGGCCCTTTTCCACTGGTCATTTTTAACCATGGTTCAACTGGGCCCGGCGTAATACCCGACACACTAACCATTAAGCCATGGGGATTTAGTGCTTACCTAAACAAGCGCAACATTGCTTTGCTAATACCAATGCGACGAGGCAGAGGTGCATCACAAGGCCGTTATAAAGAATCTTACAATTGCAGTGTAAACAGCGTTGAATCCGGTATTAACTACGCGTCGCAAAGCTTAGATGCCACCATGCAATTCCTGCAGCAACAAACTTGGCTAGATCAAGAAAACATTGTAATTAGTGGCCATTCCCGAGGAGGATTGTTGTCGGTAGTTTACGCTGCGAAACACCCTCAGAAATTTAAAGGCGTAGTTAATTTTTCCGGCGGTTGGATGGGTGGGCAATGCCAAATCAAAACCCCAATTGCCAGTAACCAAGGCTTGTTTAGCCAGGCAGCTAAAAACAACCCACTCCCTCACTTATTTTTGTATGGCCGAAACGATCCTTATTACTCAGATAGTGAAATAGAAAGCTACGCTCGAGCTTTTGAGGAAGCCGGCGGACAGATAGATTTTCAGTTTTATTCTCTGGGCTCATCAGCAAATGGCCACGCGCTTTTTTATGAACATAGTGATTTCTGGATCGAAGGTTTTAAGCAATACATGCAACAACTGGATTTAATGTAAAATACCTAGGTGTCCTTTTTTCTCTATTTCGTTCTAAACTAATCTCTCACAAAAATGATGTACAGAAAAAGTAGATAAAAAAAGACGTTAAAAAAAATGTAAGCTCTTGCCAGTAAACCTACTTTATCAAAACGTTTTTCCGCATAATCACCAAGTACACCATGAACAAAAAAAACTCCCTTGGTTTTAAATAAGTAAATATTCACAAGCAAAAAAGTAAGAATAAAAGCCTCAGCAAAATACGCAATTATCGGCCTTGGTTCATACCAAACCGTCGGAACAAAAACTAACACTTGGTTCAGAGCGTACGCCCCCCAAGAGAACTTATCTCCTTTTAAGAATAAATCTAAAAAAACAGGCTTTTCTGATGGAGTTTTATCAGTCATTCGCTTCTCATCCGACATATAAGTTTGCTCCTTATCATTATACCAGTTGTCAAAAATATACTGAGAGCGATTACTTTGTTGTTCACTTAGAATAAATGGGGTCAGAGTCACTTTAATCTAGCTAACACGCTTTCGCCACCCTTTACGCCTACCGCGAGAGCCCTCGGTTACCCGCAAGCCCGAGGTGGTCATAGTGGAGCTGGCTTGCTGGTAGCCCTCGCCATAGTGGTAGGTTTTGTTGTGGGTTTCTGTGTTGCTCAGCGCATCTGTATCGGTAGTGAGCATTTTTACTCATTAGGCTCATCACAAACGGCCACGCGTTATTTTATGAACATAGTGATTTCTGGATTGAAGGTTTTAAGCAATACATGCAACAACTGGATTTAATCTAGCTAAAGCTGCCTAAGTGCCGCTACCTAATATATGCTTAATGAATGAATTATTTAGCTCACTTTCAGATTGCTCAGCATACCAACACGTCTATTGTGGGCGCTTTTCTGGGCGACTTTGTAAAAGGACAAAACTGGCAGAGTTACCACAGCGAGGTACAACTTGGCGTAAAGCTACACCGTAAAATAGATAGCTTTACCGATCAGCAAGTCAATCAACTGGGTTTAGCTCACTGTTTTCAAGCCAGTTTAAGGCGCTACTCTGGTATAGCTCTAGACGTGTATTTCGACTATTTGCTGAGTTTGCACTGGCAACGTTTTTCTACCAACTCGCGTTCTAAGTTTATCAGCCAGTGTTATCAAGAACTCCAGCATTTCCCACTAACTGACAAAGCCAAACATACCGCCAGCCATATGCGTGAATATGATTGGTTGGAACAATACCAGCATCAAGACAGTGTTGCCGGTACCTTACGCGCTATTAGCCGGCGACTGCGCCGCCCGGCAAAGCTAGAGCTGCTGTACGAGGATATTCTTTGTCACACTGCAGAACTTGATGCAGCATTTTTAGCGCTTTACCCCAAGGTGCTGCTACACGCTCAAGAATTTGTGAGCAACTATCAGCCGAAATAAGTAACCAGAGCTCGGGATAATAAACTGGTTTCTAGCGGCTATTTTTACTTATTTCGGTGTTGAAGCTACTTGCAATAGACTAGCTATTGGCGCGCAGCTTCGTCTTGAACTAAGTAAAACTATCTCGCCAGAAACATGAAGCTAGATTAAGTACTGGCTAGCAGAGTTATCGTCACTTCCTTATCCCGAGTTCAGGTTAAGTAGAAAAAGAGCAGCCCTTGGGCTGCTCAAATAGGTGTTACATAGCGTTTTTATTATTAGTGTCTAAATAGTAAACCTTAGCTAAATTGCTCTTCTTCGGTAGAACCGGTTAACGCGGTTACTGAAGATTGACCACCTTGAATCACGTTGGTTACTTGGTCAAAGTAGCCCGTACCCACTTCTTGTTGGTGAGCAACGAAGGTGTAGCCACGGTCGGCAGCTTGGAACTCTTTCTCTTGAACCATGTTCACGTAGTGCTTCATGCCCTCGCCTTGCGCATAGTTGTGGGCAAGATCAAACATGTTGTACCACATGTTATGAATACCGGCTAAGGTGATGAACTGGTACTTATAACCCATGTCGCTAAGCTCTTGCTGGAACTTAGCAATGGTTTCATCATCTAGATTCTTACGCCAGTTAAATGATGGTGAACAGTTGTACGCTAACAGCTGACCTGGGTGCTTAGCATGAATAGCTTCGGCAAATTTGCGAGCCTCTTCCAAGCAAGGTGTTGCAGTTTCACACCAGATTAAATCGGCGTACTCTGCATAAGCTAGGCCTCGGCTAATCGCTTGGTCGATACCAGCACGTACTTTGTAGAAGCCTTCAGCTGTGCGTTCGCCTTCTACGAACTCGGCATCGTAAGGGTCTACGTCTGAGGTTAGCAAGTCCGCGGCGTTAGCATCTGTACGAGCAATCACCAAAGTAGGAACACCGGCAACGTCAGCCGCAAAGCGTGCTGCAACCAGTTTTTGCACCGCCTCTTGGGTTGGAACCAGTACCTTACCACCCATGTGACCACATTTTTTAACTGAAGCAAGTTGATCTTCAAAGTGAACACCAGCAGCACCCGCTTTGATCATATTCTTCATTAGCTCAAAGGCGTTTAACACCCCGCCAAAACCCGCTTCTGCGTCGGCAACAATTGGTAAGAAGTAATCTAAGCCACCATTGGCAGGAGATAGACCATTGGCCCATTGAATTTGGTCGGCACGTTGGAAAGAGTTGTTAATGCGCTCAACCACTTTAGGCACAGAATCTACAGGGTATAGCGATTGATCAGGGTACATACTAGAGGCAGAGTTATTATCGGCGGCAACCTGCCAACCCGACAAGTAGATAGCTTCGATGCCCGCTTTAGCCTGTTGAACGGCTTGGCCACCGGTTAAGGCACCTAAACAATTCACATAGCCTTTTTTAGCTTGGCCATTTACTAAGGCCCATAGCTTCTCGGCGCCACGTCGAGCAATGGTATTTTCAGGGATAATAGAACCACGCAGTTTCACTACTTCTTCAGCAGTGTAAGGACGCTTAACGCCTTTCCAGCGAGGGTTCTCTGCCCAGTCTTTTTCTAATGCTTGAATTTGCTGTTCTCTTGTTAATGTCATGTTCAATCCCTCTTAGACTCTATTCCTCGATACAAATAGCTTGTATCACTCATTCACGTAGTTTTTTGGTACCGCTATTTGTGCGGTTACTCTTTAATTAATCCCAAGCAACACAGGCTTGGAAAATACAACTCGATACTTTTAACTTTTGCTTTTTTTGTCTAAAAGTACCGAGCTAAGTTTGGAGCGCCGTATCAGCATTATTGTTGCTTTTGACTGTGGCTTTTGCTCCGTATCTAGCCTTGTTATTAAGCTCGTTGGCCACTGCTTATTAACCTGGTCGGCTTTATTTAGCTAAGTGTTCCCTGTTTGTAAATTGCCACTGTATCTAACGTAAAATGCGACCCAAACATGTAGCTTTTACGTAGTTGTAATTACAGTTACAAAAATAAAACAGCCTCAATGATAAACACCAAACCTTGTCTTAAATCGGAAAAATATTTAAACAACCGTTTAAAAACCTCCCCAAGACCCTGTTTTTTATAACACCCACAAAAACAAAAGCAAAGCATTATTTAAAGTATTAACTCTATTTTATCAACAAATAGTCAACCTTCCGTTTACTACCTTTGTCGCAAAAAGAAATTAAATTACGTAATATAAAAACAGATTAACCAGAGAGTCACCTAATATCACGAAATACCTTTACGCTTACGTAAAGGTAAATCATTTAGCTAGACCCCATAGAAGGACACTTAGATGAAAGTTACATTATATTAAATAAGCACTTACAGGCTGTTTTAAACAACAGTTTAAAATCGTGTTAGCGTGTTTTTTCTCGCCAACCAAGCGACTAAAGAAACATAAGCAGGAAAAGTTGTTATTAAACAGAAATAGATTTTTGAAGAGATCAGACCAGAGAAATGAAAAAAATTTAGCTATTTTTCTCTAAAAACTAAAAAAGCTGGCCTATCGCCAGCTTTTATCCCTCGAAAGTTTCGCGCTTAAAGCAGCTTTTCTACTTCATCGCCAGCTAAATGGCGAATATCTTTACCTCTTACGAAGTAGATAATGTACTCAGCAATGTTTTGACAACGGTCGCCTACTCGCTCGATAGCACGTGCAGCATTTAAGGCATCTAGCACTTGAGGAATAGAGCGAGGGTCTTCCATCATATAGGTCATCAACTCACGAATTAGGCGCTCATACTCTTTATCCACTTTTTTGTCTTCTTGGTGCACACGCCAGGCCGTTTCAACATCCATACGTGCAAAACCATCTAACACGTCATGCAGCATCTTAGCGGTATGTTGACCTAGGTGCTCCAAACTACTTAGAGAGGCCTTAAGCGGTTTATCCATGTTACGCTCAACCATACGGGCAATGCTTTCTGCAGCGTCACCAATACGCTCTAAGTCAGCAATGGTTTTAATGATCGCCATTACAATACGTAAGTCACTCGCAGCGGGCTGGCGCTTAGCAATAATGCGCGTGCACTCTTCATCAATAGCAACTTCAAAAGAGTTTACTTTGCTGTCGGTGCTAATTACCTTGCTCACTAATTCTGCGTCAGGTCGGCTTAACAGGCTAAGGGCGTCGATCAGTTGTTGTTCAACTAAACCACCCATTGCCATAATTTGATTGCGCACATGATCCAGTTCAGCATTAAACTGACCAGATATGTGTTTGTTCATGTTTAACTTATCCATATCTTTTCCTCAGCTACGGCTCTATTAACCGTAACGGCCTGTAATGTAATCTTCGGTTTGCTTCTTCGCTGGTGTTGTAAACAAGGTATTGGTGTCAGCATATTCCACCATGTCACCCATATACATAAAGGCTGTTTGGTCTGATACTCGCGCAGCTTGTTGCATGTTGTGAGTTACAATCACCACGGTGTAACGACTCTTAAGGTCGTTAATCAACTCTTCAATCGTCAAGGTAGAAATTGGGTCAAGTGCTGATGTAGGTTCATCCAATAATAGCACTTCAGGCTCAATCGCAATGGCGCGGGCAATTACCAAACGCTGTTGCTGACCACCAGATAAGCCAAAGGCATTCTCGTGTAAGCGGTCTTTTACTTCTTCCCACAAGGCTGCACCGCGTAGTGAGCGTTCTACTGCTTCATCTAATACGCGACGGTCTTTAATCCCTTGCAGGCGTAAACCATAGACCACATTTTCGTAAATAGACTTTGGGAATGGGTTTGGACGCTGAAACACCATACCCACGTTACGACGTAGCGCGGCTACGTCTACGCTTTTATCGTAAATGTTTTGTCCGTGTAGCAAGATCTCTCCGCTAATTTTACAAATATCAACCAAATCATTCATACGGTTAATACAGCGCAGTAAGGTTGATTTACCGCAGCCCGACGGGCCAATAAAGGCGGTAACTTGCCCTTTAGGGATCTTCATCGACACATCGAACAAAGCTTGTTTGCTGCCGTAGTAAAGATCCAGGTTCTTTACTTCCAATGCAGTTTGCTCTGCAGTTAAGTTAGCCAAATCTAATTTAGTATCTCGACTATTTTCTGTATTCAAAGAAATCATTTTTTTTCCTACAAATTGCCGTTAGCTTATTGGTCTAACGTTTTAAACTTTTCGCGTAAACGGTTACGGATTTGGATGGCTGCTAAGTTTAAGCCAATAATAACCGTTACCAATAAAAATGCCGTGGCGTACACCAAAGGTCGAGCCGCTTCTACGTTCGGGCTTTGGAAACCAACATCATAAATGTGGAAGCCTAAGTGCATGAACTTGCGCTCTAGGTGAATGAACGGGAAGTTGCCATCAAGCGGTAATGTTGGTGCTAGTTTCACTACACCTACTAGCATCAATGGTGCTACTTCACCGGCTGCACGTGCTACCGCCAAAATAAGGCCAGTCATAATCGCCGGGCTCGCCATAGGAATAACAATACGCCACAGCGTTTCTGCTTTGGTAGCACCTAAAGCTAGTGAGCCTTGACGCACCGCACTAGGAATACGCGACAAACCTTCTTCGGTAGATACAATCACCACTGGCAAGGTAAGAATAGCCAAGGTTAGGGCTGCCCAAATTACACCCGGTGAGCCAAAAGTTGGCGTAGGTAGTGACTCTTGATAGAACAAGGAGTCAATACTGCCACCTAGCATATAAACAAAGAAACCTAAGCCAAATACACCGTAAACAATGGATGGAACACCTGCCAGGTTAATTACCGCAATGCGGATCAAACGGGTAAAGCTGTTATTGCCGGCATATTCGTGCAAGTAAATGGCAGCTACAACCCCGAGAGGCGTAACAATAACGGCCATCAACATCACCATGAATACCGTACCAAAGATAGCTGGAAATACCCCGCCCTCGGTATTAGCTTCACGTGGCTCAGACACAATAAATTTAACCGCTTGATGCCCCCAATGTGCTAGTTTTTGGAACCAGTTCATCTCATTTGGGAAGAACACATCCAATACATTATCCATTGGAATTGTCACCAACTCACCGCGCATATCACGGATAATTAATTGGTCACGGCGCGCTTCATCACGGTAAGCAAATAACTGCTTCTCAAGTACCAAGTAGTCTTGATGCAATTGCTCGGCATCAGCTTCAATACTGGCTAAGCGTTCAGGCGTTAGTTCATCAGCCAGCTCATACTTGCGCTGCTTTAAACGTAAACGCTCTAGGCTGTAGTTAATGCCACCAATATCATGACGCTGCAGCGAGTCGGCTTGATCAATAATGCCATTAGAGCGTTCTAATAACGCAAACAGCTTTTGGTGATCAGCATCATCAGCAGCATTAATGGTGGTGTCACCTTTAACAATACCTTCAACGTAGCCGTAAAAGTTACCGTTGGTGCGACGCTCAACCACCGCAATGCCTTCAGGCTGCTTCTTCGATAAGATTTCATTCTCAGTTAACCAACGAAAATCTAAGTTTACGTATTCACGGTTACCAGTCTTAATCAAAAAGCGCTCTACAAAGTCGCCGTCTAAGCCTTCCAAATTTGCACCAGAGGCTTTTAAGCGCTCAATAGGCACAAGCTCGGTGTCATACAACTCGCCAATCACAGTTTGCGTTTCACCAAACTGTTTGACTTCCATTTCAAGTACCGGACTTGGCCAGAAATAGACCAGACCGCGTGCGGCGATTAATAGCAGCAAGCCAATCACTGCTACTAAGCTTATGCTTACCGCACCCGCCGTCATCCATATCCACGGGTTACCTGATTTAAACCACTTATTCATCGGTTAGTTCCCATATCCCTATTTACAGCGAGCTGTATTTGTCGCGCAGACGTTGGCGCACAAATTCAGCAATGGTGTTAAATGCAAAGGTAAATACAAACAATACAAAGGCTGCTAGGAACAGCACTCGGTAGTGTGAGCTTCCCACTTCAGACTCTGGCATCTCTACCGCAATGTTTGCCGACAAGGTACGCATGCCTTGGAAGATACTCCAATCCATTACTGGGGTATTACCGGTGGCCATAAGTACAATCATGGTTTCACCCACTGCACGGCCAAGGCCCATCATTACCGCCGAGAAAATACCGGGGCTAGCAGTTAAAATCACCACTTTAGTGAGGGTTTGCCAAGGCGTAGCACCCAATGCTAAAGAGCCATTACTCAAATGCTTTGGCACCGAGAAAATCGCATCTTCTGCAATAGAGAAAATCGTAGGAATAACCGCAAAGCCCATGGCTAAACCCACCACCATAGAGTTACGTTGGTCGAAGTTAATGCCTAGCTCGTTAGTTAAGTATAAACGTGCATCGCCGTCGAACATCCATTGCTCAAGCGCTGGACTAATTTGGATACAGCCCCAGCCAATAAACAACACTACTGGAATAAGTACAATTGCATCCCAACCTTCTGGCAGCAACTGGCGTACTTTCTTGGGCATTTTTGACCAAGCAAACGCAGTGAGCAAAAAGCCTACCGGTAGCAACAACATAATGGCAATTACGCCAGGCAAGTTGTCTTCAATTAATGGCGCTAACCATAAACCCGCCAAAAAGCCCAAAATTACCGTGGGTAAAGCTTCCATAATTTCTACGGTTGGCTTAACCACTTTGCGCAGTGGCGCTGACATAAAGTAAGCAGTGTAGATAGCTCCAGCTAAAGCGATAGGCGCAGCAAACAACATTGCGTAAAAAGCAGCTTTAATGGTACCAAAAGAAATTGGCACTAAGCTGAGCTTAGGCTCAAAGTCATCACTGGCTGAGGTTGATTGCCATACATATTGCGGCTCAGGGTAACCTTCGTACCAAATTTTGCTCCACAAGGCGCGCCACGTTACTTCTGGGTGCTCATTATCTACGTGATAAAACTCAAGACCATTTTCGGTCTCAGTGAGTAGACCACTGGCTCGCGGAGAGAAAGCTAAACTAAAGGCTTTAGCATCGGTCATCTCACGGACTAAACGGCCACCGCCGGTTGTGTGGAATATGGTTATAGAACCATCATCTCCGCTTACAGCAAAGCCTTTACGGAAGTACTCAACACCAATTTCGTTTACTTTAGCGCCTGCATCAAACTCACGAATTTTGGTAAGCTTACGCACCCCATCTTTTGCCACATCAAACCACTGGCTTACTTTGCCATTGTCGTTTGCAACAATTAATGAACTTGCACCGGTTAGTAAGGCAATATCGGTAACATTGCTGTCGGTGCTATTAATAAAGTCCACTGAATTTAAGCGCACATTGTCAATATTTTGGATATTGTAGTTAGCCAACTGATTGCCGTTACGAATGTATAAACGGCGTAAGTCTGGCGTTACCAAAATTTGATCGATGTTACTTGGCAAACTAGGAATGTTAGCCGTCTCGGGCAGCCATTCCAAAGACTCGCTAAACATGTCTTCTTCAGCTTCGTAGCGTACCAACAAGCCTCGGCCATCGGCGGTAACTGCTGCCACCACTGCCGACTCTTCTTGACGTTCAAAAGCCAACTGCTCAATGGCTTGGCCTTGTGGGTCAATCACTAGCGCTTGCTCACCCATCGGGTAAGCTATGCCAGGCGTAATTAAACGCTTGTCGTTAGGGTAACTAATACCAAATTTAGGTGAAACTATATAAGCCAAGCCATCACTGGTACCGTAAGCCACCAAACCTTGGTTTGGCACTGTGCGGTCTGACGCAGTAATGTCTGCTTCAACTTGATAGTCTTGAAACTCGCGCTGGCTATCGATTAGGTTAAAAAAGCGTAACTGCCCGTCTTCATTAAAGCGGTAGGCAATTTCGTTTTGCTCTTCAACACCAATAGCCACTGTGGCACTGCTATCTTGTAACGGAATCGTTTTAGATTTTTCTAAACTCGCGCCGTAGAAGATAGGTGCAACTACATATAATAAATAGAAGAAAATTAAGATCAGTGCTAAAAGAACAACAATCCCGCCAGCACTTACACTGTAGCGGGTTAGTCGGTCCTTAATTAGCCGCTGAGCACTACTATTAAATGACACTGACTGCGTCATATATCCCTCACAATTTAATAGGTCTGGCGAAAGTATATGGCAGTTTTATGACAGTATTGTTACAGGGTGAAATACTAAAAAAAAAGTCACAATTGGGTGGGATAAAAAACCTTCACCAACTATGATTAACAAGTGTATGTTACATTTGTATGTACCTAATATTACAAAGAAATTATATTGCATGCTTGGCTGGATTTTTATCCAAGCGCAGCTTTTAGTAGCTTCCTAATTACTTAAAAGCTATGCATACTTTAAACCCTCGGAAATATCGCCAATAGTTTGCTGTCATAAAACTATTGTGCGCTAGGCTATGGAGTAACAAGATGAAACAACTCGTAGTAAGTGTAATTGGCAAAGACCGACCTGGTATCGTTGATCAATTATCCTCATTAGTGGTTCAACACCAAGGTAACTGGCTGGCCAGCAGCCTAACCGAACTCGCTGGTCAATTTGCCGGAATATTGCACTTAGAAGTTGATGAACAGCACCTCAACGCACTTAGCCATGATCTACTTAACCAAGAAAACCTGTTGGTAAATATTGCAGAGGGCGATAGCAGTAACAGTGAAGAACAACAGCAAGTAGCAATAACCGTTACCGCGAATGACCGCGTGGGCATCGTGCAAGAGGTGACTCAGGCGCTAAATACACTGGGTGTAAGCTTAAGCGAGATTAATACTCATGTTGCTAGCGCTCCCAACTGGGGAGGCCTAATATTTACCGCTAACCTAACAGTGCCATGCGCCAACGATGAACAACTGGGAGCAATTCAAGAGTCTTTAGAGTCACTAGCCGACGATCTCATGGTAGATATCGAACAAGACTAGTTTCCTACTTTAAGAAATCAGTACCAAAGGTGAACAATGAGCGACAGTCTATATATAGAAAAAGAGTTAAGTTGGCTTTCGTTTAACCAACGGGTCTTGCAAGAAGCCCAAGACCATTCAGTACCAATTATCGAACGCGTTCGATTCTTAGGTATTTTTTCCAACAACCAAGATGAGTTTTATAAGGTAAGGGTTGCCGCCTTAAAGCGCCGTATCATCCTTAACGAACTTAAATCTAAAGATGATGGCTCAATCCAACTGCTCAATGACGTGCAGGCCAAGCTGGCCGAATTACAGCAAGATTTTGACGATACCTATCGCGAAATCATTCTCACTCTTGCCCGTCGAAACATCTTCTTAATTAATGAAGACCAGCTTAGCGATAACCATCAAAACTGGGTAAGAAAATACTTTAAAGACAAAGTATTGCGTCATATTACGCCGATCGTATTAACCAAACGGACCGACTTAGTTCGCTTTTTAAAAGACGAATACACCTACCTTGCTGTAGAAGTGAAAAAAGCAGATAAA
Organism: Agarivorans litoreus; assembly: GCF_019649015.1. Classification (NCBI taxonomy): domain Bacteria; kingdom Pseudomonadati; phylum Pseudomonadota; class Gammaproteobacteria; order Alteromonadales; family Alteromonadaceae; genus Agarivorans; species Agarivorans litoreus. The sequence continues at coordinate 3,761,292 of NZ_BLPI01000001.1, read as the reverse complement.
GAAAGCCACTTATTAATTGAAATCCCAACCGACAGCCTACCGCGCTTTGTTGTACTGCCGCCCGATGGCTCAAAAACCCGTAAAACCTTGATAATATTGGATAACATCATCCGTTTTTGTTTAGATGATTTGTTACGTGGTTTCTACGAATACGACTCAGTGGCAGCCTACTCAATTAAAATGACCCGAGACGCTGAGTACGACCTTACCGACGAAGTAGACCAAAGCCTGTTAGAAAAAATGTCTGAGGGTATTAAGCAGCGTTTAACCGCCGAACCAGTGCGCTTTGTTTACGATAGAGAAATGCCCAACAGCATGGTCAAGCGTTTAAGTAAAATGCTGCACATTTCTAAACTTGACCACAGCGTAAGTGGTAGCCGCTACCATAACTTTAAAGACTTCATTGGTTTTCCAAATGTTGGCAGAAAGTACTTAGAAAACCCTAAGCTGCCTGCTCTAAACTGCCGTGACTTCGACAGCTTTGATACGGTATTTAATGCCATTAGCGCGCAAGATATTTTGCTCTACTACCCATATCATAAATTCCGTTACATTTCGGAGTTTGTGCGCCAAGCGTCTTTTGATCCCAAAGTCACCAGCATCAAAATCAATATCTACCGCGTGGCGAAAAAGTCTCACTTAATGAACTCGCTAATTGACGCCGCTAACAACGGCAAGCGAGTTACCGTGGTTATTGAACTACGCGCTCGTTTTGATGAGGGAGCCAACATTGGCTGGGCACAAATGCTTACCGACGCTGGTGTAAAAGTTGTCTTTGGTGTTCCTTCGCTAAAAGTACATTCAAAGTTATTATTGGTAACCCGCAAAGAAGACGACCAACGGGTGTATTACAGCCATATTGGTACCGGAAACTTCCACGAAAAAACGGCCAAAATTTACACCGACTTTGCTCTGTTCACCAAAAACCAAGAAATTGGCCAAGAGGTGGAAAACGTATTTCGCTTTATTCAACAGCCCTATCGTCGTTTTAAATTCCAGCACCTTATTGTATCGCCCAACGATACACGCCGACGCTTGTTTAGCTTAATAGATTACGAAATCAATCAAGCTAACGCCGGTAACCCTGCGGCAATCACAATTAAAGTGAACAACTTAGTCGACAAAGGCGTGGTCACTCGCTTGTATGCGGCCAGTAAAGCTGGGGTTAAAATCCGTATGATTATTCGGGGTATGTGTTCATTAGTGCCAGGGCTTGAAGGCAACAATGACAATATAAAAATCATCAGTATTGTTGACCGCTTCCTTGAACATCCTCGAGTGTTCCACTTCCATCATAGCGGCGAAGATCAGGTTTATATTGCCTCTTTTGACTGGATGACCCGTAACATTGAAGAGCGTGTTGAAGTTGGCGTGCCCATCTACAATGAGGAGCTAAAACAACGGGTGATTGACCTGTTAGACCTACAGTTTGCTGACACCACCAAAGCGCGCATAATCGATGCCAAACAACAAAACAAATACGTTCAGCGTGGTAACCGTCGTAAGATCCGCTCCCAAGTTTGGACTCACGATTACCTAAAAGCGATTGAATCTAAGCCGCGACGCAAGGTTCAAGAAGAAGACAGTAACTAAGAGTATTGTTACCGAAAAGGCCGCTAACTAGCGGCCTTTTTTATTGCGCAAAGCCGCTAGTTTTATTAACAAGCCGAAATTGAAACTTAGTGCGGTGGTTCTAGTTCGTTGCTTAACTGGGCTAAATACGCCCTCATAAATTGACTACGTTTTTCAGCCTCGCGCTTAGCCGCTGTGGTGTGCACCGTATCTGCAATGTTCAGTAATTTAGCAAAGAAATGGTCGATGGTGTATTGACTATCATCAGGCACTCTTGATTCACACATTGGGTCATCACGATGATAAAGTGGGCGTTGTAAGCCAGTTCCTACTTGAATACAGCGACTAATACCAATGGCGCCTAGCGCGTCTATACGGTCTGCATCTTGGACTATCTTTGCTTCAAGACTGATTGGCTTAATATCTGCGCTGTAACTATGGGCTTCTATTGCATGATGAATTTCACTTAAATACTCAGCTGGATAAGCAATTGACTTAAGAAAATCAATTGCCTTATCTGCCGCTAAACTAGAGGCCAGCCTGCGCTGAGGGTGATTTTTAGGCAATGATACACAATCGTGTAACCAAGCGGCTGGGACCACTACTTCAAGCTTGCCCTCTTCTTGTTTACACAGATAGGTAGCCAACTTAACCACTCTTTCAATGTGGTTGATATTGTGGGCAGCATCGCCGGTTTTCAGCCCCTGCAAAAACTGCTGGCACTGAAACTCTAAATTCTTAATCATAAAACCTGGCTGATAAAAACAGATAATTTAGGCACGCTAACTAATAAGACTTGACCAGTCAAAAGCGAAACAAGCATATAACATGATGAAAGTGGCTAAGTCACAAATATAATGAAACAGCAAAGCCAAGGTGGTTAAAAAAAACCCCAAAACCAAACAAGTACAGAGTCTTAAGTGCATTGGTATATTAATAATTACTACCATATCAATTTAGTACGAATCTCCTCTTAAGCCTCACTGAGCAGTATAAAAACGGGGCAATAGGTAAACCAAAGTTCACAATTAGAACATTCCCAATAGTATTATCATTAGGTAAACAACACTAAAATCAACCATGTTTTTTCACTGTCAAGTTCACTTTTTACCAAGCTATTGAATTTCTTGGTTTAATTTGACCAATTCTTGAGTTTTCACTATTCGATTTGACCTAAAAATTATATCAATCCAATACTAAGGCGTAACAAAAAATACACATTAGAATCACGTTGATAAACGTGCTCTTAACGAGTGGTATAGTCACGCTACAGGAAATCATGTGTGACTAGTTCGTTGGTAACTTTAACGGAATAGGGACACCTAAATGAAAACTCCATTGTTAGCGCTAACATTAACGCTAAGCTCTTTACTTTTAACCGCTCCAAGCACGGTAAGTGCGGCAAGCATAGGCAAAACCATCTGCGACCCAGCGGCAGACTCCGGCAACGGTTATGGCTCTGGTTACTACCGAGGTAACTTCTACTCTTGGTTTGAATTGAGTCAAAACGATATTAAAACCTGTAAAGTGAAGCTTGGTTTATATAACGAAGCCGGCCGCCACTATCGCGCTGAATGGGATATGGCAAAATCTTGGGGTGAAGATGCCATTGGTGGACTTGGTTGGGATAAAGGGGCGAGATATCGCAAAATTGGTTACAACGTTGGCGAGCTCACTAGTAACTCCAATATTCAAAAAGCCTTAGTAGCACTATATGGCTGGTCATGTAGCGGCAGTACCTCACAGGAATACTATGTTGTAGATACCTGGAAAGGACCAGGCAAATTTGTACCTTGGGACGAAACCGCTGGCGCGCCAGCAAAAAGCAAAGGTACCGTTAAAGCCAACAACGCCACCTACGACGTATACTTAGTTGATCGGGATGGCGCACAATTTTGCGGTAGCGGAAACAGTCGTAAATTCAAACAGTTTTGGAGCGTACGCCGCTCTCCTACTGCTAAGGGTAACAACCATAACTTGGATTTTGGACCTCACGTAAATCGTTGGGACAACTCAGATTTAGGTTTTAAAGCTGATGGAATATCGAACGGTTACCAAATTCTCGCTATTGAAATATTTGGTGACGCTAACATCAATCACAAAGGCGCTGTAGATATCTCTCTTTGGCCACGATAACGCTTAACCTAAAATGAAATAAAGCCAAGTGTTGAATAACACTTGGCTTCAAAAGGAATAGTAGGAAGCAACGATGAAAACTTATGGATGGGTACTCTCTTTAGCTGGCACCTTTATCGCAGGCTACCTCGTTGCTGTTATCTACCATCCAAAACCGAGCACTAGGGCTTTCTATCATGAAAACTCACAAACAGATTTAGCAACACTGGAAAACCCTGTAAATAGCAGTGCTAAAAATACAGATTTATTATTTAGAAATAATCACTTAGAAGATAATTTCGCCAATCAGCCTGTTAGCAAACCAGCACAGGTTCTCGTTAAACACACTCCAGATAACATAGAGCTAAGCAACAAAGCACATAATGAAGCTATACCAAATAAAGCAGCGCAGTTCGATGCACTAAAGCACGCTATACAAAATAATCCTACAAGCTTAGCGAACTCAATTGAGCAACTAGCAGCGCTTAACGTAGACCACCCTGATTTTGATTTACTACTCTCTGCTATTCAAAGCAGCGCCAACCCAAGCAGTAAACAAGCCTTGCTGGGCTTAGCAGAGCAGTACGCCATGCTCAGTGATGTCCAGTCTCAGCAGAAGTTTCTTTCGCTGCTAAGCAGCGCTTCGGACATTCAGTCCCCGCTGCTGGTACAAGGCTTAGTAGACCTAGCAACACTAGAACAAACCGGTACCAATACACGAGTAGAAGCCTTAAGTTTGTTAAAGCCTTATAAAATCTCAGATCCAGAGCGACAAGTAATTACCAGTGAATTGGAACAGCAAGTATTAACAGCCGATGCTGATGAAGCAGAAATGTTACTGTCTCAATTAATGCGCTTTAGCCATAATCAACAGCGCTCTGCCATTGCCAGTGATATGCTTTACAACAGTTCACAACCAGTCCAACTAGCAGTACTAAACAACATTAATAGCGGCAGCATTCCTGCAGCGGATGACTTGAAAACCAAGCTATTAGATATGGCCAGCGATCAACAAGATTCCTTGTGGTTTGAAGCACAACAAACCCTACTCACCTCTTTTGATTTAAGCCAACAAGAATACGCACGCCTTAGCGCTAACTAACTTAGCTTAAGCTTGGCGCGTTACTTTAATCAACATCGCGGTTTCTGGATCCATAATGGGTAACTGTAAGCCTAAGTTCATTAAACTCTCACCGCTAAGCAGACATGTTTTCTCAAGCCAGTTAGGAAACTTTTTCATAATGTGTTTAAAGTCTGGTTTATCCAGTACTTCAACTTTATAAAGGGCTTGAGACTGTAAGTTTATTAGCTTTAGTCTGCCCGGCAAGGTGTAAGCTGGCATAGATAATTGCACCGCCCAGTAGACGCCTTCGCCTTTATCTTGGTCTAACACGCCATAAGCTTGCCAGCTATTATCACTAGCATTTAACTGATGAAAAGTGCCGGAGTGCAACAAGGGCCTTAGTGATTTATGTAAGGCAATATAGTTCGCAAATTGCTGTCGCTCTTTGGCATCAACCGCAACTGGATCTAGCTCTACCCCCATATGTCCAACCAATGCGGTTAGCCCCCTAAACCCAATGCTATGTTGTCGATAGGTGGTGTGGCTATGAGCAGGGCCAATGTGTGAGCCCATCACCTCTGGTGGGAAAAAGTACAACATCGCTGGCTGCATAATTTGCCGCTCTAATGCGTCATTGCTATCTGAGAGCCAGAATCGGTGGCTGCGCTTAAGCACTTCGTAATCAATCCGACCGCCGCCCGAAGAACAGCTTTCGATTTCCAGCTCGGGGTGGCGTTTAGCCAGTTCGTCCACCAAAGCATAAAAGGCTTGAGTTTGACCATGCACTGCCGCTTCACCTAAGTGGCTTGGTTGAACTAGCTCGCGGTTCATGTCCCACTTAATATAGGCAATAGCATACTCACTTAACAGGCTATCTAAGCGCTCAAGCAAATAGGCAAACACCTGAGGATTTTGTAAATCGAGTACATATTGATAACGACCCGTTTTTTGTTGATAACCGGCCTGCCCCAATACCCATTCAGGGTGTTTGCGGTACAAATTTGAGTCAGGGTTAACCATCTCTGGCTCAAACCACAAACCAAACTCCATGCCTAGTGCATGCACATGGTTTATCACCTCTTCTAAGCCTTGCGGATACTTTTGGTTATCTAAAAACCAATCCCCCAAACCGGCTTTATCGTGCTCTCGACCAATAAACCAGCCATCATCAATAATAAAGCGCTCTACGCCAATATCTGCTGCTAAGCTGGCCATTTGCTTAATATAAGCGGGGTCGTGGTCAAAATAGATCCCTTCCCAGGTGTTAAGGTGCACTGGTCTCGCTTTAGCTGCTTCAGGAAAGCGAAGAATGTGGCTACGCACATAATGGTGAAAGTTAGCGCTCATCGAGTTTAAGCCAGTGCTGGCATAAGTCGCCATCAACTCAGGGCTTTGGTAACTTTCGCCTTTAGCCAAGCGAACTTCACCACTAAGCAATAACTCTTCGGCTTGTAACCAACGTCGGCCATCGGTTTTAACACCGCTTTGAATACGGTGATTACCACTCCAAGCGAAATGAAATCCAAACACTTCTCCCACTTGGTGAGAAAAACCTTTGCTGCCGATAATCGCTCCCGGAAAATACTGGTGAGAAGTACGCCCACGACGATTCTCTTGGCTAATGATTCCCCGCTCCAAGGGCTGACGGTGTTGCTGAAACTCTTTAGTCCAGCGGCCATGTAATGATAACAGTTCATCACAATAGGCTGGCAAAGGCAGAGTAAGCGCCAAGCGCTGCAAGTTATAAACTTGTTCACCATGGTTAGTTACCTTACTTTGCAAGGTAAGCACATCACTCGCCTCATCAAGGCTTACGCTCAAGCTAAGCGCTAATTCAGCGCGGCTATCTACGGCTTCTACAGTTACCTTGCTATGACCTTCAAGGGTAACGTTAGCGGTAAAGCTTGGGCACCAATCTTTACCGGCGCGGTTTCCCTCAAGGCCTGGGCTAGAGAACCACCCTTCGCTGGCCTCTGGGCAAAGGGTTAACGGCACGTCTTCATCTAAGCTTGCTTCAGGGACTGGTCGGCTAATAGCATCCTGCAAGGCTTCATCAATGGGACCATTAAGCTTTGCGCCCCAATAAATGATTTCTGGTAGGCTGTTAGTTTGCTTTAACAGCAAGCTACTGCTTCGCCCGAATAAATGAAACAAGCTCATAGCAACGATCCTTGTGCGGTAAAATCAATGTGGTAACTAAAGTAGTTGTCTAATACCTGATGTTTAGGGTGTACCGAAGGACTCCAAGAGTCATCTCCCCCCACTCCTTGATGGGCAACATCTAAATGTACAAACACACTGCCACTGTCTTTAAGCTGATAATTATGTGTTGCGTCGCTTAAGTCTTGCTGGCTAAAACGACTCGCTGTCATTTGCAAACTAGGTTGGCAGTGCAGCTCTACATTCAACTGCTGTTCATGCTTAAGAGACAACTGCCTGACCTCTCCCCTCCCGCCATTTTCGCTAGGGAAAATATAGGGGGTATGCAAGTTGTCGACAGTTTCACTATAGCGGCTGACGGTAGCAGCGGCTAAACGGTCTCGGTAATTTTCATGTGGTCCCAAACCAAACCACGACAACTCACTAAATTGTTTGTCTAGACTTAAGCTAAGCCCTACCCTTGGCAGAGGCGGCAAGTAAGCTGCGGCGTGCACCTCACAATCAAAAGCTACCTTGTCGGCGCTAATCACATAGCGGTGTAACACCTTAAAAGCAGTTTTCTGTTGATGGCGATACTCGCTGCTGCATTCCACAAGCCAGCATCCGTTACTAAGTTGAGAGAAACTAAAATCTAAAGCTTCACGTTTGAGTTGATGAAGTCCAGCGCTTTGCCAACGGGCAATCCACGAGTTGGGATCCATTTGGCTGGCTTCGCTTACGCCAATATCATTATCGAGCGGAGCACGGTAAAAATTATCAACCGGTGCAGCGGTAAATAACTGCTTTTCATTTACCGTCCAAGCTAGCCATTGCGCGCTAACACAATCAAATTCAAGCAGCTGTTTTGGGCTCTCAAAGCGTATTATGCGATCTTGCTGCGTGCATTTAACTTCGGCTTTATTTATAGGTTTAGGGCTATTTAAACCACCAAAGGCTAACTTAAACTGCTGTTTTGCCAAACTATGGCCAGCCGGTGCCCAAGCAGTAGCCTGTTGCAATTTAATGTTTATAGTTAGCCAGAACTCACCACTAGTTTGGGTAGTTAAACCTTGCATGGCTGGCTTTGGCAAACATATTATTTGCTGCTCGCCAGCTTGCAAACTTAAGCTAAACTCGCCTTGGCTAAATAGCTCACCATTGCGCTCTATTCGCCACTCCCCTGCGGTGTTGCTACTATCGTTTACTAAGTGCTCATTACTAATTAACAGCTCGCCCTTGGCTAGATTTTTCGCACTTATCTGCCAGTATTGCTGCAAATACTTAATCTCATACAAACTGGGGTGTGGGCTGCGATCGGGGAAAACCAGCCCGTTAATGCAGAACTGGCGATCATTAGGATTGTCGCCGAAATCGCCCCCATAGGCCCAGTAAGTTTCTCCAGAGTCGTTTTGCTTGGTAATACCTTGGTCAACCCAGTCCCAAATAAAACCGCCCTGCAAACGAGGATGCAAACGAAACGCTCGCCAGTACTCTTCAATACTTCCCAAGCTGTTGCCCATAGCATGGGCATACTCACACAAAATAAGCGGACGCTGTTCCTTAGGATCGGCAATATGCGCGGTAATCGCTCGCTTAGGGATCCCCTCTCCTGCGGTGTCCCAACCTACTCGGGCATACATAGGACACAAAATATCTGTAGCGGGAGTATCGGCCCCACCACCTTCGTATTGAATCGGGCGACTTGGATCTGCCTGTTTCAACCAGCCATACATAGCATCGTGATTACAACCATAGCCAGACTCATTGCCTAAAGACCAAATAATGATCGACGGATGGTTTTTGTCGCGCGCCACCATGCGAGTCACCCGTTGCATGTAAGCGTGCATCCACTGCGGATCGTCCGACAAACGTTTCATTGGAAACATGCCATGGGTTTCTAGGTTAGTTTCATCAACTAACAATAATCCGTATTCATCACAGAGTTCATACCAACGTGGGTGGTTAGGGTAATGTGCGGTGCGTACAGCATTAAAGTTATTTTGCTTAAGTAACTTTATGTCTTGCAACATGCTGGCTTCGGTCATTACATGACCAAGTTCAGGATCATGTTCGTGACGGTTTACCCCACGAATTAACACCGGCTTGCCGTTGAGTTTTAATAAACCCTCGCTAATTTCTACGCAGCGAAAGCCCACCGAGCTTTGCTCCACTTCCAGCAAGGTTCCTTGAGCATCCAATAAACTTAAGACCGCTCGGTACAAATTAGGTTGTTCGTCACTCCATAGCTTAGGCGCAGCAACATCGGCATTTAAAAACACCCTATCAGCAAAGCCGCCTTTTTCATCCACCGACAAATTGTTGGTGGATTCTCGCACTGGATTAGCTAACACCGCGCTGTCACCGTCATAAAGCTGCAACTCTATTTGGTAGCCGTCTAACTGGGCTAAACTAGCACCAGCCAGTTGTACCTCTACTTGCAACTGCGCATCTCGATAGCAAGCGTCCAGTTGGCTATTGATGTGAAAATCTGCAATATGAATTTGCGGTTTAGCGTAAATGCTCGCGTCACGAAAAATACCGCTTAACCACCACATGTCTTGATCTTCTAGGTAACTGCCGTCACTCCAGCGATAAACAATCACACACAGCTGGTTGGCCCCTGCTTGTAAAAAAGGCCCAATATCAAATTCGCTGGCTAAACGGCTGTCTTGTCCGTACCCCACTAACTGCCCATTTATAACAACGTGAAAAGCAGAGTTAACCCCGTCAAGACGCAAGCGTACTTGTTTATTGGCCCAAGCAGCTTGGTAGTTAAACTGAGTACGATAAACCCCCGTTGGGTTATCACTAGGCACGTAGGGAGGATTCACTTCGAAGGGATAAATTACATTGGTATAAATGGCTTTATCAAAGCCCTGCAACTGCCAATTACCAGGCACAGCTATACTTTTCCAACTACCCTTGCTGCCTGCAATCAGCGCATCACTCAATTGCTCAGGCTGTTTTAGCAAACAAAAATTCCACTGCCCATTTAAACTGAGATGATGCTCTGCCTGCTGTAGACTTAAGGCTGCATCTAAACTGCTATATGAGGCTAAAGGGACATGCGAGGGTAAGCGATTACGCTCAGTAACAGAGGGATTTTCCCAATCCTTTTGGGTTAACAGTGTGGCGCTTACTCGCGTCATTCTTATCTCCATAAACCAAGTAGTACATTGTAGGCGCTTGTTATCTAACTACTAAGCTCTAGCAAGCAGATATACCAGTTACAGTGATAACAAGTTTATTGGCTGATTTTAGTTGGGCTACCTCAGCAAAAATGAGAGCGTACTCACGAAAGCAGGAAAACGTTTACACAAAAGTAAATGAAATGTAACCACTAGCGAGTAGTTACATTTGGTTTAGCAGAAAAACAAAGCGTAAAGCGCTTAGGAAACTTGAGTATTTTTGCGTGCTAGTCGCGCACTAATCACACCAAGTATGGCCAATATGAATATGCCAAAGGTACTTGGTTCATTGATATGCGTAATAGAAGGATCGGAAGGGTCTCGCGCCCAAACGTTTAAGTGCGATATGGCCTGTGTACTATTCCCATTCGGATTAAGAAAATCCCCAGTATTTAAACTACCAGATAGCTTATATGGGGTATTAAAGTTTAAACTTGAAGCGGGATAGTCACTTAACTCCTGGGCAAAAATATCAATAAAGTCGAAGTCGTAAAGGATAAAACCATTACCTGCTTTTATCGAGAACACAAGGTGGTCGAAAGTCGCCTCACCTAACAACTGAGAGACTTGGTCAATAATACTTGGATCGGTTTCTATAACCCAATCTACTGCTTTGCACTCGCCGTTATCATCATCCACACAAGTAAACGTCATGTTTAGCAGAGCGTCGATATCAAGGAATAATCCACCACTGGTAACTGGCCCTGCCTGATCGTAGTTCACCGCTAATTGGTCATTCTGCCCTATCGCGCCACCTACACTAGCCAAGTGAATCCAGCCGGGATCATCGGCAATGCCAGCAGGAAAGTCATCTAAATTTTGCAGCTCTTCTGGTTCAATAAAAAACAAAGAGTCATCAGGCCCATACTTAGTATTGAGCAGACCATCGTCTTTTTGCCCAATATTCACCTGAGGATCGTTCGCATTGCCGTCATCATTTCCATCAAACACCAAACAAGCGCTGGCAGAATAAGATGGATTAACGCCTCCCAACAATTCACTTGCCTCTCCTGATTCCATAATAGAATTTAAGGTAGCACGAGAGGTGTCGCACACTCCGCCCACCACGAAGCTGGTTACCGGTGTAGCCCAAAGGTTGAAGGAAGATAGAATGGCAAACAAGCCGGCCACAATAGGCAAAGTTTTCATAAAACTAACGCTCTTTTTGGTATAGCCAATACTGATAACGATACCAATAAAGTCCCATTATTAGTGATATCTATGTAAAAGCATAAACTAAGCCACCAGTTATAAATAACTTCATTTCAATAACTTGAATTATCCAATAAAAAACTAAATTATCAGCATGTAAAAAACTTAGACAGTTGTAACAACTATTTTACACTGATAATTTTATCTAATAATCAGTTGCTTACTAATGAGATTTAGATAGAGCGCTACCACTGCAATTGCTACACTGCGCAAACAATTGCAATAGGAAAAACAATGACCACCGTATACTACCTACAACAAACTCAGCTTGAGCAACTCAAGGCTAAGCCCCTTCCTGAACATCTAAGAATTGAAGAAATAGCAACAAATCAGGCTGAGCTAAGTCGCCAGTTTTATAGCGAAGTAGGAAAACACTGGCAATGGAACGATAAGCTTGTGTGGACCGAGCAACAATGGGTCGACTATACCCAGCCAGCAAACCTACGGACCTTTGGCGCTTATTCAGGTGAACAATTTGTTGGTTACTTCGAGTTAAATAAACACCGAGATAACAGCGTAGAAATCATCTACTTTGGTCTAGCTAAAGCATTTTATGGCCAAGGCTTGGGCGGCGGTTTACTCAGCCAGTGCATTAAAACAGCATGGCAATGGCAAGCAACACGTGTATGGGTACACACCTGTGATTTAGACCACCCGGCAGCACTTGCTAACTATAAAGCTCGAGGTATGGCGCTTTATAAAACCGAGCTTGAAGAATAAAAATGACGCTCATCCTGTTTCGATGAACGCCAACTAGGGTCTGTTGATCTTTGGTGTTGAAATTTTGTTCGAGATAAGCGGGCTTTAATCGCGGCGAGCACTTAGAAGCCTAGGGGGCTAAGCAAGAAGTGCTTAACAAAGAGTAAAGTTCGCTTATCCGAACCCTTCGGGCAGCATTTCTTAGCCATTTATTCAGCGTTAGTGAGTGATTATTAAGCCCACTTAACTGCACACTCACTGCCTTGCCTAAATGGCTAATAAATTGCTGCAAAAACCATCAGCAAAGATCAACAGACCCTAATAAGCTTGGTTAAACTAAAGCTGTAGGTAGCTTAAATCTAGCTGCTCACCGTCTACTGGTGGGCACCAGTAATAAGCAGTGCTTAGTGGGCGGCTAAATTCAAACAAGCCATCTTCAATACCATCTTCACAGCCCAGCATTCGTTTTAGCTGCGCCTCAAAAGGGTAAAAGCTGTTAGCAAAACACACAAAGTTTAAACCACAATCTTGCTGCTCTATCCAAGGTAGGCTGCGGCGTAACATAAAGGCTTCTGGAGTAAAACTCTCTTGAGCCGTACGACGCACGTGAGCTGAAGGTGGCGACTCTGGAAATTCAACATTATCACTTTTGCGACGACCAATAATATCGTCTTGATGTTTGCTAGGCAGACTATTGAAATGTTTAAGCTGATGTTGCCATTTTTGTACTGCCAGCATGCTTGAACCAGCAATACCCTTCTCGCCCGTTAAGGCTACCACTTGCTCAGCGTTGTCTTCTGGATTTTCGGTGCCATCTACATAACCCGATAGATCTCGTCCTTCTCGGTGACAAAAACCATTTACTTGTTCATTTAAACTAAAGCTTGGCACTAAAACATCTAACCACTCTTGCACACGCAGCATCACTTCACCCGGATCGCTGCCACTCACTCGCAGCCATAAATCATCTTGGTTAGCTGGACTGGTGCGTTTTGGCCCTTGAATGCTCTCGGCACTTTTTACACCTTCTACCACAGTATTATTCATAGCGAGCAATGGCTGGCCAAAACCAATCACCGTATCTTGCGCGCGGTAAAGAACTTGGATTTGACTTAAACAATCAGCAAGGGCTTCACGGTCAACGAGACTAAAGCGCAAAAAACTAGCATGATGCTGTTGAGACTCGAGAATAAGAGGTTGAACTAACGACATAAAAATTTCTCATTTAACAATCACTGCCTAGCAGTATAAGTAATTTTGTCGGGAAGTAATTTGATGCGGGGTAATTATTTTTTAAACGAAAAATGCCTGATGCTTTAAAGCTATCAGGCATTTTAGAACATTTGACTCATAGTGTATTCTCGCTCAGTTTACTGTCACGCTCTCGGCATTGCGAAAGGCTAAGTGCTAAGCCCACATGTTCAAATGTGAGGATTAACGGTGTAGATTGTTAGAATCTGTTGCTTTGTAATCCGCAGCTTTAGTGAAATAGTAAGTTGTATATAAAGAACCAAAGTAATCAAACATAGTGTTTCTCCTAGAAAACATAAAAGTGTGAACCAGCTCACGAAAAGAATAATAATGTGACATACATCACATTGCAAGCGTGTTTTAGATTTTTTGCTAAAAAAATTTGTTCAAGAAACGAACAAGACGGGAAGCGCGGGGAAAAGAATAAAAAATGCCTGAAGGAGCAAGCTCGTTTCAGGCACTGGGGTTAACTTGATTCATTACAATTATCTCTGCTGTCGTTTACCTTGCTCTAAGCACCCGAAACGAACATAAGTTGATAATGCTGAACCAATGATCGGATGAAGAACCATATATCCACCTTTAACTTATATTATCGGTGAATATCTTTGCGAGTTTCGCAATAAAAGTTGTAATCATCAGCTTTAGTAAAATAATACGATGAGTAAAGTGCACCAAAGTAATCAAACATAATCTTTCTCCTAAGTATTTAATATCATTAGTGTCTCAAATCGAATGTGATCCAAGTCACACCTATAATTTAATGTGACATCAGTCACATTTCAAGTGACATTTTGATTAAAATCAAAGTTCACCTAGATATGTTGCTGAAAGGATTTTCACCACTACTAAATCGCTATAAATCACTAAATAAACTGCATTCTCAAAATTTACCACCAAAGCTAACACGTCGCCGATTAGCGACAAAATCTATATTATTCAGAAAGATAGCGAGAAATAGCCGATTCTAACTGTTGCTGTTCTTGGCAGTTCCCACAATATTGCTCTAAACGCGCTAAGTTTTGTTCCGCTCGCGCTAGCTCTTGCAAACTCAAGTAAAGTTCCCCTGAATACTCTAAAGCGCCGAGATGGGAAGGTTTGATAGATAAGGCTTGTTGATAAGCATATAAAGCCTGCTGATAGTGGCCTTGCTTACGTAAGCTAAAGCCTAGTAGGTTCCAAGCATCGGCTGAGCGGCGACCCTTTTTGCTTTGCAAATAGTCACTGAGCCATTCGCTAGCTTGAAGATAGTTTTGCTCACTAAGCATGGCTTCAGCAGCGCTAAGCGGCTTACTGCTCTTTTGAGATTCATATCGGCCACTTCCAGCAGCATTCACTTGTGAAGCCAAAAACAGACCAAGCAGCAAAATAACAAGTTTCATAGTTATTTCCTTTTTTTATACCAACCGTACTAAATAACGGGTCATTCAATCTGCTTAGAAAACTCGATAACTGCGCTAGAATTTTTGATTGTAGAATAACTACTTATCGAAAATTTCTGTCTTATTATCGAGTATTTTTGCTGCGCTATTTCTGATCACTTACTTAGTCTGATGGACATTAGAGATGTATCTAAAGTACGGCGGCAAGGCTTGAGAAGTTCAATAAAATTGCTTGCAGGTAGCGCTGATGGCGAGCTTTTGTGGAGACTTAAAAGCAAAAAACCCCGCCGCAGCGAGGTTTTATTTAGGGTCTGTTAATCTTTCGAGCTGATTTTTGCAGCAGTTTGTAGTTTATTTATACAAGGCAGAGGCTTTGACGTGTACTTACCTACATGAGAAGCCGATAACGCAGTAGAAATGAACTACAAACGCTGCCCGAAGGGTTCGGCTAAAATCGTTTTATGCTTTGTTAATGAGTGTTTCCCTAAACTGCTAGGCTACACACTCCTTGCCTCACCTAAAACGATTTTATCTCGAACAAAACTTAACCGCGAAAGGTTAACAGACCCTAGCTACTCTCAGATTATAGAGAGATACCTAACTTTTCTAGGTCAGCCATAACTACTTTTGAAGGTAGTGGTACGTAACCGTCTTTAGCAACAATTGTTTGACCTGTTTTAGACAGAATCATTTTTAGGAACTCACGCTCCATTGGTGCTAATGGCTTGTTAGGGTGCTTGTTAACGTAAACGTATAAGAAGCGAGATAGTGGGTACTTACCAGAAGCAGCGTTATCTAGGCTAGCTTCGATGTAGTCGTTACCTTTCTTAGCTAAAGCAACCGCTTTAACACCAGACGTTTTGTAACCGATACCTGAGTAACCGATAGCGTTCAAAGAAGAAGATACTGACTGAACAACTGAAGCAGAACCAGGCTGTTCGTTTACAGTGTTCTTGAAGTCACCCTTACAAAGTGCTTTCTTCTTGAAGTAACCGTAAGTACCAGATACTGAGTTACGGCCGAACAATTGAATGTCTTTATCAGCCCAAGAACCTTCTAGGCCAACTTGGCTCCAACGGTCAACAACAGCGTTCTCACCACACTTAAGGGTAGAAGAGAAGATAGCGTCAACTTGAGCTAGGTTTAAACCTTCGATTGGGTTGTCTTTATGAACAAATACAGCCAATGCGTCGATAGCTACGCGAACTGGAGTTGGCTTGTAACCGAAGCGCTTTTCAAAAGCTTCTACTTCTTTGCTCTTCATTTGACGGCTCATTGGGCCGAACTGAGAAGTACCTTCAGTTAACGCTGGAGGAGCAGTAGAAGAACCAGCAGCTTGAATTTGTACGTTTACGTTAGGGTATTCACGCTTAAACTCTTCAGCCCACAAAGTCATCATGTTGGCTAAAGTATCAGAACCTACAGATGAAAGGTTACCTGAAACACCAGTTGTTTTCTTGTATTCAGGAAGAGTGGCATCCAGGCCAGCTGCAAGTACGGTAGTTGTTACCAATGAGGCAGAAATAGCTACTGCACTAAGCAATTTTTTAAATGTCATCTTTATCTCCATAAATGACGCGTTGAGTTATTTTCGTCATGTAGTATTGGTGAATTCGATGACAATTATATTTCTACAGTGTGACAGTTATATGTCAGTCTATTATTTTCGTAAAAAAACTGTCTTTTTTACCAGACATTGAAAATAAGTGATTGAATTAGCGAATAATTAAATACAGAAAATAATAGCGTTTTTTTGTTCAAGCAGCTGGAAAAGCTCGGTAGATAGTCTACCGAGCCTCTACTTTTAAGGATTATAACCTTGGTGAGAATTACTCAAAGCATAAAAAGTGGCTTGCACGTAGTCGTCAACATCGCCAGATTTATTTTGATTGTATACCCCAGCTTTAAAGTACATATATTGGTCTGGGTCGTCGTAAGCGCTGTCGCTCATATCATAGCTAGCAGAAACATCAGCTTTCCCCTCACGAAGAATGGTAACGCTTAGGGTATTAGCGACAACTTTAATCCGATAGCTAAATTTCTCATCTAGCGCGATACCATCGGAAGGATTGCTCGCGGTATCACTTCGGCTACCAATCATTTCCACCCAATCATCATCAGATTGATTTCGTGACTCGTGAGCAAAATAGATAGCCCCTTTATCATTGTTAGGCAACTTACGGTAATAAAGACGAATCGGTTCATCATCATTAGCATGAATTTGACCAATGATTACTCGACCAATTTGATAATCTTCCCCGGTAGTGGTGACATGGTTTACCGCTAATGTGGCAAACAGTTCACCGTTCACTCCACCCGCATTATTTTGCGCGCTGCTAGGCGCACTAGAAAATACCCAGTTATTTTTATTTACACCTTGGGTACTAATGCTGGTATCACCACGTCGTAGCATTTCACGTAACTCGGTACGAACATAAGTAGTATTAGCGGAGGTTTTATAACCATAGATAGGGGTTTTGAATACCATGCCACCATCGGATCCGGTGTAGAAATACTCACTGTTCTCATAACCGTTGTTTAGATCAGACTCTTTAATCGAGTCTGCTGTGCCAGAGTTATCGGTATCAGTAGGTATGCTCAAGTACCAATCTTGTAAGTCAAAGTTGCCTGATGGCGGTAAAGATGGGTTAAGATCTTCAACCGGTTCGGCAATGACTTCGTCATTACAGCCTTCTGCAGTCACTTCAATAATACTATTCCAATTACTCTCTGAGTTGCCGTTACCGGTTAAGCGTAAGTATTGAACGTTTTCAATTAACTCTTCTGTAAGCGTAATTACTTCTGCACTGCCGGTAGCTTTGTCAGACATTCCGCCTGTCACCACATCCTGCCACAGCAGATTATCGGTAGAAATCGCTAAGTCATAATAGGCAAACCGACTGGTATTGTTCAGCCAATAAAGGTTGATACTCGTAACAATTGAAGGACTACTTAGGCTGTAGGTTATTTGCTTACCAATCCCTTGCGACGACCAACGCGACTCGCTGTCATAGCTACCGTCAATAGAGTTCTCCGGCCCATAGCCCACTTTATGGTTTCCATCATCACTGGCTTTGCTAATGCTTAACACTTTAGGACTAAGGCAACTTGGATCTATTGGGTCAGTGGGTGGCTCAGGAGCCGTTGGCTCTTCGGGCGTACTTGGCTCATTGCCAGGATCAGTCACTCCAGCGGTATCCGCAGAACCACCACACCCGGCCAAAGATAACAGCAACACCAAGCCAAGGGGCTTTCCAATCAACTTCATACTAAGTATTGTCCATAACAACTTCAAATGTATTACAATACTATATTTATGAAATAAGATTGGCAATCTACTCGCTAAAACAATTATCCAGCTTGTGAACCAGCTAAAAAAAGCGAGCATTTCTGCTCGCTTTCCGATTAACTCACTCACCCAAAAGCAGGCGCTACTCCTCTTTTCTGTCGCCCTCTAAATCTAAGGCTAAGGTATAGGCGATGTAATACTTGTAAACGTTGGAGACATAACGCACTGTTTCTCTACCAATAATACGCCCTGCTGCTATTTCCACATTGCCAAACCATAGGTTGGGATCCAAGTTCATTTCTTTAGTGAGTCGGCGCATTTTGTTCATTTTAGTGGGCCCAGCATTGTAGGCCGCCCAAATGAGGGCCATGCGCTCACTGTCTTCTATCCCTTCTTCATTAATATAATGTTTACGTAACCAGTCTAAATATTTAATTCCAGCGGCAATGTTTTGCTCAGGATCACTTAAATCGTTATAGCCCATCTGTTTGGCAGTAGAAGGTAGCAACTGCATAATGCCTCGCGCCCCACGATGGCTAACTTTTGAATTATCTAGACCTGACTCTTGATAACCTTGAGCAACAATCGCTAAGTAATCAAAGTCATACTCATTGGCGTACTTTTTAAAAAATGGTACATAACGATTAAAACGCCTTCGATCTTCAGAATTGGCTAAGCGATTGATCCAAGCGGTATGGTCGAAATAGCGATTAAGCAAAGTATTACCTAGCAAGCTTCCCTGCTTAACTTGTTTATCTACAAATTCTTGTAAGTTTTCTTGTAGCTTCGGATTGGTTTTTCTTACCGCCCAACCTAAGCTTTGATTGCGACTGGTAGTAAGTTGCTCATTTACCCGAATGTCTTTAAACACCTTTTCCCACAAGTGTGCTTTGTAATCATCAATAATGGTATAAGGCATCACTCCCGCGTTCACCAGCTCCAAAATATCTTCAGACAACAAGTTACCATCGGCTTCAACTACTTTAATCGGTTTAACGCCGCGCAGCTTTAAGGTGAAGTTAAGGGCTTTCAAATGCTCGGCATAACTACTACCATCCATCACGTAAACCTTTTTACCCGACAGTTCTTCCCAGCTGTTTACCTTAGGTGCATCTTTATTGCTCACTAATACTTCACTCACCCCTTCTGCATTACCTAAGGCAAAACGCAGTTGTTTCTTACGCTCGGGTGTTGCGGTTAAAAACGCGGCAACCACATCTCCTCGGCCCGCTTCTAACGCGGGAATAAGCTGGTCAAAATGCACTGGTACAATTTTAACTTTGGTTTTATCTACATCACGCCTAACACCTTGATTGAGAAACTTCTCGTACAAATGCAGCAACTCGATTTGAATGCCAAGCGGACGACCATCGGCTAAATGAAAATCTGACTTTCCGTAGGTGACCAGAGCACGAATGATTTTGCGCTGCTTAATTTCAGGCAAATCACCAACAAAAGGCTCGCGGATGAAAAAAGGAAATTGCAGTAAATCGCTACTCTCTGGAAGCTCCACCTCGTCTTCCACCGCTGCACTAGGCAAGGTGAATAAGACGAGCCAAGCCATGCTCAGCATTAAGATAAAATTGCGTAAAAGACCCTGTAATTTCAAAGGAATACCATTACAAATCAAACTTATACTTCAGTATAAGATCAATTGTTCAAAAAGTATCTGCAGAATTGAAAGCTGTGAAGCCAAACAATTTGCTGGCTTCACCAAGTGGATTATTGCTGGATAAACAGTTTACGAGGAATGATAAAACTAAAGGTACTGCCCTTGCTCACGCTGCTCTTGATTTTAAGCTGGCTATCATGGTGTTGCAGCGCATGTTTAACAATAGATAAACCAAGGCCAGCACCACCAGTATCGCGAGAACGCGCTTTATCTACACGATAGAAACGCTCGGTAAGGCGTTGTAGGTGTTTACGTTCAATACCCGGGCCTGAGTCTTTAACCAAAAACAACGCGCCCTGCGGAATCAACGATAAACTTACTTGGATTTTGCCGGGTTGCCCGCAGTACTTAATGGCATTACTCACTAGGTTGCCGCAAGCACTACGCAACTGTTCACGATCACCTTTTATCTCGATCTCTGGGGCAATATCAAAACTAAAACTTAACTGTTTACCTTTTGCCAAACCGGCCACTTCTGCCTCTAGGTTAGCCACCATGCTCGAGAAGTTGATGGTCTCTTGATTATCTTCCACTGAGGCTGATTCGATTTTGGCCAGAGTAAGCAGTTGATTAACCAAGTTCTCCATGCGGCAACTTTGGTCCAACATGGTGTTGCGCGCTTTGCCCCAAATCATTGGGTCAACTTCATCTTGGTCGAGCATCTCTAAATAACCACGCATTACCGTTAATGGTGTGCGTAACTCGTGGCTAACGTTAGATACAAAACGTTTACGCATCTTTTCAAGTTTACGTAACTGGCTTACATCCCGAATCACCAAAAGCAACTGTTGTTGGCTATAGGGCATGGCGCGAAATTCTAACCACACATTACTTTGCACAGGACTAACTATTTCAAGAGGTTGGTCGAAACGGGCGTTACGCAGGTAATTAACAAACTTTGGAGTACGAACAAGGTTGGTTAGGTGCTGCCCAGCATCGGCTGGCCACTTTAAACCAAGCATGCCTTGGGCTAACTGATTACACCACAAAATGGCGCCATCTTGATTAATCACAACAATGGCATCGGGTAAAGCTTCGGCGCCCAAACGAAAGTACTTCATCAATTGGGCTAGCTCTCGTTCACGGCCTAAACGGCGTTTAAGCATGTTATAAATGCCGTGGAACACCGGCTCCCAGCTGCCTGAACCATGCGGAGGGGATAACTTTCGTTGGTTATATAACCAATCAAGCAATTTATGCTGTTGGGTGTACATCCATACAATATGAATGACCGCTGCCAACAAACACATTTCTAGGGTATAACCGGTAAACATACCCAGAACAAATAAAGGCGAGTACACCAAGGCCACTCGCCACATTACTCGTTGCCAAGAGAAAGGCACAAACATCCGTATTTACTTCACCCTAGTTGAAAAACGGTAACCGGAACCTCGTACAGTTTGAATTAAACGGTCATATCCTTGAAGGCCAATAGCTTTACGCAAGCGACGAATATGCACATCCACTGTCCGATCTTCCACATACACGTTAGTACCCCAAACGTTGTTGAGCAACTGCTCACGACTATAAACACGCTCAGGGTGAGTCATAAAGAAGTGCAGTAGCTTAAACTCTGTTGGCCCCATATCCAAGGGTTCATTTTCAACGCTAACACGGTGAGAAACCGGATCAAGGCGTAAACCTTGTACTTCAATGGTTTCTTCTAATGAAGTAGGTGATATGCGGCGAATTACCGCTTTAACACGCGCCATTAACTCTTTAGGCGAAAATGGCTTAGTTAAATAATCATCTGCACCAGCTTCTAAACCTTGAACCTTGTCTTCTTCTTCACCTTTGGCGGTAAGCATAATCACCGGAATTTGACGAGTAAGGTCGTGGCGACGCATGTGCTTAATAATTGAAATACCACTGCCACCTGGCAACATCCAATCTAACAGTGCTAACTCTGGGTAAGGTTCTGTTAGTTTAGCTATAGCTTGGTCATAGTCGGCGGCTTCAATCGGCTCATAACCATGCTGCTCTAATACAAAGCATAGCATTTCGCGGATTGGAGCTTCATCTTCTACAACGAGTATCTTCCTGGGCATCACATTCATCTCAATCTAAGAAACTGTGGCAATTATGCGACGTATTAATGACAGATTTATGACAACAACAAGTGTAAATCAAAGGCTTAACTAAATACAGCAGCTAGCCATATTGGTGCAAAGTAGCAACAAACTCTTAAGCTTGCACCAACAAAGGGCGGTGAGCCACTGCCTCTCAGCTAAAATGATGAACACAAAAGCCTTAACAACCTACTGATAAATATGAGTTTATACAGTTAAAGGTATAACTTTTTTACCTGTCTGGCATTGCTCGTGCTTCGTTTAATGAAAATTCACTCAGTTAAATTTAGGGGCAGCATGCAGTATTTAGCAAAGCAACTATCGTCAACAGAGCTATACACCACTGCCAGTAGCTTACTGGTTTTTACGGATTTAGATGGCACCTTGTTAGACCATGATAGTTATAGTTTTGAGGCTGCGATACCCAGTTTAAATCAGTTAAAACTTTTAAAAGTGCCGGTAATTTTTAATACCAGCAAAACCTTTATGGAAGTATTAGAGCTTCAGAAGAAAATGGCTTTACAGCAACCTTTTGCCATCGAAAACGGCTCTGCTGTATGTATTCCTGCTGATAGCCCAATTCAACACGAACAGTTAACCCCGATCAATGTTGGTAAACAGCATTGGAAAATTAAGACCTTTGGCCCTAGCTACCCAGATATTTGCCAATATCTGAGCGTTTTACGTCAGCAATATCACTTTCGCTTTCAGGGCTTTAACGATATGAACCTAAGTGAAGTACAGCTTAATACTGGTTTGGCAAAATACGAAGCGCAATTAGCAAAACAACGAATGGCCTCAGAACCATTGTTGTGGAACGACAGCGATGCTCAGTTAAAAGTATTTACCGAAAAGCTTGCCGATCACAATCTGGCGGTAGTAAAAGGCGGTCGTTTTTATCACGTAAAGGCCAAGTTTGATAAGGCTGATGCCATGCACTGGCTAAACAAGGTTTACCAAAGCCATTTTAATCGTAATTTCACCAATATTGCTCTCGGTGACAGCGAAAACGACCTAAGCATGCTAGAACAAGCCGACATCCCAGTTGTCATCCCTCGTAAACATGTTCAAGCGCTAGTAATTAATCACCCCAATTCTTGCCTAGCACCTCACCCAGGTCCGCATGGCTGGCATCAATCAATGCAACAAATTTTAAATTCCTTACTTAATGGAGCATAACCATGGCTGATTTTTATCAAAACGGTATTGTGACTACCTTGCATAACCTAACTGACCGCCCACTTGAAGAGTTAGAACAGGAGCTCATAGCGTTTTCAAAAGTTAGACCTATGAGTTTGGTTCTACCTTCGTTGTTTTCGGAGTTGGAACGCCCGGCATTGGCAACCATTGTTGAAGAATTGGCAAAGGTGCCTTACCTAAGCGAAATCATCATTGGTTTAGATTGTGCCACCGAAGAGCAATTTGCTTACGCTAAAGAATACTTCTCGGGCTTACCGCAGCACGTGCGCATCTTATGGAACGATGGCCCTCGCCTACGCGCCTTAGACGCCCAACTGGCTGAACATAACCTCGCTCCTAAAGAGCCAGGTAAAGGACGCAATGTATGGTATTGCTTCGGTTACGCCCTCGCCTCGGGTAAAAGCAAAGCAGTAGGTCTGCACGACTGTGACATTATTACCTACGACCGAAGCATGCTAGCTCGCCTGATGTACCCGGTAGCCAACCCACTATTTAACTACGAGTTTTGCAAAGGCTTTTATGCCCGACATGCAGACGGTAAACTAAATGGCCGCGTAGCTCGCTTATTAGTGACTCCACTATTAAAAGCTTTGAAGAAAATTGAAGGTTACGACGATTATTTAGAATACCTTGATAGCTTCCGCTACTCTCTAGCGGGTGAGTTTTCGATGCAGTCAGACGTACTAAATGATTTGCGTATTCCATCAGACTGGGGATTAGAGATAGGCGTGTTATCTGAAATTTACCGCAATCACTCCACCAACCGAATTTGTCAGGTAGATATTGCGGATGTTTACGACCATAAGCACCAAGACTTAAGCCTAGACAACTTAGACGCAGGCTTAGCTAAAATGGCTACCGATATTAGTAAAGCGGTGATCCGTAAACTAGCAACCCAAGGACATACATTCAGCCCCGGCAAACTACGTACATTAAAAGCGACTTATTACCGTATGGCCTTAGATTTCATTGAGAACTACCATGCAGACGCATTAATCAACGGTTTAACCCTAGATCGCCACTCAGAAGAAGATGCGGTAGAACTGTTTTCCAAAGCGGTAATGCAAGCCGGAGAAACCTTCTTAGAAAATCCTTCAGCCACACCATTCATTCCAAGTTGGAACCGAGTACAAAGTGCAGCGCCAGACTTTTTGGAACGTTTATACCAAGCCGTTGAAGCTGATAACTGCTAGATTTTCAGATTAACGCTTAATAAAAAAGCTTGTTCTTTGAACAAGCTTTTTTATTGCCCCCGCATTCGTAAAAAGTCAATTTAAAATCCTATCCCTTATTACAATCACTACAGATAAACACTCTGGAAGTAATGAAAATGAATCGTAAACGAATGGCCGCAATGATCGTTTTTTTAGCCACAGTATTAGCGCTAGATTTTGAGATTATGACTGAAGAATGGTTAAACACGCGCAGTAGCCAAAGTTCGCAATTTAATCAGTAAAGTAACGCATAGGGCAATAACAAGAGGGTTCACAGCTTGAGTAGGCATCAAATCACCAGTGATAGAACAACCGTTGTAAATACCCTAACTAAGTTAAGTCCTGGCGCAATGGTCGACATTCAATGGTCTGCAAACAAGCAACAACGTGTTAAGGCCAAATTGGTGGGTTATCAATAAGGCGCTTACTTTGCTTTTTCGCTGCCTCAACGCATTTATGCCCAGCAACAAGATCGTATATTTGAAGGTAAGAGCTATGTGATAAGAATGATCGTAGAGGGTGATGCAGGCTTATGTGTGGCCTTTAAAACCAAGCTCATCACCATAAACAAAAAGCCACAAATTATGTTATTTGTTGAATACCCAGAGCAGATCGAGTTTATTCAGCTTCGCCACGAAAGCCGTATTAATACTCACCTACCAGTAGTTATTAGTGAGCAGCAAGCATCCAGCAATATGTTGGAAGGCGTGGTACTAGATTTGTCGGAAGGAGGCTGCCGCATAGAATTAGCAGCGCCATCTCAAAGATTAAGCATGGTATTTGTACAAATAATCTTACGTTTCCCACTTACCCCAGAAAAGCCAATAGTGTTAAACGGCGCCATTAAAAGCCAGCAGCAAACCAGCGACAAATTGAGAGTGGGCATTCAATTTGATGCCAATAAACAGCTAAAAGCGATTTTCAACAAGCTTAATATGTTTAATCACCCAAGCTTTGCCGTCTAGAGGGTTGCACCAAATGGGCACGCCCGCACCACTTTACGGCGTGAAATTTTTCGTAATTAGCTTAGTAAGCCCCCGTCACACCACGAGCACCAGTATAGAGCCCCATATTTATGCAAAGGCATTATTCTTGCTTAAACATGCAAAAATAATATAAATGGACTTAGACTCTATGCAATTAACACAACAAGAAAAACACTGGTTACCAATTTTTGGTAACAGCGGAAAGCTAGCGATGCGTAAAGCGAGCTGGTTAAACCGAAAACGCAAACCACAACTAAAACAAACCTTTGAAAGCATCTCGAATACACGAGTAAAACTCTTACAAGGCTGGGCTAATACCCAATGGGACTTTCTTCAAGATGCTATGTTTTATCTCGCCACCAAACCCTTAGAACAACAACCGGAAGTTCTGTCTCAGTTACTAAGCCGCAATAGTGACTTCTCTGAACTGTTTATTGTTGATTCTCAAGGCAAGGTTAGCGCCAGTAGCTATAAGCCACATACCGGACAAATAGCCGCCAGCAAACAAGCCCTAGAGCAAGGCCTTAGCCAGCAATTTTTGCACGGCCCTTATCAAGATCCACGCACCTTGGCCCCTGGCCCGTCTAGCTCAAAATTTCATGACCAAGTTACCTTAATGTTCTACCAGCCTTTGGAGGTTAACGGTGAAGTGGTGGGCTGCTTATGTGGCCGAGTGCCTAACGATGTATTAGGTGACTTAATTCAGCGTGAAGCAGGCCATATATATAGTGAGTCGGGTGACAATTACATCTTCATGGTGGATGCTAATTTTGACCAGACTATTAAGCCAGGTACCGCATTGTCTCGTTCACGCTTTGAAGACAATACTTTTTCTCATGGAGAAAACTTAAAGTCTGGTGTGAGCACCGACTGGGGCACAGTAAAAGTAGCCAAACATACCGAATTTGAAATTAGATTTACTGATCCAGCCACTAATGAGCTCCACCCAGGCGTGAGAGAAACCATCAAAAATGGCAGTAACCTGTTTATTGATTACCCCGGCTATTCGGATTACCGACACATTCCGGTCATTGGTAAAGGCACTACCTTTCAGCTGCGCGGTTCGCTTGATCGCTGGGGTATGATGTGTGAAGCCGACCTTGAAGAAGTATATCGCCACCGCTCACTAAGCCATAAGTTAAGCAACAAATACTTAATAAGCTCACTCTTTAGCCTTGTACCTCCTTTAGTGATAGCTCAACAATTCGCCCTTAGCTTTAATCAACTTGCTGGGCTACTGGTGTTATTTTCAGCCCTTAGCTTCTTTGGTTTTAAACAAGTCGTAGCCAAACCCTTGGCGAGACGTTTAGAAAACATGAGTGGGGTGATTCAAACCATTGCCGAAGGTGATGGCGACTTAAAACGTCGCTTAGATGCTAATAAGTTTAAACCCGACGAAACTGGCGATTTAGGCCGTTGGATTAACAGCTTTATTGATAACCTTGAAGGCGTAGTTGGCGGTATCATTTATGCCTCTAACGAGGTTAAACAAGTGAGCAGTTCCATGTTGCGTCGCTGTGGAGTGGTTGATAATTGTACTCAACAAACGTCTAATTCCATCGACTCACTGCTTAGCTTAGCGCAACACCAACAAAGCGATATTGTTAAAGCCACTCAATCTGCTGAAAACCTACAGCAAGTAATGACCGACATGGTAGAAAACGCCGAAACCGAATACCAGCATGCCGTAGAAAACACGCAAGAAATCAAACGCATTGTTGAGGCTTCAGCCAAAAGCGTTAACCAAGTTAACGATGAAATGAAGCAAATCGAAGACATAGTGAAGCTAATTACCGAGATCACCGAGCAAACCAACTTACTAGCGCTAAATGCCGCCATTGAAGCAGCACGCGCTGGTGAACATGGTCGTGGCTTTTCGGTCGTGGCCGACGAGGTAAGAAATCTTGCCACGCGAACCTCAGAAGCTGCCAAACACATTGGCAACACCATGGGTAAACTGCGTGTTAAAACTGAAACGGCAGTCGATTACATGGAACAAGGCGTTAAAAATGTAGACCAAAGCTCTGCCCTGCTAGACTCTGGCAGCCGCAGCGACGAACTACAACAAGCGGTGGAAAGCATGTTCACCATCATTAATATGATTGCCGGCAACAGTGAACGCCATAGCGAAACAGCAGAACAGGCTCAAGTGACGACCTCTTCCTTAGAACTATCATCACAGCAACTAACTCGCCGAACCACGCTAGTGAAAAACTCAATTATTCGCCTGCATCAACTGGTCGAGCGCTTTGAAGTAACCAAAGCCGCATAAGCAACCATCATCCCTAAACTAAAAAACCAGCGCTTGGCGCTCAATGCCGTTCACTTAAGGTGAACGGCATTTTTGTTTCTAGCGTATCGCTGCGGTCTGGGCTTTACGCATCTTGGAAAGGTTCGTTCTCGCCTTGGCGGAAGAATGAGGCTTTCTGCCATCCCATAAAAATGCTTGAGCTGCCGAGGAATTGCCCCTGGGCTGGAATAAGGCAGTCCTACCAATAACCTCATGACATGCGCTAACGCGCCATTGAAACTCAGCTGGTAAGGTAAGTAGCTCCCTTTCAACACAAAGCACATTTCAACCATTTGATACCGTATCAAATTATAGCTCAGCAAAATGCCCCATAGCTCTTGGCGCACCAGCTCCGGTTTACGGCTTCTGAGTGTCAAACGCCTTCCCAACATAAACTGTTTTTGCTCTCGGTATCCCAGTTCGATTTCCCAACGGTGTCCATACAATGAACCAATATCTGCTGCTGGAAAGCGCATCGGGTCAATCATGGAGGTGAGTACCTCAAATGTCTTGCCATTGATTTTGCGGGTCACGAGACGAGCTGTCATCGTTTCGGATAGTTCTGGCCATAACTTACGCGCTCTAGGATTACTAGTAAGGGTGACAAGTTTATCGTTACGCCCAAAGCTTCTCTGCACGGTATATTGAGTGTTTTTCTTTAATGGCAGAAGCCAGTGGCGCTCTGTACCTGCACTCTGCCAAGCATGCAGTAACCCCATCGAATAAAAGCCACGGTCGAACATCGTTAGGCTATGGTCTGGCGTATCTTTAATCAGCTTTTCGGCTAACACCATTTCGTTGACGTTGTAGTCGTCGAAAGCACTGGCGGTGATGAGATGTGTGCTTAACTCCATCTGACACACCATGCGCACTTG
The DNA here is from genome assembly GCF_019649015.1 of Agarivorans litoreus. Taxonomy (NCBI): domain Bacteria; kingdom Pseudomonadati; phylum Pseudomonadota; class Gammaproteobacteria; order Alteromonadales; family Alteromonadaceae; genus Agarivorans; species Agarivorans litoreus. The sequence goes on along the minus strand of NZ_BLPI01000001.1, from coordinate 3,733,076 downwards.
TGGGTATTGTGTGCCTTTAGGTCGAGAAAATGCATCGCTGTTCTCTTTAGAATCATCAGTACGCCAAGTGACACCATCAACACCGAGTAATGTTAAACCATTCCAGTGAGCGAAGTTGGCTTGTTGGCACCAGCGCTTTGACATGAGTTGAAAGACATCGTGTATCGCTTGTTCGCCTAGCTGTTTACGCCGTTGCGTGAGTGCACTTGGCGCAACGAAAGGCTTACCTTCACGGTCAACAATATCGAGCTGATTCACGATATTGGCTATCGATTTGTCATTATAAAGCGCCATTCCAACAAGCAACCAGACCAGTGACTCAAGCGACAGCTTGCGTTTTCTCAGCGTAACCGTATCGGACAAAGCATAGGCATCATTGATGAGCTCAAGGGGTAACAAATCAGCCAGTGTTTCAATTTGATTGGGCTTCCAGTCATTGATGATGTTGAGTGCTTGTGAGACGTCCATAAACGAAAAAATCCGATGCCATTAATGACATCGGATTTTGCTATACCTAGAAAGATCGTCAATGGATCTGTCTTAACTGATCGGCATTAGCGCTTGGCGCTGGTTTTTTATTTAGCTAAATATTTTAAACTAAGCCCAAGCCTAGAACTTGTATTTAGCGCCAAAATAAAAGCTAGAGTAATCAACTGATAGACTATCTATATCTGCAGCAACATTTTTATAGCCTAGCGCTAAACCGAATCTGTTTGCATCGTAACCCGCTTCAAGACCGTAGGTAAAACCTAATCCATCATCTTCAGCTTTAATAGAGCCTTGGTCGTCTCTAACTTCAAGTTCTACGCTATATGAGCCTACACCGACCAATCCAGCTAGGTACAAGCCACTATCTGAAAACTTGTAAGTAGGTTTTACATTTAACGACAAGCCTGAACCAGTTGTTTCCATGCTAAGACCATTATTACTCATCGTGTTGCTTCCCATATATAGGTATTCGATTTCGCCGTCGATAAGCCAACCGCCATCCAAATCGAAGCGCTTACCGAAAGCGAACGATGCCCCTAAATCAAGATCTTGACTCAGAGCGTCAATGTCAATTGTACCAGTAGGAAGTAAGTTTAGACCTACGTAAAAATCTCGAGGAGCATCAGATGCATTGGCGCCAAATGCCAACAAACTTAGGCCAATTAATGCTGCTTTTTTCATTGCATATCCTTATACATAAATTGCAGAAATCGTTTTGCGAAGTCTTAGGCCTTTCATACTTTAAAAGTAAAATAAGGCAAAAGAACAACGGCGGATTAAACAGCAAATTGGTGAACCAATCAAGAGTGAGATTTATCTTTTTGTAGACAAATCCCTCATCTTTGATAAAAGATTCAATAAAGTATAAAAACCATACAAAACAAACAAAAGGAATGAAAAATTTAAGCAACACAATAGTAAAGAAACAACTATTGGTATACCAATTTACAAATCTGGCACTAACCACAGCACCTGATAAGGTTTGAGCTTATAGTCAGCCAGTATCACTTTTTCATCACTGAGTAAGTCTTCACATTGTTGCTGGTAGGCGTGCGGAAGCTGTGCATAATGCTCAAGTTGTTGAGGGTGTTTAGTAAGATTAAACACTGCTAACAAGCCATTGTGCTTAGCGCAATCGGCTTCTCTAGGCGCGTCGCCTCGCTGCAATACAAATAGAGAATCACCGCAATCATATACTCGTTGGGCCGATTCGGGGTGAAAAGCGGGAATGGTTTTACGTAAAGCCAGTAAATCGCGGTAGCGCTGAAAAACCAAAGCTTGCGAGCTATGCTCTTGAGCTAACAATGTTTCAAACTCTTGACGATCCCAGCGATGACGGTTAATCGAGCGAGTTCGACCTGTTTGCTCTACCAAAGACTGATCATTTTCGGTAGCAGTTAAACTGTGGATATAGATTCCAGGAATACCTCGCAAGCTCAACAACAGTTTTTGGCTACATAAAAAGCGCTCAACTTGCCATTGGTCAGAGCCAGTACGCGTGCCCTGCAGCGCATCAAATAAAGAGATGTTTAACTCGTAAGGGTTTTGTGTACCGTCTCCGTTAGACTTCATGCTTACAAAGCCACCAAAATTGTGTACCGATTCAGCTAAGTCTGCAATTTCATGTTTAGGAATAATTTGTTCAACCGCCCTCACCCCAATACCATCGTGCGACGCAACAAAGTTGAAGTAGTTACAGCCTTTAGGCAAAGCCACTAAATCCCTAGCCCATGCTGTTAGGTAATGGCCATTGCCGCGGTTTAAAGCGTGCAGCAACAAAGGCGGTAGCGCGAACTGATAGACCATGTGTGCCTCATCGCCTTCACCAAAATAGCTAATGTTTTCTTGGTGGGGCACGTTGGTTTCGGTAATCAACACCATATTGGGATCCAGCTGCTCCATCACCCAACGTAGCAATTTAACAATGGCGTGAGTTTGTGGCAGGTGAATACAGTTTGTACCCAGTACTTTCCAAACAAAGGCCACGGCATCTAAACGAATAAAACGAGCACCATGCTTCAAATAGAACAAGAAAATATCCACAAAGGCTAACAGCACTTTAGGGTTAGCAAAATTTAAATCTATTTGATCATCGCTAAAGGTAGCCCAAACATGTTTTAAGCCTTGGCGGGTATAAACATCAACAATTAAAGGGCTAGTTCGCGGCCGGGTTACAGCGCTGTAATCAAGCGAAGGATCGGACTCAACAAAATAATCCAAGCCCTCTCCAGATCCATTTACAAAATCATTAAACCATAGGCTTTGCCGTGAGCAGTGGTTCATAACTAGATCGAACATCAACTCAAAGTCTTGATTTAACTTGGCGATATCGGTCCAGTCACCAAGGTTATAGTTAACTTGATAGTAATCAATCACCGAGAAACCATCGTCGGAACTAAAGGGAAAAAATGGCAAAATATGCACCGAGCTCACTAAGCCCGATAAGTACTCGCGTAAAAACTGATGCAAACTTTGTAAAGGCAATTGCTCTTTACTTAACACGCTATCACCGTAGGTGATTAATATCACATCTTGTTCAGACCAAGCCTGATAGCGGGGAAAGCCCGCTTTGGCTTGTTCAATCTTTTGGAGGATGTCTTCGCTTAAATTGGGATCTAGGGATGTTCCATATACTTGCTTAAGTAATAACTCGAGTTCTTCCATATAGGCTCCCACCGTGGCTTGCTTAGCATTATGTTAATAAAACATTTCCAATAACTGTGCCAAGGCTTGTGAAATAAGACACTCTATTCCATTCCAAAATAAGCGTTTGTTTTATATAGACAAATACTTATAAAAATTCTAGATACTTTCTTATTGCTAAATAGCAACGCTAAAAATCGCGCATTAGCAATGTGCCATTTTAAAGCAGCATTAAGCTAGTCATCATAAATTCGCACCAAAACAGTGCAAGGCGAATAAGATCCGTGGGGTAACAAAGTCAAAAATAAACCCATTATTTATAAACAAAACAATAATTTAGCTACGATGTAAGCATTCACGGCATCGCTCTTGCTCTAGTTATTACAGGTTTTAACCAACCACATTCAACAAGATTGTAGGGTTACAAGGAGTTCCAATGACCATAATTAAGAAATGCTTATTTCCTGTTGCAGGCTATGGCACCCGCTTTCTACCCGCTACTAAGTCTATGCCTAAAGAAATGTTGCCCGTAGTAAACAAACCTCTAGTTCAATATGGCGTAGAAGAAGCAGTAGCTGCTGACATGAGTGATATGGCTTTCATTACCGGCCGGGGTAAACGTGCCATTGCCGATCACTTCGATATTAGTTATGAACTGGAGAACGAAATTGCAGGTACAAGTAAAGAGGCTTACTTAAAAGAAATTCGTCACTTAGTAGACAATGTAAACTGCACCTTTACTCGGCAAAAGAAAATGATGGGCCTTGGTCACGCAGTGTTATGTGGCGAAACCTTAATTGGTCAGGAACCCTTTGGCGTAGTGCTAGCCGATGACTTATGTTTTGGCGATGATGGCGGCGTGCTGGCTCAAATGACCAAACTTTACGAGCAATTCCGCTGCTCGATTATTGCAGTAATGGAAGTACCACCAGAAGAAGCTCACAAATATGGGGTGATTGAAGGCGAAGCGCTGCGTGATGACTTATTCCGAGTCACCTCAATGGTAGAAAAACCAGCCAAAGGTGAAGAGCCATCCAACCTTGCGGTAATCGGTCGTTATATTTTAACGCCGGATATTTTCAGCCTAATTCGTGATACCAAGCCAGGCAAAAATGGCGAAATTCAACTTACCGATGCACTCCTTACCCAGGCCCAAAACGGCTGTGTTATGGCCTACAAATTTAAAGGTAAGCGATTTGACTGCGGTAGTGTTGAAGGTTTTGTTGAAGCGACCAATTACTGCTTCGAGAACCTTTACGGCAAGTAACTAACTCACTGCGTCAGTTAAGCGACTGGCGCAGTATTTTCTACAAACATAGGCTGCGGGTTAAAACCCATAAATACCAAAGGGTACCCTGTGTAGCGTTCTGGCCGTTTCCACAACACTTCAAAACGATGCCTTAAATAGAAGTTAAACGCTTTAGCATTATCGGCAAATAAGTGCAGCTCTAATCGCGAACGTAAGCTCTTTGCCAACTCCAACAGTTGCGAGCCAATTCCCCGGCGCTGCCAGCACGGCGCAACAAACAAAGCAATAAGCTTGCTTTCTACCAAGGCTAAAAATCCACATACTTGGCCCTCTACTTCCGCTACCCACACTTCTGATTTATATTGATACAAGCGTTGCAAGGCATCTTGGCGCTCCCACCAATATTTACTGGGTAAAAAATCATGAGCACGCAAACTGGCAGAAAGCCAAATCTCACCAATATCTTCGTAATCACCTAGCTCTGCTTTACGCAGGGTTAAGCCCGCAGCATTAGTAAAAGAGTTCAATGAGTAAAACCATCGCCATAAACACCAGACCATCAGTATGGTAATTAACACAAATTCTCGGTGTGAATTAGATCGTATTTTGTCCGCTTATGCTGGACATGGCTCACAAGGTATTAACAAAATTTATTGCGTGTAAATGTTAAACAGTAGTTTTAATATGCCGACTGACGCAATATTCACCACGCAGCAGTATTTTAATTGGCTGAGCTTACGACAGCTTCAAAAAAACGTAATTGCCGCCTGACAAGTCAAACAGTTTTGGTAGAATAGCGCCCCAAATTTATTAAAGAGCTATTCCGTTATGTGGTTTAAAAATCTAATGTTGTTTCGTATTACTAAGGAACTAGAACTCGAGCCAGAGAAGCTAGATGCAACCTTAGGCGAGCTAAGCTTTACCCCTTGCGGAAGCCAAGACTTAAGCAAATTTGGCTGGGTGACTCCCATGGGTAAATTTGGTCAAAGCCTTACGCATGTGATTGGTAACGAATACTTGGTATGTGCTAAAAAAGAAGAGAAGATGCTACCTGCATCGGTTATTCGCGACACCTTAGCCGACAAAATTGAGCTGATTGAACAAGAGCAACAGCGCCCATTAAAAAAAGCCGAGAAAGATGCCCTTAAAGAAGAAATCGTGATGACTCTTCTACCTCGTGCTTTCTCACGCACCAGCCTAACCTACGCTTGGGTAAGCCCAGATAACAACTTAATTGCGGTTGATGCCGGTAGTGCTAAAAAGGCTGAAGAAGTGATTTCTTTATTACGTAAATCTTTAGGCAGCCTGCCTGTTACACCAATTAAATTGGCTAATCAGGCTGACGTAACCATGACCGACTGGTTAAACGAAAAAGCCATTCCAGCCAACTTTGAATTAGGTGAAGAAGCCGAGCTACGCAGTGCCTTAGAAGGTGGCGGTATTATTCGTTGTAAAGAACAAGATTTGTTTAGCGACGAAATTAAAGTGCACTTAGATGCCGATAAGTTTGTGACCAAGCTAGAGCTTACTTGGGCTGACTCAATTCGCTTTTTAATTAGCGAAGACATGAGCATTAAAGGGGTTAAGTTCACCGATACCATCACCGAACAAAATGAAGACATTGATAAAAGTGATGTAGCAGCACGTTTTGATGCTGACTTTGCCCTAGCCAGTGGCGAACTCACTAAGATGATCCCCGATTTAATCGCAGCCTTAGGCGGCGAATTAACCAGCTAAGTCCTCACAGTTACTTACCTATTTCACCAACCATTAACAAAGTTTCAGATACTTGCTAAAGGTTGGTGATTTTTTAAGCAAAACCATTGCAAGCCCCGCTCGCTACGCGTAAAATGCGCGCCCTTATTGTGCTGCTCGCAGCCTTCCTCAATGATTCGACTAAGACCCGGAGCTTTGATGTTTACACCTGAACTACTGTCACCTGCTGGCACCCTAAAAAACATGCGTTATGCCTTTGCCTATGGCGCCGATGCGGTATACGCGGGCCAACCTCGTTACTCGTTGCGTGTACGTAATAACGAGTTTAACCATGAGAATCTTGCACTAGCGATTAACGAAGCGCATGCGCAAGACAAAAAACTCTACGTGGTAAGCAATATTGCCCCGCATAACGCTAAGTTAAAAACCTACCTGCGCGATATTGAGCCAGTGATTGCCATGAAGCCAGACGCCTTGATTATGTCTGACCCAGGCATGATTATGATGGTGCGCGAAGCCTTCCCCGATCAAACTATTCATTTATCGGTTCAAGCCAACGCAATTAACTGGGCTACGGTTAAATTTTGGCAGCAACAAGGTGTAGAGCGAGTGATTTTGTCACGCGAGTTATCGCTAGACGAAATCGAAGAAATTCGTATGCAAGTGCCAGAAATGGAACTTGAAGTGTTTGTACATGGCGCATTATGCATGGCCTACTCTGGCCGCTGTTTGCTGTCGGGCTACATTAATAAGCGCGATCCAAACCAAGGCACTTGCACTAACTCGTGCCGCTGGAAGTACAACGCGCACGAAGCCAAAGAAAACGAAGTGGGTGATATTATCGCTGCCCAACCGCAAGTAGTTGAACCTACCTTGGGTGCAGGCGCGCCGAGCGACCAAGTATTCTTATTGCAAGAGCAAGGCCGCCCTAACGAGTACATGCCAGCCTTTGAAGATGAGCACGGCACTTACATCATGAACTCAAAAGACTTACGTGCTATTCAACACGTAGAGCGCTTAACTAAAATGGGGGTGCACTCACTTAAAATTGAAGGCCGTACTAAGTCTTTCTACTACTGTGCGCGTACTGCTCAAGTGTATCGCCAAGCAATTAACGATGCAGTAGCTGGCAAACCCTTTGACCCAAGCCTAATGGGTACCTTGGAAAACCTAGCCCACCGCGGTTATACCGAAGGCTTCTTACGTCGCCATACGCATGATGAGTACCAAAACTACGACTATGGTTATTCGGTAAGCGATACCCAACAATTTGTGGGTGAAGTGGCAGGGCGCAACCAAGCAGGCCTTGCCGAAATCACTGTAAAAAACAAATTTGTACTGGGTGATACGCTGGAGCTTATGACACCGCAAGGTAACCTTAACTTCAAACTAGAGCACCTAGAGAACAAAAAAGGTGAGCTAATTGACGATGCTAAAGGCAGCGGCCATACGGTATTTTTACCGGTGCCAGAAAATGTAGATTTAGAGCACGCACTTATAATGCGCAATCTTCAATCTGGCCAAGATACCCGCAACCCGCATCAAGCTGCAGAAGTTAAGGCTTAAACATGGCCTTGCTAATCAGCAAAAAATGCATCAACTGTGATATGTGCGAGCCAGAGTGCCCCAACCAGGCTATCTCTTACGACGGCATTATCACAGTGATTGATCCAGAGCGCTGCACCGAATGCAAAGGCCATTACGACCGCCCTACTTGCATAGATGTTTGCCCAATTGACTGCATTGCCGTAGACCCAGCGCATAAAGAAAGCGAAGAGCAACTGTACGATAAGTTTGTTGCCTTACATGGCGACATGCTAATTGCCAAAGGCTCCGCTTAGCGCTTTAAAGCCCGATGCTAAAACTAACAAGCCGCAGCCACAAACTGCGGCTTTTGTTTATCAACTACACATGGCAGACAATAGACTCACTTCCACGTTTCTAACCCTTTACGTATTAAAAAGCTGAACTAACCCACCTATCTGCCCATGATTTTTCTATCTTTGGCTGGGTAAAAAACACTGTAATGATATGGCTCTTCACCGAATGTAGTGGAAACACTTTCAACAAACATTAATGAGCGCGATAATCAGTAAACGTTCATCAATGCCCCGCCACTATGCAAGACACGATGCTTTATCAATCCATTCTTGGATTAACTCATCCTTGGGCTGTTTCATCGGTTGAACTCAATGAGTCTACCCAAACCATCACCGTACGCGTTGACTATGACCGAGCGTCATTAACGGCTTGCCCCTCTTGCGATAAGGCTGTACGTCGCCACGATACTCGGCGGCGGGTTTGGCGACATTTAGATACCTGTCAGTTTGAAACACGCATTGAAGCTGAAGTACCTAGGGCTGATTGCCCAGAGCATGGAGTACAAACATTTCAAGTGCCTTGGGCAACGAGTAACAGTCGCTACACAGAGTTGTTTGAGACTCACGTTATAGACATGCTTAAAGTCAGTTCCTTATACGCGGTGAGTAAAACCTATCGGCTTAGTTGGGGAGCTATTGACCGCATTATGGCGCGAGCCGTTCAACGCGGCCTGACAGCCAGAACCACCATTAACCACCAAGACCTGTTGGTCGATGAAACGGCATTTAAGAAAGGCCATGACTATGTCACGGTATTATCCAATCGTGATGGCCAAGTGATATCGGTTGAAGACGGGAGAGCAGGCCTAAGCCTATCTGCTTGCTTTAAGGCATTGCCCCTTGAATCAAAAGGGGCTACGCGCTCTATATCAATGGACATGAGCAGAGCGTATATAAGCGCAACCTATGACTATTTTGGTGAGCGGGCTAAGCAGATGATAGCTATAGACCATTTTCATATCGCCAAGGTCCTCACTAAAGCGGTAAATGAAGTGAGAAAAAGCGAACTCATGGATTTACCCCACCAATTGAAAAGAGAGTGCCACCAAACACGGTATGGCTGGTTAAAAAGAAATAGTTATCTACAAGGGACATTGAGAGAAAGAGTGAATGCATTGGCTAAAGTGATGCTAAAGACAGGGCTAAGCTGGATATTTAAAGAACAAGCCAGAGCCATTTGGTATGGCAATGCAGGACAGGCCAAAGCAGCTTGGAATGATTGGTTAGCACTGGTAGAGGTCAGTCAAATCAGGCCGATGATGATAGCAGCAGAAACCGTGAAAACGCACTTAAACGGCATCATCAATGCGATGCGTTATAGGGTATCAAATGGCTTGGCGGAAGCGATAAACGGAAACATCCAGCGCCTAAAAATACGTGCAATGGGCTTTAGAAATAAAGAGCGCTTTAAGCGAGCCATTCTATTTCACTTTGGAGGGCTTGATATGACTTTCCACCAAGAACGGTGAAGAGCCAATGATATACAGGAACCTGTGATTCCTACTTTCTACATGTGATTGCATACTTTCATGCTGATGTTTTTGTTATTTTTCGAGCTAGGTGGCTGATGTAGCGTAGGAAAGATGATAGCCTTGGTTTTATCAAATGTATGATAAGAGGAAAAATTCCGTGTTTAAACAAGGAAATTTTCCTATTAATAAACTGTTAGCTTTCTAATCGAATCGAGCGTATGGAAACAGTCTACCAAATTTCTTTTTTACCTAGTTTTGAACAAGTGAACGTCCTTTTAATATTTTCAGTGTTAGGACCAGCGGCACTGTTTTATGCATATAAAAATAAAAATTATGCGAAAAGACGTTTTACTATGTTTTGGGGTGGTACAGTCTCAGTTACGGCTCCAATTATTTTGCTTTATATCATTATTAATCATGTTTCAACTTACATGTCTTTTCAGTCAAAAGAGTTTGAGATCATAAGAGGAAAAGTTAGTGTGCTACGCACCCAACCAAAAGAAGGACATGCTCCTGGCGATTTGATTAAAATAGCTAACAAAGAAATCGAAATTGATTATTACGTTAATTCGCCTTGCTACCACCAAACAATTTCAAATGGTGGCGTTTTAAAATCAGGCAAGTTAGTGGCTTTATACGTATCGAATAATTGCATTTTAAAAGTCGAAGTTAGTAAAGAAAGCTAACAAGGCCATCATGGCAATTGGACGCAAAACGCTTGGCTTGCGCTCCTTCGTCGCTAAGTTTAGCCAAGCATTTTCGCGCCCCATATGGCGGCGTTGGTATGACTCCCCATGTCAAGTTGAGCGCCTAAATCCCTAGCTCGTGTGAACCATTGCTCTTTGCCTAAAGGGCGAGTTAATGCATGAGCTTGAAGCAAGTAAGTTCGTCGGTTTTCATGCTGATATCCGTAGATTACCCAAACTGCGGGTAGCGCTAACCTTACTTATTCCGTCGTGGCACCTGTCTTCAGTCTATGCTCGTGGGTCAATTACCTGTCGATAACTGCCATCCTAACGCCGTCGGTGGTTGTGCCACAGCCGATGCTTAAGCACATACATTAACTCTATTCTTGTCATTATGCGGGGACCCTAGCTAAACGATGTTTGGGGTTAACGTCTATTAACACCACTTGCTTTGCTATTGCCCAGATATAGGCAATCATTTCACGTGCAATGGCGGTGACTACCACATTGTAATGTTTACCTTTGTGCATTAAACGCTGGTAACGGCGGCATAAACGTAGTTGAGCTTGCCACGCCTTATCAACAATGGCTTTGGGTAAACCTTCTTGCCTTAGCTGTAAATCGGTAGAGATGTTTGCCGGATAACGGTAGCTATGGGCCCCTTCAATCAGTAAACGCCTTGCTCTGCCATTACCACACTTAGTGATGGCACCTATGCGCCGCTTATCACCAGTTGAGTGTTCCCTAGGCACTAAACCCACATAAGCCATGAGCTTACGCGGATGGTCAAACCGACGTATATCACCGAGCTCTGCTATCAAGCCAGTAGCCACTAATAATCGAACCCCACGCATGGCTTGTACGGCTTTCACTACTGGGTAATAACGCCATGCTTGTACCTGATGCGCTAATTCATTATCAAGACGCTTTAGGCGAGCAATACGTTCATTAATAGTGTGTAAGTATTCTTGTAGCGCAATTTGTTGTGCTGGGTGGGGGAGCACCAACTCGGTGAGCCAGCGTAAGTGCTTAGCCGACCAATTGGCAGTGCCCGCATAGTTAATGTTATTACGTAGTAGCAAGGCTTTTAACTGATACTTAGCATCTTTTAAGTCTTTCATAGCGGTCTCACGCGCACGTGATAAATCCCGCACAGCTTCATCTTCAGGCTCTGGGACGTAAATAGGTGTTAGGTCTTCGGTTTTTAGTAATTTGGCAAGTTTGAGTGCATCACGCTTATCGGTTTTTATCTTATCGCCTGGCTTTTTAGGGATAAGTGATGGGGCGACTACATAGCAACAATGGCCAAGGCTAGTGAGCAGGCGGTATATCCAGTAACCGCAAGGCCCTGCTTCATAGACAAAATGTAAGGTGGCTTGTGGGTATTTAGATTGAAACTGTTTGGCCAGTTTCACAATGGCGGTTTTAGCGCTAGATATTCTGCCAAAGTGCACCGCTTGCGCACCCCGTTGGTCTTCAATATAGGCGACTTCAACAAATTCTTTGTGAGTATTTAGGCCGATAAAAAGTATGTTATGTTTATTCATGCTGATCTCCAATCTAGTTTATTATCATTAACTATTATGGCTCTGGCTTTCAGCTAACCCACGAAGTTGGAGATCAGCACTTTCTTGGGGAGTCATTATGTCTATGTTTGAGAACCTATGAACTACCACATTGATCGATCAAAATGGCAAAAACCTTCATATGGTGGTCACTACGATGAGCGTGCCACTGAATATGAAGGTATTAGGTGTAAGTGCCAAAGATGCGAGGTTTCGTTCGTATTTGAGCCTGAAGAGCAAAAAAGACAATTTGAATCGCTTGGTCGTTTTCCGTTTTGGGTGCCTGGATTATGTGCTAGCTGCCAAAGCGAGTGGGAAAAAATTGGCCCTAAATTAAAGCGTTTCGAAGCGGCATGGCAGAACAAAAAATTGGAGGCATCAGATCAAGATGAACTCAAAGAATGGTTAAAGTTAATTGAGCAATCCACCAGTTACCGTAAAAAAGATTACGGCTCTAGAGCAAATATGCTTAGGAAACTATTATCAAACTAAAACATAATCGGGTAGCCGGAGGTATCTAGCCTCCAGCCCCCACAACACCCTGCATGCGGCTCCGCACAGGGCGTTTCACTTAGAATGATGAAGCTTTATCCATCCATCTCGTAGCGCAAATAGACCTTGGGATTTCAAGTAAGCATTCGATAATGCCTGTTGTATCCCCGGTGTTTTTGAGCTCCTCCATGGGCCTTTACTGGTGATACCACACGCCACTGCGGCTTGAACATGTACCCCTCGGCGCATGAGATTCCTCACTTTGGTTCTAGGCTTACGCCATTGTCGCCAATAGGCCATTCGTACTCTGCGTCTTATCCAGTGATCTAGATCGACGCACAGTTGGTAGCAATTGGCGATCCCAAAGTAGTTTATCCAGCCTCGGAGGTATTGACTCACTTTAGCGAGTTGATAAGTCATCGAGACGCCCCAGTTCCGGTTGGTAAGGCGCTTTAGCTGTTGTTTAAAACGGAGTAGCGTTTTTACGTGAATTTGTAGCCGTCCCGCTTTGAAGGTAAATCCTAAGAACTTACTCTTCGCCGTTTTAACTACCTGACTTTTGCTTGTATTAACTACAAGTTTTAAGCGCCGTTGCAAGTATCGACTAATGCTGGTTAGCACCCGTTCGCCCGCACGCTGACTGCTCACCAAAATGGTAAAATCATCGGCGTAACGAGCAAACTTGTGCCCTCGCTCTTCCAGCTCTTTGTCTAATGGGCCGAGCATGATATTGGCCAACAAGGGCGATAATGGTCCCCCTTGCGGTACACCTTCTCGACTTTGCTGATAGCACTGGTTATGGATAAAACCCGCTCTCAGGTATTTTCCAACCAGTGTCAGTAGCCGTTTATCTTGCACGCTTTGTCCCAGTTGACTCATTAATAGATCATGGTTAACTCGGTCAAAGAATTTAGATAAATCGACATCAACCGCAAAACCTCGGCCTTGCTTGATGATGCTTTGCACTTGTTTCACCGCTTGTTGCCCATTCTTGTTTGGCCTAAATCCAAAGCTGTTCGCTGAGAAGCTAGGGTCAAAGATAGGCGTTAGCACTTGGGCAATGGCTTGCTGGATGACACGGTCGAGCACGGTTGGGATCCCCAGTAGGCGCTTCCCGCCATCGGGTTTATCTATCTCAACACGGCGTACCGGTTTAGGTTGATACTGGCCGCAGCGCAGTTCCGCCGCCACCTGTTTCCAGTGTGCTTTTGCCCAAGCAGGGAAGGCGTCAATGGACATGTTATCTACGCCAGCCGCCCCTTTATTGGCTCGAACACGCTGCCACGCACGCAGAATATTTTCACGTTGTAGCATGTGTTCAAATAGATGTTGGCTAAAGGCTGGCTGCGGGTTAATACGCTGAATCTCATCTACGCCGGCCGGCGAATGGGTGTTCAAGTTTAACAAGGCTCCTCCTTTATTCTAAGTGTTCAGGCCTTCACCGTGTCCCAACCATTACGATGGGCGTTGGGCTACTATGCCGTCTGCTGACTTCTGCTTAATCACCAATTGAGTTGTCCCAACTAGCGCTATCGTTGTTCATCGAGTTTGCTCACTTAAGTTGATGAGGCTTAAGCGCCGGGCCTGTTGAACTAGCGGCCAAGCTAGTGAGTTAAACGATCGCAAGTTAAGCAGAGCTCCCCACTCTTTGTTTATAAGAAGTAGAACATGCACTTTCTCTTTTCTCTGCACTGCTGCATCATTTACGGTGGCCGTTAGATCACATGGCTTCGTTGTCTTGTGCCAACTCGCCTCCAGCCTACGCCTCATATGATGTTCTTGTTCATCAGCTCGCCCTCTCTTTAAATAAAAAGGCGTCCGGCTTCCTTCAGACATTCCCTCGCAGTTATGCCCTTGCCATTCGCTAGTAGTTAGCGTTTAATCATCAAAGTGTTATTAATCGGTGACCTTCCTACAGAGGACTTTCACCTCATTAGTTCATGCCCATGCTGGGCGTACACAAGCGCATGAAATATCGCGCGTTTAAAGACACCGCTTCGCGGTACGCGCTGGACTCGCAACAAGTTGCTCGCCATTTATGCGGGCGTTACATGTCACCAGTATGAGAAAGATCGCTAAAGTAGTAGGCAACGAAGAAGTGAAACGTATTATGCTCTACGAGTGTGAAGATGGCGTTTATCTCTTCGAGTACAACAAGGAAGTTGATTCATCAGCTACAGCTGACTATCTGCAAGATACAGCTGAAATTGTCTATGAAATAGCGGAAGAAGATTATGGAGTTAAAGCTAGTGATTGGGAAGAAATTTCTGACCCAATGGAGTTCTGCCAACATGATAGAATTGAACGGGTAAGAGTGGTTGGCAGAAACACTGGTAATCCACAATGGGGTAACTTAGAAAAGCTAGTTGCCGGTAGCTGGGTGCCATTAATTGAGTAAAACATGTAACAAGCCCAGTAAGGCTCGCCAATGCGCGGCTGGACAAATTTAAACGCAGCTTCGCTGCTAAAAACTAAATTTGCCCGCTGCGTCGGGCGTTAGTTGCCCACCGTTTACAATCAGTCGGTAGGAAATTTCTGCTTCTGGTGTAGCACTCGCATTACACGGATTATTGAACCGTCAACCCAGTAGGAAATGATCATTGAGATTTCGGGGATAATTAGTAACCGCCCTCGAATACCATCACGTTGAACGCCCATAAGTGGTTGCTCAAGTAAATTGTCTACTTTTTCTTCGATGATTTCGTCAGTTTTCTCAGCAGCGTCAGGGTTGAAGTCATAAAGAAACTCAAAGATCTTCTCGCGATCATTCAGTGATTTTTCTTCCCATAAAATCATTGTTGACCTTGGCTACGAATCTTAGCTTTTCGTTCTGCCATTCGTTCTTTTGCAGAGTCATGGTCAACAAATGAGGCTTTTCCTGAATCAAACTTCTCAAATGCTAAGTTTACTTGTTCAGTTAACCATGTGTCGTGAGATAATGCTTTTCGTTGTTGCTCAGCCATTTGCTCGGTAAGTTCACGGCATGCATCGCTAAGTGTGCGTCCTTGGCTCTCTGCCATTTGTTGAGCCAAGCGTTTAGTTTCGTCATCAACACGAAATTGAATTCTAGTGTCCATGAGTAACCCCAAAAAACCAATGTGTGCACAAATGTTAGCACTAGCATTGGGCAAGGGCAACTAACAAATAAGAATAGGTGTCGCGCAGCCGACACCTTATTCGGGTGTTGAACAAGCCCGATGCTCCCTTCTATAGTAAATAACGGTGTTGATGTTGGCGGGGCCAAGGTCCTGTTACTTTTTACAAGACGAGTTTGGCTAAGACGAGGTCAACGGCGTTAAGCCCTTACCCGTTTGGCGTAGCGCTAAGTTGTTATTTTTTCTGTGTTTTCATCCTCGTGTGAAGCCCTGCCATTTTCCTTATACTGTTCGCCTTTCGGCTAGCTCGTTCGGCTAATGCCTGTGCAGTGCATGGGGTGTTGGCAGCAAGGGCATGGCCGGGTCGTGTTTTTATCGGTTTGGAGCGCGGCGAGGTTAACGCGTTGAGGCACCCGCAGGAGTAACTGAATGCGCCGCAATACCTGTTTGGCGTTGCCCCGTAAGAAACCATAATCTCTCACCCGCTGTAATCCCTTGGGTAATACATGCTGCAAGATAAGCTTTAAGAATTGCAAGGTAGGCAGGGTGCGGATTTTGGTGGTGTGGCTTTGGCTATCTTGATACCTAAAACTCACTTGGCCGTTATGAGTACTGATGATGTCCTTATCGGGCAAGACCCCTCGATACAAGTAGCGAGATAAGTACTGTAGCGCGGGCAGTCTAAAACCTACGCTACGACAATCTAATTTAGTTTAATGCCATTAACTATTATGGCTCTGGCTTTTAGCTAACCCACGAATGTTGGATATCAGCACCTTCTTAGGGAGTCATTATGTCTAGTTGCCTTATCAATATCGCATGTTCAACTTACTGTACATGTAGAGTGGTGAAGACTATACTTGTTCCATAAATTGTACATGTGGAGATTCTTATGAGAATCGTATCTTTTACTGAAGCTAGAAATGGTCTTAAAGCTGTTTTAGACGGTGTAGTTAATGATGCTGATACAACAGTTATTACACGCCGTGATTCTGAGGATGCAGTGGTTATGTCTTTAGACTACTACAATAGCCTTATGGAGACAGTTCACTTACTACGCTCTCCTCAAAACGCTGAACACCTAAACCGTTCGATAGCACAGTACCGTGCTGGTAAAACAACAGCACGAGAGTTAATTGATGAGTAGTAGCCAACGTTTATTGTCGTGGACAGATGACGCTTGGGATGACTACCTGTATTGGCAAACTCAAGACAAGAAAACACTCAAGCGCATCAATAAACTCATCAAAGATGTTAAGCGCTCTCCATTTGAGGGTATCGGTAAACCAGAGCCATTAAAAGAACACTTATCTGGTTTTTGGTCTCGTCGTATTGATGATACTAATAGGCTTGTTTACGCAGTCGATGACCAAGCGATAACAATAATTTCCTGTCGTTACCACTACTAAATCAGGTTCAGCGATCTGGCAGCTAATCGGGTAGCCAGAGGTATCTAGCCTCCAGCCCCCACAACACCCTGCATGCGGCTCCGCACAGGGCGTTTCACTTAGAATGGTGAAGCTTTATCCATCCATCTCGTAGCGCAAATAGACCTTGGGATTTCAAGTAAGCATTCGATAATGCCTGCTGTATCCCCGGTGTTTTAGAGCTTTTCCATGGGCCTTTACTGGTGATACCACACGCCACTGCGGCTTTAACATGTACCCCTCGGCGCATCAGGTTTCTCACTTTGGTTCTAGGCTTACGCCATTGTCGCCAATAGGCCATTCGTACTCTGCGTCTTACCCAATGATCTAGATCGACACACAGTTGGTAGCAATTGGCGATCCCAAAGTAGTTTATCCAGCCTCGGAGGTATTGACTCACTTTAGCCAGCTGATAAGTCATCGAGACGCCCCAGTTCCAGCTTGTTAAGCGCTTTAGCTGTTGTTTAAAACGGTGTAGCGTTTTTGCGTGAATTTGTAGCCGTCCAGCTGAAGGTAAACCCTAAGAACTTACTCTTCGCCGTTTTAACTACAGGCACGGCTCTTTACGAGAAGCATTAGCTCGAGTTGGTAGACCATGCAGACTATATACTTTTCAGGAAAATCGAGTAGCGAGGCGATTTTATGAAAAGCAAGGGTTTGAAGCGATTGAATTTAGTGATGGCTCGGCGAACGAAGAGAACGTTCCCGATGCTTTATATGAACTTGTTTAGGACGGTACACATCAAATAAAAAAGCAGCGCCTAAGCGCCAATGCCGTTCACTTAAGGTGAACGGCATTTTTGTTTCTAGCGTATCGCTGCGGTCTGGGCTTAACGCACCTTGGAAAGGTTCGTTCTCGCCTTGGCGGAAGAATGAGGCTTTCTGCCATCCCATAAAAATGCTTGAGCTGCCGAGGAATTGCCCCTGGGCTGGAATAAGGCAGTCCTACCAATAACCTCATGACATGCGCTAACGCGCCATTAAAACTCAGCTGGTAAGGCAAGTAGCTCCCTTTCAACACAAAGCACATTTCAACCATTTGATACCGTATCAAATTATAGCTCAGCAAAATGCCCCATAGCTCTTGGCGCACCAGCTCCGGTTTACGGCTTCTGAGTGTCAAACGCCTTCCCAACATAAACTGTTTTTGCTCTCGGTATCCCAGTTCGATTTCCCAACGGTGTCCATACAATGAACCAATATCTGCTGCGGGAAAGCGCATCGGGTCAATCATGGAAGTGAGTACCTCAAATGCCTTGCCATTGATTTTGCGGGTCACGAGACGAGCAGTCATCGTTTCGGATAGTTCTGGCCATAACTTACGCGCTCTAGGATTACTAGTAAGGGTGACAAGTTTATCGTTACGCCCAAAGCTTCTCAGCACGGTATATTGAGTGTTTTTCTTTAATGGCAGAAGCCAGTGGCGCTCTGTACCTGCACTCTGCCAAGCATGCAGTAACCCCATCGAATAAAAGCCACGGTCGAACATCGTTAGGCTATGGTCTGGCGTATCTTTAATCAGCTTTTCGGCTAA
The DNA here is from genome assembly GCF_019649015.1 of Agarivorans litoreus. NCBI lineage: Bacteria > Pseudomonadati > Pseudomonadota > Gammaproteobacteria > Alteromonadales > Alteromonadaceae > Agarivorans > Agarivorans litoreus. The sequence goes on along the minus strand of NZ_BLPI01000001.1, from coordinate 3,714,828 downwards.
CACCATTTCGTTGACGTTGTAGTCGTCGAAAGCACTGGCGGTGATGAGATGTGTGCTTAACTCCATCTGACACACCATGCGCACTTGTGGGTATTGTGTGCCTTTAGGTCGAGAAAATGCATCGCTGTTCTCTTTAGAATCATCAGTACGCCAAGTGACACCATCAACACCGAGTAATGTTAAACCATTCCAGTGAGCGAAGTTGGCTTGTTGGCACCAGCGCTTTGACATGAGTTGAAAGACATCGTGTATCGCTTGTTCGCCTAGCTGTTTACGCCGTTGCGTGAGTGCACTTGGCGCAACGAAAGGCTTACCTTCACGGTCAACAATATCGAGCTGATTCACGATATTGGCTATCGATTTGTCATTATAAAGCGCCATTCCAACAAGCAACCAGACCAGTGACTCAAGCGACAGCTTGCGTTTTCTCAGCGTAACCGTATCGGACAAAGCATAGGCATCATTGATGAGCTCAAGGGGTAACAAATCAGCCAGTGTTTCAATTTGATTGGGCTTCCAGTCATTGATGATGTTGAGTGCTTGTGAGACGTCCATAAACGAAAAAATCCGATGCCATTAATGACATCGGATTTTGCTATACCTAGAAAGATCGTCAATGGATCTGTCTTAACTGATCGGCATTACTCCACAAGGAGCCCTTAGTTAGTTATCGTTTGAGCTTATACATCGAAGCGATCGGCATTCATTACTTTAGTCCAAGCGGCAATAAAGTCTTTGGCGAACCTTTCTTTATTGTCGTCTTGAGCATAAAACTCAGCATAAGAACGTAATACCGAGTTAGAACCAAACACCAAATCAACCCGTGTTGCTGTCCATTTAACTTCTCCACTAACACGCTCACAGATATCGTAAGAGTTTCTGCCCGTTGGCTTCCAGGTGTTAGCCATATCGGTAAGGTTTACGAAGAAATCATTGCTTAGTGTGCCAACCTTGTCGGTAAACACTCCCGCTTCAGAACCCGCATAATTGGTGCCCAATACTCGCAAACCACCAATTAGCACGGTCATTTCTGGCGCACTTAAGCCCATTAACTGAGCGCGGTCGAGCAGTAACTCTTCTGCGGTAACCACATAGTGCTTCGGCAAGTAGTTACGAAAACCGTCTGCTTGTGGCTCCAATACTTCAAAAGACTCCACATCGGTCATCTCTTGGCTTGCGTCACCGCGGCCAGCCGTAAACGGTACAGCCAAATTTAAACCCGCTGCTTTAACGGCTTGTTCAACACCCACATTACCAGCAAGTACAATGACATCGGCAAGGCTTGCACCTGTATCTGCAGCAATCGCTTCCAATACACTTAATACTTTTGCCAGTTTCTCAGGCTCGTTAGCCTGCCAATCCTTTTGCGGAGCTAGGCGGATCCGCGCCCCATTGGCTCCACCACGTTTATCAGAGCCACGATAAGTACGGGCGCTATCCCAAGCGGTAGTCACCAATTCAGCTACGCTTAGGCCGCTAGCAGCAATGCGTTGTTTTACTGCATCTGCATCATAAGATGTTGAACCTGCAGGAATAGGATCTTGCCAAATAAGATCTTCAGTTGGAATATCTGGCCCAACATAAACAGACTTAGGCCCCATGTCGCGATGGGTTAATTTGAACCAAGCACGCGCAAAGGTTTTAGAGAAGTACGCTGGATCATTCTTAAAGCGCTCAGAAATCTTGCGATACTCTGGGTCTACTTTAAGCGCCATATCCGCGTCGGTCATTACTGGGTTATAACGAACACTTGGATCTTCAACATCGGTAGGTTTGTCTTGCTCTTCTATATCTACAGGCTCCCATTGAACAGCGCCTGCAGGGCTTTTTGATAACTGCCATTCATAACCAAACAGCAACTCAAAATAGCCATTATCCCATTGGGTTGGATGGGTAGTCCACGCACCTTCGATACCGCTAGTAACGGTATCTCTGCCGATGCCACGCTTGCTATGGTTATTCCAGCCTAAGCCTTGTTCTTCAATGCCCGCGCCTTCTGGCTCTGCACCCAACAAAGAAGCATCGCCGTTACCGTGACACTTACCGACGGTATGACCACCAGCAGTTAAGGCAACAGTTTCTTCGTCGTTCATCGCCATACGCGCAAAGGTAGTACGCATATCTTGAGCGGTTTTAAGTGGGTCTGGCTTACCATCTACGCCTTCTGGGTTTACGTAGATCAAACCCATCATTACTGCAGCCAATGGGTTTTCTAAGTCGCGTTCACCGGAGTAACGCGACCCTTCTCCGCCACTTTCTGCTAGCCATTCTTTTTCAGCACCCCAATAAATGTCTTTTTCTGGGTGCCAAACATCTTCGCGCCCAAAAGCAAAACCAAAGGTTTCTAAGCCCATTGATTCGTAAGCCATATTACCAGCTAGCAGCATTAAGTCGGCCCAGCTAAGTTTGTTGCCGTATTTCTTCTTGATTGGCCATAATAGGCGACGCGCCTTATCTAAATTGGCATTATCTGGCCAAGAATTTAACGGTGCAAAACGCTGGCTACCACTAGCACCGCCCCCGCGGCCATCTGCCACACGATAGGTACCAGCCGAGTGCCAAGCCATACGAATCATCAAACCACCATAATGCCCCCAATCTGCTGGCCACCAATCTTGGCTGTCGGTCATTAAGGCTTTTAAGTCTTTTTTTAAGGCTTCTACATCAAGGGTTTTGAGCGCTTCGCGATAACTAAACGCCTCACCAAAAGGGTTGGTTTTAGTATCATGCTGATGAAGAATATCTAGGTTCAGTGACTTGGGCCACCAATTCATATTTGCCGCTTGTGGGGTGGTTGCTCCGCCGTGCATCACCGGGCACTTTCCAACAGAACTATCGTTGTTCATATTCATTCCTTAATTATCGCGTTTACATTATTTTTGTATCGGCTTTACAAAAAGCCGTAGACTAATTTTCAACTCAAGAATAAGCGTATTACCTTATCGTTGAGCTAGCCAATTTGTATTAACTATCGCAGCGATAAGCCGCATTAACCCTTAAAGAATATATGGTTATTATTTGTTTTAACGTAAAACAAATAGGGAGAGCTAAGAACTTTACAAAACTTTACTTTATGGAGGGCTTGGTAATGGATTGGCGGCTAGCTTGCTTCTAGAATAATTGCGTCCGATAACTGGGCATGGCCGTAACAGAATTTAACAACAACTGAGGCGGCTGTAAGGCCAAGCGTATGAGTAAAACAATCAGTCCAGAGCAAAGCCACCTACTTTTGCAATGGTTAATCAATCAAACAAATTTATAGTGTTACACCTTGTAACTGTTAACCATGCTTCTTAATTGGGCAGCTAACGCCACTACTCGGTCGGCTATCACACTATCTTCTCCAGCGTCTTTGGCGGTCAACTCAGCGATATCTTGAATATTAGTCACATGCACATTTACTTCACTAACCGCCTGATTTTGTTGTTCTGCTGACAGTGCCATTTGCGAATTTAACTGCGCAATTTCTGCACTATGGCTGGCAATGTTATCTAAGATATTGCACAACTCAATAATGTGGTCTTCCGAGTCGTGCGCTGAACGATTAGCTTTGTCCATCACATCAACCACTTTATTTTTCTGAACATTTAGCTGTTCGTTAATCGCTTTAATTTCATCGGTAGACTGACGGGTTCTACTTGCCAAAGAACGAACCTCATCTGCCACAACGGCAAAGCCCCTTCCTTGCTCTCCGGCACGGGCTGCTTCAATGGCTGCATTTAAAGCCAACAAATTGGTTTGTTCGGCTATGGCTGAAATAGTATCAACCATCAGGTTTACTTTTTCGCTTCGCTCACCCAGCTCTACCAAACTTTGGTTAGCCTGATTAACAATACCAACCAAGGCTTGCATGTGGGTCATAATTTGTTGGGCTTTATTAGCACCAGACTCCACTTCTAAGTTAGCTCCCTGAGTACGCTCAGTGGTGTAATTAGCATTTTGCTTAACCTCATTAGAAGACGCTTCAATCTCCAATAAAGTTGCAGCGACTGAATCGGTCCCTGATTTAAGATTAACCACCGACTTCTCGGTTGACTCAGCAACACTTTTTACTCGCTCTGCCGCATGATGCAACTCTTCACTGCTACTAGATATTTGCACCAGATTATTTTTAAATGATGTGATTAAACTTTGAATAGAGGCATACACGCCACCAATTTCATCATGCTTTTGGTCTGAGAAATCGACACTTAAATCTGAGTGAGTAGCAGCCTCTAGCAGGCGACTTCGCAACAGGTTTAAACGTTTTGCCACTGCGCCACGGAATATAAGCCCAAGCATTAACATGCCAACGAAAAACACAACAGCTAACAATCCAGCCTGTTTAAACAACGCACTATTAATCGCTTGTTGCGCATTTGCCAAGGAAAACTCCACTTGAATAACAGCAGCGACCTCTCCTTCTTTGCTGGTAGCGTGACAAGATAAACAATCTATTCCGCCGTGGTCAGTACTCATAAATACTGGTTGTAGTGCTCTTATAATTGGCTGGTCGTTAACACTAGTCGCTATTGAAAAGCGCTCACCATTAAAAGCCTGCTGCTGTATATCAGTTAAAGTCGGCAATGGCTCATTGGGATGAAACATGCTTTGAATAGCTGGTGCGGGGATTAAGCGGATATCAATGATATTATCTTGACTTAACATCTTCTTATGAAGCAGTTGCTTATTAGCCATTGCGCCCGATAACATCAGGGTATTTAGGGCTTCGAAATAACTATCGCTTAAGGATGTAATCTGTTGATTAGCCATATTTCGAACCAATGCCTGTTCGTGGCGGTAAGTGAAACTAAGGGTAATAATCAACAGTGATATACCAACAATAACCATAGTGATATATAGTTTTGTAGCAATCGACCAACGATGAAAAATCGCCTGCATAGATATCTCCATATCGCAGATGTGAATCCATTCAAAACCTCTATTTAACAATAGTTTAAAAATGTCGAAAATAAACTGACAATATTAATTAAATAATACCGGCGAGGCTCTCTCGTTGATTAGAGAATTCTACAAGGAGTTTGTCTAAGTCATCGACTGACTCATTCTAATGGACTGCTCTTCGTCTTTCCAAAGCAATAAACGAAGGACTAGAACGGCATAGTTTCAAGCCAAAGGTGATCATCAGCACCGCTAAAAGCTGCGGTTAACTTCAAGTAAACAGCGGCACAATGAGTGGACAAAGCATTGCACTAAAAGTAGCGCTGAGCACTAGGGCTAGCGCGCCATAAGCACCTTGCTGATGCCCCTCTTCAGCAATACGAGCAGTCCCCAAAGCGTGACAGGCGGTGCCCATGGCAATGCCTTGCGCCTTAACTGAGTGCACCCCACATAATTTAAGTACCGGAATTCCTGCCACCGCCCCCACTAAGCCAGTTATCAATACAGCAATAGCCGTTAATGCAGGCTCCCCAGCCACTTGTTCACTAATTAGCACCGCAATAGGCGTAGTGACTGATTTAGGCGCTAAAGACGCCGCAATTTCAGGCGATGCCCCAACCACCAGCGCCAAGCCAACTGTAGTAGCAATAGCCACAACTGCCGCAACAACAATAGTAATAGCAATACGTGGTAGTTCTGCTTTTATATCGTATAACTGCTTATATAAAGGAACACCTAAGGCAACCACTGCTGGCTCTAGTAGCTTACTTAGCCACCCACTATATTGATTGTAATCGTCAAAAGAGATGTCAAAAGCCAACAAACTAACCACCAATATGCTCAAGGTAATTAGAACGGGATTAAGCCAGGTAACCGAAAAACGTTGTTGCAGATGTTTTGCGGCAATAAATAATCCAATGGTTAGTGGCAGGTAAAGAAAATTCACCATTATTTTGCCTCTCCATCTAAAGATTGTGGCTGAGTAGCCTTAAGTTCGTGCTTTCGCTCCCAGTGTTGGTAAGCTTTGCCAACCACTACCAGTAAAATCAGAGTCGCCAAAGCACAAGTAAGCAACATTGCAGGCAAAGCCTGTAATAAAGTTTCAATATGCTCTACTAAACCAATACTAATAGGTACAAACAAAAGTGACATCCAGCGGACAAATTGATTAGCAGTTTGCTCTACCCAAGCCAGTTTAATCCAGCGAAACTGTAAGGCCATGGTTAACAGAAGCATACCTACAATACTTGCAGGGAGAAGGTTTCCGCTAATTTCACTTAACCAACGACCAGCCCACAACGCAGCGTAAATCACCGCTAATCCAGAGGCCATTTCTAGAACAACTGATTTCTGAAACTTTCTCATAACTCTTGTCGACTTTTGTTATTCAATGACGCTATTATGTAATAAAATTACAAAACAAGCTATCGTTAGCTAACATTGTTTTAGGAGACGCTATGAAGATTAGTTTTTTCAGCGCTAAGCGCTACGACCGCGAACATTTTGATGCCCAAAATACATCTTCAGCTTTTAGCATCGAGTATTTCGATACCGCCCTCTCGGCAAAAACTGCCCGCTTAGCCCATGGCGCTGATGCGGTATGTGCCTTTGTAAATGATGACTTGTCTGCCGCAACTTTGGAAGCCTTAGCCGAACACGGGATCCAACTTATACTGTTACGTTGTGCAGGCTTTAACAATGTAGACCTCGCCAAAGCAGAGCAACTAGGTATTACCGTTTCACGCGTACCGGCTTACTCGCCGGAAGCAGTGGCCGAACATGCCATCGCGTTGATGATGACTTTAAACCGTCGTATTCACAAAGCCTACCAACGTACCCGCGATGCCAACTTCTCTTTAGAAGGTTTAACTGGCATGAACATTTTTGGTAAAACCGCTGGAGTAATAGGCACCGGGAAAATCGGCTTAGCCACCGCGCGCATACTCAAGGGTTTTGGTTGCCGAGTAATTGCTTTTGACCCTTACCCCAATGACGCAGCTAAAGAGCTAGGCATAGAGTACGTAAGCATGGCAGAGCTACTGGCGCAATCAAACATTATTACCTTGCACTGCCCGCTTACCCCTGAAAATACTTACTTAATTGGTAAATCGGCCTTTAGCCAGATGAAAAAAGGCACCTTGCTGATCAACACCAGTCGCGGCAAACTGGTAGATTCTACGGCCTGTATTGAAGCACTAAAAGACGGGACATTAGGCGGCTTAGCTTTGGATGTGTATGAACATGAGAAAGAATTGTTCTTTGAAGATTTATCCGCCGAAGTCATTCTGGATGACGTGTTCCGCCGTTTGTCGGCTTGTCACAACGTTATCTTTACTGGTCATCAGGCCTTTTTAACCCAAGAGGCCTTGCAAAGCATTGCTGATACCACCTTGCTAAACGCCAACGCATTTAGCCAAGGACAACGTAACGGCAATGAAGTAACCGCTGAAGTGGTAGACAACAGCTAATCTAGATCTTGGTTAAAAACCAAAACAAGCCATAAACTAAAGGCAGCATAAAAATGCTGCCTTTTTAGATTTAGAGTGAAATAGCTAGATCTTAACCTGCTGTGCGCTCACTTTTACGTTTTCCGCTATATATACACATGGCCGAGTTGTAGTCGTTGTAAGCCACTGCATAATTAAAATCACAATAGTAAGTCGGCTCTTTAGTAGCAATAGCGTCACCCGCCTTACATTGCCCGTCTAAACCTTCTACAAGGGAGCCACCACGTGCTCCCATGCAAGCCTGCCCGGTAGGCTTAGCTTGAGAATTGCATCCGCTTATTGCCAAAATACTAATGATTAATAGTACTGCTTGTTTCATTAAAATCCCTATTTATCAAATAAAGCAAAGCTACTTTAGCAACAAAAAAGATATGCCAAAATGTGCTAAATCAACGAGTTAACGCAAAGACCAAAGAGTGTTCAATTCTCTTAATAATGCCCCGACAACAAACACTGCTCTCAGAAACAATAAAGCCGACTTTTAGTCGGCTTTATACCCAATGCAGCTCCTTTTTGATTAGAACATACTATTGCTATTAGCACTGCCTTCTGGCACTTCTTGAATACTGTCCCAATGCTCTACAATTTTGCCATTCTCATCAAAGCGGAAAAAATCCATGGTGACATATTGGTCATTTTCCGGCCAAATTTGGTGAGTATGTAACGCCACCATGTCGCCCTCGGCGATACAGCGTAGAAACTTAATTTGTTTGTTGGGATAGTCGCGCTGCATTTCATCGAAATAATTAATAAAACCTTGTTTGCCATTTGCGACCACGGGGTTATGTTGAATGTATTCGTCACCAACAAACATCTCTACAGCTTTGGCTGGCTCACCCAAATAAGCCATTTGATAAAATGCCACTGCGTTAGCTTTATTCTGCTTTAACTGGCTGGCCATATTTGCTCCCAAGCAATCAAATGATGTTATCTCAATAGTAGAACAAACTAGCCAGCATTAGCTTAACGCTTGGCTTGGATAAGACACTTCCAACACCAAACACTCTTGCTCACACTTAAATGGGCCATGAACCTCGCCCGGTGGACGGCTAGCGTAGTGCCCTGCTTCCAACCACAGGTCAAAAGCCGCGTCATACAAACGGCCAGAGATAATGTAGATCTCCTCTGGATAAGTATGTGATTTAGCGCCAAAGGCGTCGGTATTTGCTCCAGCTTTAAAGCGAGTTAGGCGTGTATAGTCACCGGTGCTGTCATCTATGGCTAGGGTAAGCTGATGTAACTGCCCATCACTGCCCTCTATCTCTTCCCATTGGTTAGCACTATTTGTAGCTAATACATTCCAGTATTGCGCAGTGGTTTTCATTAGCATCCTTAACAATTAAGTACTTAATGAACATAAACTAAAAGATAGCGAGCTAATACAATTTCGCAATCAACATCTAGTAAATTACAGCCACCAAAACCAAGTATTTGATTGAAGATTTATCAGGGGTGTAGCTAGGGTCTGTTGATCTTTGCTGATGGTTTTTGCAGTAATTTATTAGCCATTTAGGCAAGGCAGTGAGTGTGCAGTTAAGTGGGCTTAATAAACACACGCTAACGCTGAATAAATGGCTAAGAAATGCTGCCCGAAGGGTTCGGATATGCGAACTTTACTCTTTGTTAAGCACTTCTTGCTTAGCCCACTAGGCTTCTAAGTGCTCGCCGCGATTAAAGCCCGCTTATCTCGAACAAAATTTCAACACCAAAGATCAACAGACCCTAACCACTAATCCTCAAATACAGCCAATAAAAAAAGCCTCTTAAAGAGGCTTTTCTATATCGTGCAACTACTGGTAGCTAATCTCACCTTTATCATCATAATCAGCGGCATTAACTGGGCTTTGCTGCTCTAAGTAAGCCTTAAGCACTTCGGCATCGACAAAGCCAGTATCAACAAAGCCACTATGGTCAGTGATTGTAGGATAACCATCACCGCCAGTCGCATTAAAGTTTGGAACGGTGAAACGGTACATACTGGCTTCATCTAAGGGTTTGCCTGCAATCACTACATCGCTGACCTTGCCATCAATTACTTTCATGCTAATGCCAGCAAATTGCGCGTAAGCACCGGTATCCACAGGCATAGCCGCAACTACCGATAAATACTCCATCACTTCTGCACCATTCATATCAACATAGGTAATGGTGTTAGAAAAAGGCTGTACGGTAAGCACGTCTTTATAGCTGATATCCCCTGCCTCAATAGAGGCTCGAACACCGCCAGAGTTCATTACTGCAAAATCAGCATTTACGCGTTCTTTATGGGCAGACGCAATTAATCGCCCTAGATTGGTTTGGCCAAAACGTACTTTGTCACGGTCACCCACTAAGCGGCCGTTTAGTTCAGCAACCTTAACATTAAGCTGCGCTTGGCCTTGTTCTTGGTAAGGGGTTAACAAAGCCAGAACTTCGGGATTGTGGGCAATTTCCTCTTGCACAAACACCCGCTGTTTTTTGCCGTCTACTTTGATTTTTTTCTTTAAGTTAACCGGGATGAGTTTGTAGCTGTCTAAAGTAAACTCGCCGTTTTTAAAGGTGTAATCGGCGCGCCCTACATATTTACCCCATTCATAGGCTTGGACGATCCAAGTGCCATTTTGTTGATCGGGTTTACATTCATCACCAGGCTTAAAAGTTTGGGTGTACATATTAGGACCTTCCATGCACACCGGCTCTTGCGAGTGGCCACCCACAATTAAATCTAACTCACCTTCGTTAAGTGACCGCGCTAAACTTACATCTCCCGGCGCATTAACGCCATGTTTAGCATTGGCATAGTGGCCCATATGAGTAACCGCAAACACTAAGTCGGGTTGGTGCTGCTGGTTAATCTCGGCAATCACTTTTTTAGCTTCTACTTTAGGATCTTCAAAGACTAAATCGGCAACAGTATCTGGCAGTACCAGTTTATAGGTGTCTTCGGTAGTGAAACCGATCACCGCCACTTTCACGCCTTGCAAGTCAAACATTTGATAGGCTTGAAACTTACGTTCTCCAGTGGATTTTGAATAAATGTTGGCGGACAAGAATGGAAAATTAGCCCACTGTTGCTGCTTGGCTAACACTTCTAGGCTGTTATCAAACTCGTGATTACCTATCGCCATGGCATCATATCCCAACATATTCATGCCTTTGAAGTCTGGCTCAGCGTCTAATAAGTCAGACTCAGGCACGCCGGTGTTAATGTCACCTCCGGATAACAACAACACACTGCCCCCTTCGGCGGCCACTTCCTCTCGAATACTATCAATTAAGGTCTTCCGCGCAGCTAAGCCATACTCACCATATTTGTTGTGCCAAAAGCGGCCATGATGATCGTTAGTATGTAGTACGGTGATTTTATAGCTTTGATCGACTTGCCAAGTTTGCTCGGGGCTTGAGCTACAGGCTGCGAGTAAGCCAGCCAATACAGAGGGAATAAATACGCGATAAATGAAAGGCTTCATCTTTCTTCCTTGATTCGATGGTTAGTAGGCTAATCATAGTTCAATAACAATCACTTACAAACATAACAACCAGCATTAAAATGCCTAATTAGTGGCCTTATTTTGCATCTTAGCCAAAGGTGTTGATAACAAACATTTAAAAGATGAGAAACGCAAACTTGGCTTAGATCAAACAAACGCAAATGATAATGATTTACATTAAGGTTAAATAGTTATTTGAGTACAGCATGTCTACCATTGATCTCGCACCACCACAGCAATTGCCCGAAGCATTAACCGGCCAAGCCAGCCCTTCTCCATTACAATTTGCCTTCACCAAAAAAACTGGCGCGCATGCAAACCATGGCAAGCGTGAGTCTTTAAATGGCGAGCAAGCACACCAGATGCTAAGCAAGCAATTAAGCCAAAGCAAAGCGAGTCAGTTACCTCGCGCTATTTACATTCACATTCCGTTTTGTCGAGTTCGTTGCACCTTTTGTAACTTCTTCCAATACGCCAGCAATCAACAGATGATAGATGATTATTTTACTCTGTTGGAACAAGAGCTGATTGCTAAATCTCACTACCCTTGGACACAAGCAAGAAGCTTTGATGCAGTCTATGTAGGTGGTGGAACACCCACTGATTTAAACCCAGATCAACTTAACCAGCTTGGGCAGCTTATTCATCGTTATTTTCCCTTAAGCGACAGCTGTGAAGTAACCCTAGAGGGTAGATTAAATCGCTTTGACGATAACAAGTTTGAGGCCGCTCTTGCCGGTGGTTTCAATCGTTTTTCTTTTGGTGTACAAAGCTTTAACTCCAAAGTTCGCCGTGCTGCTAAACGCCTTGATAAGCGAGACTACATTGTAGAGCGCTTAAGCCAACTAACAGCCAGTAATCGCGCGACCATTGCGATAGACCTTATCTATGGTCTCCCCTTCCAAACGCCAGAGAACTGGCAGCAAGACTTACAAGATGTGTTAGATACAGGCGTGCACGGTGTAGATTTATATCAATTGCTTACCTTTGGTGGCAGCGGCTTACAACGCAATATTGATGCGGGCCGTGAAGCCGTTCCATTGAGCACCAGCGACAAAGCGTTAATGTACCAACAAGGGCATCAGTTCTTCGCCCAAAACGCTTTCCGACAGCTTAGTTATTGCCATTGGGCAAATGGAGAACAAGAGCAGAGCCGCTATAACTCCTTAGCCAAACAGGGAGCCGAAATTTTGCCGATTGGCGCAGGAGCCGGTGGCAACATCAACGGTTACGCCTTAATGCAAACTCGAGATATAGATACTTGGCGCGCAGGCATAACAGAGAACTACTGGGCTTTTGAGCAGCTAAGTTTGCCCGCTAACAATGCCCAGCTAAAAGCAGCAATCACCAGTGCTTGTGATCAGGGGCTGATTGATGCAGATAAACTTCCCGATGGAAGAACGCTTTTTGAACATTGCCAACCCTTGTTTAAAGCTTGGCAAACAAATGGTTTAGTCAGTTTAACTGGCCAACAAGCCGCATTAACCATAGCGGGGCAGTTTTGGTCGGTGAATTTAGCCAATGCCATGACCCAGTATATGCAGATGTACCCTTTATCTAACGGCCAGTAAACTATTAATTTGTTACTAGCTTGTTATTAACCATTTAAGCTGCCAAGCTGTTTGTTCTAACATTTTACGAGTAGCAATATGTTTGGCACGGTAAGGACACTGTGGGCATTAATGGTAGTATTTGGGCACTTGTTTTGGCTTAGCGACTTCGGTCGCTTTGCAGTGTTTGGCTTCTACATTCTTAGTGGATATTTGATGACCTATGTAATGCAGCAGCGTTACGGTTATCAAGCTTCAGGCAAGAAGCGATTTGCCCTTAATCGATTTTTACGCCTTTATCCAGGGTATTGGTTTGCTTGCCTATTAAGTTTGCTTTTGTTGCTGGTCTTTAATCGCTACTTTCCTCTAGCGGGCTTTTCAACCATTGCGATACCAAGCAATGCCGCTAGTTTGTTGGGTAACCTCACCATGGTTTACCCAAGCTGGCTACCCCACTCTATTACGCCACGTTTATCTCCAGCGGCATGGGCACTTACCGTAGAAATATTCTTCTATTGCGCCATTTGCTTGGGCATATCTAAAACATTACAACGCAGCCTTATTTGGTTAGCCTTATCGGTGCTGTATGTTGTTGCTAGCTACATCGGCGACCTATACTGGCATGCCCGTTACTTTTCCATTCCAGCAGGCTCACTGCCATTTTCCATTGGGGCCATTATCTATTTTGTCGTACAACAGAATAAAGTGCCGATTAGCTGGCAAGTTATACTAAAAAAACCAGCATTGATATTGCTGGTTATGGTCACTATTTCTGGTTTTACCGCCTGGCAAATTAATCAAGGTTTGCACTTAATTACCGCTGAGATACTGTTTTATACCAATATGCTAATTAGTGCGATGCTAGTATTGAGTTTAGCCTTGGGGCATAGCCTAAATAACAAAATGTCTGCTGGCTTCGATAAGTTTGTTGGCGACTTTTCCTACCCAATTTACCTACTTCATTACCAAGCGAGCATCATCGCAAGTGTGCTGCTGTTAGGCGAAGTAAGTAAATTTAAACAACACTTCAGCTTTGCGGCCTTGCTGCTGGTAGGCCTAATACTGGTAGTGCTTTCGCTATTGGTTATCAAATGTATCGACCTACCCGTTGAGCGCTTACGCAAGTCAATTCGCGATAAAGCCAGCGGCCAATATAAAGCCGCTAGCTAAACCACTTGATAGCCTTGTTTAGGCATTTTGCTGGCAATTAGAGCTAAGCTTAACACCACCACAAACGTGGCTGCGTTAGCGGGCGCTTGCAAGTTAAAATCAACACTTATGTGTATCAGCATGGCGGTGATGGCCATAAAGCAACCTAAGGCTGTGCCTTTCATTAAGGGGTCGTTACGTTTTCGCAAAGTACGTAAGCAGCGATAGGCTACCCATAAAACCGCTGCTCCTAAAAGCAAAGTAACAGGCAAGCCTGACTCAATGGCGAACTGTAAATAGTCGTTATGGGTATGGTCGAAAAAAGCACTGATAGGCTGAGGTAAATAGGCTTGAAACACCGAATAAAAGCTGCCGGCACCACTGCCCCAAATCGGGAAATCTTTGAGCATGTTCAGCGCCCAATCGAAGATATAAATACGCCCTTCGTCTACCAATACCGTAGAGCTCAAACGCTCTCTTACCTTACTTAATCCAAACAGTGAACTCACAATCAACATGTCGATAATAAGAATACTCACCATTAATATGGTAAGGCTTTTTGGCCGCTGCTTATAAAGCAATAATGCCAATATACCGCCAATAACAGTAGTTGCAAAAAACGCACTATTGCCCATGCGTGAACGCGACATAACCAAGCCAATAACCATAATAATCATGCACATGCGTACTAGCATTTTGGGGCTTAGAGCAGCTTCTAGCAAACCGGAAAGACGGGCCTGCCAAGTCTCTGCTCCCGTTAGTTTTAAGTCGGCGACAATCAGTGCTAAGCCCATCATCAAGCTGAGTAACAAGTAGTTAGCAAAGTGGTTTTTATAGATGTAAGAGCCTGTAGCCACCGGACCAATATCGGTACCAAACACTGGGCTTTGCTCAACATTACTTAATAACAGCATCGCTCCATAAAAGGCCTGAAAAGTACCACTTACCACAATAGCAATTAACACTGCACGAATACGTTCTGGGCGGTTCACCAGCAGCAAGGTATTCAATGCCAGCAACAAATAACTCACACCTTTTAATAAGCTAATTTTACTTTGCTCTGGATCTAGCGAGAGCGGTGCAAAGCCTTTGACTGCTTCGCCAGATAAACTAGCAACGCCGCGCAACTCAGCATTTTGCGGTGCAAGCCAAGCCAGTAAACCGGCAGGTAACGGCACCAATTGCAGCAAAGTAAAAAGTTGAAATATTGCCAACGCTGCTAATAACCACCAACCAGGGCGCAGATACTGCCAAGGGATTTTTGCTCTAAAACAGTACACCAAGCCAATACTTTGTAAGGCAATGATCACTTCCATTATTGACCATGCCCAAGGGCGATTACTGCCTAAGGGGATGGGCAACCAAACTAGTAAAAAGATAAAGCTGGCAAAGATTATCGCTTCTAATCTTCCCGTCGATACTCGCATAGTCGGCGCTTCCTTGTCATTTCAGGGCAAAGCCCGGAAAAATCTAGTGATTAAATTGCTGCTTGTTAGTGTTTGCCTAGCATTTGCGCCGGGTTATCCCATAGCAAACGTTTTGCGTGCTGTTCACTGCTTAGTAGGCTTATCTGTTCAAAGGCTTCACGTAAATCGGGGGTACGTTTTTCCAAATCATGGGCATCACTAGCTACAATGTGAATCGAATCTGCCTTAAGTAAACTCTCTGCAATATTCTGTGCTTGTTGGCGAAAGCGCCCTAAAAATGAATCAGCGGTCACTTGAAACAAACACCCTAATTTGAGTAATTGAGAGAGCTGGTAAGGATTCTTCCAAATACCATGGTTACGCTCTGGATGAGCAATCATGACTTGAATATTGTTGTTGTGTAGCCAGCGCACTAAACTGGTTGTTCCCTGAGGGACACTGCTATGTGGTAGCTCAAGTAACAACAAAGACTTATGTTGATACTCTCCAATAAAAGGCAGCAGGCCTTTTTCTGCCCACAGCATCACCTCTGGGCATAAATGCACCTCAGCTGCACTGCGAAGCTCGATGTCTAGTTCGCGCTGAGTTACCGCATGTTTAAGCGTGTTATAGGCGGCCTCTATGGTAGCAGGATTATTGTTGTAAATTCCTGGGTGCATGTGTGGTGTAGCCACCATCACTTTGGTTCCACTAGCTATTGCCATCTCTACCATTGCAATGGCATGTTTTAGGTTTTGCGCGCCATCATCAATTCCTGGCAATATATGACAATGCAAATCAATGAACATTTTCTTCTCCTGCTACTTGCCATACATGTGGTCGCCGCAAGCGCCAAACTAGAGCGCCAGCGCAGATTAACCCTGCATAGTTAAAACCCAAGTCGCCCCAGGAAAACTGCCGATGAACAGAAAACAACTGCAACCCTTCATCAACCGCAAACACTAAGCACAACATGACAAATACCAGTGGCAATTTAACTAGTTTTAAGCGATACAACTTGTCACTCACCGCCATCATCACCAAGGTGCTAACAATAAATGCAGCAGCAAAATGCACCACGCTATCGCCACCTAACAAAATTTCTAACTCAACAAAAAACACGCGGTTATTACCTAGGCTCTTTAAGCTACTCGCAAGTAATAACAACACTGCAAAGATGCAGCAAGCGATACGCCAATATCGCTGTTTAGGTATTGGCACAAGCGACATAATCTATCCCGGCTAACAAATACAAAGCACAGGCGCGTTGTTTAAATTGCGCTTGCCTCATCGCTTGGCTTAAACCTTTATGCATAAAGGAGTGTTGTTCAATTTTAAGTAAGGCTTTAGCCACCGTTGTACGCTGTTCAATACTTAGCTCGGGCCACAAACTTAAACCAATCTCTACATAGGCAAATAAAGTCACGGGGGCGTTCTCGCCCACCTTTGCAGCAAGCTCCAAATAAGCCATCGCCTCTTGGCTACTGGCTTGGCGATAAAGGGCGTTTTTAGCTAAATCAACGTAGGTATTTGGCCAAGTTGGCCTAAGTTCAGCAGAGCGTAGATAGAACTGTTGAGCTTTAAGCAAGTTCTGCTTTTTTAACAGGGACTTGTTCGCAGTATCGGAGCTAATAACCAAGCTGTAAAAATTACTCCATTCTACTTGTTTGGCAGCCAATACTTGATAATGAGGGTGATTGGCTTGCCAAGCTAACATGTCGCGAGTGACGTGCTCGGCTACCGCTAAATTAGTTTGCGTGAGTTGCTGATTAAGATCTTTCTGCCAACGTTGATGCCAAGCGCCAACCGCATAGCTGTTTGCATTGGCTAAACCATATTGCACCGCAACAACAGCTACCCATAGTGCGGTGCCTAATAGCCCAAATAAAAATAGCTTATGTTTAACTTGGCTCATCAATGCTGTCCTCCCGCACATTTATACATAAGCTAATCGGCCGCTGCATACAGATCGGTTAATTGAGTATTTAAACGTTTAGCCTCGAAGCGGCTTACAAATACTTCACGACATTGTTTAGACATTGCGCTAAGCGTTGCTCTATCGAGTTGGCCAATGACTTTGGCAAGAGCATTGCTATTACTGTTTTCAAACACATAACCGGTGCTTCCCTCGGCGACTAGACTGGGCAAAGCACCTGCATCACTCACGACAACCGGCAAACCTTGGCGGAATGCTTCTATTACCACCAAACCAAAACCTTCCCAGCGTGAAGGCACAACCAGCGCATCTACACTGGCATACAGCTCACGAAGTTGTTCTTGGCTACACCAACCATGTTGAATCACTCGGCAATCAGATAAATTAAGTTGTTGCTTAGATACCACACTGGCTCCGGCGATGTGCAGTTCTACTTCTGTTTCTACTTGGCGAATGGCTTCAATGAGTAAATCTACGCCTTTTTGTTTGTCTAAACGCCCGACAAACAACAGCTTTAACATGCCTTGGTTTTCGGCTCGCTGTATGTCTTGATCCAAATCATCTAAAGCGTTCTCAAACACCACCATTTTATGCTCAGGAATTTTTTGCTGGCGGGCACTTTCAAAATCATGATGAGAAATATTAATCACCGAGCTGACTCGGTAGGCCAATACCTTTTCGATTAGTGAGAACACCTTAGCTTTAATGCCGCTGTAACCATCAAAGCACCAGCCATGGGAACAATACACCACCTTCCGGTGACTACGTTTGTTAATTAGGCCTGGGATCCGGCAAACCACACCAGCAAAAGTACTGTGGATATGAATTACGTCGGGGTCAAAATCGATAACCGCTTGCTTAAACAACTTAGCTAAACTTGCACATGAACCTAGGCTGCGGCTTGGGCGATCAAAGCAGCGATAATAGGCCTTTAAGGGCGCGTCTTCCGCTACGTGTTGCTGCGGCGCTAACACCAAAATATTGTCGGTGCCATAGCACTCTGCTTGGTAAGGGATAATGGTGTTTAAGTAAGTTTCTACGCCGCCAACCAAGGTTTCGGTTACATGTAATATCTTCATGATAACTGGCTCTCCGCTTGATACTGCTCTAAGCGTTGCAGCATATCTCTAAACTCTACATCCCAAGCGTTTACTACCTTGTGACGAGCTTGAGCAACTTGTTGCTGCAGCTCGGGCATGTCGGCTAATTGAATGGTTTCGCTATGTTGTTGCATGCCTTCGCGGCTAAAATCAAACAGCATTGAAGTGGGTAATTTCACCGCTTCAACAAAGGCGCTCACTTTGCTGTCCCAGCTCATTACGGTAAACGGTACCGAAAAAGAAAAGGCACTAATTGCCGAGTGAAGCCTAGTAGCAAATACACATTGCGCCTGGCTAACTACTTTAACCAAATCATCGACTTGCTCTACACTTACTATCTTTGCATCGGGCAAGCTGCTGGCAATGTCTTGCATATATTGCTGGTCTTCTTGGGCGCCATTGGTATAAAGCACCGGTAACAAACCAGCAGCCTTAACCTTAGCCACACACTGGCTGATCCATTGCTGGTAGTCTTGCTCGTTAAAACTCACATCGTTGTCAGAATTAACCATTAATACCACCGGGTTCACAATGTTAATGGCGGCGTATGCTTGTTTACTAAGATCGGAGTGTGGCGCTTCACTGTAACTAAGGTTCAGGTTCACAGCGGGGTCTATGCTCACCACCACCTTGTCGGCAATCTGCGCGCCAAACAAGTAAGCGATATTGTCTTTACTGGCAGCATCGCGTACCGAAATATACAAACACTGCTTAGCCGCAAACAACCGCTTGAACAGCCAGCGCCCTGGACCAGACATACGCTTAGCCACCCCAACATACACTACCGCGTAGTTGGTATTAGCGAAGTAGCAAAACAGTGATAGAAAATAAAGCTTAAGCGGGAAGTTAAGATAAACATCGCTAATTAGGTTACCGCCGCCCATCAACACCACATCAGCGGCCTTCACTTTACTCATCCAATTACGGTAGTTTTTAACGGCCACCAGCATACTATTGAGAGGGATAAATAGCTGGCGTACCCATTCAAAACGGCTTTTCAAGATCTTGTCTTTAATTGCATTTTGCTGAGCACTGCGCTCAAAGTTATGCCTTCCAGCAATATCTAAGGCCTCACTGGAGATATCATAATTTTCTAGCTTCCATGCCAGCGAATTATGAATTAATGCATCACCAAAATTATCACTATAAGGAACTGCAGCAATAAGGTAATGGGTGTCCTTTTTAGTCATCTAAGACTCCTTGTCGAGAACTACCAAAAATAAGTGAATAAGCGGGGAGTAAATAAATAGCTGCCGATAAAATATGCCTAAAGTAACTTCCCTGATCTGGCTCGAATAGCAGCAGTACAAACATGTGAGAGCAAAACAAGGTAAGTAACAAGTCTCCCTGTTTACGCTTAATCATTTTTCCGCAAATCATCAAAACGCCCACGCTAAACAACAGCAGTAACAGTTGATTAAGGCCTTGGGCAAAAATCAGCGGCAAGCTCAGTTGTAACAAGGCCCAGCCAAAATTAATAATAAAGGGCAAACCACGTGCTACATCCACTAAATTGTCGAAAGCAGTTACGTTAAAACTACCCTCTAACTTGGCGTAGTTATTGGAAATATCTCGCTGGCCTTGAGACATTTGATAAAAGGCATCAGGCAACAAAAAGGCTAAACAAACAAAAAAGGCAAGAAAATACCAAGCAGGTTTAAAACTAGCGAGTTTAAACGCAGTTCGATTAAGGCTATTACGCATAGGAAAGCCCTTATCGCTAAAATACTGCATGACATAGCCAGCTAGAAATACCCCTAGAATAAGAAAATAGTAGGAGCGAACCTGCATCGCGTAACTCACGTAAAGCACTACAACGCTTAAGATAAAAGCTTTACGGCTAAAATAAGTGGAATAAAACACCAGCAGACAAAGCGCCATTACAATGGTTTCTTTAGCTGGCCAAATAACATTGAGCAGCATACTAGGCAGGGTAAATAAGCTCACTACCAGTAAATCTTTAAGTGTTACTACATACTTTGAAATAACCAGAAGCCACAAAAACCCAATGGTAGCGGTGCTCAGCACTGCGCTTTCACGTCCTAAAAAATAGAGTAATTCACGGGTGGCTAAAAAGGAGCCGTCTAGTTCAAAAAATACAAAGCGCCCTTCTATCTTCATTGCATCGTAGCCCCATTTCCAGGGCAAAAAATCTTTACCAACAGTCATCAGCAATAACAGCATCAGCGACCAAAATAGTAGGTAGCAAACACCGAGTTTAGTGCGTTTAAACTCGACCATAGTGCCCACCTAAAGACTGGCTATCGGCATAAATTAGAGAGACTAGCCAAGTAACTAGGTAACACGCTGCTAAACCTAGAGCGCCAGTTGATAATGACAAAGCAAGGCCGGAACAAAGCACGCAAACTAACACCGTTAGCACACAGTTGGTATATACCTGCTTGTCGGCCGAGAATTTCACAAAAATGTGGTAAACCGGACCAAAATACAAACGAACACAGGCCGCCAAAGCAAACAGCGACCAAATTACCAAGGTGTTTGAATCTAAGTCTGCAACAACATACACCACTACTACAGCCAGTGAAGACACAATCAAGCCAGCCACGCTTAAAGGCACGCTGTCTTTACGGACTTTGAGATAGCTTTGCTTGATATCTTGTGAGGCTAAAATCTCCGGTACTTGCACGCTGTTGCGAATAGCCAAGATAAATACAAACAACTGGAAGATCCGCCCACCCCAGGCAATAACGCCAGTATCGTATTCGCTAAGGGTATAACCACTAATTAAAATGATGCCCCAAAACAATACATATTCACTCAAAGTAAAAGCTAAAAACTTAGAGTCTTGTTTTAAACTCTGGCTAAGCTTTATGCCTTCGCTTTCATCTGAAAGCTTAAAACCCTGCAGCAACTTTTTATTACCAAACAGGCTAAATAAACAAAAGTAAGCGAGTAAACATGCGCTTAACACCACAAATACATCGTTAATATTGCCCAACAAGGCCAGCACTAAGAAGATCAGCGAGCTGAAGACAAAAAACACACCCGCTTCAAACAAATAGGACCGGTAAAACTCTTTGATCACTCGGTGAGACAAAGACACCATTTGAATAATCGCAAAGCCAACAATATACAAAAAACAAAATACGATTATCTCGATGCTACTAAAGCTTAAGGGCACGACTACAACAGCTAGGCTTAAACTTAAAATCAGTGACAAGCGACACTTTTCAAACAATACGCGCGCCGCTTTATCAGTTTCGCCTTGGCTTGATAAGTCGAAATAGCGGCCAAAAAATGAATACTCAGATCCGTAACGGCCAATCACCAAAATTAAGTTGGCAATTGAAATAGCAAAGGAAACCTGACCAAAACTGTCCATGCCATAAAGCCAAGTGATTACCGACGAAAACAAAATTAAGCCGGTCGCACTAAAAGCTCGCAGCAGGGTAATGCTGCCAAAGCGCTTAACTAAGGACTCTATGCGCTTTAGCCCACTCATGCGCTTACTCCGTATTCACGGTAGTAACCATAACGTGTTTCGTTTTTGGCGTTTACTCGATTCAAGATAACCCCATCGACCACTACTTTGTGATTAATCATCTGCTGCAAGGTATGTTCAATTTGATTTACCTTGGTGCGCCCAGCATTTACAACCACAATGCTTGATTTGGTGATTTGACCAATAATCAAGGCATCACTTACCGCCGCAATTGGCGGGGTATCGATAATAATTTTGTCATAATGCTCGCTGAGCTCTTCGATAAGTGCTTTAAACTTTGAGCCTGCCAATAGCTCTTGAGGGTTAGCGGTTTGCATACCCGCAGGTAATAAATCAAGGCCAGAACGCTCGTGATGAACAACACAATCATCTAACTCAGCATCCATCACTAACAAGTTACTTAAGCCCGGATGAGCGCGGTTAAGATTAAAGCGTTCACCCAACGAGGGTTTACGTAAATCACCGTCAATCAACAGAGTTTTCTCCATACTGGCCATAGCAATCGCAAGGTTGAGCGCGGTTGTGGTTTTACCTTCATTAGGTACCGATGAGGTCACCGACAAAAGCTTACGCTGTTGGTTCATCATGTTCAGCATTACTGAGGTACGAATGCTGCGTACCGCCTCACTAAAGTTAAGCTGTTTCTCATCAAAGAACTGTTCTAGCGGCAAATTATCTTTATTAAAGCGAGAGCGTTTAACCAAAGGAATAACCCCTAGCGGAGTAAGACGTAACTTGTCTTCAATGCCACTCGCGCTTTCAATAGTATTATTTAGCGATTGGCTGACTAAGGCGAGCACAATGGCAAGAGCCAAGCCAAAGGCTGCAGCCAGCACAATGATGATGCCTTTCTTTGGTTTGGCTGGAAATAGTGGCGTAACAGCCCTGTCAGCAAAGCGTGCTACAGCGGCTTGAAAATCACTGGTGGCAGTGGTTTCTTTTTGGCGTGTCACAAATAGATCATAGAGATTTTGGTTGCTGTCTACTTCACGCTTCAAGGCATCATAAGTTGCCCGCTTAAGTGCAATATCTTGAAACTCAGCCTTTTTGTTTTCCATCTCGGTGCGGATCGCGTTTTCTTGAGCACGAGCGCTACGCAACTCTTTTTCAACACCTGAAGCGAGCACTCTAAGCAGTACTTCGGAGCGCTCTTTCACCGAAGCCAACTGAGCTTGAGCACGGATCATCTTGTCGTGTTTAGGCCCATAGCGTTTGCTAAGCTCAGAAACCAATCGCTCTGCTTCAATTTGTGCTAAACGCACATCACGTAGTTGCGGGTGGTTAGAGATTGCCGTTACCGAAGATAGCTCTGAGATAGCGGTATTTTTATTGTCTTGCAGTAAGTAGTAAATAGACTCAGAAGCTGTGCGGCGATCTTGCGCATCAGCTAAACGGCGGCTTAAATTGCCAAGCTCAGAGCTCGCCAAACTATCGATACCGCTTACATCAACAAGTTGTTCACGCTGCAAGAAGTCGCTTAAGCGTCCTTGTGACTCCATTACCGCAGCCTTTAATACACCGATTCTATCAGCTAACCAATTGGTGGCTTCTTGGTTAGCAATAATACGACTTTCACGGTTAGAGTTGATGTAAGTTTCTCCTACCGCATTGGCAATTTGGGCCGCTAGTTTAGGATCCCTAGAGTCAAAACTAATATTTACTAACTGGGTCTTTTTAACCGGATTAATGTGTAGATTACGCTGAAAGGTTTTCATTACTTTTTGGCGCGCAATTTCTTGCTGCTGCTCTAAATCTGGAAGCTCTTCTACGGGCATAAAGCTTTGTATAAGAGGCACCGAGCGCAGCAAACTTTTAAGGCCAGCGGCATTAAAGCCCTTACCATCGTTTGCGCCGTTAAACTCAGGGTTGTCATAGAGCTGAAATTCGTCAATCACTCGTTGAGCAATGCTTCGCGATTTAAGTAACTCGAACTGCGTGAGGTAATACTCCTGCTTCGAGGTGTCGATGCCAATCACATCATCAATCGACACCGCTTTACGCTGCTCAGCTTCAATCAGTAATACCGCAGTTGCCTGATAGGTTGGCTTAATCGCAAAAACCAGCAATATGGCCAGCAAAACACTGATAAATGTAAAACCCAAAATCATCAGCCAACGCGACTTCAAAATCGACAAATATTGCATGATGTTAATAAACTCATCATCTGCATTATTGCCGTTGCGTATTAGAGCTGCATTATTCACTGTTGTTGTCATTAACTAAACACTTCCCTGTTAGCAAACTTACGGAGTATTACTGTTGGCACCCTTGCCGTAAAAGAAGCTAGGCCTTAAAAGAAACTGGCCTTAACCACAATAATGTCTCCCGGAGCGATGCGGTGCTTTAACGCTGCTTTCACTAAGTCATTAGTGCCATTTCCGGGAGTAATATTGATATTTGTTTTCGACGCTCGCTCGGTAAAGCCACCCGCTAAAGCTATCGCCTTTTCAACCGTGAGACCGGGTTGGTAAGCGTAACCACCAGGGTGTTCTACCTCACCGTTAATAAAGATTTGTCGGTAGCCAATAATGTTTACCGCTACCTTAGGGTTAATCAGATAATCACCGCGTAAACCCTGCTCAATGTTATCTCTAAGTTGCTGGGCAGTAAGGTTAGTAACCGGAATACGCCCCAAGTAGGGATAGTCGATTTTGCCGCTATTGGTCACTAGCAACTCCATCGACAAATCACTCTCGCCGTATACCACTATTTGGATGCGATCACCTGCGCCTAAACGGTAGCTTTGCTCTAGGTCATTGGCCTGAGAAGCAGCGCTAAATCCGCCGCACATCAACACCACTATTAGCAAATACCAGGCGTGTTTGGTGTTACACAATCTAGCCAAGAGAGAACCATCCCTATTCATCACAACTCCTTGAACAGCTTTACTTAATAGGCAGTTTTACCTACAAATCCTTTAAAGATAGTGAGGAATACAATCTTGATATCCATCCAAAGCGTCCACACACGAATGTACTCAAGATCGTATTGCACCCGCTTTTCCATTTTTTCTAAAGTGTCAGTTTCACCACGGTAACCATTGATCTGCGCCCAGCCGGTAATACCAGGCTTCACTTTATGACGCAGCATGTAACGGTTAACGATTTGACGATATTCTTCGTTGTGAGATACCGCATGAGGGCGCGGCCCAACAATAGACATGCTACCCATCAACACATTGAAGAATTGAGGTAACTCATCTAAAGAAGTGCGACGAATAAAGGCGCCAAACTTAGTCACACGCGGATCGTTTTTGGTTGCTTGCTTCACAACAGCACCATTATCTTGGGTGCTCATTGAGCGAAACTTCCAAACACGGATTTTCTTACCGTCTAGGCCATAGCGATCTTGCTTAAACAAGATGGGACCAGGAGAAGAGCGCTTAACACCAATCGCCACCGCCAACAAAATTGGGCTAATCAATAAAATGATAATCGATGACAATACAATATCTTGGATGCGTTTAACCAACATGCTGCCGCCACGGAATGGACTATCAAATACGCTGACGGTTTGAATATCACCCAGCGAACTCCAACGTGAATGCAGTAAGTTGTAGGTAAAGAAATCTGGCACGATAAAAGTGGTGGTAGTGGTATCTGACAGTTGTTGCAAATAAGCTGTGATACGGTCTTTTGCATGCATAGGCAACGCAATATACACGTGATCGACTTCACCGCGTTTAGCCATTTCAAGGGCGGTATCAACCTTGGCAACAGGCCCAGTATAGCCACTATCTTCTAAACGAGAAACATCCCTATCATCAAAAAAGCCAACAAACTGAATACCTAGCTCTTCTGAATTTTCGAAGGTTTCTTTTAGTTGTACACCATTGGGTGAGACCCCAATAATGGCAGCTCGGCGAGTGTTATAACCAAAGCGGCGCATTACAGCCAAGCTCTCGCGGAATACCAGACGCCAAGTGATAAGTAACATCGGCGTAGCCACCACCCACGAACCAACCACCACCCGCGAGTAGGTTGCCGAGATTTTTAGGAAGTAATTAACAGCGAACAACAAGGCAATGCTGATAATCCAAACCCATAGGTTAACCATGGCTTGTTCCTTGAGAGAAGAAACCCGCCACGAACGGTATAAGTTGAAGGATTCCGCTACGACCAAGTAGATGGCTGAGAGGCCAACACCCATTAGCTGAAAGGCCAAATCGAAGGAACCGTTTTTAAGCCAAGACAAGCCAGCTAAAACGGCAATAATGATAAATACATCTGAAATTCGGTAGACAACAGCAAGTTCAAATTCGTTAGAACGAACTACGCCATTTTGTTTCTGCATATCCATTGCACACCCCTAGTATCAAGCTTAAAAATTCCATGTATTGCTTGTATATCTCTGTATCTTACGGGTGGTTACTAAACCAAAATTTGGCGTTTACCGCTCTTAATTTTGATTCTTCATAAACAAAAAAACTAACCTGACAAATATCACAAAATTTAATTGGTAATATAAATTAAAGGTGACACAAGCCTCAAAACAAGAAAAAACATTACTCATTTATAAGTAGCTGAATAGTGTTTGTCAACACAAAACAATCAACAAACTCAACTATTTTTCAGCTGAAAAGTTGACATATTTTTTAGCAAAAACTGAGCTTAAGTAGAATCAATTTCATTTGTATTACGCTGGCGTTTCAATAAAAAGATCTAAGATGAGAAACAGAAAAACAACAGAGAGAGCTTAAGGGATTGATATTTTAATTATTAATATCAGCAACTTAAGTTTTGAGTATTGTCTAGGATATAAAACGAAAAAAGCCACGCTAAGCGTGGCTTTAAAAATGGCGGAGGAGGAGAGATTTGAACTCTCGAAGGGCTATTAACCCTTGCCGGTTTTCAAGACCGGTGCATTCGACCACTCTGCCACCCCTCCGCAGGGGTGTTGCTGCGATTAAAAAAACCATGCAGTGCATGGCTAAGTTAATATGGCGGAGGAGGAGAGATTTGAACTCTCGAAGGGCTATTAACCCTTGCCGGTTTTCAAGACCGGTGCATTCGACCACTCTGCCACCCCTCCGCAGCGGTGTGAATATTACGTTTATGATTTTCGAATGTAAAGACCCATTAAGTTTAACCGCTCGCAAATCAGACAATTATCCACAACTTTTTTAAGGCAAGATGATAATTTGTCCAAATCTATAAGCTTTGAGGAAAGCGATTAAGCACTAAAAACCCTTTTTACAGCAAAAAACCAATAACTTTACTCACCTAAAAAAGGATATCTCACACCTATTTGGGAGCGAATTTCATCCATAATCTGCATGGTTTCAATACTCTCTTGCCAGCTCATCACTTCACTTTGTAATTTACCAGCAGCAACACAACTCATCACTTCTTCTATTTGGTACTCAAAGCCCGATGCACGAAATGGAAAATCTTCAACTATATCTGGCTCGCCATGCACACTCAGACAAGCTTGTGTCCCAACCCAGAACATACTCGGTACGCGAATATGCCCTTTTGAACCAAAAATGGTGAAGCTGTTTTCTGTATTAGCCAAAAAGTTACAGGTAAATTGGCTGGCGCAATGACCATAATTCATAATCACACTGCTGCGCTCGTCTACACCGGTGCTACCAACAAGGCCATCAGCTACAATTTTATTAGGTTTGCTTTGGGTAACAAACTGAGACATAGATACGTTATACACTCCCATGTCTAATAGGCTACCACCGGCTAACTCGCGGTTAAGCAAACGATCATCTTCATCACGTGGGATGTTAAAACCAAAACTGGAACTGATAAGTTTAATCTCACCAATTTTTTGCTGCTCAAGCCAAGATTTTACCTGCTGCCAAGCGGGCTGAAAGCGAGTCCATAATGCTTCCATAAGGAACACATCGTTAGCCTTTGCTAAGGCGACTAGCTCTTTAGTTTGCGCCGCGTTTACAGTGAGTGGTTTTTCACACAACACCGGCTTGCCTGCTTCTAGGCACATTTTAATACTGTCGAAATGAAACCGATGAGGGTTGGCAATATAAATTGCATCCACCTTAGGATCGTTGGCTAACTGTTGATAATTATCCAGCGCTATTTGGCCATCAAACTCCTCAATAAAGTCCTGCGCGCGTTGCAGATTAGAGCTAGCTACAGCATATAAAGTAGCTTGAGGAATAACCGCTAAGGCTTCAGCAAAGTTACGCGCAATACGACCAGGAGCAATGACTCCCCAATTAAACTGTTCTGTCATTTTTATTCTCTAAGGCGTTGTCATTTGATTCATAGTAACCCGATTGAAAAGACATTCTAGTGAGATATTCAGAGACAATTCACTTCCATTTCAAACTGTGAGCTGGATCTAAACCTGATTGATAACAATGAAATTATTTATAATGTGCAACTAAAAATCACAAAGCTAACTCACTGGTTTGCTTACTGCTATGTCCAATATAAAACACTGCTGCCAACAAGCAAACTAAGGCAGCTACCTGCCAAGCCATTGGCACAGGGCTTAACAATACAAGCGCTATTACCGCCAGGGCTGCCCGCTCCCAATGCTTAAGCAGGCGTTTTTGCCAACCCTGCATGACCAAAGTAAAGGCATATAAACCCGGTAAAGCAAAAATAAACACCTGAAAAGCGGCTAGCCAGTCTCCTTGAGCAAGCGGTGTATAAGCAAACAATATCGGAATAATGTACAGGCCTTTAGCAATTTTCCATGAGGTGAAGCCGGTTGCCATTGGAGGAGACTTAGCGATCGCAGCAGCGGTAAAGGTACACAAACAAACTGGCGGGGTAACGTTACTGTCTTGAGAGAGCCAGAAGATAACTAAATGTGCCGCTAATAGCAGCATAGACAACTGATTTTCATCAAGTAGCATTGGCCGCAGTAAGGCCATCATTTCATCTGGCATATCGTTTATTAATGCTTGGGCTTGGGCAACACTCATCGCACCTTGCTCTGGACTAACCCCAACCAACATTAGAATAGCTTGCACATCTGCACTCAAAGCACCAGAGCTTAAAGCGTTCACTAGCTCTACATTCGCCATTAATTGTAATAGCGCCGGAGCAGACAAAGTAGCCAACACGATATAAGAAGCGGTTACTGGCAGACCCATGCCTAGCACTAACGATGCTACAGCAACCAGCAGCAGCGCCACGAGCAAACTCCCACCAGACCATTCGGTAATCATCAAAGAAAAAGTATTGCCAATACCAGCAGTGGCAATCACATTAACAATCAAACCTACTGAACATAACAGTACTGCGGTTACCACCATATTGCGCGAACCGAGCGCGAAGGCATCAGCAATTGCCGTTAGCCCCATTTTGTTTGGGGTAAACCATGAGCTCACAATCACCGCGATTATTGCAATAACAGCTGCGTAAGTGGGTGTGTAGCCCATTACCAGCAATACAATCAATAGTGTCACCGGCACAATAAACGACAAGCCCTCACGCATCACCATCGGTAGCAGAGGAGGAGCTTGTTCCATGGTTCGGGTTAACCCCGCTTTGTAAGATTCTGTTCTCACATAAAAAACCAGCGATGCAAAATACAAAATGGCTGGAAGAATACTCACCATTACAATGGTGCTATAAGGAATTTGCGTATAACTAGCCATGACAAAAGCCCCTGCCCCCATTATTGGCGGCACAATTTGCCCACCAGTAGAAGCCGACGCTTCTACCGCAGCGGCAAATCGCGGGCTAAAGCCTGCGTTTTTCATCAAGGGAATCGTCACAACGCCAGTAGACGCAGTGTTGGCGACAGCGCTGCCAGAAATAGTGCCAGTAAGTCCAGATGCAATAATGGCCACTATTCCTGGCCCGCCAACCAAGCGGCTAGCAATGCTTTTAGACAAATGAATAACAAAATCACCCGCGCCAGAGCGCAGCAAAAAAGCGCCGAACAGGATAAACATGAAGACAAAACTTGCAGAAATTCGTGCGATATTGCCAAAAATAGCATCATCGCCATAAATGCTTCTAAACAGCAGTGTCTCTAAGCTCAGCCCCTTGAACTGAAAGACCCCCGGGACAAAATTTCCCCACCAGGCGAGATAGGAGATGGCCGTTACAATTAAAATAGGAATCACCCAGCCAGTGGCGCGACGGGTCATATCAATTGCCCCCAAAATCACCAACGAGCCACATAACCAATCTAAGGGGACTA
This sequence comes from Agarivorans litoreus, assembly GCF_019649015.1. Lineage (NCBI taxonomy): Bacteria > Pseudomonadati > Pseudomonadota > Gammaproteobacteria > Alteromonadales > Alteromonadaceae > Agarivorans > Agarivorans litoreus. The sequence goes on along the minus strand of NZ_BLPI01000001.1, from coordinate 3,685,233 downwards.
AGCGCACGCCTCGTTCATAAATGAGGTCTTCAGCGAACAATAGATAGATCGCCGAGAAGGCAATAGCCAGCACCCACAATTTGTCCATAATGGCCAAATGGCGCTGCGAACTTAATGGTTTTAATAAGCCACACAACAAAATAAAACCAGCAAAATGAAGAATGTTTTGCTGTAGCACGGCAATATCCGCAAAAATATTGAAGTAGACATGCGCCAAACTAATAATAATGCCTAAAACGTATATAAGAGGTACAGCACGAGTATCTTCAATTTCTTGGCGAATACTGTCAGGTACGGCATTCCATTGCATAGTGATGAATCCTGAGGAGAATAAAGGAGACCTAGACCCGAAGGCCTAGGTAAAAAAACTATTGTGCAACTAAGTTATCGGGAATGTTTAAACCTGCTTCACGGTAGTAACGTGCAGCACCAGGATGCAATGGAGCAGGTAAACCTGCCAAAGCTTTATCTAGGGCCATTGCATTGGTCGCTTTATGAATAGCTTGTAAAAAGCCTAAGTTTTCATAAATGGTTTTGGTAAGCAAATAGACAAATTCCTCGTCTACATCTGCATGTACTGCCAAAAAGTTAGGCTGCGCCATGGTGTTCCAATCTTTATCAAGATTTGGATAAGTACCCGCAGGGATAACATAACGGGTCCACAGACCTAAACCACCATTAGCTTGTTCCATTTGCTCATCGGTTACATCTAATGGGCTCACATCCTTTGCCGCTGCGGCAAACAGTTTGGTTACTGCGCCAGTTGGCGCACCGGCTGGAGTATTAATGGCTTCTACTTGCCCATTTTGTAGCGCTTCTGCGGAAGGACCATAACCAGCAGAAAACAGCTCCATTTGTTTATCAATGTCTACGCCTAAGTTACCTAATAAAAAGCGGTTAGAACCAATGGTGCCAGAGTTCTTTTTACCAAAAGCGACTTTTTTACCCGCTAAGGCCATTAAGTCACTTAAATCACCATTTTTAGCATGCTCATTTTTAACCACAAACTGCTCTACGTTTTGCCACAACATGGTGATTGAACGTAAATGAGTTTGCTTGCCTTCTTTCTCTAAGGGGCCACTGCCATTCACCGCATAAGAACCATATAAACCTTGAAGAATGGCGAATTGAGCTTCTTTATCACGTAGCAATTTAATATTTTCGCCCGAACCAGCTGAGTTTATCGCAGACACACTCACCTTGTGTTTTGGCTGAATTTTCACCTTAGTTAATGTTGCCAGCGCAACACCAACCGGATAGTAAGTTCCGCCAGTGCTGGCGGTAGCCAAAAGGTAGTTTGTCCCCGTGTCGGCCTGTACTGAAAAAGATAAAGCACTAGTGATTAGCGCAACCTTGCATAACCAATGACGCATGATGTTACTCTCCTTAGTAAACAGCCCTGCTAGCGCGAGAGCCAAACAAATAGGCAATTAGCCAATCGTAATGATTTTATTGAATTTTCATCCTAGACACAGTTACGGACATTAACAAGTTATTAACAAGCCTAGTAAGACTAAAGTTGCAGCCTTGAGGCTTAATAGAAGTATTTTTGATAGAGCTGTTGAAAAGCTTCGGTTTGTCTTACCTGCGTCAGTGCATGTTGAAACCTTGCTAATTCTTGCTGGCTAATTGAACGATTGAAAGCAAAGCAGTAATCATTTTCAAACAGAGTATATAAAGGCTTAAAGCTAGACAGATGTCCTTCCAAACTTTGTTCAGTTAACGCTATTAAATCCACTCTTCGCAGCGCTAACAACTTAAAAGCTTGCTCAACACTCTTCACCGGCACCAGCTCAGCGGCAAAATCAGATTTAGTTAAAAATCCGTCAATGGCTTGTCCCTTCATAATCGCAATTTTCAAGTTTTCAGCATCCTTTAAAGAGCTGATCTCAAGCTTGCTATCACTTAAACCATAAAACTTTCCGCGACTCACGTTGATCGGGCACGCCCATTTAAACTTATTTTTGCGCGGCTCAGTTTTAATTGTTGAAAATAAAACGGTATAGGCTTGTTGTTGCAAGATGGCGTAACCGCGCGTCCAAGGCACAATTTTCACCGTTGGCGCGGGACTATTTAGCTGGGCAAAAATAAGTGTCAGTAATTCAACAGAAAAACCAGCCGCTTGTCCGTCTTCAACATAGTTATAAGGAAAAAATTCTTCACTGTAATAGTCTAATTGCTCAAGCGTGCGGGCGCTCAGTTGGCTAAAACAAAGCAAGCTAACGGTGAATACAACAAGCTTAAAACCTAGCAAATAAAGTCCTCCTCTTGAGATATAGATTGAGTAAGTATCACGGCTTTCATTCACATTAAAGCGTCAACTATGGCGCTCACCAGCAACTACAAGTACACTTCTCTCTCTCTTAATCGATAGAGTATTAACTTTTGCGTTTTTATCGACTGTGCAGCACTGCACTTATGGCTTGCTGCAGCTTTTCACTGTTTGCTAGCAATTGGTCTGAGCCGTCTTCTCTGCCATCGAGCAAACGGTCGATTAAACAAGTAATTAACACTTACCATAACGATAGTCTAAAGCGACTTTTGCCGCTATTTGTGGCGGCAAAAGTGGATTACCCGCCACAAAAAATCACCTTGTTAGCCAGCAAGCACTCGCGAAGATTAGAGTTATGGGCCGATTCTGGAGAGGGATATAAGTACATTCATACTTATTGGATACGCCATGCAAGCGGAACCGCGGGCCCAAAATTACGTGAAGGTGATTTACAGGTCCCAGAAGGTATCTATGAAATTGAAGCCCTAAACCCTAACAGCAAATTTCATTTATCGATGAAACTTAACTACCCTAATAGCTTTGATTTAGCCATGGCCAAAAAAGAGCAACGCCATCAACCCGGTTCCAATATATTTATTCACGGTAAAACATCCTCGGTCGGCTGTTTAGCTATGGGGGATCAAGCTATAGAAGATTTGTTTGTATTGGTTGAGCGCATTGGTCCGGGCAACAGCCAAGTTGTTATTGCCCCACATGACCCTAGACTATTACCGCTTTTCCCGGTACCAGATCATCTCCCAGAGTGGACCGCTGAGCTATATCAACAAATTCAACAACAATTTGAACAATTTAAGTAATGCGTTAGGCTAGAGGAAAGTAATAACAAACAGTGGGAGAAGCTGTAAATGCCAATCGTGCATATTCGCTCCTTAGCCTTACCCAACGCCATTGATATGCCTAGCCTACTAAACAAGCTAGCCAATGCTTTTGCCCAACAAGCCAAAATTCAACTGGAGCATATCAGCATAGAATGGAATTACATTCAGCCGGGTCACTACTTTGTAAACCAACAAGTTCATCACCAGCAACAAGCTAATCAGCCGCCGCTTATGGTTGAGCTGCTTATCCCTGATGTACATAGCGATAAGCGCCAACAACAACTAATTAGCGTTTTAGCTAAGGTAATCCATCAACATAGCCATATCGCCTTAGATAACATTTTTGTCTCTTTGAGGGTCGCTCAATCAGGCAGCATTTTTGATAACGGGCGCATTGTCACTTGGCCTAAGAAAGGTTAACCAGGGTGAGTATTCCCATACTCACGCGGTAAGCGAATAGTAAAACCCAAACCTTGAGGTTCAGCATTAAAGGTTTCTACGCTACCTAACAGGTGTTGATGAACCAAGTTGTATACTTGATTTAGGCCTAAGCCCACATTTCCAGAACTACGGCCGGTGGTATAAAAGGGATTGAAAATAAGGTTTATATCTTCATTAGAAACGCCGCTGCCATTATCTTGATAGTTGATTTCTACCATTTCTTGGTTAGATTCAATATCTACCTTTACATGCGGATAGCTATGGCTGGCAAAACCATGTTGAATGGAGTTGTCAATAAGGCAAGACAACACCAGCTCTAGCGCCCGTTGGTTGACTAACATACTTGGGTTACTACCAGAGACGGTAAGCTGTATATGTAAATCGGTAAAAGGCTGTAAAAACATCTGTAACTGCTGCTCCAGCCACGTTTTTAAATTAAGTCGTTGTAGACTAGAGTCAATATCACTGCCCGCCAGTGCTTTAAAGGTATTTACCAATGCCGCAGAGCGTTGCAAACTACTCTCTAATAATTTTCCACCTTCAACTCCTTGCTGGAGCATACTTTCAAGCTCAGTACGCGCCAAGGTGCCGTTTTTAAGTTGTAGTTCAATGGTTTGATAATTATTGATTAACTGTGATGCTGCTGTTATACCCACACCCAAAGGCGTATTAAGTTCATGGGCCATGCCCGCAACTAAGCCCCCCAGCGCCGCCATCTTCTCTTTTTCTACAAGCTCAAGCTGAGTATCGTTTAATTTCGCTAAAGTATGCTGCAAGGTAGAGTTAGTCTGCTCTAACTCCTGAGTTCGCTCTGCTACCCGTTGCTCTAACTGTTCTTGGTCTCGGATAACCTTCTCAGCCATGCTTTCAAGTAATCCACCAACCTGATTAAACTCATCGTAGGCTAGCGACGGTACTTTTGTATCGTAACGGCCCTTCGAATAGTTACTCACCAAGTGACTTAAATGCTCCAAAGGTTCAATAATCCGTCGCGTCATCGCCACCGCGATAATAGCCACCAGAACAAACACCACCAATAGAACGATCACCACATTTGATTGTCGTTCCACCAACAGTCCCCACAGAGAACGACTTTGCGCACTTAATGACAGCGAGAGAGGCTCTGCCATATTAGCTAAATCCAAATCGACATCGATATAAAAGCGTCGCTTAGGTTGCTCGCCTTTGGTTCCTTTAAACAATAAACGTTGCGAGTGGAATAACTCTAAAGACCCTTGATGAGAGATCCGCGAGGCAGCTTCTCGCCATATTGACTGCATCGGCAAAAAAACCACCAAAGCACCGACTTGCTGGCTATCTTCAATAGCATTCAAATTCTTCTGTAACAGCGGCTGCATCAATAACAAACCCGAATCACTATCTATACCATCAATGTTCGCAACCAGTTGAGCAAACTCCGAATCTTGATAAACTTCGATTAGTGCTTCTTTATTACCTTGTTTAACCTGTTGGTTTAAACGTTGAATTGCCGCGTAATGCACCTGTAAATCTAATATCTCCGCCTGAAGCGGCGCACCTTCAATAATTTGCCCCTCTAAATCAACAATATAAATAGCCGAAGCCCAGCTATTTTGCTGCAGTACTTCACTAATTAGCTGGTTAGAATGGAAGCCAAAAATGGCAGAGGTAGGAGTAAGCACCACGTCATTAACTTGCGCAAGACTATGTAAATCGAGCAATAACTGCCTTACTTGATATTGAATGCTTTGCGCAATATTGTTGGCTTTAAGATACAAAGTTTGCGTAACTGCTTGCTGATCCTGTGCCGAGATTTGCTTCAGAAGAAAAGAGCCAATCAAAATACTGGGCAATAAAGCCCCTAATAATATACTAAGCGCTAAAGTGGTTCTAAGCTGGTTAGCCTTTATCATCATTACTTTTGGGTCTGCCTATAATCTCTCTCAGCAAATTGCTGCATATATTCGCTGGCTTTAGCTGCATCTAATACCCCTTTGCTAAACAATTCAAAGCCTTTACGCAAGCCTAACCATGCACTAGCTTGAGCGGCCTCTGCCGACATAGGAACAGCCTGATCTAACTGAGCTAACATCGCGGCTTCATTAGGGTTTGATTGTTGTTTTACTTGATTCAGCAAATTTGTATTTACTGGCAAAAATCGTGCTTCTTGATATAAACGGCGCTGCACCGCTTCGCTTTGTAAAAACCTACTAAGATCTTGCAACGCTTCTGCCTTTTCTGACGCTAAACTATTGTTAGGAAATATCAATACTAGGCTTGAAGAAAGTGGCTTAAATGCGCGACTACCAATGTTCGGAATTAAGGCAATGCCTAAATCATCTCCTAGGTGTTGCTCAAAGTCAGCCACTGCCCATTCGCCATTAATTGCGTAAGCTACCTTACCCTCGATAAAGTCTTTGTAGCCGCAATCATAAGTACATTCAGCACTGACTAAACTACGTTTGGCTAAACTCTTATAAAAATTTAACGCATCTTGCATAGCTGTTTCTTCAAGCGTTATTTGCTTTCCTCGTGTCATTCTACCACCGAAGGTATTGTAGAACCCTGCAAACCAGTACATCTCAGAGTAATTCCAGCCAATAGTTGCAATACCAAGCTTATCAAAGTGTTTTTTTTGCTCTAATAATTGTTGCCAAGACTTAGCCGGTTGGTCAACTAAACGACGGTTATAAAAAAGCATGAGGTGGTTTCCCTGCAAAATAGGGATCCCGTGTAACTGTTCGTCGATGGTCGCAGTATGCAGCAAAGTACTACTAGTGTATGGGTCGATTAACTCTTCTGGAACGGCCGACAACTTCGCTTGCTCTGCAATGCCAATAATATCGGAAGGGGCAAAAACGATATCTGCTGCAGAGCCTTGCAACACTGACTTAATAAGGGCAGGTTTTAAGCTTTCGGAAGTTATTTGATAAAGGCTTACTTGATGCTGACTTTGTGCTGAAAACTCATCCATCAAGCTTTGAAAAATCGCCTTCCCTTGCTCTCTATAATAAAGAAAGCTTAATTGCTCAGCCTTAGCATTTGCCGTCACTATCACTATCAATAGCAGCAAAACTCGCATGCAACCCCCTCCATCATCTACCTTGTTTTCAGTGTAGTTCAAAAGTACTAAGTTGCGCTTAAAACGCGTTTAGTATTCGGGAGATAGCATGCATTTAAGCCATTGAATTTTTATAAATAAGGTCTACGCTACACGATATTCAGATACCATTGCAGCTCCGTGCTTCAGCGGCTCGCTCATCCAGCTTGGTAGATCATCAATATCAAGGTTATCCAAGAGGTTTTTTAACTCTAAACCTAGCTCAGTATCACCTTCAATCTTTAAGCGACGCTGAAAAAACAGTGTATCGGGGTCTTCTTGACGCCCCATCATCAGCACAAAGTCATTGAGCTCACCAGAGAAACTCACATCAACTTGCGGTGCGTTGGCTTGCACTTTTAAACGCTCATCATCAAAAGTGATATACCAGCTCGCGGCTAAATCACTCACGGTAAGTTTTAACCAACGCTGTTCTAAAAAATCTAAATCACCCTCTTCAATCGCTTCTGAAAAACTTAATGCCAGTGCTTTTTCCATGGCCTTGCCTTGCAGCACAAAGGGACACATTTTAACTGGCAAACTTAACAAACGTGGCATGTCTTTGACTAAAGATTGTTTTAAGCGAGTAAGCACTAAAGACCTCATAAAATTAACAAATAAAGCTAGGGTCTGTTGATCTTTGCTGATGGTTTTTGCAGCAATTTATTAGCCATTTAGGCAAGGCAGTGAGTGTGCAGTTAAGTGGGCTTAATAATCACTCGCTAACGCTGAATAAATGGCTAAGAAATACTGCCCGAAGGGTTCGGATAAGCGAACTTTACTCTTTGTTAAGCACTTCTTGCTTAGCCCACTAGGCTTCTAAGTGCCCGCCGCGATTAAAGCCCGCTTATCTCGAACAAAATTTCAACACCAAAGATCAACAGACCCTAGTAAGTGACTCAGTTTACGCAGTTTTCCCTTGCGCAAAGCTGCGCTGAGTCAATATCCCATCTAACTAAGCCCAGTAGAATGACAAAAAATCTCGAGTAGAGGGAAATATGGAATTACTTTGCCCAGCAGGCTCTTTGCCTGCAGTTAAAGCGGCGGTGGATCATGGTGCCGATGCCATCTATATTGGCTTTAAAGATGCCACTAATGCCCGTCATTTTGCTGGTCTCAATTTTGACGGGAAAAAGCTCGATAAAGCAGTAGATTATTTAAAAAAACACCAACGTCAATTACACATAGCAATCAATACCTTTGCTCACCCAGACCAGCATCAATTATGGTATTCAGCCATCGACAGAGCGGTAGCAATTGGTGCAGATGTGGTTATTTTGGCTGATATTGCTTTGTTAGAGTACGCCAAAAACACCTACCCAGATTTAACCGTTCATTTATCGGTTCAAGCTTCTGCCACCAATGCTTCAGCAATCGCATTTTATCAGCGAAACTTTAATGTTAAGCGAGTGGTATTACCGCGCGTTCTCTCTATTCATCAAGTTAAACAATTGTCTCGAGCTTGCCCTGATATGGAACTAGAAGTATTTGCCTTTGGTAGCTTATGCGTAATGGCTGAAGGGCGCTGCTACTTATCGTCTTATCTTACTGGAGAGTCCCCCAACACCGTAGGTGCTTGTTCACCCGCCTCATTTGTTCGCTGGCAAGAAACTGAACAAGGCTTGGAATCTCGTTTAAACGATATACTCATCGACCGCTATGGCCCCAGTGAAACAGCTGGTTACCCGACACTATGTAAAGGCCGTTTTGATGTTGATGGGCAACGCTATCACGCGCTCGAAGAACCTACGAGTTTAAATACCCTTGAATTACTGCCCGAATTATTTGCCGCCAATATTTCTGCGGTAAAAATTGAAGGTCGCCAACGCAGTCCAGCCTACGTTGCTCAAGTCACCCAAGTATGGCGCGAAGCGATTGATAGCTATCAAGCGCAGCCGGAACAGTACACCGCTAAACAACAATGGATGGGGCAACTCGCTAAATTGTCAGAAGGTAGCCAAACTACATTGGGTGCTTATCACAAAGCTTGGCAATAACTATAGGTAGATTATGAAGTACTCACTTGGGCCAATCTTGTATTATTGGCCAAACCAACAAATTGAAGAGTTTTACCATTTAGCCAAAGCCAGCAGTGCCGACATTGTTTATTTGGGCGAAACGGTGTGCAGTAAGCGCAGAAACATGAAGGCGCAAGATTGGATAGACCTAGGGCAACAATTGTCTCAAGCAGGCAAGCAAGTGGTTATTTCCACTATGGCTTTGCTAGAGGCACCCTCAGAGATCCGTAACTTAAAAAAACTCATCGACAATGGTGATTTTACCATTGAAGCCAACGACTTTAGTGCGGTAGAAGAAGCCCATAAAGCGAAACTGCCTTTTGTGTGCGGCCCAGCAATTAATATATATAACGCTTATGCCCTTAAAGTATTGCTCGACCAAGGCATGCAACGCTGGGTAATGCCAGTGGAGCTGTCTCGTGATTGGCTGCAAAAGCTGAGTAATGAATGTTTAGAGATGGGCATAAGAGAGCGTTTTGAAATAGAAGTATTTGCTTATGGTCACCTACCACTTGCCTACTCAGCTCGCTGCTTCACTGCCCAATCAGAAGGCAAAAGTAAAGACAACTGCGAAACCTGTTGTATTAACTATCCAACAGGCCGAGTGGTAAATAGTCAAGAAGGTCAGCCATTGTTTGTACTAAATGGTATTCAAACGCTTTCTGGTGAATGCTACAACTTAATTAATGACCAACAAAGCATGAAAGGGCTGGTTGATATTGTAAGAATAAGCCCTTTAGGTGAAGAGAGTATTGAACACTTAGAGGCATTTCGCTTGAGAAGTAACACTAACGAGCATTTTCCAACGCCCGATAGTGTGAATGGATATTGGCATCAAATTGCTGGCATTCGCCAGCAAGATTAACTTAACTTGCGAGAGCCAACTAAATCTGGCTCTCGTAACGATTTAGTTCAAACAAAGCCAAACGGTGCTCAACAAAGTCATATACGTTATTGGCCAGTGAAAGCTTAAAGTAACTACTGGCTAATTGTGGGTCGCCAGCACGCTGCGCTAACTTCGCCATATAGAAATACGCTTCACATAGTCGCTCAGCCAAGGCGCGGTTATCCCCTTGCACATCCATAGTGGTAGCTAGGAAAGTTTGTTGGTCAATCTCGCCAGCGTATAAACGCACAATCTGCCAACCCCAATCTTCATTGCGGTAGGTTTTTAAAGCTTCAACCAGCTCATTCTGGGCTTCGGGCTCACCCGCCTCTAGCTGAATAAGATAACGCCACAGCACTCGGTATGGGTCGTTAGGCGCTTGGTCGGCATAATGATTTACATCGGCCATAGCAAGCTGCGGCTTGTTGGCGTAATTAAGCGCTATACCACGGTAGAAATAAGCAAAGCTATAATCCGGCGCCAGTTCAACGGCGGAGTCAAAGGCTTCAAAAGCGCTATCGAATTCTTCCGCTAGGGTGAAATACACACCCAAAAAGTTGTAGGCTTCAACAAAATCTGGCTTTAACTGAATTGCTCGATTAAAGTCAAAACGCGCTAAAGCGCGCAAGCCTACTCGGTCAAAAACAATGCCGCGCTCATAATACAATTGCGCCATTTGCTCTTGATTGTACTCACCAGAGTTAAGCATTTGCCCAAGGCGAGCCAAAGCAACTTCGGATTGATAATTAACTTGCAGAGGTTTTGCCAACACCACGGTTTGTGGAGCTTGACTCGAAGTGCTAGCACAAGCGCTAAGGTAACCAAACGTTACTAACATGCACCCTGTGCGCAAGGCTTTTATTAACATATCACTTCCATTTTTCTTCTAGCTTGAGCCAAAGCAAGGCTTACCTTGGCTCATCATTGTTATTAACCCTAACAAGAGTGCTGGCTTAGGGAAACCTAAACTTAGCATTATCGATAAAATTCTTATTTTGAGTGGGTATCTAGTTCAGCAAAGGACTTAACCAAATCATCCAAGGCTTTAATTTGAGTAAGAAATGGTTCTAACTTAGATAAAGGCAAGGCACTTGGACCATCACACTGCGCGTTATCTGGATCAGGATGAGCTTCCAAGAACAAGCCCGCAAGGCCAGTTGCCATGCCAGCCTTTGCTAACTCACCAACTTGCTCACGGCGGCCACCCGATGCAGCACCCAGTGGATCACGGCATTGCAGAGCATGAGTTACATCAAAAATAACCGGTGAACCTTTGCTTACTTTTTTCATGGTGCCAAAACCTAAGGTATCTACCACAAGGTTATCGTAACCAAAGTTACTACCACGCTCACATAAGATGATTTTTTCGTTGCCACATTCTGCAAACTTATCAACGATATTGCCCATTTGCGAAGGGCTTAAAAACTGAGGTTTCTTAACGTTAATTACCGCACCGGTTTTTGCCATTGCTTCCACTAAGTCAGTTTGGCGCGCCAAAAATGCAGGTAGCTGAATAACATCGGCAACTTCTGCCACGGGTGCAGCTTGCGCAACTTCATGCACATCGGTGATAACCGGAATTGAGAACTGTTGTTTAATCTCTTCTAATAAACGCAGGCCCTGCTCCATGCCTGGACCACGATAAGAATGAATAGAAGAGCGATTGGCTTTATCAAAAGACGCTTTAAAAACGTAGGGAATGCCTAGCTTGTTGGTCACTTCTACAAAGTGCTCGGCAATGCGCATTGCCAAATCACGAGATTCCAATACATTCATACCAGCGAATAAGGTAAATGGCGCATCGTTAGCCACATTTATTTTGCCGATATTAACGATTTTTTGCTGCATGCTTTTCCTCTTAATGCAAAATTGCAGGCTGCGAGTCCATCGAGTGGATCTGCACCTTTAGTATCTTCGATAAGGGGTCATCGGGACACTGTTCAATAAAATATTCAAAGTCGTTAATTGCCACGTTGTTGCAATCTAACTGTTGATAAATAAAACCACGGTCGCGCATTTCATGCGGGTCACCAGGCTTTAAGCGTAGTAATACTTGAGAAACCCGCAACGCTATTTCAAAGTCATCTTCACGTAAACAAGCACTCTTAAGCTCTGCCAACCAACGCTCGGTCATTTGTGCGGAAGAAATAGGTTCTAAGTCATCTTGTGATAAACGAGCCAGATTACCTTTGTGACCTCGATGAATAACTTCGAGTTGAGCTAAGCTGCACTCTTCACCATTACAGGCATCAAAATAAACAAAGCGCTGCGACATTTTAAACACGAGGATAGTTTGGGCGGGAAATGCAATAGCATGACATTCAATATCTAACTTGCGAGCAAAGTAATGCAATAACATCGCAAGGCTGGTTGCATTGCCGCAACGTCGACTAAGCGACTCACCAATCAATAAATTTTTACTGTGATAGTATGCTTGCCAATCACTGGTAAAGCCGAGATCAACATAAAACAGCTTTTTAAGCTGTTCAAAGCGCAGCTCAACCTTCTCTTCAAGAGGGTTAAGTTTGAGCCAATCTAACCATAGTCGATGCAAGGTTTTACGCACCAGCACCATAGGCTGCCCAGAGATTTCTTCTTCAATACCTAAAATTCGAAAAATCACTCAAGCTTTTCCTTTACAATCTTGTACTAACAACACACCTCGTGTATTGCCTTATTCTTTAATACGGCCACCGGTAACCCGATCCATACCGCCATAGTCTTGCTCGGTAAACACCTCAACAAACCCCTTGGCAGTGAGCAGCTGTTGTACTGCATCCTTTTGGTCGAAACCGTGCTCTAGCAATAGCCAACCACCGGCTTTTAAATAGCTTGGTGCCTGACTCACAATATGGTCGATATCGGCTAAGCCATGCTGCTCTGCCGTTAATGCTGAGCTTGGCTCAAAGCGCACATCGCCCTGCGACAAATGCGGGTCAGCCGGATCGATATAAGGCGGATTACTCACCACTAAGTCAAACGTTTGCCCAACAAAAGGGCTAAACCACGATCCTTGTTTAACCTGAACCCGTGATAAACCTAACTCACTCGCATTGTACTTCGCCAAGTTTACTGCATCTTCGTGCAAGTCGCTGGCAAATACTTCCGCTTTTGGAAGTTCGCTAGCTAAAGCCAGCGCTATTGCTCCAGTGCCGGTTCCTAGGTCAACTATATGGGTATCGGCGTGGTTAAGCACTTTCTTTAGTGCTTGCTCAACTAAAACTTCAGTATCTGGGCGCGGGATCAAAGTTGCAGGAGACACTTTTAATGATAAAGACCAAAACTCTCGCTCACCAATAATGTAAGCCACCGGCTCACCCGCCACACGTTTAGTCACTAGCGCTTGGTAAAGCTGCCATTGTTCTGCACTTAAGGCCCTTTCGGGCCAAGTGAGCAAATAGGTTTGGTTGCATTGCAATACATGTTGCAGAATAACCTTAGCATCAACCTTGGGCGATTCACCACCTGCAAGTTGCTGCTTAGCCCAATGCTGAGCCTCGACAATGCTGGGCAACTTAGCCTTCACCTTCTGCTAAGGCGGCAAGTTGGTCGGCTTGGTATTCTTGCAAGATTGGATCAAGCAAGGCCAGTAACTCACCTTCAAGGATGTCGTTTAAGCGGTACAAGGTTAAGTTGATGCGATGGTCGCTCACGCGCCCTTGTGGGTAATTATAGGTACGAATACGCTCACTACGGTCACCACTGGCTACCAACTCGCGGCGCATACCAGTTTCTTCTGCGCGGCGTTTTTCGTCTTCTGCAGCTTGTAAACGAGATGACAATACCGACATCGCTTTAGCGCGGTTTTTATGTTGCGAACGCTCTTCCTGACACTCAACCACTACGCCACTTGGAATGTGGGTAATACGAATTGCAGAATCAGTTTTGTTTACGTGCTGACCACCCGCGCCCGATGCACGGAAGGTATCAACCCGTAAATCACCCGGATTAATTTCAATTTGTTCGGCTTCTGGAATTTCTGGCATCACGACCACAGTACACGCCGAAGTATGAATACGTCCTTGCGACTCAGTTTCAGGTACTCGTTGTACACGGTGACCACCTGATTCAAACTTCATCAAACGGTATACGTCTTCACCGTCAATTTTAGCAATAAGCTCTTTATAGCCGCCTTGCTCACTCTCGTTACACGACATAATAGTCATTCGCCAACCTTGGCTCTCAGAGAACTTGCTATACATTCTGAATAGGTTACCTGCAAAAATGGCAGCTTCATCGCCTCCTGCACCGGCACGGATTTCTAAGAAAACACTGCGCGAATCGTTAGGGTCACGAGGTAACAATAAAAGCTGAAGCTCTTCTGATAAGGTCTCCATGCTTTGTTTAGCTTCGTCAATTTCCATCTCAGCCATTTCACGCATTTCAGGATCATCGTCCTGTAGCATTTCATTTGCTGACTCTAAATTCTCTTGAGCTTGTTGGTAGGCAGTAAAACAATTTACTACTTCTTCAAGCTGAGAGTATTCCTTGGTTAATCCGCGAAACTTGTCTTGGTCAGAAATAATGTCTGGCTCGCCCAGCAAAACCTGAACTTCTTGATAACGCTCTTGCAAGGTTTCAAGTTTGGATAAAATTGACGCTTTCATGCTTTCTCTCTGTTAAACGCAACACTTCGCTTGCTAACGCTAGCAACGAAGTATCGACCACAATCGGGTTATTTTCTAAGGCCAATGGCCTCTCGTATTACCGCAAGCTCTTCAAATCGGCCATCTCGACCAGCTTTATTAATGGCTTCGGTAGGAGCGTGAATAAGTTTGTTGGTAAGCTGAAACGCAGTTTCGCGGATCACCGTGGCGGGATCTTTACCATTTGCCAAAGACTCAAGGGCCTTTTCAACAGCAGCGTCGCGAACGCGCTCGCTATGGCTACGATAATCTCGAATGGTGGTGACCGACTCCAAAGAGCGTAACCAGCCCATAAAGTCTTCACTTTGCGTTTCTACTATAAACTCAGCTTGTTCAGCTGCTTCTTGGCGTGATGCAATGTTTTGTTCAACAATTCCTTGCAAATCATCCACCGTGTAAAGGTAAGCATCGCGCAGCTCACCTACTTGTTCTTCTATATCTCGTGGCACTGCAATATCAACCAAAAACATCGGTTGAAAGCGGCGTTTTTTAAGTGCGGTTTCAACCATGCCTTTACCAATAATCGGTAACGGGCTAGCGGTAGAGCTAATTACAATGTCTGACTCGGCCAAATGATTAGGTATTTCGTTTAGGGTTATCACTTCAGCGCCAAAACGGTCGGCCAAAGTTTTAGCCCGCGACACGGTGCGGTTAGCCACCATTAGTTTGTTTACGCCTTGGTCTACAAGGTGTTTAGCAACCAGTTCTATGGTTTCACCAGCTCCCACTAACAATACCTTTGAGTGAGTTAAATCATCGAAAATTTGTTTGGCTAAACTTACCGCGGCAAAAGCCACCGACACCGCGTTTACTCCAATATCGGTATCTGTTCGCACTTGCTTAGCAACAGAAAACGCGCGTTGGAAAAAACGTTCCAATACACTCCCCACAGACCCCGCTTCGCGTGACTCAGTATAGGCTTGTTTTATTTGCCCCAGAATTTGCGGCTCGCCTAAAATCAACGAGTCCAAACCACTTGCTACCCTCATCAGATGAGCCACAGCTTGCTGCTGTTGGTATTTATAAAGGCAAGGTAATACTTCTTGCTGATTTAAGCCCTTATAGCTAATCAACCATTGCACAACATCATCGCAACTTACTTCACCTAAGTTACAATAAAGCTCGGTACGATTACAGGTTGATACGATCACCATCTCTACGCCAAGCTGAGTACTAGCATGGCTTAAAGCCTGGTTAACCTGTTCTGGACTAAACGCGACTTTTTCACGCAGGCCAACGGGAGCCGATTTGTGATTGATTCCTAAGACTTGCAGAGTCATCGTAGTGGGGCTTTGTTGCGCCTTTTCCTAATGGGGTAAAAAAGCAAATTGTACGGGAATATAGGGCTAAATAAAAGAAACTCGCACGTTAAGCCGCGCCTGATTAGCTAATATTTATCGCCTAAAGCGACACATCTTTGCTTTTAAGCAATTTACAGCCGCTACCTTGAACTTTTATACTGCAAAAAAACAATCGGAATTGCTGTGCGTCATCTAGCTGCTCTATTCATTTTGGTACTTGGCCTAAGCGCATGTACCTCTCCTCCGCCCATTACTACGCAAAACAGTGAATGGGGCCAGCACTTAAGCGAACTTCAACAGATAAAAAATTGGCAGCTAAGCGGCAAGATAGCCTTTATTAATGACAATGAAAGGCAAGCCGCCAACCTATTCTGGCAACAAAACAACAATAAAAGTGTGCTGCGTATTAATGGGCCACTTGGCATGCAAGGTATCGAGTTGCACTACCAACCAGGCAAAGTATGGGTAAAAACCAAAGATGAAGAGTACCAAGGCAGCGATGCGCAATTGTTGGTATACCGTTTAACAGGTTGGCAAGTACCGGTAGAACAACTTCCCTCTTGGTTGCTTGGCATTCCAACTCAAAATGATTACCAGCTTAATGCTCAAAACCGTTTAGCCGAATTCACCACTAAAGAGCAATGGAAGATTGATTACTTAAACTATGGGCAATATAACCAACATACCCTGCCCCGTCAGCTAACACTTCGCTCGGCCGACAACCTACTAAAATTAAATATTCACAAGTGGCAAATTAATGACTCAACACCCCATTAGCGGCCCATGGCTCTCACCAGCCAAGTTAAACCTGTTTCTATACATCACAGGTCAGCGCGACAATGGCTACCATGATTTACAAACCCTGTTTCAATTTATTGACTGTTGTGACCAGCTTTATTTTCAGCTAACAGACGATGGCGTAATTAATTTACAAAGCCAACTAGATTTCCCAGCCGAAGATAACTTAATTGTAAAAGCTGCGCGTTTGCTACAGCAACACTGCGCTATTAGCCAAGGCGCGAATATTAAACTAGACAAACAACTACCAATGGGTGGCGGTATTGGCGGTGGCTCTTCAAATGCTGCAACGGCCTTATTAGTGCTAAACCGCGTATGGCAATGCGATTTGAGCTTAACCGAGTTAGCCCAGCTAGGTTTGCAACTTGGCGCCGATGTGCCTATTTTTATTCATGGCCATAGTGCATTTGCCGAAGGTGTAGGAGAACAAGTTAAAGCAGTAGACATTGATGAACCTTGGTATGTTGTTTTGCATCCCGAGGTGCATGTTTCTACGCAAAGTGTATTTGGCCACCCAGAGTTGCCAAGAAATACGCCTAAAAGAACATGGCAGCAGCTTTTGAACGATAATTGGCAAAATGATTGCCAAGAAATTGTGGCTAAAGTTTATCCGGAGGTTGCACAAGCTCTTAGCTGGTTGGTAGAATACGCGCCGTCGAGGATGACAGGAACAGGTTCATGTGTTTTTGCCGCCTTTGCAACAGAGCGTGAAGCCTTGTCAGTGCTGAATCAACGCCCTAAAAATATTTCTGGTTTTGTGTGTAAAGCCTGTAACCAGTCGCCGCTTCATCGGCAATTGGCTAACGAAAAAACACTCGTAAACACAGCAGGTTTTTAAGAAATTTCATTCTTTCAAACTTAAAAAACGTAACGCTCTTTTGACCCGATAAATCTGAGGTTTCCATCGTGCCAGACATGAAACTCTTCGCCGGTAACGCCACGCCCGAACTTGCCCAGCGTATTGCTGACCGCCTCTATACCACCCTAGGTGATATATCTGTAGGTAGATTCAGTGATGGCGAGATTAGTGTACAAATCAATGAAAACGTTCGTGGTGGAGACATTTTTGTTGTCCAATCCACTTGCGCTCCAACTAACGACAACGTGATGGAGCTGATTGTTATCGTTGATGCTCTACGTCGTGCCTCTGCGGGTCGTATTACTGCAGTAATTCCTTACTTTGGCTACGCTCGTCAAGATCGTCGCCCGCGCAGTGCGCGTGTGCCAATTACAGCAAAAGTAGTGGCCGATTTCCTATCAAGTGTAGGTGTTGACCGTGTACTAACTGTTGACCTTCATGCGGAGCAAATCCAAGGCTTTTTCGACGTACCTGTTGATAATGCATTTGGTAGCCCAGTATTGCTACAAGACATGCTTGACAGAAACTTGGAATCGCCAGTTGTAGTATCACCCGACATCGGCGGTGTGGTGCGTGCTCGCGCAGTAGCTAAAATGTTAAACGACAGCGATTTAGCAATTATCGACAAACGTCGTCCTCGCGCAAACGTGGCTCAAGTTATGAACATTATTGGTGATGTTGATGGCCGTGACTGTATCATGGTTGATGATATGATTGATACTGGCGGAACACTTTGTCAGGCAGCTGCAGCACTTAAAGCAAAAGGTGCTAAACGTGTGTTTGCTTACGCTACTCACCCAGTATTTTCTGGAAATGCTGCAAACAACATTACCGAATCAGCATTAGACGAAGTAATTATTACAGACTCTATTCCGCTTAGTGAAGAAATGCGTAACGTTGAGAAGGTTCGTCAACTATCTCTAGCGCCAATGCTTGCTGAAGCTATTCGTCGCGTAAGCAACGAAGAATCTATTTCTGCAATGTTTTAAACAACATTGGCAAAGATAAATAAAAAGCGAACCAAGTGGTTCGCTTTTTTGTTTAATGCACATTATTTATAAATAACTCGAGCAAATGACTACACTTAAAGCTAGCGTGAAAATTCGGCTTTTGGCGAATATGCTCGTTATATTGCAAGTTACAAGGTCCTACCACAAACACTTCAAAAGATTCTATCACTCTCAAACGCCCTGTATTAGCTCTAGCAATTTTTTAGCGCATATCATTTCTCATTAACCAACATTTAAAACAATATGCAAGTGCTTGAAATAGCCTCTCATCTCGTTTTATACCAATGATCACTCTGCTATTTTAATTAATAGCTCTAAGTTCTTGTAAATAAGGATTTTAAGACTAGTCTAACCATGGCAATGATCTTCAGCAGCAGTCAACCAATGGACTAATGGTAGATATTGTATAAAATAACAATTAAACACCCGCAGAATAAAAGCAATAGACAGACTTAGTTCAACTCTGTCTTAGACAAAAACAACAATTAAGATGTATGGATACTCTTTTATTTAACAGCTTCAAATCAGGAAGATAATTTCGTTATGACAGAAACTCTTGTACCACCATTGCTCTCGTTTACGATTGCTATCTCACTTCTTTTTGTCGGTAAAGGCTTCATTGAGCGTTCAGCCGTGCTGCAAAAATATTCCTTACCAGAACCTGTCATTGGAGGTTTTGTATGCGCAGCAACTGTCGCAGCACTTTATTATCTGTTTGATATTCAAATAACATTTAGCTTAGATGTAAGAGATTTTTTGCTCCTCTATTTCTTTGCCGGTATTGGTTTACAAGCCGACTTTAAAACGCTGATAAATGGTGGGCGACCACTCTTCATTTTGCTCTGTTTAGCCGCCAGCTTCATTGTAATTCAAAATTTGGTTGGCATGGCGGTCGCCTCTGGATTTGGAATGGACGCAAAAGCAGGCCTGTTATCTGGCTCAGTGAGTTTAATTGGTGGAGTAGGTACAACCTTAGCTTGGGCACCAACGTTTATAGAAGAATTCGGGATCAGTAATGCACTTGAACTAGGTGTTGCTTCCAACACGGTAGGCTTAATTGCAGCCTGTGTTATCGGCGGACCTATAGCCAATTACTTATTGGCAAAACACCGTATAGCTCCGTCTAATGAGAATGACGTGACCATTGGCTCTTTTCATGAAAGTGAAGAACGTGTTGAATTGAGCCATTATGGAGTGCTTTGGGCATGGCTTTGGCTCAACGTTACACTCATGCTTGGATATAGCGTAAGTGAAGCTATTGAGGCAATTGGTTTGAAACTCCCCATGTTTGTTAGTTGTCTTATTGCCGGTATTTTGGTCGGTAACATTGGTCGCGCACTGTTTTCTAAACGTCGTACACAAATAAAAATTGAGCAAGGTCGCAAAGGCTTAGCGATGATCTCGAACATTTGCCTAGGTATGTTTTTAACAATGGCACTGATGGGACTTCGCATTTGGGATTTAGATGGCTTATTTACCTACATCTCTGTGATTATGGCTATACAGATCCTAGTCTCTTTATTATTTACAGTACTGGTTGTTTATTACCTTATGGGGCGTAATTATGACGCTGTTGTTGTGTGTTCTGGCTTTGGAGGAATCACACTAGGTTCAACGGCAACAGCTATTGTGAATATGACCGCTGTAACCAATCGCTATGGCGCCAGCCCTCAGGCTTTCATCGTTGTGCCATTAGTATGTGGCTTCTTTGTTGATCTAATTAATGCTTTAGTGATTAGTTACTTTGTAGGAATGTAAATTGAGGGACACTGTTTGGTTAAACTCTGTTTATTATTTTATAGTAAAACTATCAACTCGAGGCTGTTTCTAAACAGCTTCAAGCTATAAACATCTTTACGATCTGATCGCTTAAGGTAATTAACTAAGCGTTCAGATCGTGGGATATAAAAAATCCCAATTAGTAGCAAATCACAAGGCTTGAGCTAACTGAGGCGCAATTGCCTTGGAACAACCGATGTTGTGACTCAAACTTGCTGTTCCAATGATCACAACCTTAAATAAAGCAAAGCTAAACCACATCTGAAAACGTTGGTGATTAGAGCCAACGCAAACCAAGACTAGCTTCCTCACTAGCCAAACAGTACAAAATCGCTTATGAGGAAATACACCATTATTAATAACTTAACACTCATACAGTTATCCTGAACAATCATCTAGCCCGCATTGCTAGTAAGCCCTGAACGCTTTGTAACCAAATCGCCACAAATAAGTCACCCAACTGACATGTCTAGATAAGCTAACTGTCACATTACAAGCCTAAGTTATTGTTCAAAACAACGGCAGGATCCTGTAATGAACAATCAAGTAATCACAGTCAAGCAGCTGAACAAACACTTTGAAAACAACCACGCCCTTAAAAGCGTAGATTTAAGTGTTCAGCAAGGTGAAATGGTGGCATTACTTGGGCCGTCAGGCTCAGGAAAATCAACTCTATTACGCCACTTAAATGGCTTGGTTAGCAGTGACAAAAACAGCAAAGGCTACATCGAAGTTCTTGGCATGCCAGTGCAACGTGACGGCAAGTTTTGTAACACTGTGCGTAAAAGCCGCAGCCAAACAGGTTACATCTTCCAGCAGTTTAATCTGGTTTCACGCCTTAGCGTTTTGCAAAATGTTTTGATTGGCGCACTAAGCGCAACTCCTAGCTGGCGTAGTCTTACTGGCCGTTTTACTTTTGAGCAAAAGCGCCAAGCCTTAGCGGCCTTAAAACGCGTAGGCCTTGAGCAATTTGCTTTACAGCGCGTTTCAACACTATCTGGCGGACAACAACAACGCGTAGCGATTGCTCGCGCCTTAATGCAACGCGCCAAGATCATTTTAGCCGATGAGCCGATTGCTTCCTTAGATCCAGAGTCGTCGCGCATCGTGATGGAAATACTCACCGACATCAATAAACAAGAAGGCATCGCAGTAGTGGTGACCTTACACCAAGTTGACTACGCCAAACGTTATTGCCCACGTGTTGTGGCGCTAAAACTTGGCGAAGTATTTTACGACGGACCTAGCGAGCAATTAAACGAAGCCAAACTTGCAGCGTTATACGGCTCGCAAGCTCAACTAACAACCACCGAAAACCAAGACCAAGCAGTACCACAACTTTGGCCACAGATGGCCTAAACCCAACTAACAAGGAGATAGATGGCATGTTAAAGCTAATCAAGCAGACAGCCTTTGCAACCGCAGTTGTTGCGACAGCGTTAAGTTCAACCATGGTTTCAGCTGCTGAAAAAGCGATGGACACCATCAACTTTGGGATTATTTCTACTGAGTCTCAGCAAAACTTAAAAACCACTTGGACACCGTTTTTAAAAGCGATGGAAGAGAAAACCGGTTACAAGGTAAAAGCATTTTTTGCTCCAGATTACGCAGGCATCATTCAAGGCATGCGTTTCGATAAAGTAGACGTAGCTTGGTATGGCAACAAATCAGCCATGGAAGCAGTAGACCGCGCCGGTGGCGAAATCTTCGCCCAAACCGTTGATGCTACAGGTAACCCTGGCTACTGGAGTGTATTAGTTACGCATAAAGATAGCCCGCTTAACAGCCTTGAAGATGTTATCGCCAAACGTGCTGACCTTACTTTTGGTAACGGCGATCCAAACTCAACCTCTGGCTTCTTAGTACCTTCGTACTACGTGTTTGCGCAAAACAACATTTCAGTGTCTGACTTCAAACGCAGCATGAACTCTGGCCACGAAGCGAACGCTTTAGCCGCTGCAGCGAAACAAGTAGATGTAGCAACCGGCAACACCGAAAACATGGACCGCTTAAAAATTACTGCACCTAAAAAGTTTGAGCAGTTAAAAGTTATTTGGAAGTCACCACTTATTCCTTCAGACCCAATTGTATGGCGTAAAAACCTACCAGAAAGTGTGAAAGGCGAAGTATATGACTTCTTCATGGAGTACGGCACCACTGGTGATGCTCAAGAACTAGCAGTATTAGAAGCGTTACAGTGGGCCCCGTTCAAAGCCTCTAGCGATTTGCAACTACTACCTATTCGTCAATTGGTACTGTTCAAAAACCGCATTGTTACTGAAAACGACACCAAGTTGTCGAAAGCCGAAAAAGCCGCTGAGCTAGCAGTAATTGACGCCCAACTTGCTGATTTAAATCGCCAGCAAAGCGCCATTACCGCAATGGCCCAATAGCGAACGATAAGCTGGGTGCAAACCCAGCTTTTCTTTAGGCTACTTATCTAGACATGTTGAGAACCTTAAATGACTACCGAAGCCGCAATTCTTAACCAAAACTCCAAACCATCTTGGTTAAGCCTACTTTTTTGGGCCATCGCCATCGCCGGTTTAACTTGGAGCTGGCAAGGCGCCGAAATTGCCCCGATGAAGATCTATAACGATGCTGGCAACATGGCCGAGTTAGCCAGTGATTTCTTTCCACCAGATTTTACCGACATTAATTACTACCTCGAAGAAATGTTAGTGACCCTGCACATCGCCATTTGGGGCACCATTTTCTCAATCTTTTTATCAGTTCCTTTTGGTTTGATGTGTGCCGAAAACATGGTTCCAGCTTGGGTATATCAGCCTATGCGTCGACTAATGGATGCAGCCAGAGCAATTAACGAAATGGTATTTGCCATGCTGTTTGTGGTTACCGTTGGCTTAGGCCCCTTTGCTGGTGTAATGGCCTTGTTTATCCATACCACGGGCGTGCTGGCTAAATTGTTTTCGGAAGCTGTAGAAGCCATCGATCCCGGCCAAGTAGAAGGGGTAAGAGCTACTGGCGCAAACAAGCTGGAAGAAATTGTTTATGGAGTCATTCCGCAAGTACTGCCACTGTGGATTTCATTTTCCTTATACCGCTTCGAATCGAATGTTCGCTCGGCCACCGTTGTAGGCATGGTAGGCGCTGGCGGCATTGGGGTAATTCTGTGGGAAAGTATTCGCGGCTTTATGTTTCCCCAAACCTGCGCAGTGATGATCATCATTGTCGTCACCGTAAGTCTGCTCGACTTTATCTCTCAACGCGTTAGAAAACTGTTTATTTAAGCGAGCTTAAGATGCCCCGTTACCAAGAAATCGCGCTAAGCCTAGAAAAAGAAATTAGCCACGCTTACCAAGCAGGCCAATACTTGCCGCCCGAGCAACGCTTGGCAGAACGCTACCAAGTAAATCGCCACACCTTGCGTCGCGCCATCGACGAACTCGTGCTTAAAGGTTGGTTACTGCGCCAGCAAGGTAAAGGGGTAATGGTATTAAGCAAACCGGTTCGCTACCCACTTCATGCCGGATCCAAGTTTACCGACAACTTGCTAAATGCCGGAGCAAAACCGATTAGCCGAGTACTAAGCTTTGGCCGCGCCAACGCCAATCAGCAGGTGGCTAAAGGATTAAACATTGAATTAGCCAGCCCCATTTTGCAGCTCAAAACATTGCGTTTCATCGACCAAATGCCCATTAGCATTGTTTTTCACCACTTGCGCATGGGCGAGCATGAAAATCACTTAAGCCAATATCAGCAGGGCTCACTGCACGGTTTTTTACAACAGCATTGCCAGCTTGAATTACGCCGACACCACACGGTAGTGGGTGCGCAAATGGCTAATCGAGAAGACTGCGCCTGTTTGCAAATTGATGGCAGCACGCCCTTGTTAACCCTACAAACGGTTAACGTAGACCAGCAGCAACAGCCTTTCGAATTTTCAATCTCCCATATTAGAGCCGAGCTCGTAGAGCTAAGCTTGGAGCACCCCCAATGACTACCCAACAATCTACCCAAACGGCAGATGTAGCCGCGCGCCAACACTGGATGGCAGTATTAGCCAAGGCTTCTTATCAAGACTTATCTAGTCGCTGGCAACAGCTAAAGCTAGATCCAGAATGTGAAATTATTCGCCAACCAGAGATCGGTTTAGCCAAATTGCAAGGCCGGGTCGGTGGCAATGGCGAACGCTTTAACTTAGGTGATACCACCATCACTCGCGCTGCTGTGCGCTTAAGCGATGGCACCTTAGGCTACGGCTATTTACGTGGACGGGCCAAACAACACGCCCTGCTTTCAGCCTTAATTGATGCCTTAATGCAAAACGGCGAGCATGCGCCCAGTTTACACGAAGCGGTGATTCAGCCTTTGGCTGAGCAACAACAAGCTGAACAAGCAAAAACTGCCGCTCAAGCAGCAGAATCAAAAGTAGATTTCTTCACTGTGGTTCGAGGAGAAGACTAATGCAAACAATTGAAGCAGGCTTTCCAAACAGCGTACACAACGCTCAACAGTGTTTTAGACAAATACTCAAAGCGCTTAGTGAACCAGGCAGCCAAATAACACTTGAACACCACTTAGGTTTTGCGCCGCTTAATGCCGCTGCTAGCCAAGTTATTATGAGTTTATGTGACCAGCAAACTGCGCTTTACCTAAGCGCTGCTTTAGCAAAAAACTCAGAACAGCCAATTGAACAAGCCTTACACAACTTAGCCTTTCATAACGGCCTTAGCCCGGCGCCCATTAATCATGCCGATTTTGTTGTAGTTGACGCCCAAGAAGAGCTGGATTTAAGCCAGCTAAAAGCCGGTACAGATTCCAGCCCAGAACAAAGCGCAACCGTGTTAATTCAAACCAACAGTTTGCGCACCGGGCCAGTCTTTCAACTATCTGGGCCAGGCATCAAACATAAGCTTGACCTGCAGTTAGGCGAGCTAAGCACCAGCTTAGTTGATTACCTGCTAAAGCCGAGCCACCGCTTTCCACTGGGTCTCGATTTTATGTTTTGTCATCAACAATCACTGGTGGCGATTAGTCGCACCACTAAGCTGGAGTTACGCTAATGTATGTAGCAGTAAAAGGTGGCGAAAAAGCCATTGCCGCAGCCCATAAACTGCAAGCTAAACGTCGCCGCGGCGACATCAATGTTGCCGAGCTTAGCGTTGAGCAAATAAGCCAACAACTTAGCTTAGCGGTAGAGCGAGTTATGACCGAAGGCGGCATTTTTGACCGTGAGTTGGCGGCCCTGGCAATCAAACAAGCCAGCGGTGACCAAATAGAAGCCATTTTTTTACTTCGCGCCTATCGCACTACGTTACCGCTGTTAGCCACTTGTCTCCCTTTAAACACCGGCAACATGCAGGTACAACGGCGAATTTCGGCCACCTATAAAGATTTACCGGGCGGGCAGCAGTTAGGCCCAACCTACGACTATAGCCACCGCCTATTAGATTTCAGCTTATTGGCCGAGCAACAAGCGGAGCAAGGTCAACCAAACCAACACTCAATCTCGCAACCAACCCCAAGCGAAGATGAAGCCTTAACTAGCAACAAGCAGCAAGCGTTTAGCAAGGTGTTTTCGTTGCTAGAACAACAAGGTTTAGCCGAGCCTGAATCAGACAGTGGCGCAGAACCCGCCGACATTACTCAGCAAGCCATTAGTTACCCTTGCTCACGGGCTGCGCGTTTACAACAACTAAGCCGCGGCGACGAAGGTTTTTTACTCTCTATGGCCTACTCCACCCAACGTGGATATGGGCGTAACCACCCCTTTGCTGGCGAGATTCGTAGCGGCGAAGTAGCCATCGAAATCTGCCCAGAAGAGTTGGGATTTGAGGTTGAAATAGGCAGCATTACCCTCACCGAATGTGAAATGATAAATGGCTTTGTTAGCCCACAAGATAAAGACGCTCACTTCACCCGAGGTTATGGCTTAGCCTTTGGCTTTAGCGAACGCAAAGCTATGGCGGTTGCCCTACTCGATCGCTCATTGCAAACCGAGCGCTATAACGAGCCAGTAAGCAGCCCTGCGCAAGATGAAGAGTTTGTGCTAGCCCATGCCGACAACGTAGAAGCCGCCGGCTTTGTTTCTCACCTTAAATTGCCCCATTACGTCGACTTCCAATCGGAACTTGAACTGCTACGAAAAATGCGCCAGCAAGGAGCCAGCCATGACCAGCTTTAGCCAACAGGCTACTGCACTAGATGATAGTAGCCAGCAATACAATTTTGCTTACTTAGACGAGCAAACCAAACGGATGATCCGCCGCGCAATCTTAAAAGGTGTCGCCATTCCTGGTTATCAAGTTCCCTTTGGTGGACGCGAAATGCCAATGCCTTACGGCTGGGGAACCGGCGGCATTATGCTTAGTGCCTCGATTCTCGGCCAGCAAGACGTACTTAAAGTGATTGACCAAGGCGCCGACGACACTACCAATGCGGTATCTATTCGTCACTTTTTCAGCAAAGTTTGCGACATTGCCACTACCGAAAAAACCGAACAAGCCAGTGTTATTCAAACCCGCCACCGCATTCCAGAACAAGCCCTAAGCAATAACCAAATTCTGGTTTTTCAGGTGCCTATTCCCGAGCCGCTGCGCTTTATTGAACCGCGTGAAACCGAGACCCAAAAAATGCACGCTTTGGAAGAATATGGATCGATGCAGGTAAAACTGTACGAAGACATTGTGAAGTATGGCTACATCGCCACCAGCTACGCTTATCCGGTAACGGTGCATGGGCGCTACCTTATGGACCCATCGCCAATTCCTAAATTCGACAATCCAAAGCTACATCAATCGGAAGCCTTAATGATTTTTGGCGCTGGGCGAGAAAAACGCATTTACTGCATTCCTCCCTACACCGATGTGCACAGCCTCGATTTCGACGACCACCCCTTTAGCATTCAGCAGTGGGATGAGCCTTGCAGCCTATGTGGTAGCCACGACACCTTTCTTGATGAAGTGCTGATCGACGACCAAGGGCAACGCATGTTCATTTGCTCAGACACCGACTACTGCCAAAAGCAACAAGCCGCGCAACTAGGAGCTGAACATGACTCAGTTAGCTAAGCAACTTGAAGAACCTCGCGCAAACGCCGCGAACCAAGCCGAGCCTGCCCTACTCCAAGCCCAAAACTTGAGCATGCTGTACGCGCCAGGCAAAGGCTTTGAAGACGTGAACTTAAGCCTTTATCCCGGAGAAGTGTTGGCCATTGTGGGTGAATCGGGCTCTGGTAAAACGACCTTGCTCAAAACCTTATCGGGTCGCCTTGCTCCACAAACCGGTAGCATTAGTTTTCAAAGCGATAGCAACACTGCAGAGCTATACCAAATTAGTGAAGCGGAACGTCGCAGCTTAATCAGACAAAACTTTGGCATTGTGCATCAACACCCACTAGATGGGCTTCGCCCAAGGGTGTCGGCGGGCGGCAACATTGGCGAGCGTTTAATGGAAAACGGTTGGCGCAATTACGCCGAGATCCGCCAGCAAGCACTCACTTGGCTAAAAGCGGTAGAAATAGATCAAAGCCGAATTGACGACATGCCTCTTACCTTCTCCGGCGGCATGCAGCAACGCCTGCAAATCGCGCGCAATTTGGTTACTCATCCGCGTTTGGTATTTATGGACGAACCTACTGGCGGCTTAGATGTATCGGTGCAAGCGCGTTTATTAGATTTAATTCGTAATCTCGTCACCGAACTGCAACTCGCAGTGGTTATTGTTACTCACGACCTAGCGGTAGCAAGGTTGTTGGCGCACCGAATCATGGTGATGAAGCAAGGCCAAGTGGTAGAAAGCGGCCTTACCGACCGAGTATTGGATGACCCTAGTCACCCCTACACGCAATTGTTGGTTTCATCGGTTCTTCAACAATAAACGCCTAGCTTACAAGGATTCATCATGAAACCCGTCATGATCGCTAAAAACATCAACAAAACCTTTGTATTACACAATCAAGGGGCTGCGCGTTTACCAGTTTTACGCCAGCAAAATCTAGAGATTTTTGCCGGAGAGTGTGTGGTGCTTAACGGCAGCTCAGGCTCTGGTAAATCTAGCCTATTACGTTCCCTTTATGGCAACTATCAAGTTGATGAAGGTGAACTGCTGATTAGCCAAGGTGAGCAGTGGCTAGATTTAGCTACCGCTCAAGCAAGAGAAATTATTGCGTTACGCCGCAATACCATTGGTTGGGTAAGCCAGTTTTTAAGGGTTATTCCACGTTTATCGGCCTTAGATATCGTAATGCAACCGATGTTAGAAAATGGCATTAGCGATAGCCAAGCCAAAGCTAAAGCCGAAACCTTATTAAGCCACCTAAACGTGCCTGAGCGCTTATGGAGTCTAGCACCCGCGACCTTCTCTGGTGGCGAACAACAACGGGTCAACATTGCCCGCGGTTTCGCCCTCGATTACCCAATATTGTTGCTAGACGAACCAACCGCCTCACTAGACAAACACAACGCCCAGCAAGTGGTTGAATTAATATTGGCCGCCAAGCAACACGGCGCAGCCATTGTTGGCATATTTCACGATGTTTGGGTGCGCGATTTAGTCGCAGACCGCTTACACAACATGCAACAAGCAGCACAATTAGCAGGATAGTGTGATGATTATTACCAATGTAAATATGGTTCTGGAACATGAAGTAGTAACAGGGTCACTAGAAGTTCGTGAAGGCCGCATCGTGGCGCTTAGTGATACCCGAAGCCAGCACAGCAGTGCCATAAATGGCGACGGCGCTTACCTGCTGCCAGGCCTTATTGAATTGCATACCGACAACTTAGAGAAGTTTTTCACCCCACGGCCTAAGGTTAGCTGGCCCAGTGGTTCGGCCATGGCCAGCCACGACGCCTTAATGATTTCCAGCGGTATCACCACCGTGCTTGATGCCATTGCATTAGGTTACATTAACGACCACGGCACTCGCCTTGCCAACCTTGAGCGGATGCTACACACCATTGTGAATAGCCAGCAACGCGGCGTTAATCGGGCCGAGCACATGCTGCACTTGCGCTGCGAACTGCCGAATGCTGATACCGCCAACATATTCGAAACTTTGGTTGAACAGGGGCCAGTAGCCATGGTGTCGTTAATGGATCACACACCTGGCCAACGCCAATTTGTAGACAGCGAAAAGTATCGCACTTACTACATGGGCAAATACGGCTTAAACGATAAAGAAATGGCAGCATTTGAAGCCGAGCAAACTGCTGCGTCCGAGCAGTGGTCAGACGCTAATCGCAAACACATAGCGGCCTCTGCCCGCGAGCGAGGCATTGCCTTAGCCAGCCATGACGACGCCACTCTTGAACACGCCCTAGAGTCTGCATCATTAGGTTGTGCCGTTGCCGAGTTCCCTACCACTGTTGCTGCGGCTAAAGCCTCGCATGAAGCGGGTTTACAAGTAATGATGGGCGGACCAAATATTGTGCGTGGCGGCTCTCACTCTGGCAACGTAGCCGCGGCAGAGCTGGCTCGCGAAGGTGTGCTGGATATTTTGTCGTCTGATTACTACCCAGCCAGTTTACTCGATGCCGCATATATGGTGGCTAACATGGAAGATAACAACTACGATCTTTGTCAGGCCATTCAAATGGTTAGCCTAACTCCAGCCCATACCTTAGGCATGGACGACCGAGGCAGTATTTGTGAGGGTAAACGGGCCGACTTGGTATTAGCCAAACCCAATGATGAGCGCTTGCAAGTACTGCAAGTATGGCGTGAAGGAGAGCGAGTATTTTGATGACTTCGCTAACTGCCAGTGAACTAAACGGCGAAGCCAAGTTGTTTTACTTGGTGGGGCCTTCTGGCTCAGGTAAAGACAGCATAATTAATGGCTTACGTAGCCAGTTGCAAGCGGACAGCAACCTGCTGATTGCTCATCGCTACATCACCCGCGCGGTAGATGATAGCGGTGAAAATCACATTGCCTTAAGCGTGCCAGAGTTCACCCATCGTAAACACAGCGGCTTATTTGCGATGGACTGGCAGGCCAATGGCTGCAATTACGCAGTGGGTAACGAAGTAAATACTTGGTTGAGCATGGGGTTCTCGGTGCTTTTCAACGGCTCTCGCCAACAGATCCCCTTAGCTGAAGAGTTATTTGGGGAGCGCTTGCGAATAATCGCCTTAGAAGTAGACCCCAGCATATTGGCCGAACGCCTGCGCAAGCGCGGTCGTGAATCTGAACACGATATCTCAGCACGGCTGCACCGCAGCGAACAATATCAGGCTTCTCTACCAGAAAAGTGTTGGCGCTTAGACAACAACCGCAATCTAGACAGCACAGTGAGCAAACTGCTCAAATACATTGAAACCGAAACTACCGAGTTATATATCCAATGAAACTAACCCTACTTGGCACCGGTAATGTAACAGGCTGCCCAGTTTACGGCTGCGATTGCCTCGCCTGCCAGCGAGCAAGCTTAGACCCCAGCAAAGCAAGATTGCTTTGCTCAGCGGTGCTAGAGGTAAACGGCCAACGAATACTCATCGACGCCAACCATCCGCAGTTACAAACCCGCTTTCCAGCTGGGTCTATTGATGCCATGTTACTCACCCACTTTCACATGGATCATGTACAAGCTTTATTTGAATTACGCTGGGGAGTGGCCGAGCCAATTCCGGTTTATCACCCAGATGATCCCTTAGGGTGTGATGACCTATTTAAGCACCCTGGTTTACTAGATTTTCAGCCAGCTAGGCAGGCCATACATAGCTTTTCCTTAGCAGGTATCAACATAACTCCCCTAGCGTTAAATCACTCAAAACCTACTCTAGGCTACTTGTTTACCAGCGAAAATGGCCGGATTGCCTACTTAACCGATACCTTAGGGATCCCAGACCAAAGCTGGCAACAATTGCTGCGCCAGCCGCCAAAATATGTAGTGATTGATTGCAGCAACTCTCCCCTGCATCGTTCGGGCAATCACAATAATCTTAGCGACGTACTTGAGTTAGCGCATGCTCTGCCAGACAGCACTTGGGTGCTCACTCACATTGGCCACGATTTAGACGAATACCTCATGCAACACCCCAACTGCTTATCCAGCAATGTGCTGGTTGGGCATGATGAATTATGCCTAAGCCTATAACTTCAAAGGAATAACCATGGCGATAGTAGACCCCGGCGCAAATTTAAACAGCCAGCCCAGCGTAGCTAATAGCAGTAAAATAACCAGCTCTGAGCTAGGCAGCTGGACTGAAATTGGCGAGCGCTGCCTATTAGACAACGTGCAATTTGGAGATTACAGCTACGCCCAAAACGACGTAGATATTGCTTTATGCGAAGTAGGAAAGTTTGTCTCTATTGCTTCAAGCGTAAGGGTAAATCCCAGCAACCACCCGTGGTGGCGGCCAAGCCTGCACCACTTTAGCTACCGCCCGCAAAAGTATGGAATGGCAGCAACGGTAGACAAACAAGTATTTGATTGGCGCGCAAATAACAAAGTGCAGATTGGTCACGACGTATGGATTGGTCACGGCGCGATTATTATGCCGGGTGTAAACATTGGTAATGGCGCCATTGTTGGCTCTGGCAGTATTGTTACTAAAGATGTACCCGCTTGGCACATCGTAGTGGGTAACCCTGCCAAGGTATTAAGGCCGCGCTTTGATGAACCAAGCACTGGCGAGCGCCTAGAAAAACTCGCCTGGTGGGATTGGTCGCATGAAAAGCTTGCCGAGGCTCTACCCTTGTTCCAAGAAGACTGCTTAAGCTTTCTAGAGCATTATGAGAAACAACTGTTAAGCGAAAGCGTTTAGTGGCACTAGCCCAAACGAAAGTTCGCTTAGCCACTCATGGAATGGCCATTGCCCAAACACTGCTTTGGGCATGCCTTTACTATAGCTTTCCTGCCATGCTGCTCACTTGGCATCAGCAGCTTACTTGGTCGATTGCTGATGTTTCATTAGCATTCACGATTTGCTTAGTCGCCTCTGCACTTTGCTCGCCATTTATTGGCCGGTTAATCGACAAAGGGTTTGGCCCAAGGGTTTTAAGCTGCAGCGCTCTGCTGGGCGGAATAGCTTTGCTGGCGATTAGCCAGGTGCAGAGCTTATGGCAGTTTTATGTTGCTTGGTTAGTGCTAGGCTGCGCTAGCGCAGGGTGTTTATACGAACCTTGTTTTGCTTTTCTTACCCGTTATCGCGGGGACAACGCTAAATCGGCGATCACCAAGGTCACCTTATATGCTGGCTTTGCAGGTACCCTAAGCTTTCCACTTTGCCATTACCTTATCGACCTCTTAGGCTGGCGAATAACGTCCGTGAGTTTGGCCTTGATTGTTTTGCTCATCGCTACTCCATTGCTGTTTATTAGCGCCAAGTTAATTCAAGGGGCCCAAAGCTCAGCGCTTCGCAAAACGAAAGCCATCGCAGGCACTCAGCAATCGAGCGCGCCAAATGCTCAGCTTAAAAACGCAGTGTTCTGGTTTATTGCCTTAGCCTTTTCACTTAGCGCACTTAACCATACGGTATTAGTCAACTTTTTGTTACCAAGCATGCACGCTCTCAACTTTAGCGCAGATAATGCCGTATTAGTCATGGCGATGATTGGCCCAATGCAAGTACTTGGGCGCATCGCCATGATCAGTGTAGATAAACGACTATCGAATACCCTTATAACCATGCTGTGTTTTGGCAGTTTGCTCGTTGCCGCCGGTTTGTTGTGGCAACTCGAACAACTTCAGCACCTTATTTGGCTGTTTGTCGTGTTACAAGGGAGTGCTTATGGCGTGACCAGTATTTTGCGGCCAGTGTTAACCAAACAATTACTCGGTGAACAAGGTTTTGGAGCGATATCGGGAATGTTGGCCGTGCCCTATTTACTCGCCAGCGCAAGTGCCCCGTTTCTTGGTGCTTTTGCTTGGCAGTTAAATCAGCAGCAGGGTATTTTTGGTTTAGTCAGCCTTAGTGCAGGCCTAGGGTTTGTAGCAATGGCAGCCTGTTGTTTGCAACAAACTGCCAAAATAACTCGCTATCAGAAGTTAACAGCTAAACCTAAGTAAGCGCCGCTATTACTGGTGCTGTAGCTACGTGTTGCAATATCTTCGTACTGGTAACCCGCAGAGATATCAATGGTGCTCGCCACTAAATCAAACAGTTCGTAGTTAACACCCGCGCGGAAACGGTTAGCTTTGTAATCTTCATCGGTAAGCGACAGTTTTAAATCACTTTCCAAACCTAAGCCAGAACCAGGGAAACGCCAAGCCACACGCCCTACAGCGTATACTTGCTCACCGTCATCAGAGCCAGCTAAGGCAGTGTTGGCACTGTCCCAACGCTCGTAACCCGCACCCAAATCTAGATAAAGGCCTGCAGTATCAAACAAGTTGTAATACAACTCACCTTGGTAGCTAGAACCATCTGCCGCATCACCTTGCTTACGTTTGTTAGCACCTACTGCCACATTTGGAATTAGCGGGATAGGATGCTTAAAACGCAGCTCTAAATCACCTTGCCAAGCCGACGAGGCTTTTGGGTCAGTATTGGTTTGAGCGATATGGCTAGCCAGTGTTAAACCTAGTAGATCGGCTTGAGCAGGAAGAGCAGCGAACATAGCAGCGCCAACAACAGCGAGGCGTAATTTCATGTTGAGTCCTTTAACTAAACAACTTCTTATGAGGGTAAGGCGGCATTTTGCCACGCCACTTAGTGAACACCAAGAGAAAAAACTAAATATGCAACCCTATTCAGTTTATTTTACTAAAATAAACTGAATAGCCACATTTAATCTAAATTCAAAGCAAATAGCCATGAAAGATTAAGCATAAACTCAATATTTACCACTGATTATGCATATCGTTTAAAGCTTGATGTAATAAGTCATCATCATTATCTTGATTCACCTGATGCTGAACGAGTGTGTCATCGTGTATGACTTGCTCATTAAGCTTATGTTGCTCATGTTTATCTTCATCTAGTGGATTTTCAAACGCGTCGATAGGCTGACTATCAAACAATTCTTCATCTTGGTTAATCTGTGTTGCTGCCATATCAGGTAAGTCTGTCGTCAAAGGTACCTCAGAAGCCGGCGTAATATCGGCATGACTTACGCCAACCATTTGTAAATAGTGATCGATGGGCGAGCTGGCCTCCGACTGATTTAGCGGGTCTAAATGCACCGACTGGTGAGGAGTACTTTCATCGGCAGCGCCAATATCTGATACTACATGGTCAAATGATGATTCATCTTCAGTGATGCTTGCGCTAAAAGCCATTATGTCGTCAGGTGCGTCGTGCATGTCCGCTGCAGGTGGCATAGCCACAGACGTGTCAGGTGTGACGGTCATAGCAACAAGATGAGTAGACGTTTGATTATGACCGCTATGTCCATGAACATAAGTCACATCTAGATTAACTTTGACATCGACATTTGACGCATGCGCATCATGATAAACAACTTGAAATACATCATGATGCTCTTCTGATACTGTTTGCCCTGCCCAATGGCTGCCTCCAGCAGCCTTGTTTCCTGGGGTTGGCGCTTGACTATAAACATAATCAACGTGACCGGTATCAGGGTCGATAGTTAAGGTGCCATATTGGCCATGTAGGCTGGTTGAGGTATGACCCTTACCATCTGTAATTGCCCAACCTCCGCTGGGTAAATTAGGGGTGAGTTGTTGTATTAACGGGGGGACGACCAAATCGCCAGATATGTGCGAGCCAATACTGCCACCGCCTGTAGGTGTCGGTGGCGCTTTAAAGCTCAAGCTCGGTACTGGATTAGCACTATCTCCAACGAATAAAGGACTGTGTATGGATGCTAAGTTACCAGCAAGATCGTGAACCGAGGCGGTAACATCAACCGTGCCTCCCGGCAGTGCTTGCACCTCTACTGCGGTTAAGGAAGTACTCCAGGCGCCATGAGCCACAACAGCTTGGTAGTGATGACCGCCAATGGAGACTGTAACCACTTGTCCATCTTCAACCCCAGACACGGTACCAGCGATATCAATCGCTTGGTGGTGTTCACTCGCTTCAATAATATTGTCTCCGGAAATGGGGTTAACCCGAATGCTTGCGCCTGTATCTATGCTGTAGTGATGGTTATCTGTCGCGGTGGCACTGTTTCCGGCTTCATCGGTTATAGTGATTGATGCCATGATATTGGTGTGACTGCCCAGTTGGTCGGCGGGAACGTCAATAGAGAATTGATGATTAGCATCAACTGCACCGGTGTATGTGCGTGCCCCCAGCGTAAGGGTAACCTTATCTCCTACATTGACCTCGCTGCTCACTGTCCCAGTGACCGCTAGATTAGCACTAAGCTCTGTTTGATTAAGCACGTTATCGGCGGTAACAGGATCAAGACTAATATGTGGCGAAGGTGATTGGGTGTCTAGGGTGAAACTAAGACTGCTGGCTGCTGAAGCATGCCCAGCACCATCAGTCTGTCTCACCTGTAGCTGATTGACCCCTTCAATTGGCGAAAATTGAGTAGTCCAATTTTTGCCGCCGTCAATAGAATACTCTACCTGCATTCCCGCTGTTTGGCCTGAGATGCTAAGCGTCCCATCCTGAGTGACTAAATCTGTAGCCGAGCTACCGGTATCATTTGCCAGTGCTACCGTTAACGGTGCAATAAAGGGAGGCTGGTATGGATCTATATGAATACTCAAGGTGTTCTGGCTATTATCCGCATAATCACCGTGCGTGTCTGTTACTCGATAGATAAGAGAAGGCACTTGCCCACTAAAAGAGTTGTTTGGAGTAAAGCTGTAGTCGCCATTGGCTGAAATCGCAATCATCCCAACACCGCTAATGTTGTGAGTTTGCCCCGCTTGAACCGTCACGTAGTGCTGCGTTACAGGATCTTTATACTGCACATCATGAAGCTCTAAGTGTGCACCATCATCCACATCTGTTGCGCCTTGGAGTAGATTCCCTGTAACCGGGCCATTGTTTTGTGGCGAATGCGGGCTAAAGCTGTGAATAATCGGTTTGTCGCTGGTGCCAGTGATAACTACTCGTGCTTGCTGCTGCGAGGCTTGTAGGTTGCTGCCCGCGCTTTGTTGTAACTGATACTTAATGTCAATGGTTGAGGCAATGCCGTTAGCTAAGTGGTTGTAGCTATTGTGGGCGGGGTCGACCTGCAAGGTATGCCCGTCTCTGGCAAGCATAAAACCATCGGGCACCCGATTAGAAAAGTGGATACCGTCAGTTGAAAATTGCAATTTTCTCACGCCCGTAGCATTAAGCCCGCCAAAGAGATCGAGTGACTGCTGTGCTTCCCCTTCGTTGAGGCTGAGGCTAGGGCGATCATCATGGCCGTGAACTTGAATGTTGATGGTGTGGCTAGCGGTGCCGTCGGGTGAACTAAAGGTAAAGCTATCGGTGACCATTTGGCCTGCCTTTAAGGCATTGGTTGCGGCTAAGTTGTTGTTTAGGCTATATGCCCAGTGGCCATCTGCTTCTAAATTTATTTCACCATATTGCCCCAGTAAATGAGCTTGTGGCACAAAGTTGGCTTCGCCACTATCGACATCGGTCAGTGCCAGCAGCCCCGTAAGGCGGTTTGTAGCGCTATCTTCGAATATATTGACGTTCGATGATGCTTGTGACTGACCATTGATATGGGCCGCATCATTCACCGCCATTAAGGTTGTACTTGCGCTGGTATGGGTGACACCGCCATGACGATCGGTGACGTCATAACTAAAGTGAACATCGCCGTTAAAGTCTTTCTCAGGGGTAAAGGTGAAGCTGCCATCGGCATTGGTGCTGATTGTCCCATGATCGGCTGTTAAGTGGGTGGCGCTTAGCCAGCCTTGATCGTTGCGGTCACTATCACTGGCATGGGCTAACAAATCCTGTTGGGTTAATATAACCTGTTTATCTTCACTGCCTTGGGTCAACACAAGTCCACTTGTCACAGTTGGAGCATCGTTACTACCGTGCACGACGACAGTGACCGTTTTACTCACTTTGCTCCCATCAGTTGATAGCGATTCAATGGTGAAATGCTCGTTCCACTCATCACCTTGCCCCAAAGCACCTGCTTTTGCTTCATCTACCACGTAGTGCCAGTGACCATCGGTATCAACTGAAAACTCACCATATTTACCAGCAGTTTGGGTAATGGCCCAGCTCACTGAATCATGAGTATCACTATCATGGGCCTGTAGCTGACCACTGACTTGTGCGCCTGTTGATTGATGCTCAATCACATCGCCAAGATGATTGGGGGCATCAATAATCACATGATCTTCTGTGCCTTTTATCTCTACAGACAGTGCTTGGCGGGTGCCGTCTGGCGCAACTAAAGTGATACTTTCGTGTAAAGATTCCCCTTCTTTTAAACCTTGAATCGATGGGTTGCGATTATCACCGTTATACAACCAAACTAGCTCGCCCTTGTGCGGGCCATGGGAATATGTTGTTAGTTCGAACTTGCCATAATTGGTTTGGATATCAAGAGGCGACCCGACTTGCCAAGTAACAGTTTTTCCACCAAACTCAATGTCGATTTGATCAACCTTACTGTCTGTATCCGTAATCGTTAGTTGATGCCATTGGGTACCAGCAAAACGGCTGCCACCAAAGTTGCCATAAGAGTTGGCACCAGGGTCGATGTCTTCTTTAACAGAGTCAGTTGTAACGCCGCCAAATACAGTTTTGTCGTCAACTGCAGCTAGGTTGATGGATGCACCTGTATGTGTAATACCACCGTGGGCATCTTTCACATTGTAAGTAAAATGCACCTCGCCGTTATAGTCTTTTTCTGGCGTAAACGTAAAGGTGCCATCGGTATTTAACGCAATAGCGCCATGATCAGCCTGTAGGTTTTCAATGGATAATTTTCCAATATCGTTGTCATCAATGTCGGTAGTATTGGCAAGCAATTGTGCAGAGGTGAGAACAATTTTGCTATCTTCTAATCCATTCGCTAAACGTACTTCAGCTGTTGCGACGGGGGCATCATTGGTGCCGTGAACGGTCACTGTGATATCTTTATGTGCACTACCATCGATAGATTCCACGTTAAATATTTTTTGATAGCTTTCGCCAGCACCTAGATGTTGTAACTTGTCATTATCAATCGTGTAAGCCCAATGACCTTGTGCGTTGATATTGAAATGTCCACCATCGGCGGTAGTGATATTTTGCGCGATAAAACCGGCTTGGTCATGATCTGGGTCGATCACCTGTAACGTGCCGCCTGCACGAACTTGGTTAGGCGTACTTCCTGGTGAAAGCTTGTCTTCATAAGCATTTTCATTAAAGCTTGAATATTTGCCAACTTCTATTTTTGCTTTATCATCTTCACCAATCACTTTAACCATTATGGTGAGTTTTTGACCATCGCTAGTAATAAACTCATAAGGGATTTCCATCGACTCACCAGCATGTAGGCTACTAATGAGATCATCTGCATGGCGATTAGTGCCTGCATTTAACATGAATTGATAAGAGCCATCAGGCCAGATATTAAGATGCCCAGGCTCAAATCCTTGGCCTAAATAAGTACCGCTAAACTGAGAGAACTGTGTGTGATCACCACTATCAGGATCGATAAGCTGAAGGTTGCCTTTATAGGTTGTAAACTGACTATCGATCGCTTGTGTTTCGGTTAATTGAATAACATTAGATACCAGTGTGGCCTTATCATCAGTACCTACTATAGTGAGCGTAGCGGTTTGCTGTGTACTCCCACCATGACCATCTTCTACTTGATAGGTGATAGCCACCTTTTGCGACTGACCATTTGCTAAATGATTAAATGCGGCATCAGTGGAGTCAACAATCAACGTATGCCCATCAGCGCCTAAGGTAATGCCCGTTGGAAGTTGGCCCGACTGAGGCTGACCATCAATAGCATATTCCAGATGGCTGATGGTTAACGCGTCGCCCTCTTTATCTGTGGCACCTAATAGCAGATTCAAGGAATGGTGGTTGTCAGTACCTTCAGTAACACTGTCAGTTAGAGGCGTCACATCCGGGTTATCGTTAACCGCCGCAAGAGTCGTACTCGCGTTGGTGTGGGTTATTCCGCCGTGGGCATCTTTGACGTCATAGCTAAAGTGCACCGCGCCGTTGTAGTCTTTCTCTGGTGTAAAGGTGAAACTGCCGTCTTGATTATGCTTAATGGAACCGTGGTCGGCACGCAGGTTCTCAATGCTCAGCAGCCCAGCATCATTTTTATCTACATCAACCGTGTTTTGTAGCAATTGCGCGACTGTAATAGTTTGGCGAGTATCTTCAGTGCCTGCATTAAGTTGCACTTCTGACGAACAATAGGGGCGATCATTACTGCCATGAATGGTGATAACAATGTCATGAGAGGTGCCATCTTTTGAATAAACTGTAATGGTATCGGTCAGGCTCTGTCCTTCACCGAGCTGGTCAATTGTCGATCCTCTGTGGGACGCGTAGCCACCTTTAATGCGCACACCGCCAGCATCAGCATAATAGGACCATTGACCATTTTCTTGCAGCAGTAGATCACCAAATTTACCCGAGTAGGTAAAGCCGACCCCGTGAGTGTTGAAGGCTGCTTCGCCGGAATCCAAGTCCGAAATGGTTAAGGTGCCACTGGCATACAGCGGGTTACGGCCAAGGTGAGCCATACCCGGTTGCGCATAGTCAGGTGACATATCTTTACCGGCGGAATTTTCGGTAACACTGCCGATATCGACACCGCCAATGACAGCGGCGTTATTAACTCCAGTAATACTAATAGTAAGGTTTTGAGTAGAGCTGGCATTATGCTCATCGGTTACAGTGACCGGGATGGTAAGGTTTTTTGTGACGCCAGATGCTAAGGATTGATAACTTGAGTTGCTCGGATCGAAGCTATAGCTGCCATCAGTGTTAAATATCAGTCCATCAATTTTGGGAGTTGAGTAATGCAGTGTTGCGCCAGTATCAATATCTTGCCCACGCATTTGCCCATATATGAGGGCACCACCTTCAATAACCGTATGCGACTGTGCAGCAATCGTGGGTCTGTCATTTGTACCGTGAACCGTCATTTCAATGGTATGAGTGGTGCCATCCGCTGAGCGAATAACAACCGAGTCTTTTATCGCTTCTCCCTCTGCCAGGTGTTGAATGTTTCGATTGTCCAAGGTGTAGGTGTAATGACCATTTTGCATTAGCACCACATGGCCGCCTAGCTTAGTGTCATAACCAATACCTTGGTTGGTTTGTGGGCCAATATTTGGATCAAATTTAGCTTCACCGGCATCTGGGTCTTGGATGTTCAGTTGGCCGTTATAATTAAGTTTGTAGTGAGTATCGATATAGCCGCGATCTTCAGTGACACCCCGTAAGTTCGGGTTTGTTTGGGCGTCGGTAATAACTGCATTATCGGGAGATGCTGCTAGGTCAAATTTGGCTTGGGTACTAACACTGCCACCTTGCCCATCTACTACGTTATAGCTCAAGCGAACTTCACCATTAAAATCCTTATCTGGAGTGAAGGTGTAGCTGCCATCGTTATTGTTTATGAGGTGACCATGGGAGGCTTGCAAGTTCTCGACTCGCAGAGTATCAGTGGTATCAATATCGCTTGCGTGTCTGAGTAGATCTGCGATTTGAATTATGACAGGTTTGTCTTCTGTTCCGGCTGCTAGTTGAGCCCAGGCAGTGACAATAGGCTTATCATTACTCCCCGTTACATCAACAACAACTTTATGTGGTATAGCCACTCCTGAAGAGTCAGTTGCCGTTACCCAAAATGTCTCTTGTTGCTGTTGACCTGCAGCCAGCTTATCTGTCGTGCCACCTGTTGAATTATCTAACTGATAACGCCAGTTTCCTTGCTGATCGATTGATAAATTACCAAATTGACCTTGAGGTTGACTAATCGCCCACTGAATACTGTCAGTTGAGTCAAGATCAGTCGCAATAAGGGTGCCAGTCGCATTCGCTTTCCCAGTAATATTTTCTCCCTGTTCAATAACGTTTCCTGAGGATACTCCTGAAATAACGGGTAAGTCGTTAGAGCCGTTAATGGTGACAGTGATCTTTTGCTCGGTGCCATCGATACTATGAACGACTAAGGTATCTGTAACCGATTCACCAGTTTTCAGCCCTTGAATAACGGTTTGAGAATTATCGGCAGTGTAAGTCCAATGGCCTAATTGATTAATCGACAAGGTACCAAATTGGCCTTGCAGTGTTGTGGCCGCAAACTGGTTTTGCCCTGCATCGGGATCGGTAACAGTGAGTGCACCTTCGACACGAAGTAGGCCATTATGAACCTCTTTATCTTCTGTGAGGTTTGCAGTAGAAGCGCCTGCAATTTGAGCTTTATCATCAGTCCCGTTAATTGTGACAGTGACTTGTTGTTCAGTGCCATCCACAGAATGAACCAGCAGGGTATCAGTTACTGACTCACCGCTTTTAAGGCCTTGAATTGCAGTCTGAGAATTATCGGCAGTGTAAGTCCAATGACCCAGATTATTGATACTCAGCGTACCGAATTGACCTTGCAATACACCTGCTTGGAATTGGTTTTCTCCAGTATCAACATCGGTAACAGTCAGCGCCCCATCAACACGAAGTTGACCCTGATGAACCTCTTTATCTTCTGTGAGGTTTGCAGTAGAAGCGCCTGCGATTTGAGCTTTATCATCGGTGCCGTTAATGGTGACAGTGATCTTTTGCTCGGTGCCATCGATACTATGAACGACTAAGGTATCGGTAAGCGATTCACCAGTTTTTAAACCTTGAATAGTCGCTTGTGAATTTTCGGCGGTGTAAGTCCAATGACCTAATTCATTGATTGAAAGAGTACCAAACTGCCCTTGTAATGAGGTCGCGGTAAATTGTGCCTGACCATTATCCGCATCCGTTACCGTCAGCGCCCCATCGACTCGAAGCTGCCCCTGATGAACCTCTTTCTCTTCAGTTAAACTTGCTGTTGCTGTGCCAGCAATCACGGCTTTATCATCAGTGCCGTTAATAGTGACAGTGATTTTTTGCTCGGTGCCATCGACTGAATGAACGACTAAGGTATCGGTAAGCGACTCACCGCTTTTAAGGCCTTGAATTGCAGTCTGAGAATTGTCAGCAGTGTAAGTCCAATGACCCTGATTATTGATACTCAGCGTACCAAACTGCCCTTGTAAAGATGTTGCTTGGAATTGGTTTTCTCCAGCATCAACATCACTGACAGTCAGCGCACCATCAACGCGAAGTAGACCACTATGAACATCTTTATCTTCTGTGAGACTGGCGGTTGCAGTACCTCCTATCACAGCTTTGTCATCGGTGCCGTTAATCATAACAGTGATCTTTTGCTCGGTGCCATCAGCAGAGTGGACTAGCAGCGTGTCGGTGAGTGACTCACCCGTTTTAAGTCCTTGAATAGCAGTTTGTGAGTTGTCAGCTGTGTAAGTCCAATGGCCTAATTGATTAATCGACAAGGTACCAAATTGGCCTTGCAGTGTAGTGGCCGCAAACTGGCTTTGCCCTGCATCGGGGTCGGTAACAGTAAGTGCACCTTCGACACGAAGTAGACCACTATGAACCTCTTTATCTTCAGTGAGGTTTGCAGTAGAAGCGCCTGCGATTTGAGCTTTATCATCGGTGCCGTTAATGGTCACGGTGACTTGTTGTTCAGTGCCATCAGCAGAGTGGACTAGTAGCGTGTCGGTGAGTGACTCACCCGTTTTAAGGCCTTGAATAGCAGTTTGTGAGTTGTCAGCGGTGTAAGTCCAGTGACCCAGATTATTGATACTCAGCGTACCGAATTGACCTTGCAATACACCTGCTTGGAATTGGTTTTCTCCAGTATCAACATCGGTGATAGTCAGCCCCCCATCAACGCGAAGCTGTCCGCTGTGAAGATCTTTGTCTTCGGTTAATGTGGCGGTTGCAGTACCTCCTATCACAGCTTTGTCATCGGTGCCGTTAATCGTAACAGTGATCTTTTGCTCGGTACCATCCACCGAGTGCACAAGCAGGGTATCGGTGAGTGACTCACCCGTTTTAAGTCCTTGAATAGCAGTTTGTGAGTTGTCAGCTGTGTAAGTCCAATGGCCTAATTGATTAATCGACAAGGTACCAAATTGGCCTTGCAGTGTAGTGGCCGCAAACTGGCTTTGCCCTGCATCGGGATCGGTAACAGTGAGTGCACCTTCGACACGAAGTAGACCACTATGAACGTCTTTATCTTCAGTCAGGCTTGCGGTGCTGGTGCCTGCTATCACGGCTTTATCATCAGTGCCGTTAATCGTAACAGTGATTTTCTGTTCGGTGCCATCGACGCTGTGCACCAACAATGTATCGGTAAGTGACTCACCGCTTTTAAGGCCTTGGATCGTAGGCTGAGAATTATCGGCAGTGTAAGTCCAATGACCTAATTCATTGATTGAAAGAGTACCAAACTGACCTTGAAACGAGGTAGCAGCGAATTGGTTTTGGCCTGCATCGGCGTCAGTGATAGTCAGCGCACCATCAACGCGAAGTAGGCCATTATGAACCTCTTTATCTTCTGTGAGGTTTGCAGTAGAAGCGCCTGCGATTTGAGCTTTATCATCAGTGCCGTTAATGGTGACAGTGATTTTCTGTTCGGTGCCATCGACGCTGTGAACCAATAACGTATCCGTTAATGATTCACCAGTTTTAAGGCCTTGAATTGAACTTTGTGAGTTGTCT
The DNA here is from genome assembly GCF_019649015.1 of Agarivorans litoreus. Taxonomy (NCBI): domain Bacteria; kingdom Pseudomonadati; phylum Pseudomonadota; class Gammaproteobacteria; order Alteromonadales; family Alteromonadaceae; genus Agarivorans; species Agarivorans litoreus. The sequence goes on along the minus strand of NZ_BLPI01000001.1, from coordinate 3,641,728 downwards.
GCGGTGTAGATCCAGTGACCCAGATTATTGATACTCAGCGTACCGAATTGACCTTGCAATACACCTGCTTGGAATTGGTTTTCTCCAGTATCAACATCGGTGATAGTCAGCACCCCATCAACGCGAAGTAGATCACTATGAACCTCTTTATCTTCAGTGAGGTTTGCAGTAGAAGCGCCTGCGATTTGAGCTTTATCATCGGTGCCGTTAATGGTGACAGTGATTTTCTGTTCGGTGCCATCGACGCTATGCACCAACAATGTATCGGTAAGTGACTCACCGCTTTTAAGGCCTTGGACCGTAGGCTGAGAATTATCAGCGGTGTAGGTCCAATGACCCAGATTATTGATACTCAGCGTACCGAACTGGCCTTGCAATACTTCTGCTTGGAATTGGTTTTCTCCAGCATCAACATCGGTGATAGTCAGCACCCCATCAACGCGAAGTAGGCCACTATGAACCTCTTTATCTTCAGTCAGGCTTGCGGTGGTGGTGCCTGCTATCACGGCTTTATCATCAGTGCCGTTAATGGTGACAGTGATTTTCTGTTCGGTGCCATCGACGCTATGCACCAACAATGTATCGGTAAGTGACTCACCGCTTTTTAGGCCTTGGATCGTAGGCTGAGAATTATCGGCAGTGTAAGACCAATGACCCTGATTATTGATACTCAGCGTACCAAACTGCCCTTGTAAAGATGTTGCTTGGAATTGGTTTTCTCCAGCATCAACATCAGTGACAGTCAGCGCACCATCAACGCGAAGTAGACCACTATGAACATCTTTATCTTCTGTGAGACTGGCGGTTGCAGTACCTCCTATCACGGCTTTATCATCAGTGCCGTTAATCGTAACAGTGATTTTTTGCTCAGTGCCATCGACTGAATGAACGACTAAGGTATCTGTAACCGATTCACCGCTTTTAAGGCCTTGAATAGCAGTTTGTGAGTTGTCAGCTGTGTAAGTCCAATGACCCAGATTATTGATACTCAGCGTACCGAATTGACCTTGCAATACACCTGCTTGGAACTGGTTTTGACCACTATCCACATCAGTAACTGTTAATACACCATCTGCATGCAGTTGCCCTTGATGAACATCTTTGTCTTCGGTGAGAACGCCACTATACCCTCCGCCAATGATCGCCTGTTCATTAGTGCCAAGAACTTGAATGGTTAAGTCTTGCTTAACTACTTCACCAGCACTGTCGGTAACACTAACAACAAAGTGCTCAACCCCCTGTTGCCCTTCGGTTAACGCAAGGGTTGCTGGTTGCTTGTTATCAAGCTGATATTGCCACTGCCCATTATCAGGGTTAATAGTTAATCGGCCATATTGGCCTTGAGAGTGGCTAACTGCCCATTGTAGTTGCTCACTATGGTCTGGATCTTTAGCAAATAACTGACCATCAACTTCTGAAAGTGCAGACATCTCAGTAACGTTGGCGTGGTGCAAACCAGAGATTTGGGGTTTATCATTACTGCCCTCCACCTCTATTGAAACCACCATCTTGATTTGATGCTGCAGATTATCTTTAACTACAACAACAAATTGCTCACTATGGTGCTCTCCTTCAGCCAAAGCATTAGTCGTATCTAGTGTATTATCTAACTGATAACGCCACTGCCCGGTATGAGAGTCTACAACCAGCTGGCCATATACCCCATTTCCTGACTCAACTGCCCAGCTTACTTGGTTAGCGTCAACACCAGAAACATGCAACTGACCGCTCACCTCGCTCACTTTATCTTCTTTTACTGATCCGCTTTGTTGCTGTGCCCCTTCAGCATGAATAACCGGTACTTGCTGCTGATCAGTTTGAGAGTGATTAACTTTAGTAAGCTGTTGTACTGTCACACTGGGCTTATAATGATTACCCTCAACATTTGCCAACTGGTTGCTCGTTAAACCCTTAACCCCAACATGATTAAGAAGTGAATGTGTAGCAAACCAATGAGAGTTGGCACTGCTACCCCCTCCTTTACCCACTCTTGCTGTCGCTTTGCTGCCATCAATTAAGGGAGCTTCCACCAAGGCAGCGCCAGCAACGGCTTTTGAAGTGTCATCGGATTCGGAGGATTTAGCATTAGCAGATTCCCCACCTCTACCAGTTTCCGAAATTGTCTCTGACGGATTTGTGGCTTCTGACAATAACCCCTCATCTGGTATAGCCTGCTGCTCACTTAGCAGTTGCTGATGAGATTTATCAGCAACTAAATCTTGATTGCTTAAACCTGCGGTTTTTACATCCCGTAACTCTTTTGCCTTAAGCCGTGCTACATCTTCATCAATACGCTTGGCTTTTTTTATGCCTTTATCTTTGTCGACACTGTTACTGCTTTTAGTAAGTTTACTTTTCGCTTTTAGGGATGATTTGTCTTGCTGCTTAGTCATAACAAACCTCTCTTAACGTTCACCAAAGGCAGTGGTTATGTTGGTAAATACCGGTTTCCATAAGTATTGAAATACCGTTTTATCACCCGTCACAATATCTACCTCACCTGTCATCCCAGGAATAAGCCCAAAGCGCTCGGGATCATCGTTAAAATAGGGTTTTTCTATGCTAATTTTTACCTTGTAGAAAACGCCCCCCTTTTCATCGGTATCAGTAGAAGGAGAAATCCTTTGCACAATCCCATCTAAAGCCCCATAACGACTGTAATCAAAGGCATCTATTTTTACTCTTGCCGCTTGGCCTTCTGTGACAAAACCAATATCACGCGGAGATAACTTTGCTTCAATGAGCGCTTCTTTGGTGGTTGGTACAATCACCGCAACCGTTCCGCCGGGAGCAATAACGCTGCCAGAAGAGGTTGTAGGAATAGATTGCACAATCCCGTCAACCGGCGCTAAAACGGTAGTTTGAGAAACTTGAGAACCGGAAGATTTTAAGCGAGCCTCAATGCCTAACAACTCAGCTTGCGCCTCGGCACGTTTTTCCCCCACTTGGTTAAACAAGGCTGCGTTCTTTTGCTCTAATTGCTTATTTAAGTTTGTTAGCGTTTTACTTAATACCTGCTCTTTGCCTTCTAACGATTTTAATTCTCGCACGTAAGAATCTAGCTTTTGTTGAGCCTCTAAAACTTGAAGCTTAGACACCACTTGAATGCCACCAGGAGACTTCATCATGTTAATCGTTTTACGCGACGCGGCAATTTGGTCGCTCAAGGCTGGCACCTCATTTTCAACCGCGGTTAATTCTGCTTTTGCTTTCGCTATCTCTGATTCAGTAAGTGCTGAGGTTGCCTCTAACTCATTATTCATTCTTTTTAGCGCTGATTGATGCTGCTGCACTAATTTAGGGTATTCACTTTCAAACGCGGAGAAATCAGCAGCGCGCTGCTCAACAAAAGCGTTGTAGCGCTCTATGCGCAACTCTAAATTAGCTTGCTTACTCGATAGTTCTTCTTCTAAAGACTGGCTGTCGATAGCAACAAAATTAGCGAGAATATCTCCTTGCTTGACCACATCACCTTCTTCAACACTCACCGACGCCAATGTTCCACCAAGTTGGCTTTGGATCACTTGCCTATGTCCGAGCGGAACAACCTGTCCTTTTGCTTTAGCAATTTCTTCAACGGTAGTAAAAATTGACCACAACAGCATCCCCAATACTGAAACAGCGATAAACCAAGTAATGCGACGAATAAGTTTGCGTTCAGCTGGGGCTTCAATAGCATCAGTAAACTCATGCTCTGGCCAAACTCGCTTAGCCAATTGACGTTGTTCCATACTTACTGCTCCGTTTGGTTATTAGCTTGAGGTTGTTGCGAAGGAATAGGACCGACATAAACCGCAGCGCCCTTGTCTAAAATAATGACTTTATCTGCCAATTTTATTAATTCTTGGTCGTGACTAGAAAACACTATAGTAGCCTTACCTCGCAGGCCTTCTAGTGTGTTAATTAGCTGGTGCTTAGCAGCCGGGTTTCGATTTGCTAAAGGCTCATCAAGTAATAGGTAAGGAGAGCCTTTTAGCAATGCTCTCGCTAGGCTAATATAGCTTCCCTCTACCGCAGAAAGCATTGCGCCATCTCCGCTGGTTAATGGGGTATCAAGCTGCTTATTTAATGTATTAAACAACGCCTCCCCTCCAGCCGCATACAAGGCATCAATGAGTTGCTGGTCGCTAGCTTCAGTATTTGCAATACGCAGATTGTCAGCTAGAGAACCTGGGAATAAATCTGGCTCAGCCGGGCAATAAGCAGCCCAAGATCGCACTAGCTCAGGATCGTACTGGCGAATGTTTTTGTTGTTTATCGCTACATAGCCAGCTTGAGGTTCAATTACCCCTAAAGCGGATAGCAACAATGAGGTTTTACCACAACCATTAGGACCTATAACCGCCACCATATCCCCGGCGTCTATATCGGCATTCACAGCCGACAACGCGGGCTCCATGTCGGCACTGTAACGCAGGGTTAAATGCTGGAACGACAAACTGGGAGGGCGTGTCATATCCGGCACATCTAAACGCAATTCACTGTTTTCGGTTTTAACCTGCATGAACCGGTCAAATTGCTCAGCGGCCCCCTTTAGCAAGGCGAACTTTTGCGTGGAACTAAACGCCAATTGAGCGGGGCCAGTGATTCGCCATATCAGCATGACACAGGCAATCAACGCCCCGGCTGATATTGCTTGATTAAGCACCAAGAAGATACCGCAAAACACGGTCACTAAAGCAGTAGATAAGCTCAAAGCATGAGCAACAGCAGCCAGTAGCCCATTGCGCGCGGCATAACGAAAGTTCTGCCGGCTATTCTCTCGGCATAAACGAGCAAACTTAGTAGTCCAAGCACCTACTTGCCCGGCCGCTTTTAGCTGAGTGAGATTTTTTGCTAATTCGTTAAGCGCATTTTGATATTCACCGGATACTGTAGGAGACGCGCTTTGAATATAGTTATGCATTAGGCGCATAACTAAATAAAACACCAGTAACATCAGCAGCGGCACCAGTACTAACCAACCACTTAACAAGGTAATGGTAGCTAGGGCAATAAAGGTAAAAGGTAAATCGATTAAACCGCCTGCGGCAGGGCCAGATAACACCGTGCGAACTTTTTCTGCATTACGCATACGCGCCACATGGTTAGCGATACCCACTCGCGACAACACCATTAATGGCATGTTTAGCAAACGTTGAAAGGTAACTTCAGATAAGTCCCTGGCCATGTGGTTACTCGCTGCAGACATCACTTTGGCTCTAATCAAGCGTGATGCAACTAAAATACTTAAGGCTAACGCCGCACCTAAAGCAATACTGGGCAATACCTCAGGTGTTTGACCGCCAATTACACGGTCATAAACTGCCATTGTAAATAGCGGCACGGCTAATCCCATCAAGCTAGACAATAAACTGAGCCAAAATACCGGCCGATACCATTTACTTCGCTTGCTCACTTGCTCAGCAAAAGCTTTCGCAGATGAGCCCTGCTGAGGCAAGCGCTCAATCATTATTAAGTGGGCATCTTCGCCAATAAATGCGGGATCACAGGCTTGCCAACGCTGATCGAACTTTTCAAGCTGTTCTCCATGACGCCGCAATAAAACGGGTGCTTGTTGTTCTGATATCAGCACAAAAGGGTGGGCACTTTGTTCTACCAAAGAAGGTAGATGACGATGAACTGAAAAGCCTACATGATGCTTTTTGAGTAACTCGGTAAACGCCAACACCCCAAGCGAGTCCAAACGCTGATCTTCGGCAACATTGTTAGCCTGAGAATACAAACCTAGCTGTTGCAGCAAAGTGATTAATAAAGGTCTTAAATCAATAGCTTGATCTTCCATATCAAGCCTCCTTAGCTAGCTTTTGTAGGTTTAACGAACCATCTTCCGCAACATTAATTAGCACATCGCTATGCGCTTTAACCTCTTCGAAATGCGAAGCAATCAACACCGTCATATCATCACCTTGCTTACTCAGCAAAGCCAGTAAACGCTGTTGAGCATCCGCATCTAAAGACAGCATCGGTTCATCAAGTAGCAGAATAGATGGTTGCTGCGCTAACGCGCGCACCAAGGCGATAAGTTTAATCGCTCCCTTGTTAAGCATTTGGTTGCCACTGTCCCCCACACGAGTTTGGTAACCCGCTGGCAACAAAGCAATAGCAGCACTTAAACCCAACTCTTCTGCTAACACCATGGCATTGGCTTCTAGTTCAGGTCGAAACAGGGTCATGTTTTCCATCAAACTGCCAGCAAACAAGGTAGGCCAAGGTGCTAAATACACTACAGATTGTCGATACTCATTTGCGTCATGCTGGCCAAGTTCAACACCCGCAATATCAATACGGCCTTGCTGTGGCTGATGAAAGCCAGCTAGCATACTTAACACTAAACTGGCATGACTAAGAGGATTAGATTGCAGCACTGCAATACTGCCAGCCGGCACAGAAAAATCCCCCTGATGAATACGCGCCACAGAAGTTTCGGCACTGACCTGACTAAAACAAATTGGTCCTGTCGGTAACTTTTGTTGATAGCAATGCTCAGCGCTAAATCTTTCGCTTTCTAGATCGACAAGTTGTTTTACTTGCTGCATAGCAGACTTGGCGGTCAACATTCTAGAACGCAAACTAATAATGGCACTTAAAGGAGCAACTGCTCGACCCGCCAGAATAGAGCATGCTGCTAACCCCCCTGTTGTTAACTGGCCATCCAGCACCATTAAACACCCCAATAAAACCAACACCAAGGTTGTCCCTTGCGACGCACCTTGAATCAACTCTTGTAACTTGGCAGATAACCAATCAACGCGCTGTTGTTGTTGTAGGCGTTTGTAGTTTATCTCTCGGTAATAATTGGAGATGCCCTGTTCCATCGCTAACGCTTTTGTTGTAGTAAGGCCTGATAACACATTAAGTAGTAAACGAGAGCGCTCAGCTTCACTTAATGCCAACTCCTGAGTAGCCAGGGCAAGTTGCTTACCGATTAACGCGACCAATAAGCCAATTAACGCCCAAACTACGATAGGAATAAAAACCAAAGGCCCACCGATATAGGCAACCAAAGCTAAAAAAATAACAACAAATGGGAAGTCAATCAGGGCCAAGGCCGCCTGACCAGAATATAGGTCTCGCATACCAGCTATTGAACTTAAGCCATTAAATACCCCGCCCCTGCCAAGTTTCGCGATAGGTTCAAAACTGCTGGCGAGTAAAGCTTTCACCGCGTCAATAGTGGTATGCAACTCAAAGTTAGCGGCTGCCGAAGCCAATAACCAGCTACGTATATATCGCAACACTAGCTCTAGTATAATAGCCACCGCTACACCGAGCATAAGAACCGTAGCCGTGCCGTAGCCTTGGTTAGGTAATATGCGGTCGTAAATCTGCAACATAGCAAAGGGCAACGCGAGGGAAAGAAGGTTAATAAACATAGAAGAAAGCAATACATCGATTGCTGACCGGTTTCGAAACAATAGGCTTAACGCATACCTCATTTAGCTGGCTTCCTTTCTCAATAAACACTGCGATGAGTTATTGATAAGCCTAGCAAATAATCGAAGTTTTTCTTTTTTGGTGAGTTTTTATTTAAGCCTGCGAATAGGGCTCAACATATTAATTAACAAAATTGACACAAATACAAAACTAATTCACTATCAGTGAGCGTTAATCTAGCTCATAATTTCAGCATTACTGTATATGTTGTCATTTAAATCTATTTATTACTTTTTAAACAAACAGATATGAATGAATCAGCCAACTTAGCTCAAGTGCTGGCATTACCCAGCCACTCTCATCACCATAGCCATCAGTATTTTCAGGTGGTGATTGGCGTGCAAGGACAAACCGAGTTTGACATTCAAGGTCAAGCTAATTTGGTTGGGCCAGGTCAAGGTTGCTTAGTGCCCGCTTCTGCAGATCATGCTTTTACCGGGGTAGGCAGAAATCAAATCTTGGTTATTAATCTGGCCGATACACAACATGCTAGTTTGCAGACCAAAATCGAGCTGTTGTTCGAACATCAATCCTACTTCAAGCTAGCCAACCAATCGCAAGTTCTCGTCAATGCACTTTGTCAGGAAATGCTAACTAAGCCGCAAGACACCATGCTAGCCGAGGCCTGCGCCAATACCCTGTTGTGTGTACTGCAAAATCACCTAGCTCAAAGCAAACAACACCAAGCTAAGGTCACCCGCCTGCAAATGGAGCATATCGACCGCTACATTCAACAACACTTGCAGCAAAAAATTACCGTTGCGCAACTTGCGGGTTGCGTGTTTTTAGCCGAAAGCCAATTTCATTTATTGTTTCGCCAACAAACTGGATTAACCCCGCACCAATATTTGCTACGCAAACGTTTTAACGCGGCTAAACAGCTTTTAGCTACACCGCAATTAAGCATTGAGCAAATATCGCATCGCTGTGGTTTTGCTAGCCAAAGTAGCTTTACCAGTGCCTTTAGCACTTTTTATGGCATCACGCCTGCTCGCTACCGCAAACAAGCCAGCTAAAGCTAACTCGCCCCGCCTAGGCTGACTACACTATAAATAAGCAACATGAATAACCTGAGCTCGGGAAAATAAACCAGTTTGTAAGGGCTGTTTTTACTTATTTAGGTGTCGAAGCCACTTGCAATAGGCTAGAGATTGGCGCGCAGCTTCGCCTAGAACTAAGCAAAACTATCTCGCTAGAAACATGAAGCTAGATTAAGTACTGGGTAGTAGAGTTATCGTCACTCTCTCATCCCAAGTTCAGGTTAAATAGATTGTTAAACGCTTGCTTCGCTTTTTGTTCATCAACAGAGAATTTCGAAAAAAACGCGGAGTTTTTCGAAATACGCGACGCCCAAAGCGCTCTACAATCGGCCTCTAAATAACAAAGCCGTAACATCCTCTGTCCCCTCGCAGAGGATGGCAACACGAGGATCCAGCATGCACAACACTATGCAACTCGATGCTAAGGCCATGACCCAAGCTTCGTTTATTGAGCAGCCTTTAACCAAAGTTTGGCAATACATTTCGCCGCTTTACGCTGTAAACGAGTCAAGCTGGTTAAGCCAACTTATCCCACTCGCTAAACCTAGCCCAAGTGAGTTAACCCAAACTACGGTGTTGGCCACTCAACTTATCGAACGGGTTCGCGCCGACAAAAATGCCGTGCAAATGATCGACGCCTTACTGCTTGAATACAGCCTAGATACCCGCGAAGGTATTCTGCTTATGTGCTTGGCAGAAGCGCTAATGCGCATTCCCGATAGTGCCACCGCCAACGCGTTAATTCGTGACAAAATGAGTGTGGCAGATTGGAAGTCTCACCTTAGAAACTCAGACTCACTGTTTGTAAATGCTTCTACCTGGGGCTTGATGCTAACCGGTAAAGTAGTGAGTTTAGATACCCCGCAAGATGGCCAAGCCAGCAAGGTGCTCAACAAGCTAGTAAACAAATTCTCCGAGCCAGTGATACGCCAAGCCATGCATCAAGCCATGAAAATAATGGGGCATCAGTTTGTACTAGGCCGCAATATTCAAGAAGCCTTAAACAATGGCGAGCCTTTGCAACAACAAGGCTTTGCTTATTCTTTTGATATGCTGGGCGAATCGGCCCTTACCCGCCAAGATGCTCAAAAGTATTTTAACGACTATCACCAAGCTATTAGCGTTGTGGCTAAGCAACGTTCAAGTACTAGTGAAGCTCACCCTGCGGCCTCGGTATCAATCAAGCTCTCGGCCTTGCATCCTCGCTACGAAGCAGCCAACCACGAAAAGGTACTACAAGAGCTATTTGATACGGTTTTGGCATTGCTAAAACATGCCCGAGCACAGGATGTTGCCATTACCATTGATGCCGAAGAAGCCGGCCGCCTAGAAATTTCCTTAAAGCTATTTGCCAAGCTCTACCAGCACCAAGCAGTTAAAGGCTGGGGCAAATTTGGTTTAGTGGTACAGGCCTACTCGAAACGGGCATTAGCGGTAATTGCTTGGTTGGCAACACTGGCCAAGCAGCAAGGCGATATCATTCCCATGCGCTTAGTAAAAGGCGCCTATTGGGACAGCGAGTTAAAGTTGTCTCAACAACATGGCCACCGCGGCTACCCAGTATTTACGCGCAAAGAAGCCACCGACGTGAGCTATTTAGCCTGTGCGCGTTTATTGCTTAGTGAGCATATTCGTGGGCTTATTTATCCGCAGTTTGCTAGCCATAACGCACAAACTATTGCCGCGGTGTCGGCCATCGCGACTCACCAAGACTTTGAGTTTCAGCGCTTACACGGCATGGGCGAAGCGCTATATAGCCATGCCAAACAACTGCTAAATAGCGAAGTACGCATTTACGCCCCAGTGGGCAGCCATAAAGATTTGCTGCCTTATTTGGTGCGCCGCTTATTAGAAAATGGCGCTAATAGCTCGTTTGTTCATCGCTTAGTAGATGCCCGTTGTCCGGTCACTGATTTAACCGTGCATCCGGTAGATTTATTGCAATCACGCAGCTGCTTACATAACCCCAAAATAGCCCTGCCGCCACAATTGTTTGGTGAGCAAAGGCAAAACTCCCAAGGCATTGCCACCGACATAGAAAGTGAATGGCAGCCCTTTGAACAACAAGTCAGCCAGTTTTTGGGCAACCACCAATGGCAAGCCAGCTCAATTATTGAAGGGCAAGCTCAAAGTGGCGAACGCCATCTTATAACAGCGCCTTACCAGCGAACTCGGCAGGTTGGAGAAGTAAGGTGGGCCAATGCAGAACAAGCCTTGCAAGCGATTAATGTAGCAGAACAAGGCTGCCAACTATGGCAACAAACGCCAGTAAACCAGCGTGCCAACTACTTGCTGCAATTAGCCGATAAGCTTGAAAAAAACATGCCTGAGCTTGTGGCCTTGTGCCATCGCGAAGCGGGCAAAACAGTATTAGACAGCATTGACGAAATTCGCGAAGCGGTAGATTTTTTACGCTACTACCCACAGCAAGCCATTCAACACTTTAGCTCGCCGATGCAGCAACGCTCGTTTCGCGGTAAAGCGCAGCAAGTAAGTTACCAAGGGCGCGGCATATTTGTGTGTATAAGCCCGTGGAATTTCCCCTTAGCCATTTTTATCGGCCAAGTATCGGCCGCCTTGGTTGCCGGCAATTGCGTCATCGCCAAGCCTGCCGAGCAAACCAGCCTTATCGCTGCTCGCTGTATAGAATTGCTACTAGAAACAGGCATTCCTAAGCAAGTTATCCAACTCATACTGGGCAATGGCGCGTTGCTAGGTCAAACCTTATGCAGCGATAAACGTATCGCAGGTGTTGCCTTCACCGGCTCAACGCCAACTGCGCAAGCCATTAACAAACAGCTGGCTAAACGCGATGCCTTACCTGTGCCGCTGATTGCCGAAACTGGCGGCCAAAACGCCATGATCGTAGACAGCACCGCCCTGCCCGAGCAAGTAGTAAGAGATGTACTACGCTCAGCTTTTGCCTCGGCGGGCCAGCGCTGCTCGGCGCTGCGAGTATTATTTATTCAAGAGGATATTGCCGAACGCGTCTATTCGCTGATTGCTGGTGCTATGCAAGAACTGGCCATTGGTAATCCAGAAAAACTAAGTACCGATGTAGGCCCGGTGATAGACCCACAAGCTCAAACAAAACTGCTGGCTCATGTTAGCTGGTTAGAAAAGAATGCTCAGCTCATTTACCAAGTAGCGCTTCCGGAAGATTGCAGCAAAGGCAGCTTTGTTGCGCCGTGCGCTTATCAAATCGAAGACATTGCTCAATTAACACAAGAACACTTTGGCCCTATTTTGCATGTGATTAAATATCAATCAAATCAACTTGATAGGGTGATCGATCAAATAAATCAAAGTGGATTTGGTTTAACCTTGGGCGTGCATAGTCGTAATGAAAGTACCTATCGGCATATCGAGCAGCGTGCTCGAGTGGGTAATTGCTACGTAAATCGAGATCAAGTAGGTGCCGTTGTAGGGGTACAACCTTTTGGTGGTCAGGGTCTTTCAGGCACTGGTCCTAAAGCGGGTGGCCCGCACTATTTGTACCGTTTTGCTAAGGCGAACATAAGCACCACCCTTGCCCAGCAGGAGCACTAATATGACCACGACTAACAAAGTATTAAAACAAAGTCTTGCAATGCAAGATGCTTGGCAGCAACACACGGTGGCTCAACGTAGCGAGTTACTGCTCGCTTGGGCGCAACTGCTTGGCCAACGAGACCAAAGCTACCACGAATGTGCAGCAATGATCCGTTTTCAATGCCAACAAGCCCTAGCGCTTATTGCTAACGAGCATGAGCTACAAGGGCCTACGGGCGAAAGCAACCAGCTATATACCGCTGGCCGTGGCTGTTTTTTGTTGGTGGCCGATGAAACTGCCAGCAACGAAGCCCTAGTAGGTTTAATGGCCGCAGCGTTGGTGGCTGGTAATACCGTTATTTGTTGTGCTGCAAATAGCCCTATAGACGAAGTACTGAGCGACCTACTGCGTGCCGGCTGCCCAGATAGAGTGGCACAGCCCTTGGCTTATACCTTGGGACCGCAACTTGCACAAAACAGCCTGGTTGCGGGCATTGCATTAGCAGGCACTAAGCAAAATTGCATCCACTACAACCAGTTGGCAGCAGAACGAGATGGCCAACTTGCGCAGTTCATATATGAAACCGATATGTGTAACCTTAGCCAACTCAGTGAACCAACACTTTGTTTGCGCTTTATAACCGAGCGCACACGAACCATAAACATTACCGCCGTTGGTGGTAACGCCAGCTTGCTTGAGCTAGGCAGCGGCGAATAAACCTAAGGGCCTGGTTAGCCATTAGCAGCGACAACCCAAATAAACCAACATGCTGAACTCAGCAATAAAAGGAAAAAGGAATGATTGAAAATAGCTTTGCTATCAGTGCTACATTTATAGCCTATCTAATCGTTATGCTATCAATTGGCATTTACGCCTATAAACGCACCGCCAACTCAGAAGATTACTTCTTAGGTGGTCGCTCACTAGGCCCATGGCCCGCAGCCTTATCGGCTGGTGCATCAGATATGAGTGGTTGGTTACTGCTTGGTTTACCTGGCTACGCATACGCAGCCGGTATCGAGGCCATTTGGTTGGCCGGCGGCTTACTCGTTGGCACCTGGTTAAACTGGCTTATTTGCGCCAAACGCCTACGCACCTACTCCATCGTGATGGATAACGCCTTAACCATTCCTGAGTTTTTTGCGCGCCGTTTTGAAGATAAATCTAAATTACTGCAATCAATCTCTGCCTTCTTTATCTTGCTGTTTTTCTTGTTCTATACCAGCTCTGGCTTAGTGGCTGGCGGCAAACTGTTTGAAACAGTGTTTGGTTTAGACTACACCACCGCAGTTATTGTCGGCACCATTTGTGTGGTGTCTTACACCTTATTTGGTGGCTTTTTAGCAGTATCTTGGACCGATTTAGTGCAAGGTTTATTAATGGCCGCCGCCTTAATGATCGTGCCAATTGCCGCAATGGAAGGCTCTTTTGGAGACTTAAGCCAAGCCCTCACCCTTAAAAACCCAGAGCTACTAAACCTATGGACCGACGTTAAAGGCGAGCCTTTATCGGCCATTGCCATTATCTCGCTAGTGGCTTGGGGTTTAGGTTACTTTGGTCAGCCACATATTTTGGCGCGTTTTCAGGCCACTCGAAGCAACAAAGACATCGGCACCGCCCGTCGCATCGCAGTAAGCTGGACAGCTCTTTCTATGGCTGGCGCGCTGCTTATTGGTGTAGTAGGTATTTTGTATGTAGATTCTCACCTAGGTGGCGATATTAAAGATGGCGAAACCATCTTTATGCTGTTGGTAAATGCTATTTTCCACCCAGTAATTGCCGGCATACTATTAGCAGCTATTTTGGCTGCGATTATGAGTACCGCCGACTCACAATTATTAGTATCGTCGTCTGCCTTAGCCGAAGACTTCTACAAACAAGTCTTTCGCCCGCAAGCCAGCCAACAAGAGATTGTTAAGGTTGGCCGTATCGCCGTAGTCGCATTGTCGATAGTAGCTTTAATTCTGGCTATGAACCCAGAAAGCTCGGTACTAGGTTTGGTGTCTTACGCATGGGCAGGATTTGGCGCAGCCTTTGGCCCTGCACTACTACTTAGCTTGTTCTGGAAAGACATGAACCGCAACGGCGCTCTAGCCGGCGTAGTGTTAGGTGGCGTAACCGTAGTAGTTTGGAAACAACTAGGTGGCGGCTTGTTCGACATTTATGAAATTGTTCCCGGCTTCCTGTTCGCCAGCATTGCCATTATTGCAGTGAGCAAAGCCACAGGTGGCGCAACACCAGCAATTCATAGCATTCACGCTAAATACGAAAAACAGCTGGTAGAATTAGACTAAGCCGTTAACCGCAAGGCAGTTAAATACAGCTAAACAAAAAGCCGTTTACCCAAGGGTAAACGGCTTTTTTACAGCAATGCGATTTGGCTGTTAATACCAATTACAACTCCTGCTACATACCGTAGTTCGCATCAACTAACTCACCCACTACAACCTTAGAAGTACCCTCTTGGGCACCTAACCATTGCTCAACAGCCTGTCGGTCTTCTTCAGTAGCCGAGCCATAGCGTTGCTGCGAAGCCACAAATGCTGCGAATTCCTTAGCAGAACCACCACCGCCAATAATAAGCCCGCGCGCTTCAACCACTTCGACAAATTCATCTAAAAACACATCAAAACCAGCTTCTGTTTCATCTAACTCGCAAGCGCATTCAAATCCAAATACTGCGAACTCTTCAAGATATAGCTTCTTGCGCAATCTGCGACTTGTTGTTTTATTCATGATGTTCCTTAGGTGTAATGCCTAACATAAGTTGCGCCCTATTTAACCAACTAAACGCACCGAACTCCACACCAAAAATGCACAGTAAAAAGTGTCAACTTGATGTTTTTGTTATATGTATTCAAACAACCTATCTGGTGCATAATAGAAAAGGCCAGCTACTGGAGCTGGCCTAAAAACTTTCAACTTACCTTAAGATGGAATAAACCTATCTTACGACGGGTCAACTAAGCCTATTGGCAAGTATAACCTGATACAACGTTACCGTTTTTGTCGTAGTACTGCGGCGCATTGCCGGTACCGTTAAACGAGCTTTGGTTGTAACGAATATTGTTGTTAGTACCACGTGCAGTGCTGGTACTTAAACCACAAGGCACATTGTAAAAAGACGCCGTTACTTGGTAAGGGTTACGCGTGGTAAACTGCGAGGCATTGTTGTCTTCAACCACTAAGTTAGAGAAGCCAAAGGCTAAAATGGTGTTCTCACCCGTTCCTTTAAAGATGTTTCTAACCAAAGTAATGTTGCTGCTAGCTTGAGCATGATTTAGCGGCGCGTGGTGATCTTGAAAGGCCAATACGTTAATACCCGTAGCAAAGTTGCCTGAAGCCCCCACGGTAATAGTATTGCTATCTACCACAATATCGCGGCTATTATGTTCAACATTGATGCCTGCTGTGAAGTTGTTCTCGATATCGTCAGACGAGTTAATATCATCTTCCGTTGTACTCACTGTGTTACCCGCCACAGTAACATTAGCCACAGTAGCTAAAGCAATGCCAAACTCGTTGGCCCCCTCTACAGTGTTTGAGTTAATTTGCGAACCATTGGCAAACACCACCGGTTTATCACTAAACTGAGCGCGGGCTGCTGCATCATAAAACGGAATATTGGTAAAGCTTGGCGGTACGTAAACCCCGTCGTTACCCGCATCTACAGAGATCCCTAAACGCACTCGATTACCACGAATCCGGTTATTTGAAATGTTTAGTGTTCCGCCGTTAAGCACTACGTTGTTGGCACTTACATTCCACACGTTGTATACCCGGCCAACATCTCGTAGCAGTTCTACACTGCGATTCACTTTAATAAAGTCATTGTTGGTAATCGACAAATTACGTGGAATTAAACCCGAAGACGCCACACCAACAGCGGTGTTTTCAAAGGTATTGTTTTCGATGGTGATGTTAGCAATTTGCTGGTAAGCGTCTTCGTAAGGAATGTTAATTAAGCGCGCATTAGAGTGGTCGTTACCTGCTTCACTGGCCACTTGGGTATTAGTATTTTGGCCCTTCTCGTCAATAAGCAGCAAATTACGAATAGTCACATTCGAGCTTTGAATATTAAACAAAGGTTGAAAACCGTCGTCAGAAGTACGAATGATACGGCTTACGCGAAACCCAGCTGCACCTTGAATAGTTACCGGAGTTTGAATATCAATTTGCTGGTCGG
Organism: Agarivorans litoreus; assembly: GCF_019649015.1. Taxonomy (NCBI): domain Bacteria; kingdom Pseudomonadati; phylum Pseudomonadota; class Gammaproteobacteria; order Alteromonadales; family Alteromonadaceae; genus Agarivorans; species Agarivorans litoreus. The sequence goes on along the minus strand of NZ_BLPI01000001.1, from coordinate 3,625,533 downwards.
TAAATATGCTGCCTTGAATGGTAATAACATCTACGCCGTTGCCGTTGTTGGCTGCATCTTGCAAACGAGCACTTAGCTGGCTGGCATTGCTGGCCGTATAGTTAGCGGCATTTGCACCGCTAGCCAAAGCAACGGTTGCTAGAACCGCAATGGCCGAAGGCTTTAACAAAGCCACTAATGATGATGAAACCTTCCTTGAAGCTTGGTGGCGCTTTAACATGAACTGCATCTCCTTGAGTTAAATTCAAGGCAAAGCTAACACCACACATCAACAAATAAAACACAATTGGATTACCAATTTTATCTTTTGTTAACCTGTCTGCATAAATTTTTATTTGTCTATTGCATTAAAAAACCTGAGACAAGGATCACTATAAAAATCTAAAAACAATGCCAAGAAAAGCCTTTCTTTGGCAATTAAAACTGCATTAAGCCAGCTTTAAAACAATAACACTTTACATTTTTAAGAGGTAATACCAGAGGAGTAACCTTAGCGGTCGACAAAATATTCAAACATATCGATTTAACAAAAGCCGAATATTTAACAATTAAACAAGAAATTGGTTAACCGTGAGGATATTTCTAGCGCTGGCAACTTTTATGACGATACATTAACTGATCAGCTTGCTCTAACGCACTGTCGATAGAGCCATAACGCTTAAAATCTACTTCGAGTAGCCCAAAGCTAAAGTACAAGAAGTTAGCCAAGCAAATTGGTTTACTAACTCACCCGCCTCTGAACTTCATAGCTATAGCGTTACTCTCTCCCAAGCGTTCGCCTTTGCGGAAAAGCTCATCTTTTAATTGAAACTTTTAACGAGTCCCTTTCCAACAATACCAATCTAAACATATACGGCAAATGAGTGTATTGATAAGCCACCACAGATAGCAAGGTGATATAAGTAGCGACTACTATGATGCTATTTACTGCCTTGTTTGCCAAATCGAGCTTGCTATCTCCTGAAGTTAACCTTTCGAGGGATCATTTCGACTCCTGGATTGTAACGCTTTGCAGTAGCATTTAAGGCTAGCTCTAAGGCACTGTCACAAATTTGCTCAAATTGTTGGGGCAAGGAATTAACTTTAATCGGCAAGAAATCAAGTAAGCGATTATCACCAAATGTCGCCAGTTTAATCTTGCTCATCAGCTCTGGCTTATCAATCAGTACGTCCAATAAGCCTTCCAACAGTGTATACGACGTTGTCACGACAGCATCTGGAACGGTATTAGCATCTATCCATTCCAAGAACAGCCGCTTACCTTCGCTACTATTAAAGTGTTCTCCGTAGCTAATCTTGGATAGTAAGCCCGAGCTTTTTATAGCTGCATCAAAACCGAGTTGGCGTTCTTTAGATATATTCAATTCGGGCAGCGCTCCAATCAAACCTACAGTGTTGCAGTTTGAATCAATAACCGAGTTGGTTAGCTCTAAGGCTGCACTATAATCTTCGCTCACAACACAACAAAAATACTCATCATCCAACGATCGATCTATAGCTATAACTGGGGTACCGCTTTGCTGAACTTGCAAATAGTACTCACTGGCATGAGGAATAGCGCTCGCTACAAACAGTGCATCAATACGTCGAGATAACAAAGCATCAGCTACCAACATTTCAGTTTCAGGATCATCATCTGAACACCCAATCAGTATTTGAAAGCCGGCTTTTCTTGAGTTTTGTTCAAGCAGTTTTGCTATACGCGCATAACTGGTGTTTTCCAAATCAGGGATAATCAACCCAAATGAACGACTATGGCCTGCGCGTAATGAAGATGCTGCATGATCTGGGCGATAGTTATGTTGTTCAACAACCGCCATTACCTTCTTTTGAGTCTTTTCAGAAATGCGATATTTCTTAGCCTTACCGTTTATTACATAACTAGCTGTGGTCTTTGATACGCCGGCTAACTTGGCTATTTGGTCTAACGTCATGAGACGATCCTTTTTGTGCGATGGATCATATAAATTAATTCCGGCCTATTCGATAAGTTGAATTATATGCTGAATCGGTTCAGTATCAAAGCTGAAAGGATTCAGCAAGGTCACATATTTGAATACTGACCTATATTAGATAAGTGACTGAGCTATAGCTAAGACAACACTACAGCAAAACCAATAGGTGAAATGCTTTGCTGAATTTTTTTGTAATTTTGCTGAATCGATTCAGTTAAGCCTAAAGCAAACACTGTTCGATTCGATAACGAGAACCAATGTGGGTAAGCAATCATGCTTCAACTAAACAACGACAATATCAAACTTAATCAATCATCAAACGACAAACACTCTGCCATTAAAGTGATCGCCGCAGACCTAAGCGACAAGGGGTTGGTCCAAGAGGGATATCTGGACGGAATGCTTTGTCGTGAAGAGCAAAGTTCTACGTTTTTAGGTAACGGTATCGCTATTCCCCATGGCACAACAGACACTCGTGACCGAGTAAATAAAACCGGTGTAAGTGTGCTTCACTTCCCCGATGGCGTTAACTGGGGAGACGGCAATATTGCTTATGTGGTTATTGGTATCGCTGCTAAATCTGACGAGCACCTTGGCATACTAAAACAGCTAACCAAAGTGCTTTCAGCCGATGGTGCAGAGCAAAAGCTTAAACACGCTAAATCAGCGGAAGAAATCATTGCAATTTTAAGCGGTGAAATGCAACTAGACACCGACATTAATACCTCACTCATCCAACTGAACTTTCCAACCAATGACATGGTTCAAATGGCCGCAGTAGCAGCAGGGTTGTTGAAAAACACCGGCAATGTAGATACCGAGTTTGTTGCTGAGTTGGTAAGCAAGTCTGCTACTCACTTAGGTAAAGGGCTATGGTTAATAAGCAGCGACAAAGCCGTTACTCGCACTACTATGGCGCTAGTGTCTGCTGCATCCCCATTCGAGCAAGAAGGCAACCCAGTGCACGCCCTTATTGCTATTGCTGCTTGTAATAATGCTCACCAAGCCATCTTAGATAAAATTACTGAGTTGGTATTTAAACAAGAACAAGAAAAGCTTTTTACTTTAACCGAGGCGCAAGTGCTTAGCTTTTTTACTGGCGAGGAAATAGCAGATACTGCTTCGAGCGACAGTAACGTAGCGGTATTTAAAATTAGAAATGCTCATGGCCTACATGCTCGACCAGGCGCCATGTTAGTTGCTGAGGCGAAAAAGTTTGAAGCAGTAATTAAAGTGGCCAACCTAAGTAGCGACGGTAAGGTGGTCAACGCGAAAAGCTTAATGAAAGTTATTGGGCTTGGCGTAAAACATGGCCACGAACTTCAATTTACTGCTGAAGGCGCCGACGCAACGGAAGCTCTAGCAGCTATTGGCAAAGCCATTGCGTCTGGCCTTGGTGAGCATTAAGGAGTAACTAGAACAATGCAAACAACCAAAGTAGTTACCATCACCTTAAACCCAGCACTCGATTTAACTGGTAGTTTAGACAAGCTTCACACCGGTGCTGTAAGTTTAGTAAATAGCGGCTCATTACACGCGGCAGGTAAAGGTGTTAACGTTGCTAAAGTGTTGAGTGACTTAGGTGCAGAGGTCACTGTCACAGGTTTTTTAGGCAGTGACAACCAAGAACTATTCGGCCAACTCTTCAACACCATGGGTGCTCAAGATAAGTTTATTCGCGTAGCAGGTTCAACCCGTATCAACGTAAAGCTAGTTGAACAAAGCGGCAATGTTAGCGACATTAACTTTCCCGGAGTATACGTTGGCAGTGACGCCATTCAACAATTCGAAACAGTACTCGGTGAATTGATGCAGTCACATGACTACTTCGTTTTCGCCGGAAGCCTGCCCCAAGGTATTAGCGCTGAACAATGTGCTAAGTGGGTAAGCTGGCTCCAACAAAATGGTAAACGCGTGTTGTTCGACAGTAGTCGGGACGCCTTGGCTAAAGGGCTGGACTCTAAGCCTTGGCTAATTAAACCAAATGATGAAGAACTCGCTCAATTTGTTGGTCGCCATTTAGATAATCAAGAGCAATGCTTAGAAGCTGCAGAATCACTAACAAGCAAAGGCATAGCAAACATTGTTGTTTCAATGGGCGCAGAAGGCGTTTTATGGCTTGAAAACAACCAATGGTTACAAGCTAAACCTCCAAGAATGAATGTTGTGAGCACTGTGGGTGCTGGCGATACTCTGGTTGCAGGCCTATGTTGGGGCCACATGCAATCATTAGCCAAGGAAGAGTTACTCTCTTTTGCTACCGCGCTATCAGCACTGGCAGTTGGCCAAGTTGGTGTTGGCGTACCAAATATCGAAGAAGTTAAATCCCTACAACAAAAAATCCAATTACAAGAGCTGAGTCGCTAAAGTCGAATACTTTAGGTGGCATACATGGACATAAAGGTCGAACCTATGAAAATTTCAATGATTACAGCCTGCCCTAGTGGGGTAGCAAATAGCATCATCGCAGCCGGATTGCTGGAGCAAGCGGCTAAAGCACTTGGACATACCGCTAACATTGAGTGTCACTCGAGTGTAGTTGAAACACAAACACTTACAGATGCGCAAATAGCAGAGTCAGAAGTGATCGTTATTGTGACAAATACCCCAGTTGATACGCAGCGTTTCGTTGGCAAAATGGTGTATCAAGCCCAGATATCTCAATGCACCAGTGACCCTAAAGCATTTTTGAGTCAAGCAATTGAAGAAGCCAAAACGCTTGAGCAAGGTCATTCCGTATCCCCGCTTGCTGCTGATAAATCAAGTACTACTAAAAAAATTGTTGCGATTACGGCGTGTCCAACAGGCGTAGCACATACCTTTATGGCAGCAGAGGCACTAGAGGAACACGGCAAACGTTTAGGTCACAGCATTAAAGTGGAAACTCGTGGCTCGGTAGGCGCAAAAAACCAACTTACAGAACAAGACATCGCAGACGCAGATTTGGTAATTATTGCAGCAGATATCGAGGTTCCTCTAGACCGTTTCAATGGTAAGCAACTTTACAAAACCAGCACTGGTTTAGCACTTAAGAAAACAGAACAAGAGCTAGATAAAGCATTTACATCTGCCACTACCTACTCGCATGTTGGTGGTAACAAGCAAGCAGGCGCAGCCGAGGAGAAAAAGGGAGCGTATAAACACTTAATGACAGGAGTGTCTCACATGCTCCCTGTTGTGGTTGCGGGAGGTTTAATTATTGCGCTTTCCTTTATATTTGGTATCGAAGCATTTAAAGAAGAAGGCACACTTGCGGCTGCGCTAATGACCATTGGTGGCGGAAGTGCATTCGCGTTGATGATCCCGGTGTTAGCGGGCTTTATTGCTTTTTCAATTGCTGACCGCCCTGGGTTAGCTCCGGGTTTAATTGGTGGTATGTTGGCAAGTTCAACAGGTGCTGGATTCCTTGGCGGTATTGCTGCGGGTTTCATTGCCGGCTATTCAGCAAAATTGATTGCTGATAAGGTTTCTTTGCCTCAATCGATGGAAGCACTTAAGCCTATTTTAATCATCCCCTTCTTGGCGAGTTTGTTTACGGGCCTAGTAATGGTCTACATCGTTGGAGGGCCAGTAGCTGCTGTCATGGCGGCAATGACAGACTTCCTTAACAACATGGGCAGTGCAAACGCAGTACTACTAGGCGTAATTCTCGGAGCCATGATGTGTTTCGACCTTGGGGGGCCTGTGAACAAAGCCGCATACACATTTGGGGTAGGCTTATTAGCTTCGCAAACCTACGCACCCATGGCAGCAATTATGGCCGCTGGGATGGTACCCGCCCTTGGTATGGGCTTGGCAACTTTCCTTGCTAAAGACAAATTTGAAGCCGGTGAGCGAGAAGCGGGTAAGGCATCATTTGTGCTAGGTATGTGTTTTATCTCTGAAGGCGCAATTCCTTTTGCAGCAAAAGATCCAATGCGAGTGATACCTTCTTGCATGATTGGCGGTGCATTAACAGGTGCGCTATCAATGCTGATAGGAGCAAAACTAATGGCACCACACGGTGGGCTGTTCGTGCTGCTAATTCCTGGGGCTATTTCACCAGTGCTAATGTATCTGGTTGCTATTACTGCAGGTACAGTATTAACTGGCTTTAGTTATGCTTTTATAAAACGTCGTCAAGAGAGTATTGAAGCTACCGCTTAATAGCCATCAAGCCATCAAGCCAGGTGAGTAAAAATTCACCTGGCTATAAACTACTAACTCAAGACATAGTACGTTTGAAGCAGTTTCCCCTATCGGAGTAAAATAGTACTTTCGATAACGCGCCCGATATCTGCACACATCAACAACTTTTCGGTAATTAGCTAAATATAAGTACCGAAGAGTTTGCTCTAAATTTTGTTCAGTTAACCTGAACTCGGGATAAGGAAGTGACGATAACTTTGCAACCAAGTACTTAATCTAGTGTCATGTTTCTGGCGAGATAGTTTTGCTTAGTTCAAGGCGAAGCTGCGCGTCAATAGCTAGCCTATTGCAAGCAGCTTCAACACCGAAATAAGTAAAAATAGCCGCTAGAAGCCGGTTTATTATCCCGAGCTCAGGTTAAGTTACATATTGTAAGGTTTAAGCAGGTACTAGATTACTTTTATACCGCGGTATTAAGTGGTATTGCGATTAAAGGCAGTTTAATCGTCGCCAACGAAAATGGGCTAAAGCATAAGCTAGCGCTGGCAACTTTTATGACGATACATTAACTGATCAGCTTGCTCTAACGCGCTGTCGATAGAAGGATATTGAGTAAAGTCTACTTCCAACAAACCGTAACTAAAACATAGAGGGTAAGCGAGCTTATACTGCTTGGCAGCTGCACTAAGATCGCTGGCGAATCGTTGTAGTATTTCGGTTGCATCCGCTTCGTTGGTATCGGTAAACATCACTACAAACTCGTCTCCGCCCATGCGGCCAAACAGATCAGACTCTCGAAATGAAACACGCATTTGCTCGGCAAATAAACGCAAGGCATTGTCACCTTCAGCATGACCATATTGATCATTAATGGGTTTAAACTGGTCTAAATCCATATAGGCAATAGTAAGTGGGATAACTTGCCTGCGGCACATGGCGAACGAGTAATGTGCCAGCTTCATAAAGCCACGACGATTAGAAATACTGGTTAATTCATCGGTAATCGCCATTTGCAGTGCAGCCAGTTCTTGCTCCACCATTACCGCTAAATCATCCAGTGCAATTAGGTCATCTTTAGTTAGGCTTTTTGGCTTAGTATCGATAATGCATAAGGTGCCTATCTTCTCTCCATCTGGAGTAGTAAGTGGGTGGCCGGCATAAAAGCGAATGTGCGGGTAGCCAGTTACCAGTGGGTTATCTGCAAAGCGCGGATCTGCCAAAGCATCTTCAATTTGAAAGGTATCGTCACCCAAAATAGCGTGACCACAAAAAGAGATGTCACGAGGCGTTTCACTGGCATCAACACCAAAACATGATTTAAACCATTGACGATTTTCATCAACCAAACTCACTAAAGCAATTGGCACATCAAATAGCCGTTTGGCCATTCGTGTAATCCGATCAAAGCGCTCTTCTGGCATGGTATCCAAAATATCGAGATCTTTTAATGCTTTAAGGCGACTCACTTCGCCAATAGGTGTACTTGGTGCTTGCATAGGTAACTTCTAGAAGAGCAAAAAGTAAACTATAAGCTGATAAATCAAAGCCCTAGAAACTTTGTTGCTGTTAGCAATTGTTCAAATTTAGTATCTATGGCAACGCTGTAAATGGCAAGTTGAGAAGTAACAAATTTATTTTTATTCAATCACAAAAGCGTTGGTATCGACCTATATTAAGCCAGTTAACCTTCAATCAATACCAACTCGTTATTATTGTGATGACAGTGAGTTCATCTAAGATTTAGTAGCGCATTACGCCTACCAAGGCACCTCGATGCCCATTTCTTTAATTAATCGATCGACTTCTTTCCAAGCCGCTTTTTTCTGCGTCATGTCTAGCTCTTCGCCGATTAAGAAGTCGCGATCGCCAGGTGCATTACCATGGCCTAACAGCGCAGCAATCGACATCCACACATAGGCTTGCTCTGGATCTTCATCCATATTTTCGCCTTCGAAGTAATACAAACCTAATAGGTAAGCAGCTTCTTTGTGTTTGTTTAATGCAGCTTGGTTATACCAAAATTCGGCTTTGCCAAAATCTTGCTCCGCGCCTATGCCATTCCAAAAGTTTTCTGCTAACAGAAACTGCGCTTCTGCATCTTGCAGCTTGGCGGCAACCATTAGCCACTCAACCGCCAGCTCAGGCTTACTGCCTTGGCTAGTTAAGCCCTCTTGGTATAACACCGCAGCTTGCGTCATGGCAGCTACATTGCCTGCTTTGGCAGCTTTTAAATATTCTGCCAAGGCTGCATCGTAGTTTTGCTCTACGCCATCACCGTGGTGTAGTTGCTGAGCACGAGTAAACTCTTGCTCGCCACACACGCCGCTACATACAACTGCGGCTGGTGTTTCACTAGTACTAGTTTGATTGTTGCTGCTACAGCCAACGATAAACGCGGCGGCAATACAACTTGCTAAACAATAAACTGATTTTTTCATTATTATTCCTTTGTTGACCACTGCCTAATGACCAAAGAAGGCAGCGGCAGCAACGCTACCACACAATCGCTCGAAGAAAATAGTGAATAATTATTTTGTTGCGATTAATCAATTGCAGGGGAAATACAGAAAAAAATGCTATTGCGATCACAAAGTTGCTGCTAATACGCATTAACAGCAACAGTTCGATGAATATAGTGACTATTTTATGCAGTTATCGAAGAAGGTCACAGTAGCTGGCCAATCAGAAAATACGCCAACTAACTCAAGATCTTTTTTTAGTACATTAAGTACTTCAAATTCATGCATTGAGGTGTACTTGCGCTCGATGGTCCAAGTAATTAAATCTAAACCCGCGTCTTTTAGCTGCTTGGCATAGTCGGTAGCAACTACTGCTCCATCTTGCTCTTCAACAAGCGCAGTATAAATGGGCGCAACAATATTGATGTTTTTAGCGGCAATTTCTGTTGGGCTGGGCACACCATCAAGCAAGTAAATAAGGTAAACGGCTTGCTCCCCAAACTCTGGGGTGTTGGCAACCCAGTATTCAACGTCGTCAATTGAGAAAGATTGAGCGTAAACCTCGCTAGGCTCAATGCCTGCTTCAATGTATTCATCAATCATTTTTTGGGCAAATTCTTGCTGGGTAATCCCTGCTGCTGCTAGGTCTTGCGCAGCGGGTGTTTTAAGCTCTGGCGTCATTTTTACGCCTAGCTCCTTAAACAGCGCAATGCTTTCTTTATGCGACATTAATGTGCCAACTTCAGCGTAAAGATCGGTACGGAAACTTGGCGTTGCATCCATGTATTCTTCAACTGTGGTTGCTTGTTTATTTGCTGCGTCCATTTTTCCGGTAAGGCTTTTATATTCAGCCAAGGTAAAGTCCGAAGTACGACACTCGGCAGTGGCCTCTACGCCATTAGCAGTGTCTGCCGGAGTGAAGGGAACTGAACATTTAGCAGCTAACTCTGGCACTGCCAGTACGTTGGTAGTGGTGTGTAAATCGGCATGTGAGTGGCGACAAACTAATTCGCCATCTTTAGTGAAGGCTACATCACACTCAAGCACACCTGCTCCCATACGCGCGGCAGCCATATAGCTTTCTTTGGTATGCTCTGGGAACATCAGTGGCGCGCCACGGTGACCAATAGAGAAGTCACTTACGCTGTAAGTTGTCATGTTATCTACACACGCTTGCAAGCTTGTTTTTAGCTCTCCGTCGGCGAGCTGATCAACTAAGAATGCTGGACGAGGCCCCAATTGCACTTTTGATATAGCCCCAGTGTTGGCTGCTTGAATAGGATTGTCATCGTCGCTACAGGCGCTTAAAAGTACAAGTGGGCAGAGAAATAGCCCTAGCTGAGAGAATTTCATTGGTTAACGTCCTTATTGTTGGTGAATAACATCGATTTAAGAGCTAACCAGTAAAGATTCATCGGGTGACAAAGTGATGAAAAATTGATGTTAGATTTATGTCACGAAGATGAACGGCTTGTAAAAGTAGCAAAGCCAGCAATAACTACGCTGGCTTTGTTGATTCTAGGGTCTGTTGATCTTTACTGATGGTTTTTGCAGCCATTTATGCAAGACAGTGAGTGTGCAGTTAAGTGGGCTTAATAATCACTCGCTAACGCTGAATAAATGGCTAAGAAATGCTGCCCGAAGGGTTCGGATAAGCGAACTTTACTCTTTGTTAAGCACTTCTAGCTTAGCCCACTAGGCTTCTAAGTGCTCGCCGCGATTAAAGCCCGCTTATCTCGAACAAAATTTCAACACCAAAGATAAACAAACCCTAGTAACTAGCGATAATCAGGAATGCTGCGATTCCAGGTCACTAACTTTTTATCATTAGCTTTGTTGCGCCAATAACTGGCTAAGCGCGGGTTAGGCTCGGTGGCCAAGCCTACTTTATAGTAGTAAGCCAACGTACTAGCAGCAGGTTTAGAGCCTTTATCAGCGGCCAAACTAAACAGTTCAAAGGCTTTGTTATAATTTTGCTCAACTCCACGACCGTAATGGTACATGCGGGCCAGTGCCCAAATAGCTTGTGGGTTACCCTGCTCGATAGCTTGTTCAAATAAGCGTTGCGCTTTTGCGAAATCTCGCTCACCACTTATTCCGTGGTAGTAGAGCAAACCTAGCTCACGGCTGGCTGCTGGGTGCATTTCTTGGCTGGCTACTTGGTAATAACCAAGCGCCTTAGTTAAATCGGCTGCTTCAAACATGCCTCTTGCACTAGCTTTACCTATCCAATAAGCCGACTCTGGCCTGCCTTGCTCCGCTAACTGCTGGTGTAAGTTATAACAACTCTGCTGTTTTTTAAGCTGGGTGCACCAAGCACTTAAACGCTGATCTTCATTAGTAGCGTTTGGCTTTGCAGAAGCCACAAAGCTATTACTCAAAGCTAGACTTAACCCGGCCACACACCAAATAAGTAATTTTTTCATGATTTTCATCCTTGGCTGGTTACGACAACTTAGGAGTTAAATTCACTCCCTTGTGATCTGTGTCGCATTTTGCGTGCCAAATATAAAAACCATATATTTCAAAGTAATGACAGAATCTAAATTCTTAATCACACCACAATGAAGCAATAATCACCAAATTGAATCACCAAAACAGTAATTATGAAAAACAATAATAAAGAAAACAGATTTATTAATAGCCTTTCGCCGATTTACGCCATTGCAGTGGCGTTTGCTTGAACCACTTTTTGAAGCTGCGGATAAAAATGGCCGGTTCTTTAAAGCCCAATTGCAGCGAGATATCTGCAATTGATAGCTGACTATCAACTAAAAAGTCCACTGCCATGGTTTTTCTGGCGTCTTCTAACAAGCTTGAGTAGCTAGTACCTTTGGCTTTTAAGCGCTTTTGCAACACCCGAACATGCACTCCAAATAACTCCGCTACATGCTCAATACTGGTATTTCCATCGTAGATTAATGGCGGCAAAATCTGATAAATAAGATCATCCAAGTCTTCAAGCCGCTGTAAGGTTTCGCTACTTTGTTTACGCAGTGCTTCTGCAGGGTAAACTTGCGCGCCAGTAACGTGGGCCCAACGCTGTTCAAACACAATAGCATTAATAGCTTTATTGTCTTTTACCGGGCAATTAAGAAGCTGGGATAGCGCTTTAGTGTGACTAAAACTATGCATTAACCACACTTCGGTCGCTCGCCATGACTCTCCAAATAGTGTTTGGAAAGTTTTAAATAAGTTACACAGCATCGCCCTATGCATAGAGTCACAGTTCAGTTGATCAGCAAAACGTAAACTAAATTCGGCTCGAACTAAGTCCCCTTCCTTCACCAAATCTAAGTCAGTTCCGCTCGACTGAGCATTCAAGAATGCCTTCAACATTTGGATCATCGCTTCTAGATTAGGCATGCTTTGAACCGCAATGGCTAATACTCCTTGCTTACGCAAAGGCATCGACAAGCCACAACGTGCGCTGGCCAAAGGCTGTTGACTAGCGCGGTCTGCAGCTGTCATTAACTTTGCCACTTTAAGCTGACTAATTAAGCCGCTGGTTTGACGCAATAAACTCGGCGAGATATCTGCAGCGGCTAACAGTCGATGCCTGTCTATACCTTGCTGCTCCATGATGTCTACAACCCACTTTAAGGCTGGTAACTGAAATTGATATTCCTGCATCTCGCCGCCACTTCCATAAGAACCATAGTCACTATTTTTGCAGTTGTTCGCAAAATGTCAATTTACCCCCATGGTTTGATTAAAATAGCAGCAAGTTGAAAGGCCGAGTTGTATTTCAGATTGTTAATTTTTGCTGGCTATACCCAGCACATATTTAGGATCAATAATGACAAAATCACTTAAAGCTATTTTCGCCATCGCACTTTTAAACATGACTATCAGCATGCCTGCATTTAGTAAAAGCGCAGCAGAAGAACGTGCCGAATCAGACCAAATGGTTCAAGAAACCTTGGTAGACTTTAAGAAAGAAAATAGCGACATTGCCGGCAAAATCAACGGCGCAGTAGGTTACGCAGTATTTAGCAATGCCGGTATCAACTTATTTGTTATCTCTGCTGGCGGCGGCCATGGTGTTGCCATCGACAACCAAAGCGGCAAACGCACTTATATGAATATGGGTGAAGCAGGGGTTGGTTTTGGCGCTGGCGTAAAAGACTTCCGCGCATTGATGATTTTTAACACCCGAGAAGCTTACGACAAGTTTGTAGATTCTGGCTGGTTGTTTGGCGCGCAGGCTGACGCATCTGCTAAAGCTGGCGATAAAGGTGGCTCTGCAGAAAGTGAAGGTGCTATTGGAGATGTAACTATCTATCAAATGACCGAAGCTGGCTTATCGTTAGAAGCGACCGTAAAAGGCACTAAGTTTTGGAAAGATAAAGATTTAAACCAAAGCTAGATTTAAGCACTTCGCTAACACAAATTATAAAAAGCTTGGCTCCACTGGCCAAGCTTTTTGCCTAGTGCCCTTCTTGCTCCATTTTCTCTACAAAGTCATCAAGCTCTTTTCCGGGGCTGTGGCTAAACACCCGTTCTTTGTGGTGCAATTCGGTTATTCGGTCGACCCGAAAGCTGCGAAAATCGTCACGTAATTCGCACCACGCTAACAAGGTCCAGGTGCCTCGCCAAAAATAAATGGCCAGTGGGCGAATTTCTCGTTTGGTGCAGTCTGCTTTGGCATCTTGGTAGCAAATCTCTAGGTATTCACGCTGTTGCGAAGCAATACGCAAGGGATCTAAATATTTGAATTGGTCGCTGTCGATATAAAAATCGGGGGCAAACATTAAAGATTGATAGGCTTGTAGTCGTTGTGGCAATACCGCTTCTACTTTAATCATGGCTTGCTTGGCAGCCGAAGACAGTTCTTTGCCTGCCCAGGTTTGCACCATACGCATGCCAATTTGAATGGCCTCTAGCTCCGCTTCATTAAACATTAGCGGTGGCACGCTAACTTCTTGGCGCAACAAATAGCCTACGCCAGCTTCTCCTTCAATGGGAATGCCACTTAAACAAAGATCTTGTACGTCACGGTAGATGGTGCGAGTTGACACTTCTAAACGCTCGGCTAAATCTTGGGCAGTGGTGAGTCGCCGCATCCGCAGAATTTGTACTATCTGAAAAAGCCTGTCTGCTCGTCTCATAAATCATCCCTGCCAAAGTGCAGAGCAAACACTAGCCCAGCTTTAAAGGCTGAGCTAGCTAAATTTGCTTGCATAACCACGTCGATATTACTGGAACTTAGACCACAGACCTATTTTATTACCTTCACTATCCACAAATAAGGCGAAGTAACCATGCTCGCCATCTTGAATGGCAGTAACAGGCATTAGGATTTGCACGCCTGATTGAGTAATTTTATCCACCAATGGGCTAAGTTTTTCGCTTAAATGCAGATAAACGGTGCTGCCATCCATGCTTGGCTTCATCATTTCATGCTGACATAAACCAAAACTAGCAGCCTCTGGATCTTCGGTTTCTAAAATGGCCATATCCATATCGCCCATATTCTCGCGGCGAAAGGTTAGATCAAAGTGCTCGGCGTAAAAAGCTAACGCGCGGTCCATATTGGCAACGGCGATCTCTGCCCATACTAAAGGTGCAACTGCTAACATAACTATCTCCTTGCTGTTACCGGCTAGCCCCCATGGCCAGCCAGTGAGATAACTATAATCCCCTGCTACTGACACCTACCTGTCAGTAGGGTTTCAGTAGTTGAAATTAATTTAACCTGAACTGCGGATAAGGAAATGACGATAACTCTGCAAGCCAGTACTTAATCTAGCTTGATGTTTCCGGCGAGATAGCGGTGCTTAGTTGATAACTTCGCACGTTGTAGATATATACTCAGCACATTAAGCCCAAAGCGAACAATTTTGTACAAAACCTTCTGCTAAATCTGCGCTATGATGACAGCTTATACCAATCACACTAAGTAAGTGATCAGAAATAGCGCAGGAAAAATGCTCGAGAATAAGGCAGGATTTTTCGATAAGTAGTTATTCTACAATCAAAAATTCTAACGCAGTTATCGAGCATTTTAACCAGTTAGAATGATCAGTTACTTGGTACGATTGGTATTCTTCCGGCCAGTAAGGAGGCAAGCCAATGACAAAAGAACAAGCACGTTATCAGCTTGCCGACGAGTTAGGCGGTATAGAAATACTAAACGCCCGCTATCAACGGCAAAACTTTTCGCGACATAGTCACGAAGGCTACACCATTGGTGTGATTGAAAGTGGCGCGCAACAGTTTTACCGCACCGGTGGCAACCATATAGCCCCGCAAGACAGTATTATTTTAGTGAACGCCGATGAAGTACATACTGGCTGCTCGGCCTCGGAAGGAGGCTGGTCCTATCAGGCCATGTACCCCACTCCTGAACAATTTGAACAACTCAGCCAAGCTCTAGGCATTAAGCAACAAGGCGCGCCTTATTTTAACCAAGCAGTGGTGCAAGACTCGGTGGTTGCTGGCTCTTTACGCGCTACCCTTGCATTACTGGCTAACTCTAACAATCGTTTACAACGTGAGAGTATGGTTTACGCGAGCTTGAGTTTGTTAATGACTCGGCACGCTAAAACTCGACCAACAACCACTTCTGCCTTTAATGAGCGCAATCACCTTAGTTTAGTGAAGCAGTTTTTGGATGAGCAACCACAAGCCAATGTCTCGCTTAGCGAACTGGCTAATTTGGTCAATTTAAGCCCTTGTTATTTAGTGAAGCAGTTTGTAAAGCGCTACGGTCTTCCGCCACATGCTTACCAAATTCAAGCGAGATTACGCTTAGCCAAACAACTGTTGCGCCAAGGTAACAAGCAATTGGATGTCGCCTTAGATTGTGGCTTTCATGATCAAAGCCATTTTAGCCGCCACTTTAAACGCGCTTTGGGTGTATCTCCTGGCCGTTATGCCAAGGAACTTGCAGCTTAGCTAAGCCTGCCTTTTACCCTCTCAAGGAAAATTGTGAACAGTACAGACTATATAAACCATCTAACTTGGTCTAATAAACTCACCGCATTTGCCAAAGGCACCTTAGCGGTATTGCCGCTCACCATAGCCGTGGTGCCTTGGGGAATATTAGCAGGCTCTTATGCAATGGAGGCGGGCCTTAGCCCTTTACAAAGCCAAGCTATGTCGGCCATTTTATTTGCGGGTTCAGCCCAATTGGTAGCTACTGGCATGTTTAAGCTAGGAGCTGGCCTGTTAAGCATGCTGGTTACCACCATGCTAATTACTTCGCGCCACTTTCTGTACAGCATGGCTATGCGCCCCAAAGTTAGCGGCTTACCGCTAAAGTGGCGTCTGTTACTGGGTTATTTGCTTACCGATGAATTGTTTGCCATTGCCAATCAAGACAAAGCTGAACGCTTTGATCGCTGGTACGCATTAGGGGGCGGTTTAAGTTTTTATCTTGGTTGGAATATCGCTTCTGCGGTGGGCATTGTGGCTGGCGCAAATATCGAAAACCTAGACAGCTGGGGGCTAGACTTTGCCATCGCAGCTACTTTTATTGCCATTGTAGTGCCAAACATAAAACATGGCTCGGGCTTACTGTGTGTGCTTATCGCTTTAGTAAGTTCGGTAGCGTGTGAACTTTATGCAGTGCCTGGCGGCCTGCTCATCTCAGCCTTACTAGCTATGGGTTTAGCCACAGCTTACGCTAAGTGGCGCGGAGAACAACAATGATTTGGTTGACTATTTTCGCCATGGCCGCAATTGTGTTTGCCAGCCGTTACCTGTTCTTAGAGCCAAAAATTCCGCTTAGGTTGAACAAGACAACGTTGCAGTTTTTAAGCTACTCAGCCCCTGCAGTGCTAACGGCCATATTTGCTCCGATTGTATTTATTCGCGATCAACAATTGGCATTATCCTTAGACAATCCCTATCTGCTCGCCGCCGTGCTAGCTGCGCTATTAGCCTACTTCACCCATAACGCGCTAATTACTACGGTGGTGAGCATGGCAGTATTCTTTTTGATTCATTAATCTTCTAACCAAGCCAAGGCGCTTTGCTCATCTTCAAATACTTGCACTTCGCCAGCAATAAACCAATTGCCTACTTTAGAGGCCCACTCTAGCCATTGTTGGTGGCCTAAAATAGCCACTTTCTCAAAGTCTTGGCCATGCTTTAAACCGAGCCTTAAATCATCCCACGCAGCTCTTAGCTCCCAGCCTTCTAACTCACTAGCATCAAAAAAGGCACGAATTTGTGGATGTTCAACCTCAGCTAAGGCTGATTCAATGATGGGAGTAATGGTTTGATAATCTTGATGAGTAAGTGTGCCGCAGGCTTTAAACGAAACCAATAAGCGGGTTTCTACTCGCTCAATGCCCACTGTAATGCCGTGTCTGCGAATTGCCATACTGAGTCCCTTATTAATTCAAACTTGCCCTACCAGTATGGTCGAGATTTACTCACTCACAAGCTTAATTAAATACAATTAAATCTACCCTCATTTGGCGATTGTATTTAAGCTAGTTTGAATGCAAAATTCGCCTATGAAAGACTCAGAAATCATCACTCCCCTGCCTTCATTGATTCACCGTATTGGTGGAGAGAATACCAAACATGCTAAACAATTAGCGCTTGAATCGGGTTGCCAACTAAAGCGGGTTCGCCGTTCTAGAAACTGGCAACTAATGGGAGAACTGTCAGCCTTAAACGGCTTATTACAAGACTTGAAAAACCTAGAATCTGAGGACTTCAGGTATCTAACCACTAAGCTGGAACAAGGCTTAGCCCACTATCAAGACCTACTAGAGCCTAAAGCGCAACGCTTAAGCCGGATCTTAAAAGATAAGCCCAATGCCACCTTAGCAGAGCTAATCGCCCTAACCGATTGCACTATGGCAGAAGCACGCCAAGCACGATTCGACGCAGAAATTTAAGTCACAAGCCGCAAATTTAGCCGAGCTGAGGCCAAAGCCGTTCCACTTGCTGCAAGGTATTTGCGTAAGGCTGTTTTTCACATTGTGCAAAGCCTGCCAACTGGCGAAGTTTAAACTTTGTAGACCACGGACTAGTCACCCCAGTTAAAAATCGACAGGCCATTATGGGGCTAAGTAGCGCTTGTTGGCTGGCATTTAAATGTTGTTTAAGCTCTTGTAAGTAATTAAACACTTGGGCATCGTCTAGCAGCTTAAGCGGCGCAGAATAACTCAACTTAGCCACTTGCCCGCGGCATACACTACAATGGCCACATTGTGCGGGCGCGTTGTGGTCATCAAAGTAACGCGCTAGTTGGTAACTTAAGCAAGAATCTAGTTCAAAGAAACGAACCAATTGGGCAATCCGTTTAATCTCTTTAGTTTGCGTATCGTTGAAGTACTGGCTTAAACGGCTGGCAAGTTGAGGGTCGGCCAAACCCGTTGCGTTTACTTGATATACCTCGGTAATCTTCTTGGTTTCTAACTCGATTAAGCCCTGCTCTGCCAAGTACTCTAGCGCAGCCACTACTCTGGAGCGCTCTGCTTGATACTGCTGATGCAGGCCATCAAAGTTAAGGCTTCCCCATATTTTTTTCATTTGAGTATGGGAGAAAATCGCTTCAATAAACTGTAAGCGTTCGCCAGAAAAGCGCGCCAGCACCGCGCTTTTGTCTACTAAGAACTTGTACTTAAAATCAGCATAATAGGCATATAAGGGCTTAATAAGACCTTGAATCTCTAATTGCACCAATAGCGTTTTTAGTGGCAGTTGGCGAATATTAGTAAGGCTCGACAGGCTGTTGATTTGCACTTCCCATTGCTCACCTTGAGATTCAGCCTGAATGTTTGCCAACAAGGCTTCTATGCCACTTTGCTCAGGCGTATCGCCGTATACAAAGTTCTCGACCGTGGTTAAGCCGTCTAAATTCGCCAAGGTTAAACAGTGCGAAAGCTGACCATCGCGCCCTGCTCGGCCAATTTCTTGGCTGTAGTTCTCGATAGATTTAGGCAAATCAAAATGCACTACAAAGCGAATGTCGCTTTTATCTACCCCCATACCAAAAGCTATGGTGGCCACCACCACCTGTACTTTGCCCGCCATAAAATCATCTTGCGTTTGCTGGCGTTGCTCATTGGCAAAACCGGCATGATAGGCAACTGCATTTATACCTTGCTGCTGTAAAAAGCTTGCCACCTGTTCGGCGCTGTTTTGCAAGGTAACGTAAACGATGCCAGCACCCGTTTGTTGACGAATAAATGCTAATAGCTGTTGCTGCTTATCGTTGCTACTGCAGGCTTGCACACTAAGATCTAAATTGTTTCGATAAAAGCCTGTTTGCACAATGTCTTCTTCTGCTATAGCAAAGCGCGCGGCCATATCGAGTTTTACTTTTTTAGTGGCCGTGGCGGTTAATAACAGCACTAAAGGAATGTTAAGTTCTTGGCGATATTGCGGCAGCTTTAAGTAGTCGGGGCGAAAATTATGCCCCCACTCAGAGATACAGTGCGCCTCGTCTACCACCAACATAGACACAGCTACCGATTCAATAAACTGACGAAAACGCTCGTTCTTAAAACGCTCAACCGAGACCATTAATATTTTAGTTTTACCGCTGCGCACCTCACTCATTACCTGCTTACTTTGCTCAGCAGTTAAGGTGGAATCTAAACTGGCTGCAGCAATGCCTTTAGCCTGTAAAAAAGCCAGTTGATCTTTAATCAATGCCAATAAAGGAGACACCACCAAAGTAAGATGTGGCAGTTGCAAGGCGGTAAATTGATAACATAACGATTTACCCGACCCTGTGGGGAAAATCGCTAAACAAGAACGCTGAGCCAATAAGCGCTCCACCACCGGTGCTTGCCCTTGACGAAAACCGTCAAATCCAAAATGTTGTTTTAACTGAGCAGATAAATCTTGAGGCATGTAGGTAAGCTCTTAGTGGTTAAATAAATTAAACTATAGGGCGTGGTATAAGGCATGTGCAGCCAAGCCAATAAACACGCTGGCGGCAACACTAAGCAACGTACCCAGCATTACATATTCGGTAAGTTTTCGATCGCTATGATCTTTTAGGTCGCCAAAACGAAAAATCGATTTGGCGGTAACAATAAAGCCAATTGCGGCAAATTGATTGAGCAATACACAAGTGAGCACCAAGCTACGCTCAACCATGCCAATCGCCTGCCCAGCCATGGGTAAATTTTGCTTTGGCTGTTCAGTAAGTGGGCTCCAGCGCTGCAAGATTAAACCAAGCACCTTTGAACATGGTCCCCAAATAAGTAAATAAGCAAAAGTAATTACTAATACTTTGGCCTGCATCGCTTGCTCGAAGAGCACACTCACTAGCGGCCAGGCTTGGCTTAGCTCCACCACCAATAGCAACAATACTGCAAGCTGGGCTAGTTGCTGGCCAAGGTAATAACGGCTTCTATCGGGCAAGTAAGCACTTACCCCAGCAATTAACACACTGGCGATAAACAATGCCGCTATAGCCGCTAACAAAGGGCCAAGTGCTGATACAAACAACATGCTTATGCCTGCAAACAACAGCGTGATAAGCAGCGCGCGAAAATACAAACCACCAGCTGCAAACTTACTTTGCTGAATGGCCTCGAGCCAAGAGTTTGGTAAACAATAAAACTCTAACAACAGATAAGCTAAGCCAATACTAAAAGCGAATTGCGCCAGTGTTTCCATAATAAAACTCTTCCATAAGTTGGATAAAAAACAGTTTATATTCTTCTAGCAATTGGTACTGAGACTGATTGAGCAACTTGGTGGCATTTACCCGTGAACTATTAAGTTGCGCCGCCAGTGCTGCGTGGCTTGGCTCAGTGAGCTGCCAGTATAACGACAAGGCTTGCGCTTGTTTAATGGTAAGATCTTGCACTTGATGATCGGCAAATTTAGTTAGCAATTCAATACGTTGCGTAAACTTAGTGTCGTTGCTAAATATTCCCAAATAGTGACGTTTAAGACTATCTAGTCCGCGCCCAGATAATACAAAGGCTTCACCATTTGAGCGTGACACAAATTCTGCCAAAGGATCTATCTCGCCAATACCGATCCCAATACGTGCATCAAAGGCTAAGTGTTTATCGCCAGAGGCTTTTAAATCTAAACGAATGGCTAAAGCACATTCTAATGCTTGGCGTGGATCATTTAGCACCAGCTGAAAAGCATCACCGCGAAAAATTTCGTAGCGACATTGGTAGCGTTCGCTGGCTAAAGCCAAACTAGCGCTCAATCGCTGCAAAATTTTTGCAAAATCTTGGCTGTTTAACTCGCTAGAGCCAACTAAGTCCCCAGTAAGAACGGCTACCTGCTGCATAGTATTATCCTCTTCATTGAGAACAAGGTAACCCAAATTAGTTACTTTGTAAAATGTAACCCAAATAAGTTACATACCATAAAGTAACTTGCTTATTACCCGCTAAGCACATCGACCAGCATTCAACAAACTTAAAGCTCATATAAATCATACAATTTTAGATTTTTGTATAGGTGAAAAAAGAGCCTTCAGTTCAAACTTAACCAGTAATACAGCTAAAAAAGGCTAAAACCCCACCAAAAAAGGCTAAAACGGGTAAACTTTGCTTTAGCTTAAAAAACAAGCAAAGCAACATTTAATTTCATATTTGTATGACTAGTTCACAAAATAACAACAATTGTATTATAAAAACACATTATTGCAGTTCATCGCTGATTTTTTCATCATCAACAAAGCTAACATCAAATTTCATAAACAAATCATCACGTTTATGAACGCTGTTGGTCATTTACTTTTAAGCAGTTGGTAAGCCGTGGCCTGCAGAAGGCTGGGCAACTAAGGATAAACCCGCTCGTCTTAGTCTGCCTTAATGTAACTTCACAATAAGCAACAAGGTTTTACAAATAAGGAAATGAGTAATGAAACCTATTAAACCATGCAATAAAACAGTTAAAGCCAATGGAAAGCGGAACTCAGTTAAACAATCCCTTGGATTTGCCGTTCTTGCACTCTCCGCATCGCTAACTCAAGCCGCTACGCTAGACATACAAAGCGCAAGTGACTGGGGAGGTGCTCACTCAAGCTACCCTGCCTCCAAGGCCATTGATGGTAACACTGCTTTCTCTTCACGCTGGGCGGCGCAAAACCAACCGGTTAACTTAGTGCTCGATTTAGGCTCGGTACAATCAGTAACTGATGTTGGCATAGCTTGGGGGCGAGGCGACCAACGAACTTACCAATTTGAAGTGCGAGCTTTAGCCGATGGCAGTTCAAACTCGTGGACTAAAGTCTACTCTGGCAGCAGCACTGGCAATACGGCTGACATAGAAAGCTACGATGTTGATGACATCCAAGCCCAGTGGATCAGAATTAAAGTATTCTCTAACAGTGCAGGCAGCGCTTGGACTGATATCACCGAAGCAGAAGTTTATGGAAACAGCGACAACGGTGGGTCGAACGACCACAATCTTGATGCGTCTAAAGCACCTTCTGGCAACTTTGATCTATTAGACTGGTACCTAAGCATTCCAGTAGATGAAGGCGACGGTTACGCCACTTCAATTAAAGAAGTAGAGCTAGCGGCAAGTTACGAAGATAACTACTTCTACACCGGCAGCGACGGCGGCATGGTGTTTTATACACCAGTTAAGGGAGTAACTACCTCAAGTGGTACCAAGTTTGTACGTACCGAACTACGTGAAATGCTACGCCGTGGAGATACCTCGTATTCAACTAGCGGTAAAGACAATAACTGGGCATTCTCAAGCATACCAAGCAGCAGCCAAAGCGCCTTTGGTGGCATTGACGGTGTACTAGACGCCACCCTTGCGGTAAATCACGTGACCACAACAAGTTCAAACAACGAGCAAGTGGGCCGAATTGTAATTGGCCAAATTCATGCAGAAGGGAACGAACCTATCCGCCTTTACTACCACAAACTACCGGGTAACAGTAATGGCGCGATTTACTTTGCCCACGAAACGTCGAAATCAGACGGTGGTAACGAAACCTGGTACAACCTACTAGGCAGCATGGTGAGTTCAAACGGTGATTTAAACAGCACCGCTAACCCATCAAGCGGTATCGCCTTGAACGAAGAGTTCTCTTATACCATTACGGTGAATGGCGACTCACTTACTGCCAAGATCAGCCAAAATGGCAGCCAGCTCGCCAGCAAAACTATCAACATGTCTGGCAGTGGTTACGATGATTCCAGTAACTACATGTACTTTAAAGCCGGCATCTACCTGCAAGACAACAGCAGTAACGATAGCGACTACGCAAAAGTCACATTCTACAAATTGACCAATACCCACGATAACTACAACCCATAAGTTGAGTTGTCAGGGTATCTAACAAGCAGATAAAGGTCGCTAATTGAGCGGCCTTTTTAGTTTTGGAAACAACAAATTGTTAATGATTAGGTTTAGCTAAGGTAATGGATAGCTCGTTTATGCCCCTTTATGTGTTAACTATAGAGTAAAGGCTTTCGCCTGCGGCGACGTCATTAAGCTTCAACGAGCAAAGCTTAGCTAAGCAAAAAGAAAGCTCGCCCTGCATCTTCTTAGATCCTCCGTTGCGCATTCACAAGGGAGTTGAAGTAACTCGCTACGCTCAAACAGACTTCAACTCTGCTCCCTTGTTCATTTGCGCTACTCGGCGAAGATAATGGGATTGAAAAGCACAGTCTTGGCTATCGAATGTGTGAAACGTTTTTGTCCAAAGACGTGTTAGGAAGAGGTAAATCTATATCACCATGATAGGATCAACTCGCAGCTGCCAAACGCATTACCGGTTTATCATTAATCGGCAAATGAATCAGTGCGGCGATAAAAGCCAGTGCCACAGTTGACCACCATATAGGTTCGTAAGAGCCGTAATAATCATAAATACGCCCACCAACCCAGGCACCTAAAAAACTGCCTATTTGATGCGTAAAAAACACTAAACCATACAAGGTAGATAAGTAGCGAGCGCCAAATATTTGCCTAACCAAACCAGAGGTAAGCGGCACAGTACCTAACCAACAAAAGCCAATAGCGCCACCAAATAATGCTGCTGTGCTCTCGGTCACTGGCAAACTCACAAAACCAGCGATGACCACTGTTCTCATAAGATACAAGGCCGACATAACATGGCGCTTGCTAAATCTGTCGCCCATTACGCCCCAAAAATACGAGCCAAAAATATTGAAGATGCCCACGTAAGCCAAAGCCATGGCCCCGGTTGTGGCACTTAAATTCTTATCGGCGAGGTAACTAGGCAGGTGAGTGGCAATAAACATCACATGAAAACCACAGACAAAAAAACCAGCATGAATAAGCCAATAACCTTTATGGGAAAACGCCTCTTGTAAGGACTCTTTAAGGGTTTGCTTATCGTCTACTACCGCTTGCTCTTCAGTGCTAGGTTTAGCGGTTTTCATAAACATGGCAAACGCCACCATTAACGCGCATAACAAAGCAAAAGCTTGCAGAGCTTGCTGCCAGCCCATTTGGCTTAACATAAGTTGCGCGCCAGGAATCATTGCAAACATACCAAAGGAGCCTGCCGCAGTGGTTAAGCCAAAGGCCTTTGCAGCATGTTTAGCAGGTACTACTTTAGCAACTGCGCCTAATACAATCACATAGCTCGTGGCACTAAGCCCAAGCCCCACCAATGCGCCTAAGGATAGATACAACATGCTAGGCAGCGTAGCGATTGAGCTTAAATATAAACCCAGTGCATAAGCTGCCGCTCCCAGCACTATCACTCGTTTTGCTCCCCACTTATCTGCGGCCATACCCACAAAAGGTTGGAACATACCAAACAGCAAATTTTGCAAGGCAATGGCAAAGCTAAAAAACTCTCTACCTAACTGAAAGTGCTCTGATACCGGCATCATAAAAATACCAAAGGACTGGCGAATACCGAGCGAGATAACCAAGATACCAATGCCTAGCCAAACCAATGCAGGAAAGCGAAAAATACTCATGTAAGCCTCTTACTTAATGATGAGAATGGTGGTGAGAGTGATGTTGATGCTGTGAGGCATCATCATTAATTTGATGGCAGCCGCTATTCATAGCCTGTTCGGCCAACAGCTTTAATAAACCTGGCGAGTGATGCACCACAAGCAGCGTTAAGCTTAATAACAGCAGTATTCTCAGCATTTGAGCCAGAATAGATTGCGAAAACATAGGGTATTTTATTTGCGGGTAACCAAAAGAAGCGCGGAGTGTACGCAGTTCTGTTTCCTCAAACTAATGAATTTAACTCAGGGAATATATGCACAAAGCGCATAGCTTAATCAGCAGTTTTATTGTGCAACAAACAGCAACAACAAGAAGTTAAAAACTGCACAAGCCAGCGCCTAGCTATCAACATTCACTGGGCTACACCGATAAGCGCCAGCCCAGTGAAAAGTGCAGAATTACATAGGTTTATCTAAGGTAAAACTAAAACGGGTGCCTTCGCCTAAGGTGGACTCAACGCTAATTGATGAACGATGCAGTTGCACTATTCGTTTAGCAATGGCCAACCCTAAACCACCATGCGAACTTTTATCTTTCGCTCGATTGGCTGCTCGATAATGGGCGTCGAAGATATGTGGTAAATCATCGCTGGGGATCCCGGTGCCAGTGTCACTTACGGTAATGGCTAATTTTTTGCCCAGCTCCGCTTGATCGATGGTTACTTTAATCTCATCACCTTCGCTGCAGTGACGGATCGAGTTCTCCAACAAGTTGGTAAACACTCGCTCAATACGTTGAATATCGGCGCAGGCGACTAAGGATGGGTCTTGCGGCTCGACACTCATTACCACTTGCTTTTTCTGGGCGGCTAACTGCAGTTTTTGGATCACGTCTTGCGCCAGCTCCGCAATCGCTACGGGTTCTTCATTTATGGTGGCCGAATCACTGTCTAAGTGGGCTAGCTCGAATAGCTGCTCTACTAAGCTAGAGGTTTTGCGTGCGCTGCTTAAGGCCACTTTAATTAACTGCTCACCTTCTTCAGGGGATAAATCTCGGTGCTTTAACTGCCACGTTTCTAAGTAACCTTGCAGCGATGCCAGCGGTGTTCGCAGGTCGTGAGAAACATAAGAAATAAGCTCTCGGCGCAATTGGTCGGTGTCTTTAACCTTTTGATATTGGCCCTTAATGGTGGTGGCCATATCACTAAATGCAGCGCCTAGCTTTTGCACTTCATCGTGAGAGTTATTTTGCCAATGCCCTGCAATGTTGGCGGTTTGCTCCAAACCAACCTGCTGAAACTGATCAATATCCTTGGCTAGGCGACGCAGTGGTTTGGTAAGCAAACCGAAGATAAGAAATACCACCAATAAACTAAAACCTAAAATAAACAAAAGCCCTAGCATGCTTAATTTCATAATGTGGCTGCTTTGCAACAGCTCGGCAACACTGTCGTAGATCTCCCCACCAATAATGATGTACAGATATCCTTTAAGAATATTTCCTTCACGAATTTCAGCTACCGAAAAAATCTTACGCCTTGAAGGTGAACGCGGATCGTCACCAACAATCGGCATCGCTCTGGCACCATCGATAAAGTCTTGAATAGGCTTTAAATCCAATTGTTTGCGTTTAATTTTGCTAGGATCTGCTGAGTAGGTCACCACCTTGCCCGCGGTATCAAGGATATAAAACTCAAAACTTGGGCCCAAAATCATCATCGAATGAAATGCTTGCTTTATGGCCTTAGGATCCAGTTCACCATCGATAAATAGCTGGCTGTCATGTACTAAGTGTTCAGCTAACTGTAAATGCAGCTTTTGCTCTATTTCGTTTTGATATTGCTGCGAGCTTTGATGAGCCAAGCCCAGTAGCAAGCCACCGGCTAAAATAAAACACACCACCACAGCCAGCATCAGCTTGCTGTAAAAAGAACTGATGAATCTAAACATCATTAAACTTGTACCCTACTCCCCACACAGTTAGCACGTATTCAGGATTAGAAGGGTCGCTTTCTAACTTGGTGCGTAGTCGATTGATATGCGAATTTACGGTGTGCTCGTAGCCACTGTGTTTATAGCCCCAAACTTGGTCTAATAGCTGGGCTCGGCTGAATACTAAACCCGGTGATTTGGCCAGATGCAGCAGTAAATCAAACTCGGTAGAAGTAAGCTCCACCGCCTGATTACGCACCGATACTTGGCGACGACCAATGTCGATGGATAAGTCTTTCCACTGCATGGTAGTGGCGTCGGTTTGTTGCTGGCTTTGCACTAGCATATCAACGCGGCGCAACATGGCTTTCACTCTTGCTTGCAGCTCGCGCACGCTAAAGGGTTTAGTGAGGTAGTCATCTGCGCCCATTTCTAAACCCACTACCCGATCGGCCTCTGAGTCGCGTGCGGTGAGCATTAAAATTGGCGTATTGTGTTGCTCGGCGCGAAGATGCCGACAAATGTCTAAACCGTCCATGCCGGGTAGCATTAAATCAAGCACGATTAAGTCGAAGTTATCGCTGCTGGCTTTGGCATAACCTTGCGCGCCATTCTCACAGCTTTCCACTTGATACATCATGTCGTTTAGATTCATGGTGATCAGGTTATTAATATCGTGGTCGTCTTCAATGACCAGGATCCGCGGGGACATATAGGCTCCTTTCCTTGTAATGAACGACCACAATGAATAAGGCACTCACCCGCACCTAAGTACGGGTGTAGTGTTCTCTGCGCTAGTTGGTACGAGTAATCACTACTCTTCCCACTGTGCCAGACAATCGATGATCTGGCCGCAATACTGACGCAGGGTCGTCGGCTTGTGTAACTAGACCGGGATGACGCGAAACTTTATTCATTACATCATCACGTGCCGCGTTAAACCCTTCACCGCCGTCGGCTGGGCCAGGAATAGTTCCCACCGCTTCGCTGTTTTGCTCGGTTCCAGCATCATAGGCTGGCAAGCTGTAGGTCATGCTATCACCTACCATTAAACCACCAATATCAATACCATTTAGCCCAGTAAATGCATCGTTAGTGTTCACCATCATAGTGGCTAGTGATAACTGCATGTCGCTGCGCTCAGCAGCACTTATCATTAAGGTTTCATAAGCGCCTGGGCCAATAGCGCCAGCACCTGTAACAGCAACATTATCTCCGGTAAACATGTCTGCTAACTGGCTAGCATCGCCGCCTTCAGCCATGGTTTCTAGAGGAACGCTAGCAGAAGTTCCCAATGTCCATAAACTGATGGTTGCACTATGAATACCCACTACAGCTGGTGATAAGGGCTGCGCCGAGGTGTCGTTATAAATGGTTACTTCATACCCTAACGTATCTGGCTCAACTACGACGATTTGTTCATCATCACTGCCACATGCACTTAGTCCTGCCGCCATTACCGCTACGGCCAAGGCTCTCTTACTAAAACTTGAGATAGCCATAGATCCTCCTTAATTACTTAACGGTAACAACCACTTTTGCAACTGGGTTTAACCAGCGGTGAATACGGCTGTCTAGGTCACTCATGCCGCCCGTTGCATCTTGGTCACCCACATTACCAGGGTGAATATGAATGTTGGTATTGCTTGATGCTGTAGCTACGCCACTGCCGCCAGTTCCACCATTCATGCCAGGGTTTGCTGGAATACCGGGAGTACCAGAAGCTCCGCCGCCGTTTACAATCTCATCGTTGGCTTCGGTGCCAGCGTCGTAACCATTCATGTAGAAGGTATAAGTGCCTGCTTCACTTGGAATTTCCCAGCTGTCTTTACCTACAAAACCATCATTGGTTGGCAATAACATCGCCACAATACTCAGATGGGTGTTACTGCCAGTATCTAGGTCACTCACCATCACGTAATCGGTTGGTGCTAACAAACCAGCTGCTGGATTGGCTGATGAAACAGCACCAATACCGTCGGCAATTGTGACTAAACCAGAGATGTCTCCACCCTCTGCCATCATTTGCAGGGCTGGCGATGCCGCTGTACCTACTTCAAATAGGTGGGCGTCAGAAGTATGTGCAGTTACCAATAAAGGGGTGTAGTAAATACCTTGCGTTAAGTTAGTAATTTTAACGTCTACTACCGCGGCTTGGCTTAATGTACTTACAGCAATAAACGGCATTGCTAACAGAGATGACTTGAGATCCATGGTTCGCTCCTTTTGCGGTCCTTATTTAACAGTCAAATCCAGTATAAGAAGCACATGTCCCAACCAATTCACGAACTTATCACTTTTCTATCACAGGCATTAAAGCCCATTTAAAACAAACAGTTAAACTTAAAAAATTGTTTCAAAAAACGAGATTTAGACAAATACTTGCGATTTGTTTCAAGCAAATACACAAATACCACTTTAGTAGTAATTCATGCACCAAACAGATCCCGAACAGCACCAAGATGGGTAAATATTAAACACCCTCCGCTAGATCATCTTCACCCCCCTATCAAGTTTCAGGCTATAACCTTATGTATTTAAAGGAATTATTAAATACTTACTTCATCGCTGGCTTAATGGCTCGTACGTTGCAAATGAAAAATAAAAGATTCATTCGTTTCACCACCAGCAAACTCGCTAAGGAAGCTTTATGTATACCTTCAAAAAACTATTTGCTAGCGCAGCCATTTTACTTTGCGCTCTAAGCAGCACCGTAAGCCATGCCGACCAACTAGCTACTTTAATGGAGCGCGGCGTATTAAAAGTAGCCGTGCCACAAGATTTCCCTCCGTTTGGCTCGGTGGGGAGTGATTTACAACCCATGGGTTACGACATTGATATGGCTCGCTACCTAGCAGAGCAACTGGATGTAAAACTAGAATTAGTGCCAGTAACTAGCGCTAACCGCATTCCCTACTTACAAACCCGCAAGGTTGATTTGGTTATTTCTAGCCTAGGTAAAAACGCCGAGCGTGAAAAAGCCATCGACTTCAGTGATGCATACGCACCATTTTTCCTTGGTGTATTTGGTGCCGCAGAGGTTAGCGTTGATTCTGCGGAGCAACTGGCAGGTAAAACCGTTGGTGTTACCCGTGGCGCAGTTGAAGACATAGAGCTAAGCAAGTTGGTGGATAGTTCTACCACCATTAAACGTTTTGAAGACAATAACACTACCCTGTCTGCTTACTTATCAGGCCAAGTGGAGCTTATTGCCACCGGTAATTTAGTTGCCACAGAAATTGCCAAACGCGTTCCAAACCGTAAGCCAGAGACTAAGTTCTTACTTAAAAACTCTCCGTGTTATGTAGGTGTACTTAAAGGCGAGCCAGCTCTGGTTGCCAAAGTAAACGAGCTAATTGCTAAAGCAAAACAAAGTGGTGAGTTAGAGAAACTCTCGCTTGCATGGTTTAAAACATCGTTACCTAAAGAGTTGTACTAAAGGAGCGCGCCATGAGCTACCAACTAGACTTTAGTGGCTTACTGCCCTACATGCCTGAGCTTGCCAAGGGCTTACTCACCACTGCCGAGCTCACCTTGTATTCAACCTTTGCTGGGATCTTACTCGGTACTGCGGGGGCTGCGGGTAAAATAAGTAATAAAGCTTGGTTGCGCTGGCTCATAAGCGCCTATGTAGAAGTCATTCGCAATACACCGTTTATTGTGCAGTTATTCTTCATCTTTTTTGGCTTGCCAGCCTTGGGTGTAAAACTAAGTGCTTGGCAAGCGGGCTGCTTGGCCATGGTGATTAACCTAGGCGCCTACCTCACCGAAATTATTCGTGCAGGTATAGAGGCCACCCCTAAAGGCCAGTGGGAAGCGGGTAAAACCTTAGGCTTAAGCCACTGGCACATTTTTAGCCGCATTGTATTACCCACTGCGTTTCAACGTATCTATCCAGCCTTAGTTAGCCAATGCATTATCGTGATGCTGGGCTCGGCGGTGGTCTCGCAAATCTCTGTCGAAGAGCTCACGTTCTCAGCCAACTTTATTCAGTCGCGCAACTTTTTAAGCTTTGAATCTTACTTGCTCACCGCACTGATTTATTTGCTGCTAGCCATTGCCATGCGCCAACTGTTTGAGCTGGCCGCTCGTCGCCTTTTCAAAAACCCTGCATTGTAGGAGTAGTTCAATATGATGCAATTTACCGATTGGGACATCTTACGCAACTTGCTACTGGCAGCGCGTTGGACGGTCTTGTTATCACTTATTGCCTTTGCCAGCGGTGGCTTAGTTGCCCTTTTGCTAACCTTTATGCGCATAAGCAAAAACCCAGTGTTAAGCGCCTTGGTTAAAGGCTATGTAGAGCTGTTTCAAGGCACACCTCTGTTAATGCAGCTGTTTGTTACCTTCTTCGGTTTATCACTAATTGGCATTGACGTGAGCGCCTGGAGCGCTGCCATCATTGGTTTAACCTTATTCACCAGTGCCTTTTTATGTGAGATTTGGCGCGGCTGTATCGAGTCTTTACCCAAGGGCCAATGGGAAGCATCTCGCACCTTGGGTTTGAGCTTCTTTCAAACCATGCGCTACGTTATTTTGCCGCAAGCACTCACCGTAGCCATTGCCCCTACCGTTGGCTTTTCGGTGCAAGTGGTGAAAGGCACTGCACTCACATCCATTATTGGTTTTGTAGAGTTAACTAAATCCGGCACCATGCTTAACAATGCCACCTTCCAACCCTTTAAAGTGTTTGCCTTAGTGGCAGCGCTGTACTTTTTGTTGTGTTTCCCGCTGTCTTTATACAGCAAGCATTTGGAGAAGAAGCTCAATGTCACTGGTTAGTATTGAACAAATTCATAAGTATTACGGCCAACACCATGTGCTAAAAGGCATAGACTTAAAAATAAAGGCTGGCGAAGTTATCTCTATTATTGGCCGCAGCGGTTCTGGGAAAAGCACTCTATTGCGTTGCATTAATGGTTTAGAACCCTTTCAAAGTGGTGCCATTATTGTAGATAAACAAGCGGTAAGCGAAGACGAAAAACAGCTTAGGCTACTTAGCCGTAGTGTAGGTATGGTGTTTCAAAACTTTAACCTCTTCCCCCACATGACCGCTGGCGAAAACATTATGTTAGCGCCCAAGTTAGTACTGGGTAAAAGTCAGCAAGAATGTAGCGAGCTAGCAAAAGAAGTGCTAGAAAAAGTGGGTTTAGCCGACAAGTTTGATCAATACCCCACTAGCATGTCGGGCGGCCAACAACAACGCGTGGCCATTGCCCGCTCTTTGGCTATGTCGCCTAAAGTATTGCTGTGTGACGAAATCACCTCGGCCCTCGACCCTGAGCTGGTAGGCGAAGTACTCAAAGTATTGGAACAACTAGCCGCCGAAGGCATGACGCTAATTTTAGTCACCCACGAAATGAACTTTGCTCGCGACGTTGGTGATAGAGTGGTCTTTATGCACCAAGGAAAGGTGTGGGAAACCGGCGACAGCAAACAGGTGTTTGCTCAGCCCCAAACCACCGAGTTACAAAGCTTTATTTCTGCAGTGTTATAAGCTGTAAGCAATAATGAAATTAAAAGGACCTTAAGTAATCATGACAAAATCGGCCTGTGCATTTAACCAACGTATTGTTGAACACTATCCACAGCTTTCGGCCAAAGCGCGGGTAGTAGCAGATTACTTGCAGCATCATCCCGATAAAGTATTGATTCAATCAACCGCCGAAATCGCTAGCGCTTGCCAAGTGTCCAAAGCCAGTGTGAGCCGTTTTTTCCGTCAACTGGGTTACCAAGATCATCAACAAGTCTGTGACGAGCTCCGCCAAGAGCGCGAATGGGGACAACCACTGTTAACCAGTGAAGCGAGCGATACTAGTGAACACAGCGATTTAGCCGCCATTAGTCAGGTATTTAAGCAGCTAGAACAGATTGATTGCGAGGCTTTAGTGAAGCAAATTAGCCAAGCCAAACGGATAACTATTATTGGCTATCGCAACAGCTATCCACTGGCTTTGCACTTTCGCCAGCAATTAATGCAGTGTCGCAAACAGGTGTATTTATTGCCGGTTCCGGGTCAAAGCATTGGTGAAGAGCTAGCGCAACTTGGCGATAAAGACTTAGTGATAGTGATAGGTATTCGCCGCAGACCCAAATTATTTACGGCACTTATAGAGCAATTACAAAATCTTAATTGCCTGCTAATTACCGACCAAAGTGGCCAATGCTATCGCACTCAAGTAAGTCAATTATTGGTCTGCCCGATGAGCAATCACTCTGCCTTAGACAGCTATGCAGCGCCGATGAGCTTGCTCGCCCATTTAAGCAACAAGGTCTACGATTACTTAGCGCATTCAGCCCAAACCCATAGCAACCAAGTCAGCAATAATTATCAATTACTTGATGAGCTAGAAGCTCACCACTAAACATTACCTCACTGTTGTTTACAGAACCCAATAAGGGGAACCACTAAGCAGCAGTGAAACAATTGAACCAAACAAGTAGACAATGAGCCAATTAGCGCATTCTCTCAACAAATTTAAGGATAACTATGAGCCAAGCCATAACTGCCCCAGCTGCCACCGATGCGCCAGCCTTTAGCCAACAGTGTGTAAACTTAGCCGACAACCGTTTAGGCAGCCAAATCATCGCAGTGAGTGACGATTTTTTTGCCAAAGCCGAGCGCATGCTCAACCACTTGCCGGCGCTGTTTTACCCAGACAAATATGATGATAACGGCAAATGGATGGACGGATGGGAAAGCCGCCGCCGTCGTGATGCAGGCCACGACTGGTGCATCGTAAAACTAGGGGTTGCAGGCAAGGTTAAAGGACTACAACTAGATACTAGCTTTTTTACCGGTAATTTTGCCCCAGCGGCCAGTGTTGAAGCCTGCTACTGCGAGCAAGATACACCACCAAGTGATACCCAATGGCACAGTATTCTCTCTGCCAGTGCTTTAAGTGCCGATAACCACCACTTTTTTGCAGTAGACACTGAGCAGCCGATTAGTCATCTAAAAATTAATATTTTCCCCGATGGTGGCATTGCCCGTTTACGGGTATTTGGCCACCCCATCCCACAACACTCAAGTGAGCAAAGCATTGATCTAGTTGCCCTTAAAAATGGCGGCAGAGTCATTGGATACAATGATGCGCATTACGGTACGCCCAGCAATCTACTTGCGCCAGGCAAAGGCGTTAACATGGGCGATGGTTGGGAAACCCGTCGCCGCCGAGAGCCGGGTAACGATTGGTGCATTATTGCTTTAGGCCAAGCTGGCGAGGTTGATAAAATTGAAGTGGCCACCACTCACTTTAAAGGTAACTTCCCCGACAAACTGTCGATACAAGCCGCCAATATTCAAGATCCTAACGATTTAAGCTTGATCAGCCAGAGTATGTTTTGGCAGGAGTTATTGCCCGCTAAGTCACTTAGCGCCGACAATGACCATCACTTTAACGAGCTAAACTCGCTTGGCACCATCACTCATATTCGAGTGAATATTTACCCCGATGGCGGCATCAGTCGCCTGCGCTTATGGGGTAAATCAGCTTAAGGAATGGCAATGAAAAAACTCAGCTTACAGCCGCTTACTCAAGCGGCCTTTGCGCCCTTTGGTGATGTGGTGGCCTGCGACCGAGTCTCGCCTTTTGCAATCAATGGTGGAACCACCAGTCGCTTCCACGACTTGGCAGAATTACAAGCCAGTGGCAGCCAAGCCAAGCTGATTGTCTCGATATTTCGCGGTCAAGCCTTTCAGCTGCCACTAGCCATAGATATGCTGGAACACCATCCCTATGGCAGCCAGCTATTTATGCCCTTGTCCCAACGCCCCTACGTGGTAGTGGTGGCAAAACCTGGTGAGCTAGATGAAGATAGCATTTGCGCTTTTTGGGCACAGCCTGACCAAGGCGTTAACTATCACAGCGGGGTATGGCATCACCCTTTGATTAGCTTGCAGCAAACTAGCGACTTTTTGGTGATTGACCGAAGCGGCGAAGAAGCCAATTGTGTAGAACAGCAACTAAGTGAAAGTATAGAATTACAGCTAGCTTAGTTGCTCGGCCAAAAAGTCATACACCATACGCAGTCGTCGGCTGGTATTTAGCTCTCGATGAACCACCAGCCAAGATTGTGTAGCGATTGCAGCTAGAGAAGGAAAGGCGCGCTCCACCAAGGGCTCGCTGTCGCCTACTTGCTCTAACATAAAGCCAATACCAACGCCCTGTTTCACCAGCTCCCACTGGACTAAATGGTTGCTAACTACCGCCGGAAAGTTACTTTGCTTAAGTGAGAAACCAAGCTTAGCCAGCTCATTAATCAACTCATCGTTTTTATCGAAAGCGAGAAACTTTGCATCAGCCAAACTTTGAATAGTGCGAGGCTGTGGCCACTTTGCTAAGTAGCTTTTAGCCGCATATAAATGCACATCAATATCTGCAACACGGCGAGCGATTAACTCCAATTCGGTAGGTTGATATGCCCGAATGGCAATATCTGCTTCTCGGCGTAATAGGTCGCTAGAATCATTGCTGGCAATAATCTCTACTCGCACACCTGGGGCATGTAACCGTAGTTTCTCAACAATACTCGGCAGAACAAAAGCTGCCACGGCCTCCGAAGCTGAAATGCATACATCACCTTCAATGGCTTCTGCCCTACCTGAAGCAGATAAAGACAAATTATTCGCCGCTTGGCCCATGGCTTGAACATGTGCCAATAACTCTACACCACTGGTGGTGAGGCTTAGCCTGCCCCCCACTCGCTCGAACAAGGAAACCCCTAGCTCTTGCTCTAAGGCCGCCACTTGGCGACTTAAAGTAGGCTGAGTCATCGCTAATGCGCGTGCAGCAGCGGATAAAGAGCCTTCTTCAGCGGTGACCAAAAAAGCCCGAGCCCTATTCCAATCAAAATTTATAGAACGCCTATCCATACAAATACGTATACCTAAGATGCATTATTGATTATTGCTACCTGTTTTAAGCATGATTACTATTCACTCAATCAGCGCTAAACGCAACTCATTAGGGAAAATGTTGATGGATACTCGCAATAAGTTTTGGGACAAACATGCTAGCTCTTACGCTAAGCGCACTATTTCAGATATTCCCAGCTATGAGAAAAAACTGGCACTTAGCCGCGAGTACTTTTCTAAAGATGCTACGGCCATTGAAGTGGGCTGTGGTACCGGCTCAACCGCATTACTACATGCCCCTTATCTAAAGCATATTCTCGCCACCGATATCTCAGCCGCAATGTTAGATATTGCAGAGCGAAAACGCCAAGAACAGCAAATAGACAATCTAAGCTTTCAGCAAGCAACAGTCGAAGAATTAGTGGTAGATGAGCCAGTAGACATCGTCTTTGCACTTAACCTGATTCACCTATTGGAAGACAAAGAAACCGCTATAGCGACCATAAAAAGTTGGCTAAAACCAGGTGGGGTGCTAATTAGTAGCACTCCTTGTTTGGGCGACAGAATGAAATTTTTTAAGCTAATTGGCCCAATTGGTAAAGCACTAGGCCTGATGCCTTTAGTAAGAGTGTTTACCGAGCAAGAACTGCTGAATAGCTTTCAACAGCAAGGCTTTAGCATCGACACCAAGTGGCGACCAGAGAAAGCTCTATCAGTGTTTTTGGTGGCGCGCACTTAAACCGCCTGCTTAAGTGGCGAGTTGATCAAACATTCCGCCACCACTTTTTGCAGTAAAAAGGTCTCGCGCTCAACCGACATACCCGCTTTAGGATTACTGGCGATAGTCTCTAGGTTATGGGCGATGGAGCTATGAATGTTCAACCAGACGGGCTTCATTCCATTGTTGATTTCGTAGTCTTCTAAGGCATTTTCTGCAAGTTCATCATCAATTTTGCACAAGTAGCAATAGGACAGCATATGCATGTAATCAGCATCATCTTTATACCAGGGGCGATATTCTTCATAGCAGCCAAAGGCCTGAATATCGCGTATATTCTGAGCACCAGTTTCTTCACTCAGCTCCCGCTTTAAGCCTTCAATCAGATTTTCGCCTTGGTCAACACCGCCGCCAGGCAAGGTGTAATCGTTATAACGCTCGGTATACATTAACAAAATATCTTCCCCCTTTAGCACAATTGCTCTTGCAGCAACTCGCTCTAAAACCTTGCCATCAAGGGAACTGAGATCAGGGTGAACAGTAGACTTTAATAAACGCATAGCACCAAACGGTAGAAAATTGGCTGGCGAATTTAGCAACAAAGCAGGTTACAAGCAACTGATACCTTACCTAGGGTTTATAAAGCGTTATGTTTATAAACTTTTATGTCGATAAATTTTACAACTGCTACTCTAGAGGTCCAAACAATCGAGCATAAGCTTATGAATTATAAAGACTAGTTAAGACAGGCTCGATTTTTGCTATCAATAGTTCCGAAAATATTATTATAAAACATCAGCTTAACTAAACATATTTGTAACATATTAAAGGAATATACTTGTGCAAAAGACATCTTTGGCGTTATTTACAACAGCCAGCCTATTATTAGGCTCCTTTGCTGCTCAAGCCACTATGTTAAGTGGATTTGGCGGCGATGCCGGCTACGGCGAGTTGGCGATGGGCAGAAATGATGATGGCTCTTCTAATCTGCTAGATCTACCGTTTCAAATTAACTATTTTGACAATAACTATGATAAGTTTTTCATAAACAACAACGGTAACATTACCTTTGAAAGTTCATTGTCTGGCTTTACTCCAGTTGCCTTCCCTATCGCTGAACAACCAATAATTGCGCCATTTTGGGCGGATGTTGATACTCGTTGTAATGGCTGTGGTGAAGTATACGTTGGAAGCCCTAGTGATGGGGTAGTCGCGGTTACTTGGGATAACGTTGGTTATTACAGCTCAAATGATTCTAAAACCAATAGCTTTCAAGCAGTTCTGATTGACCGTTCAGACACTGGTGCTGGCAACTTTGATGTTGAGTTTCGTTACGACCAATTGCAATGGACAACTGGCGATGCTTCAAATGGTGAGAATGGTCTAGGCGGCACTCCAGCCCAAGCGGGTTATGACGCAGGTGACGGCGAAAACTTTTTCGCTTTGCCGGGCTCATTCAGTGAGGACATTTTAGATTTAGTATCTAGCTCAAACACTGGCGAAGACGGTGTTTGGCGCTTTGCAATACGCGAAGGCGCATTACCTGGCGCTACCCCAGAGAACCCAATTATGCCAGTAGTAGTTGATGGCGGCTGGTCATTCGATTTCAATGTAAACGCTAATGAACTAGTGTTTATTGATCCAGACGTTGCTGTAGGTTACGACTACATCGTAGATCAAGGTCAAAACAGGATCCGTACGGTTACCTTACCAATTGGTTTTGATGACGACATGTTCTTTATTTGGCTTTGGAATGGTGTTGAATGGGAGCAAGTTGCTAATGTTGCAGCAGGAGCCGCCTATGATTTTGGTATTGATGGCGTTGACCGTTTCCGGGTTACTGGTATCGATATTAGTAACGAAGTAGATCCAACAGACACCGCAGCTTTTGTTACAGGCCTAACCTTTACCGAAGACGGCAATGTGACAATGCGCCAACTGCCAATTGTAGAATTTGTACCTGGGCCGGGTGCTTCAGTACCAGAGCCTAGCACTTGGTTATTGGTATTAGTCGCAGTAGTATTGTTGCTAAGCTCTCGCAAGCGCAGCAAATCTGCGCCATCAACTCTATTGCCAGCATAAGATTGATGTTCTAAACAAGGGAGCTTATGGCTCCCTTTTTTGTTATGGAAAACTGATGAAATATCTAATTTTAACTCTGTGCTCTGCTTTAATATCTTTTTCTAGCTATGCTGAAGACTTTGAAGCTTGGACAGTAAAATGCCCGGTAGGAAAGCCTTGTGTTATTACCCAAATGGTAATGAAAAAGCAAGGCGATGCTGCCGATGTCATCGCAGGCGTAAGCTATTTTGATCACAGTGAACAACCTATTCTAAAAATTAGAATTAGTGCCAAAGCAGATCCTAAAAAGGGAATTGGTTTAAAGATAGATGAACAAAAACCATTACATCTGCCTATTACCAACTGCGATAAAAAGCTGTGCGAGGTAAATGTTGTAGCGGATAAGAAACTAATAGAAGACTTACAAAGTAGCCAAATAATGTCGGTGGCTTACATTGTTAAAAGCAGCCAGCAACAAACTGCATTTCCAGTGATTCTTAATGGTTTTCAGCAAGCTTATCGCTCGATTCAATAACACAAAAAAGGCCTCGCACGCGAGGCCAAACACCACAGGGAATTGTGGACTTGCACAAACATTTCTTGCTTAAGCTTTTTCGCAAAGAAATGAAAACTTAAGAGCTTACACTCATTAGAAAGGGGTAATCGGTATAACCTTTCGCTCCACCACCATATAAAGTGTCTTGGTCCAACTCATTCAACTCTGCACCTTGTTTAAAGCGCTCGGGTAAATCAGGGTTGGCAATAAACGGAGAGCCAAACGACACGAGGTCGGCATTGTCTTCTGCAATGGCTTGTTCCGCGCTGTTCGCGCTATAACCACCATTTGCCATGTATGCGCCCGCGAAGCGGCTGCGTAACTGAGTAAAATCGAAACCCTCGCTGCTGGCTCCAGCAAAATTTTCTACTACGTGGAGATAGGCAAGCTTCATGGGGCTAAGCTGCTCAACCAAGTAATTGAACAAAGCTTGAGGATTACTATCAGACATAGAGTTAAAGGTGCCGGTTGGCGAGATCCTAATCCCTACTCTACCCGCTCCCCATACCTCGGTCACCGCTTGGGTTACTTCCAGGCTTAAGCGCGCTCGATTTTCTATTGAACCACCATAGATGTCGTCACGCTGGTTGGTACCGTCTTTGAGAAACTGATCCAGTAAATAGCCATTGGCAGCGTGAATTTCTACCCCATCAAATCCGGCCTTTTTAGCGTTAATAGCACCTTGTTTAAACTGCTCAACTATTGATGCTATTTCTTCTGTTTCAAGCGCTCGTGGCGTTTCAAAATCTAAAAATCCCTGTTCAGTAAAAGCTTGCCCTTCTGCAGCTATCGCCGACGGCGCAACCGGCAATTCACCATTTTCTTGGATAACCGAATGGGAAATACGGCCAACATGCCAAAGTTGCAGCACAATTTTTCCGCCCTTGGCGTGCACAGCATCAGTAATTGCTTTCCAACCGGCAATTTGTTGTTCACTATGAATACCCGGCGTAAAGGCATAACCCTTGGCCTGAGGTGACAATTGCGTAGCTTCGCTAATAATAAGAGCAGCACTCGCTCGCTGTGAATAGTATTCCACATTAAGCTCATGAGGGTAGTCGCCCGGTTGGGCAGAGCGAGAACGGGTAAGCGGCGCCATAACGACACGATGTTTCAGTTCTATATCGCCCAGTTTGATTGGTGTAAACAGTTGGCTTAGAGACATATCTTTATCCTTTAAGATCATTAAAAGTAATAAACAAACGTTTAGCGAGCTACTTAGTAAGCCAACTCTCGGCATTACCTAAATAGTCAGCAAACAATGAGTTAAAGTTCTCAACTACCGAGCCCGATACTTCCGGCAAGGCTAGCAAGCGTTGCCCTAGCGCCTTTAGCTTGGGAAAGTTTGCAAGTAAATCGCGCTCAAACAAGCTTTCTATCGCCGCAAAACGAGTAAACAATGGCGCTAACGCGGTGTCGATTAAGGCTAAGTCTTCGCCATTAAAAAAGCCCTTATCACTGGTTAAAGCTTCTAGACGCGATAGCTTGTCGTTTAGCCCAGCTTCTGCTTGAGCAAAGTCATCCTGATTTTTGGCTAATGAGGTTTGATACTGCGCCATTAATACTTGGCTTGAGAACTCTATCCATGCGCGATCTTTGGCTTTTTGTAGTGGATCACTTGGCATTAAAGAACCTTCGGTTATTTCATCCAAAAATTCGTTTATCACCGCAGACTCAAACAAGACATCGTCGCCGTACTTAAGCACCGGCACTTTGCCTAAAGGAGATAGTGCTAAAAACCAGTCTGGTTTGTTGGTCAAATCAATGTACTTAATCTCAAAATCGATACCTTTGTGTAATAAAGTAATCACCGAGCGTTGTACAAAGGGGCAAAGCTTAAAACTTATTAGTTCAATGGTTTGGTCCGGCTTATAAATGGCTGACATCGAGTGATTCCTTGTATAAATTAACAAATATGCGCTTGGCCAATCGATATAACTTTTGTATCCAAACGAAACATAGTATCTTTTGGTAACTATAAGAACGCTTTTAGCGAACTACAAGTACGCACTAATTAGATATTTAGTTTCCTCGAGGTGCCTAATGTTGGATTCAGCGGCTTCTAGCCGAGAAAAAAATTGTGAAGTTTCTTTGACAGAGCAAAAGCATGAATGCCCTGTTTCGACCGCCATTGAAGTAATTGGTGGTAAATGGAAGGTGATTATCTTGTATCAACTACGTGGTAAAACGCTACGTTTTGGTGAACTAAAACGAGAGATCCCAAAAATCACTCAAAAAACCTTAACCCAACAACTGCGTGATTTAGAAAAAGATAAGCTGATAGAACGCAAAGTATTTGCCGAAGTGCCACCAAGGGTTGAGTACACCCCAACCGCTTTAGCCGAGCAGTTAAATCCGGCCTTAGATTTGCTTTGTGACTGGGGAAAAGCCTATCAAAAGGCCCACGAGTAGCTTAAATTCGCCGTAGCAAAACATCACGAATTAAACCCAGCGCATATTTTAGATCGGATAGACTTTGCGTGGCCATGAGGCTAATGCGCACTGCCGGTCGCTGTTCTCCTTCAACACTAAAATGTTGCTCACCGCTCAGATGAATATGATGGCTGAGCATCACCTCTACAAAGGCTTGGCTTGTCCAGCCATGTGGCAAATATAGCCACAGATGGT
The DNA here is from genome assembly GCF_019649015.1 of Agarivorans litoreus. Lineage (NCBI taxonomy): Bacteria > Pseudomonadati > Pseudomonadota > Gammaproteobacteria > Alteromonadales > Alteromonadaceae > Agarivorans > Agarivorans litoreus. The sequence goes on along the minus strand of NZ_BLPI01000001.1, from coordinate 3,584,394 downwards.
AGGCGCTATGCTCAGCCTGATACTGATTAACAAACTCTAGTTCGCTGAGTATATTTTTTGCCAAATTCTGTCGCGCCAAGGCTTGACGCTTCTGCCATTGGGTTATTTTGGCTACAGCTCCATTGCTAATTAACTGACAAGCTAGCTGCATAAGTAAGGGCGAAGGCAACCAAACCGTTGTTCTCACCAAATTTATATAATCGTCACGACTACTTTTAGGTACCACCAACAGCCCTAACCGCAAACTCGGCGATACACACTTAGACAAACTCGTTAGATAGATGCTTTGCTGCGGGGAAAAATGATAAAAGGGTTTGATCTCTTCTGCAGCCAAAAAGCCATAAATATCATCATCTATCACTTGAATAGCGCAACGTTTAACCACCTTAGCCAGTTGCTCACGCCGCTGATTCGGCATTACCGTTCCGGTTGGGTTTTGACACGAAGCCACCAGCATTAACGCCCGTATAGTTTGTTGCTTATGCTGCCGCTCTAAAGAATTCGGCAGTAAACCCTGTTCATCAAGCGCCACTGGCACAGGTATTCTGCCAGTTTGGCGAAGCACCGAGAGGATCCCTGGGTAACACAAACTTTCTACTGCAACCCTATCCCCTACTTGAGTGCATGCCAATACCGCTACCAATAAAGCATGCTGCGCACCATGGCAGGCAATTACTTGGCTCTGTTCACAGTCAATGCCTTGAGCTTGCAGCCATTGATGCAGAATCGCCAACTGCTCTGGGTTACCTGCATCCGCTTCATAGTCGCAATAGGCACTTAAGTCGGCAATGGCAAGCGCGCTTAACTGAGCACTTAAAGGCTTAAGTAAGGGGCCATTTAACGGTGTAACCAAGGAAAGGTTGAACTCATTTTGAGTACGCCCTTTAATGCCAGCGCTAAGATTTACGTTAAAAGAAACGAAAGTACCTTTGCCAACCCCAGAGCTTAGCAGCGCTTTGCTTTCTAATTCTTGGTAAGCCTGTCGCACCGTTACCGCACTGCTGCCAATTTCACTGGCGAGAGTTCGATGTGATGGCAGCTTATCTTGATAGGTTAGCTGCCCCTTCAAGATGGCATTCTCGATGCATCGAGCAATTTCAAGATATAGAGGTCGAGATTTTGGGTTAAAACCTAGCAGTAATGTGTCTAGCAACTCTACGCTCTCTCACTTGTTTACATTTAACAGAATATAGCTATCTGCATGATATTTATAGAATAAGCACTTTTCAAAAAATTCGACCTTAAAGCAGCACTATTTATTGTCACTGAGCAGACTATAAGTAACTACAATTAGCTCTATTACCTCAAAAGGAGGCTCTATGTGCAAAGAAAAGATCCAGCTAGAGTTTCTTACAGACTATTTGCTGCAAGCCCGTGTTGACATTGTGAGTGACAAACTTGCGCTCACTCGCATCACTTATATTAAGGTTGCACTTTTTGGTTTACTGCTTACCCAGGTATCAAAGCCAGCAGGAATGTTTGCGATCATTTTCCTGCCTTTTGCTTTATACATTGTCGATAGCATTCACTTAAGCAAACTAAGACAAATATTTGTACGCTGGCAATACATAGTTGAACAGCTGATTCCCCAAATAAGTAAATTACAGACAACTCTAAAATTAGACTCAGACTTAGTTTACTTAGAGCAGGAGATTGTAGCCAAGCAATCGAGTTACTTTATAAACGAAGCCTTTCAAAGAACCCTGTTCCAAGTTCCAGCTCTGTTTAACTCTCTAATCTTTTTGCTAGCGTTTTGCCATCAAACTTTAGAAATGCCAGCGCCTAAAGCATACGAGATCGCCTATTGGTGGTGTTTTCTAGTATTGCTCTTTGCAGGTATGTTCTTTTTGCACAAGCGTTTTACTGGCAAAGATACCTGTATTTATCGATGGCGCTGGATAGTTCTAGGCAGTGGCTTAACGTTAGTATTTTTATCCTGGGACTCAATGATCACCAATAACAATCTATTGCTTGAACTTAGTAAACACCTATTGAAGTTCAGCGCTTAATGGCAATAGCTAAACAATTTACAGTCTCTGGCGTTTAAACAAACAGATTGAACTAGCAAAACAAGTCAATTATTGAGTAATGGTTAAATATACGCTCAAATAATTGCCAATGAACTAGTTCAATGCAACTATCGTTAATAAATCAGCACAGGTTGCTGCACTTAGTTTGACTTGTTAAGGACAACCGTTATGACATCACCTTCAATTACCGTTGCGTTTATAGGCTTAGGAACAATGGGCTTTCCGATGGCTGGTCACTTAAGCCAGCAAGGCTACCAAGTGGTGGTTTATAACCGCACCGATGCCACCGCTAAAAAGTGGCTAGCTAAGTACCAAGGAAAACAAGCATTTACTCCGGCAGAAGCCGCTAGCCAAGCAGATGTTATTTTAAGTTGTGTAGGCAACGATCAAGATCTGCAGCAGGTTTATCTTGGTGAACAAGGCATTATTGGCGCTGCAAAACCAGGCAGCATTTTAGTTGACCATACCACTGCCTCGGCAGAAATTGCCAGTGAGCTAGATAGCGCAGCCAAAGCCCATCAACTTGAATTTCTTGATGCACCGGTATCTGGTGGTGAGGCCGGCGCCGTAAACGGCTGCCTAACAGTAATGGTAGGCGGAGAGCAATCTACCTTAAGCAAAGTAGCAGCTGTTTTTGATTGCTATGCCAAAGCCGTTAACTTAATAGGGCCGGTAGGCTATGGTCAGCGCTGCAAAATGGTTAATCAACTTTGTATCACTGGAATCTTACAAGGTTTATCCGAGGCCTTAAAACTAGCAGAAGCCACTAAGCTAGATATAAACAAAGTGGTAGAAGTACTACAGCATGGCGCAGCGGGAAGCTGGCAACTAAGCAATCGAGCTAGCAGCATGACCGCCAATGAGTTTGACTTTGGCTTTGCCATTGATTGGATGAGAAAAGACTTAGCAATATGTTTTGATGAAGCCGACAAACTGGGCGTTGCCTTACCATTAGCCAAACAAGTTGATAATGAATATGCCAAGTTACAACAACGTGGCTATTCTCGCGCCGATACTTCGGTACTGATCAAACAGTTCGACGATGAGCAGCGCTAGTTGCCCCTTCGCTGCTTATCATTAAGCAGCAAACTGCAGACAAAAAAAACCTAAGGCCAGTGGCCTTAGGTGGGAGTCACGCGAGAACGTGAATACTTAAAAATAATAGAAGTTCAAATGAAACGAAAAAAGCGCAGCGGCTCAATCATAACGACAACTTTTTCGCTAGCACCGTTTAATATTAACCCATCTCAGGCAAAGCAAGCTCAATTGGTAAAACGTGACTGTAAGCTTTGATGTACAGTGATTTATGCTAGTACAAAAATAGCTAGAGTCTCAGCTTTAGCTTGCGCCAATGCAGCAGCTAGACTAAGCTCGCGCTCAAACAGCTTGGCACAAAAATATTGCCTAGCTGAATCCAATGACTATTTTCCACTAGGTACTTAAAATGACTGTTATCTCTGTTCCTGATTTAGCCAAGCCACAAGTTAAAAGCCACCATAAAGCCCGCCACCTAAAAAAGATGGCGATTGGACCTTTCGCACAAACCTGTGCCGAAATCCGTTTTGTAGCAGACATTGAAAAATTTGATGACGTAGATGCTGAGCTAGCCAATACCCAACAGCAGCAAGGCTGGGAGCTGTTTATCGCCTACTTTAACGAACAGTACCATGTAGCCATTAACTTCTTCACCGAACAGGCAGAGTTAGATGCGGTGATTGAGCTGGCCAATGCCGCCATTGTTAAAGTACTGGGTGAGGTTGAGTTGCAAGTTCTTGCCGGTGACGCAAACTACGGCGATTGGGATAGCTGCTACAGCAACTAAGCCAAACAAAAAAGGCGTAAGTTATTACTTCACGCCTTTTTGCTCTCGTTTTACCAAGTATTAACAGCTCGCTTCCGACTAATAACTAAATTCAAGCTTTCTAATACTGTTTAGCTGATTTAACGCGCGTAAGGTCATTTTAAGCGGAACCCAAACGAAATAAGCTGAGGCAATAATCACCATTGTCGGATCGGCGTAAACAGCAAATGCAGCATAGGCGCTCTTGCTTAATAGCATAGCCACCACAAAACCGAGCAGCACCGCCCCACTTATCACACTGTCCATTAACCATTGTTTCGCTTCTGCATCCAGTAGCAAAGACTGTTTACTGGCTTTTGTTAGTATCAGGTAAGTCGCAACACAACCAACAACATTAAGCAGCCCAAACAGCAAAGCTAAACCAGTGTCCACATCGCGGCCTCCATTTACTATAGCCAAAACCGCAGATCCAAATGAAAACAAACACATAGCACTAATAGCTAAACCTTTGAAGGCGACTACCGCGGGCTCTATCATTAATGCTTTATTGGGCTGCTCTTCAAATACAGGGTGTTTTCTAAGCGCTAGGGAGCCCAGCGAAACCAGCGTTAAGGCTAGACTCACTAATGAATAGGCGCCATCAAATACAATCACCAAAGAACCGGCCCACAAACCAAAGCTGATTCCGAGTAAAGCAAACAAAAAGGAGGAAAAACTAGAAAAACTTAACAGCGTTTTTTCTGTTACAGTGGAGCAAAACATTTAACTACTTGAGATACCTTTTGGCACCACAACCTTCTATAAAATAATAAAAGTTCGCTATTGTAGTGGTTAAATAATCCACATTCAAGCCGAAGTCTCCGCTGCAAAATCAGCAGTAGAGACCCGAAACACCAGCCTACAAGTGAGCCTTAATTCTCAGACTCAACTAATGCTTTAATTTTATGCGCTTTTTCGAAATGATCGAGCTGATGAGTTTCAATCCACCACTTGGCAGCTTCCATTAGTAGCTCGGGATTATCATTTTTATTGGCAAAAAACGCATAGAAAGACAAACCTACATTACTGCCCTTAGCGTCAATTTTACTTTGGCAAACCTCAATAACATGGCTGCGTAAGCTTGCTCTCATCGTTCTTGTTAATCCTCTGACTGCCAACCTGGCGCAATGCTTAAGCCAGCTACATTTGCCAATACCTTGCTGTCTTTTAAGGCTAATTGATATTCACCACCACTCAAACTGTGCTGTTTTGAACAATCAACATTCCATTGGCGTAACAAATACCCCGCCAGCGCGGCGCGTACTTCAAGTTTAAGCGCCCCTTCATGCATCGCATAATCAAGTTCAATAGCCTGTGGGTACTGCAAACTTGGATGAGCCACCAGCTCCAACTCCACAATGTGATTCCACTGTTTGTCATAATCACGCGCTTCTAGCGTAGCAATTGACTGATCGAGTACTTCGAGTTGGGTAAAGCGAGTACATACAAAATCTCTAAAGCTCCCACTTACTCTGTCAAAAGCTCTAACATGCCAACGGTGACCATTGTTCACTAAACTGTGAGGCACTATTTCTCGGCTGCTTTCGCCAGAGGATATAGACAAGTAGCTGCATTTTAGCGGCACGCGGTGATGAATAGCGCGCATAATCGAGGCAATATAATCGGCCTTTGGGTGCACCAACCTCACCGCATCAAAGCATGTATCGCTGGGCTCTAGAGGAAACGACAAGCCATCACCAAAGCCATGAGACAGCCCCGTTAAAATCGCTTCGGGATTATGAGAAAACAAAGGGGAGAACTTATCTCTGCGTAAATACCTGCGCGCCTTATGGTCTAAAAAAGCATTATTAGGTGCAAGTTGCTTATAGCTGGCTAAATCACGAGTCGCAGCTGCAAGGCCGGTTTTAAATCGACTAATTAAGTCGGCACGACTCACTTCGCCAAAGTACTCTAAGCTAAAATCAATAAAAGCTAGTCGGCTTCTTTGTCCATGGTTCAGTTCGTTCAAATCCATTTTCACTTCGCTCTGTTCATCTTGAAAAACAAATACTAACAAGCAGTTCAGGTATAGGCAATCATTATGATTAGGTATAAAGATGGCTGTGATATAAACCGATTTTTAAGTAAAAAATCCCTTATAAGACGAAGCGAACAATTATTTTTTTTCACAAGCTAAGTAGCTATTTTTTAGCAAATAGCTTCCAGCCTCTCAAAAGCAGCAAACGCCATGAAATAAATCAATCCTTTTTTATCAACAACTTAACAAATTACTATCAACCAATGTCACACATCTAGATCACATTCACTAAGACCAAAGCGCATCCTGAACACTTTTTGATCAGCACAAAATATAAACTATGACGGTTAGCGCTAACAAAAATAATAATGATCAATTGTAAGGATGAACAATGACAGTTTTTTCAACTACCCGCCCTCTGCTCAGCTGTGCATTAATCAGTTCGGCATTAATGTTAAGTTGCGCCAGTTTTTCGGCCAGTGCGGCATTAACTAAACAGAATTTAGCGAACTCTGGATATTGGGGCGGTATTTTGCTCCCCAACAACACAGCCATTAACGCATCAGAGCTAAACACCATATATAACCGCTTTGTAAATAACTACATCGTTGATGCCGGTACCAATATGGCGCGTGTAAAGTGGGGTTCGGGCGGAGCACTACGCGATGGTAGCGGCAATGTAAGTAAAGATGCCTACGCAACGGCCTCTGAAGGAATGGGTTACGGTATGCTAGTTACCGCCTACGGTGATGACAAAACTCGTTTCGACAAACTGTTCCGATTTTATCGAAAAGCCTTGGATGATAACAATGCTGATTTAATGCCTTGGTTAGTTTGGAGCAATGCCTCTCCAGTAACCAACCAAATTTGTTATGGCATTGTTGGTCAAAACCAAACCTGTTTTGGTGCGGGTGGCGGTGGCCCAGCCACTGATGGTGATATTGATATCGCCATGGCACTGTTTGTTGCCGCAGATAAATGGGACAACCCAGATATTGATTATCGCGCAGAGGCGATTCACATAGTTAATGAGCTGCACGATAACTGGTTACATTGGTGCGCCGATGACGGCGGCACGTGGGTGGTAAAACCTTATCAAAAATCTAATTTCGACCCGTGTAAAGATGAAATCGATGCTTCTTATTCTATACCCGCATTTTTCCGCTACTTTGCTGAAGTGGCTTCAGTAGACAGCTCGGTAAAAAATGCCAATGACCGCTGGAATTCGGCCGCGCGTGATCTTTACAGCAAATTACTCGACAAACAAAAAGCTGGCCCAAATGGGGATAAAACCTTTGTTCCCGATTGGATGAAGTTAGATGGAAGCGCGGTAACTGGCAGAAGTACTAACTATGGCTCAGATGCCTCACGCATTCCTTGGCGAGTAACCATGGACTATGCCTGGTATGGAACCAGTGAGTCGCAAAACTGGACTCGTCGTTTAATCAACGACTTGGTAAACAACTCCAATAATGGCGGCATTGCCGATATTAACGCAGATATTTCCCAAGCGACTGGTAACTCGGCTGGTTATAATGGCCGTTCCTTCTCTGGTGGTTTCGCGGTGGCGGCAATGCTCTATAACTGGTATCCAGATAATGCTAACAATTACACCGAGCATTGGGTTGATGAAACCTTAAATGGCAGCCTGCCTTGGAACATTGGGGCTAACGGTTATGAAAATGCCAATAACGATTACTACGGGATGGCACTTTCGGCTCTATACGCGCTAACTCTAACCGGAAACACCTATAAACCAGCGCTAAATTAGGCTTAAATACTAGGGTTAGTTTAGCGGTATAACCCTAGTCCAATAACAAGGTCTCACCCATTTTCATGGTAATAAACGGTGCCGATGTGGCTTGTTTGGCGGTTAAATCTTCTAACAACTCGGCAGGCTCCATAACCGGCTCCGCTGTAAGCGGATAAGTTCCCCAGTGCATGCCAATCGACAGTTTAGCTTTTACATCTTGGTGAACTTTAATCGCCTCAGGCACGTTAACGTGTTGATCTTTCATGAAGCCACGTGGTGAGTAAGCTCCAATAGGAATAAAGGCCAAATCGATTTCTTCCGCTCGTTCACCTATTTCTTTGAAGTCATAGGGGTTATAACCCGTATCTCCTGCAAACCAATAACGCTTATCTCTAAACTCAATCAACCAACTCGCCCAGTGGCTTTTATTGCGATCAAACAAGCCACGTGCCGACCAATGTTGGCTAGGCGTAGCAGTGATTAAGGCCTCGCCCTTTTGCTGCGAGCCCCACCACGGCAATTCGGTAATATTGCTTGGTTTAATATCCATTTTTTCAAACCAAATACCTAAGCCTTCGGGCACAAAATAATGGGTAGAATTACCAAAGTGCTTAATGGCTTTTTTATCCAAATGATCGTAGTGATTATGAGAAATCACTACAAAATCCACGCTAGGTAGGTCTTCTGGTTTAAAGGTAAGTGGCACTAAACGTTTTGGCCCGGCAAAGCTCACAGGCGATACTCGTTCACTAAAAACCGGATCGGTAAGAAAGGTTAACTCTGGCAGTTGCACTAAGAAACTAGAATGACCTAACCAAGTCACCTTTATACCTGAGTGCCCATCTTTAAGTAGCGCTAGATCAACGTCTTGGCGTGGTACGCGGTAAGCTTCGGCCGCTTGATCAGACCAACTAGTATCACCAAAATAACGAACATAGAAGAACTTAAAGGGGTTTTTCGCAATTGGTTCAAGATGGTTATTTTGGTACTCTTTATCCGACGAACTACAGGCAATCACTAAGCCAATTGCTGACAAAACTAATAACTTTACGAATAACTTCACACTTTAGATCCCTTCAAGGAAAGTTAGATACTCATTTTATTGATGATGTTGCTTTGTATGCTGGTCTTCTTTATCGGTAAATACAGGCCGATCCGCCTTTTGTGAGCCATCCAAATTTTCTTTAGAGGCTATCTCTTCAAGCTTTAGCGCTTGCTCTATAACTCTTGCTGTGAGGATTATTTGCTTAGACAAGCTATTGTTTTTAAAGCGCAAAATAAGCCTTGGCAACCAATGTAAATAGCGATACCAACCTAGTAATTTTTCCCAGTATTGGCAGTCTTGGCTGTGAGCTTGGGCAATCCAGTACCTAACTAGTTGAACTCGAGTCTGCTGGCTGACTGCCCGTAAGCAATATGAGTCAACCAATAATAAAGTTGCGTCGCGACTTTTCAGGGTTTGAGACTGAGTGTGTCGTGCCTCCTCTAAATCAATATAAGTTAATTTTCCTTCTTCGTTGACCAATATATCGCGCATGGCGGGGCGACCATGGATCACATCAGCTTGATGAAACTGTCCAAGTAAGTCAAAAGCTTGCGTAAGTAGCGCCTTATTTGGAAAGGGCTGAGGTCTAGTTAACTGCTGCCCTGCAGCCTTAGTAATAAAGTAATCATTGGTCGCTTCAACCAGTTGCGGAACCGGCAAGCCTAGATCGGAGAATTCACGCAAATGTTGCAGCTCTAAATCAAACCGCTGTTGTGGTGGCATCGCTGAACGAATTTCAAGGAAACTTAATGCCTTAAAGTGCTTGGCTAACCAAAATAAACTACTACGCAACAGATTGCGTTTGTCTTCACCTTGGCGTTTAACCCAGCAAGCGGTGCCATCTACAGTAGTAGGAAAAACGAATTTTTTTACCTCGCTATGCTTCATGATAGAACATCCATGGTGGGGCCTTCTAACTGCTTAAAATGTATTATGCCTGTGCTCTGTTGCCGATATAAAACCAAAATAGCCACTGTATAACAGTTAACAAGGCCCTTGATACATAAAGTGCCTAGACACCACCTTAGAGCAGATCTAATTACTGAATCAACTTTAGAACCCAAATGAGAAGAGGCATATTGATGGGTAGACAAACGAGCCGCTTTCCATGACGCCACTGTGCTTGCAGGGAGATCAATAAGTGTTATTTGTTTGAAAGCTTTAGTTGCAATTAAAAGGATGCTTTTGCAGGCAGGTTGGAGCTTAGTAGCAAATAAATAGCGTTCGTGCCAGGCTGTATAAAACATACGGTGAGTACGATAACAGGAATTTGCCTGAATAGTTGAGCTTGCAAATTCCTTATCTTTAGGATTAAGCCGACCTAGGCTGGCGTAATCTGCTTCCATTACTTGTTATCCATTGATCTTCGATTGAGGACTTAGATGTGAAGTACCTGAACAACGCAACGGGATATTTGACACTACTTTAAAGCTTATGCAAATTGAGCTTGAAGGACACTTCAATAAATCATCAGCATAATAGAATAATTATTCTGGGTAGTAAATAGCCCTAAATATTACTCTATCAATACCATTGAGAAGCCAGCACGAGAACATAATGCCTTGCCAGTTAAGTTAAGCACTAATACAGTTAAGACAATAAAAAAGTGTTGCTACCACATATCAACGCTTTTTCGTCTCATTCCTTTTCTAGTCCAGCTCAAACTCTTTACTTAAACTCATTACACTCACCCGACCTTTACCTTCTGCCTTCGCGCGATATAAAGCTCGGTCGGCTTGTTTTAATAGCCAATCTTCATTTAAATCACTGTGTTCTACCCCACCGCAATCGGTAATACCAATTGAGCAACTAAGGTCGGGTAAACTATCCACTAAATCAGGTTTTTCAGCCCAATCGCGTAACTGGTCTTTGAAGTAGTTTTTCTTGTGTAAATTAGCTAATAAGCGCTCAGCAGTAAGTTTGGCTTGATCGTGCTTAGCGCTAGGGAACACCACCACAAATTCATCTCCCCCCCATCGAGCAACTATGTCGCCAGCGCGCATGGTATCTACCAATAAATCTGAAAATGCGCTTAACACTTTGTCACCAACATCATGACCTAATAAGTCGTTTACAATTTTAAAATTATCTAAATCGATGTATGCCAAAGAACAATGATAAGTGTCGGCTTGCTGCTCAAACATCACCAGTTCTTGTTCTAATCGGGCTAATAAGGCTTGCCGGTTTAACAGCCCGGTGAGCGAGTCGGTAGTTGACATTTTAAGAAGATTTTCGCGATGCTTTAACTGCTGTAGTTGGCTACCTAACTGGCGACTAATTAGATTGAGCGTATCTTGGTCTTGACGGTCAAAATAACGATTGCTGTTAAAATTACATAACGTTAAGGCGCCGTATAAATGCTCATCTACAAATATTGGCAAACAAGCAACCGAGTTATACGTAGCACGTTTACCGTCTTCGCCCTTTGAACTAAAGCTATTGTTAATCCAAGTGCTGTGATTATCTTTAACATGCGCTAAGTATTGCTCTACTTGCTCTCTACTTAGTAACTTCCCTACATGTGCCCATTCATCCCAACCTTCACTAGCGAGATGGTGTACCATTCCCACTTGCACCGTGAAGTTACCACACACCAATTTAAGACTTTCTACCGCTAAATCAACAGTACTCTCAAAGCGTTCAGGCAATGATTGCATACGACTAATTAATTGCATTTCTCGCAAGCGCTGTTGCACTTGGCGCAGCTGCGTATCTTGCTTAGCATTGCGTACTAAGTCATCTAGATTCAAATGAATCGGTGCCAGCGGGTATTTATCAATGTCTTTAGCGTAAAACTCTTCGCGTTTATCAATTATTTTTTTTATACCATTAAAGATCTCGGTGAAGCGCGGTAGAAGAAGCACTTCACACATGGCTAAGCTATTGCCTAACAAATTATCACAAGCTTGCCATTTACCCCGGCGGCTATACACCTCTAATAGCTCGGTGCTGCATTGCGGCAACAAACGGCTATCCATGTCGACCACTTCGCCGAGTAAAGCAGGCGCTTCTTCAAATATTTTCTCAGCACTGGTCAAGCGACCGTCTGCAACTTCTAACGCACCTTGTAGCAAGGCTTTTAAAAATGCACCGGTACCTGAGGGCTTAAAAGGTAGCCCTTGCATACGTTCTAAACACTGCTGAGCACGAGCTCGCTCTCCTAGCTTAGAATGACAAAAACCTTTTAGGCTAAATACGTCATAAAGATTTCTAAATGGAAAATGGGTCATTTGTCTAATTCGACAAATTCTCACCAGCTGCTCTAACACATCACAAGCTTGTTGGTAATCTCGGGTACAAAAATATAACCAAGCAAAGTTATATAAGGTCACAACCAGTTCAGAGTAATCGCCGGTATGGCGAGCGATATCATAAGCGGCTAAATACTGTTGTTGAGCTTCTGTATAATTTTCTAGCAGAGTATTGAAGTAACCAGTGCCGTTATACATGCGTACTCGTTCGCTACCTTCACCAAGCTCTTCACGAATTCGCGAACTGATGGCAAAACACCTGAAGGTTGCATGGTAGCGGCTGATATAAGAGTAAATAATACCCTTACTATGATAGCTGGCAGCGATACCTTGTCGGTGGCCGATTCTGCGCGCTAGCTTTACTGCTTTTTGGGTAAAATCTAATGCAATACTTGAATCTAGATCTTCGTAAAAACGTAAATAGGTGTAGTAGTTGCGTAAAGCATAAAGACGCGAGCAATCCATGTTGTATTGCTGTAGTTCTCTGTCTAGATGCACAAACGCATCCAGCTTAAGAGGGGTAGAAGACTTATCATGCGCATAAAAATTAACAAACAGTGACTGTGCTACCAAATGCCCATTAGTCGCCTGATTAGCTTGCTCTAATGCCGCTTCTGAGCATTGCATTGCCTCTTCAAAGCTCTGCTGCTGCACTAAGATAACGCTGAGCAGATTTAACAAGCGAACCTTATCATAAGTATTATTTAGCGACTCTTGGAAAACTTGTAATAGCTCTAACTCAGTCACCGCGGCGTTTAACTCTCCTTGATAAAGTAAAGCCTCTGCCAGTGATAACTGCAGCCTTACTTTTAAACTGCTTTCCAAGTCGCTGGACTCTAACATTAAGCGTGCGGCCACTTCAGCCTCTGGCCATGCCATGAATGCAATGTTTTCAGCCACTAAAGACTCAGCACTTTTTACGCAGTCTCGATAGTGCCAATGAACTTTAAGAGGAGATTGACTAGCAGGCACTTTATGCAACAAGGTGCTATCGTCCAACCAATCTAAAAAACCTTCCCAAGCTTCATCATCTTGGCGATTCGCTAAGGCATATTGGGTATCAACAGAGATAAGCACTAATACCGGTACACCAAGTTGGCTAGAGACTAAAGCTTGTAGCATTTTAATCGCTGAAGCTGAAGCAAAGTGCCAACCACTTACCACCACAATAGCGGGTTCAACAAATAACTTAGCCACTAAAGCAATAATCGCTTTTTCAATAGACTGTTGCTCAAAGTACAGATCATCAACCAGCACCAACTCACTGCGCTCATAACGCTCGCCCTTCAGCATTGCGCATAAACTCTGTTGAAGTGGAACAAAGTCAGTCACACTGGCCGCCAGCTCTTCCGCGCTTAACTTGGATTGTTCAAAACGACGAATAAGCAAAGAGAATAACGAGCTATACGGAGAATAAGCACTCAAATTATTAAGGCTTATCATATATAAGGGAATACCTTGCTGTTCTGCGAAATCAGAGGTACAACGGGCTAAATCGTCGGGATCCGAGCTCTGGAAGAAGCTAAAGCTAGTTGCTCCCCCTAACGCGCGCTGCCAATCAATTGACAAGCGCTTCACAAAACTGTCCATTTCGGGCATGGTTGAAATCGCCCTCCTAGGCTAAATTTACCGCCGACATACTAAATTATTTACCTTACTATCGATGCCGATAAGGTCACATAAAATGGCCGAAAAATCTTTGATAAACAGGGATTAGGCAAAAATTGATAGGTTGGTCAATATTCTTATACTATAAATAGACAATAGCAATTTCGATAAGCCATCGCTACCCCAAAATATTAGCGAATAACTCGATATTGTCTTGCAGCTTGTCGTAACATAGCCTCTCAATCTAAACTGTAATATTTTAATGTTTTTAACTCATCAACAACAAGCAAAACTTAAGCAGCTAAATTCAGCAAGCTGTATTACTCAAGTAGACGCTATTCAGTCACTCTGGGGCGGATATGGCGAGCTACTTCGAGTGACATTTGAACACGGCGTTTACCCAAGCTTGGTGGTTAAAAACATACGTTTCCCTCAGCAAACTAAGCATCCTAGAGGATGGAACACCGCTCGCTCTCACCAACGTAAGGTTCACTCTTATCAAGTAGAGTTAGCCTGGTATCAACAGTTTGCCCAAGACTGTGACCAGCATTGCTATGTGCCACAGCTCATTGACTCAAGCCAACATAATGACCAACAAAGCATTATATTAGAAGATCTACATAGCTTGGGTTACAACCAAGTAAAACAACACATAGCGCTAGAGCAAGCGTTAGTTTGCGTACGTTGGCTCGCTTATTTTCATGCGCGCTTTATGCAACGCTCAGCGCCGACACTATGGCCGCAAGGGGGCTATTGGCATTTAGCCACCCGCCCCGATGAGCTTACCGCCATGGCCGAGTCCCCTCTTAAACAAGCGGCGTCGGCAATTGACCAATACTTACAATCAAGCAATTACACTTGCCTTATTCACGGAGACGCCAAGCTGGCTAACTTTTGCTTTAATCAAGCACTAAACCGCGTTGCCGCGGTAGATTTTCAATACGTTGGTAAAGGCTGTGGCATCCAAGACTTAGCCTTATTTATGGGTAGCTGTTTAAGTGAGCAACAATGCCTTGAACAGCAAGAAAATATTCTTGATTACTATTTTAAGATGCTTCGACAAGCTCTTGAACACTATGCTATTGCTGATGTTAACGTCATAAAACTGGAGCAGCAATGGCGTGATTTGTATCCTTTTGCTTGGGCAGACTTTGAGCGCTTTCTCGAAGGCTGGAGCCCTGGCCATTGGAAGTTAACGGCATATAGTGAGCAACAAACCCAGCTGGCACTCAATATTTTGGCAAAAAACACCAATGAATAAACTCAAGGTACACAGCCCATTTAGCTTAGCGGAAATGCAACAGTTTGTAGATATTGCCATTAATGCCGCCAAACAAGCTGGTAAATACATTGCCACATACCCAAGAGAGCAACTAAAGGTTGAGCATAAATCTGCGGCTCTAAGTTTAAGTGCTCAAGTAGTAACTCAGGTAGACAGACATTGCGAAGCAATAATTTTAAATACACTAAAACCGCTAACTAAACAGCACCAACTCGCAACTCTCGCCGAAGAAAACACCGAAGGCTTCAATTTAACTCAACATCCGCGTTGTAGCTGCAAAGCATTTTGGGCGATAGACCCATTAGATGGCACCCTCCCCTTTATCGAAGGCGGCGATGGTTGCGCTGTATCAATTGCTTTAGTGAATAAAGCCGGTCAAGCACTTCTGGGCGTATGCTACCTCCCCTTTAGTAACACGCTATATCACAGCTACTTTAATCCACAATCCCAGCAGTACCTTAGCGATAAACAGAACAATCTTAACCAGCCACTGGCTTTTAAACGTAACGATGCCACTCCATTACCCGGCCTAAACGCAAGCCCACTTAACTTTTACTGCGATAGAAGCAGCCTAAAACTCCCTTACTTTTTACAACTTAAACAACAACTAGAACAACTAGCCGAACACTTAGGTTATGCTGAGCTTAAAGTAATCAGTGAGGCCGGTGCGGTAGTAAACGCTTGCTCTGTTCTGGAACAACAACACGCCTTTTATCTAAAACTTACCAAACAAAGTGAAGGTGGTGGCAGTATTTGGGATTTTGCAGCCACTGCTTGCATAGCTAATGGCTGCAATGCTTGGGTGAGCGACAGCTACGGCCAAGCCTTAGAACTAAATAACCCAACTAGCAGCTTTATGAATCAAAAAGGCGTGCTGTATGCCAGCAATGCATGCTTAGCGAAGCAATTACTGGCTTTAGAGTTAAACCAACAATTTTGCGATATCTAAAATCGCCCAAGCAACCAAGTAGATACAACTTTCCAGCTTTTGGCCAGCTAGAAGGAGCCAAGTTAAGGGTGAATAAATTTATAACTAAGGCCATTTAACACCTAACGGTGCGAAAATGGATTGAGCAGAGAAGCCGGTGCTGCTTAGCTCTGCGCCGCACATTTACATTTTTGAAAAAAAAGCCAGACTATTGTCTGGCTTGTTAGTGGGTAAAAAACTCTTACACCGAGGTGTGTATACAACTTACCGAATGCTCGTCACTACCTGTTAACGCAGGCTTAGTTTTAGCACATTGCTCGGTAGCAATAGGACAACGGGTGCGGAATACACAGCCAGAGGGCGGGTTAATTGGCGAAGGTAAATCACCCTCTAGCAGTTCAATGGTTTTGCCGCGCTCTAAATCCGGATCGGGAATAGGCACTGCCGACATCAACGCTTTGGTATATGGGTGCGTGGGTTTATCAAACAGGGCCTTAGCCGTGCCTAATTCAACCGAGTTACCCAAGTACATTACCAGTACGCGGTCGGAGATGTGCTTAACTACCGAAAGGTCGTGAGCGATGAAAATAAGGCTTAAGCCCATTTCTGCTTGCAGCTCTTTAAGCAGATTAACCACCTGCGCCTGAATCGATACGTCTAGCGCCGATACAGGTTCATCACAAATAATCATCTTTGGCTCTAGGATTAACGCTCGGGCAATACCAATACGCTGACACTGCCCACCCGAGAATTCATGCGGATAACGGTTGATTACGTTTGGCAACAAGCCAACCCGCATCATCATTTTTTGCACTTTTTGTTTTACTTCGGCTTTGCTAAGCGCAGGGTAAAAAGTACGCAGTGGCTCGGCAATAATATCGCCTACCGTCATTCTTGGGTTTAGTGAAGCTAGCGGGTCTTGGAAGATCATTTGAATCTCTTTGCGTTTTTCGCGCAGATTCTTCTGATCAAGTTCGGTTAAGTCTTGCCCTAACCACACTACTTTGCCTGCTTCGGCTGGCACCAAACCAATCACCGCACGGGCAAAGGTAGATTTACCACAACCTGACTCCCCCACTACTCCCAAGGTTTCACCTTGGTAAAGCTTAAGCGACACGCCGTCTACCGCTTTTAAGGTGGCAGCAGGTGTCCATGGTAGGGCTTTGGCATTCTTAATTTTGAAATAGACTTTTAAATCCACTACATCTAGCAATAAGGCTTTATCACTCATCTTATTGGCCTCCGCTTAAGTGGAAATCATCGTGACAAGCACGCTGACGCTGATTAGCAAAAGTGCTTAGTTCAGGGCTTTGCTGGCGACAGTGTTCGCTCACTCTATGGCAACGTTCTTGGAACGGGCAGCCCGGTGGAAGCTTAAGTAAGTTAGGTGGATTACCCGGAATAGTCGGCAATATTTCACCCTCGGTATCCAAACGTGGGATCGCTTTTAACAAACCTTCGGTATACGGGTGACTAGGTTGGTAAAACACTTCTTTAGCGGTGCCATATTCCATGGTGCGGCCAGCGTACATAACCAACACTTTGTCACAGATACCGGCAACTACACCTAGATCGTGAGTAATCATAATAATAGCGGTATTAAACTCACTTTTAAGCTCGTTAAGCAAAGTCATGATTTGCGCTTGCACGGTTACATCTAAAGCAGTGGTTGGCTCGTCGGCAATTAATAGCTGCGGCTTACACAACAAGGCCATGGCAATCATTACTCGCTGGCGCATACCACCCGAGAACTCATGGGGGTACATGGCCATGCGCTTTTCAGCTTCTGGCATTTTAACAGCATCCAGCATACGCACGGCTTCAACATGAGCTTCACGATTGCTCATGCCCTTGTGTAAACGCAATACCTCTTTTAACTGCTCACCCACTTTCATGTAAGGGTTTAGCGAAGTCATGGGATCTTGGAAAATCATCGAGATTTTCTCGGCGCGTATGGCGTTTAACTGCTGCTCTGGCAAGTTAAGCACTTGCTGGCCGTTAAACAAAGCTTGGCCGCTAATAGTACCGTTTTTTGCCAGTAAGCCCATTAAGGCAAAAGCGGTTTGGCTTTTACCTGAGCCAGACTCACCAACAATACCTAAGGTTTGCCCAGCTTCCAGTGAAAAAGTTAAATCATTCACTGCGGTTACGCTGCCTTCGGGGGTAGAAAACTCTACGCGAAGGTCTTTAACATTTAATAAACTCATTACTCTGCCCCTGCCTTAGCGATCTTTTGGATCTAAGGCATCACGTAAACCGTCGCCTACATAGTTAAAACTAAACAAGGTAATTACCATAAATGCAGCTGGGTATAATAGCTGCCAAATGGCAATTTCCATGGTTTGCGAGCCGTCTTGCAACAAAGCACCCCACGAGGTCATTGGCTCTTGTACACCTAAACCTAAGAAGCTTAAAAACGATTCGGTAAGAATCATTTGTGGCACTAGCAGCGTGGCATATACCGCCACAATGCCTAATACATTAGGCACAATGTGGCGAGTAATTATTTTCCATTTGGATACCCCACACACTTCGGCAGCTTCAATAAACTCTTTGTTTTTAAGGCTTAAAGTTTGGCCACGAACAATACGCGCCATGTCTAACCAAGACACTGCGCCAATGGCAACAAACACCAAGAAAATATTGCGGCCAAAAAAGGTCACCAGCAAAATTACAAAGAACATGAATGGAATGCCGTAGAGGATCTCTAGCAAACGCATCATTACTCGATCTACTGTGCCGCCTAAAAAGCCAGAAGTAGCGCCATAAAGGGTACCAATAAGTACCGCGACAAAAGCGCCCATTACACCTACCAGCAACGAGATTTGTCCGCCCAATAAGGTACGAACAAACATATCTCGGCCTAACGAGTCGGTACCAAAGTAGTGGCCGCTTTCAATAGATGGTCCATGGTGCATGGCACCCCAGTCGGTATCGTCAAAGGCAAACTCACTAAGATGAGAGCCAAACATTACTAGCAAAGTAATGAATACTAAGATGGCTAGGCTTACCATAGCTGCACGGTTACGCATGAAACGCATACGCGCATCTTGCCACAAACTGCGGCCTTCAATTTCTAACTTATCTGCAAATTCACTAATAGCGTCGTTGTTTTGTTTGTTAACTAACATTGCAGCCTCCTAGTAGCGAATTTTGGGGTCGATGAAGGCATACAAGATGTCTACAATCGCGTTGAAAACAATGGTAAAAGTACCAATTAAAATGGTGAGACCTAATACTAAGGAGTAGTCGCGGTTAAGCGCTCCATTCACAAACAACTTACCAAAACCAGGCAAGCCAAAAATGGTCTCAATCACCACCGAGCCAGTAATAATGCCAACAAAAGCTGGGCCCATGTAAGACACTACTGGTAACAAAGCTGGGCGCAGCGCGTGGCGCACAATAATGTAACGATATGGCAAACCTTTGGCTTTAGCGGTACGGATAAAGTTAGAGCTTAATACTTCAATCATGCTACCGCGCATAATCCGCGCAAACGAGGCCACGTAAAGCAGTGACATACCCAACATAGGTAGAATAATGTATTGCCACTGCCCCCCGTTCCAGCCCCCTGCGGGTAACCATTGCAACTTAATTGCAAAGATATAAACCAAGGTGGGCGCTAACACAAAGGAGGGCATCACCACCCCGGCCATTGCCGTGGACATAATGCTAAAGTCCATCCAGGTGTTTTGTTTTAGTGCTGCCAGCGTGCCTACAGATACGCCCATCAACACTGTAAAGATAAAGGCAATAGAGCCGATTTTTGCTGACACCGGCAGGGCTTGCGCCACAAGTTCATTCACGGTGTAGTCTTTGTATTTAAATGATGGCCCAAGATCGCCTTGTGCCAAGTTGCCTAAGTAGGAGAGGTATTGCTCCAGTACTGGTTTATCCAAACCATACTTAGCCTCGATATTGGCTAATACTTCAGGCGGAAGTGAGCGCTCACCAGAGAATGGGCTTCCCGGGGCAAAACGCATCATAAAGAAGGTGATAGTAATCAATACCAATAGCGTAGGTATTGCCTCTAGCATTCGTTTTAAGATGAACTTAATCATTCGTTTTTCCAGCTTATGTTTATTGCTGTAATTGAATTAGCGTAGCTAACAACAAAATAAGGCACCTTAAGCATAAGGTGCCTTACAAAAGACCATCAACTATTTGGCAATAATGTATAGATCTTTAGTGTAAATTTTGTCTTCGGCGTTGTTCATTGGGTAGCCACCAACTGTTGGCTTAACCAAACGCGCATTTACGTAGTGGTAGATTGGAGCAAGCGGCATATCTTGAGCAAGTTGTGCTTCTGCTTGGCGGTAGTTATCGCCACGAACAGCATCATCAACCGCTGACATAGCGGCATTCATAAAGCCATCGTAAGCTGGGCTGTTGTAGAACTGATCGTTGTTACCATTATTGCTCTGCATTAACGATAGGAAGGTTGACGCTTCGTTGTAATCACCACACCAGCCGGCACGGGTTACATCGTAGTTACCGTTACGACGATTATCTAGGAAAGTTTTCCACTCTTGGTTCTCTAGGTTTACTTTAACACCAAGAGTTTTCTTCCACATAGAAGCTACTGCAATAGCGATTTTCTTGTGGTTTTCACTGGTGTTGTACAACAAGGTAAACTCTAGTGGCTTGTCTTTTCCGTAACCTACTTCGGCTAGCAGCTCAGCAGCTTTTGCATTACGCTCTTTTTGCGACCAAGTAGCGTAATCTGGCGTATCTACTTGTAGGCCAGCCACTTTTTGGTGTGCAAAGTTGTAAGCTGGTAGCTCACCTTTACCGACGATAAACTTAGCTACTGCGTCACGGTCAATAGCGTAAGACAAGGCTTTACGTACGCGAACATCATCAAATGGTGCTTTTTTGTTGTTAAAGCCGTAGTAGTAAGAACATAAGTAAGGCGTTACTTTTAACGAATCTGGCTGCTCTTTTTGCATGCGCTTAAAGTGCTCGTTAGCCATTTCGTAAGTCATGTCAATTTCGCCCGCTAGGAAGCGGTTCATATCAGTAACTTGGTTTTCAATCGGCAGGTAAGTCACTTTGTTGATAACAGTTTTGTCGTTATCCCAGTAGTTTTCGTTACGCTCCATAACGATTTTTTCATTCACTACCCATTCAGATACTTTGTAAGCACCGTTACCCACAAAGTTAGCTGGTAACGTCCACTTATCACCGAACTTTTCAACAGTAGCTTTGTGCACTGGCTTCAACGTAGTGTGCGAAGTCATCGCAACAAAGTATGGCAGCGCTTGCTCTAGTTTAATTTCTAAGGTGTAGTCATCAAGCGCTTTAACGGCTAATTCAGAGGCATCTTTCTTACCATTGATAATGTCTGCAGCATTTACCATGGTGGTCATTTCTAGATACCATGAGTATGGTGCTGCTGTTTTTGGATCAACCGCACGTTTGAAACTATATTCAAAGTCGTGAGCGGTTAACGCATCGCCATTTGACCATTTAGCATCCTTGCGAAGGTGAAATACGAAGGTAAGGTTGTCTTCAGTTTCCCAAGATTCTGCTACACCAGGCACTAAGTTTCCGTCGCCATCTTGATTAACTAAACCTTCAAGTAGCTCACGAATCACGTTAGATTCTGGCACGCCTTCGGTTTTGTGAGGGTCTAGGGAAGCAGGCTCGGTGCCATTACCACGCACCAACTCCTGTACTGGGGCTAGTTTAACGCCAGCTGGAACATCAGCAGCAAAAGAAGCAGTGGTGAAAGAACTCAGGATCGCAGCACTAACTAGGCTAGCAGCTAAAGTTTTAGCAGTTTTCATTTTCATCTCCATATTGACACAATTGGGCATAAACTAAGCCTTTGTGATATTTCCATTCACTTTACATGAATATTAAATCAGTACAATATTCTAACAAAATGCATATCAACGCCAGATGCTACACTCGAATCACAAAAACAACAAATAATAAGTTGCCTTTTGTGAGTAGCTGTTCCTGATTATTCTCAAGAATTATTAGGTTTTTATTGTGAATTCACTAGGTTAAGCTAGCATCTAAAAATTACATCAAAACTTAACGTTAACCTAGACAAGTTAACTGGAAAGCACAAATTTGATCGGAGTAGCAAAAATGGTAAAAAATTTACACTTTTTGCCTGAATACTGATTGATTCCGTAAAATTAGCCGAAAATATTTCGTGATTTTTTTACATTTGTAACTTAGCAACACATGATCTGGATCAAGTTGTACCACTAAAGGGCTACCTATAATCGCTGGTGAAAGTTAATTACTAAACCACTAGAACGGTGATTTACGGTCTATACTGAGGCGGTTTGAACAATCAGTGTTGGTTTACTAATTAGTTTTAGTTTAAATGAGGAGAACAGGATGCCTGTAGGTAATATTGATGAGTTAAACGCAATGGTTGCTCGAGTAAAGGCAGCGCAAGCTGAATTTGCATCTTACAGCCAAGAACAAGTGGACAAGATTTTCCGCGCTGCGTCACTCGCTGCTTCTACAGCACGTATTGAACTAGCTCGTATGGCGGCTGAAGAGTCTGGCATGGGCATAATGGAAGACAAAGTGATCAAAAACCACTTCGCTTCTGAGTTCATCTACAACAAATACAAAGATACTTTAACTTGTGGCGTTATCGAACGTAACGACGAAGGCGGTACTATTACTATCGCTGAGCCAGTAGGTATTGTTTGTGCCATCGTACCAACCACTAACCCAACTTCTACCGCTATCTTTAAAGCACTAATCAGCCTTAAAACGCGTAACGGTTGTATCTTCTCTCCACACCCACGTGCTAAAAACGCCACTAACTTTGCGGCTAAACTAGTACTTGATGCAGCTATCGCTGCTGGTGCGCCAAAAGACATTATTGGCTGGATTGATACTCCTTCTGTAGAACTATCTAACGCACTAATGAAGCACGACGACATCGCGCTAATTCTTGCTACTGGTGGTCCGGGTATGGTTAAAGCTGCTTACTCTTCAGGTAAGCCTGCAATTGGTGTTGGTGCGGGTAACACGCCAGTAGTAATTGACGAAACTGCCGACGTTAAACGTGCTGTTTCTTCTATTCTTATGTCTAAGACTTTTGATAACGGTGTTATCTGTGCTTCTGAGCAAGCAGCTATCATTGTTGAATCTAAGTACGACGAAGTAATTGCTCGTTTCGCTAAATACGGCGCAGCAGTACTAAGCAAAGCAGACGCTGATAAAGTACGTAAAGTACTTATGATTAACGGCGCGCTTAACGCTAAAATCGTTGGTCAACCAGCATACAAAATCGCTGAGCTAGCTGGTGTTACTGTACCAAAAGCCACTAAGATCTTAATTGGTGAAGGCCTAGAAGCATCTTACGATGACGAGTTCTCACACGAGAAACTATCTCCAACCCTAGGTGTTTACAAAGCGAAAGACTTTGAAGACGCTGTTCGCCAAGCTGGTATCGTATTAGACATCGGTGGTGTTGGTCACACGTCTGTGCTTTACACAGACCAAGACGCAAACGCTGACCGTATCGCTTACTTTGGCGACAAAATGAAGACTGCACGTATTCTTATTAATACGCCTTCTTCACACGGTGGTATTGGTGACCTATACAACTTCGAACTAGCACCTTCTCTAACGCTAGGTTGTGGTTCTTGGGGTGGTAACGCGATTTCTGAAAACGTGGGTCCAAAACACCTTATCAATAAGAAAATTGTTGCGAAGCGAGCTGAGAACATGTTGTGGCATAAACTACCTAAGTCAATCTACTTCCGTCGTGGTTCATTACCAATCGCTATGGACGACCTTGATGGCAAGAAACGTGCGATGGTTGTTACCGATAACTTCTTGTTCAACAACGGTTACATCGACGACCTACGCGCCATCCTAAAAGACAAAGGCATGGAAGTGGAAGTATTCCACGACGTAGAAGCTGATCCTACTCTGTCTATCGTTAAGAAAGGCGCAGAAGCTTGTCATAACTACCAGCCAGACGTAATTCTTGCTGTTGGTGGTGGTTCACCAATGGATGCTGCGAAGATCATGTGGGTAATGTACGAGCACCCAGAAACTGACTTCGAAGACCTATCAATGCGCTTTATGGACATCCGTAAACGTATTTACAAGTTCCCTAAAATGGGTTCAAAAGCTGAATTAGTATGTATTACTACTACTTCAGGTACTGGTTCTGAAGTTACACCTTTCGCTGTTGTAACCGACGATACTACTGGTCAAAAATACCCACTAGCTGATTACGAACTAACACCTAACATGGCTGTTGTTGATGCTAACCTAGTAATGGATATGCCTAAGTCACTATGTGCCTTCGGTGGTTACGATGCGGTTACTCACGCTATGGAAGCTTACGTTTCTGTGCTAGCTAACGAATACTCAGACGGTCAGGCTCTGCAAGCACTTAAGATGCTTAAAGAATACTTACCAAGCTCTTACCAAAACGGTAAAGCTGATCCAGTAGCTCGTGAGAAAGTTCACAATGCTGCAACTATTGCTGGTATCGCGTTTGCTAACTCTTTCCTAGGTGTGTGTCACTCAATGGCTCACAAACTAGGAGCAGAGTTCCACGTACCACACGGTTTAGCTAACGCATTATTGCTAACTAACGTAATTCGTTACAACGCAACTAACACGCCAACTAAACAAACTGCGTTCTCTCAGTACGACCGTCCTAAGGCACGTGCTCGTTACGCAGAAGTTGCTGAGCACTTAGGTTTCCGTGAAGGTAATACCGAGGCTAAGTTAAACGCACTTCTAACTTGGTTAGACGAGTTGAAAGTTGAATTGAACATTCCTCTATCTATTAAAGATGCAGGCGTGAACGAAGCAGACTTCCTAGCTAAAGTTGATGAGTTAGCGGTAGACGCGTTTGATGACCAATGTACTGGTGCAAACCCACGTTACCCACTAATTGCTGAATTGAAACAAGTTCTACTTGATTCTTACTACGGTCGCCCATACACCGAAGCAGCAGATAGTGCAGACACTGAAGCTCAAAAAGCTAAAAAACCAGCTGCTAAAAAAACGACTAAAGCAAAAGCTTAATCACTAAACAGCACTGAATACTAAGGCTCCGTTTACGGAGCCTTTTTTTTATTTTCATTTTCGCGCTAAGCTTTGTCATACTATGGCAGCTATAATTAGGTGAAGATGTTTGGGGTTAATGTTATGTCGTTATCAAAAGCTATAGCACTTTCAGCTTTGCTAGTTGCCACCACCAGTATTGCTGAAGTACTGCCCTTTGAGGCCGAGTACCGTGCAAATTTTAAAGGTATACCTATTGCCAAAGGCTATCGCCAACTGATTGATTTAGGTAACGATACTTTTCAGATTAAAAGCATAGGCACAGCTCTCGCCGGCGGCTTAAAGTACGACGATACCTCCCGCTTTACCTATCACCAGAAAAACGTAAAAACCTTAGGATTTGTGCACACACAAAGTAGCTTTTTCTCCACTACACGGGTTACTGGACACCCAGACCGTAAAGGCGGTCTAATCGTTGACATTGATGGTGAAAGACACCATTTTGAAGCACCGGATAACGTGCACCAGTTAATGGATGCCGCAGGCTTTTCCGTACAACTGCAAAATGACTTAAAAAAAGGCTTAAGAGAATTAGATTATCACTACAATGTTATTGATGAAGTTGATAACTACAAATTTACCGTTGTTGGCGAAGAAACTATAGAAACTATGCTTGGCAGTTTTGAAGCATTAAAGGTGGAACAAAAAAAACGAGAAGGCCGCAGCACTTGGCTTTGGTTAGCCCCTGAATTAGATTATCACTTGGTAAAAGCAGAAATTATCCGCAATGGTAAAAGCTGGGCCACCTTAGAAGCCACCCGAATAGATATTGTTGAGCCAGATAAGCCAATGTTAGCTAAGCAACCGCCTAAGAACCAAATAAAACTTAGCAACTAAGCAACTCAGACCACTAAAGCCCTTGTTTACGCATAGGGCTTTTTTGCTTTCAGCACTTAAGTTCAGCCTTTTTAAGTGGTGCTTCAACTATTGTACTAGCGCTGCGCTGTGACTCACTCTCTAACCAAAACTGCTGAGCTTGCTGATTAATCCACTCACTAAATTGCTTTATTTTCTCTCGTTTAAAATAAGGTTGAGGGGCAACCAAGTAATAACGATATCGAGGTTTTACTTCTACATCGCCTAACTTAACCAGTAAACCTTGTTGGAGATACTTCCAGGCTAAGCTGTGCCTCACCAATGCTATCCCCTGCACCGCTAAGGCTCCTTCAATCACTACATGAGCTCCTTGATACAATAAGTTAGCTTTAGGCACACTTGAATTAAAACCAGCCAACTCTAGCCAATATTGCCAGTTCATATCGGGCCTCGCGTCGTCAATGAGAGTGTGCTTACTTAAATCATTTAAACACACCTCTGGATGTTGCTCTAAATACAATGGATGACAAACTGGATAGAGATGATCATCCATTAGCTTAGCGGCATGTAAACCTGGGTAATCCCCCAAACCATAACGCACACATAAATCGACCCTATCTTGGCGAAAGTCTATCAAACTATTTTTTGGCATTAGCATTACCGATAGATTTGGGTGTAGCTGGCTAAACTCACCTAAACGAGGCACTAGCCAATGCTGGGCAAAAGACGGCAGAACCGACAACGACATACTGTTAGGGTCAGGATCAAGGCTTACTTGGCGAACGCCGTCCTGTAGGGTTCTAAATGCTTGTTTAGCGTAATGATGCAAGGTTTCACCCTCAGCGGTTAACACTACTCTACGATGCTGACGCTCAAACAGCTGTACATCTATTCTCTCTTCTAGCTGACGGATCTGCTGGCTCATAGCCGCGGCACTTACAAATAACTTTTCTGCAGCTGCTTTAAAGCTGCCCATCTCTGCAGCCAAGTAGAAGTAATAAAGCCCTTGCAAGGGCGGCATTCGCTCACTCACTTAAGTTTTCCTTAACTAAGAGTCAATTTAAGTCGTTTGTCAGTGAATCCCAATATAGCGTACTTTTTAATCGTCAGCAGCAAAGGAGTTTAGAGATGAACATTATCAGCCATACAAAAGCAGACCCGCAACGCCAAGGTTTAACTTCAATTAAACTAAACCTAAGGCTTATCATTGGAAAAATAGATGCTCTACTGTTACGCCGCAAAACCCGTCGCGAGTTAGCTAAGCTTCCCGACTATTTGCTAAAAGACATTGGGGTGAGTAGAGTAGATGCGTTACGCGAGGCCGAGAAATCATTTTGGCAGTCTTAGTGCCACTTAAACCGTTCAATAGGGGTGTATTGCCAAAGCTTGACTAGCCGTAGCTTTAAATTGTTAGCGCAATTTGAAGCAAGCAATACCCCCTATTCTAAGCTCGCGCTAACTATTCTTTTTAATGACGAATAGTTTACTTACTAACTACGCTAAAAACCTTTCTAGCCACTACTAATACTAAGGTGTTGATGTAGCAAAGCTTTATCTAGGCCTTTCAACTATTGACTTTTAAAATAATAAAACTTGTTCACTCCAATCAATTTTCAAGATGTTTTTTTGACAATTAATCCGCTAGAATCTGCGAAACTGATCACATATCGAAGTGGTCAAACCGGAATCACCGCACCAACGGATTTGAAGTTTTACCTTTATGGATCAAGTACAGTTTCACAAAGTGCCGCCAAACTGCGGAATTAGTCTTAGTATTACCACCCGCTTTAAAAAGGCCGCTGACTATAAAGGCTACTGGATAGGCGTAGACAAAAAGAGCTACATTATTTGCCGTCTTAATGGTGCCGACTCCAGCACTGGCATCAACCTTATTAGTGAAGGCTGTGAAGTAAATGCTCGCTTTCACTGGGACGGTAAACTCATCGCCTTCCGCTCTGAAATTGTGGCTCTAATTAATGAACCTGCGCGTTGGATGATTTTACAATATCCACAAAACGTTATGTCTATGCCGCTGCGTAAATATGACCGTTATGAGTGTTATCAGCCAGCAACCTTACACCTTGATTCAAAACACGTGTTGCGTGGAGTATTAAAAGATATCTCTGAACGTGGTTGCAAGTTTGTGCCAAGCGCCGCCAACAAGTTCAACATTAGTGTATTAAAAGACAAAAATTTACAACTACAAACCCGCTTTCCTAAGCGCGATGAGCCAGTGATTCTTACCTGCCAAGTCAAAAATACCCCTAACGAGCGAAATGAATTTGCACTGGGCTGTCAATTTGTTCAAGATTACGAGCTTGTTAATCAGCAAATTGAATATCAACTTGTTGATAAAGCCTACGAAAAGAAAATACAGGGCATTGCTTGAGCAAACCAATCAATAGCATTTTAATCACTGGGTGTAGTAGCGGCATTGGCCTTTATTGCGCTCAAGAGTTACAACAGCGCGGCTACACTGTTATCGCCTCTTGCCGTAAAGCTGAGGATGTGAAAACACTACAAACAAGTGGCTTGCTATGTGTTGTATTGGATTTAGATAACCAAAGTTCTATTGAACAAGGCTGGCAACAAGCCCTAACCTTGGCTAATGGTAAAATAGATGCTTTGTTTAACAATGGTGCCTATGGCCAACCCGGCGCGCTGGAAGATCTGCCCACCCAAGCACTACGCCAACAGTTTGAAACCAATCTATTTGGCTGGCACCACTTAAGCCGCTTAGCCGTAGCTCATATGTTACAGCAGCAACACGGGCGAATTATTCAAAACAGTTCAGTACTTGGCTTGGTGGCGATGAAGTACCGCGGAGCCTACAACGCCAGTAAATTCGCACTAGAAGGCTACACCGATACCCTACGTTTAGAATTAGCCAATACCCCGTTACATGTTTCGCTCATTGAACCAGGCCCTATTACCAGCTTGTTTAGGCAAAATGCTAAAGCCGCCTTTGAACAAAACATTGATGCCAACAATACTCGCCACCAAAACGCTTACCAGAAAACGCTAGAACGCTTAGAGCAACAAGGCCCAAGCAGTAAATTTACGCTACCCGCTAGCGCGGTGTATAAAGCACTGTTGCACGCACTGGAACAACCAACACCTAAAGCGCGTTACTACGTTACCTTCCCTACCCACTTGTTTGCTTGGCTTCGTCGAATATTACCGGTTTCATTGCTCGATAATATCCTTAAAAAAAGCTAAAGCCAGGGGCTGTTGAACTTTCACGGTTAAATTTTGTTCGAGGAAAATCGTTTTAGGCGCAGCAAGGCTTGTGTAGCCTAGCATTCTAGGTAAATACGCCTTAACAAAGCATAAAACGATTTTAACCGAACCCTTCGGGCAGGGTTTGTGGCTTATTTATCCTACGTTATCAGCTTCTCATTTAGGCTAGCTACACTTTAAAGCCTCTGCCTTGTATAAATAAGCCACAAATTGCTGCATAAGTCAGCTCGAAAGGTCAGCAGTCCCTTGTCACCACTTAAGCGACTCATGCTAAAGTAGTTTTCTGTTCCTAAACATGGATAAACTATGAAACCTTGGCTTAATCGCTTAAGCACTTTATTGCTGCTGTTCTCTAGCAGCCAAATAACTGCAGAACCCTCTCTTTGGCTAGCCAGTAAAGATCAGCAACAACTCTACTTGTTTGGCTCTATTCATCTAGGTAGCGAAGCATTTTATCCCTTGCCTAAGCCCTTTATTGAAGCCTTTGAGCGCAGCGAGCGCCTGGTGGTAGAAATGGACCTATCGTCTGTTTCCAGCAGCGACCAAAAGCTATTGCAGCACGTTAGCCAATTGCCGGGCGGTGAGAAATTAGCGGACAAAATAAGTGCTGATTATTTAGACCAACTTAAGCAACGCAGCCAACAGCTTGGGATCTCACCTACTATTTTCGAAAACATGCAGCCCTGGTATGTAGCAGTGGTACTTAGCCAGTTGCAAATGCAAGCCCTCGGCTTTGAGCCTGAATTAGGGCTTGATCTACATTTCATTCAGCGGGCGCAACAAAGCCAGCTTTCGGTTCATCAATTAGAAAGCTTTGCCGATCAAATAGAAGCTTTAAGCAGCCTAGCCAGTAT
This sequence comes from Agarivorans litoreus, assembly GCF_019649015.1. Lineage (NCBI taxonomy): Bacteria > Pseudomonadati > Pseudomonadota > Gammaproteobacteria > Alteromonadales > Alteromonadaceae > Agarivorans > Agarivorans litoreus. Next base: position 3,554,700 of record NZ_BLPI01000001.1, on the reverse strand, counting down.
TCAAGTACCTTTGTTGGAGCAAACCTTGGATGACTTTGAGCAAGTACCAAGCTTATTCAATCAACTGGTAAGCCACTGGAATAATGGTGAAAACCAAAAGCTACTGGCTTTACTTAACGATGATCCAATGTTCCAACACGATGCCGAATACGTATTGGATAAGTTGCTATTTGAGCGCAACCACAAATGGATGCAACAACTAACTAGCTTAAGCAATACCAGCTTTGTAGTTGTTGGTGCAATGCACTTGTACGGAGAACAAGGTTTGCTCGATGAGCTAAAAAAGCTGGGTTACTCAATCCGTGAAGTTGATCCGGCGACAAATTGACCAACATCAATTTGACCTTTCCTTGAGCAAATTATGCTGATTACTCCTACTTAAAAGGAGTATTAGCAATGGAACTTTGGTTAGACTTACTCTTTGGTAATAGCATTGGATTAATGTCGGTGACGGTGATTGCCACCACCATTGCTTTGATGGGATTTTATACATTTTATTTCTTGAAAAAAATCCGCCAAAGCGACCCTCAGCAAAAATAAGCTTACGCAGCGGTTGCACCGCTGTCTGCTCTCATCTATAAAGAAGGAACTTCGTTGTTCAGGAGTTCTTTTATGTCTGATGAATTTGATCTGTTCCAGCAGGAAGTGGCTGGAATAAAACCCTTAAAGCAAGATGCGGTAGTATCAGCTGGCGACAGCCTTAACGAAGCTGCCAAAAAAGCTAGGCAAAAAGCAGCTGCAGAGCACCTTGCTACATCTCAAGATTATCTTTCTTTAGAGAATGTTACCTTACTGCACCCCGACGATGTGGTGTCTTTCAAAAAGTCAGGCTTACAACAAGGCGTGTTTAAAAAACTACGCTTAGGCAAATATGAAATTCAAGCCAAATTGGACTTACATAAATTTCGCTTAGAAAAAGCCCGCAGCGAAATAATTAGTTTTATTAAGCAATGCCAAAAACTCAATATCCGTAGTGCATTAATAATTCCGGGTAAAGGCCATAACAGTGACCCACCAGCACTACTAAAAAGCTATGTGAGCCAGTGGTTACCACAAATAGACGCGGTGTTGGCCATTCACAGCGCCCAAACGATGCACGGTGGTACTGGCGCCATTTACGTACTACTCAAAAAAAGTGAGTTACAAAAACTCGATAACCGTGAGCGTCATGCTCGCCGTTTAGCCTAAGCTAGGAATAACTATGACTAAGCAAACTGCTTATCAACAGCTCTGTGAGCACTTTAAACACCTGTCAAAACTCTCTCACTTAAATTCGATTTGCGGCTGGGATCAGGCCACCATGATGCCAGATGGTGGTAACCAAGCTCGCGCCGAAGCCTTAGCAGAACTAGCGGTGATTATTCATGAAAAGTCCACCCGCCCAGAAATGGAGCAATGGCTAGAACAGGCACGGCAAGAAAACCTTAACCCAATGCAACAGGCTTCGCTTCGAGAAATGTCTCGCAGCTGGCGCAATCAAACCGCCCTTCCCGCCGATTTGGTTAAAGCTAAATCGCTCGCCACTGCCCGCTGTGAGCATGCTTGGCGTGAGCAACGCGGCGCCAATGATTGGAAAGCCTTCCAAGTTAACTTGCAAGCAGTAATGCAGCTAGCCATTGAAGAGGCGCAAATACGGGCAGATAAAACCGGCTTAAATCCTTACGATGCCATGCTCGATCTATACGAACCAGGCATGCAAATGCGGCGCTTAGATAAAGTATTTGGTGAGCTGCAATCTTGGCTACCGGACTTGATAACTCAAGTGGTCGACAAACAAGCTAATTGGCCGGAGTTAAGGTTAAATGGCCCCTTCCCTAGTGAACAGCAAAAGAAACTAGGTTTAGCGGTAATGGAAAAACTGCAATTTGACTTTAAGCATGGCCGACTAGATGTAAGCGCTCACCCGTTTTGTGGCGGAGTGCCCAGTGATGTACGTATAACCACGCGTTACGAAGATGAAGATTTCACCCGTTCATTAATGGGCATTGTGCACGAAACTGGTCACGCAAGGTATGAGCAAAACCTTCCATTAGATTATCTTGATTTACCGGTGGGACAAGCCCGTTCTATGGGTATACACGAGAGCCAGAGTTTATTCTTTGAAATGCAATTAGGTCGCAGCCAAGCCTTTGTTGAGCAACTATTACCCTTAGTTAATCAGCACTTATGCCAGCAGCAGCCAATGCAACTTGAAGAACTTAAGCAGCACTATTTAAGTGTTAAGCCGGGTTATATTCGAGTAGATGCCGATGAGCTGACTTATCCTGCCCATGTGATGCTGCGGTATGAGCTAGAACGCGACCTAATCAACCAAGATATTAAAGTGGCAGATATCCCTGAGTTGTGGGATCACAAAATGCAGCAATATTTAGGTTTGTCTACTAAAGGAAATTATCGCTATGGCTGCATGCAAGATGTACATTGGCCTGCAGGCTTAATTGGCTACTTCCCTTCATACTCGCTAGGCGCAATGTACGCCGCACAATTTCATGCGGCTTTAGTTAAAGCCAAACCCGACTCCCCCAAAGCGGTAGCAGAGGGCAACTACAATGAAGTATTTGCTTGGCTACAACAAAATATTTGGTCACAAGCCAGTATTTACGATACCGATGAGCTGGTAAGCCGTGCTACAGGTGAAACCCTAAATACTCGCTATTTTGAGCAGCATTTACGCAATCGTTACCTTTAACCTTAGCCCGATAGAGCTGAAGTAAATCACTAAGAGCTTAACCTAAACGAATTGCGGTTAAGCTGTCTCTTTAACAACTTATTGCTCGTTTGCGTTCAGCAATAACCAGTCTTGTGGCTTAGGATTTACTGGGGCTTCTACTTCATCGATAGCAGAAAATGTCCAAATAAACATAGATTTGAAAAAGGCTTCTTCATTATCTATTTGGCCATTTACAGCCACCAGTTTTTTAGGTGGAAGGTTGCCAATAACATCGCCACCAAAAGCTAAAAGGCTTAGTGAATCTGCGTAGAAATCAACGGTTAATTCAAAAAAACGCGTATTATCAGTAAAACTAGATATTTGAGTATTATCATCACCAGGTGGAGACAATACAGAATTGTGTTGTTGCGCAGCCATAACAGACCCCATTTACGTAATCCAGAGAGTAATTGAGCGTCCCTGTTACATAAATTGACCTACATATTATTAGGTCTAGTCCATCAATATGGGCTGATTATGGCACAACTTGACCAATAAAACACCAGCTAAAGCTAAAATGTGAGCTTTAGCTACAAAAAGCCACTGTTTGAGACTAATTCTTGTTCTAGTTTGGTTATTTGCAATGCATAAGGCATAATCCTTGGCAACTTCAATTAGCCAGAGTTTTAAGCACGCTATGTACAATGCTGAAATTACCGGTTGGGGCAAATGTATGCCACCAGCACGACTCACTAACCACGACTTAAGTACTTTTCTAGACACATCGGACGAGTGGATTAGTAGCCGGACAGGCATAAAAGAGCGCTGTGTTTCTCATGTAGATATTGCTGAACTCGCAGCTACCGCTGGCTTACAAGCTTTAGCTGCTGCGGGGCTAAAAGCAGAACAACTCGATGCGATTATTTTGTGTACCTGCACCCCTGGTACATCAGTACCTAGCAGTGCCAGCCGAGTACAACAACTACTTAAAGCAGAACAAGCCGCCGTATTCGATATGAATGCCGCTTGCTCAGGTTTTGTTTACGGCATGCAAACAGCCTCTGCCTTAATTCAAACCGGAGCGATGAAACGCATTCTGTTGATTGGCGCCGAGCGATTAACTCAATTACTCGACTGGACTAAACGCGATACTGCAGTATTGTTTGGCGACGGTGCTGGCGCAGTGATTCTAGAAGCAAACGACCAAGCGGAAAAAGTAGGATTTCTTGCAGCAAAACTAGGCTGCGATAGCGAGAAACGTGAGATCCTGTTTATTTCAGATTTTGGCACTAACCGTAAACGTTTTTCAGGCGTAGATACGCTTTACAATTTTCAGTTCGAAGGACCTGAGATTTTTAAACGTGCGGTAAAAGGCATGGGTGAAGCAGCAAGTAACGTATTAGAGCAGGCTAACATCGCCAACAATGAGCTCAACTTCATTGTGCCCCACCAAGCCAACTTACGCATTATTGATGCCCTAGCCAAACGTATTGATGCTCCTTATGACAATATTATGGTGAACATTGAAAAATACGGAAACACTTCAGCTGCCACTGTTCCAGTAGCCTTATGCGAAGCCTTAGAACAAGGTCGAATAAAGCCTGGCGATAACGTATTGCTGGCCGCTTTTGGTGCTGGACTGACATGGGGAGCGGCTGCGATTCGTTGGGGACAGCGAGTCACGCCAATAGCGGAATCAGACGCTAGCTTAAGCCCTTGTGAGCAAACAGCTTTAGAAATTTTGGCCCCCGCCATTAAAGGCTGCCAAGAAGCTCGTGCTGCAGAAGCGTAAATGCCCAAAGGCTGTTTATCTTTCCTGACAGCTTACCAACAAACAGCCCGCTAAAAGCGGGCTGTTTGCTATCTAAAACTCAAGGTTACCACTGGTGCAAACGGCTTAACCAATGCTGAGTAAGCTCTATCTCACAACTTAAATACTGGCTAGCCGAACCGCTGCCGCCAGCCATCATTAAGCTCTCCCAAGCACACAAAGACTGACGAAACTCACTAAACTCCACTTTGGCTTTTTCTAATGCCTGAACAGCGCCTTTTGCACCCTCACTGATGGACTCTAGGTCCATTGCTTGTTTATGCAGAACTACCAAGCGTTGCCTTACTTGGTGGTCAAGTTGCGCCAAACTATTCTCCAAGCATGTATTTACTTCTGGTTTGGTCGCACGCTGCCAGCACTTACCAATAATGTTTACTTTAGGTTTATTGGCCGAGGTACTTTCTTCACTGGCTTGAGCTTGCCCCAGAGCAAATGTTAAAGGCACACATAAGATAACAAGTTTAGCGATTAAGGTATTCAATGGCGGCTCCATTAGAGGCAAATGTTATACAAGTTAAGGATCCAAATTTTAGTGCTATTTTGCTGGACTCAGCCACAGGTAAAGCTTGAATATCTCCAACAATGGTACGAATAACCCCAGCATGAGTGAACCACACTTGGGTAATATTCGCTTCGCTAATAGTAGATAAGCGGGTTTGCCAAAAGCCTAGTACGCGTTGGCTAAACTCTGCAACGGTTTCGCCAGATTGACCAAGGCGATAGCCCTCTAAATGATCAGCCCAAGCGTCCAGTTGATTGCGGGGAATGTCATCCCACTTACAGCCTTCCCATTGACCAAAACTTATTTCCTTCAGAAAGTCTTGATATGCAATATCCTCCGGCATAAAAAGACTTTCGGCCAACTGGCGACAACGTAACAAAGGGCTAGCATACACTTCTGCTACCGAGTACTCGGCCAATAATTTTTGTAATCGTACTGTGGCTTGTTGTAGTTGTTCTGGTTTTGCTGGCATATCTAGCTGGCCATAACAACGGTTACTAGCAATATCTGGTTGGCTGTGGCGCACCAATAGCACTCGATTCACAGAATCAGGCCTGTATTAATAGCTGCAAGCAAACTGATATAAATGGCCACTTCGCTCAACTGCTGCTGTGCCCCTAAGGTATCCCCTGTATAGCCGGCTAATTTAAGCTTTAGGTAGCGAGCCCACAGTAGCGTGACTAGCAAGCAACTTAACACCGCAAAAGCTAACATATTTAGCTCTAATAAAGCTGCTGGCACTGCAACCCAAAACAAGGCTAAAAGAAGCTCTTTAGAACCAATCGACTGAGCAACAGCTTTGGCTTTACTCGGCTCAGACGGCTCACGAACGTAATCAAGTTTCCAGATAATAAGCACCGCGCTAAAGCGACTTAAGCTATGCGCTAGCCACAGCACCAATAAGAGATCCGTGGGAATTAGCGCCTGACTAAGGCTCAATAAGGCGCTAAATTTAATCGCCAATAGACTGCATAAACCTAGCACCCCATAGGTGCCTAGGCGGGAGTCTTTCATAATGCGCAGCATTTGCTCTGGCGTATAGCCACCGCCAAAGCCATCACAGCAATCGGCAAAGCCATCTTCGTGAAATGCCCCGGTGAGCCAGCAGCTGGCTGCCATAGAGAGCAATATAGCTAAGGGCGCTCCCAATATAGGCATTAATAGCAAGATTAGCCCAGCACTTACTAAACCAACAATCCAGCCAACCAAGGGGAAATACGCCACACACTGGCTGAGACTTTGGCCGCTATATCTCACACATTTCGGAACCGGGATCCGGCTAAAGAAACTGAGTGCATTAAACACTAAGTTCATCTCGTGTTTGGCGCGTTCAATCACGCTCACGGCTCACGCCAGCTGAGTCAAACGAGGCCATTTCTTTTAAGAACACCAGCGCAGACTCAACCAGTGGATAAGCCAGCACGGCGCCACTTCCTTCACCCAAGCGCAGTGCTAAATCCAGCAAAGGCTTAGCCTCTAGCGCTTCAAGCAAGCGCTGATGAGCATGCTCTGCACCTTGGTGACAAAAAATCATGTATTGTGTTACTAAGGGGTTTATCTGGCTGGCCACCAAGGCAGCCGCAGAGCAGATAAAGCCATCTACCAAAATAACGATGCGCCGATGAGCGGCTTCTAGCATCGCTCCCACCATAGCAGCAATTTCAAACCCGCCTACTTTGGCTAGCCATTGCTGCGCGCTGTATTCACCTTGATGGTATTGCATCGCTTGCTGTAATACTGCCCTTTTATGCTGTAAGCCTTGATCATCTAAGCCAGTTCCGCGGCCAACACAGTCGCTAACATCCAGACCTAAGCAGCCCGCCATTATGGCAGCAGCACTAGCCGTGTTAGCAATGCCCATTTCGCCAAAAGCCAACAAATTCGAACCTTCACGTGCAGCTTGGGCAACTCGCTCAGCGCCAACGTCGATTGCTTGAAGACATTGCTCTTTGCTCATTGCATCGGCATTCACAAAACTCTTGGTGCCGTTTGCGACCTTACATAATTGTACCCCTTGCTCAGACAAAAGCTGGCCCACCCCAACATCAACGATCTCGAAGTCCAAACCATGTTGACGGCAAAATACATTAACGGCGGCTCCACCGTTAACAAAATTTTGTACCATTTGAGCGGTAACTTCTTGTGGGAAGGCGCTCACACCCTCAAGCGCAATTCCATGGTCCGCAGCAAATACAATCATTTTCGGCTGGCGAATTTCAGGCTCTAAAGTCTGTTGAATTTGCCCTATTTGGCAAGCCAAACTTTCCAGCTGGCCAAGAGAACCTTGTGGCTTAGTTTTTAAATCAATCTTATTGATTAAGGCTTCAGCTAAGCCTTGGTCTAGCGCTTCAATGACGAATTTATTATGCAAAATCAATTTCCTAGCGACATAAGTGCAATTGCTTAAGCTTAGCGTGTTTAATATCCAGTTTTAAGAAAAATATCCTAAGAGTCGCCAGTAATTTCCTATACTGATGATAGAGGCCTTATTAACGAGTGAGGACAGTAGCAATGGATGATAGTGCTGAACTATTCCTGTTTGATGAAGAAGACGATATCGCTACCGAAACCCTAGAGCCAGCTCCCTGGAAGGTGCTAATTGTTGATGACGACAGCGAAATGCATACGGTCACAAAATTAGTGTTAAACAACTTTTCTTATCAAGATCGAAAACTCAGCTTTATTGACGCCTATAACGCTGCCGAGGCTTATCAATTACTCAGTGAACACGGCGATGTTGCGATTGCCTTAGTAGATGTTGTTATGGAAAGTGACGATGCTGGCCTATTGCTTATCGATGATATTCGCCAACGCCTTAACAACCACAAAATAAGACTAATTTTGCGTACCGGGCAACCCGGCTTAGCGCCTATTAGAGAGGTGATTCGCCGCTACGATGTGAGCGACTACAAAAACAAAACCGAGTTAAGCGATGTAAATTTAGACACCTTAATGTGCGCCTCCCTTCGTGCCTACCAAGAAATTACCGAACTGCATTCACAACGCAATAACCTGCGTGCGGTCATCAATTCCTCCAGCCATATTGAAAACTGCAAAAACGAGCAAAACTTAGCTATAGGCGTGTTGAATGAGCTAATTGACTTGTTAACCCAGCAAGATGCCAAACTTACCCTCAGTGGCTTAGCCTTAAGTGTTTACCGCTCCAAGCTTAAAGTACTGCATAGCGAAGGGAAGCTGGCCTATTTAGAAGAAGTTCGCAGCTTACATGAGCTACCAAGCCGAGTTCAGTCATTGCTTAACCAAGCGCAGCAAAATCAACAGCACAGTTTTGGCGAGAACAACGCGGTGTTTTATTTGCAAAATACTGATAGCGAACCTTTGATGTTCTACCTAGAAGGATGGAACGACACCCAGCAATTACAGCTAGAACCACTTAACTATTTGATCCAAACTACGGCTGTGCGCCTAGAAAACCAGCACTTGCAAAAACAACTAGCTCACGGTCAACTGCGCCTGGTAGAGTTAATTTATCAAGCCATTCAAACCAAACAGTATAATACCGAGCAGCTTAGCAATATAGAACGCTATTGCGCTGAACTTGCTGTGGCTTATTCGCTAAGCGACCAACAATGTGAAGCATTAAACCAAGCCGCTAGCTTTTATGACCTAGCTAACCACGGCTTACCCGACGTGCTCCTTAGCTGTAACATGTTAAGCCAAGGGAGTTGGCAGCGCATTGCCGAACATTGCGAGCTACCAGATGCACTTAAAGATCCCGCAGTACAACTGCAAATCGATGCAGCCCTTATCGTAGCTAATCAAAGCCAAGAACACTGGGATGGTAGTGGCCGACCACTAGGCCTAAGCGGTGAAGCCATTCATGTTTACGCCCGTATTGTGGCTTTAGCGGTATTCTTAAGTGAGCAAACAGATCAACAAGCAAGTTTGGCTCAGCTTGATTTAGCCAACAACCCACACTTTGATCCTCAATTAACCACATTTACGGTTAAGCACATGTTAAATCCTGATTAATAAGGCCAATTTGGCCAAACTATCACCAAGTTTCAGCTGCCTTATCGGCAGCTTCTTGCTACACTTCGCCCTTAGTCAAATTTGAGGTTTCCCTGTGTTAGTTTGCCCCTGCGGTAGCGGCAACGATTTTCTTCAGTGCTGTCAGCCCATCATCACCGGTGATTGCTTACCAACAAGTTGTGAGCAGTTAATGCGTTCTCGCTACACCGCGTTTACGCTGGGCGATGCTAGTTATTTATGGCAGACGCACCACCCAGACTATCGACAAGGCGATGCCCCGCAATCTTCAACTAAAGAAGATTTAGGGCAATGGGAAAAGCTACAAATAATCTTTAGCTGTGACTTTAAAGATGGCCAAACAGGCATAGTGGAGTTTAAAGCTCATTATCGCGAACAGGGTCAACGACAAATTTTGCACGAGCGCTCTAACTTTAAGAAAGTTAACGAGCGTTGGTTTTATACTGATGGAGAGTTCGCCCCAAAAGCCTTGGCGCGTAATTCAGCTTGCCCCTGCGGAAGCGGCAAAAAGTTTAAACAGTGCTGTAATAAATCTTAACTTTAAAACTGAATAAATCGAAAACACAATGGAAAGAAAAATTCTATTAACCGAATGCCCAGACGCAAAAGGTTTAATCTCAAGCATTACCAATATATGTGCTAAGCACCAGCTTAACATTATTAAAAACAACGAGTTTGTTGATAACGATGCCAATCGCTTTTTTATGCGTACAGTGTTAGAAGGCTACTTTAACGACCAAACTTTACTTGCCGATTTAGATGGCGCACTTCCAACTGGGAGTACCCGTCGCTTAGAGAGTGCCGGACGCAAGCGTATTGTTATCATGGTAACCAAAGAAGCGCACTGCTTGGGCGATCTACTCATGAAAGCCGTTTATGGTGATATGGATGTAGAAATTGCTGCAGTAGTGGGTAACTACGACAGCCTACGTACCTTGACGGAAAAATTTGATATTCCTTTCCATCATATTAGCCATGTAGATTTAAGCCGCGAAGAACATGAGCAACAAGTGATTAAGGTGGTGCAACAGTACCAACCTGACTACGTAGTACTTGCCAAGTATATGCGTATTCTTACACCAGCTTTTGTCGAAGCCTTTAGCAACAAAATCTTAAACATTCATCACTCGTTTTTGCCAGCATTTATTGGTGCTAAGCCTTATAAACAAGCTTACGACCGAGGCGTAAAAATTATTGGTGCCACCGCCCACTTTGTAAACAACGATTTAGACGAAGGGCCAATCGTAGAGCAACATGTAATTCATGTTGATCATACCTACAGCGCCGAAGAAATGGCCAAAGCTGGCCGTGATGTAGAAAAAGCTGTATTAAGTAAAGCCCTACAACAGGTGCTTGATGAAAAAGTATTTGTATACGGAAATCGTACCGTGGTGTTTCGTTAATTAAAGTACTTAACGCTAAGTGGCTTAGAGTAATCGAAGTCACTTAGTAGCTTGTACATCTCACTCCCTTTCACTTCTTTATCTATTTCTTGTTGCTGCTTTGGCTTAGCTACTTGGTGTTTTACCCGACTGAGTAAGTCAACGTTGTTCATTACCTCATGTGGTAAACCGTCGACACTGTCTTCTGCACACGCCGCATAGCCGCCTAGAGCCTGTTCTAAACGAATTCGTGACGGCTCACCAGCATGCAGGTGCTTGCTCCAATTAGCTTGCACAGGAAACTCATCATCTAGCGCTTTAAGAGCACGAGCTTGAGCCAGTTGAAACTTATCACGTAAGTCTTGCTGAACTTGTTCATGCTGTTGCTTTTGCATTGAAAACTGCGCTTGATCGCACACGTTTTGGCTAAGCATGCTAAGCAATAAATGAAAATGAGCCTGATCACCCTGCAAGGCACTTTGGTTAAGCCTATCGCCCAACTGTAGTTCATCACACAAGCTACTTTGTCTAATTTGCTCAACTAACATATTGCTCCTCCATTACCTTTAAAGCTATCGGAAAAGCAGGCTAAAACTTTAGCAAATTTCGGCCAAATGCACAGATAATAAGCAAACAGTTATCTGCCAATAAAAATGTCGCTGTTTTTACTTTACAGCCCAGCAAGTTCTGGTAATATGCCGCTCCACAAGCAGGAGGGGTTCCCGAGTGGCCAAAGGGAACAGATTGTAAATCTGTCGCGAAAGCTTCGGTGGTTCGAATCCACCTCCCTCCACCATATCGATAAAAAAAGACATCTTAAGATGTCTTTTTTTATGCCCGAAATTTGCCTTAGATATGCAATTAGCGCATAGCAAAATACTTAGTTGAGCAATAACGAGTAGATTTGGAAGTCTTAGGAGTAACAGCATTTAGAAACAAATGCTTAACAAGATAAGGCAGCGGAAACAAATACGCCAAGCTAATTTTAGCTTGGCGTTCCAACCAAATACGGAAAGTAATAAACGGTAAATAGACTAACTTACTAAGTAGAAAGATGTACATTGTGCAAATCTAACCACTCAACTAAGGCGGTCCAGCCATCTTAAGGTTGCCCTAAAGACCTGTAACTTTCCGACCTTGGATCACTCCAAGTTTGGCTTTGACTCAGCGCTGATGAGACCAAAAGACTCACCAACGCCTCAATATTAAATCAAACTTAACTATTTTTGCAAGGTTTAATAGAAGATACTACTTAGGTGCTAACTGTCTATACTTACACTACTTTATCGCTTGGTAACTTATGCTAGGATAAGCCAAAAGGATTAGAACACTCAGTAATGGCAACGCAATACAATTATAGCGACAAGCAAATACTCATTGTTGATGACCAACGAGCTTTCCAGGTTATGCTTAAGGCCATGTTGCAAAACTTTGGCGCAACCGATGTTTATTTTGCGAACACTGGTGAAGCAGCAGTAAGAGCGTGTAGAAAGCGCAAATTCGACATTCTTTTAGTAGATTATAACCTTGGTACTGGCAAGAATGGTGGCCAGCTTTTAGAAGAACTTCGTGTTAGCGAGTTGTTAGAAGTTGACGCGCTGTTTTTTATTATTAGTGGTGACAACAATAAAAGCATGGTGCTTAGTGCTCTAGAAATGGAGCCAGACGAGTTTATAACCAAACCATTTTCTCAGTTTCAGTTACACAACCGCCTAGCAAGAGCCCATGTAAAGCGTCAAAGTTTGCGCGAGGTGTATCACGCATTATCTAAAAAACAGTATCAGCAGGTTATAGAGCTGTGTGACAAACAAATTGAAGCAGAGAGTCGTTACAGTAATTATTGCCGAAACTTACGTGTTGAAGCGCAAATCGCCTTAGGTGAATACCAAGCCGCTAAACAGGCTTTAGAAGCCATATTAGAACAACGCAAACAAACCTGGGCCAAAGCCACCCTTGGTCGCGTTCATCTATTGCTAAAAGACCATAAAAACGCCATCGAAACACTTAGCCGTTCTATTGCAGAAAGCCCATTACTACTCACCGGCTACGATTGGTTAGCTCGCGCTTACCGAGCCAACGGCGAGCTAGACAAAGCCTTAGAAACCGTACTAAAAGCCTCTAAGTTGGCAGTAAATAGTATTGAGCGACAACAGTTACTCGCCGAGCTTGCGATGGAGGCTGGCGATTTAACCCTAGCCAAAGAAACCTTTTCTACTATTTTGCAGCTTGCTAGGCGCTCTATTCACCGCGGCCCCCACCACCTTTGTAATTATGTGCGCAGCTTGATTGATGAAGCACAAAACGAAGATGATTTATATCGGAAAAATCGCTTACTTCAAGAAGTAAACTCAGTGTTATTTCACGCAAGACGCGAAGAGGGTAAAGATGATGATTTTAATTTTGATGCCTTTGAGGGCATAAGCCAAGCACGGGTGCATGCCACCAAAGGTGAGCTAAACAAAGCCAAACGATTGCTGTTTGATAGCCACGACGGTTTATTAGATGCCCCCAGTAAAGTGAGTGGCGAGTTGTTGCCTGATACCTTCCTAACCCTAAATTCCGTGGGAGAGTTCGAGTACGCAATGCCCTTTGCTGAAGAGTTAGAAAAACGCGATGGCATTGACCCGATATCGCTGTCCTCTGCCCACAAGGTGCTAAAAGCCGAAGATTTTGAGCTAAAGCTTGGCCAGTTTCGCGAATACAACAAAATGGGCATTGAAGCCTACGAAGAGAATCGCTTCCACGAAGCCACTAGCTATTTTGATAAAGCCTTACAAGTGGCTCCTGGTAATACTGGTGCAATCTTAAACAAAATTCAGGCGATTTTGAAACAACTCAATCAGTCGGAAAAAGGCCTAAGCGGTCAATTATTATCTGACTGTAAAATAACCATTAAATTACTCGACGGGCTGAAATTAAACGATAACCACGCCGAACGTTATTCAACCTTAAAAAGTGAATTCCAGCAGCTAGGCAGCAAGAAAAAGTAACTCCTTGCCTCTACACTCCAGCCACTAAAGAGTACTCGCAAAATTTTTCTTTTGAAATACACTTATCTTAAGGCCAGTGAATAAAACTGGCTAATAATCAGATTGTTGGTTAATAGCCGGAGAGTTAGCAAAATATGGAGAAATGCTGCGAATGCTTGTATCAAGAGAGTTCTGGTGCCAGCTGCAAACAACCAGCCTTAGAAAGCGGTTTGTGTTTTTGGCATGATCCTGACGTAGATAAATCCAGTGACGAGATAAAAGATCAGCTAGAAAGCCATGCCAAAAACGGCGGTATGTTACGTGGTATAAGTCTAAAAAAAGCTAAGCTCGCAGGAATAGATTTAGTTCGCTATAACAGTAAGCAAGGTTACGACTTATCTGGTGCTGATCTCTACCGATGTGACCTGAGAGGGGCCCACCTTTTTAATATTAACCTGCAAAGCGGCAGTTTAATGAAAGCCGATTTACGGGGAGCCAATCTTAATCACGCAAATCTAACAAAGACCAATCTGCTGGGAGCCAAAATGGACCAATGCAAATGCGACAGCCTTTGCGTTGGCGAAAAAGTACTTCAAGAGCAATTAGGTAGCGCAGCAGAGCAGCAACAAGATAAAGAAGCCATGGCCGACTATTACCAACAAGCCGAAGAAGTGTATCGCGGCCTGCGTAAAACCGCCGAGTCGGAAGGTTTGTTTACTACTGCAGGCGTATTTTTACGTAAAGAGCTCACCATGCGACGCTATCAAATGCCCAAGCTTTCTTATCGGCGCGGAATATCTAAGCTAGTTGACTTAGTATGCGGTTATGGAGAGTTGCCAATACGCGTAGTGTATACCTCACTCTTTATCATTTTAAGCTGCGCCATCATTTACTTTTTTACTGGCATCCATTTCAACGGTAACATTGTTTCTCTCGATATTAATCAAAGCCTTGGGCAAAACGTTGTGGCTTTTTTTGAATGCTTGTATTACAGCGTGGTCACTTTTACCACTCTTGGTTACGGCGACTTTACCCCAGTTGGACTTTCCCGTATGTTCGCTGCCATAGAGGCCTTTAGTGGCAGCTTTATTATTGCCTTGTTTGTTGTGGTATTTGTAAAAAAAATGACCCGCTAGTGCTGTTGAGGCGACTTTTCTTAGACAAGCAGTGCTTTTTAACTAGCACTTTCGTAAAGTTAGATTAACATTTACTTTTTACTCAACCCCCTAGTAAGGAATCGACTTTGAAATTTGTGGTTCTCGCTCTACTCGCTATTTTTGTGATTTTATTTATTCTCCGCGCCAATAATAACGCCAAAGCGGTTAAACAAAACCGTCAGTTAGGCCACGACTTTCTTGCTGAAAACGCTCAAAAAGACGGTGTGATAACTACAGAGTCTGGGTTGCAGTATCTAATCCTTGAAGATGTTGTAGAAGGTGCTGAGAAACCTTCTGCAAACAGCACTGTAACCGTTCATTACCATGGAACACTGTTAAGCGGCTTAGTGTTTGATAGTTCGGTAGAACGTAACCGCCCTGCTCAATTCCCACTAGGGCAAGTTATCGCGGGCTGGACCGAAGGCTTGCAATATATGAGTGTAGGCGAGAAATTCCGTTTCTTTATTCCCAGTCAATTGGCCTATGGCGACCGCAGCGTAGCGTCAATTCCTGCTGGCTCTACCTTAATTTTTGAAGTGGAGTTGCTATCAATAGATAGTAAGTAAATATTTCGGGTAAATGCAAAAAGCCTTGGCGTGACCAAGGCTTTTTTCTATCAATTTTCTTTACTAAGAACTGGCTAACGCTTGCTCAAAGTCCTTGAGTAAATCTTCAGTATCTTCAATACCAATTGAGCAACGGATCATTGTTTCACTGATTCCCGAGGCTTGACGTGCCTCTAAACCCATTTCAAAGTAAATGGTTTGGGCAACAGGCAAGGCTAAAGTTCGATTATCCCCTAAATGGGTCGCATTAATTACGATATTGGTTTTATCTAAAAACTCTGTGCTGTTGATCCCATCAACTAAATCAAAGCTAACCAACGCGCCATAGTGCTTAAACAAGTCACTTGCTCGTTGATGCTGAGGGTGAGAAGCCAAGCCTGGGTAATACACCTTAGCCACTTTAGGGTGCTCATCTAACATCTTGGCTAAGGCTAAGGCATTGGCACACTGGCGCTCCATACGCAGGGCCATGGTTTCTGCCCCTACCGAAAGCAAATGCGCAGCTTGCGAGCTCAAGGCTCCACCAAAGTCTCGCAGGCCTTTTTTCTTAATTTGGTTAATGCCCCACATCTTAGGATCGCCACTGCGATAACCTTCAAAAATATTGGGATAAGCACTCCAATCAAATAAACCTGTATCACTTACCGAGCCACCCAATGCATTACCATGGCCGCCAACATACTTTGATAATGAGGTAATGATTAAGCTCGCACCTACAGACTTAGGCTGAAAAAGGTAAGAAGAGGTTAAGGTATTATCCACTACGTAAACTAAACCTCGTTGCTCACATAACTTTCCAATCCCCGCTAAATCAACTATCTGGGTGGCAGGATTAGCAATGGTTTCAACAAACACCATTTTGGTGTTGGCTTGGCAAGCCTGCTCTACTGCGTCACTGCTTGTGGCATCCACTAAGGTCACCTCAATGCCATAACCTTTTAGCGTGCCAAATATGCTGCTGGTGTTACCAAATAAAAAACGACTCGCTACGATGTGGTCACCAGCCTTTAGCAAGGTTAAGAACACCGTACCAATGGCCGCCATACCGGTACCAAATACTAAACTGGCAACACTCTCATCAAGCATGGCAATTTTGCGTTGTAAGTAATCGAGAGTAGGCGTTGATTGGCGCGCATAAGCATGGCCAACTTGCTTGCCTTGAAATACATCCACCAAGTCTTGAGTGGCAGCGTATCCATAAGGTACCGAATTATGAATTGGCGCATGAACAGCGCCATCCTCTACGCCAGCTAAACGGTCGCAGTGAACCAGCTGTGTTGTGAATCCTTTAAAGCTCATAGGGCTACTTCTAGTAAAAACCAAGTGCCGCTATTATGCCTTAGCCAAGGTCTAAAAACGAGCAGCCCTCACTAAGCTAGTTCTGAGCTAGATTTTCTTAGCCCAAATACTGCAACCTTTGGCAAATACTTGCTTAATCGCTAACGACTGCTGGTCAAGAACGACTAAATCGGCATCAAAGCCTGCTGCTAATTGACCTTTATTTTTTAAGCCCAAAATCTTGGCAGGGTTACAACTAATCACCGACAGCGCTATGTCTAAAGGCACTTGATAAGACTGAACTGCTTCTTTAGCAGCCAGGTATAAACTCTCTAGTTTTCCCGCTTGCATACCCACTAACTCACCAGCATCATCAAACAGCGGTAAACTCGCATTAGCATCTGAGCTAAAGCTCACTCGTTGCCAATCTAAGCCCTTATCAACAATGGTTTTAAGCGCTTGAGGGCAGCTTACCTCACCGTCTTCGATAAACTGCGGAATAGTGCTAGTGGTGAAATCGATAGCTCCGCCCTCACTCAAAAACGCTAGAGCGTCGTTAAACAGGGCCTGATTACGATTACAATGGGTAGGATAGAGCTGAGTGATTGATAAGTCAGATTGCTTAACAATCTCTCGCAGTAGATTTAATTTTCCTTTTCCATCACCAACGTGGAAAAAGCTAATACCTTTTTTACCCGCCAACAAGCCCGCAACGCGCGCCTCGGCAGCCACTTCGGTAAAAGCCTGTACTGAGGCCTGACTAGCTCGATGATCAGCAATGGCTAGCTCACCTACACCTATCATCTCAGGGATTAATACAATGTCTTGCTCGATGCTTCCGGTGATGGTTTTAACCGGCAGATGATAGGAGCCGGTGTAGCAATAGCAACTTAAACCCATGGCGCTTAACTCTCGTGCTTTACCTAATACTTGCGCTGGAGTGCGGGTAACACTATCTGTACCTAATGCGCCTACTAAAGTAGTAACTCCAGTGGGTGCGGCATCTTCAAAACTAAGCTCTGCAGTGCGATAAGCAAAGCCCCCTTCACCACCGCCGCCGGTAAAGTGGACTAAGGCATCCACAAAACCAGGGGCTAGGATGCTGCCTGATAAATCAATACTGTCTACTAAGCCATGACTGGCCTTAAGCTCAATATTCGGTGCAAGCTGCAAAATGCTACCATTAGCCAACAAAACATCCATTAAGCCTAGGGCTTCTGGTGCGTAAACCTGTGCATTTTTAAGTAAAGTGAGCATAGCTATCTTCTTAACTCCAAAAAAAGGGGCCTAGGCCCCTTTGTAAAACTTAACTTAGCGGCCGTAAGTGGCGATGCCAGCGTTTTTCCCAATGCTTAAAGCCATATACCAGCAAAAAGGTCACCGATAAGTAGATAAGCGCGGCAAAGGTAAAGGCTTCAAAGGGTGCATAGTATTTAGCATATACATCACGAGCAGCACCAGTTAGGTCAATAATCGTTACCACACTCGCAATCGAACTAGCATGCAGCATAAAAATCACTTCGTTACTGTAAGCGGGTAATGCTCGGCGAAGCGCACTTGGCAAAATAATCCGGCGCATCGCCTTACCATTAGACATCCCATAGGCCTTAGCAGCTTCTATCTCACCACGCGGCGTTGCGACAATGGCACCTCGGAAAATCTCAGTGGTATATGCCGCTGTGTTCAATACAAAGGCCAATAAACAAGGATAAAACGCTTCTCGCACTATCGGCCAAAACATTGAATCCTGAATACCCTCAATATAGGTCACGCCATAGTAGATGATATAAAGCTGAATCAGTAAGGGAGTACCACGAAATACGTAGGTAAATACCCAAACACTGCGGCTAATTAAAAAGTTGTCTGAGGCTCGCATAATGGCAAGGGGAATTGCCAGAATTAGACCTAATATTAGCGACAGAAATACCAATTGAACGGTCATCACTAAACCGTCCCAGTACCCTAACACAGTGGTTAAAGTAAAAATGTCATTATTGGCGAGTAAGTTCTCGATAGTTTCATACATAATTAAGCGCTTACCTCACCGTTCCAGCACTAAAACGAATTTCTAATCGTTTTAGGAAAATTTCAGAAACACTAGTAAGTGCAAGGTATACAAAGGCCACTGGAATAAAGAACAAAAATGGTTCATGTACCGCACCTGCAGCTTCTTTGGCTAGGCGTACCATATCGGCTAGACCAATCACCGAAACCAGTGCTGTCGTTTTCACTAATACCAACCAATTGTTCCCAATGCCCGGAATGGCGTGACGCATCATTTGCGGTACGGTAATACGACGAAATACCTGCAAGCTACTCATACCATAAGCTTTACCGGCTTCAATTTGGCCATTATCTACAGCTAAAAAAGCACCGCGAAACGTTTCGGCCATATAGGCACCAAAGATAAAACCAATAGTAGTAACACCTGCGACAAACTCGTTGATATTAATGTAATAATCGATATCAAAGTTGTCGTATAACCAATCAGAAAACACATTCATCATGATTTGAGCGCCAAAGAAAATAAGCAGCATTAACACTAAGTCGGGCACACCGCGAATAACGGTGGTGTAAACCACAGCAACGCCATTAGCAATACGGTTTCTTGATAAACGCGCCACCGCTGCCAACATACCTAAAATTAGCGCTACAGCCAATGATAAGAAGGCAACTTCAATAGTGACAATCGCCCCCATAAATATTGAAGGGCCGTAACCATGAAGATCTAACATAATGAGTCTCTTAGAAAGTTAACCCGAGCTAAGCTCGGGTTAATGGTAGTGCAAGGTTTACTTCTTAATACTGTAATCGAAGTATTTTTCGTTGATTTTGTCGTATACACCGTTGGTTTTAACGGTAGCTAAGGCTTTGTTGAACATTTCAATCAGTTCGCCATCACGCTTACGAGCAGCAACACCTACACCTTCACCCAACTGTACGTTGTCGCCTAACACTTTAAAGTCTGCGCCTTTCTCAACTTCAATAATCGTGCTAACGCCTACAGGGAAATCGATAACTACAACATCTAAACGGCCACCGTGAAGATCTACAACTAGGTCATCACCGGTTGTGTAACGTTTAATTTCAGCTACTTTCGAGTAGTTGTCTGTTGCGTAAGTATCTTGAATAGTACCGCGCTGAACGCCAACCCGTAGGCCTTTTAAGGTTTCTGGTTTAGCTGGGTCAACTTCACTGGCTTTAGGGCCAAAGAAACCGGTTGGCGTGTTGTAGTAAGGTTCTGAGAACAATACCTTTTTCGCACGGTCTTCGTTAATTGACATAGAAGAGAAAATTGCATCGTACTTACGTGCTAGTAGGCCAGGAATGATGCCATCCCATGCTTGAATTACCCACTCACACTTAACTTTCATTTCTTCACAAACCGCGTTACCTAGGTCAATTTCAAAACCGGTTAGTGAGCCATCAGGTGCTTTGTACTCAAATGGTTCGTAAGGTACGTCTACTGCTAAACGAACTACTTCCCAATCTTTTGCTTCAACAGCTGTAGTACTTAGTGCAACTGCACCTATCATCGCGATTAATGTTTTTTTCATTTTTTACTCCGTGTTGTTTGCTTTAAGCGAGTTAACGCTTGTCTTCCATAGTTATAATTTTAGTATTTTGGGGCTAGAAATTGTTTCATGCGCTCAGAATCTGGATTTTCGAATACTTTTTGTGGGGAACCACGCTCTTCCACTATACCTTGATGGAGGAATAACACCTGATTGGATACGTCACGCGCAAAGGCCATTTCGTGGGTTACCACTAACATGGTGCGCCCTTCCTCAGCCAGGCTACGCATTACCTTGAGCACTTCGCCCACCAATTCGGGGTCAAGTGCGGAAGTTGGCTCATCAAATAACATCACTTCAGGGTTCATAGCCAAGGCGCGAGCAATCGCAGCGCGCTGCTGCTGTCCACCAGACATGTGGGCTGGGTAATAATCTTTACGGTCGTGCAAACCAACACGCTCTAACAAGCCTTCTGCTTGCTCAATAGCTTCTTTCTTTGGGATGCCTAACACATGAACCGGCGCTTCAATGATGTTTTCTAATACAGTCATATGTGACCAGAGGTTAAAACCTTGAAACACCATCGACAGTTTAGAGCGAATTCGTTCTACTTGTTTATTATCAGAAGGTAAACGCTCACCATTGCGTAAGTGTTTGAAGCCAATCTTTTCGCTATGAAGTGCAATATCGCCTTGGGTTGGGATCTCAAGTAGATTCATGCAGCGTAAAAAAGTGCTTTTGCCAGACCCAGAAGAACCGATGATGGAAATCACATCGCCCTTGTTTGCGGTAAGGTCAATACCCTTAAGTACTTCATTATCGCCAAACACCTTGTGGATATTTGATGCTTCTAGTGCAGCCACATCACTCATATTTTATGTTTACCTTGTTAATGACTGCCTAAGCAACCAGCCTTGTTTCCTAAGGCGCGTAGTTATTGTTAAATAATTTGTTACACGTTCAACCCAACGAAAAGTATCATCGCAAAAGACAAAACTCAACATTTTATGGGGCATTTAGCTCTCTTATTATTACAAAACACCCTATTAAGCGATTTTATTAGCATCTTTATATTCAATCTGTATGCATAGATACGCCATTAAACGCCTGCGCAACGAATTTAATTTCAGTTTTAGAATTTTAGCTCGGTTTTTACCAAAAATATGCCTTTTAGTTCAGTTTGCGCCCAGCGATGCATTCTCTGTTGCGAAATTGTAAAATACCACTTCAAGATTAACCGTAATTAAGTGAGCCAAATCTCATTACTAATCCCTCTATTTTAGTAAGTAAATTACAGAATAAAGCCAGCAACTTCAGCTAAGCTTCGCTTTACCCCACAAATAAGTAGTAAAATTACACAAATTATGGGCTTTTTTGACACAGATCAAATTCCAAATCTTGCTTACTTTGATACAATTTTGCTATCTAAAGTAGCAGGTAAAAGTTGTGCTTAAGAACTACAAAACAAGCGGCCTAAGAATTACCGACAATAATATTCAAAATCGCCGAATTTTGTGTTTTTTTCATATATCTTTAACGCAGTTAATTTCAACACTTTCTAACTTTAGCTGCATACTGTTAATTCACGCTTTATACTCACTACCCTTATATGTTGTTCGTCCCATTGAGACGATTATCGCGAGTGAGAAGGATCTCAGGCTTAACATCACATAATTAAGCACCTGCGATTTACCGGTTTTTATATTTGTTTTTGAGGAAACTATGTCTAGTAACAACCACCAGTCTCAAGACGAAGAATTGAGCTATTCAGAAGCGCATCGACCGGCTTCTGAGTTTGAAACTCGTTCCGACTACTTAGACCACGAACTAAAAATCATGAAACCTCGACGCTGGGGTTTAAATTTACCAGGTCGTGACTTCCGCTTCGAATGGGAAGATTTGGTGCCAGCCATTGCCGGTACTATTGGTATTATCGCGATGTACTCTGCAGTAATGATGGCATGGGCTGATGGTCTAACCGAGCGTTGGGACCACATCAACCTAGGTACTGAGTTTGCTATTGAGGTAGCTCGAGTAGAAATGCTTATCCCTGCGTTACTTTTCTGTGTATTAGCTTCGGGGGTATTTAACCCGCGCGCTAACCTTGCAGGTAACCATGGTCCAATGATTCCATTGATTGGCGCCATCGCTTTAGCAGGTGCTCACCCGCTTGCATTAGCTATCTTACTTGGTGTGTTTGGTTTACTTCTTAGCTTCTTTAAAGGTGGCTCTAAACTGGTGAACTTAACCAGTGAAGGTGTTGCTGGCGGCTTGCTGGTATTCCTTGGCTTTGGCGGTACTATGTCCATGATTGGTGACATTCAATCTTGGTCTAAAGGTCTTGAATCTGTTGATGCTGGTATTGCTGCAGGCGAGATGGGCTATGTAGGCTTAGTTGTTTTAGCCGCTACCATTGTATTGTATGCATTCTTAGCAAAAATCGGTAAACGTTGGTTAGCGATTCCAGCCTGTGCGGTTATGGGTCTAGCAATTGCCTTAGCATTTGGCGCTGGTTTTGACCTTACTTTTAAAACCGAGATGGGCCTACCTAACCTAAACCCAGTTTACTGGTGGGGCTCTACTGAGCAAGGTTGGCAGTTAGGTTTACCTAACATGGAACACTTTATCGCTTCACTACCGTTTGCAATTTTAGCTGTAGCAATGTGGTCACCAGACTTCCTAGGTCACCGTATTTTCCAAGAACTTAACTACCCACGCGGTACAGACAAAGTATTAATGGATGTTGATGACACCATGACTACTTGTTCAGTTCGTCAAATTGTAGGTACTGCTGTAGGTGGTGGTAACATCACATCTAGCTGGGGTACTTACATGATCCCAGCCGCGATTGCTAAACGCCCAATTCCTGGTGGTGCAATTTTGCTTGGTTCACTATGTATCATCATTGCAATTTTAGGCTTCCCAATGGACGTTGCGGTATGGCCTCCAGTAATGAAGATTGCTTTACTAGTAGGTGTGTTCTTGCCATTACTAGAAGCAGGCATGCAAATGATTAAAGACACTAAAGATTCACAATCTGCTGGTATCTGTATCTTTGCAGCAGCGGTAACTAACCCAGTATTAGCTTGGGCACTGACAATGTTACTTGATAACAATGGTCTAATCGGTGATAAAGAACGTCCGAAGAAGCTATCTTTCGCAGATCGCATTGTTATCCCCGCTACCGTATTATTGATTTGTTTTGTAGCCATGATGGCTGTAGGTATGTTGGAAGGTAAATACGGTATTCCAGCATTGTTATAGTATTAAATCTTTACCTCTCGGAACAGGCGCTATACTTGTTCCAAGGGGGTTGGATAGCGGCTCTTTAGCTATCTGTTAAACCATAGAATATTCATTTGTATACCAACTTATAGGTGGGACAAAAAATGGCAGAGAAGAACGATGTTTTTGCTAGTGCTTGGGCAGGCTTTAAAGCCGGCGAATGGCAAAATGAAGTTAACGTTCGTGACTTTATTCAGACTAACTACACTCCATACGAAGGCGATGAAAGCTTTCTAGCTGGAGCAACCGAAGCAACGGATAAGCTTTGGGCCAAAGTTATGGAAGGCATTAAAGAAGAAAACCGCACTCACGCGCCGGTAGACTTCGACACTTCAGTAATCTCAACCATTACTGCTCACGATGCTGGTTACATTAACCAAGATTTAGAGCAAATTGTTGGCCTACAAACTGAAGCGCCACTAAAACGTGCGATTATCCCTAACGGCGGTATTCGTATGATTGAAGGTTCTTGTAAAGCTTACGATCGCGAATTAGATCCAATGGTAAGCAAGATTTACACTGACTACCGTAAAACTCATAACCAAGGTGTATTTGACGTTTACACTGGCGCTATCATGAAGTGTCGTAAGTCAGGTGTACTAACTGGTTTGCCAGATGCTTACGGCCGTGGCCGTATCATTGGTGACTACCGTCGCGTAGCACTTTACGGTATCGACTTCTTAATGGCTGACAAAGTTAAGCAACACCGTTCTTTAGAAGGCGACTTTGTAAACGGTTCTGACCTAGCTTCTACTATGCAGCTTCGCGAAGAAATCAGTGAGCAGCACCGCGCACTAGGCCAAATTAAAGAAATGGCAGCTAAATATGGCTGTGATATTTCTCGCCCAGCAGAAAACGCAAAAGAAGCTGTACAGTGGACTTACTTCGGCTACCTAGCTGCTGTTAAATCACAAAACGGCGCTGCAATGTCGTTTGGTCGTACTACCACTTTCTTAGATGTGTACATTGAGCGTGATATCGCTGCTGGCACACTAACAGAAAGCGAAGCACAAGAATTAGTAGACCACTTAGTAATGAAGCTACGTATGGTTCGTTTCCTACGTACGCCTGAATACGATGATTTGTTCTCTGGTGACCCAATCTGGGCAACTGAGTCTATCGGTGGTATGGGTACTGACGGTCGTACACTAGTAAGCCGTACAGCTTTCCGTTTCTTGAACACGCTATACACAATGGGTCCTTCTCCAGAGCCGAACATTACTGTTCTATGGTCTGAGCAACTACCTATTAACTTCAAGAAATACTGTGCCAAGGTATCTATCGATACTTCATCTATCCAGTATGAAAACGATGACCTAATGCGTACTGACTTCGACAACGATGACTACGCAATTGCTTGTTGTGTATCACCAATGGTTGTTGGTAAGCACATGCAGTTCTTCGGTGCTCGCGCTAACTTAGCTAAAACACTGCTTTACGCAATTAACGGTGGTATGGATGAGAAGCTTAAGATCCAAGTTGGTCCTGTTTCTGACAAGATTACCGATGAAGTTCTAGACTTTGACGACGTAATGAGTCGCCTAGATAGCTTTATGGATTGGTTGGCAGAACAATACGTGACCGCACTTAACTGTATTCACTACATGCACGACAAATACAGCTACGAAGCTTCATTAATGGCGCTTCACGATCGTGACGTTCGCCGTACAATGGCTTGTGGTATTGCAGGTCTGTCAGTTGCTGCTGACTCATTGTCTGCTATCAAATTTGCCAAAGTTAAGCCTATTCGTGACGAAGACGGTATTGCTACCGACTTTGAAATTGAAGGTGATTACCCTAAATTTGGTAACAACGACGACAACGTAGATGACATTGCTGTTGACCTAGTTAACCGCTTCATGAATAAGATCCGTAAGCTTAAAACTTACCGTGATGCGATTCCTACACAGTCAGTTCTTACTATTACTTCAAACGTTGTATACGGTAAGAAAACAGGTACTACTCCAGATGGTCGTAAAGCAGGTGCTCCTTTTGCTCCTGGTGCTAACCCAATGCACGGCCGTGATGAGAAAGGTGCGGTAGCGTCTTTAACGTCTGTTGCAAAACTGCCATTTGCTAACGCACAAGACGGTATCTCTTACACCTTCTCTATCGTGCCAAACGCACTAGGTAAAGATGACGATACTCAGAAGTCTAACTTAGCAGGCTTAATGGACGGTTACTTCTACCACAACGCTGACGTAGAAGGTGGTCAACACTTGAACGTTAACGTTATGAACCGTGAAATGTTGGTTGATGCGATGGAAAATCCTGAGAAATACCCTCAGCTTACCATCCGTGTATCGGGTTACGCAGTGCGCTTTAACTCGCTAACGCCAGAGCAACAACAAGACGTAATTACTCGTACTTTCACACAAAGTATGTAATTGAACGTTAAGTAGTTCTGCTTAGCAGAGACTGCGGTTATAATTAACCTTGCCCAAGTTTTTGGGCAAGGTTTTTTTTTGGAGAAACAAATGTCAAAGATTGGGCGAATTCACTCTACTGAGTCTTGCGGAACCGTTGATGGACCAGGGATCCGGTTTATTGTATTTATGCAGGGTTGCTTGATGCGCTGCCAATATTGCCATAACCGCGATACTTGGGATTTACACGATGGCAAAGAAGTTAGCGTTAGTGAGCTAATGAGTGACCTTACCCCTTATCGACGTTTTATGAATGCTAGTGGTGGTGGTGTCACAGCTAGCGGTGGAGAAGCAATACTACAAGCTGAATTTGTACGCGACTTATTCCGAGAATGTCAGGCTCAAGGTATTCACACCTGTTTAGATACCAACGGATATGTGCGTAAACATACCGAGGTCATTGACGAACTACTTGAAGTGTCAGATTTAGTCATGCTCGACATTAAACAAATCCATGATGATGTGCACCAAGATTTGGTGGGCGTAAGTAATAAACGTACCTTAGATTTTGCTCGCTACTTGCACAAGGTAGGGCAAAAAACCTGGATACGTTATGTTGTCGTGCCAGGCTTTACCGACGACGAACAATCAGCACACGACTTAGGCGAGTTCTTAGCACCTTTTGATAATGTGGAAAAAATTGAATTATTACCCTATCACGAGTTAGGTAAGCACAAATGGACGGCCATGGGCGAAGATTACCCACTTGCTGGCGTTAAACCACCGAGCAAAGACACCATGGAAACCATTAGCGGCATATTAAAGCAGTATCACGATAAAGTGATTTACTAATAGCATCTCGAGAATAAGCTATACATGATTATTTGCCCTATATGTCAAAGCGCGTTGAGCCTTCAAAATAAACAATGGTCCTGTGATAAGGGCCATTGTTTTGATCAAGCTAAAGAAGGTTATACCAATTTACTGGCAGTTCAGCATAAACACTCTAAGCAGCCAGGGGATAGCAAAGCCATGCTGCAAGCTAGGCAGCACTTTCTCAATCAAGGGCACTTTGCATTTTTGGCCGCGGCCGTCAATCAAATAATTAGCCAATATTCTGCCCGAAACATTTTAGATCTAGGCTGCGGAGAAGGCTATTACACACAAACCATTAGCAATCAGCAAAGTAATGCCAATAATGTAGTCGGCGTTGATATAGCAAAAGAGGGTATTCGCATGGCAGCTAAACGCTGCAAACATGCGCAGTTTTTTGTGGCTAGTAACCATCGCCTTCCGATTGCTGATAACAGCATCGACTTTACCGTAAGAGTGTTTGCCCCCAGCGATAATCAAGAGCTATTGCGTATTAGTAAGCCCAAAGCTTACTTGTTAAAAGTTGTTCCAGGCGCGATGCACTTGTCCAAACTGCGCACGATGTTATACAAAGACTTGCAAGCTCACTCAGAGCAAGCAGAAGGAATGCTAGGATGGCGGTTAATAGAACAACAAAAAATTGCCGAAAACACTACTTTAAACTACCCAGATATGAACGCGCTTTGTATGATGACCCCCTTCGCCTGGAAGAAAAACAAAGAGTTAGAGGAGCACCTTAAGCTAGGTGATAAGTTCGAAATGAACTTTGAATTTGTATTACAATTGTATCAGCGGGACTGATCGCTAAAATCATCAGCCAACACAAAACTCTTATCAAAACGTTTGAAGGCCTTGCGCAACAAATCTGCTAATTCTGCGTAACGAGGTTGAGTAACAGCCGGAGAAACACGTTCACCGGCCTCTGCCAATTTGTGATGTAAATCACGATACCAAGTAGCAAGACTTGGTGGAAGCTGTGAATTAGCACGACGTCCCAGCCAATACAAACCGTGTAAAGGCATCAGGAATATCACCAGCGCCATCATCACAGATTGTGGTAATATTTCAGTCAAATTAGCCATATACGGCATCATAACCGTAACTACTGCAATCGCAGGCATGGTTTTTATTGCCAGTGAAGTAGCAAAAATGACGCGATTCTCAGGGAAGATGGGGGCTAGCACAGGCTGCTTGGGCCAACGTTTCATGTATTCACGACCATCATTTAACATTTCAGAGAATTTGCCCATAGGGACCTCGCCACTCAAAATTGACCTAAACCAATAAACTAGTAATTTTTTTACATTTTTAGCCAGTTATTAGTATGACATATATGAATAGAATTTGCTTTCGGTTATCATTACAACGGCAAACGGTTTCATATAGATCAGCTTATTTGTTAAGTGTAGCTTGATTGAGACCAAGGCACTAGGTCAAATCTAATTTGCCTTAGTCAGAGACTTAAAATCTGAAATGAAAAACGTGTCTCGCAACGCCCAACGTTTTTCCTTTCACTGTCTATAATTGAACAAATTCAACAACAGGTGTCTATAAATGAGCAACAAGCTGGTACTCGTTCTTAACTGTGGTAGCTCTTCACTTAAATTTGCGGTGCTTAATGCGTTAAGTGGCGAAGAGATTATTTCTGGTTTAGCAGAATGCTTTAATTTGGAAGATGCGCGCCTAAAATGGAAAGCGCACGGTGAGAAAAACGAATCAAGCCTAGGTGCTTATTCTGCCCACCGCGAAGCAATTGAATTTATCGTAAAAAACATTTTAGAAACTAACCCAGAAATCTTAAACGACATTGTTGCCGTTGGCCACCGCATTGTTCACGGCGGAGAGAAGTTTACTAAATCAGCTATCATCGATGAGTCTGTAATAGAAGGCATTGAAGCATGTTCAGGCCTAGCTCCATTGCATAACCCAGCGGCTCTTATTGGTATTCGCGCAGCTCAAGCTTGTTTCCCTAAACGCCCACATGTTGCTGTATTTGACACAGCCTTCCACCAAACTATGCCAGAAAGCTCATACTTATATGCGCTGCCCTACAAGTTATATCGCGAGAAAAGCATTCGCCGTTATGGCATGCACGGTACCAGCCATTTATATGTATCTCGCGAAGCGGCAGCTATGTTGGAACAGCCAGTTGAACAAACTAACGTTATTACCGCTCACCTAGGTAATGGCGCATCAATTTGTGCAGTTAAAAACGGAAAAAGTGTTGATACCAGCATGGGCCTAACACCACTAGAAGGTTTAGTAATGGGTACCCGTTGTGGTGATATTGACCCAGCGATTATCTTCCATCTAGTTGATCGTGAAGGTTACACGCTAAAAGAAGTAAACAACATGCTGCACAAACAGTCTGGTTTAATGGGCTTAACAGAAGCAAGCAGCGACTGTCGTTATGCCGAAGAAGGGTACAGTGAAGGTAAAGAAGCCGCCATTCGTGCCATGAACGTATTTACCTACCGTTTAGCAAAAAGCATTATGTCTTACGCGGCAGCAATGGATGGTAAGCTAGATGCATTAGTATTTACCGGTGGTATTGGCGAGAACTCAGCGCTAGTGCGTAAGCTAACTATCGAAAAACTTGCCCTATTAGGCTTTAACTTAGATGAGCAAGCAAACTTGGATGCACGCTTTGGTAATTCAGGTAACATTAGCACTAGCTCAAGTCGTCCAATCTTAGTTATTCCAACTAACGAAGAAATGGTAATCGCACAAGATGCTGTGGCATTAACTCAAGCTTAATGCAGATTCATTATCAGGGCTGAGTGATACTCAGCCTTGTTTTATCACTTAACTTAAGAGGTACAGCCGTGGCTCGTACAATTATGTTAATCCCAGTTGGCGTTGGTGTTGGTGTAACATCCGTCAGCCTTGGTATGGTTCGCGCTATGGAACGTAATGGCGTAAACGTAAACTTTTTTAAACCTATCGCACAACCTAAAACGCGAGAGAAAGGGGCAGAACGCTCAACGGCTATTATCCGCCAAGCTTCGAACATTGTTCCGCCAGAACCTTTTACTCAGGCTTATGCAGAAAACCTCATCAGTGCTAACCACATCGACGACTTACTCGAAGGCATTGTAGCGCGTTTTAATTCTGCTACATCTGGCGCAGAAATCGTGGTAGTTGAAGGTTTAGTACCAACGTCTGAATCACCTTATGCGACCAACGTAAACTACGGTATTGCTAAAGCGCTAGACGCAGACATGGTATTTGTTACCAACCCAGGTAGCGATACGTCTCAGCAGCTAAAAGAGCGTATGGAAATTGCCTGTAACAACTTTGGCGGTTTAAAGAACAAACGCATTATTGGCTGCATTATTAACAAAGTTGGCGCGCCAATCGACGAGCACGAAATTACTCGTCCCGATCTGACTGAAATGTTCGATAACAAATCAGATCACTCTACCAACCTTGAAGTACTGCAAATGTTTGGCAAGAGTCCATTACGCATCTTAGGTTGCGTGCCTTGGAATGCACCGCTGGTTGCGCCACGTGCTCGCGACTTAGCTAACCACTTAAATGCCACCATCATTAATGAAGGTGACATGGATACCCGTCTCGGTCGTGTAACCTTCTGTGCGCGCAGTATTCCAAACATGGTTGAACACTTTAATGCAGGCAGTTTGTTGGTCACTTCTGGCGATCGCTCAGACGTAATTGTATCGGCCTGTTTAGCTGCCATGAACGGCGTTAAGATTGGTGCCTTGCTACTTACTGGCGGTTACCAACCTGAGCCACAAGTACTTAAGCTATGTGAAGGTGCATTTGCTACAGGTTTACCTGTTATGCTTATCAATTCAAATACTTGGCAAACTTCATTAGCGTTACAAAGCTTTAATGCAGAAATCCCAGTAGATGATTCTCAACGCATCGAATTAGTACAAGACTACGTTGCTGGTCACATTGATAAACATTGGATTGAGTCACTTACAGCTATCTCTGCTCGTGCTCGTCGTTTATCACCACCTGCTTTCCGTTACCAGTTAACCGAAATGGCGCGCAACGCTAACAAGCGTATCGTATTGCCAGAAGGCGAAGAGCCACGCACTATCGCTGCTGCAGCTATCTGTGCCGAACGTGGTATTGCGCGCCCAGTATTATTAGGTAACCCTGAAGTGATACAACGTATTGCTAGCCAGCAAGGCGTAGTACTCGGTGAAAGTGTTGAAATCTTCAATCCAGTTGATATTCAAGACAAATACGTTGCCCCAATGGTAGAGCTGCGTAAAGGCAAAGGCCTTACCGAAGTGGTAGCCAAAGAGCAATTAGAAGACAACGTAGTATTAGGTACTATGATGCTAGCCAACGACGAAGTAGACGGTTTGGTATCTGGTGCGGTTAACACCACCGCCAACACTATCCGTCCCCCGCTTCAGTTAATTAAAACCGCGCCGGGTTACAACTTGGTAAGCTCTATTTTCTTCATGCTACTTCCTGATCAAGTATTGGTATATGGTGACTGTGCAATTAACCCAGACCCAAGCGCTGAACAATTAGCAGATATTGCTATTCAATCGGCTGAATCTGCACTTGCTTTTGGCATCGAGCCACGTGTTGCAATGATTTCTTACTCTACTGGTAGCTCTGGCTCTGGTTCAGACGTAGAAAAAGTACGAGAAGCAACCAAAATAGCTAAAGAACGTCGTCCAGAATTAGTGATTGATGGTCCACTCCAATACGATGCTGCAATTATGGAAAACGTAGCGAAGAGCAAAGCGCCAAACAGCCCTGTAGCGGGTAAAGCCACCGTATTTATCTTCCCAGATTTAAATACCGGCAATACTACTTACAAAGCGGTACAACGTAGTGCAGACCTAATCAGTATTGGTCCAATGCTGCAAGGCATGGCTAAGCCAGTGAACGATTTGTCTCGCGGCGCACTAGTAGACGATATTGTTTACACCATTGCGCTAACAGCTATTCAAGCCGGCCAAAGAAAATAAAACACTAAAACGCATAAAACTAAAAAGCCGATCTATGATCGGCTTTCTTATCAACAACAAAGATAAATGAACTAAATAGCTAAACCAATCAACAAACCTTTTTCTTGCCATACTTTCACTTTAACACCATCTACCTCTAACTCTTTTTGCTTAATAATGTTTAGCCACTCTTCTGGCAGCTTGGCTTGATAAAAAGTGTGAACTTGTAAGCTTTGACGGTTTCTTACTTTTAACTGAGCGGCAATGCGGCCATCAATGCTGCAGTAGCGCCCCCCCATTATCTGCCATTTTTCTTTATCTAATAGTTGAGATTGAATTAGCTTAAAATCCAAACGGTTAAGATGCTTTTGAATATCATTAATCGATGAAGACATAACTTCCATTTGCATCTGGCTGTTATGGTTGTAGGCAATTTCTTTAGAAATAGCAGAATAGTTGATGCCAGCAAAAAACGCCAAATAGACAGTCACAGCCAACACACAAGAGACAGCGCTTGCCCAAGCCCATTGGCTAGCATCCATTCGCTTACTTTTAGCTAAGCCTTGCAGCTTGTTTACCTGTTTCTTAGACAGTTGCAGTTCTTGAAAATAATCTCGAGTAAGTTGCTTGAAGCTACCATCTTGCGCACCAAAGCTCATTTTAAGACACTTCCTCAATTAAGTGGCCAAACTCATCACTTAACCGTTTTTTTAGTCGAGATACTCGAGATAACAATGTGCCTCGAGCCACACCACTAGTAATGGCTATCTCTTGAACGCTCAAGCCTTCCACCGCCCACAAATACAGTAGCTCTCGCTCGTCCTCAGATAAACGCTCCATCACCAAGCCAACATGCTGCTGATCAATAAGCAGTAACTCCATATTTTGTAGGCTTTTTTCTACAATAGATGCATCAATGTACTGATCTTCATCCACCACTAACTCCAACTTTTTACGGCGGAAGTTATCAATAAATTCGTTGCGAATAACTCGCATCATGTAAGGTTGTAAGGGTTCTGGCGGTGGGTCTTTTTGCAACACTTTTTCGCAGCAGCTTTGTAGTAACTCGTAAGCCTGCTCACTACTGTGGCATAGTGAAAAGCCATAGCGGTATAACTGGTTAAGCAACGCATCCGAATATACCGGTCGAGCTTTACGTTTAAACAATTTCAGCATGCTATTTACTGCTAACTATCCAGCAGACATTCCTTTGTTATTTAAGTAACTCAGCGCTGATACGCCGAACAAGCTATCACTTACTCACTGTGCGATTAAACAAATAGTAAAACTTCATTCATGGCAGTATGTCTTGCAAACTCAATCGGTTATCACACCCAATTTAACTAACACTATTGTCTGCCGCAGCTAAAGCTAACTTTCATTTAACTCCATTTAAGTTGTTAATTAGTGACTTATCGATAGAGAACTTACAAAGAATAAACCAAATCATCACTAATACGCAGGCTACAGCTCCCATTTTTAGAGTTTTAACATGGCCAAAATTAAAAATTAGCCCCGAAACCAGCAAAATGACCTAGAGAGTAGCAAAACTAACGATTTTTAGATAACTAACAAAAACCAGCTACCACTATCTTCTTCATCTTAGGGCTGTAACAGACCTAAGGTCGATCAAATAGGCGCTTATGAAAACCGATTGACCTGTACCTAAGTAAAAAAGAACTACAACTCGGTAATTCGTCTACAGTTTTCTAAAAAATGCAACCACTAATATGGCACCACAAAGCATCGCTTCTTTTTTAGACAACATTAAAAAGTCATATAAAACAATAAGATATTTACAAACAGTGGTTTCATACACACTTTAATCCACAGAATGTGTGGATAAAAAAATAAAAAGACAATAGTTATACACAGAAAAAGGCAATTATTGAGCTATGCATAACTATTTATTCACATTATCCCCGCTTATTCTTCATCTGTAGGTACTTTGTGAATTAAAGCCTGAATTTGATGAGCAACCCCAACGGCTTCTTCTACGTCTAGCAATACAGCAATTCCCTGCCCTTCTTCTTGGTCAAACTCCGCCACTGCACTAATGGTATTTAATATCGGCTTGGCAAGGTGGCTTTCCACAACAAACAACAATACGTCTCGCTGTGCTTCTAGATTCAATCCAAAGAAGGTTTTTTTGCGATGCACACCTTCACCTCGCGCATTGTTTATTACCGTTGCACCAGTAGCACCAGCAGCACGTGCCGAATCGAGTACCACAGTAGTCTTTTGGTCATCAACAAAGGCAAGAATCAATTTAAATTTCATCGTCATCTCCTGACAAACTAGAACTTGCTAAGAAACTAGTGACTTGCGCATAAGCAAGCACCGAAATGATGGGGAATAAGCTGGCAAACGCAATTAAGCCAAAGCCATCAAGCAAGGGGCTACGCCCAGGTACCGATTCAGCTAAACCTAAACCCAGAGCGGTCACTAAAGGCACAGTAACCGTAGATGTGGTCACGCCTCCACTGTCGTATGCCAAAGGCACAATCGCTTTAGGAGCAAACAGGGTTTGTATCACCACTAAAATGTAACCTGCAATAATGTAGTAATGCAGCGGGTCGCCTACCACAATTCGATAACTGCCTAAGGCCAAACCTAAAGCCACACCAATTGCTACAGAGATCCGCAAACCACCTATTGATACAGCTCCGCCCGACACGCCATTAGCTTTAATGGCTACCGCTAACAGAGAAGGTTCGGCAATCGTTGTGCTAAAGCCAATAGCTGCAGAAAACAGATAAATCCAAGCATAAGCCGCCCAATGTTCCGACACGACATAAACCGCAGACTCATCTAAGCCCAAAAATTCTGCGCTGGTGAGTTGTTTTGCCATGGACTCGCCCAGTGGAAATAGTGCCTGCTCTAAGCCCAACAAAAATAACACCATGCCCAGCACAACAAATAGCGTGCCTAGTAACAGCTGCTTTGGCTGACTAATCGGCCGCTTAATCACCAAATACTGAAAGACCAATATGGTCACAACAATGGGGAAAATGTCCCCCAAGGTGCCAAACAGCGTCTCTAAGAAATTTAGGCTTGCGCTAATCAATAGACTATCCCGTAGAGCATCACAAACATCATCGGGGTTAAAGAGGCTAAAGCAATTAACCCAAAGCCATCAAGCAAGGGGTTACGGCCTTTAATCGCCGAAGCTAACCCCACGCCAAGGGCGGTTACTAAAGGTACAGTGATAGTAGAAGTGGTTACTCCACCAGAATCGTAGGCAATACCAATGATTTCTTGAGGCGCAAACATGGTAAGCAACACAATCAACAGATAGCCGCCAATGATAATTAGATACAGCGGCCAACCTTTTATGATGCGAATAACGCCAATCACAATTGCTAGGCCAACGGCAAAGGCTACACTTAAACGCAGCCCCGCGGCATACTCCTGCATACTGGTTTCGGTATTTTCAATATGCTTGGCTTGTGCGGCTACTTCTGCGGCCTCTTTGGCAACAGCCACTAAGGCTGGCTCGGCGATGGTAGTGCCAAAGCCCAAACAAAAAGCAAAGCTAAGCAGGGCTAGCAAACTACCTTTATTGGCAAAGGCATGGGCAAGGTTTTCGCCTATAGGAAACAGCCCTAGCTCTAAGCCCATCACAAAAAAGCTTAAACCAACAACCACCATTACAGCACCACTTAAGATGCTCAAAACATTGGGTAAACTGCTGTCTAGCACTCCCCATTGGAAAAACAAAACAACCACAACAATCGGCGAGATATCGCGAAGACTTTTAAGCAGAGAGGAAAATAGGTGAGAAAAACGAAACCCCATATACGCTCCTTGTATTAAACCTTTGAATTAAAGGCTTAATACAAGCTTAGCAGAGCGTTAGCTAACGCTGAGTAGCAAAGGCCAGTAAAGCGCTAAATTGTGATATTTGTAGCTAAGGCTGATTTTGGAAGATCATTACTTTTAAGCCATCATCTGGGCTTTTTTCGATTACCGCATCAGGCCTTGCCAGCGTTTCAATCAGCTTTAATTGGGGGGCTTCTGTGGCAATGGCATCAAGCAAAAAGTTACGCCCTAACCATGGAGCATTTAAACACAACATGGCTATGCCGTTTTCTGTGAGCAAACTCGGCAGCTGGCGAAGAATCCGTGGGTAATCTTTTTCGACCAAGAAACTGCCTTTTTGCATTGATGGCGGATCAGCAATCACCAATTCATAAGGGCCATGTTTGCGCAACTTACCCCAAGATTTAAACAAGTCGTGGCCAAAGAAACGGGCTTTTTTGTCATCCAGCTGGTTTAGCCGCAAGTTATCGCGGCCAACACTTAAGGCTGCTTTACTCAT
Organism: Agarivorans litoreus; assembly: GCF_019649015.1. Taxonomy (NCBI): domain Bacteria; kingdom Pseudomonadati; phylum Pseudomonadota; class Gammaproteobacteria; order Alteromonadales; family Alteromonadaceae; genus Agarivorans; species Agarivorans litoreus. The sequence continues at coordinate 3,519,054 of NZ_BLPI01000001.1, read as the reverse complement.
ATCGATATTAACAACCGACGCAGCACCACCAGCAATCGCGGCTACGGCAAAACCACAAGTATAAGAGAACAAGTTAAGTATTTGTTTACCTTCGGCTTGCTGCTTTACCCATTCTCGCCCTTTGGCCATATCTAAAAAGATCCCAAAGTTTTGATGAGTGCCAACTTCAACCTTATAGCGTAAACCAAGCTCACTCACTTCACTCGGCGTTTGCTCACAACCCCATAAGTGGCTCACTGGAGCCATGGCTTGGTCACGCTGTTGCAAAAATACGCCCTCAACCAAAGGCTCGGCACTTAATTGATCCACTAACTGACCCACCAACTCTTCACTGAGAGGTGCATAAGCCACAATCAGCATGATTGGTGGTAGCCATTCAATATTGAAGGATTCAGCACCTTCTACGCAGTGGCCGCGACCATGTACAACACGTAATGCATTATCACTTAGCTGCGGAAGTTTAAGCTTCATCTACCGGTTCACTCTCTTTCTTTAAATCGTCTGGGTGGCTAAGGATACGCGAGAACCAGTGGCCACTGTTACTAGATTCCAAGCCAATTTTGATAATCATGGTTAAGGGTACCGATAACAACATGCCAACACTGCCAAACAACCAGCCCCAGAATATTAACGACAGCACCACTACCAGCGAAGACAAACCTAAACCTTTGCCCATAATACGCGGTTCAACTATGTTGCCCATCACCAAATTTACACCCACATACAAACCCGCCACAGCCAAAGCTTGGCTTGGTCCTAACTGCAACAAGGCTAGCAATACCGGTGGAACAGCGGCAATAAGCGACCCCACATTAGGAATATAGTTAAGCAAGAAGGCCAAAATACCCCACAATATGGCGTAATCTAAATCCAATAAGCTAAGCACGATTGTGATAGGAATTGCGGTAAATAAACTAATCATGGTTTTAACCGCAATGTAGCTATTAACGGCTTTTAGAAACTTATTTACCTGAGACATACGCACATCAGGATTATGAATTGCGTCGTGCATCCGTTGTGGCATGGTATCGGCTTCTAGCAACATAAAAATAGTCACTAACAAAATAATGAAGATGTTGGTTGCTGCTCCGCTTAAGCCTGTTAAGGTATTAGCAAATAGCCCCAGAATAACCCCAGGGTCAAAGTAATCAGTCACAATGCTCATCGACAGGTCGATATCAAAACCCGCTGCAAATGCACTTAAACCAGCCAATTGCACCAACAACTGTTCTCGATACACCGGAATAGAGGCTCTAAAGTCACTAATCGAGCTACCTACAACACCTGCTAACAGCATGATTAAACAAACAATTAGCAACAGTACCATCATTACCGACAATACCCGTGGAATTCTTAAACGGGTTAAAAAATTAACGATGGGGCTGGCAATAATGGCAATAAACATCGACATCAAAAATGGAATTAATACTGGTGTTGCAGCTTTCAGCCCTGCCAGTAAAACCACTAAGGCAGCGGCTGTGACTAAGCCATGGCGCATCGAGGTGGTTTGATTCACCACTCACTCCTAGAAATAACTGATTATGCTCAGCAGTTTAGCTTGCATAAGCGCTGGCGAAAAGGCTAAATAAAATCCTATAGCAAACGGGAGTAACCAGATGTTTTACTTATGTAGCCTTGGCAGCAACATTCAGCCACTCGAGCACCTTCCTGCTGCGCTATGCCAACTTAGTGAACGCTTGCATACACTCACCATTAGTTCGTTTATCGAAACCACGCCTTTTGATATGCAAACTGAACATAAATTTATAAATGCCCTAGGCTGGTTTGAATCGATGCAAAGCCCCAGCCAACTTAAACAGTTTTTTAATCAGCTTGAAGCTAGGCACGGACGTAACCGCAATGATCCGTTATCTAGTGCTAAAGACCGAAGTTTAGACATTGATTTAATTGGGCCAGTCGAACATAAAACTACCCTCGCCTATTTAGCCATAGACCCTTTTTTGCTCACTCTACAACGGCAACTATTTACCACCCCAACACAAATGCTCCCTCAAGCACTAGATATAAACCTGCAACTAAGCCCGCAGCAGTGCCTACCACTGGGTAAGCGACCTACCACCATCCACTTTAATCGAGCATCCGGTTAGGAACTCATTGTTAATCAATAACTCAATGGTTTGCCAAACCGGCGCTATGCCGCCTTCTTTAGCTAATGGGGTTTGTGCCAGCACCCGCTCACGATGCTGTTGATCATGCTCATCCAAAAATAACATCGGCCCTGGCTCTATGCCATTCACTCTCACCTCTGGTGCCCAATGGCTGGCGTAGGCTTTTAGCATATTAGCTAAGCCCGCTTTAGAAGCGCAGTAAGAGCGAAATTTAGCATGTGGCTGCTGAGCATAAATATCGGTCATCATCACCACACAACCTTTGGCTTTACATAATGCGCTATACATAGTCTCGTTAATCAGTTTTGGCGCCAACATGTGCACTGCATACATGGCGTCAAAAAACTCAGCTTGCTCAGCAGCGCTGTGGTTTGGCTCATCGCAAACAAATAACGAAGCGTTATGAATGAGTACGTCCAAGCTGTCGCAAAGTTTTGGTAGCTGCTCAACAAAGCCTAATAGCTGAGTGCGCTGGCTAAAATCGGCTTGTATTAATATAACCCCCAAGTCTCTTAGATCGTCTAGCTCTGCGCGCTCACTTCGATATTGACCAATAACCCGATAACCCAAGCCAACAAACTGATGTGCAAGAAAAAAACCCAAACGTCTGCCAACGCCCGTAATCAAAACCGTCTTCATCTTGCTTCCCATCCTCTAAATCTCTGCTATTGTTAACTAAATCAAAGAGTAACATGGCTAGCCCTAACAAGGACTGCTCAATATTATGAAAATACTACTTACCGGTGGAACTGGCTTCATCGGCAGCCGCTTAGTAAAACATTTACAATTTAGTCATGAACTGACGATATTGTCACGCAACCCTATTCGCGCCTATCAAAAGCTTGGGCATAACTTACTGGCTATTCCTTCTCTTAAAGATCTCAATAACCTTAACGAATACGATGCCGTTATTAACCTAGCGGGTGAACCCATCGCCAACAAACGTTGGACCGAGCAACAAAAGAAGCGTATTTGTGATAGCCGCTGGGCACTCACCGAGCGCTTAGTCGAGCTATTTGAACAAAGTGAGCAAGCACCAGAAACCTTTATAAGTGGCAGCGCCATTGGCTATTACGGCGAGCAAGGCCAACAAGCTTTAGATGAAACCAGCATCATCGAAGATGACTCCTTCCCTCATCAAGTATGTAAAACCTGGGAACAAATCGCTTTAAAAGCGGCAAACGAGCATACCCGCGTGTGTGTTTTGCGCACTGGCGTGGTCATTGGCATAGAAGGTGGCGCATTGGCAAAAATGTTGCCGGCCTTTCGTTTAGGTTTAGGTGGCCCAGTGGCCGATGGCCAACAGCAAATGTCGTGGATCCACATTAGTGACATGGTAGACGCCATAATATTTCTGCTCAACAATCAGCAATGCCATGGCGCTTACAACTTAACCTCACCTAACCCCGTCACCAATCAACAATTTAGCCAAGCGCTAAGCAAGCAACTTAAACGCCCATGCTTATTTCGTGCACCAGCTTGGGTGTTAAATACCGCAATGGGTGAAATGGCCAGCTTAATTACTGGCGGGCAAAAGGTGCTGCCAAAACGGCTAAGCGGAGAAGGCTTTAACTTTCGCTACAAAGAGCTAGACCACGCCTTCAAGGAAATACTGCCGCGTCGCTAGCGGCTAAAGTCCAACATCAATTAAGCCGTTTAAAGATGTAAGCAAGTAATACTAATAAGCTAAACGCTTTAACCTATAAGTTGTTTTCACCAATAGAATACGCCACCGTTTGGCTAATAGCCGCTAAAGGTAAACTGCTTTGTAACTGCCAACTGTTAAACACCTCTTGTACTGCTTTTAGCCCTTTAATACTGGTTGGCGCTTTGTTTATCACTCCACGATTAACCAAGTAAGCCACCACATCATTCGACAAGATAAAAGTATCTTTACCCATGCGACGCAAGGTATAAGAGGCAGAGTTACCGCCAAGGCGCGCACCTTGCTTCTTAAGCAGTAACCACAAACCTACAATGTCGTCGCTTGGCCACTGAGCCACAAACTTGGCAAAGCTGCCATGCTCGCTGGCAAGGTCTAAGATCATCTGGGCGTTATGTGGCACGGTGATGATTTTTTGGCGATTGCGAATAATGCTGACATCGTTACATAAACGTTCAATATGGCTGTCGTCCAGCATCAGCATTTTTTCTGGGTCAAAGTTGAAAAAGGCCCGCTCAAAATCTGGCCATTTGTTTTCTACCACTCGCCACACAAAGCCAGACTGGAATATGGTTTTAGTCATGGCCGACAACCAGCGGTCATCACTAATGCCAGCTAAATGCTCACTGCTTAAAGGGGTAGTCAGTAAATGTTGTAACGCAGCATCGCCACCTTTACGCTCCGCGGCTCGTTGCCAAATAGAAGAAAAGTCTTCAACCACAATCAATCCTTATTTGTTAAATCAGAGATGCCTAAGTGAGAATTATTCTATACCGCTTAGCACTATTGACTAAAGCCTGTTGTTTAGCATTTTTTAATAGCGACTGATTCGACCACACTGACAAAAATATTTAACATTAGAAATCTGTAACATAAAAGCGTTATAGTTTTCATAAACCTAAATGAAGATAGCGAAATATGCCCAGCAAACTTAAACATGATTTTGAGTTTGAGCCAGACTACGGATACACCTTAAGCCAACTTAAAGCGCTGCGCCCTGATGATCGACCCAGAGGTTTTAAAAGCTTTTGGCTAAACAAATATCAGCATGCCCTGCAAATTAGGCCCGACGTCGCTATTCAAGATTGCCACCAAGACACTCCCAACTGGCGCATTTTTAAGTGCTATTACAACTCGACTAAGCAAATGCGTTGCGGCGGCTGGCTGCTACTTCCCCACTCGGGTGTGGTAAAACAAGCAATCATTAGTGCCCATGGTTATGGTGGTATCGAACAAGTAGACTGCCCGGTATCGCTTAAAAATACAGCAGTGTTAATGCCCTGCTCACGGGGCATTGGCTTAAGTGCCAAAGCGCCTATTTCAGACAACCCCATGTGGCACGTACTGCACAACATTCAAGATAAAGAGCGCTACATTATTGGCGGTTGTGTTCAAGATTTATGGTGCGGAGTAAGCGCCTTGTTACGCCTATTTCCACAAGTTACTAATAAAATCGGCCTAATGGGCAGCAGCTTTGGTGGCGGACTAGGCATATTTGCTAGCGCTTTTGACCCACGCATTCAACGTGCTCATTTTCATGTTCCCACTTTTGGTAACGTAGCGCTTCGTTTAAAGCTGGCTACCCACGGCAGCGGCAAAGCATTACAAGGCTTTTACCAACAGCAACCCAAACTCGCATTAAGTACATTACGCTATTTTGACTCAGCCACCGCAGCCACTTACTTAAGGTGCCCTAGCCATTGGGCCTTGGCCTTATTTGACCCTTTTGTCGCACCACCTGGGCAGTTTTCGGCTTACAACAACGCTCCTCAGCCTAAACAACTCACAGTGCTAAAAGCAGGCCATTTCGACTACCCCGAGCAACAGCAGCAGCGCCAACAGGTTAATCAACAATTGGCTACATTTTTTGGTGAACTCACTAAGCATGAATAGAGAATATCATCGTTGGTGGAGCCCCAATTTGCATCGCGATATGGAGCTGTTGGTATTTGGTCACGCAGGGGCTAAAGTGCTGGTATTTCCTACTCGCGGCGGGCGTTTTTATGAATACGAGAACCTAGGGCTCGTTAACTCAATCGCTCACAAAATTAATGCCGGACAGCTGCAGTTATATTGTGTCGATAGCATCGATATCGAAAGCATGTATTGTTTTTGGGCCCACCCTGCTGGGCGAATTCAGCGCCACCAGCAATACGAAGACTACATTCTGCGCGAAGTACTGCCCTTAATGGCGCAGAAAAATGACCACCCTTGCACCATCTCTCACGGATGCTCCTTAGGTGCTTATCACGCCGCTAACATTGTATTTCGCCACCCTCACCTTTTTAACAGGTTGGCGGCTTTTTCTGGCCGTTTCGACCTTACTTGGCAGGTTGAATCTTTCAGTGATTTATTCGAAGGCTTTTACAACGACAACGTCTATTTTCACACACCTACCCACTACCTAGTAAACCTAAACTGCCCTCAACGCTTATCCGAGCTAGCCAATACCGATTTACTGTTCATTATTGGTAATCAAGATCCCTTCCTGCAAAATAACCACACCCTAAGCCATATTCTTAATCACAAAGGCTTAAATCATCGAATGATTGAATGGCAGGGCCGCGCCCACCGCGGACGTTACTGGCGAGAAATGGTGCCGCAGTATTTGTAGCGGTCAATTAAAATATGTAGGTCTTTAATATGTTTAAAAACAGATATCGTTTTATATGTTTATTTTTTTATTGTGCTTTGATAAGCAGTTGCAGTGAGAAGAATAACGAAATGAAACTATCAGAAACATTTTCAACGGAAACCACCAAGTTTATCGAAGCGGTTGTAGAAAAGAATTTTGACAAAGCTAACGAGCAGCTGCTTAAGGGAGCAAATATTAACGAAATAGGGCTTAACGGAATAACTCCGTTGCTCTGGGTTTATACTGATTCAAATGATGCGCATAAGCTAATAGAGTATATGCTACTCAACGGAGCAAACCCAAGTTACCGAGATGAACAAGGTTTCTCTGCATTGTATTTAGCTACAGGCGGAGATCGGAAAGAGATCCTTGAAGTGCTATTGAAATATGGTGGAGACCCTAATTTGGAAGCGCCAGAAAAATTGGGCGGAGCATTTAGAAGAACGATGTTAATGGTAGCCATTTCTAATTTTAGAGAAGAGTATTTTGATCTGTTATTGGATCATGGTGCAGATGTAAATTGGAATATAGAGGGCAATAAAGGTTCGCTAAATATAATTCAATCAACTATAAATGTCGGTCATTTTGATTGGACTTTATTTTTCCTTAAAAAAGGATTCAAGGGGAATTTACAAGAAGTTGCAGTGTCAGCTCATGTAAGAAAGGTATCCGATGACATGAAACCTTATAAACAAGACGTTTTTACTTATTTAGAAACTAAAGGCGTTAACATACAGCAAGCCATTGCGAATTTCGAAGCCAGAGGCGTTGTTCTTAATGAGTAAAGAAAATAAAGTTAAAAGGACACCTAATTTTTTTAACTAGTCCAAATAGAGGAAGCCTCACCCACAGCACATGTTAGTTAACCTGGGCTAGGGATAGGAAGTAACGATAACTCTGCAACCCAGTACTTAATCTAGCTTCATGTTTCTGTCGAGATAGTTTTGCTTAGTTTAAGGCGAAGGTGCGTGCCAATAGCTAGCCTACTGCAAGTAGCTTCAACACCGAAATAAGTAAAAATAGCCGCTAGAAACTAGTTTGTTATCCCGAGCTCAGGTTAGTTATTTGGACTAATATCCGTATTTTTTCGTGACCTCACTCCACCAAACACTCAAGCAACCTTGCTTCTAAATCATCATCTAGCTGATTAGCAATCACTTCTATGCGGCTTTCTAGACAATCGTCTAGCTCAGCTTCACTTAAGCCATCGCTGGTGTAGTTGTAAGCAAATACGCCGCTGCTAGTTATAAATACAGCTTTTATGCGCTCTACTTTTAAGCTTAATAGCAGCAAACACAGCTTCTTGCGATCGAATACTTTATTAGGGGCAAAACGCCAGCCTATACTGTTAAACCCTTCGCCTTGGTTGCTGGCTTTTAAGTAACCACTCTCTGGAATAACTTGCTCGGAGGCAAGTGGTTTATCGTGACCATGATGATGATGTTCATCAGGTGCATAGCTACCCGCCGTAGCGCCTTGCAGGCAGCTAATGTCCATCTGGCCGTTTTTGCTAAACAGAACTTGCGCACCTTTGCGCCCGTGTTGAGTAACATATTCACGTAGCTGTTGCTGCTCATCTGTTTGATAAAGATCTAACTTATTGCCTATCACGGTATCGGCTATGGCAATTTGTTGGTTGAAGGTTTCGTGGCTAGTGTAACGGGCATCACTAAGGTTTCTGGCATCCACTAGCGTAATGGTTTTATTTAACGACAGTACTTGCTGGTAGTACTCTGATGAGAGTACTTCTAACACTTCTTTTGGGTGGCCTAAGCCTGTTGGCTCTATTAATAAGCGGTCTGGCTTAGATTCACTCAACAACTGGTTTAATGCGATTTGCATTGGCAAGCCCGCAGCGCAGCACATGCAGCCTCCTGGAACTTCGCGAATATATACTTGTTGCTGCTGATGTTGACCTTGAAGCAAGGCGCCATCTATACCAATTTCGCCAAACTCATTTACAAGTACCGCCCAGCGTTCGTTTTCTGGTTTATTGCGCATTAGCTGCAAAATAGCTGAGGTTTTACCTACACCTAAAAAGCCAGTGATGATATTAGTGGGTACGGCGCTAATGGGCTGGCGCTTACTGCTCATGGTTTGTGTTCCAATTAATTAAAAAAGGTAAGCATTGCTGCAAAAACTAAGTATTGTTTATAGCATTACTTAACGGAGGAAAGAACGTTGATTACTAGACTAACTCAAGCAAGTCTTTAAGTTTAAGACTTGGTTTAATGATGGGGCTAAACAAGTAATACAGGTTAAAAAAGTTGAAAGCCTTAATGCTCTGGGCAATCGCAATTGTTGTGATCATGCTGGTGACACAAACGATAGTTCATCCAGTGGCCAATAGCTACCAACGTTGCGCCTAACAAGGTAAGCGATTTTTCGCCAATTTCCCCAATGCGGTCTTCACCAAGGGCAACTGCCAAAATCAATAGAGCCAAACCAGCAACACCCCATAGCAGCACTTTAGTTCGGTTGTGTTGTTTACATCCCATGGTGAGTGCATAAGCGCTAATGGGTATAACCGCTACTACCATCCAAAGGTGAAAAGCCTCGCTGTGTAAAGGTAGCGCAACCATGCTGGGAACCAAAACAAACAACAGAGGTAACGCCAAACAATGAATGGCGCACGCAAATGATAAACCGATGGCGAACTTATCGCCGATTGCTTGAGTGACTTTCATTCACTTTCCTTGTTTTAATGTTGATTGAATTAGGCCACTTGCTGAATACAGTCTTCGCATAGGCAGTTCATTTCCAATTGCTGACTAACTAAGGTAAAACCAGCCTGCTCGGCATTGTGTTTTAACTCGTTAATGGTTGAAGCAGCGATGCTGATTTCTTTTACTTTACTGCACTTACCGCATATCAAAAATTGCGGTACCCCATGGCTATGGCTGCAGCAAATATGCGCACATGCGACATATTTATTGGCCAAGCTAAGTTTGTGCACAAGATGCTCGGTTTCTAGAAAATCAAGGATGCGATACACCGACATGGCAGGAATGCTTTGGTCGAATAGTTGCTTACAATAATCGGTGAGTTCATAAGCAGAGAGCGCTTTGTTTGACTGCACCAAACCAGATAAAACCTGCTTGCGTTTGGTGGTTAAGCGTACACCTCGTTGCTTGCAGTGTTGCTCGGCATGTTGAATAACGCTATCAATTTGCATCATAGATTTGCTCATATTTTGTTTTACTTGGCTATCAATCATCCCTCGATAAAATGTTACGTTATATCATAACTTGAATTCAAGGCTTATTTTGATTTTATGTTCGAGGTAAATTGCAATGGCCTTGTTAATAGTAAAGCCAGATTGATCAACAAACCTTTAGGCGCTTTATAGGTAAGAGTAATAAAGAGGCTATTTGTTGCATCACTTATAGCCTCTTTAAGAATACGTTCAGAGCAATAACATAAAAGCTTTAACGCCGAATAATGATTGAAGCTTCTAGCTGAAAGCTACGGCCAAGCTCTTGTTCAATACGTGCTTTAAGCCCATCTAATTGTTGGTCGTTAAGTGAATGTTCACTAACCAACTGCAAATGCAAAGTGAGCGGCTTGGTACTTTGCGCTCGCACTGTTCGCAGCAATACCTCATTAAAGGTTTTACCTTGTAAGTGCTGCACTATTTGCGCTTCTTCTGATAGGCGGTTAAAACTAAATACCAATGGAATGCTCACAAGGGTCACGGCAACTAAAGCGATGCCTAACCCCTTTCTGGCGCGGGTAAACGGGGCAAAACCTAGCGCTAAAAACGTTAAAGCGGCCGAAAATACAATGCCGGCTAAGTTAGTTAAAAACAACAAAAAGGCGCCAGAGGCAACGCCAATATTGAGCCAGCCTAAGCCTATGCCAGTTACTGCTAAAGGCGGCACCAACGCCACCGCAATAGCAACGCCTGCCAAGCTTTTGGCTGCATCAATCCGCGCATGGGCATAAGCACCGGCAATGCCGGAGATAATCGCCACCCCTAAATCAAGCAGATTAGGGCTTAGTCGCGCCGAAATCTCGGGCGTAATCACTTCCATGGGAATAATAAAGCTGGCGCTTGCGGCAAAGCCCAAGGCTACACACAAGCCAGTAAACAAGGTACCTAAACTAGCGGTCATTAAGCTAGGATCTTGACGAGTAAGCGCCATAGAAAGCGAAATAATAGGCGCCATTAACGGCGCTAAGATCATCGCACCAATAATCACCGGTGCCGAGCTGGCATAAAGGCCAATGGAGGCTAGCAAAGTAGACAGGACCATCAAGGTTAAAAAGGCCGGCGAGGTTGTGGCGTTGTCACGCAGCAATTGGTAGAGCTCTTTAAACTCTTCTTTGGCGGCATGCGCTATCCAAGGCAGTGGCTTGGCAGCTAGGGCGTTAATTGCTTCACCCTCTGGTAAGTTGGCAATTTTACGGCTCTCTTTTACAGCTACGGCACTGTCTTGGCAAAGCATGCTAGCTGAGGGGAAAATACGTAAAGCACGGTGCTCGCAGTCAACGACTAAGCAGGTAGCTTTTGCGGGTATACCATCGTGCCAATACTCAAACTCACTCTCCGCGCTAAGCTGTATCGATTTAGATTTGATTAAACTAAGAAAACGCGGCTTTCTTACCGCCCGACCAAACATAGCGAGTACTAAAAAACGGAACATTTCCATGATGCTGCGAGGCGCTAACAGCATGCTTTCTAACATACCGTCGTTACAGTGAGTATCGGTAAGTATCCGTTTAGATAGCATTGAACCTTGAGCATGTTCAATAATAACCAGCCCCACTAACGAGGTCTCTAAGCAAGTATCACTTCCGGTGGTAAAACTAAGTTTTTGCGGCCTGATATCACCAATTTTCTTAATATTTTGCCAAGTTTGCGCGATGCGTTGTCGCCACGAACCATTGTGCCCGCCAGGGCGTAGGTTAAAGCTATGACCTACCACTAAGTGATTTAATACCACTTGCTGGTTACAACGCAGCACATCAATTTTTGTGGCTTCGGCTTGCCGAACCTCCGCCAAGGTTTGCTCTATAGAGCTAGCCAAACTAAAAGCACGACGGGCATGGTTTGCTTTAGGATGCGGCAATACTGCTACTATCCATTGTTGTTCTACCGCTAAGGCAATGGCGGTAGTTAAGGCTTCATCGCTAAGATAACAATAAACGACGCTGTCAGCTTTAAACTCGGGCGGTTGGTTCACATCCCACACTTTTGGCAATATTACATCGTCGAACAGCGGAACGAGTTTTTGACTCACCATATCACTGGCGTCGGGCTCAAATAACAAAAAACTATCGGCCATTCCTGTTTCCATACAAGAGTTTAGATTTTACCTCAGCATGGGGGTTGTCACTTAAAACTGCAAGTAACAGCGCTACCAGTGAGTACCCATTTTTTAGCGCTCTACTCATTTAGCACTGCCTAAATATTCTACATTTAGCCTTGATAACCATAGATTTTCTTTAATGCTTAAAATTTTTTTAGCATTAATAACAAATAAAACAGTTAAACAAGCTGCGCGACTAAAGCCTTAATTTGCGGGCATTTAGACGTCCATGCGGCTAACTAAACTTGAAAGTATCGTTCATTTTGTAAACACGACACCAAAAACCGCCGCTATTTTTTTCTAGTGTATTCTGCTATAACTTGCCTGAAACACTAAGGGTTCACGCTGTTTTGTAAGGATAGTGCAGAACATGAACTCAATAAAAATAACGAATTAAAAACACAACAAGGACCATTATGAAACGTGTCATTCAATCTGCGATTGCCGCAGTTACACTGTTATCAAGTGCTGCTTTTGCTCAGCAAACATTGTTACAAGAAATCACTGAATCTGGCGAGCTACGCGCTTGTTTTGATGCTGGCTACATGCCATTTGAAATGAAGGCCAAAAACGGCCAGTTCATTGGTTTTGATATTGATTTAGGTAAGCAAATGGCGCGTGCAATGGGCGTTAAATACGTACCAGTAAACACCGCTTGGGACGGTATTATTCCTACCCTACTTACTGGTAAGTGTCACCTAATTATGGGCGGCATGACCATTACGCCACAACGTAACATGCAAGTTAACTTTGCAGACCCATACGTAGTCATTGGCCAATCAATCCTACTTAGCCCTAAATTAGAAGGCAAAGTAACCAGCTACCGTGACCTAAACAGCGACCAATACACTGTGGTAACTAAATTAGGTACTACTGGTGAAGGTGCCATTAAGCGCTACATTCCTAAAGCTAAAGTAAACCTATTTGAAACCCAATCTGAAGCGGTACTAGAAGTGACTAACGGCAAAGCCGATGCCTTCATTTACGACTTACCGTTTAATGCGATTTACGCGGCAGAAAACCAAGGTCAGCTAACTCACCTAGATCAACCGTTCACTTTTGAACCGCTAGGTTGGGCTGTTCGCCAAGGCGATCCTGATTTCTTAAACTTCTTGAACGGTTACTTGCGTCAAATTAAAGGTGACGGCACCTACGACCGCATTTACGACAAGTGGTTTAAAGATGATGCTTGGTTAAAACAAGTTCAATAGTAAGACTTAAGTGGCTGCCCTTAGCAGCCACTTTTCTTTACTAAGCGCGCCTTAAGCGTGCTTAGTAAAGTAAAACCAAATATTAATAAAAGAGCTTCAGATGCAAACTCAAGCAAGCAAAATTCTGTGGAATGGCGTTTTTGTTGCCATTTTACTTAGCCTATGCGGACTCATTTATCTGTCGGGCGAAAAAATTGACTATAACTGGAACTGGCAACGTGTTGTTCCTTACATCGTAAATAACGAAGCAGCCAGCATTACCGCGCCGCAAGACGGCAGTATTGAAAGTAATGCAGCAGGCCAACTGCAACTAGTATCAGATGGTGGCGAGGTATTAGTAAATCTATCTGAGTTTGAAAACATCTCAGTATACGAAGGTGACCTAGTATTTGAAGGCGACCAACTAGCCTCCTCCGAGCAGTGGCGAATTGGCCCGCTCACCGAAGGCTTAATTGTTACGATTAAAATTTCATTATGGTCATTGGTTTTTGCCATTTTGCTTGGCTTAGTGATTGGCTTAATGCGTATCGCCGACAACCCAGCGCTGCGCAAACTATCCATCACTTATATCGAGATTATTCGCGGCACACCGCTGCTGGTACAAATCTTCATTGTGTACTTCTTCATTGGTACCGTATTCGATTTAGAACGCTTTACTGCAGGCGTGATTGCTTTATCGGTGTTTACTGCAGCCTACGTAGCCGAGATTATCCGTTCAGGTATTCAATCTATTCCTAAAGGCCAAATGGAAGCTGCCCGCTCTTTGGGTATGAACTACCCACAAGCCATGGTGAACGTAATTTTACCGCAGGCCTTTAAACGAACCTTGCCACCAATGGCAGGCCAGTTTATTAACCTGATTAAAGATTCTTCATTGGTATCGGTGATATCCATTACTGACCTAACCAAAGCCGGTCGTGAAGTTGTTAGTGGTAGCTTTGCACCTTTTGAAGTGTGGTTTACTGTAGCCCTACTTTACTTGGTACTTACCAGCAGCCTGTCTTGGGCTATTCAACGCTTAGAAAAGAGGTTAGCTGCCAGTGACTAAAGATTATCAAGGCAACGACATGATTGTTGCAAAGAACATAAACAAAATTTACCCCAATGGCTGCCACGCATTAAAAGACGTATCGGCAACGGTAAACCGTGGTGAAGTAGTGGTGATTGTGGGCCCTTCTGGCTCGGGCAAGTCGACGTTTTTGCGTACCTTAAACCAGCTAGAAACCGTAAGCAGCGGCACCATTCATATTGATGGTACCGATATGTACGCTAAAGGCACTAACATTAATAGCTTGCGTGAAGAAGTAGGTATGGTGTTTCAAAACTTCAACTTGTTCCCACACAAAACAGCCTTAGGCAATGTAATGCTAGCGCCACTTAAAGTGGCTAAACGCCCCAAACAACAAGCCGAAGACGAAGCCAAAGCCTTGCTACTTAAAGTAGGTTTAGCAGATAGAATGGGCAACTACCCTTCTCACCTCTCTGGCGGCCAGCAGCAGCGTGTGGCGATTGCCCGAGCACTGGCGATGCAGCCCAACATTATGTTGTTTGACGAGCCCACCTCGGCGCTTGACCCAGAAATGGTAGGCGAAGTATTAGATGTAATGAAAGGCCTCGCAGCCGACGGCATGACTATGGTGGTAGTGACCCACGAAATGGGCTTTGCCCGAGAAGTGGCAGACCGAGTATTGTTTATGGAAGACGGCGAGCTCTTGGTAGAAGCTACGCCAGAAGCGTTTTTCGACAACCCCAGCCACCCAAGGCTACAGCAATTTTTGTCGATGGTTCTTTAACGAAACCTTGAATTACACGACAAAAAAGGGAGCTTAAGCTCCCTTTTTTGTTTGCCGGCATTACGCCAATAATTTTGTGACTATTTTACTGACTTTTCCGTTTTATTCAGTAATTCTACGATGTTCTCGGAGAGCGGCCCTAGCTCTTGATATAGCTCGTCAGCTTTTTCAAGCTCATTGTTGTCATGTAATTCTAGGATCTCTTTTACAATTTGATGCAGCCGTGCATGCGGAGCTTCTATTTGTTTAAAATAACTTAATTGCTTATATTGCTTCGCTCCATCACTGTAATACCAACGACCTAATGCACATTCTTTATGTGAACAAGCTTGCTGCTTGGTAATCGCAGATACATCACCCTTCAAGAAGTCTCTCACTTTAATTTTCCATGCTAGATGGGCATTTCGCGCCATATCAAAGTCGAAATGGCTGGCGGGTTCTCCTAGATTATATTGGTTCAACTGCAGTTTTAGTGAAGTCGACATTTTAGTTAATTGCTCGATCTTAGATTCAAGCTGCACAATATTATCTGCAGTCTTATAAGATTGAACACTTATCGAAGTAACATTCTTATTCATTTCTTCTGTAACTTTCGACTGCTCTTCAGCAGCAGTCGCAATTTGCATATTCATGTCGTTCACATCAGCGACTGAAGTAACAATTTCGGTAAATGCATCCTCGGTTCCTTGGATTTGCCTAACGGACTGGTTCACTTTCTCTAAACCCTTCTCCATTGCAACTACCGCGTTACTGCTACCCGTTTGTAAACGTTCAATCATCGAATTTATTTCGACAGTGGATTGCTGAGTTCTAGATGATAAAACTCGGACTTCATCCGCTACTACTGCAAACCCGCGGCCCTGCTCTCCCGCTCGAGCCGCTTCAATAGCTGCATTTAGTGCCAGCAAGTTAGTTTGGTCAGCAATACCACTGATAGAATCTGTAATGTCACGTATTTGTTGACACTCTTGGGCTAATACATTTATTGAATCGGCAACTTTACTCACATCTGCTGACAGCTCAAGAATGGTCTCCCGAGTTTCACTCACCATTTGTTTGCCACTATTAGCTGCATTATCAGCAAAGGACGCAAGTTCCGCATTTCGTGCGGTATTTTCAGCGACTTCTGCAACGGTAGCGCTCATTTCATTCATCGCAGTAGCCACTAACTCTGTCTCGGAGTGCTGACGAGTCATACTATTTTTGGTCATATAGCTGGTTTCAGACAACACATCGGTTGCGACTACTAAATCTTGTGATGACTCAGTAAACCGCCCAATAATGGCTTTGAGCCTACCTTGCAGCATCTTAGTAGACATTACCGCTTCGCCAAGTTCATCTCTTTTCAAGATCTGAATATTTTCTGTTAGATCGCCTTCCGATACACGTTTAATAATGGTGTTTAAGCGCGCAATACGCATCACTACATCTCGATTAAACAAATAAAACAAACCAGTAAAAAGTATACTTATCCATACATTTGTAACAACATCGAACAATTCGCTGCTAAATAAATGGCCAGCAGTGAATTGAGTAACTAAAAAAGAAATAAATGCTAAGCCAATTAAGCTATTTACTTTAGTGCTTAATTGCATACGATCAATTAAGGTTGGCGAGGGGAAAGTCCGTTGTGGATTCTGTAATAACTCCACATAGAGAGATTGAGCAGTTTCGATTTGTTTTCTCGACGGGCAACTACGAATCGATTGGTAACCCACTTTTTTACCAGCTTCGAACACAGGGGTAACATAAGCATCGACCCAGTAATAATCCCCATTTTTGCATCTATTTTTTACCAAGCCCTGCCAAGGCTTATCAGCTTTTATGGTAGTCCATAAATCGGCAAAAGCAGCTTTTGGCATGTCTTTATGACGAACAAGATTATGATTTGAATCAACTAACTCTTGTTCGGTGTAGCCACTTACTTCAATGAAATCTTTATTGCAATATTTAATCACCCCTTGTAGGTCTGTGACGGACACTAGCGTAGCTCCCTCTGCAAAAGTGCGCTCTTTCCCTGCCATTTGTTACACTCCTAGCTATGACTTTATAAGGCTATTACCATAGTTAAGTTTAGATATTTTAATTATAAATACTATGATTATCCCTACATAAAAAAAGGAAAAACACCGTTTTCTTCAAATTAATAAATAGCCTTAAAACAATAGGATGTTTCACACACAACCACCATTTTGTTGGAGTCAACAACACTCACTTTAGAACTAGACATACTTGTAAGTTCACGAACGAATAAGAAAGTATTTAAGTAATAATTCATGCAGAAGGTGATAAACGATAGTAATTAACTTTAAGCATGCAAAGATTTAATCCTCTGGGGTCTACATAATCGTAATCTTGAAAGGGGGGGATTCGCAAACTTTTCTGAGCTAAACGGTATAACCGTCACCTCAGCACTCCCAAGCCTTTCGATAACAAATAATTATTAAATTAATAATTTTTAATAATTTCATAAAATCAACCAAGCTACATATACTTTCTCCATCGAAGCAAAACAACGCAACAGTTTACAAATTAAGGTTTGGAGAAGAATTATGAAAATGAATCATGTAGGCATCATGGTTGGCGACATGGATAAAGCAGTTGAGTTTTACACCAAAGCGCTTGGCCTAAAAATTGTTATGGACAACACTAAAGTGATTGAAGAGCGCGAAACTGCTATTGGCAGAATGTGTATTGCAGTATTTGGCGAAGGCTTCAAAGGTTTTAACATTGCTCACCTTGTGACCTCAGACGGTATTGGCGTAGAAATGTTTGAAATGAAAGAGCGCGCAGAGCGTCACGAAGTAGATTTCTCTTGCTTGGGCATCTTCCACTTCTGTTTACAAACCGATGACTTTGCAGGCGCCATTGAACGCACGGAGCAGTACGGCGGTAAAGTACGCATGGACATTATGCGCTACCACCCAGAAGATGACAGTAAACCAGCTAAAATGGTTTATTTAGAAGACCCATTTGGCAACTTGTTCGAACTTTACTCGCACACTTACGAAGACACGTATGCCTCTGATTACGAGTAAGTAATACCATAATATAGCTATCATAAAAGGCTTAGCAGGAGGCTGTAACAGATTCTGTGTATCTGCCATCTAGTTAATGTGTTTTTCTAGACGTTCCTCGAACTCGATAATAAACCGACTCATAGCTTGGCGCCAGTTTTGAATGGGCATTGTCCATTTCTTGCTGGCGTCTTTGATTGCTAAGTACACCATCTTGGTTGCGGCCTCATCGTTTGGGAAGAGTTTCCGCTTCTTTAGTGCCTTGCGTATTACGCTGTTGAGAGACTCAATCGCATTGGTGGTGTAAATGGCCCGACGGATATCTTCAGGGTAGTTAAAGAGCGTATTGAGGTTCTGCCAGTGATTGCGCCAAGATTTGGAGATTTGCGGATACTGGCTATCCCAGACTTCGCTAAAGCGCTCCAGCTCAAGTAAAGCTTCATCTTCTGTAGCTGAGCGATACACACGCTTCAGGTCGGCTGTAACCGCCTTGTAGTCTTTCCAGGATACATACTTCAATGAGTTTCGCACCATATGGACTATGCAAAGCTGGATATGTGTTTGGGGGAAGACGGTATTGATCGCATCAGGGAAGCCCTTCAGGCCATCTACACAGGCGATAAGTATATCTTCAACACCACGTTGATTGAGTTCAGTTAGAACACTCAGCCAAAACTTAGCACCCTCGTTTTCGGCTATCCACATGCCCATTAACTCTTTCTGGCCGTCGGTGTTAATGCCCAAAGCAAGGAAGATAGATTTATTGATAATGCGTTTGTCTTGGCGGATTTTGACCACGATGCAGTCGAGATAGACGATAGGATAAATGGCATCGAGTGGTCTAGATTGCCACTCCACAATTTCCTCCATCACCGCATTTGTGACACGCGAAACTAGGCTGGGTGATATCTCGGCCCCGTACCACTCATCGAAAGCATTCACGATGTCACGCGTACTCATACCTTGCGCATAGAGCCACAAGATCTTGTCATCCATGGAGGTAAATCGTGTTTGATGTTTTTTGACCAGCTTGGGGTCAAAAGAGCCAAGGCGATCCCTAGGAGTATCAAGCTCAAACTCTCCGTCTTCGGTTTTTACGCGCTTAGTGCTCTTTCCATTGCGGGTATTATTCGACTTGGAAGGTTTGTGTTTTTCATAACCAAGATGCTCATCCATTTCAGCGTTGAGTGCCGCTTCAACAGTGATTTTTTTGAGCATCTGGCTGAATTCAGTTAAATCATCGGGAGTTTTGATTCCCTTTGCAGCTTCTATAGCAAAAGCTTCAAGTGCTTTCTTATCCATGTGCCTATCCTTAGCCATTACGGCTTTAAGTTTAGACAGTTACACAGAATTTAGGACAGGCTCCTTAGCAGCGATGCTAAGCCTTTTGCTTTAGCTTTTTAAGTAAGCAAAATAACCGCCTGTATTCACCATTTTGCCTAATTCTAGCAATCTATTATTTAACGTGGTAAGCCTTAGATACGGCATAGCTATCTTCAAACCAGTTCCAACTTTTTACTTTTCCGTCAACAACATGAACACGCACTGCCCAACTAAATTTGCCAGTATCAATACCCGATTCATTGGCAATGGCGCTCATAGTGCCCATAAATACCGCTTGCTCACCATTGGCAAAGCTATAGTCGGTAGTCCAACTAGTTACCTTTAAACCCGCACCAAATTTAGGAAGAAAGCTGTTAAACACCGTTTCTTTACCCTGCCAGTTTCCAATCCAAGGAATATTGGAATCACCTTCGTTATGCCAAACAAAATCATCGCTCATTAGCAAATCAAGCTTCTCCATATCACCGGAGCCAGCCGCCCATAAAAACGCCTGAGCTGTCTCTAGCGTTTTGGCTGAGTCAACCTGCTTCACCGCATCAGAATCGGCGTGCACAGGGCTTAGCTGGAACATAGCAATAAGGCCAATTAACGTTAGCATTGAATTTTTCTTAATCATGGTATTTCTCCGAATGAGTTTTTGCTGCTTGGTCCAATCACTATACCTGTGCTAATTTTTAGATAAATTCACCAAATAAGCACTTTAGGTATGCAAAAATGCACAGTATTAGATGGGCCGACTTACAATATGTATTAGCCGTTGCCAATGAAGGCTCTTTATCGGCCGCGGCAAGGTCACTAGGTGTAAATCACAGCACAGTATTACGCCGACTAAATGCCTTTGAATATCGTCATAAGCTGCGGGTTTTTCATAAGCTGCCAACAGGCTATAAATTAACAGTGGAAGGTCGCCAGTTACTTGACTCTGCATTGTCTATCGAATCAACCGTTAAAAGCTTAGAGCGAAGAATGTTCGGCCAAGAAATGAAGCTGGAAGGGACGCTACGCTTAACAACCACCGACTCGCTATTGCGCTTTGTTTTAGCCAAGCACTTGGCTGTATTTCATCGGCTTTACCCGCGGATCCAGTTAGAACTTAATGTAACACCTCGTCGTTTGGAGCTTTCCAACTTAGAGGCTGATGTAGCGATTCGCCCAACTCAATCTCTGCCAGAAAATCTTAAAGGCATTAAGTTGTGTGAAATGGCTTTTGGCGTTTATGGAACGCCAAAATACATATCCAGCTTGAAGGGGAAACATCCTTTACGATCTGCGCATTGGTTAGAGATGAACCAAGGCAGCGCCTCTCACTTAATTTCAACATTCATTCCTGAGGAGCAAGTGGTGCTTAAAGCTGATTCATTCGAGCCGCTTCTTATGGCCGCCGAGCAGCATATTGGCTTAGCCTACCTGCCTTGTTTTGTTGGTGAATCTTCAGAGAAACTGCAAAGAGTGGACTTGAATGTAGAGCACAAACAAACTGGATTATGGATGATGACACACATAGATCTAGAAAACTCGGCCAAGGTAAAAGCCTTTTTTGACTTTATGGAAACAGAACTAAAGTCAGACCAAAACGTTTGGCGTACTTTAGCAATCTAATTGCTAATGGTTAAATGCTGTAGCTAAATCACTGGCTCTGATTGTCAGGGTTCGAGCAAATTCAGCTAAGGAAAATGTTGATACTAGAGCGTTTTTGGACAGAAATGCGCTAGCGCATTCGCTTATTCAAAGGTGCTTCGGATTAGCGTAAGTATGGGAAAGTGCTAATTAGCAATGTTACAGGGCATTCTTAAAAAGAAAGAGCCAGAATTTGTTTTCCGACTCTTTTATCTGATTTAAAGCGTCCCTGCGGCATGACGCTTAGCGATGTCTTTAAACAGCTCTAGCATTCCTTGATTAAATAAGAAATCATCACTCATCTCAAAGCTTTGGCATAAGTCCATGTCTGGGTGACCACAACGACTAAGGTTATCTAAGCTGTAGCCAGGAATATCTTTACCTATAGAGTGGATGAGTCTAGATATCCCTAAACCTTCGCCGCCACTACCGGTGCGGTCGTAATGATGAAAGCCCTTTGATGTTTGTGGCTTAGAGGGGTCACCAGTATTAAAAAAGCGCGGTAGGTTCTCTACAAACCATGCGGCTGCGCCAATGGGGAATTCATATTGCTCTACATAGCGATATGGTTCACCACTAAAAGGGCTAATACCATCATTCCAATAATAAATAATTAACATAGCCCCATCAAAGAAAAGCTGCCAATCTCGAACCGTATCTTTAAACCTAACATCAGTAATCTCGGCAATTTTTTTCCAAGCGCTAGGTAAGTTTTCCGGCTGGTATACGGGCCATTCTGGCTTGCGAGGCACTGGCACAAAAGTAGATGCATCAAATACGGGAGGTTTGTTCATAATTGTAATCCAGGAATTTCGCTAAGTTCTACCAACTGTACGGTGCCATTATTTTGCATGGTACTAAAGGTATCGGGATTTTTATCGTACGAAAAGGTTTCTAATATACCGTGTGGGGTATTGCCATTAGGGTTATTCATATTTTTGGTAAGACCGTTACCTAGCCAATGTTCATTGGCTCCTGCCTCTTTATATAAAGCTAAACGGTTCTCAAACAGTTTTTTGTCATATTCGCTAAAATTACCGTCTTTAAACATTAAGTTCTGTAGCTCCTTGTCCCATACGCCATGCTCTTTAACTTGATTTAGCGCAGTAACATCTTTATTAAACTTCGCACTGAACTCTGGCGTCATTATTTCATCAAGTAGCTCTGGATGGGGAATTCGGTCTGCCAACTCAGACTTCGAAAAGTTTTTCATATTGTCATAGTTCGGCACCATGGCGTAGCTTCCGGCCTTCTCGGTGGCTTTAGCTTTGTCGATAATGGCTAAGGTATAACTTGCCTTAGGGTCATAAGGTATACCCACTCCGGCAGTCACTAGCCTTGGGTCGGTATCCCTATCTTCTAGCTGGTCAAAAGTTGTGGACCAATACTTAACTTTTTTACCATCGTATTGGCCTAAGTATCCATCAGGCCCTGCATATTTTGTCTCCAAAACCCTTACAATATACTTGTCATCAATATTACCCGCTTTGGCTATCTCCAATAACTCGGCTTGAGTATATTTAGGTGTATAACCACCGTTATCAATAACCTTGGCTCTTGAGTCGTTCAATAAGTTTTCAGCTTCAGCAAAAGAACTTGGGTTCACACGTTTGCGTTGATGGTTTGGGACATTGCTTGGCTTTTGTTTACCTGCATCGGTAGGCACTTGTGCCCCCGCAGGTTTAGTAATCTGCTGCTCTACTTTGCCGCCAGTTCGGCCCGATTTAGTTTTAAATTGGGCTTTCTTTTTAAGCTGTTTAGCGAGAGTTTTGAACAAGCCACCGAGTTTATCTAAATGGCGCACCTTGTTAGCCGCTACTGCGGCGGTACCTGCACCTCCAGTAAGGGCGACTAGAACTGCGCCAAGCACAATATCAAATATGGCAGCGCCGCCCATTTCGGTAAGTTCGGTATGATGCTGTGCGTCGGCGAAGTCTTTTACAAATTGCAGTAAGGCCGTTTGGGTTTCATCGTCATCGCTAATAAAACTAGCAACTTCATAAGCCTCGGTGAGGTTTTCTTTGGTAATAGAGGCGGGGTCAAAGCCTAGTGCTCTTACATAAGTTCGGTGTTGCTCTGCACGCCAATTACTGGCAAAGCTTTCTGTCCAGCCTTTATCGTCATCAACGTTGTAGGCATCCCAGCCAGCGTTTAAAGCTCGTTTAAGCTGCCCTTGCGCAGAGCCAAGCTCTATAAGGTTATAGGTAAATTCAGCCGCGTCACCAAGCGCACCACCAGCCCCAGTTAATAAAGAGCCAATACTCGATGCGCCTTTTTGAAGCGAATTTAGCTCACCATATTCGGCCGCGATTTTAGCGCCCTCTGCTCGCTCGGCAGCAATGATGCTGTTAAGCACTCCAGCAATCTCAGCTCGAGTAGCAGCAATAGCGGCGTCATCGACTTGCTCGCCAAATTCAACATCAACATTATTGGGTTTAAGGTTAGGTAGATGCGCTAAACCATTGGCATCTAACGTGCCTTTTAATACTGTGCCGTCTGCTAAGCTTGCTTTGTAAGGCAAGTTAGCCGCAGGTGAGCCATCTGGTAGTGCGCAATACAAATCTAAGGCTTCACGAATGTCTTCACTAGATTGACCACCATGGCCTAAGGGCGCTTGAGCAGGTTTGGCACGAGTAACAACACTCTCTGGCAAAGTGGCAACAGGCATGCCGCCTTCGATATTAGAAGGCGGTGGCGGCGCTAAGTTTTTGCCTTTAAGAACCTTTACCTCACCGCTCACAATGCCATTACTAAGCCAAGCAATTTTCTGCTGCTCGCTTTTGTGGCTAGCCATGTAATCGCCAGACACGTGAAAGTAAAGTTTGTTTAAGTCGAACTGATAACCCCACATAGGGCTATGGTTTTGCAGTAAAGACTGCGCCCAATAAATATCGATGCTGTGATTAACGAGTTCACCTTGGTTTTCTGTGTGACCTGCGTGTCTTGGTAAAAACATATAAGACTGACCAAAAGCATCAACTAACAGGGTTTGATTAAACTTAGACTCCTCGAAGGGGTTAGCGTTTGCTTGCATTATTGCCTCTCAAACACGCTATCGATTTTACTACCTTAAACATGCGATTCCTTGCTTGTTCACTGGATTTAAATTGACTTTATAATCAATAAGGTCGTGATGCTATCAGGCTAGTAATAAGGGAGTCAATATAGATGTTGAAATACTCATTAAGCTTATCGCTAGAGATGATAAAAATTGGCTGAAAATACGAAGATTTGATTTGAGTTACTTTAGGCTTGAAACACATAAAGGGGCAAAAGCTTGTTACAACACCAGCCTTCACCTCGCCTTCAATTAAAACCCTTAACTGTAAGCTGAGTTGCTAAACAACAAAAAGCCGCCCAATAAGCAGCTTTGACATTTCCTGGCTGGCCAAGCCGTATTACTGCGACTGTTCTACCGCCACACTCACCGCAACACTGGCACCCACCATAGGGTTGTTGCCCATGCCGACTAAGCCCATCATCTCTACATGCGCTGGTACTGAAGAAGATCCTGCAAATTGGGCATCGCAGTGCATTCTACCCATGGTATCGGTTAAACCATAGGAAGCTGGCCCTGCGCCAACATTATCCGGGTGCATGGTTCGCCCAGTACCACCGCCAGAAGCTACCGAGAAGTATTCTTTGCCCAGTAACAAGCGCTCTTTTTTGTAGGTGCCCGCAACCGGATGCTGAAAACGCGCTGCATTGGTAGAGTTACCAGTAATGGATATATCCACACCTTCGTGATGCATTACTGCCACGCCTTCTACCACGTCGTCGGTTCCATAACAGCGAATAGAGGCTCGGTGTCCTTTACCAAACACTTTTTCTCGGGTGATATTGAGCTCGCCGGTTTGATAATCAAACTGCGTTTGCACGTAGGTAAATCCATTCATGCGAGCAATCATATAGGCGGCGTCTTTACCTAGGCCGTTAAGAATCAGGCGCAGCGGTTTGCTTCTTACTTGATTGGCATATTCAGAGATTTTAATCGCCCCTTCTGCAGCGGCATAAGACTCGTGACCGGCCAAGAAGCAAAAGCAGTCTGACTGAGTAGAAAGCAAGCGAGAAGCAAGCTGGCCATGCCCTAATCCCACTTTACGTTGATCGGCTACCGAGCCTGGTACACAAAAACTTTGCAAGGCCTCACCTATCGAGAGAGCAGCTTGCTCAGCGGTTTTATCTTGCTTTTTAATTGCAATGGCTCCGCCCAGTACATAAGCCCAGGCGGCATTTTCGAAAGCAATCGGTTGAGTGGTCAAGGTAATGTCATGTGGGTCAAACCCGCGAGACTGACACAGCTCTCGAGCCGCTTCCAATGATTCAATCTGATACTGGGCTAAGGTTTGCTCAATCCGCTCAATTCGGCGCTCTTTTCCTTCAAATTCTGCCATGATACTGCTCCCTATACCTTTCGCGGATCAACATATTGAACGCCATCTTCGAAGCGCCCATAATGAGATCTGCTGTCATTTAAGGCTTGATTAGCGTCTATACCATCGGCAATTGCACTCATCATTTTGCCCATTTGCACTATCTCATAACCGATGATTTCGTTGTCTTCGTCTAAGGCTATACGTGTAACATAACCTTCTGCTAGTTCTAAATAACGTGCCCCCTTCGCTTTGGTGCCATAGGCAGTGCCTACTTGCGAACGTAAACCCTTACCTAAATCATCTAAGCCCGCTCCAACAGGCAGGCCCCCTTCAGAAAAAGCGGTTTGACTGCGTCCATAAGCAAGGTTTTCAAAAATTGAGCGCATCGCTACATTAATCGCATCACAAACTAAATCAGTATTAAGCGCCTCTAATAGCGTTTTTCCGGTAAGGATTTCTGAGGCCATTGCTGCAGAATGGGTCATGCCCGAGCAGCCCACTGTTTCAATTAAGCACTCTTCAATGATGCCATTTTTCACGTTAATCGATACCTTGGTTGCGCCTTGGTGTGGGGCGCAGGTGCCCACCCCATTTGATAAACCTGAGATGTCGGTGACTTCAATGGCATTCACCCACTTTCCTTCCATGGGGATCGGTGAGTTTCGATGGTCGGGCCCGCGAGCAATCGGACACATTGACTCGATGGTATTGGTAAAAGACATACTTAACACTCCTCAATTCACACGTCTTATCAAGAGGATAGACGATAAGTAAACAAGTAAGCGGTCAATTCCTCAGCTAAGAAGAATTAACCGCTTTAGCGATGGTGTTGTTTGGTTATTTTTGTGGGATGTTAATAGGGCAAACGAGAGCAGTCGTTGTCACTTTGAATGGCTTGATACAGCGAATCTCCATTGCTAGCGTTTATCACCAGTTTAACTCTTACCCCACGATACAAAGACTGCTGGTCAACTTTGCAGATATCAGCCCTTACTTGTTGGGCGAGCAGTTCGATGTCTTTAGCACTAGAGCCTTGCTCAGCTAAGGTTAAATGGTAGTGAACCAAGTCTCCTTGAGCGCTGGCTGTTGCGTTAACTGACTCGAGCATAAACTGGCGTTGCTGTTGGTTATAGCTCGCTGCTAAAGCTTGAGCAGCTTGGTCTCGAGTGGGGAGCGGTTCGGCTAAAGAGGCAGAAGTAAAAGTAGTTAAACTAGCAGCCAATAAGCACTGTAAACCAAGATTGCGGATAAACATAAGCGGTACTCAATATTATACATCAGACTTTGAGTGTAGTAAGTACGGGCTTAAATCCACAATAGACAGAAACAGAAAATCACAACTAAGTGTTAGTTGTTCAATACAGAATAAGAAGGAAAATTGGTGGAGCTACGCGGGATCGAACCGCGGACCTCTTGCATGCCATGCAAGCGCTCTCCCAGCTGAGCTATAGCCCCGATAAACGGTAGGGTGTGAATTGGTGGAGCTACGCGGGATCGAACCGCGGACCTCTTGCATGCCATGCAAGCGCTCTCCCAGCTGAGCTATAGCCCCAAAATCACACTGCTTTCAACACAATATCTGTCGAAAGCGAGCAGAATTCTAAGCAGCCGGAACTAGAGTGTCAACCGTTTTTACCAAGAAACGAGCCACTTGCTCAATTAGCCAACAATTCAAGACCATTTATAGAATTTTGTTTAATGTTGGCAGCGGTAAACTGCAGTAACACAGTTGCCTTGCAGATTAAACTCCATGCTTTCGCAAAGAGACTCAACTAAACGCAGCCCCCTGCCCGAGTATTGTTGTTTAGCGCTTTTTTCAGCAGCGAGTGAGGCTTCAAAGCCATTGCCACTATCTGCCACTTTAATGGTAAATTGGCGAGCCTGCTTTCCATCAAACTCAATCGCAATGCTTACCGCCCCATCGGTGAGTTGTTTGGCTCTGTGCTTACGCTTGCGGTAATACTCTTCAAAACCACTGGCTGAAGTTTTTATCGCCGAATCTAGCCCTAATACACCGTGTTCAAAAGCATTGTTAAACAGCTCACTGACCACGGTAAATAAAATATTGCGGTCGGTTTGGTGTACCGATAGCTCTTGTAAGGTGGTCATTAGCAAGGGGATGGGAGTAAATTTTTTAAGGCTAGTGGCATCTAACTTAAGCGACCAGCTCCATTGCCCAGCAACTAAAGGACCAGTTTTATAAATATCGGTAGATTGTTGATTTGGCCTATTTAGTAAATCAGGAATCTCTACCATGCTAATGTCATCCAATTGCTCAGTACCCATACAAAATAGCTGCAATTCGTGCTGGATGCTGGCAATAAAAGAAGGGTGCGCAGCTTTGTTGGCGATTGCATTAACCAAGCGCTGCTCGCCAAACATCTCTCCACTGGCGCTCAGCGCTTCAGTTACTCCATCACTTAACAACACCACATGATCATAAGGTAACCAAGGTAGCGTTTTGAGCTTAAGTTCCACTTCGTTTTGAATACCCAGAGGAAGTGATTCAGACCTTAGACGCTCACGAATACCTTGTTGTTGAGTATTGTAAACAACTAGCTCTGGCATGCCGCCGTTCCACACCGTTAACGATTTTTGCTGAAGCGAGAGCTCTACAAATATACCAGCCATAAACATACCGGTGGGTAATAAGCGGTGCAGGCGACGGTTAATTTGCCGAAGAATGGCTTCACCAGTATAACCTTTGCGAGTCATGCCTCTAAAAATATCGGCAACGGGCATTGCACCTATTGCTGCTCGCAAACCATGCCCAGTAAAGTCACCCAGCAAAACATGAATATCGCCATTTGGCCGATACTCTGCAAAAACAACATCTCCGGAAAAGGTAGACGCGCTATCTAGCGATACAAGCAGTTCTTGGTCGGCACAATGTGAGTTAGCTACGGCACTACTAAACACCCGTTCGGCCAACTCCTCTTCTTCTTGAAGCTGGTTATGTAATCGGCTGATTTCACTGTAAATGGCTTTTGTGCGCTCAAACCCTAATGCTTTTGCTTTGAGCACCGCTTGATGAACCGGCTTAAATAGAATGTCGTCTCCGCCACAAGCAATGCATTTAACCAATGCATCCACTTCATTTTGCGCGGTAACAAATAAAACTGGGGTAAATTTGGGGGTACTTAAACGTTTGATTTCGGCAGTTGCTTGATAACCATCCATTACAGGCATCAATACATCCATGAACACAATATCGATGTCTTGCTGCTGAAACAGCTCTACGGCTTCTTGGCCATTTTCTGCAAATACCACTTGATAACCAATATCACCAAGTATTTTGCCTAACAGTAAACGGTTAATGCGAGTATCATCAACCACTAAGGCTGTACCTTTAACCGCCTTGTTAAGAAAACTTAGCGTATCAACTTCAAACACTAATTTTCGATTTTTAGTAGTTTATCAAAGTTAGCTATTTCTAGTATTTTTAGAATTGCCGGCGATGGTTTACGAATAGTTAAAGCCAGAGCTTGGCTTTTTTCGGCATGCTCTTTAAGCAATAACATCATGCCTAATGCCGAACTATCCATATAATCAGCACTGCTTAAGTCAAGAATTAGCTGGATACCCTCTACTGATACGTGCTCGTAGCAAGCCCTAAAGTCACGATGTAGGGAATAATCAAACCTGCCAGCTACACTGATAATAAGCTGCCCTGAATCTTGATCTAACTGACTACTAATAGACATCGAATCTCCTTATAACGATCACTATTGGTTTATGCGAAAAACCAAATTTAGTTTACTTAACTCAACCAAGTACTGAAGCTTCCCTTGCTTCAAACTTATTCATGCTCACTTGGTCATAACTTATTGCTTAATATCCACAAAAAAGCTTAGTGCACCCACAACAATAGCAAAAAAAAAGCCAAATACTAGGGTCTATTGATCTTTGCTGATGGTTTTTGCAGCAATTTATTAGCCATTTAGGCAAGGCAGTGAGTGTGCAGTTAAGTGGGCTTAATAATCACTCGCTAACGCTGAATAAATGGCTAATAAATGCTGCCCGAAGGGTTCGGATAAGCGAACTTTACTCTTTTTTTAAGCACTTCTTGCTTAGCCCACTAGGCTTCTAAGCGCTCGCCGCGATTAAAGCCCGCTTATCTCGAACAAAATTTCAACACCAAAGATCAACAAACCCTAGATGCTCAAGACTTTATTTACAAATAAGTCATTTGTAAATAAGCATGTTACAAATAGGCTTAGCAGCTTTAGCTCTAAACTAGGCTTTCAGCATGTTATGTCATTGTGTCAATTTGGTTACAGGGTTGGCATTGAAATGCAATATAGATGAGATCTAAAGAAGGTTTTTAATGTATAAACACTGGTCGAAAAACAAACTGTGAAGCAATTCAAGGTAATCGCTGCAGTGCTTGATGCAAGATGACTTATCTACTGATGCATAATATAGGAACACGATGAGTATTAGACTTCAATTGCAGTTCTTGCTGGCACTAGGCTTACTGCTTGCAGCTTGTGGCAGCATGTTATTGGTATAAACAAACTATTTACGCTAAGAAATAAAAAAGCCAACGCTTAGCGTTGGCTTTTTAAGTATTAACGGCGCTTTACCAGCTAGCTTTGTATGCGCGATATGCTTTATCTAACGACTTAGCTTGCTTCTTACTTACGCCAATATGGCTTAGTGCAAAGCGTAAACGAGCCCGACTCATGTCTGGACCAAGAATAGCCATAGCATCAACTACCGAGGTAGAACTGGTTTTGCCAGTAATCGCCACAAATATAGGCTCTAAGAAATCACGAATTTTAACATCTAAATGAGTAGATAATTGCTTAGCTACCGCAAATACCGTTTCTTTGTCCCATTGACGCTGCTCTTCTAGTTGCCAAATAAACATCTGTAACAAACTACGAATTTGCTCTTCTTCCAGTTTACCTGCGGTAAGCAACTCTGGTGCGTATTCTGGAATACCCGATACAAAGTGCCCAGCTAGAGGTGCGAGATCACTTAATACATCTAATCGTGCTTTTGCTTGCGGAATAATGCTCATCAAGGTTTCTTGATTGTAGGCCCACTCAACTAAACGTTGAGCTAACTGCTCATCAGTTAACTCTTCTCGGATCCATAAACCATTTAACCATTTAAGCTTCTCCACATCGAATACGGGGCCACCTAACGACACTCGCTTTATATCAAAATGTTCAACCATATCTGCCAAAGTGAATTTTTCACGCTCATCAGGCATTGACCATCCCATACGGCCTAAATAGTTAAGTACCGCCTCAGGCAAGAAGCCCATTTTACGATAGTAGTTGATACTAGTAGGGTTTTTACGCTTACTTAACTTACTTTTATCTGGGTTACGTAACAAAGGCATGTGGCCTAACATCGGCGCTTCCCATCCTAAGTCTTGATAAAGCTTAAGTAACTTAGGTGCAGAGTTTAGCCACTCTTCACCACGAAATACGTGAGTAATGCCCATTAAGTGGTCATCAACAACATTAGCCAAGAAATAAGTCGGTAAGCCGTCTGCTTTAAGCAGCACTTGCATATCTACTTGCTCCCACGGGATCTCAACCTCACCACGTAGGTAATCGGTAAAACTAAAGCTGCCCGACTCAGGAATTTTCATCCGTATAACGTAAGGCTTGCCTTCAGCTAAGTTGGCGGCAATTTCTTCGGCGCTAAGCTTTAGGCCGCGGCCGTCATATTTAGGTTGTAGGCCTTCTGCCATTTGTTGCTTACGCATTTCATCAAGCTCTTCTGAAGTTGCAAAGCAATAAAATGCTTTATCTTCATCAATCAGCTGTTGAGCGTACTTTTTATAAATCTCGCTGCGCTCGCTTTGACGATATGGACCTAAAGATCCGCCACAATCTGGACCTTCATCCCAGTTCAAACCAATCCACTTCAAGCTTTCGTATATAGCTTGTTCTGATTCACGCGAGCTGCGTGCTTGGTCGGTATCTTCAATACGTAGAATAAATTCGCCGTTATGTTGTTTGGCAAAACAGTAGTTAAATAATGCGATATAGGCGGTACCTACATGAGGGTCCCCCGTTGGTGAAGGTGCTACGCGAGTACGAACTGTCATATTTATTCTCTAGTTAAATAGTTGACCGAGTTGAATAGCGGGATTTTACCACACCCGCCAAAATTCGCTAGCTAGCAGCGACACTACGACTAGGTATAATTAGCCAACAATTTGCCCAATGCGGTAGCCTAAATAAGCATTTTGTCGAGAATTTGTGCAAGCAGTCAGTTTCCTTAAAATTTGCGTTGACACACACGCAGACCACCCTATAATACGCCCCCACAAGACGGTCGCTTAGCTCAGTTGGGAGAGCATCGCCCTTACAAGGCGAGGGTCACTGGTTCAAGCCCAGTAGCGACCACCATATTTAAAGTGAATGGTTCTTTGAACCGTTTATTAGTAAGACACAATTCGGTCGCTTAGCTCAGTTGGGAGAGCATCGCCCTTACAAGGCGAGGGTCACTGGTTCAAGCCCAGTAGCGACCACCATATTTAAACACTTAACATGAAGTGTTAGTGGTCGGTAAGGGCATAGCCCTACTCTCTGCATGGCGAGAATCACTGATTCAAGCCCAGTAGCGACCACTATATTTAGACAAATGGTTCATTGAACGGTTTGTAGTAAGACACAATTCGGTCGCTTAGCTCAGTTGGGAGAGCATCGCCCTTACAAGGCGAGGGTCACTGGTTCAAGCCCAGTAGCGACCACCATATTTAGACAAATGGTTCATTGAACGGTTTGTAGTAA
The DNA here is from genome assembly GCF_019649015.1 of Agarivorans litoreus. Taxonomy (NCBI): domain Bacteria; kingdom Pseudomonadati; phylum Pseudomonadota; class Gammaproteobacteria; order Alteromonadales; family Alteromonadaceae; genus Agarivorans; species Agarivorans litoreus. The sequence continues at coordinate 3,487,199 of NZ_BLPI01000001.1, read as the reverse complement.
GACAAAATTCGGTCGCTTAGCTCAGTTGGGAGAGCATCGCCCTTACAAGGCGAGGGTCACTGGTTCAAGCCCAGTAGCGACCACCATATTTAAAGTAAATGGTTCTTTGAACGGTTTACTAGTAATACAAAATTCGGTCGCTTAGCTCAGTTGGGAGAGCATCGCCCTTACAAGGCGAGGGTCACTGGTTCAAGCCCAGTAGCGACCACCATATTTAAAAGGCCTGCATCATTTGTAGGCCTTTTTGCTTTCCGCCAAATAGTTAACTCAAACCTATCGCTTAGCCATAAAAAGCGGGAGAGCAACGCCCTCCTCTTTGTTAGGCGAGGGTCACTGGTTCAAGCCCAGTAGCGACCACCATATTAAAAAGGCCTGCATTGTTTGCGGGCTTTTTTGCTTTCTGCCGAACAGAAAACTCGAACCTATCGCTTAGCCATAACGAGCGGGAGAGCATCGCCCTCCTCTTTGCTAGGCGAGGGTCACTGGTTCAAGCCCAGTAGCGACCACCATATTAAAAAGGCCTGCATTGTTTGCAGGCTTTTTTGCTTTCTGCCAAACAGAAAACTCGAACCTATCGCTTAGCCATAACGAGCGGGAGAGCGTTAAACGCTATATAGCATTTTTTAATAGATCATTTATCACTTGCTTCCTAAGCAGTTCAAGCTCGCCACTCTCTTGCATATCTATAAATACCGCGTCGATTTTCTCGACCAAATCGGCATGTTTTTTATGCACATAGTGATAGAGCAATTGCGACTTACCGGAGGGCCAACCACATGTACATTACCTATATCCATGGTTTTTCTTAACCACATACCGTTGACCCAAGATGAAATAGCAAAATCAATTTATTGTGCACTTAACATGGTCATCATCTTGGCAGATGTATTAAAAACCCTCTGAAGAGGAAGATCTCGAGTACATTCTTCAGCATGCTTCACGCCTCTCACTATCCCAACAGTATAAGGAGCTAAATCTGCGCACTGCTTTATATCTACATTCTGTACCGAACTAAATACTACCTGATCGATGTAGTTAATCGGAGTGGGTACTCGGAAAAGGTTTGGGTAACTATTGGCGATACTCCAAACACGGTGAACTTCACCATCAACCTCTCCTTGATTAGATTGTTTCATGGCTCGTTTGGGGGGCATGTCAACAAACTCGACCTCGATGCCCAGTTTCTAGTAGGCAACCTTGACCACTTTAGCGCCAATAGATGCAGTAAAGTTATTAGGGAGATTAGCGAAATACAAGGTCGTTGCTTCAGATTTAGCCTCGGCATGTATTGACCAAGAAAGCCATGACTAAAACAGCTTCATTTGAACGTCTTCTATTTCAGTTATCTACGTAGATAAAACTTAATTCACTCCTCTGTCAAACGCGAACTCTCATTGTTTGCAACTAACAATGAAAAGGCCAGCAACGAGCTGGCCTAAGTTTAGATCATCTAAAACGTCTTAATACTGCTTATAAATACTTAAGCCGTCCTCTGAAAAAGCGATAACTTTGAAGTCCTTATAAGCAGCTCCTTTTTTTGCCATGCCCGGCGAATGCTGTGGCATACCAGGCGCAGCTAAGCCTTTAATGTTTTTGGGGCGTTCTTTTAACAAGCGGGCTATATCACTTTCCGGTACATGCCCTTCGATTAAGTAGCCATCAATCACAGCACTATGGCAAGACTGCAGCTGTGGGGGCATGTCGTAGCTTTGTTTTAGTACGTTCCACTGTTGTTTGTGATGCACATTCACCTGATACCCTTTTTGCTCCATAATTTTGGCCCATTCGGTACAACAACCACAAGTGGGTGACTTATATAGCTCGATGCTAGTTTTAGCCAATACCGAACTGCTGAAGCAGACCAACAGGCTTAGTAGTATTTTGTTTAGTATTTTCATCATTATTCTCTTATTCATTCACTAGTAATTGTAGAGCCTGCCCATTAACTTGTAGGCTTACCGAAAAAGCTGGCGCAACAAACTGCACAGCTTGGGTATCTAAAGGCTCTATATGTAATGTTTGATTTATTGCCAAGGGACTAAGATCTACCGCTATAGAAACTAAGGTGTCATTTTTAACAACCAACTGGCTCAACTGTTTGGGTATAAGCTGCTGAGTTGTAATGTCGGTATCTTCACCGATACTCCACTCCACCAGCGGCATTGCACCTAAACTGGCTAGGTATTGCACAATCAACCCTCGTTGCTCTGGCGCTAAAACGTCGCTTAGCAACTGCATAGTAGGTTCATTTTCTAAGGCGTAATTAAGCTGATCTAAGCTGGCACCACGAATGTCACCTCCCACATTCCCCGCCCCATTCGCGTATTTACCATGGCAAGCTGCGCATCCATAACCGCCAATAGTTAAATACAGCTTTTCACCAAGTGCATTTTCATTCGGCTCCGCATAAGCCAAGTTTGCATGGGCGCTAAGCAGCATCGCTGCCACTAATCTATAAAACGACATGTTCATTATTGTTCCACTTTTGCCTTAGCACACTAAGACCTAATTTTTTTCGCTACCAAACAGAAAAGAGGTAGCGCCTTAATAACTAGGATTCAAGATAGTAGCCGTGTAAAAACACACCTGAAATACAGCCTGTTTATTCAATTCTATTATTCTTGACCAGTTGTTAAACTTAAGGAACTTAACCAATAGGAGGGCGATAAAGAGGCTCAGCAGTATTAAATAGGGCAATACTGCGGGTAGAGGAAAAAGCTAAAAGGCTGCTGGGGGATTCAGCAATATTGAATTCGAGCAGATTCATCAGCGGCGGAGCCATGCAGCTTACGGTACAACAACTCACCCCACCAAAAACTGCCTGAATAGGGTTGTACTCAGTAGTCTTGTTTGCAGGGGAATAGCCAGCATAAACATGGCAGTCTTGCATAACTTGGTGATCAGTTGAATCGATTACTTGTGGGCTAACAAGCAAGCTAGTACTAATGCTACTAAGAACAAACGCTAACACCACGCAAACAACTACCCCAAAACGCACATAACTCAATGGTACTTAACCACTCAACAAATTCTAAAGCTACTGTAGCGTCACCATTACACCATTGCAAGCCAGCATGTTGTTATCTTTGTACAATTAAACTCACAGTAGTTTTTTAGACCTCAATTTCACTAACTTACTTTCTAAATAACTATAAATATACATAATTCGACATCAAATAAGCTACTCAATACTTGGTTAAATCGAGCAGCTGCCTTTCAATAACTTGAAGAACCACCCAGTCTGGGGACAGACTCTCAAGCTCATTCTCTAATCTAGATAAGTCACTATTATGGTAATGGCCAACATATAATGGACTAAAATGATGAGCCCATAAATTTTGCTGTTTTTCAAAGAACGAATCAGCTAATACGATTGCACTTTTGGCATGAGCGATTCCAGTAGAGTATTTATAATTGTGGTGATGAATGCTCACAACCTTTTCTCCCTCCTCACAACGGCTATCTGATGAAGACTCCCAATTTAACTCTATGCACACGGAATCGAGGTCGTCCATCGCCGCGTTGTTATAGTTTTCATCTTCAATTAACGAAGGGTCAAGGCCTAATAGTTTACTAAGATCCCCTCCGTTAACTGACTGGTTTACCCAATCGCCTGAGCTACTTACGTGTTCGTCCATTTCATCCATGGAGTGTTTAAAAGCGATCCAAGCACCATAGTTTGTCCAGTGACTATCAGTTTTTTGATAAAGCCAATACTCTGTACTTTTTTCATCCTTCATAAACTGGCGTAAATCTAAAAGGTGGACATCAGAATCTACCGCTGCTTCGATGAGCTGTTGCGTCGCATAATTACCTTTAACGTAATTCCCTAGATACTCAGGATAGATAGTATGTTTATTAGGCACAAGAATAAGGAGAAACTGGCTGTTGTAGCTCTCTACCAGTGTTTGTATTGCTTTTACGCTTGCAGACCAACTTGCAACATCATTCTCCTGAAGAAAAGAACCATTTACTGTTGCGCTATAAACTTGATTGGTATTATCGCCTAAATACATCCAAGGGGCTTCTGTTCCCATGATCACAGAGTCTGGATCAGCGCTAATATGATACCTGTAAAAAAAACGGTTTATACTAGGTTTTAGCCAAGCAAACCCAAATGCATTAACTCGATTTCGCGTGGCTTTTTTAAGTGACTCGTAAGATGTAAACCCTTCCACATAATAAAACCAAGCTATCCCCATCAAAGGAGGAATCAACAACAAAAATAGAAAAACACTTAAAGTCAATTTAAATCTTTTTAATTCATTCATATCATTAAAAATCAAAGTAGAGGAAACTACTCTGTTGGCCAGAAAATATAGTCAAAACAGACACAATTAACAAAAAAGTAGTTAAAACACCCAAATACCGTTTTTTATTTTCACCATTTATTTCATAACTTTTGGCAACCTCGATAGCATTTGGTGACTTGACAACAATAAGCATTCCCCAAAAAATACAAATTGAAATCCATATCGATTGAATGCCAGCTGGAAGTATCAATAAAGATCCTGATAGAGAAAGGCCAGATCGAATAAACTCAACATCACTCCCTAGTTGATTAACATTAAACATTGCTTTTAATACTAACCACGCATCTGTTAAATCACTGGCTCTAAAGAAAACCCAAGTAACGTTAATAAAAATAAATGTTAATACCCAGGCGAATAGCTTTGGCATCTGAATCGCTGTACTTTCCCACATCCGATGAATGGCTAAAGCAACACCATGCAGCCCCCCCCAAACTACAAACGTCCATGCAGCTCCATGCCACAATCCGCCCAAGAGAAATGTAATAATAACATTTCGAATCGCTAGCGCCCTTCCATTACGGTTCCCCCCAAGGGGAATATAGAGGTAATCTTTTAACCAGCGAGACAGTGTCATATGCCATCTCCGCCAAAAATCCTTTATTGTCAGTGATTTATATGGAGAATTAAAGTTTAACGGTAGTTGTATATTAAACATTAAGGCGATGCCAATAGCCATATCTGCATAACCTGAAAAATCAAAATAGAGCTGCAGTGTATAGCTTAAGCTAGATTGCCACGCACTGATCATTTTCAGTGTTTCTGGTTGAGCAAAACCGGTATCAGCCCACACTGAAAATGTATCAGCCAAGACGACTTTTTTAAACAGCCCTATAGAAAAAAGTAACAATCCTATATTGATGTTTTTCCAGTTTACTTTTCTTCGAAAATGCTGAGAAAACTGAGGCATCATTTCACTGTGATGAACAATTGGACCAGCGATAAGCTGAGGGAAAAACGTAACATAGAGCACATAATTAAGAAAAGATTGCTCACTAACCTTTTCTGAAAAGCTGTCCAATAAAAAGCTTATTTGCTGAAAAGTAAAAAAACTGATAGCCAATGGTAGGACAACATTCATAAGATTGAAATCCAGACCAAAAACATCATTAATATTTATAATGATGAAATCCATATATTTAAAATAGGACAAAACGAGCAAATTGGAGACAACACCTATACTTACCCAAAGCTTTCTAATCCATCCGCTAGATACCAAGATGCATCGAGATAAGTAAAAATTAAAAACAACAGAAGAAACAATTAGAGCAAGGTAGCTAGGATTCCAAAAACCATAGAAAAAAAGAGAAGCGACAATCAACCAACATTTAGCAAAAGAATAACCTAAATACTTAGACACTAAAAAAAAAGCGACTAATGTAAAGGGTAAAAATGCAAATAAAAAAGCTTCCGAGTTAAATAACAAACCAACTCCCTAACAATCAATAAATATAACTTAAAACGTTAAGCTCATTACTCAGGTTAGGGGCTATTGTAGAGAGAAACTTAGAAATTGTCAGGCCTCTATTTGTTTCCTAAAAAATTGAATCATTTCATCACGGGTTTTACGGTGATTCAAATGGAAAATATCCATCGGGAATAGCAGCTCAATGACCCCAGTATCGAACATTCGTTTTACTTCATACTCATTGTGAGCAACATCTTGTTGATACATATAATTGAGCCAAGTCCGGTTGGTATGAATAATAAACTCCACCCGCATTCCGCCTAAACGCGCAAAAAACTTCATCATAGGGGTTTTTTCACTAGAGCCCACTGCCCTGCCGCGATACTCAGATCTATCGGTTAAGGTATCGGAAATGTCTTCTAGCACCATTAAGGAGTTTGCGCTAGAAGCGCTGCGCGTGAGGTGCTTTTGAAAGGCCTTAATATCGCTAACCGAATCGAGAACCGCCATTAAGCCAAGCTCGTCATCTACGGCCACCGCGGGATTCTTCTGGTTTTTGCGTAATAACTTTAATACTTTTGCTTCTGGCGGCTTTTTACGAATAGAAACGTAGATTGGAACTTTACGCTCGCCAACAGTAAAACTTCGGCGCTTTAACAAGGTGAGTTTTTCGCGATCGCCACGTTGAATAAGCTTAGCTTGCTGAGGATTTAATACTTTCACCTCGCTACAAGCGTAATCGTCGTTAAGGTGTTTTGAGTGTAAATAAACCGGGTCTAGCTCCCCAATCTTGAGCTCTTTACTCCACACATAGCCATTCAAAAACTCAAGAAACGCTGAAAACTTGTTTTCGATTTCAGTTTCTCGCTCACGCTGCTCGATGCTGCCAGCCAGGGTCATTAAAATAAGTTTACGTCGCGCTTCAAAGCGAGCTTTTTTGTGGTAGTCATCATTGAACATAATCAGCAATAACTCCACCGGATTATTGGTAACCTCAATTTCGTTGGTATTTTCAATATGCGAAGCATAAGGAGAAAGGATTTTCCCCTTAATTGAGTGAATAACCGCATCTGCAGTACGCGCATATTCATCAATCCGGCTCTCAATTTCGTTTAAGTTGCCATCAATACCAAACATATTGCCCAATAAAGACAAGGCTCGTTCGCTGCGTTGTTTACGCAAGCTTACGTCGTCAATCAAGCTCTGAATTTGTGAAAAGCTGTCGATGCCCAAGAACTCAAATATCTGACTTCGCAGCGCCCGGTATTTAGACACATTATTACTATCTTGCTGCAAGCGTTTTACCCAGCTGCGAACACCAGTAGAAAATGGGTGAGCTACAAAGGCATCACGGCTTACCGCAAAGGGACCATCCTGCTGAAGCGAAGTAAAAACACTATTTGGAGAAAGAACCGACATAAATAACCTAAATCACCAAGTACAACTAAACTCAAGAATTAACGAAGCAAAATATACACCAAAAGAGGTAATAATTCAGAGGAATCACTATTTGCCCTATTTTCTTACCACGATGCTCAGCAAAACCAAGCTACGGCTAAGTTAAGCGCAGTAAACACTGGCTAGCCGCAGGCTTAGTTAAGTGATCAACAATCGCACCCAAACGATGCAACAAACGCGGTTAATCGGGCTTTCTTAGGTAAATAAGCCAATAGCCTAGCCCCACAAATACCCCTCCAACAATGGTGTTACCTAAAGTGACCTGAAACAAATTATTGATGAAGAAGTTGCCAAAAGTGAGATCGGCAAAGTCAGCAGGGCTTAAACCAATAGCTTGTCAAAACTCGCGGCCTACAAGATTTTTAATGCCAATGGCCATAGGTACTTGGAACATATTGGCAATACAGTGCTCGTAGCCCGCCGAGACAAACATTGCTACCGGCAGAATCATCACTATTACCTAGTCAGTTAAACTGCGGGCGCTAAACGTCATCCATACCGCAATACATACTAAAACATTACACAGAACGCCCAAGGCTACCGCTTGAAAAAAATCATTGTGCAGCTTGTGCTGGGCAATACGCATGGTATTGATACCAACCTCCCCTTCGGCAAAGGTATATTACTTGGTCATTAGCATTAGCATTAGCGAGACTAGGACAAAAGCACCTGCCAAATTACCAAAGTAAACAAATGACCAGTTAACACATAAGCTTTTCCATGAGATTTTACCGCTGGCTCTTGCCACCAGCGTCAATACAGAGCTAGTAAACAATTTACCACCGGTAATAATCTCAAAAATCAGGCCCAAGCTAAATGCCAAGCCGCCGATTGAACGAATAAAACCCCAAGGAAAATCTCCCGCACCAGTGGTTACGGTGGTATAAAAACAAAGGCTATGCCGATATGTGCGCTAGCAGTAAGGGCGAGTAAAAGTACTTTAAGCGGATCTTTGGTGGCTTTACTTACTCCAACGTCGACAGCACGTTCAGCCATTAGGGGTGGAAGCAAAGAATCGAATTGACTCATAGGGATCACTGTATTGGCGGTGGTTAATCAAGCGTAGCTGAATCGACAAATAACAGGCCATTTAAGCCAAGCGTTCAAAGCGACTGCTAATGACTATTCAACAAAAAGGCCCGCTAGCAAACTAGCGGGCCTTTATAGTAGTGATAATGAGAGAGTTTCACTTAGCTTTGCAGCAAATCAACTAATTGTTGTTCATTCCATACTTCAATGCCTAAATCTTGGGCTTTAGTCAGCTTAGAACCTGCCGCATCACCGGCAATCACAATGTCGGTTTTCTTTGAAACACTGCCGGTTACTTTAGCGCCTAAGGCTTGCAGCGCTTGTTTAGCTTCGCTTCTGCCAAGTTGGCTTAAGGTGCCAGTAAGTACAATTACCTTACCGTTCATGGCCAAGTCTTCTTCTGCCTTATCTTCTATCGCAGGCCAACTGAGTTGTTCAGCCAGCGCATTCACGAGTTCAGCATTTTGCTCTTGCGTGAAGAAGAAACGCAGATGCTTAGCAACAATTTCACCTACATCGGGCACATCTTGCAGTTGTTCAAGGCTAGCACCGGCTATTGCGGGTAAGCTTTTAAAATGTTGAGCAAGGTTGCCAGCAGTGGCTTCACCTACCTCACGGATCCCTAAGGAATAAATGAAGCGCGCCAAAGTGGTCTCTCGTGCTGCTTCAATACCTGTAAGCAACTTATCGACAGACTTCTCGCCCATGCGCTCTAAGCTCAACAAGGCGTCACGTTGCTGCGCAAGGTGAAACAAATCTAAGGGGGTTTGCAGTAACTCAGCTTCGACTAACTGCTCTACCAACTTGTCCCCAATACCGTCTATATCTAAAGCTTTACGGGCAACAAAGTGTTTTAGTGCTTCTTTACGCTGCGCACCACAACGCAGGCCTGCAACGCAACGTGCAACTGCTTCACCTTGGATGCGCTCGATGGCGCTATCACACACCGGGCAGCTTTCGGGAAAAACTATCTCTTTTGCATCTTCCGGGCGACGCTCAAGGATAACTCCAGCTACCTGCGGAATCACATCACCAGCTCTGCGTACAATCACGCTATCACCAATACGCACCGCTAAACGCTCAATTTCATCAGCGTTATGCAAGGTGGCATTACTCACCGTAACACCACCAACAAAAACCGGCTCTAAACGAGCCACGGGAGTTATCGCTCCGGTTCGCCCAACCTGAAATTCAACATCTCGCAATATGGTGATTTCTTCTTGGGCCGGATATTTATGGGCAGTTGCCCAGCGAGGTGCTCGCGCAACAAAACCCAATTGTTGTTGCAGTTCCAAACTATCGACTTTGTATACAACGCCATCAATTTCATAGGCGAGGCTATTGCGGCGCTCCCCAATCTCTTGGTAATAGGCAAAACACGCCTCACTGCCGCTAACAGTGCGAACTTCAGGACACACCGGTAAACCATAATTTTTTAAGCTTTGTAAATTCTGAAAATGACTTTGACTTAAGCTTTCACTCACCACGCCCAAGGAGTAGGCATAAAATGCCAAAGGACGCGTGGCGGTGATTTGCGAGTCTAACTGTCGTAAACTTCCTGCTGCTGCATTGCGTGGGTTGGCAAAGCCTTTTTCACCCTTTTCGATTGCTTGTTGGTTAAGCTTTTCAAAACCCGCCTTAGGCATGAATATTTCGCCGCGCACCTCTAATCTTGCGGGCCAATTATTACCCCGTAAACGCAGAGGAATAGAGCGAATGGTTTTCACATTCTCGGTAACATTTTCACCGGTGCTGCCATCTCCACGCGTTGCAGCTTGCTGCAGCACACCATCAACATACAATATACTCACGGCTAAGCCATCAAGCTTGGGCTCGACGCAATAGGTAATTGCATCAGCAGTTACCAGTCGCTCTTGCAAACGTTTATTAAAGGCACTTAACTCTTCCTCACTGAATACGTTGTCTAAGGACAACATCGGCATTTCGTGCTGAATTTGATCAAAGGCTGATAGTGGCGTTCCGCTAACACGCTGGGTAGGCGAGTCGCTGCGTAGCAGTTCTGGATGAAGCTTTTCTAAGCTCTGCAATTCTCGAAATAAGCGGTCATATTCAGCATCAGGAACCGAAGGCTCATCCAATACGTAATACTGATAGTTATATTGCTCGAGTTGAGTTCTTAGCTGCTCAATTTGTTGTTCTGGCTTGTCCATGAGAGACCTTTCAAATAAAAAAGCCTTCCCAAATACATGTATTGGAAAGGCTTAAAAGTACACATAATTTATTAGTTTACGAGCAGTTGCTTACGCTCGTATTCACGCACCCGTTGCTCATAGTGATTAACGGTTTGCTTGGTCAAAGGGTTACGCTGATCATCCAACATAATCGCGTCCAAATCTTTAGCCAAGGTCATTGCTGCGTTATACATTAAGGCAAAGTTTTTAGTCGGTTCGCCCTTACATGGCACTGTCATGAAAATGCTCACGCCCCGGGTTTCCAGTTGGTCCATGGCATCAATATCAAAAGTGCCAGGGTTAACCATATTAGCCAAACTAAATATCACCGGACCAGTGCCGCTGTTATCTAAGTGACGATGAAAAATATCCATGTCACCATGGCGCAAACCAATTTTGTCTATGCTTGCTAACAGCGCAGCACCTTTTAAGTAACGGCCACTCTGAGCCATAACATTTAAGATAAACACGTCATCGGGTGCATTAGGATCGTTAACCGGCTCTTGGGGTTGTTCGATTTCTGGCTCAAGCAGCTCTTCTTTGACTTCGTCCATATCAAAGGCGAACTCTGGTTCGCTAGGCGTAGGGCTGACTTGTGGCTGAACATTACTTGGCTCGTTCTCAGGTTGAGTGTTTAAACCTGTTAAACCTTGGTTGTCGGCTATGCTCGGTGCTTCGTCTACCGCAGAAAAGCTAAACTCGGGCTCTTTACGCTGCGCTGGCGAACTTAATTCAGCTGCAAACTCTGGAGTGGATTCAAGGTCTGCAGACTTAACTACAGGCTTCTCTACCGAAGCAATTTCTTGCTGATTAATCGCATCTTCAATAGGGTCACCAATAACCCGAGCTTGCCCTACTCCTAGGTCATCAAAACCTTGGTCGTCACGTGTTGCTGAAGATTCTTGAGCCCCTAAAGATTGTTTGGGACTAACCAGTTTTTCAGGTCGTTGTTTGCGGCTACTCCAAAAACCATGAGCGAGCAAAGCAATAATTAAAATGATCCCAACAACGATAAGTACGATGCGTAATTCCTGCATTTAACTGTTCTCTAAAGCTATTATTCCACCATGGCTATCGCTTCTGCGATATCCACTGCTACCAAGCGCGATACGCCTGGCTCCTGCATTGTTACCCCGGCAAGTTGCGAGGCCTTTTCCATTGTCACTTTATTGTGACTGATAAATATAAATTGAACCGTATCAGACATACTATGCACTAAATCGGCAAAACGTCCCACATTTACTTCATCTAGTGGTGCATCTACCTCATCAAGCATACAGAATGGCGCAGGATTTAAGCGAAATATGGCAAAAACCAAGGCCAAGGCCGTCAGCGCTTTTTCTCCGCCCGACAATAAACTAATGCTAGCATTCTTTTTACCCGGAGGTCGCGCCATTATGGTTACGCCAGTTTCGAGCAAGTCGTCGGAAGACAGTTCAAGCCAAGCCTTACCCCCGCCAAAAACCTTGGGGAAAAGCTGCTGTAAGTCTGCATCTACTTTAGCAAAAGTTTCACTAAATTTAGAGCGAGTTTGACGGTCTATTTTGGCGATTGCCGTTTGCAGCACTTCAATGGCGGCTTCTAAATCAGTAAGTTGCGTGCTTAGCTCTTGATAACGTGCATTCTGCTGTTCAAATTCTTCTTCCGCTGCTAAGTTCACCGCGCCTAATCGCTTCAAGCGTGCATCTACCTGACTTAGTTCACTGGCATAGTCGTCTTCTAAGCTGGCTTCTGGCAACGATAACTCAAGGTGTTTTAAGTTTTCACCTTGCTCCGCTAGTTGCTCTAACAGTACGGTTCGACGCGCTAACAAACTTTGCTGCTCAATTCGTTGTTGCGTACCTTGCTCAATCAGTTCTTTTAAACGTAGCTGTGCACCTTTTAGCTGCTGAGCCAAAGCTTGCTGTTGTTCAACACTTTGGTGGTGCGCTTCGCTAGCGCCTGCTTGCAGCTCTTCCAATTCCAAGTGTTGCTCTAGCAGCTGTTCAATTTGCTCACCAAGCAGAGCTAGTTGCTCATCATGCTCTTCGGGCTGCGCCTGTAACTGCTGTTCAAGCTCGGCCAACTTTTGCTGCTGATAGCTTTGCTGCTGCAGTTGGGCTTGGTATTTTGCTTGCTGTTGCTGCAATAACAATTGCTGCTGATGACTAGCCTGCTGCTGTTGCTGCAAACTCAAGCGTTGCTGCTTTAAAGCATCTGTCGCCAGTGCAGTTTGTTGTTGCAAGTATTTTTGCTTTTCGCTTTGCTGGTTTAATTCAGCCTGATGCTGCTCAAGCTGTTCTTCAAGCAATAACTGCGATTCTTGATCTTGCTCCAGCGTAATCTGCAGTTCGGCGATTTGCTGCTGTATTTGCTCGGCTTGTTGCTTGGCAAAGGCTTGCTGTTGCTCTAATAAGGCTAAGCGGCTGCGCCAGTCGGCAATCTCGGCTTTCACAGTCACTAAGTTTTGACTTAGGCCTTTTATCTGTTCAGTCTGTTGCTGAAATTGCTGCTGCAGGTCTTGCTGCTCAAGCTTTAGCTGAGTAGCGTTTTCCTCCAACTGAGCCAATAACTCATGTAGCTGCTGGCGCTCTTGTTGCAGACTTAACAAAGAATGTTGGTAGTTAGGTGGGCTCAACTGCTGCCAGTATTTCCCTACCCACTCGCCTTTGGCAGTTATCAATGATTGTTCATGACTTAGATGCTCTCGCAAGCTTATCGCTTGCTCAAGATTATCGACCACTAGCACTTGACCGCATAAGTATCCAAGCTCAACATTCTCTAATTGCTCGGCTAAGCTGCTCAACGCTGTTAACTGAGGGGCGAGCTGATGACTTACCGCAGGAGCCACTGCGCTTAATGCTAAGGGAAACTGGGCGTCTAGTTGCTCACACCACTCCGCTTGTAGCCATGTACCTAAAACCACATCTGCAGCCAACTCCCAACCTTCCTTCACACCCAGAACGTCAAGCAGTGGCTGCTGAGCAGTCTGCTCAACTTGCCCAAGCAATTTATCTACACCCTGCAGGCGGGTTTCTTCAGCAGTTTGCTGTAATTGTGTTTGTTGCAATTGTTGTTGGCAGGCCGTTAGATTGTCGGCTAAGTGCTGCTTAGAGTCCTCGGCCTGTGCCAACTGCATCTCAAGACCTTGTTGCTTGGGTTCGCTTTCGTCGAGCTGCTGAGTTAAACGCTGCAGGGCTGCTTCATCACCATCGGCGGTATGACTTAAGCTTTGCTCTAATTGAGCAATCTGCTGCTTATGGCGCTGCTGCATTTGCTCACAATGGCGCAATTGGGCTTCGCACTGCTGCACAGCATGACGCGCCTGTTGGCTCGCAGCTAAAAAGGCATTACTCTCAGCTAGGGCATCGGCATGCTGTTGCTCGGCATCTTCCAGCTGTGGTTCTAACTCTAACAACACTTGCTGCTGCATTTCTTGTTGCAACTCTAGTTCTGCGATGGCTTCTTGTTCCAGCGCTAACTGCTCACTGAGCACCTCTAAGCTTGCCTTAATGTCAGCTTGCTGAGTTAAGTTGCGGTCGCGACTTTGTTGCGACTGACTTTGTTGTTGCTTGGTATGTAATTGTTGCTGCTCAAGTTTCGCCAACTCAGTTTTAAGTTGGTAACTTTGCTGCTGCAGATTTTGAATCTGTTCTTGCTGCTCTGCAATTTGATGGTTAAGCAAGCTAAGCTGGTTTTCCGTTTGAGTTATCAGGTGTTCTTCGTGCCTTTGTTGCTGTTCGGCCTGATCATTCCCCTGATTGCCTTTATCAATGCTCGCGTCTAACTGGCGCAACTCTTGAAGGCAAATAAGCGCTTTTAGTTCACGATGACGTTCTCGATACTGGCGATAACGTTTCGCCGCTTGCGCTTGGGTTTTAAGCTTACTGACTTGTTGCGCAAGCTCTGATTCGATATCTCGCAGACGCAGAATATTTTCATCGGTGTGTTTAATGCGCAACTCCGTTTCGCGTCGGCGTTCTTTATACTTAGACACGCCAGCGGCTTCTTCGATAAACACCCGCAGCTCTTGTGGCTTCGACTCGATTAAACGGCTAATCATGCCCTGTTCAATAATCGCGTAACTGCGCGGACCAAGACCAGTTCCTAAAAACAAATCGGTAATATCACGTTTACGGCATTTAGCACCATTTAGCAGATAGTTGTTTTGACCATCTCGAGTGACCTCTCGGCGAACGGCAATCTCAGCGTAACTAGCAAACTCTCCGCCAATTCGCCCTTGCTGGTTATCGAAAATCAATTCCACCATGGCTTTAGATACAGCGGCGCGCTTGGTTGAACCATTAAAAATAACATCGGTCATAGAGCCACCGCGCAAATGGCGGGCATTGCTCTCACCTAATACCCAGCGAACAGCGTCGATCACGTTTGACTTGCCACAGCCGTTTGGCCCTACTATGGCTGTCATATCGGTGGGAAAAGGGATGGTGGTTCGGTCAACGAAAGATTTAAACCCGGCGAGGCGGATTTGTTTCAAGCGCATAAATGATTTTGCTTAATTTGTTGCTATTGTTAAGCAAGACTTTACCAGAGCTATCAACGCTTTGTAATATATGAGTCCATAAACAAACGAGGGATCACAACAATGACGCAGCATTCGCTTGCTTCTCGCAGCGGAATTTCTTACATCGCCCAGGGTTTTAGCTTAATTACTCAACCTGGTCTTCGGCTTTTTGTGATGATTCCTCTAATCGCTAACATCTTGTTATTTGGTGCGGCATTCTTCTTTTTATACCAACAGTTAGGCACTTGGGTTCAACAAATTATTGATTATCTGCCAAGCTGGCTAGATTGGCTAAGCTGGTTAATTTGGCCAACGGCGATAATCGCTATTCTGATGGTGTTTGGTTTTACCTTTAGCATTATTGGAAATTGGATTGCAGCGCCTTTTAATGGCTTATTAGCTGAAAAAGTAGAAATGCACCTTAGCGGCAAAAAAATCGACGACATGTCGGTGGTTGATCTGATTAAAGATTTGCCTCGCATCTTCTCTCGAGAGTTACAAAAATTATGGTATTGGCTGCCCAAAGCTCTGGGATTATTACTGCTGTTTTTAATCCCAGCTATTGGCCAAACTATTGCACCTGTACTGTGGTTTTTATTCTGCGCTTGGATGATGTGCATTCAGTACATTGACTACCCCTTTGATAATCACCGTATTCCATTTACCACTATGCGCGACCAACTCAAACAAGATCGTATTCGTAATAGTGGCTTTGGGGCGATCGTTTTATTTTTTAGCACCGTACCCCTATTAAACTTAATTATTATGCCGGTAGCGGTGTGTGGTGCTACAGCGATTTGGGTCGATAGTTATCGAAGCAAATTGATAGAGGAAAAGCCATAATGAAAACCAAATATCTATTATTTAGCTTAGTATTAAGTGCCAGCTTGCTGGGCGCGGGGTCTGTGGTGGCAGCAGCCAATTCGCTGCAAAAAATAAATTACAGCGAAGCCCAAGAAATGAATTTAACCAAAGTGGCGCAAAAAACCTTTTTGAGCAACTTAGACCTAGATTTAGCCGAAAAAGATGCTGTGGAATGGGCGAGTACTCAAAATGCTAGCTATTACTCGGTTTACACTGTAGAGCGAAGCCCGAAAAGAGATCGCTACCGCGTATCCATTGTAGTTTACAGCAACTAAGCAGCGAACTCTGGTTTATCACTATATTGAGCAGCAATATCGACAAATTGCTGCTCACACCGGCAAAATGCCTCTACCACAGCGGGGTCAAAATGCGAGCCCTTCCCTTCTAAAATAATCTGTTTAGCTTTGTCGTGAGAAAAAGCAGGTTTATATACCCGCTTAGAAATAAGCGCATCATAAACATCTGCCAAGGCCATTAAGCGGGCACTTAAGGGAATATCACTTCCAGCTAACCCTTCGGGGTAACCACTTCCATCCCATTTCTCGTGATGAGATAAAGCGATTTCTTTAGCGTATTGCAGGAAGGCCGCATCCTCACTGCCAAACTGGCGTTCAGCTTCGGCTAAAGCATTGGCTCCTATTTCAGGATGCTGGCGCATAATCTGCCACTGTTCATCATCAAGTTGACCGGGTTTAAGCAAAATAGCGTCGGGGATCCCCACTTTACCTATGTCATGTAAGGGGGCTGACTTATAGATTAAATCAATAATCTGAGGACTTAATAAATTACTAAAACCTTGCTCATTTTGCAGCGCCTCTGCCAAGGCTTTAACGTAGTACTGCGTGCGTAGAATATGCGCACCGGTTTCATTGTCACGGGTTTCTGCTAGTGTCGCCAAACTGTGAATGGCAATATCTCGTGTTTGCTGAAGCGACAAAGTACTGCGTTGCAAACTAGCAATCATTGAATTGGTGCGCTGGGCTATCAAGCCAAATTCATCACTACTACTAATGGTGACCTGAGTATCTAATTGGCCAGCTTGTACCTTAGCCAAGCTATGATTTTCATTTTCTAACAAACGCTTTAGGTTGCGTGAGTAACTGCTTATTACCCGCAGCACGTAAGCCAGTACTACCAGCAATACAAAGCTGAGTTCAATAACAATATAACGCTGAGCCACATCTATCGGGTAGAGGTCTGAACCAACATTTACTAACCAGTCTAAATCCTTATTAATCACCAAAAAAATAACACCAGCTAACACAAAAGCGCTGGCCGCGGCGAAGGCTGAAAATTTTTGACTCACAGAATATGGTTGCGGCTTAATCTGTAAGTGTTGGCCAGCACTCTCTAAGTCTTGAGCAATTTGCCACTCCTTAAACAAGGCTAAATCTGCCGCTACATAAAAACCCAAAGCAGCCAACCCCAAGATAACCTTTAAGTTTGACTCCCAAGGCGGCTCAAACATCATTAAGTTATAACTAACGATGCTTAATGCCATGATTAAAAACAGTGAAAAATCGAGAATGAACTGAGCTCTTACTTGTTGTTCCTTTGACTTCTTTTCTATTGCCAAACAGGCAAAGCGCCTCGCCAACAAGGTGACAAGAAAGCTAATAATGATAGGGAGTAATAGTTGAAGTGGCGTTTGCGCTTCCAAAAAGGGGCAAACTTGAACGCCATAAATAGAGAACAACACCATGGCCATTAACCAGTGTTTACTCGCCAAACGCGCAACTTTTTCCATTTGTATCTCTCATCCTTATAGCTGTTAAACGCAATTGGGCTTCGATGTTAAGTTATACCAGACCGCTGTATATTAACTATTAAACATAATAATGGGATAAAGATAATAGTTAAGCAGCTCGCAATTTGGGCACTGATTACTTGAGGTTGCCTCATCACCTAGTCCAATCGCAGCATAAAACGAACAATGCTTAAAGCTTCAATAATAGACCCAGAGCCAGCTATGACTGCGTTTATTCACGAGTCTTCTACAAATCCTAGCTTTATGGCATATCAATTTATCTCTTAATTACATAACGTTATAAATAAACGTTACTTCCCCTTCCCAAATAGCGCGTTATGCTAGTAACACAGTAATGCTGCTAAGTGCCGATAACCACTGATTGTAGCAAGCCTATTAACCTTAAAAAGGACGTTTCAATGAGTAAGATTTACGAAGATAATTCCCTGACTATCGGTCGCACTCCGCTAGTTCGCCTTAACCGCGTAAGCAAAGGTAACGTACTCGCTAAAGTAGAAAGCCGTAACCCAAGCTTCAGTGTTAAATGTCGTATTGGTGCAAACTTAGTATGGGATGCAGAAAAGAAAGGCTTATTGGGTCCAGGTAAAGAAATCATTGAACCTACCAGTGGTAATACCGGTATTGCTTTAGCATTTGTTGCAGCATCTCGCGGTTACCCAATCACCCTTACCATGCCAAACACCATGAGCTTAGAGCGTCGGAAATTGCTTAAAGCATTGGGGGCTAACTTAGTACTAACTGAAGGCGCTAAAGGCATGAAAGGCGCTATCGGTAAGGCTGAAGAAATTCGTGATGGCAACCCAGAGAAATACGTATTACTAGGTCAATTTGATAACCCAGCTAACCCAGAAATTCACGAGAAAACAACTGGCCCAGAGATTTGGGAAGATACAGACGGTGAAATTGATGTGTTTGTAGCAGGTGTGGGTACCGGTGGCACAATTACAGGTGTTAGCCGTTACATTAAACTGGAACAAGGCAAAAGCATCACTTCTGTTGCAGTAGAGCCAGTTGACTCTCCAGTTATTGCGCAAGCTAAAGCGGGTGAAGACCTAACGCCTGGTCCACACAAAATCCAAGGTATTGGTGCAGGCTTCATCCCTGGCAACCTAGATTTAGAAATGGTTGACGCGGTTGAGCAAGTAACCAACGAAGACGCAATAGCGATGGCTCAACGCTTAATGGAAGAAGAAGGTATTTTAGCGGGTATCTCTTCAGGCGCCGCTGTTGTAGCTGCTAATCGTATCGCTGAAAAGCCAGAATTTGCAGATAAAACGATTGTCGTTATCTTGCCAAGTTCAGGTGAACGTTACTTATCGAGTGCTTTATTTGCCAACATTTTTACTGAACAAGAAAACGTTCAATAGGCAAATAAAACTAAGCAACAACAAAGCAACCTGCATAGGTTGCTTTTTTTTTGCGACACAGACTTTATTTTCATAGAAAATTAACCATTAAGACTTGTGCAACAAAACTGCAAAAACTATACTCAAAACCGCTAAATAATACGCTCAACAATGTATCCCTTTGTAACAAAAGGTATCAAACTAGATACATTGTTTACATCGATAAATTAGTATTATTCATTAAATTACATACACTTAAGAACAAAACACTTATGTAATTTAAAGTAACACTGTACAGCCAAATAAGAAAAATTGACGTAGATTAAACTTTACTCGAGGTTTTTGCGTTATTTTTTTCTCGAAAACGTTTTACTAATAAGCGTCTAAGCTTATATCGAGCTAGAGGCGACATAATTTTATTTGAGGAATGATTGTATGTTTGAGAAAAGTGTTGTTATCACCGCCGAAAATGGTCTTCATACTCGCCCTGCGGCACAATTTGTAAAAGAAGCTAAAGCATTTTCTAGCGATATCACTGTTGAGAGCAATGGCAAGTCTGCCAGTGCCAAAAGCCTTTTTAAACTACAAACTCTTGGCTTAACTAAAGGCACTAGTGTGGTAATTCGCGCTGAAGGCGAAGACGAAACAGCCGCTGTAGAAAAACTAGTTGCGTTAATGGATGAACTTGAATAAGTCAGAATTGTTATAAGTCCGTTAATCAGTTCAACTAAATAGGTGTAGGTTATGATTTCAGGTATTCTGGCATCTCCAGGAATTTCAATTGGTAAAGCACTGCTACTTGCGGAACAAGAAGTGGTGATTAACCAAACAAATATCGACGCAGCGCAGGTAGAAAGCGAAATACAACGCTTTTTCGATGGACGTAATAAAACTTCTGCACAGCTCGAAGAAATTAAAATAATGGCAGGTAAAACCTTTGGTGAAGAGAAAGAAGCTATCTTCGAAGGACATATCATGCTGTTAGAAGATGAAGAGCTTGAAGAGGAAATTCTAGCCTGCATCAAAGATAACTTGCTTAGCGCCGACAATGCAGCTCATACCATTATCGAGCAAAACGCGCAGATGCTAGCCGAGTTAGACGACCCTTACCTAAAGGAACGCGCAACAGACTTTCGCGACATAGGTTCTCGTTTAGTTAAAAACATTCTAGGCGTAGAGATTGTTTCTTTAAGTACCATTACTGAAGAAGTAATTTTAGTCGCCAACGATTTAACCCCTTCAGAAACAGCTCAAATTAACTTAGATAAAGTACTAGGTTTTGTTACTGATATCGGCGGTCGAACTTCTCACACTTCTATTATGGCTCGCTCTTTAGAGCTACCAGCTGTTGTGGGTACCAACGACGTTACCCAACAGGTTAAAAATGGCGATATTATTGCGTTGGATGCACTAAACAATGAAGTTGTTATCAACCCAAGCGATGAGCAACTTGCCACCTATAAACAGCGCCAACAAAGCTACATTGATGAGAAAGCTGAACTAGCCAAGTTAAAAGACCTACCTGCGGTTTCTTTAGATGGCCATCAAATTGAAGTATGTGCCAACATTGGCACCATTAAAGATGTAGACGGTGCTCACCGCAACGGCTCAGAAGGTGTTGGTTTATACCGTACCGAGTTTTTGTTCATGGATCGTGACTCGCTACCTAGCGAAGACGAGCAGTTCGAAGCTTACAAAGCTGTAGTAGAAGCGATGCAAGGCCACCCAGTGATTATCCGTACTATGGATATTGGTGGCGATAAAGACTTACCTTACTTAGATTTGCCAAAAGAGATGAACCCATTCTTGGGTTGGCGTGCGATTCGAATCTTCTTCGACCGTGAAGAAATCATGAATACTCAACTTCGTGCGCTATTACGTGCTTCTGCTTTTGGTAAAGTACGTATCATGTTCCCGATGATTATTTCGGTTGAAGAAATTCGCCAGTTAAACGGTGTACTAGATACACTAAAAGCCGAGTTACGTGCCGAAGGCATTGCTTTTGATGAAGAAGTTGAAGTTGGCGTAATGGTTGAAACACCAGCGGCGGCGGCTATTGCTCACCATTTAATTAAAGAAGTAGACTTCTTTAGTATTGGAACCAACGACTTAACTCAGTACACTTTAGCAGTAGATCGTGGCAACGAGCTTATTTCTTCACTCTATAACCCACTGTCGCCAGCAGTTCTTACTTTAATCAAGCAAGTGATTGATGCATCACATGCTGAAGGTAAGTGGACAGGCATGTGTGGTGAGCTAGCTGGCGATGAAACTGCCACCCTATTATTGATGGGAATGGGTTTAGATGAATTTTCGATGAGTGCCATTTCTATACCAAGGATCAAAAAACTGATCCGTAATTCGAACTATGCTGATGTTAAGAAATTAGCCGATCAAGCTTTAGCGTTGCCTACAGCCGCTGAAATTGAAACGTTAGTTGACACTTTTGTTAAACAAAATTCGGTCTGTTAAGATAGTTACAACTGCACAATACATAAGAATTTAGGAGCGCCACAATGGGTCTATTCGACAAATTCAAGAAAATGGTTTCAGATGATAGTTCAAGCAAAGGCGGGATCGATATTATCGCCCCACTATCAGGTGAAATCGTTCCTATTGAAGAAGTGCCTGATGTAGTATTTGCTGAAAAAATCGTGGGCGATGGTATCGCGATTAAGCCAAGCGGTAATAAAATGGTAGCGCCATGTGACGGTACCATTGGTAAGATTTTTGAAACTAACCACGCGTTTTCATTAGAGTCAACCGACGGCGTAGAACTGTTTGTTCACTTCGGTATTGATACCGTTGAGCTCAAAGGTGAAGGTTTCACGCGTATCGCGGCTGAAGGCCAAGAAGTGAAACAAGGCGATGTGATTATTGAGTTTGATCTAGCCGTGCTAGAAGAAAAAGCAAAATCTACGCTAACGCCCGTGGTTATCTCTAACATGGACGAGATTAAAGAGCTAATTAAAAAATCTGGCTCCGTAACCATTAGCGAAACACCGGTACTAACCATTATTAAATAAATTGGGCTTTTGCCTTAGTGATTAAACCACGCTATTTAGCGTTAATGCCGATCAGTTAAGACAGATCCATTGACGATCTTTCTAGGTATAGCAAAATCCGATGTCATTAATGGCATCGGATTTTTTCGTTTATGGACGTCTCACAAGCACTCAACATCATCAATGACTGGAAGCCCAATCAAATTGAAACACTGGCTGATTTGTTACCCCTTGAGCTCATCAATGATGCCTATGCTTTGTCCGATACGGTTACGCTGAGAAAACGCAAGCTGTCGCTTGAGTCACTGGTCTGGTTGCTTGTTGGAATGGCGCTTTATAATGACAAATCGATAGCCAATATCGTGAATCAGCTCGATATTGTTGACCGTGAAGGTAAGCCTTTCGTTGCGCCAAGTGCACTCACGCAACGGCGTAAACAGCTAGGCGAACAAGCGATACACGATGTCTTTCAACTCATGTCAAAGCGCTGGTGCCAACAAGCCAACTTCGCTCACTGGAATGGTTTAACATTACTCGGTGTTGATGGTGTCACTTGGCGTACTGATGATTCTAAAGAGAACAGCGATGCATTTTCTCGACCTAAAGGCACACAATACCCACAAGTGCGCATGGTGTGTCAGATGGAGTTAAGCACACATCTCATCACCGCCAGTGCTTTCGACGACTACAACGTCAACGAAATGGTGTTAGCCGAAAAGCTGATTAAAGATACGCCAGACCATAGCCTAACGATGTTCGACCGTGGCTTTTATTCGATGGGGTTACTGCATGCTTGGCAGAGTGCAGGTACAGAGCGCCACTGGCTTCTGCCATTAAAGAAAAACACTCAATATACCGTGCTGAGAAGCTTTGGGCGTAACGATAAACTTGTCACCCTTACTAGTAATCCTAGAGCGCGTAAGTTATGGCCAGAACTATCCGAAACGATGACTGCTCGTCTCGTGACCCGCAAAATCAATGGCAAGACATTTGAGGTACTCACCTCCATGATTGACCCGATGCGCTTTCCCGCAGCAGATATTGGTTCATTGTATGGACACCGTTGGGAAATCGAACTGGGATACCGAGAGCAAAAACAGTTTATGTTGGGAAGGCGTTTGACACTCAGAAGCCGTAAACCGGAGCTGGTGCGCCAAGAGCTATGGGGCATTTTGCTGAGCTATAATTTGATACGGTATCAAATGGTTGAAATGTGCTTTGTGTTGAAAGGGAGCTACTTACCTTACCAGCTGAGTTTTAATGGCGCGTTAGCGCATGTCATGAGGTTATTGGTAGGACTGCCTTATTCCAGCCCAGGGGCAATTCCTCGGCAGCTCAAGCATTTTTATGGGATGGCAGAAAGCCTCATTCTTCCGCCAAGGCGAGAACGAACCTTTCCAAGGTGCGTTAAGCCCAGACCGCAGCGATACGCTAGAAACAAAAATGCCGTTCACCTTAAGTGAACGGCATTGGCTATTTAGCGTGGTTTTTTTTGCCTTAAATTTACTCAAAGCCTACTAATTTCCCTACCAGCTTAATTGGTCGATGAGCTTTGCCTTCAGCTCTGGTATTCTTAGCCAAAATAAAAAAGGGAACATACATGTCTGCAACAAACATAGTAATGTTCGGCATCCCCAACTGCGACACTATTAAAAAAGCCCGCCGTTGGTTAAACGAACACAACATTGAATTTAGCTTCCACGACTACCGTAAAGATGGTGTTAGTGTTGAACAAATTAGCCATTGGTGTGAACAGCTGGGTTGGGAAGCCGTTTTGAACAAACGTGGAACCACCTATCGCCAGCTAAGCGACCAACAAAAAGCTGACCTAAATAAAGATACAGCCATTCAACTGCTGGCCGAGCACCCAGCAATGATTAAGCGCCCATTACTTCAAGTTGACCAGTCTTTCACGCTTGGTTTTAAAGCCGACCAATACCAACAACTCTTTTCTCCGGAAGCATAAATCCATGTCAGATAGCCCCGTTTTACACTTAGCAAAAGATCTTATCAGCCGTCCGTCGGTGACCCCAGAAGACTGCGATTGCCAAAAACTAATGGCCGACCGACTAACTGCTGTTGGTTTTAACATTGAAGAAATGGTATTTGAAGACACCACCAATATGTGGGCGCGTAAAGGTGATACCGGCCCACTGTTTTGTTTTGCTGGACATACCGATGTAGTACCTCCTGGGCCTGCAGAAAAATGGCATACCCCACCCTTTGAGCCCACTGTTATTGATGGCATTCTACATGGGCGCGGAGCGGCTGACATGAAAGGCTCTTTAGCTGCCATGGTCGTAGCTACTGAGCGATTTTTGGCTGATTACCCTAATCACAAAGGTTCTATCTCGTACTTAATCACCTCTGATGAAGAAGGTCCTTTTATTAATGGTACAACCCGCGTGGTCGATACCTTAATGGCACGTAACGAACTGATTGATATGTGCTTGGTGGGTGAGCCATCCTCTACTCATCACGTGGGTGATGTAGTTAAAAATGGTCGCCGCGGCTCATTAACTGGAGATTTAACAGTAAAAGGTGTGCAAGGCCATGTGGCTTACCCCCACCTAGCTAAAAACCCTATTCATGATGCAGCACCAGCTCTTGCAGAACTTGCGGCAATGCATTGGGATAACGGTAATCAATTCTTCCCACCAACAAGCTTTCAAATTGCCAATATTCACGCTGGTACAGGTGCTTCGAATGTGATTCCTGGTGAGTTAGATGTTCAGTTTAACTTCCGCTACTCAACTGAGCTAACCGATAGCGAGATTGTAAAACGGGTACACAATATCTTTGATAGCCACGGCTTAGATTACCAATTAGATTGGACCTACAATGGCCAACCATTCTTAACTGAGGAAGGCGACTTCTTGTCTGCTGTGAGCAACGCGGTAAGCAAGGTAACCAAGAAAGCTCCTGAGCTACTCACTACTGGAGGCACGTCTGACGGTCGTTTCATTGCAAAAATGGGGACACAGGTGGTCGAGCTTGGCCCAGTTAACGCTACTATTCATAAAGTGAATGAGTGCGTTAAAGTGGCAGATTTAGAACAGTTAGCAGATATGTACTACGAGCTGTTAGTAAACGTTCTTGGCGGCAATGAGTAAACTTGCCAAGCCTCTAGCCCTTTATGGGCTAGACAAGAGCGAACTAATTGATGACCCCGAGCTTGCTTGGGTTCATCGCCTGGTTTTATCTGATCTCAAAAAGCTTATCAAAGCGGCTGCGCAGGCTGGGTTTAACCTAAGCATTTTTAGTGGTTATCGGGATTTTCACCGCCAACTGGCAATCTGGAATAACAAATGGAATGGTCTGCGTCCAATTCTTGATGCCAATAGTCGCCCACTGGATATCTCAAACCTAAGCGATGAGCACAAGCTGCATGCTATTTTGCGTTGGTCTGCTTTACCTGGCACCAGCCGCCACCATTGGGGTACCGATTTTGATTTTTACGACCCCAAACTACTACCATCAGGAGCTCGTTTAGAACTCATCCCCCAAGAGTATGCTGAGCAAGGTTGCCAGCACGCCTTATCGATATGGTTAAATGAATATGCTCAAGATTTTGGTTTTTTCTACCCTTATCTGCGCTTTAAGGGCGGCGTAGAGTTTGAACCATGGCACTTGAGCCACCTAGCCACCAGCCAAACAATGATGAGCAAACTCGACGCTAGCCAAACCCTAGAACACTTAAGAAATAATCAGGTAGCAGGCTTCGCTTGTATTGAGCAGCACATAGAACAAATTTTTAGCCAATACGTTACCAATATTTGTTTACCGGAGACCTAATGCCAAGCTTGTATGCCACCTTGTTTGTTAGCCTTGTTAGTTGTTCCGCACTGGCCTTTCTTGTATTGATGCTGGTTTTACATAAGGGAGAGTTATGCCCCGGGCAAACAGGCAGAATTCAACGCCAATTAAGCACGCTTGTTAGCTTTATAACCTTGGCAGGTTTAAGTGGCTTTGAAAGCCAACAAGCGACTTGGTTAGTAGGCTTAGTCTTCGCCAGTGCATTAATCGGTTGGGTGCTTACTTTCAAAATCAACAAGCTTAAACACAAACGTAGCCTAAATATTAACCTTTGGTGGTTAATGGGTACGCCACTATTAATAGCCGCTACGGTTGTTTTGCTGCAACATAGTATTGGGATCTTTAGCTTTATTGCTTGTGCGGCGGCGATTGCTCACTGGCTAATGGTTAAGGCTAAACACCGCTTAACCAGCTTCGATAAGCTACTGCCGTTTGCCGGGCTTGCTGCGGCAATGTGTAGCCTTGTGGCAGTGTGTATTTATCTCGTTTTAAACCAAGCTCTCTTGGAACAAGCCGATACAGTTAAGCACTTTGTAGTAATGAGCAGCTTGTTATTGCTAGCGACTCTGTTGTGGTTATTCCCGCAGCTAAAGAAAACAGCCCCACCAGCCCCTTTGTTATTGGCCGTGGCGTTTATTAGCTTTATTTCTAGCCTTAAGCTTCAAGCGCTCAGCGTTTAACAGGCCAAACTAGCTCTGGCACAGCTAGTTTGAGTACCCACACAACAAGATTTGGAGACTTACCATGGCTATCGGATACGTTATTCTTATCATTGCTCTGGTATTGGGTTTTATTCTTGGCAATCTGATGCTGCTCAGGCACATGGACCGATTTAACATCAAGAAAAAATTGCCCAAATCAAAAAAATCGCATGACTCAGAGCAACGTTAAATCGCCCTATAATCGTAAACTCCACAAGCTTTACTAGTGCTGTTCCTTTTGCTTTTCTAAAGCCTGTAAATAAACATCTCTAGCCTTGAGTGAACCGGCTTGCTCGGCATCTTCAACAAGCTTTACGCTTACTGCTCTTTACCCTAAAAAACCGCTTGTCTAATAAGTTACTCAAACATTACATCTACTTCAGATTCAACATGAACAACTGTTTTTTCGCTGGCAGAGTTAGCTCCAACAGTATCAGAAGTATGCAACTCAGCCCAAACACTGCAGACCTTAGCTCAATGCTGACGACTTAATACGCTAAGGGTAGTTAACAAATTGGCAAGGCTATCATCAACATCAGTAAATAAAAAAGGCCTCTTAAAGAGACCTTTCAAATCTAACCAAATGTAAATGGGTATTATCGAGACAAACTTTCGCTTGTGTCTAAGCCCATCTTCATCAAGATGGCCAAGTAGGGATACAAGGCTTTTACTTCACTTGGCTTAAGTACAACACCTTCATTATCACTTAAGGTAATTTGAGTAACATTGCCATTTGAACCCACCGTAAAAATGTAGTCTTTTTCTTCAAACTTCATGGTGCTTAAACCATAATTTTCAAGAATTTGTTCCGGTGGACGCTCGTAAGTAAGATACAAGCTGCCAGAGTTAGCGATGTAATCGGTAATAGTGAAGCCCGCTAGAGGTAATACTAAACGCAAACGCTTCATGGTTTTTTCCATGTTAGCACGCGCTTTGTAGTAAGCTGCACCGCTGTCGTTTACTAACACCAAATTCACCGTCTCGTCGTAAAGTTGCTCTTTTTCGGCCTCACTCATGGCGGCCAAACGGGCCTCTTCACGTTGTGCTGCAAGCTGCTGCTCTAAGGCTTCACGTCGCTCGCTTACATAGCCAATTAAGCGATTAAGCTCTATCACGGCGAGTCGCTGCTTGTCGAACTCATCTAAATCAATCGCCAAGTCTCCACCGTCGCGATAAATTTCACCGTCGATAAAGCTTACCTTTAGACCCGCGGTTCGACCATGAGGTTTAACTTCTAGCTGATAGGTAAATTTTTGGCGCTGCTCCATTACCTTATCACTAGAGAAAAACCACCAACTACCTTCAATTTTTTCTACATCAACCAACCAATTGGACTCAATTAAGGATTGCTGCTCATCGCGGCGGGCAATTGACGAATTACGATAAGAAATGTAATCGCTAATGGTTTGCATCATTGTAGCGGTTGTCTCGGTAGCAGTTTGAGCTTGCAAAATATCAAACCAAAAGATCAGCCCTTCATCGGTGTCTTCAATACGGCTCCCAGCAATTAAAGGGATAATCTGAACAGGGGCTCGAACATCCACCGCGGCACCAACAAACACTTCAGCTTCAGTGATTGGGGTTGGGATAACAAACTCACTACTTTGCTCGGGCGACATCACCCCTGCAGGAATAACTAAAGGCTCTATTTGGCTAGCCTCTAAATACTCAAAACCTCGCTCAGCCTGGCGGTGTTTCTCACCGCTATTTGAGCATGCTGCCAGAGTCACCAATAGACTGCCAAAAAACACGACTTTCATCGTTGAAAAAGAAACTAGTTGCATATCCCACTACATCTACAAACAAAAACATTTGCTGGTAAGCGATTTCGTTATACGAAAACAATCCAGAGTAAGGGCGCTATACTACTTAGCCACTTTCATAAACACAAGGTGAAA
This sequence comes from Agarivorans litoreus, assembly GCF_019649015.1. NCBI lineage: Bacteria > Pseudomonadati > Pseudomonadota > Gammaproteobacteria > Alteromonadales > Alteromonadaceae > Agarivorans > Agarivorans litoreus. The sequence continues at coordinate 3,458,900 of NZ_BLPI01000001.1, read as the reverse complement.
ACATTCAGGGCTTGATACAAACTCACCTTTTGCTTAGAGCTAAGTTTTTATACGCTAGAATTCACCGCTTTAAGCAAGTATCCTGACACACTAAATCTAGCTAAATATGTAAAACGGAATATGAGTCAACATCTTGTGGTCACTGCTGTTGGCAGTAATCGGCCAGGCATTGTAAATCAACTCACTCAGCTTGTTTCTAGCTGCGGTTGTAACATTGTGGATAGCCGAATGGCACTCTTTGGTTCGGAATTTACCTTAATCATGCTAGTTGCTGGCACTCATAATTCCGTTATTCAAATAGAAACTCGCTTACCGGCTAAGGCGCAAGAATTGCAGTTGCTAACGGTAATGAAAAAAACCTCGCGCCATGAGTTGATCGATTACTCTCATGCCGCCGTTTTGCAGTTAACTTTACCTGATGCAACCGGGGTGATTAGCAAAGTGACCCAGTTTATCAGCGACCATCAAATGAATATGGTGAGCTTAAAATCGAATCTGTTCACCAAGAATAATATTGAGATGTTACACGCTGAATTTGACGTTAAGCTAAATCAAACCCATCAACCAGAACAAATTGAACAGGCGTTTGCGCAACTATGCCAAGAGTTAGGCAGCGAGCAGTTTGATTTACAAATTTTGTCGAATTAAGCACCACGATAAAGGATACCTTTAATGAACACATTGACGGCCGGAGCTGCAGCTCCGCAATTTGATTTGCCAAACCAAGATGAAAAGCGCATTAAACTTAGCGACTACGCGGGTAAAAAAGTATTGGTGTATTTTTACCCTAAGGCCTTAACGCCTGGTTGCACTACTCAAGCCTGCGGTTTGCGTGACAGCATTGAACAGCTCAAAGCTGCCAACACTGTAGTATTTGGAGTAAGTCCAGATCCGGTTCAACGTCTGCCTAAATTTATAGAAAAGCATCAACTCAACTTTGATTTACTGTCTGACGAAGATCATGCAGTTGCCGAACAGTTTGGGGTTTGGGGTTTGAAGAAATTTATGGGTAAAGAATACGATGGGATTCACCGCATTAGCTTTTTGATCGATGAGCAAGGTCAAATTGAGCATGTATTTAATAAGTTTAAAACTAAAGAGCACCACCAAGTAGTGCTCGATTACTTAAACCAATAATTACTCTTCAAAGGTTGGGGGCTTAGGGTCCTCAACTTTTTCAATGTGATGTGGCCAAGCATTCATTACTGCTTTTACTAAGGTCGCAAGCGGAATAGCAAAAAACACTCCCCAAAAGCCCCACAAGCCGCCAAATACAAGTACAGCCACAATAATCGCCAGTGGGTGTAAGTTAACTGCTTCTGAGAACAAAATCGGTACTAATACGTTTCCATCAATGACTTGAATAATGCCGTATGCCAACATTAGATACCCAAATTGAGGGCTTAACCCCCACTGGAATAATCCAACCATGGCCACTGGTAGAGTAACAGCAAACGCGCCAATAAAGGGAATAAGTACCGACAAACCCACTAACACGCCAAGTAACGCCGAGTAACGCAGATCCATAATCGCAAATACGATATAACTGGCCCCACCCACGAGCAGTATTTCAATCGCTTTACCGCGAATATAGTTAATCACTTGGCCATTCATTTCCGACCATACTTGAGTTAACAAACGACGATCGTTAGGCAAAAAGCGAGACACGCTATTCAGTAACACCTGCTTGTCACTTAGCATGAAGAACACCATCAAAGGTACTAATACGCTATATACCAACACGGTAGCTAAATTAATAATTGAAGATAAAGACGATTGCAGGACTCGCTCCCCCACTCCCATTAAGCGGGTTCTAATATTGTCTACCACGCTTTCTACCAAAGCACCGTCGATAAACTCTGGGTATTGCTGTGGCAGAGACTCAAGCCATTGCTGAGTGCTATTGAGCATCACCGGGTATTCACTGAGTAAGTTCATCCCCTGCCCCCAAACCGTAGGCAATACTCTTAACACCGTGAAGGTAGCAATCAGGAAGAATATGAGTAGCACTAAGGCGCTAGCTAATCCTCGGCGAAACCCATGATGAGCAAGAAAGCTTACAGGCCAGTCCAGCAAGTAAGCTAATACTAAAGCGATCAACAATGGAGCCAGCAGGTTACTAAAAAAGTACAACAGTACAAAACCAATCACTAACACCAGTGCCATAGCCACCGCTTCCGGATCCGAAAACATACGGTGGTACCATTTTGATAAGACATTAAACATAGTTACAGCTTTAATCCTTTAGCGGTTGGACAGTTATGGTGACGCAAAAACTATGAGCATCTTGCTCTATTCTTACATCATGCCCTAATCGACGAAAATACTGGGGGATATCACTACGTGATCCGCTGTCCCCCAACAACAATTGAACTTGATCACCGACTTTAGCTTGTTTTAGCCAAAGCTTACTTTCTAATAACGGGTAAGGACAGTTATGTTTCTGTAAATCGAGGCAAAGCATTTGTAATAATTACCATAAAATAACCAAGACATTATTACAGGCAATTGTGCAGGACTCAATTTATAGCTTTTGAATAACAAACAAAATCGGGGTATTCTCGCGGTACAAATGCAAAGATATTGGATTTCAATGACGCGTTTCGCACATTTCGTTTTAGCAGGCCTGCTTTTTGGTTACGTCCCCCTTATGTCTGCCAATAATCAATTGCCTGAAATAGGCACAGCTGGTGCGTCGGCCTTATCTATCGATAAAGAAATAATGTACGGCAATGCCTACATGCGAATTATTCGCGCCAGTAGCCGTATGACCAACGACCCGGTGTTATCCGAATATGTTACTGAACTAGGCAATCAACTTGTTGCTAAAGCTGACTTAGTGCGCACTCCTTTTAACTTTTTTTTAGTCACAGATAATGAAATAAACGCTGCTGCTTTTCTCGGTGGCTACGTAAAGATTCATACCGGTTTATTTTTATATGCCGATACTGAAAGTGAATTTGCTTCTGTTATTGCTCACGAAATCGCCCACGTCACTCAGCGCCACATTGCGCGCAGCATTGAAAACCAAGCGGCGGCTCAAAACTTATCAATGGCTGGCATGTTAGGTTCTTTATTGCTAGGCATAGCCAACCCCGTAGCTGGTATCGCAGCACTACAAGCTACCATGGCGGCAGGTGTGCAAAACTCAATTAACTACACCCGCGCTAATGAATTTGAAGCAGACCGAATAGGCCTGCGAACGTTAGCAAATGCTGGCTACGACCCAACGGGCATGGGTAACTTTTTTGGCAAGCTATCTGAGAAATACCGTTACGCCAGCAAGCCACCACAAATGCTAATTACCCACCCATTACCAGAAACGCGAGTCAGTGAAGCACGCGCTCGGGCTAACCAATACCCAAATCGATATGTTGCACCTTCGCTAGCGTTCCAATTTGCCAAAGCTCGTATTATCGTACGTCATGGTACATTCTCTCCATCTGAAGCCTTAGAGCACTACAACCGAGTAATAGCGCGTAAAGAATATCGAATTGAAGATGCAGCCCTTTATGGTCAGGCCTTAGCTCTCTTTGGCATAGGAAAATATAGCGAGTCAAAACTCATCGTTGATGGTCTTGCCAAACGCCACCCTGATAACCTTTTTGTTATAGATACTCAAACTGACATCGATTTGGCCATGAAAAACTACCAGCCAGCAATTAAGCGCTTAGAAGTTGCACAAACTCGCTATCCCAATAACCAAGTTATTGTGCTTAATCTAGCCCATGCCTTAAATGAAAACGGTCAGTTTAAAGAAGGCGCTAAACTGTTAGACCGCTACCTGCGCGAAAAACCAAATGACGCCCTGGCTTGGGGAGAACTTAGCCGCACTCAACGCAGGCTCAATAATATGGCCGCAAGCCATATTGCACAGGCCGAGTATCTTTCTTTGTATTCTGATTATCGCCGTGCCATTGACGAACTTCATAGCGCATACAACCTAACAGAAAACAATCTCGAGCAAGCTCGTATTCAAGCCAGAATTGAACAATTTAAAGTCGCAGAGCAAGAGCTCGAATCGCTCAACTAAGATGTACATAAGGAACAAGCATGTCTACGATTAAAATCCTTCATAACCCGCGCTGCTCTAAAAGTCGCCAAACCTTGCAGCTTCTTCAAGAAAAAGGCATCGAGCCAGAAATTGTGCTTTATCTAGAAACACCTCCGAGTGAAGCAGATATCACCAAGATACTGGACATGATGCAATTTGAGCCTCGGCAGTTAATGCGCACTAAAGAGGCGCTCTATAAAGAATTGAATTTAGCCGATGCATCGCTTACTCCTGCTCAACTGGTAGCGGCAATGCATGCAAACCCTAAACTGATTGAACGCCCAATTGTGATTAATCGAGATAAAGCGCGCATTGGCCGACCACCAGAACAGGTGTTAGAGATTGTCTAAGCTAAGTACTTCTCAATTATTACTGATAGCCAAAAGCAGTTACTTAATGCTGCTGGCTTGGGTGCTATTATGGCATTTATGGCTATCACCACCAGTTGATATTAGTCTAGGTTTAATGTTGGCCTTTTGGGTCGTGCCATTGCTGTTCCCACTAAAAGGCATTCTGGCCGGTAAACCTTATACCTATGCCTGGAGTTGTTTTGTGCTGCTGCTATATGTGCTTCACAGCACCACGCTGTTAGTCGTGTCCGACACCGAACGCTGGTTAGCTGCAGTAGAATTAGTATTAGTACTCAGTGCGTTTTGGTTTGGGTTACAGTACGCGAAGTTTCGCGGTAAAGAGCTAGGGATAGGATTAAAGAAGCTAAAGGATAAAGCTAAAGACTAAAGCTCTAAGATCTCTTTCACAAAGGGAACGGTTAACTTTCGTTGAGCAGTAATGGAAGCTTGGTCTAACAGATCAAGCTTGTTTAGCAAAGTAGGCATATCACGCGATAAACGCTTTAACAGAAAACGAGCCACCTCTAATGGCATCTTCAAACCACGTAATTCTGCCCGTAGTTGCAAAGCACTCAGCTTTTGCTCGTCATCTAGCTCATGTAATTTATAGGTTACGCCCCAGTTTAAACGAGACTGTAAATCGGCCAAGGCAAAAGACAGCTGAGGTGCTGGCGCATTGGCGGTAACAATTAAACGGGTGGTAGACGCTAATTCTTTTCGGCGATTATAAAAATCAAAAATCGCCTCTTCCCAAGCCGAAATGCCCACAATCGCGTCAATGTTGTCTAAACACACCAAAGCCATACTTTCTAGACCCTCAAGCATTTTAGGAGACATAGCCGCATGACGCTCTAAGGGTAAATAAGCACTTGCTGCGCCAACGTCGGCCATTTCAGTGCAACTGGCATGCAACAAATGGGTTCGCCCCGACCCTTCACTGCCCCACAAATAAAGCATCCTCTCGCCTTTATCTAAAGCAAGATTGCGCAGTGCACTTAAAAGCTGTTGATTGTCGCCTGGGTAAAAACTCACCAAGGTTTCATCATCAGGTAAAAGTACAGGAAGTGATAATTGCGGGGAAAAGCTCAAATTGATAAATAATGGCTGATACAAAACTTACGGTATTGTACCAGCTCGCTATTAAGATGAAAAATTTTTGCTATTGGTAAAAATAAAACTTTGTTCGCGTTTCATCCGCTTGCAGGCGCGGGGCAATATCAAGTGAAGATTTAAGGTCTTCCCAAGGGCTAAGCAATTGCACCTCAAAAGTAAACGTGTCTTGTTTTACATTGTGTAAGGTTACTCTTGCCACACTAGGTTGCTGGTTAAGAAAGCGCTCCAGCTCAACATATTTGTTCATGCTGGTTATGTTAGTAAAGCTAACCAATATTGCTTCATCGGCATTCTCGCCTAATATCACGCCATAGCGTTCGGCCAAACTGGCGCTTACTGCACTCATAGCAGCTGCGCTAACGTCTGCTAGTGGCGCTTGTACTTGGCCGCTATCAAGTTGTATTTGGCTTGCGCTGTCTAACAATCGCCATTGGATCTGCCAATTTTGACCTTGCGGATATTGGCGAAAGCTCAGGATAAGTGGCACAGAATAACGCTCACTAGCTGCGTACAATGGGCCATCAAAACCGCCCCATACATCATTGACGCTCACCGCCATAGTATCTTCTAAATCCATAACAGGAAGGCGAACAGGTAAACCTAGTAGCTGCGCCCGTTTCCGGCCAGCCTCTAACCAATCTTGTTGAGCACTATCGGCTAACAATGCTCGGTTAAAGTTCTGCTCGCTGGCATACCACAATACGATATCTGGGCGTTGCTTTCCCCATAAACGCAATTGAGCTTGCATCAACAGCTGGTTTACTTTTGCTTCGTTAAACAGCACCGATATAGCATCGTCACGGTAAGCAAACTGTTGAATATACGGATTAATATTGGCTCTTGCTTTTGTGACCAATGGATTAGCATTGCTAGCTTGCTCCCCAGTTAAGCGCAGTACCAATAACTCGAAAGCATGTCGCTGATCTTGTTGGGTATCGCCAGTGGCTTGTGCCTCAATTCGGTAAAGTTCCTCTTGCAGCGAGGCTTGAACCGGCAACATCACCACTGCCAAACTAAGTACCAACAACCACTTTCTAATCACTGCGCTCTCCTAGAGATTCAATTAACTATTTTTGACGTTCTATTTAGTACCAAAAATCTTATCGCCGGCATCCCCCAAACCAGGAAGAATGTAGCCATGCTCATTTAGCTTTTCATCAATTGACGCAGTATACAAGACCAAATCAGGGTGTGCAGCCTCCAAAGCTTTTAAACCTTCAGGAGCGGCCACTAATACCAATACTACAATGTCTTTACAGCCTTGCTCTTTTAATAAATCGATAGTGGCAATCATAGACCCACCAGTAGCCAGCATAGGGTCTACTACAAGGGCCAAACGCTCATCAATTTGGCTAACAAGTTTATGAAAATAAGGAACCGGCTCTAAAGTCTCTTCATCACGGTAAATCCCAACCACACTGGTTTTTGCTGATGGCATATGCTCTAAAACACCGTCCATCATGCCAAGCCCCGCACGTAAAATAGGCACAACAGTAGCCTTTTTACCTTTAATTTGCTCTACCTTCACAGGGCCATTCCAACCGGCAATGGTCACTTCTTCTATTTCGAGATTGGCTGTTGCTTCGTAGGTTAATAATGCAGAAACTTCACGCGCTAATTCACGAAAACGCTTTGTGCTAATGTCAGCTTCGCGCATTAGCCCGATTTTGTGACGAACTAAAGGATGTTTTACTTCAACAACTTTCATCTCTATTCCTTTGATTTACCAAATTGTGAGCCGTTAGTTTAAATCAGACTCAATGGAGATATGTTAGCAAATATCAACAAAATGTCTTAGTTATCGTTTATTACTGTTACCAGGCCGCTAACACTGCTAAAATATCGCGAAATTTTTTTCTATGTTCGTTGCAAGGTAATCCCGTGACCAAACAAAACACCCCTCTGAGTTATAAAGATGCTGGCGTTGATATCGAAGCTGGTAATGCATTAGTAGAACGTATCAAAAGTGTTAGTAAACGTACCCAGCGCCCAGAAGTAATGGGTGGACTAGGAGGCTTTGGTGCATTGTGTCAATTGCCTACTGGTTACAAAGAGCCTGTATTAGTTGCTGGCACCGACGGCGTTGGAACAAAGTTACGCTTAGCACTAGATTTGGAAAAGCATGACACCGTTGGTATCGACTTAGTCGCAATGTGTGTAAACGATCTTATTGTACAAGGTGCTGAGCCGCTATTTTTCTTAGATTACTACGCAACCGGTAAACTTGACGTTGATACCGCAGCAGACGTTGTAAAAGGCATTGGTCAAGGTTGTGAGCTATCTGGCTGTGCCTTAATTGGCGGTGAAACTGCAGAAATGCCAGGCATGTACCATGGCGACGACTACGACATCGCAGGTTTCTGTGTGGGTGTTGTTGAAAAGTCAGAAATTATCGATGGCACCAAAGTAGCAAGCGGTGACGCGTTAATCGCTTTAGCTTCTAGTGGTCCTCATTCAAACGGCTACTCACTAATTCGCAAGATCCTAGAAGTATCGAATGCCGATCCTAAACAAGTTTTAGGTGATAGCACGCTAGGTGAAACCCTATTGACCCCAACAAAAATCTACGTTAAGTCGGTATTAGCCTTGCTTAAGCAATGTGAAGTACATGCTTTATCACATATCACTGGTGGTGGTTTCTGGGAGAACATTCCTCGCGTATTGCCAGCTGGCGCAAAAGCAGTGGTTGATGAAAATAGCTGGCAATGGCCAGAAGTGTTTAACTGGTTGCAAGAGAATGGCAACGTGGCTCGTGAAGAAATGTACCGCACCTTCAACTGTGGTGTAGGCATGGTTATCGCTTTACCAGAAGCTGAAGTAGACGCTGCTCTAGCTTTATTAGCAGAGCACGGCGAAACAGCTTGGAAAATCGGCCACATTGAAGATGTAGCTGAAGGCGAAGGCCAAGTAGAATTTAAATAGGGTAAATAATGGCACGCAACATTGTTGTATTGATTTCAGGTTCAGGGACTAACCTGCAAGCCATTATTGATGCCTGTAAAGAGGGGCGTATCAACGCCTCTATTTCTGCAGTAGTAAGCAACAAGGCCGACGCTTATGGCCTTGAGCGCGCTAAGCAGGCAGCCATTAACACGGTAGTTGTAAACCCTAAAGAGTATAGCGATCGCGAAAGCTATGACATGGCTTTGGCTGAGGTGATTGAGCAGCATAACGCTGACTTAATCGTGATGGCCGGCTTCATGCGTATTCTTAGCCAAGCATTTGTAGAACGTTTTAGCGGCAAGATGCTAAACATTCATCCCTCTTTGCTACCGAAGTACCAAGGTTTAAATACCCATCAGCGCGCCATTGATGCCCAAGACCAAGAACACGGTTGCAGCATTCACTTCGTCACCCCCGAGTTAGACGGAGGCCCGGTAATTTTGCAGGCCAAAGTTCCCGTATTTAGCGATGATGATGCCGAAACACTAGCAGCAAGGGTACAAGTGCAAGAACATGCCATATACCCATTGGTCGTTAATTGGTTTGTTGAAGGACGATTGAGCATGAAAAATGACAACGCCCTACTCGACGGCAATATACTCCCTAGTAGCGGCTACGCTAACTCATAAAAAAAGCGCCTAAAGGCGCTTTTTTCTATTTGTTTTAGCTTAAAGCTTAGTTAGCTTAAAAAGCTTTATTGCACTTCACCGTCTTTAAACAATACATAAGAGCCGCTAGCAATTTTTTGCCATTGTTCGTTATTGGTTAAAGGCTGAGTGGCAATCATTGTCACTACATCATTTGGCGTAGTTTCTTTATAAAAGTCGATGGTAACATCGGCATCTGCCAACTGAGCCTCGCCAAACGGCGCACGACGAGTGATCCAATGCAGGTTAGTTGAACAATAAGCCATCACAAACTCGCCATTGCTCAACAGCATATTAAATACGCCTTTTGCACGTAGCTGATCGGCTAGGCTCGCCACAAATTTAAACATGGCTTTCATGTTGGCGGGTTTACGTGGGTACTTAATACGCAGCTGTTCGAGGATCCAACAAAAAGCACGCTCGCTATCGGTTGCACCAATTGGCCTAAAAAAGCCAGTATCAAGCGCTTTATAACCCTTTAACTGACCATTGTGTGCGTAAGTCCAATTTTGTCCCCATAACTCACGGGTAAAAGGATGGGTATTCTCTAGAGAAACACACCCGCGGTTAGCTTGACGAATATGTCCTACTACTGCCTGGCTTTTAATCGGAAAAGCTTGAACCAACTCTGCAATTTTAGATTTACAACTTGGTGCAGGATCTTTAAAACTGCGACAACCCTTACCTTCATAAAAAGTAATGCCCCAGCCATCTACATGCGGGCCTGTCACTCCACCGCGCTGCACCAAGCCGGTAAAGGAAAAGCAAATATCGGTAGGAACATTGGCACTCATTCCTAGTAATTCACACATACAACCACTCGCTACTTAGATTACGGATATAACAGGCTTACTCAGCCATATACTTCTCAATTAACTGAATCAAGATATGAATCACTTTTATGTGAATTTCTTGAATACGGTCAGCAAAGCCAAAGTGTGGCACGCGGATCTCTACATCCGCTTGCCCAGCCATTTTGCCACCGTCTTTGCCAGACAAAATAATTACTTTCATACCTTTGGCTTTAGCCGCTTCTATCGCCTTAATGATATTGCCCGAGTTACCACTGGTGCTAATGCCAAAAAGAACATCACCAGCTTGACCTAATCCTTCAATATAGCGCGAGAATACATACTCGTAGCCATAATCATTACTCACGCAAGATAAATGGCTAGGATCTGAAATAGCAATAGCCGGATAAGCAGGGCGGTTTTCACGATAGCGGCCGGTTAACTCTTCGGCAAAATGCATTGCATCACAATGAGAACCACCATTACCACAAGATAATACTTTGCCTTGCTGCTTAAAGCTGTCAGCTAACAAGCGAGCCGCTTGTTCGATCGCGTCAATGTTTTTCTCATCGGCAATAAAAGCATTTAGAACAGTTACCGCTTCTTGTAACTCTTCAACTATCAAATTTTTCATCTAGGTTCCCTTATCTGGGCAAGGCTTATTTGCTGCACACTATAACGTTTTTTTTAGTCATAATCAGCGTTCTATTCAGCGCATAACTCAATTTATTAACTAAAAAATACAGCTAAACTTATGTTGATATTTTGTAAAAGACTTGAATTTTGTTAACTACTACGTTACAAATACCCAAAGAGGTCAGACCTCTTACAAGTCCAAGGAGAGATTGATGCAAAGTTACTTACCCCTTTTAGCTGCCATTGGTGGCCTGTTATTAATGGGCGGGCTCGCTTATTTTAGAGCTTCGTTACTGGCTTTTACCTTAGTGCTAACCGCCTCACTGGTTGCTTACAATTTCATATCGCCTTTTAGCGAGCTATTTTGGTTAGCCTATTTATTAATAGTAGGAGGCTTGAACTTTAAACCTTTGCGTCAACAGCTAATCTCTAAACCGCTGTTCAAAATCTTCAAAAAAGTGATGCCCGAAATGTCGCGTACCGAGAAAGAAGCCATCGAGGCGGGTACCACATGGTGGGAAGGCGATCTGTTTCGCGGGGCTCCAGACTGGAAAAAGCTTCATAGCTACCCGGCTCCGCGCCTGAGCCCAGAAGAACAAGCCTTCTTAGATGGTCCGGTTGAGCAAGTATGTGCGATGACTAGAGACTGGGAAATAACCCATGAGTTAGCAGACTTACCTGAAGAAATTTGGGACTTTTTAAAAGAACATAAATTCTTCGCCATGATCATCAAAAAGAAATACGGTGGCCTAGAGTTTTCTGCCTACGCGCAATCTTGTGTGCTACAAAAACTCGCCAGTATTTCCGCGGTACTCTCAAGCACTGTAGGTGTCCCCAACTCGCTTGGTCCAGGTGAATTATTGCAACATTACGGAACAAAAGAACAACAAGACCATTACCTCCCCCGTTTAGCTGAGGGTAAAGAAATTCCTTGTTTTGCCTTAACCAGCCCAGAAGCGGGCTCTGATGCGGGATCGATTCCTGATGCTGGAGTGGTTTGCATGGGTGAATGGCAAGGTGAACAAGTGCTAGGTATGCGAATTACTTGGAATAAACGCTATATCACCTTAGCACCAGTGGCCACTATTTTAGGCCTAGCATTTAAATTATCAGATCCCGACAAGCTACTTGGCGAGCAAGCAGAGCTTGGTATTACCTGCGCACTTATTCCAACCGACATTGAAGGTGTTGAAGTAGGTCGTCGCCACTTTCCGCTTAACGTTCCTTTTATGAACGGCCCTACCCGCGCTAACGACCTATTTGTGCCTATCGACTTTATTATTGGTGGTAAAGAAATGGCAGGCCAAGGTTGGCGCATGCTTGTGGAATGTTTGTCGGTTGGCCGTGGAATTACCCTGCCTTCTAGTGCAACCGGCGGCATTAAAAATGCGGCTTTAGCTACCGGTGCTTACGCTCGTATCCGTCGCCAATTCAAGTTACCCATTGGTAAAATGGAAGGAGTGGAAGAGCCTTTAGCTCGATTAGCAGGTAACGCCTACATAATGGGAGCGGCTTCTGACTTAACCGTAACCGCCATCGACCTTGGCGAAAAACCATCGGTGATTTCTGCCATAGTAAAATACCACCTAACCCACCGAGGCCAGCGCGCTAGCATTGATGCAATGGACGTAGTGGGCGGTAAAGGGATTTGCTTGGGTCCTAAAAACTTTTTGGCTCGCTCGTATCAAGGTGCGCCTATTGCTATTACCGTTGAAGGCGCAAACATTCTAACTCGTAGCATGATTATTTACGGGCAAGGCGCCATTCGCTGTCATCCATACGTGCTTGCAGAAATGGAAGCCACTCAACACCCCGATTTTAATCAAGGCTTACAGCAGTTTGATAGAGCGCTATTTAGCCACCTTGGTTTTGCCACCAGCAACTTTGTTCGCAGTTTTTGGTTTGGCCTAACTAGCAACAGATTAATTACCACCCCCTACTCCGACCAAACAGCTACTTATTACAAGCAGTTAACTCGCTTTAGTAGCAATTTGGCGCTGTTGTCTGATGTCGCTATGGGAACGCTAGGTGGTAACTTAAAACGTAAAGAACGAGTATCAGCACGCCTAGGTGACATGCTAAGCCAGCTTTATTTGTGTTCGGCCACTTTAAAGCGTTACGACGATGAAGGCCGCAAACAAGAAGATTTGCCTCTATTGCACTGGAGCATGCAAGACTCTTTGTTTCAATTACAGAATGCCCTAGATGAGTTACTGCTTAACTTCCCCAATAAATGGGTAGGTAAAGTAATGCGCTTAGTGATGTTCCCGCTAGGTAAGCCCTTCCATGCGCCAAGTGATGTGTTAGACCATAAACTTGCACGTATTCTACAAGAGCCAAGTGAAACCCGTAATCGCATAGGACAAGGGCGCTTTGATAGCCGAGTAGAAGGCAATGTTTATGGAGAACTAGAGCAAACCTTGGAGGATGTACTGGCTTGCGAAGCGCTATACGACAAAGTATGTAAAGCACTAGGCGAAAAACGTCCCTTCACTCAGCTTAATAAACTTGCCGACGAAGGCATAAAACTCGGTGTAATTAACGCCGAAGAAGCCGCCTTAATGCGCCGAACAGAGCAAGGCAGGTTGGCTGCAATTAACGTAGATGACTTTGACCATGAGCAGTTAGAGAATCGCCCTAGTCTAGCCAAAACAGACGCAGCGGATTTAGACTCCGTCGCTTAATACCAAAATTCATCAATCAAAAATAAGCGAGCAACAATAGCTCGCTTTTTTTTATCAGTATCAGAAGCAAGGCATTGAATTTGAGTCTAAAATACACTTAACTAAAAGAAAAACATAAGCAATGGATAGCGAATGAGCGACGACATCTTTTTACTAGATGACACAGCCACCGAAACTCAAGAGCAGCAAGATCAATGGAAACTATTGGTTGTTGACGATGAGCCGGAAGTTCACCACATCACCAGCATGACTTTGTCGCAGTTTGTTTTTGACAACAAATCGATATTATTTCTACATGCCAACTCAGCCCAAGAAGCCAAACTTATATTGGCACAACACAACGACATCGCCTTAATTCTATTAGATGTTGTAATGGAAACCGATGATGCCGGTTTATGTTTAGTTCGTTATATTCGCCAAGAACTTAAAAACCAAAGCGTTCGTATTGTGTTACGTACTGGGCAGCCGGGACAAGCGCCTGAAGATGAAGTGGTAGAAAACTACGACATTAACGACTACAAGGACAAAACCGAACTCACCTCTCAAAAACTACGCACTCTAATTCGAGCAAGCTTACGCTCTTACCGCGATATTTGTTCGCTGGAGAAACATAAACTGGGCCTAGAAAAAGTTGTTAAGGCCTCGCGCGGCATATTCGAAAAAAATGCTTTGTTTACTTTTGTTGAAGGCGCCTTAGAACAACTGGCTGTAATACTAAATTTAGAAGATAGCTGTATCTATCAAGTTGAGCAATACGCCTACCAGGTTAATGCAGCCCAATTGCAATTACTGGCTTACCAAGGACAACAGCGCCCAAGTAAAGCACATCAGCAACTATCAGAATTTCCTGATACGCAGCAAAAAATATTCAGCCAAGCAATAGATCAAAAAACCAATGTATTTCAGGATAACGCCTTAGCGATTTACTGTGAAAATAGCGCTTACAACTTATTATTTTATATCACTAGGAATACGCCGTTTAACCAAGCAGACCAGCATTTCATTAACTTGCTTAGTGAAAACATCGTGGTTGCTTTAGAAAACATTCGGCTTAACGAAGTGATTAGCACCAACCAAAAAGAAGTTCTATATCGCCTAGGGGAAATCGTTGAAACCCGCTCTAAAGAATCGGGCATGCACGTTCGACGAGTTGCCCTTTTTACCGTTTTACTCGCCGAGTTACTTGATTTACCAGCCATGAAAGTTGAACAGTTAAAGCTGGCATCCCCCTTACATGATGTAGGCAAAGTGGCCATTCCCGACGCAATACTGCATAAACCGGGCAAACTTACCCCCGAGGAATGGGAAGTCATGCAAACCCATGCTGCCATTGGCGAAAACATGCTTAAAGACTCAAATATTGAAGTAATGCAACTTGCTTCGGAAATCGCTGGCTCGCACCACGAGAAATGGGATGGCAGTGGTTACCCAAGAGGCTTAAAAGGTGAAGAGATCCCAATTAGCGGCCGTTTAACCGCCATTGCTGATGTGTTTGATGCCCTAGGCAGCATACGCTGTTATAAAAATGCCTGGAATGACCAAGAGATTATTGAGTATCTGGAGCAACAACGCGGTAAACAGTTTGATCCTCAGCTTGTGGATGCGCTGCTCAACAACTTTGCTCGATTTGTAAAAATTAGAGATAAGTATCAAGACTAAGCCTACTAATTAAGGCTTTGAGTAAACCTTAAAGCCTAATCACCCAAATTTCAGGCACAAAAAAACCTCGCTTAACGAGGCCCTTGTTTAGTAGTGGCGGAGTGGACGGGACTCGAACCCGCGACCCCCGGCGTGACAGGCCGGTATTCTAACCAACTGAACTACCACTCCGCATATACTAACGTCACGATTGTATTACTACTTTAATGCTGGCGGAGTGGACGGGACTCGAACCCGCGACCCCCGGCGTGACAGGCCGGTATTCTAACCAACTGAACTACCACTCCTACGCATTAAATTGTTTCGTCGTTGGCGGAGTGGACGGGACTCGAACCCGCGACCCCCGGCGTGACAGGCCGGTATTCTAACCAACTGAACTACCACTCCGCTACATCGAAACATTACACACAGACTAAACAGACTTGGCGGAGTGGACGGGACTCGAACCCGCGACCCCCGGCGTGACAGGCCGGTATTCTAACCAACTGAACTACCACTCCGCAGAACCATCTCGTCTGGTGCGGCGCAGATAATACGGTTATGCCTATTACGAGTCAACAAAGAATTACCTTATTTCTTTAAAAACCCGTTCAAGCGCTGATGTTTTAGCCAAAGCGTCGAGCTTTTAGCCAAACCCGCCCACAAATCATTCCGACGGCATCTTTAAGCTACTGGCTTCATCCATTTTAGGCTCTGGGCTTAGTTCCGCTGTAGTCGCTTCTCTAGCGCCTTTTAATGCCGCCTCAAAGGCCTTACGTTTTCGCCACCATATGAAACCAAAGGCAGCACCTGCTAACAGCAAAAATCCAAAGACATAAAGTAAAATAACTAGCCACAGCGACATTTCTGGCTCTGGAATAACCACCTCTTCTATTACTACTGGCGCTGGAGGCGGTGGCGGCGGAGGAAGGATCACAAAGTCTTCCTCAGGCAAGTCGATAACAATTTCGCGATTTTGAATAGTGGTGGCTAACAATGTCCCCATCACTCGGTAGCGCCCTTGCTCGGTAGGCGTAGGAAGATCTACGGTAAACTCATCACTCTCAGCATAAGTTTGAAAGTCCTGCTCCCAACCAACGTTATTATAAACTTTACCGCTGATAACCACTGACTCAGGCCTAATTTCGTCAGTATCTATCACCAAAGCCATCCGTGCTTGACGCTCTTCATCTTTAGGCGACATAACCTTTATTTCTATAGGATTGGGATATATCAACACAGGGAAGATTTGCGCTCGCGTAAAAACCTGATTTAAAGTACTGACAATCATTTCATACTTGCCAGGGCGGGCTTCTAGCTTAATAAAAGTAGTAAACACGCCATCGTCGGCATACTCATCATAATCTTTGCCATTATCAAAAAACTTACCTAACTCATCGCGACGCACTTCTACAGTTTGGTCTTCGAGCAATTGCTGGCGCATCAATGCAACATTCATTAGTGCTTCTTGTAGCATGACTTCTAAGTCAATCCGCTCCCCTTTACTACTTAGGCGCGCCGTTACACGCAAACGCTCTCCTTGATAGAGTTGATGAGGGATCGGGTCAACGCTTAAGTCGATATCACTGAGAATACGAATGCGGTTACGGCCTTTGTTTTCAGCCACTGCCTGCCAAGGGCCTCGCATCGGATTTTCAATGGTCACAATGTCCAACTCGTCAGTTTCTAACCAACTCACGTTTTGTGGTACATCCCAAGCGTAAATCTTACTACCATCGGGGCGCACTAAAATAGCGGCTGGAGAACCAGGTGAGCGATAGAGAAGAAAAGTGGCCTTATCAATAGATTGATCGAGGCGAAAGCGGTTATCGATTAAAGGAATGTCTCGATTTTCGAATACAGTTGATGCTTGCACAGGTATCATCACACATAACAACAACCACAAAATTTTATTTATCATCAAGTTTAGTTACGCCAGAGACACTGGCCTCCCTTTTTCTCAACAAGATCCAAGCGCTCTTGGTGTGCGTTGAGTTCTTGTTCTGTGGCACGTACCACTTTTAGAGGGGCTCGATTAGAATCAACCAAACGCACGCCAACTCCATCCCCACTGCCCTTTTGCTTTAAATTTAACTTATTTTGGCCACCGGTCATTTTTAAGAAAACGTCGGCCAGCAATTCGGCATCCAATAATGCGCCATGGTAGGTACGTGATGTGCGATCTACACCATAATAGTCACTTAAAGAATCTAAGTTCTTACGCGATGGTAAGGGCTTATTGCCAGCTAATTGCACTTCTCGTTTATTGTATTCACCACGCCGCGCCACCAATAATGAATCAGTGATAGTACAGATATCGGCACATTTAGGCATCGCTTTAGTTAAGGTGCGCGACATCATCTCAAACTCGTGATCTAGGAAGCTAATATCGAAGTTTGCGTTATGTGCCACCAACTCGCCACCACGGATAAACTCAACAAAATCATGGGCAATATCTCTAAATAAAGGCTTATCTGCGACAAATTCATCGGTAATACCGTGAACTTGAATCGCCTCTTCATCTATCAACTGCTCAGGGTTGATATAAACATGAAAGGTATTACCGGTTAGCTTTCGATCGATAACTTCGACACAACCAATTTCAATAACACGGTGTCCTTGGTAGATAGGTCCGCCACTATCATTCATACCGGTGGTTTCAGTATCAAATACAATTAAGCGATGGCTCTTGGATTGGTTCACAACAACTCCTGTGCGACACTAAGCAGATAATCCAGCAAGTTTAACAAAAATATGGCAAAAGAAGTCCACTTGTTTACCGATGGCTCATGTTTAGGTAACCCAGGTCCTGGTGGATATGGCGCATTATTAGTTTACCAAGCACATCGCAAAGAGCTTAGCCAAGGCTACCGACTAACCACCAACAACCGGATGGAAATGCTAGCTGCCATTATTGGCCTAGAAAGCCTAACCCAAGCCTGTAAGGTGGTATTAACTACCGATAGTCAATACGTTCGCCAAGGTATTACCCAATGGATCCACAACTGGAAAAAGCGTGATTGGAAAACCGCTGCAAAAGCCGAGGTGAAAAATGCCGATCTATGGAAGCGCTTAGATGCAGCCTGTCAACGCCATCAAGTTGAATGGCATTGGGTAAAAGGTCACGCAGGACATCCTGAAAACGAACGAGTAGACGACCTCGCCCGCGAAGCTGCTACTAATAACGCAAACTTAATCGATGAAGCTTACGAGCAACAAACCTAACCGCTAATTGAGGACGTAACCGGAATGCGTTGTTTCACCCTCCAGGCTTTTTTAACCGGAGTTAATGGTGCTCGGCGTTTACGCGCCACAATAAAATACGCTGATGCTGTAGCGCGAAAATAGCGTTTTCCCCAGCGCTCAAACCATTGTGGTGCGGGCCGACTATTTACAAACGAGGTGTAAGCAAAACGCTCATCATTTAGTACTTCAAACCCCAAAAGGTTTAGCCAGTCTTTAACCCGCGCTGGCGTGAACATTCGACATGACCAAGGCATTCCACGCTTTCTAAATGGAAAATAACGACGCATCCCCAACAAACTAAATGGGTTAAAACCACTGATAATCAGGTAACCATCGGCTGTGAGTACTCGCTCGACCTCACGTAACATTTGATGGGGATCTTTCGAAAAATCTAAACTGTGGGCTAGCAGGCATAAATCGATACTGCTTTCTTGAAAAGGTAGTTGCTCGGGATGAGCACGTAAGCCAATTAAGTGCCCTTGTTTAGCCACATTTAATTGATGACGTATCATCGAGGCATGGCAGTTTAACTGAGCGCTCAAATTTCCTAGCTTTAACATGTGATAACCAAAGGCTACGGGCAGGTGTTGGTCAAGCAAACTTTGCTGCTGTTCCATCAACCAATCACCTAATGGCAGATCTTGCCAGAAGTCAGGGCTTGCAATTACTTCACGAATTTTCGCCGGCTTCATCAATTCCCCATACCAATCTACTGAAGTTAAAGCAATAATGTGTCATCGACTTTAACGACAGAGATATCATAATGCAAATCATCCATATACCCGCCTTTAATGATAACTATATCTGGTTAATCAAAGAGGCAAATTCAAACGATTGTGTTGTGGTTGACCCAGGAGACGCTGCGCCGGTAGAACAGCGACTTAAAGATATTAGCGGCCAGTTAAGCGCCATACTTATCACTCATCATCATGCCGATCATATTGGCGGTGTTGAAAGGCTATTAGCCAGTTATCCGCAGGCTAAAGTTTACGCTCCCAAAAACGCTAAATACACCTTTAAACATCAAGCAGTAAAAGAATCAGATAGCTTCACACCCGAAGGTTTAAACCAGCCTTTCTCGGTGCTTGAAGTGCCAGGCCACACCCTTGACCATATTGCATACCTAAGCAAAGGTCACTTGTTTATTGGCGATACTTTATTTTCGGCGGGTTGTGGAAGGTTATTTGAAGGTAGCGCCCAACAAATGCACCAGTCTTTAGAAAAAATTAAGAACTTACCAAGCGACACCCTAATTTATGCAGCGCATGAATATACTCAAGCCAACTTACAATTTGCACTTAGTGTAGAGCCAGATAATGATGAACTACTGAGCTACCAGCAACAAGTCAGTAAACTGCGCCAAATGGGTCTACCTAGCCTGCCTACTAGCTTAAATCAGCAATTGGCAATAAATCCCTTTTTACGCTGCAACAATGCAAATATTAAGGCAGCAGTTGAGTTGGCTGAATTACAACCATTAAACAATGAGATAGCAGTATTCGCTGGCCTAAGATCATGGAAAGACCGCTTCTGACTTGCCAAACTAGCCTTAGCTCAATACCATTGAGCACTGAATTTTACGCAAATGGATAAATCATGAAAGCGCTCATTGTTGGCCTTTTTTCTTTATTATTGGGCGCTTGCCAACTCACTAATCCTCAAGTTACTGAACAATTAGTAGATGCTAATACTGTAGACGCTAGCGAGCAGCAACCTAAAGTAGAACAAGCTAATAAAGTTGAAGAAGCTAAGGTTCAAGTACAGCCTGAAGCAGAGCCAGAACCTCAAGCTCCGGTTTATCACGACGTTTGGGTTAGAATTGAGGACCAACTGGCCATTCCTCTTCCAGAGAACAACAAACGCCTACAAGCCCAACTTAACTGGTTTTTAAAACACCCCGACTACATGCGCCGTGTATCAGTTAGGGCCGATCCTTACTTATTTTTTATTGTCGAAGAAATAGAACGACGCCAAATGCCTTTGGAGCTAGCACTTTTACCCATCGTAGAAAGTGCTTTTCAACCCTTTGCATACTCCCACGGGCGTGCAGCAGGTATCTGGCAAATTATCCCCGGTACCGGTAAACGCTTTGGCCTTGAGCAAAATTGGTGGTACGACGGACGCCGCGATGTATATGCTTCTACTCATGCCGCACTAGATTACCTCGAGTATCTACATAAGTACTTTGATGGCGATTGGCTACATGCGCTTGCTGCCTACAATTCTGGCGAAGGTCGCGTTCGCCGCGCGATTCGCGCTAACGCTAAAGCCGGTAAAGCTACTGATTTTTGGTCGCTAAACCTGCCCAGAGAAACCCGCGCTTATGTGCCTAAACTATTGGCACTAAGCCAAATGTTGCAACATCGCGATGAGTACCAGCTAAATATCCCTGAAATTGCCAACCAAGCGCATTTTGAAAAAGTTGATACTTATAGCCAAATCGATTTAGCGCTGGCGGCCGATTTAGCCAATATCAAACTTGATCAGTTACATAAACTGAACCCAGGTTTTAACCGTTGGGCTACCGCACCTAATGGCCCGCACTACTTGTTAGTACCAAAGAAAAATGTGCCTAATTTTGAAGTAGCCCTTGCTTCTTTGTCTAAACAAGAGCGCATGCAATGGGCGCGTTATAAAGTGAAGTCAGGTGACAGCCTTAGTGTCATCGCCAAACGTTATAACACTACCAGCAAACAGATCCGAGAGCTTAATCAGCTAAGCAGCAATACTATTCGCATTGGTCAACATTTGTTGGTACCAGTATCTTCGCGTAATCAAAATGCTTACACCCTTAGCCAAAGCCAACGTTTAGCTAGCCAACAAAACAAACCTCGTGGCGACATTAAGCTAAATTACACGGTCAAGTCAGGAGATAGTTTTTGGAGCATTGCGCAGAAATATAAGGTGTCGCACCGCAATATTGCAAAATGGAATAGCATGGCACCAACCGACACCTTAAAACCGGGTAAAAAGCTGGTGATTTGGCAAAAATCTCAAGCCAATAAAAACCACATTCAAACCGTTACTTATAAAGTACGTAACGGAGACTCGCTGTCTCGCATTGCACAAAAATTTAACGTGTCGGTGACCGACTTATTGAAATGGAATGACCTAAACAAAAACCACTATTTACAGCCAGGTCAAAAGTTAAAACTCTTTATTAATGTGGCTGAAGTTAGCGCTTAGAAAAACCAAAATGCACCAACAAGGCATTGTGATCAGAGCTCTCGGTCACAATGCTCTTGCTTTGATGAACCCGCAAGCCCCGATAAAACACATGATCTAAAGCCTTGCCAAAAAAACGGGTTCGATTATCGGGTTCAAACCTCACCGTTCGTAGTCGATGCGCTGTAATAAACTGCTCAAGCACAGTTAAACGTGCACTGCTCCATGTATTAAAATCACCTGCCAGTATCACTGCACCTTGATAACTTGCTAGCCAAGGCCCAAGCTGCTGAAGCTGCTTTAAATAGTCCTCCTCACTCAAAGTGAAATTAATGCTATGCATGTTAATTAACAACAATTGCTGCTGTTTCCATTGGTACAACTGCATTAAGGCAGACTTTGGCACTCTTATCCATGGCTCGGTACTTAGCTCCAAACAACTTTCTTCACTAGCAAATTTGGCCAAGTTCATCACTCCTAAGCCATCACCAAGCCACTCAAAGGCAATGGCCTGGTATTGATGCCATACCTCTGCCTTAGACCAAGCCAACATGCGCGCTCTACTTGCTTCTTGTAGCAGCATAAAATCGGCTTGTTGCGAGAACTGTTCTAGCTGTTCTATCCAACCATGATTTTGCCCTTTATAGCTGTTCCATACTAAAACCGAAAAGTCATTGGCATCTGGCAGGGCTTGGATATTTTGAATATTCGCGGGGTGATAATCGAGTGTTTGGTTAGCGCAAGCTGGCAGTTGCGCATAAGCCGCAGAACTTAATAAAACTAACGAAGTGCTTATTAACAGAGCTTGGAAAAACCAACCAATCACTCGCACATTAAGTCCTCTCAAAGCTATAAATACAAAAACAGAACCGGAAAACAGCCGGTAAATAGAAAGATATTCTGGCAAAGCCTAGCGGCCTGACAAATTTGCGACATACTTGAGCTATGATCAAACAATGGATAAACAAATGCAATCTCAAGAGCCAAGGACGCTAGTTCCCATTTTTGCTGGCGGCGGTACACGCTTACCCGCCCATATCGGGATTTTAGCTGGCTTAAAAGAGCTAAATGTACACTTTTCTCATATTGTAGGTGTATCGGGCGGTAGCATTATTAGTTCTTTGTTTGCCAGTGGCATGGATGTAGAGCAAATAAAAGCCATTGCCTTAGATACCGACTTTGAGCAGTTCAAAGGCTTTTCGCTAATAAGCTTGCTACGAAATGGCGGGCTTTGCTCCGGCGACAAGTTTGAGGAGTGGGTTGATGACCTACTCAATGGCGTCACCTTTAGTCAGCTTCCAATGCAGTTACATGTTGTAGCCACCGATGTACGCTCTGGCTCACCGGTAGTCTTTGATGCTACACGCACCCCTCACGAAAAAGTATCGCGCGCGGTACGTTTTTCTATGTCTATTCCTCTCATTTTTTCTTTTAAGCCCTACCAGGAGCACTTAATGGTAGATGGCAGTATCTTGTCGGAAGATGCTCTTCATCAAGATTGGGCCGAAGATGGCACCCCTGTCATCTGCTTTAGACTGCGTGGCGACAATGACATAAAACCATTGCAAACTAATGGAATTTTCCCCCTTGCCGCTTACATTTCATTATTAATTAGAACGTTCATGACCACCATTTCAAGAGAGTATGTTAATGAGAAGTTTTGGCATAGAACCATAGTGGTAAATACTGGTAATACCTCGCCGGTCGATTTCCACCTCAATGAGGAAGCGAAGCTTCGGCTGTTTGATACCGGCTATCAAACAGCAATCAACATCGTTCCAGCCAAAATATGGCACCAACAACATCCTGCTCCCCAAGCTGACAACAAACATATTTAAAACAAAGGCTTGATCACATTTTAAAGCGCCCGTATCGCTTCTCAAGCTGTAATGTGTTTAGCCGTCTACACTTAAAAAAAGTCTAATAATAAATTATTCGGAACGTAGACTATGTCACTAACTATACGCCAACGCTTACTCGTTTTATCACTAGCGCCCGTGCTTATTTTGGCCGTTAGTATTTTGCTCCTGACCATCTCCGAGACCCAAAAGCTCACCCAAGGGCAATCTAAAGAAACCCGAGAAAACATGGTTAATATGAAAAAGGATGAGCTAAAAGCCTATATGAGCTTAGCCTACTCTGCGGTTGCCGAAATCTATGAAAATGGTGGCACCTTGGAACAAGCATTACCCATATTACAACGCCTAGAATACGGCGAAACTGGATATATGTTTGGTTACACCAATAAGGGCGTTCGGGTATTTATGGGCACATTGGATAAAGGCATTGGCGATAATTTTTGGTCACTGCAAGACAAACAGGGCCAATACTTAATTCAAGACCTGATTAAGGCGGCGAAAAAAGGTGAGTTTTACACTTACTATTTCCCGAAACCTGGCGGCAGTGAAGCCTTACCAAAACTAAGTTACGCCATTTACTTAGACCGCTGGGATCTAATGATGGGCACTGGCTTTTATACCGATGATGTAGAAGCGGTAATTACAACTTTAGAAGAGCATGCCAAAAGCAGCCTTCAATCATCTCTAACGTTCTTAGGGCTAACGGCTGCTGTTCTACTCGGCTTCGCACTCATCATTGGTTACTTTATAAACCGTAGCATTATGGCCCCGCTACAAGACTTAAATAATTCCTTTGAAAAGCTCGCCAGTGGCGATGCAGACTTAAGCGCACGACTCGACACCAACTACGTGCATGAGTTTGGTCAACTAGCGACTAACTTTAATGCCTTCATCGAATTACTCCACGAAATCATCAGCATGGTAGGTACTGTTGCTCATGATGTAGCCAAAGAAACCTCTTCAATGTCGGACCGTGCCAATAGCGTTGACCAATTACTGGTAGAACAACGTGAAGAAACCGAACAAGTGGCAACAGCAATGACCGAAATGACTGCTTCTGCTCACGATGTTTCTGACAACGCTAATCAAGCGGCAAACTCTGCCCAACAAGTGGATAGCAATGCAGGCCAAGCGATGAGCACCGTGGGTACTGCGGTAACTACCGTGCAACAGCTGGCCGATGAAATAGGCCAAGCGAGTGAGGTGATAGGTAAGCTTGAAGGGGATGTGCAAAATATTTCTTCTGCTTTAGGAGTGATTCAAGGCATTGCCGAACAAACAAACCTGCTGGCCTTAAACGCAGCCATTGAAGCGGCCCGAGCTGGTGAACAAGGCCGAGGCTTCGCGGTGGTAGCCGATGAAGTTCGCCAATTAGCCAGTCGTACCCAACAAAGCACCGGTGAAATTCATGGAATGATTGAGCGCCTCAAGAGCGGCTCCGATGCTGCTGTGTCAGCTATGAATAGTAGCCAAGAGCGCAGTGGTGAAGCCGTAAGCGGTGCTAACGCGGCCAGTGATGCGCTGCAGCTTATTAAAGAATCCATTCAACACATCATGGATATGAACGCGCTCATTGCTACTGCCACTGAAGAGCAAAGCCATGTAGGCCAAGAGATCTCTCAGCGCATTGTGCATATTGCAGACCAATCGAGCCAGTCGGCCGGCCTAGCACAAGAGAATCGCAGTGGCAGTATTAATCTTAACGAGCGAGCGGAACAACTCGAAGAATTAGTCAAACGCTTCACTTTATAAAGAGCTTTTAGCAAAGCCCCTTAATTAGAAGGGGCTT
The DNA here is from genome assembly GCF_019649015.1 of Agarivorans litoreus. Taxonomy (NCBI): domain Bacteria; kingdom Pseudomonadati; phylum Pseudomonadota; class Gammaproteobacteria; order Alteromonadales; family Alteromonadaceae; genus Agarivorans; species Agarivorans litoreus. The sequence continues at coordinate 3,433,985 of NZ_BLPI01000001.1, read as the reverse complement.
TTTTATACCTAATTCTAAGTAGCAGAATCAATTCACAAAAAAGCTTAATTGCTTGTGCTAGTCTGCCGATAAGAGCTCAACAATTCCTCTAAAATTTATCAACCGCAGGGAGCGAACTATGTCTCTAACTATACGCCAACGTTTACTTATTTTGGCCTTAGGGCCGGTTCTTATTTTGGCAGCTAGCATGCTTTTCTTAAGCTACTCCGAAACGCAAGCACTTAGCCAGGCTCAATCTTCAGAAACCCAAGAAAACATGATGGAGATGAAAAAGGCTGAGCTAAAAGCTTATTTGGATTTGGCTTATTCTTCGATAGCTGATATTTACGAAAGCGGTGGAAGCCTTGAGCAAGCCATGCCAACGCTTAAACGATTAAAATATGGCGAGAGTGGTTACATATTTGGCTATGATAAGACCGGGGTGCGTAAATTACTTGGCGCTAGCGATAAAGGCATTGGCGACAACTTTTGGTCACTGCAAGATAAACAAAATCAATACATTATCCGTGATTTACTAAAAGCATCAAAAACCGGCGAATTCTATACTTACTACTTCCCTAAACCAGGTGGTAGTGAAGCATTGCCAAAACTAAGTTACGCCATCTACCTAGATAAATGGGATTTGTTTATTGGCACAGGCTTTTATACCGATGATGTTGACGCTGTAATTGCAAAACTGAAAGCCGAAGCCCAAGCTAGCCTCGAGTCGTCAATGCTATTTATCTTCATTACCGGTATTGCCCTGCTCGGCTTAGCCGTGGTGATCAGTTACTTTATTAACCGCAGCATTATGGCCCCACTGCAAGATTTAAATCAGTCCTTCGAAAAGCTTGCCAGTGGCGATGCAGACTTAAGTGCCCGCCTCAGAACCGACTATGTTCATGAGTTTGGTCAATTAGCCAATAATTTTAATGCCTTTATCTCACTCCTTCACGACATTATTAGCATGGTAGGTAAAGTTTCTTCTGATGTCGCCAAAGAAACCTCGTCGATGTCTGATCGCGCCAATAGCGTTGACCAACTGCTTGTGGAGCAACGTGAAGAAACAGAACAAGTGGCCACGGCGATGACTGAAATGACCGCTTCGGCTCATGACGTATCCGACAACGCTAACCAAGCAGCCAACTCAGCGCAAGAAGTTGATACCAATGCAGGCCAAGCTATGACAACGGTAGGCAGTGCGGTCACCACCGTGCAACAACTAGCCGATGAGATTGCTCAAGCCAGTGAGGTAATTAGCAAACTAGAAGGCGATGTACAGAATATTTCCTCGGCTTTAGGGGTAATTCAAGGTATTGCCGAACAAACCAACCTATTAGCGCTGAACGCAGCCATTGAAGCGGCACGCGCTGGTGAGCAGGGCCGAGGGTTTGCGGTTGTTGCCGACGAGGTACGCCAATTAGCCAGCCGCACCCAACAAAGCACCGGCGAAATTCATGAAATGATTGAACGATTAAAAAGTGGCTCTGACGCAGCGGTAACTGCAATGGATACTAGCCAAGAACGCAGCAGCGAAGCCGTTAGTGGCGCCAATGCCGCTAGTGATGCGCTACAGCTGATTAAAGAGTCGATTCAGCACATCATGGATATGAATGCGCTTATTGCCACCGCAACCGAAGAGCAAAGCCACGTTGGCCAAGAAATATCTCAGCGTATTGTGCAAATTGCCGATCAATCGAGTCAATCCGCCAGCCTCGCTCAAGAGAACCGCGCAGGCAGCCTTAATCTTAACGAGCGTGCCGAGCAACTAGAAGAGCTGGTAAAACGCTTCACGTTGTAAACTCGAACAGCCTTTCAATAACAAAAAAGCCACCCTAAGGTGGCTTTTTCATTTAGTACTGTTTAACCAACATTAACCCGTGCATTACGGAACATGCGCATCCAAGGGCTATCTTCGCGCCAGTCATCTGGATGCCAAGAGTGTGCTACCGTGCGGAATACACGCTCTGGGTGCGGCATCATAATAGTTACTCGACCATCCTTTGAAGAAAGGCCAGTAATACCTAGCGGTGAGCCATTAGGGTTAGCTGGATATTGAGTTGTCGCTTCGCCATAGTTATCTACATAACGTAGCGCCACAGTACCACTGCTCGCTAAGGCATCTAGATGCGCTTGGTCACGCACTTCCACACGGCCTTCACCATGAGAAACTGCGATAGGCATTTGTGAACCCGCCATACCATTTAGGAAGATAGAAGGAGATTGCTGCACTTCTACCAAACTAAAACGTGCTTCAAAACGCTCAGATTCGTTGCGTACAAAACGCGGCCATAAATCGGCACCAGGGATTAGCTCGCTCAGGTTTGATAGCATCTGACAACCATTACACACACCAAGAGCAAAAGAATCGTTACGCTCGAAGAATGCACTGAACTGCTCGCGCGCTCGGCTGTTGAACAGAATCGACTTAGCCCAACCTTCACCAGCACCAAGTACGTCACCGTAAGAGAAGCCACCACAAGCCACTAAACCGGCGAACTTATCTAGGCTCACTCGGCCAGCCAAAATATCGCTCATGTGCACATCTACTGCAGCGAAACCAGCTCGGTCAAAGGCGGCTGCCATTTCGTGATGCGAGTTAACACCCTGCTCACGTAAAATAGCCATTTCAGGTTTTAGCCCCTTAACAATGTAAGGCGCGGCCACATCTTCGTTGATGTCGAAACTTAAACCGATATTTAGGCCAGGATCTGCGGCATCAAATTTGGCATCAAATTCTTGCTTGGCACATTCTGGGTTATCACGCAGCGCTTGCATTTGGTAGGTTGTTTCAGCCCAAATACCGCGGTAATGAGTGCGCGTATTCGCCAATACAACTTCACCGTTACGGGTGAAGCGAATCGCATCATCATCGTTTAGTGAGCCAATAACATGGCTACAAGAGGCTAAACCGTGTCCAGCTAGAACGTTTAGTACGGCTTCTTTTTCTTCAGTTTTAACCTGAATCACCGCACCAAGCTCTTCACTAAAGAGCACGTCTAAGCTATCACCAGCCAATAAGTCTAGCGCTACGTCTACACCACAGTGTCCAGCAAAAGCCATCTCAGCAATAGTTGTGAACAAGCCACCATCACTGCGATCATGGTAAGCAAGCAGTTTTTGCTCAGCAGTAAGTACTTGAATCGCGTTGAAGAAGCCTTTTAGTAGCTCTGGTGAATCTACATCCGGTACTTTATTACCAAGCTGTTTATAAACCTGCGCTAAACAAGAGGCGCCCAAACGGTTTTTACCTTGGCCTAAGTCGATAAGAATGAGGTCGGTATCGCCAGCGTCATTTCGTAATTGCGGGGTAACCGTTAAGCGAATATCTTCAACTTTAGCAAAAGCACTAATAATTAAAGAAAGTGGCGAAGTCACCGATTTTTCTTGACCTTCATCTTGCCAAGCAGTCTTCATCGACATCGAGTCTTTACCTACCGGAATAGTAAGACCCAATGCTGGACAAAGCTCTTCACCTACTGCTTTAACTGCAGCGTATAAACCTGCGTCTTCGCCTGGGTGACCAGCTGCTGACATCCAGTTAGCCGACAACTTAATGTTGTTTAACGAACCAATGTTAGTGGCTGCAATGTTAGTTAATGCTTCCGCTACCGCTAAGCGTGCCGAAGCGGCATGGTCAATCAGTGCAGCAGGCGTACGCTCACCCACCGACATGGCTTCACCATGATAGGTATCGTAACTTGCCGCTGTTACCGCACAGTTAGCAACCGGAACCTGCCAAGGACCAACCATTTGATCACGCGCCACTAAACCGGTCACACTACGGTCACCAATAGTGATTAGGAAGGTTTTCTCTGCAATGGCCGGTAAACGTAACAAACGTTCTGCGGCTTCTGCTAAATCAAGCTTATCGCCATTAAAGGCCGGGCCATTAAACGTTGCAGTTTTAACGTCGCGATGCATTTTAGGTGCTTTACCTAAAAGTACTTCTAGCGGCATACGAATAGGATCGTTGTTAAAGTGAGAGTCGTGAAGAATCAAATCACGCTCTTCGGTTGCTACACCAATAACCGCATATAAGGCACGTTCGCGCTTACAAATCGCGTCGAACACATCCAAATGCTCAGGTGCAACAGCCAACATGTATCGCTCTTGAGATTCGTTACACCAAATCTCTAGTGGCGACATACCGGGTTCATCATTTGGCACGCTGCGCAAATCAAAAATACCACCACGGCCGCCGTCATCAACCAGTTCAGGACAAGCGTTCGATAAACCGCCAGCACCAATATCGTGAATGAACGCAATAGGGTTAGCATCACCTAGCTGCCAACAACGGTCGATAACTTCCTGACAGCGACGCTCCATTTCTGGATTTTCACGCTGTACAGAAGCAAAATCTAAATCTTCACTTGATTGACCAGAAGCCATTGAAGAGGCAGCACCACCACCTAAACCAATGTTCATGGCTGGGCCACCAAGTACAATGATTTTAGCACCAACCGGAATCTCACCTTTCTCCACGTGATCTTCACGAATGTTACCTAGGCCACCCGCCAACATGATTGGTTTGTGGTAACCGCGTACTTCACTACCGTTAAAGCTTTCTACTTGCTCTTCGTAAGTACGGAAGTAACCCAAAATATTCGGGCGACCAAATTCGTTATTAAACGCCGCGCCGCCTAAAGGTGCTTCAATCATGATTTCTAAAGCATCTACAATGCGGCTTGGCTTACCAAAGTCACTTTCCCAACTTTGCTCAAAACCTGGAATACGTAGATTACTAACGGTAAAACCAACCATGCCAGCTTTAGGTTTAGAACCACGACCGGTTGCACCTTCATCACGAATTTCGCCACCAGAGCCAGTAGCTGCGCCCGGATATGGAGAAATAGCCGTTGGGTGGTTATGTGTTTCTACTTTCATCAAGATATGAATATCTTCTTGATGGTAGTTGTATTGCTTGGTTTCAGCATTTGGGAAGAAGCGGCCAGCCACTGAACCGGTCATTACCGCTGCGTTATCTTTATACGCCGACAACACGTAATCGCTGTTTAGCTCATAGGTATTTTTAATCATTTTGAACAATGATTTTGGCTGTTTTACGCCATCAATTGTCCAATCAGCATTAAAGATTTTATGGCGGCAGTGCTCTGAGTTTGCTTGAGCAAACATCATTAGCTCTACGTCATTAGGGTTGCGCTGCATTTTTTCGAAATTTTCTACTAGGTAGTCAATTTCGTCATCGGCCAAGGCCAAACCTAATTCTTGGTTAGCTTGTTCTAAGGCTTGCTTACCGCCAGATAGAATGTCTACCGACTCAAACGGTGCAGGGCTTGCGTGTTCAAACAATGCGCTAGCTTGTTCGGTTTCTGCAAATACCACTTCCATCATACGGTCGTGAATTAGGCTTTTAAGCTGTTTGCTTTGTTGCTCGTTCAGTTCGCTACTGGTATCTACATAGTAAGCAATACCGCGTTCTAAACGCGTTACATTGGCTAAACCACAGTTATGTGCAATATCACTTGCCTTAGAAGACCAAGGAGAAATTGTACCTGGACGGGGAGCTACTAATAGCAACTCGCCAGTAGGCTGATGCTCGGCAATAGTAGGGCCGTAGGTCAATAACTTATCTAATACTTGTTGTTCAGCATCAGTTAAATCACTTGAGATATCAGCAAAATGCATAAACTCAGCGTAGATAGCTGTAACAGGAAGGTCTTGCTCTGCGCAGCGTTTTAACAATTGCGCAATTCGAAACTCAGATAGTGCAGGTGCACCACGTAGTACCAACATATTTATGTGCTCGCTTTTCCAGATGGAGGTGGGAGGGGGAAAATTGCGCGTATTATAGATAAAAACTGCGACAATGGTAAACAAAACGTTAGCTTGACGAGGAAAACAACGCTTAAAGCTAGACAGCCAAGCGTATATCCCTAAAATCGAATAAAAATAATAGTGTGGAAACCAGATTTGATGATTAAAAAGCAACGCTTCACCCTGCTTCTAGCGTTGCTCGCTTTGTTTGTATTACAAGGCTGCGAACCCAACCCCTTTGTCTCAGAGCTAGAGCAAATTCGTCAACGTGGAAAACTGCGCGTGGGCACCTTGTACAGCCAGCAAGTGTTTTACTATGACCAACATGAACAACCCACGGGCATGGAATACGAGCTATTAGAGGACTTTGCTAACTACTTAGGCGTTGAGTTGCAAATGGTGCCTTTATATAACCAAACAGAGCTTTATCGAGGTTTACATAACAATCAGGTCGATCTCTTAGCCGCAGCGCTATCGCCAACCAATGCGCTTCGCGAAAATTTTCGCTTCTCTCCTGAGATATATAAAGTAGACGCCAAGGTCGTCTATAAAAAAAATACTCGCCGCCCGCGTGATATTAGCCAAGTGGATTCTCCATTATGGATTACCACAGGTAGCTATCATCAGCCTTTGCTTAAGAGCTACCGCAAAGAAAACCCAGAATTAACCATTGAAGCCACAGACCGCCTAGACAGTAGCGAACTACTCAAAAGCATTGTTGATGAAGACATCCGCTTCGCCTTGGTGGATGACACCACCCTCGCCTTGCATCAGCGCTTTTACCCAGATTTAGCGGAAGCTTTTACCTTAAGCGAATCTACGTCTGTTGTTTGGATGGTAAACCGCCTGCGTGATGACAGTTTATATAGCGCATTGATCGAATTCATTGGTGATAAACACAGCAATGGTGATATTACTCGGTTGTACGAACGCTATTTTGGCCATATTCAGCGTTTCGATTATGTCGATACCCGAGCTTTCTTACGCTCTACCAGTACTCGGCTACCCAAATACGAAGAGTGGTTTAAGCAATATGCAGGTAAGTTAGACTGGCGCCTTATCGCAGCAGTGTCTTATCAAGAGTCTCACTGGCGCCCGCATGCTAAATCTTTCACCGGTGTGCGCGGCATGATGATGCTGACCCTACCAACAGCTAAATCGGTGGGAGTCACTAATCGTTTAGATCCAGAACAAAGCATTCGTGGCGGGGCTGAATACTTACAAAAGCTGATCGACCGAGTGCCAGACAGCGTTCGCCAAGACGACAAAATATGGTTTGCCCTTGTTTCCTATAACATTGGCTTTGGCCATATGTTAGATGCCAGACGAATTACCCGCATGCGTGGCGGTGATCCAGATGCTTGGGTAGATGTTAAAGAAAACCTGCCACTGCTTATGCGTAAAAAGTGGTATCAACAAACCCGCTATGGTTACGCGCGTGGACAAGAAGCCTACAATTATGTAAACAACATTAGGCAATATTATCAAAGCCTTTTGTGGCTAGATGCGCAGAAAAAAGAATCGCAACGCCGTCAGGAGTTAATGAAGAATCGCCCACCTTATCCAGTGAATAATCCCAGCATTGAGGCTAGCGAACCAAATAAAACAGAAGTTGACACCATTAACTAAAGAATAATCTTGACGATTTGTCACATTACTGTCATGTTTTATGCTTAATCTGTAATGGAGATTAAAAACTGTAAAGCGTCCTGCCTACGCAATGGAGAGGATAGTATGATTAGAAAGAAACGCGTTACCCTTCACTCGCCACGTCGCCGAATTCAATTGGCTCGTCAGCACCGTAAGGTTTTGTTAAGACAACGTTCTTATGTTTTGTCTGAAATGGGTTTAGTCAGCGTCGCTGAGTAAACTACTGCTCTGTTGTTTTTTTCGCAGCTTGTGTTGTTCACGACGCTTGCGAAAAAAACGACTAATGTTCTCACTGCACTGCTCCGCTAATACTCCAGCTTCTACCTCAGCTCGGTGATTTAACTGCTCACAATCAATAATATTAAACACACTTCCCGCAGCGCCTGTTTTAAGATCGCTAGCACCATAAACCAATCGTTTCACGCGTGCGTGCACCATCGCTCCTGCACACATCGAGCAGGGCTCTAAAGTAACGTAAAGCGTGGTATCTAATAGCCGGTAATTGCCGATTTTCTTGCCTGCTTCTCGCAGTGCCAATATCTCAGCATGGGCTGTAGCATCGTTAAGAGTAATCGTTTGATTCCAGCCTTCTCCCACTACTTCGCCTTGGTAAACAACCACTGCTCCAACTGGCACCTCTCCTTGTGCTTCTGCTTTATCTGCTAACTGCAGTGCATATTTCATCCAGTCAATATCGGTATTGTCCAAGTACTTATCCTTGCCTGTTTTTCTCACCACATTGTAAACCTGAAAGCTGCCTGACTAAAGCCCCCAATAAGCCCACTACTCTCTAACAAAAACAAAAAAGCCGGCACAAGGCCGGCTTAGCTATTTATTGAAACGTTTATTCAGCAGGCTTTTCTGCAGGTGCTTCGCTAGGCGCAGCCGCTTCTTTAATACTTAGACGTACACGGCCTTGGCGGTCTACTTCTAGTACTTTAACTTTCACAATGTCGCCAACAGTTAGGTGGTCAGAAACATTAGCAACACGCTCTTGAGAGATTTGCGAAATATGTACTAGGCCATCTTTACCTGGCAAGATTTCAACAAATGCACCGAAGTCAGCAAGACGAACAACTTTACCTTCGTAGAATTGACCCGCTTCAACTTCAGCAGTTAGCTGCTCAATACGCTTAATCGCTTCTTGAGCTTGCGCGTTGTCAGTTGCTGCAACTTTCACTGTACCGTCATCTTCGATTTCGATAGTAGTGCCAGTTTCGTCAGTAAGTGCACGAATAGTTGCACCACCTTTACCAATTACGTCTTTGATCTTCTCTGGGTTGATCTTAAGCGTATGGATACGTGGAGCAAACTCAGAAATCTCTTCACGAGAAGTACCGATAGCTTGGTCCATAACACCTAGAATATGTAAACGTGCACCTTGCGCTTGGCGTAGGGCAATTTCCATAATTTCTTTAGTGATACCTTCAATCTTAATATCCATCTGCAATGCAGAGATACCTTCAGAAGAACCAGCCACTTTAAAGTCCATGTCACCTAAGTGATCTTCATCACCTAAGATGTCAGAAAGAACAACGAACTTGTCGCCTTCTTTCACTAGACCCATTGCAATACCCGCAACAGAAGCTTTAATTGGTACACCCGCATCCATAAGTGCTAGTGAGCTACCACAAACAGAAGCCATAGAGCTTGAACCATTTGATTCAGTGATTTCAGATACTACACGTACAGTGTATGGGAAGTCTTCAGCACTTGGCATTACCGCTGCAACACCACGCTTAGCCAAACGACCATGGCCAATTTCACGACGCTTAGGTGAACCGATGAAGCCCGTTTCGCCAACACAGTATGGAGGGAAGTTGTAGTGAAGCATGAAGCGAGATGTTTGCAAGCCAGCTAGCGAGTCAATCATCTGTGCATCGCGTTCTGTACCTAGTGTACATGTTACAAGAGCCTGAGTTTCACCACGAGTGAATACAGCGCTACCGTGAGTACGTGGTAATACGCCAGTCATTACGTCTAGCGCACGAATCATATCGGGTTCGCGACCATCGATACGTGGCTCACCAGCAATAATGCGTGAACGAACTACGTTTTTCTCTAACTTGCCTAGCTCGTCACCAATTTCTTGGCTGTCTAGGGTTTCGTCTTCAGCAGTTAATGCTTCAACAACCGCTTTTTTGATTTCGCCAACTTCAGCGTAACGCTCTGCTTTGTCGGTAATTTGGTAAGCTTCAGTTAACTTAGCTTCTGCTAATGCTGCTACTTTATCTTTAAGTGCAACGTTAACTTCTGGCGCTTCCCATTCCCAAGCTGGTTTAGCCGCTTCTTCACACAGTTCGTTAATGGCAGTAATTACCGCATTTGATTGCTCATGACCATAAACAACCGCGCCAAGCATTACTTCTTCTGAAAGTAATTCAGCTTCTGACTCAACCATAAGAACGGCACTTTCGGTACCTGCTACAACAAGGTCTAGCTTGCTTTCTGGTAGTTCTTCGGTGGTTGGGTTAAGAATGTAGTTACCGTCGATGTAACCAACACGAGCGGCACCAATTGGGCCATTAAATGGAATACCTGAAAGGCTTAGCGCCGCAGAAGTACCAATTAGCGCAACGATGTCTGGTTGAACTTGTGGATTAACCGAAACCACCGTTGCTATCACTTGTACTTCGTTTACGAAGCCATCTGGGAACAATGGACGGATTGGACGGTCAATCAGACGTGCGATTAAGGTTTCTTCTTCCGAAGGACGACCTTCGCGCTTGAAGAAACCACCAGGAATTTTACCTGCTGCGTAAGTACGTTCTTGGTAGTTCACAGTCAACGGGAAGAAATCTTGGCCAGGTGTAGCAGTTTTTTTACCCACTACCGATACAAATACTGTTGTATCGTCCATAGTAACCATTACAGCAGCTGTAGCTTGACGAGCGATAGCGCCAGTTTCAATGGTGACTGTATTCTCACCGTATTTAAACGTTTTTACGATAGGATTCACGTGAATTTCCTTTAATTTATGTTCTCTTTTCAATTCGCGCTAAAGTATAAAGCAATGGCTTGTCAAAAGATAACTTTATCCTTACTAAAACCACTGTTATCACACCACTTTGTGACTTTTATTTAAGCAACAAAAAAGGGAGCCATTCGGCTCCCTTTCGGTATTCTTTCTTGGCGACGTTAAAATTAACGACGTAGGCCCAATTTAGCGATCAATTCAGCGTAGCTCGCTTGGTTTTTACGCTTCAAGTAGTCAAGCAATTTACGACGCTGGCTAACCATGCGTAGTAGACCACGACGGCTGTGGTGATCGTGGATGTGCTTCTTGAAGTGACCTTGCAAGTGGTTGATCTGTGCAGTTAACAACGCAATTTGAACCTCAGAAGAACCAGTGTCTCCTGCTTCACGTGCGTATTCTGCAACGATTGCTGCTTTTTCAGTGCTACTTAGTGACATACTAACTCCTAAAAATGTAAATTTACTCTCCGCCAATCACTAACTCAGCGAAGAAGGACGCGCATTATATAGTGCGCCCCAATCAGTTGCAAGCAACTCGCTTAACTATCGCTATTTTGAATCAAGCGTTTAGGTGCCACTAAGCCATCATCGTTTAATTGGCCAATGCCAACAAAACGATGCTGCTCACCAATGGTTAACCTAAACACATCATTTAACGGGGCGCCAGCGACTTGCATCGCTTGGCCTTGCATTAAATATCCACCTAATGCTTCAGGAATATTCACTTCAGCTAAGTGCGCAACGGCAGTGTCCATTGGTAATAGCAAAGGATCAAGTAGCTCTTTTGGAGCGATATCTTGCTCGTTAGCTTGTTCTAATAACGCCTCTAACTGTTCTGGTGTCACCATTCGTTCGCTTGGGTAAGTCGCTACCTGCGAGCGATGTAACCTAACTACATGCGCACCACAACCTAGCATTTCACCTAAGTCATCAATAATAGTGCGAATATAAGTACCTTTGCTGCAATGAACATCTAAGGTCAGCATATCGCCATCTAATGAAATGAAGTTGTTTTCATAAACAGTAATTGGCCGCGCTTCACGTTCAATCGTAATGCCTTCTCGAGCATAAGAATACAAAGGTTTACCGTTATGTTTTAGCGCAGAAAACATAGAAGGCACTTGATTTATCGCACCACGAAATGATGCTAGTGCAGCTTCAATCTCTGCGTGATTAACATTCACATCACGCTGTTCAACCACTTCCCCATCGGAATCAGAGGTATTAGTTCGAACACCGAGTTGAGCAGTAACCTGATAACGTTTATCGGAATCTAACAAAAACTGTGAAAACTTAGTGGCTTCCCCTAAGCAAATTGGCAGCATACCAGTGGCAAGCGGATCTAGAGCTCCGGTATGTCCGGCTTTTTGAGCAAAATAAATTCGCTTAACTCGCTGCAAAATTCCGTTTGAAGAAACGCCAGTAGGTTTATTCAGCAGAAGGATACCGTCAATAGCTCTACCCTTTTTTCTGCGTCCTTGTCCCATTACTCGCCCTCTTGCTCTTCACCGTTGCCCAAGCTACGACCTGAAGCTTCGGCTTTTTGTTGGTCTTCTTTAACCGCTTTAGTCGCCAGCTCTGTCATACGCAAGCCTTCACGTAGTGAGCCATCATATTGAAAGCGTAATTCAGGTACAGCGCGCAGGCGCATTGCTTTAGCTAACAAATGACGAACGTAACCCACGTGCTCTTCTAGCGCTTCTAAGCTAGCTTTTACCGCTTCTTCGCTATCATCTAAAAATGTCACAAACACTTTAGCGTAGGCAAGGTCACGGGTTACTTCAACAGCAGATACTGTCACTAAACTCAAACGTGAATCTCGTACTTCGCGTTGCAAAATCATCGCAACTTCTTTTTGAATTTGTTGGGCTACCCGATCTGGGCGGCTAAATTCTCTAGGCATCACATTTCTCCTGATACCACTCCCAAGGGAGTATTGAAAACACAAATGGGGGCGCAAGCCCCCATCTTAGAGATTAATTAAGTGGCGAGCTTACAAGCTACGCTTAACTTCAACAATCTCAAATACTTCGATTTGGTCACCAGCACGAACATCATTATAGTTCTTCACGCCGATACCACATTCCATGCCGTTACGAACTTCGTTTACGTCATCTTTAAAGCGGCGAAGTGACTCTAGCTCCCCTTCATAAATAACCACGTTATCACGTAAAACACGAATTGGGTTAGAACGCTTAACCTGACCTTCAAGTACCATACAACCTGCAATTGCGCCAAGTTTAGGAGACTTAAATACGTCACGAACTTCAGCCAAGCCCATAATTTGTTGTTTAAATTCTGGAGCAAGCAGGCCAGTCATCGCACTCTTAACTTCATCGATTAAATCGTAGATTACGCTGTAATAGTGTAAATCTACGCTTTCGGTTTCGATGATACGACGTGCGGTTGCATCGGCACGAACGTTAAAGCCAAGTACGATAGCGTTAGACGCTGCGGCTAGTGTTGCATCAGTTTCGGTAATACCACCAACACCACGACCGATAATGTTCACTTTAACTTCATCAGTTGAAAGCTTAGACAGAGAATCAGCAATCGCTTCAAGTGAACCTTGTACATCAGATTTAAGTACAATATTAAGCTCTTGAACTTCACCTTCTTCCATGTTGGCAAACATGTTTTCAAGTTTAGATTTTTGCTGACGCGCTAATTTAACATCACGGAATTTACCCTGACGGTAAAGTGCAACTTCACGGGCTTTCTTCTCATCACGAACAACAGTCGCTTCGTCACCGGCTTGCGGTACGCCCGACAGACCTAAAATCTCAACAGGGATTGAAGGACCGGCAGACTCGATGTCTTTACCATTCTCATCTTTCATAGCACGGATACGTCCGTACTCAAGACCACATAGAATGATATCGCCTTTTTGCAGCTGACCGTGTTGTACAAGAATAGAAGCAATTGGGCCACGACCTTTATCAAGACGAGATTCGATTACCACACCAGATGCTGCGCCAACATGACTAGCAGTAAGTTCTAGTACATCAGACTGAAGCACAATCGCTTCTAATAAGTCATCAATACCTTCACCACTTTTCGCTGATACGTGAACAAATTGCACATCGCCACCCCAGTCTTCTGGAATCACATCGTGTTGCGATAGTTCAGTTTTAACGCGATCAGGATCGGCAGCTTCTTTATCGATTTTGTTTACCGCAACAACTAATGGCACCTGCGCAGCACGGGCGTGCTGAATAGCTTCAATAGTTTGAGGCATTACACCATCATCGGCAGCCACAACCAATACAACAATATCGGTTGCTTTAGCACCACGAGCACGCATAGAGGTAAACGCAGCGTGTCCTGGAGTATCTAAGAAGGTGATCATGTTGTCGTTAGTTTCAACATGGTAAGCACCAATGTGCTGGGTAATACCGCCTGCTTCACCATCGGCAACTTTAGCGCGACGAATATAATCTAGTAGCGAGGTTTTACCGTGGTCAACGTGCCCCATGATAGTTACAACTGGTGCACGAGTTGTTTGCTCACCGGTTGATTCCGCTTCTTGCATTACTTGTTCTTCAAGCGCGTTTTCTTTAACTAGAACCACTTTATGGCCAAGCTCTTCTGCAACCAAGGTTGCGGTTTCTTGGTCAATAACTTGGTTAATGGTCGCCATTGCGCCCATTTTCATCATTGCTTTAATCACTTCAGTGGCTTTAATCGCCATTTTATTAGCTAACTCACCAACTGAAATAGTTTCGCCAATACGTACTTCACGCTCTACCGGTTGAGCAGGCTTGTTGAAGCCATGCTGCATGGTAGTTGGGGTAGCAACTTGACGCTTATTACCTTTGCGGCCACCACGACGATTGTTATTGTTATCGTCGTTTTGCTTAGCCTTACGCTTCTTACGGCGAGGAGCTTCAGCTTTTTGCTCTTGCTCATCTTCTGCAGCACGAGCATAAGTAGAGGTTGTCGTGTGGTAATCGGCAGATTCTTCACGCTTTTTGCGGGCTTTTTCTTCTTCGGCCCAACGCGCGGCATTTTCTTCTGCTAGCTTCTTCGCTTCTTCGGCTTTTTTCTCAGCTTCAGCCTCAGCTTTAGCTATTGCCGCTTCTTCTTGTTTACGTAAGATATCGGCAGCTTCTTTCTCGGCGGCTAATTGCTCAGGAGATTTTTCTGCGTCAGACTGTTTTTCAGCTTCTTTAGCTTTAGCCGCGGCGGCCGCAGCTGCCGCTTTTTCTTCGCGCTTCACTTTCTCTTCCGCTTCACGCTTAGCTTTCTCTTCAGCGGCTTTCTTCGCAGCAGCTTCAGCTTGGATACGTGCAGCTTCTTCAGCTTCTAGGCGTGCTTTTTCTTCAGCTTCTTGCTTAGCTTGCTCTTCTACCGCACTACGCTTAACGTAAGTTTTTTTCTTACGCACTTCCACTTGAACTGCGCGAGACTTACCGCCAGTACCAGACACACTTAAGGTGCTCTTGGTTGTACGCTTTAAGGTCATGCGGCTTGGCGAGCTTTCTTCGCCATGCTGTAATTTTAGATGCTCAAGAAGCTTAGTTTTCTCTTCTTGAGTAACATTGTCAGTTAAAGACTTTTTAATACCAGCATCTGCAAATTGCTGAATTAATTTATCTTCGTTTGTTCCCACGTCGGTCGCGAGTTGTTTAATTGAAACTTCTGTCATCGGGCTATTGTCCTCCGTCGACCTTATTCTTCGTCGCCAAACCAGCAAATCTGTCTGGCGGCCATAATCAGTTCGCCGGCTTTCTCTTCCGACAATTCTTCAATATCTTCTAGCTCATCTATACCTTGCTCAGCAAGATCTTCCAAGGTAACAACACCTTTGCTTGCCAATACAAACGCTAAATGGCGTTCCATACCTTCAAGAGCAAGTAGCTCCTCACTTGGTTCGGCGTTTTCTAAAGACTCTTCTTTAGCTAAGGCTTCAGTGACTAACGCTGCTTTAGCTCGCTCGCGCAACTCATTAACGATATCTTCATCTAGACCATCAATGCTTAAAAGTTCACTTACCGGTACGTAAGCGATCTCTTCTAAAGAAGTGAAACCTTCTTCTGCAAGCACCGTTGAGAACTCTTCATCAATGTCTAAATATTTAACAAAGGTATCGATAGCCTTTTGAGCTTCAGCTTGGTGTTTGTTATTTGCATCTTCTACGGTCATTACATTAAGTTCCCAACCGGTAAGTTGAGAAGCAAGACGTACGTTTTGACCGTTACGACCGATGGCTTGAGCAAGGTTATCTGCTTCAACAGCAATATCCATAGAATGGCTATCTTCATCTACAATGATTGAAGCCACTTCTGCTGGTGCCATCGCATTAATAGCAAACTGAGCTGGATTATCGTCCCACAGCACAATATCTACACGTTCGTTATCAAGTTCACCAGAAACGGCTTGAACGCGGGCACCACGCATACCAACACAAGCACCAACCGGATCGATACGACGGTCATTACTTTTCACTGCAATTTTTGCGCGAGAACCTGGATCACGAGCAGCAGCTTTAAGATCTATCATCTCTTCAGCAATTTCCGGTACTTCGATACGGAACAACTCAATCAGCATTTCTGGGCGAGTACGGCTCATAAATAACTGAGCGCCACGTGCTTCTGGTTTCACTTCGTATAGCAAACCACGAACACGATCACCTGGGCGGAAGGCTTCACGTGGAAGAGATTCTTCGCGATGAATAACCGCTTCAGCATTGTTACCTAGGTCAACAATGATATTTTCACGACTTACCTTTTTAACGACGCCCGTTACCAATTCATTCACTTGGTCAAAATATTGTTCAACAACTTGTGCGCGCTCTGCCTCACGTACTTTTTGCACGATAACTTGCTTAGCAGTTTGCGTAGTAATGCGGTCAAACACTACCGATTCAATTTGCTCTTCAACATAATCACCAAGTTCAATTTCTGGCTCTTCGTATTGGGCTGCTTCTAAAGTAATTTCACGGTAGGGATTTTCAATCGCTTCTTGGTTTTCTACGACCATCCAGCGACGGAAGGTATCAAAGCTACCGTCTTTGCGATCGATATCAACGCGAACTTCAATATCGCCTTCATACTTTTTCTTGGTTGCTGTAGCTAAAGCAATTTCCATAGCTTCAAAGATTTTTTCACGCGGTAGAGCTTTTTCGTTCGATACCGCATCAACAACCAACAAGACTTCTTTGTTCATTCCTGACCCTCTTTAGTCAAACTGGGGAACCAGATGCGCCTTTTGTACATTACCTAGCGCAATCCGATGTTGTTCTTTGTCTACTGCTAACACGACAGTGTCGTCTTCAACAGCAATAATTTCACCCTGCCATTTGCGGCGATTATTTACCGGCATACGTACCTGTAAAAAAGCAATCTCACCAATAAAACGTTGATAGTGTTCCGCTTTAAAAAGAGGGCGTTCTAAACCAGGAGATGACACCTCTAGGTTGTACTCTGTGCTAATTGGATCTTCAACATCCAAAATAGCGCTAGCTTGTCGACTTACGTCGGCGCAATTGTCGACATTAATGCCGTTTTCGTGGTCAATAAACAAACGCACGATAGAGTGCTTACCAGCACTAACATATTCGATACCTAAGAGCTCAAAACCCAGCGCTTCAACCGCCGGAGTAAGCATATCAGTTAATCGTTGTTCTACAGTTGCCAAGGTTCCCCTCCAGAAACAAAAAAAGGGCGTAAAGCCCAGTTCTAGCACCTAAGGTGCGGCGAGAAAATAACAAAAAGCCCCGATGAAGCGGGGCTTTAAAATTTCTGAGCCTTTAACACTATCGCTTACCTAAGTATTTGATAGTTGGTTGCGGGAGCCGGATTTGAACCGACGACCTTCGGGTTATGAGCCCGACGAGCTACCAGACTGCTCCATCCCGCGTCCGATTGCCGAGGATTATATCAATCACTCTGACAGGATGCAAAAATAACTATTGGTGCCGAGAGCGGGACTTGAACCCGCACGTCCATAGGACACTACCCCCTCAAGATAGCGTGTCTACCAATTCCACCACCTCGGCTAAAATTAGTTCGGTACGTCGCTACCAGGGTTTGCTGGTGATGCTGGAACGTCAGCATCTTGAAGCACTTGTTCAGCTGAAGGCTGAGACAAATCACTCCATTCATCAACTTGCTGAGTGTGTTTAGCTGAAAGGTTGCCTAACACCAAGCTGATTACAATAAACAACGTTGCACAAATAGCGGTTGCTCTAGTTAAAAAATTGCCTGAACCAGAAGAACCAAATACTGTGTTCGATGCGCCAGAGCCAAAAGATGCGCCCATGTCGGCACCTTTGCCTTGCTGAATTAACACTAAACCGATTAAAGCCAGCGCAATAACTAAATAAATTACTAATAAAATCTCGTACATTCTCTTTCACCTAAGTGTGGGTCGGTCTTTAATCCGACCGTCATTTAGTGAAACACAAGTCACCAAAGCGGGCGAATATTAGCGAACCTCTGCCACTAATACAAGCGCCAAGCTAAAAAAACTTCTACTCTGTGTTCAACCGTTTAATTATTGTTCGCTTTAGTTGCAAGCAGCTCTTACAGCATCAGCGATTTCGTTAGCGCATTGCTCTACTAGAGCAGAATCCGCCCCTTCAACCATTACGCGCAGTAATGGCTCTGTACCTGATTTACGTAGCAATACTCGGCCAAAGTCACCTAGTTGATTCTCGGCTTTGGCTTGAGCTTTTTTCACTAAGTCACTGCTTAATGGATCGCTATCACCTTTAAAGCGCACATTGACCAGTAGTTGAGGATAAAGCGTTAAATCACTTAGTAGACCTCGCAAACTCTGTTTTTGTGCCAACATAGCAGCTAGAACCTGCAATGCAGCAACGATACCATCACCGGTTGTGGTATGACCCAGGCAAATAATGTGACCAGAGTTTTCGCCGCCGTAAGTCCAGCCGCGCTCAGACAATTGCTCCATAACATAGCGATCACCAACTTTTGCCCGGCTAAATGGAATATCCATTTCGGCAAAGGCTTGCTCTAGAGCCAAATTACTCATTAATGTGCCAACAACACCGCCGCTTAAATGGTTATTTAACTTTGCGTCTTTGGCCAAAATATAAAGAATTTCGTCACCGTCAACTTGCACACCATGTTGGTCAATCATCATGACGCGGTCACCATCACCATCTAGTGCGATTCCGAGATCCGCTTTGTGCTCTAAAACTTGTTCAGCTAATAAGCCGGTATCTGTAGCACCACATTTCTCATTGATATTCAGGCCGTCTGGCTGGTTACCGATGGCTATCACTTCTGCGCCCAATTCACTAAATACTTTTGGAGCAATGTGGTAAGTGGCACCATGTGCGCAATCAACCACAATTTTAAGACCGGATAAATTGAACTTATTTGGAAAAGTACTTTTACAAAACTCAATATAACGGCCTGCAGCATCTTCAATTCGGCGAGCTTTACCTAATGCAGCCGAATCTACACAGGTCATTGGATTATCTAATTCAGCTTCAATCGCTAATTCCACTTCATCGGGTAGCTTAGTGCCATTAGCAGAGAAAAACTTAATGCCATTGTCGTAATAAGGGTTATGAGAGGCACTAATCACAATGCCCGCTTCAGCCCTAAAAGTACGAGTTAGGTAGGCAACTGCTGGGGTCGGCATAGGCCCAACAAAGCTGGCTTGAACACCCGCTGCAGAAAGACCTGCTTCTAGAGCAGATTCCAGCATATAGCCGGAGATACGAGTATCTTTACCAATTAATACTTTACGTGTTCCTGTGCTCGACAAGACCTTACCGGCTGCCCATCCTAGTTTTAAAGCGAACTCGGGGGTGATTGGGTACTCACCCACCTTACCGCGAACACCATCCGTGCCAAAATATCGTCTTGTCATTACTTACTCATCTGTACTTTTGAATAAACCTTTAGTGCATCAGCCGTTTCTTGAACGTCATGTACACGAAATATGTGTGCTCCCTGCTGCGCAGCTAATACAGCACCAGCCACACTTGCTGCCATTAAACTATCTGGAGATTTACCCAGCAGCTTACCAAACATGCTCTTGCGGGAGACGCCCGCCAAAATAGGCAAGCCGAGCTGCTTAAACTCATTTAATTGAGCAAGTAGCTGAAAATTGTGGTCAAGAGTTTTACCAAAACCAAAACCAGGGTCAACTATTATATTCGATTCAACAATGCCTGCCGCTACACAGCTCTCAACTCGTTGCTTTAAGTAAGTAATTACTTCGCTCACGACATTATTGTATTGAGGGTTAGCTTGCATACTTCTGGGTTTGCCTTGCATATGCATAATGCACACAGGCACCCCTGAATCAACGGCAACCCCTAGCGCCCCTGGATTTGTTAAGGCGCAAACATCGTTAATGATATCAGCGCCTGCTGCAACAGCTTGCTGCATCACTTGAGCTTTATTGGTATCTATCGAAACCAAGCAATCAAAACGCTGTTTAATAGCCTTAATCACACCAACGGTTCGTTGCAGTTCCTCGGTTAATGAAACTTCATCAGCGCCAGGTCGGGTCGACTCTCCCCCCACATCGATTATATCAGCGCCTTCCTCAAGCATTTGTTCTACACGTGCCAGCGCTTGCTCATGGGAAACATAAGAGCCACCATCGGAGAAAGAGTCTGGCGTAACATTAAGAATGCCCATAATCACCGGGCGTTTGAATTGATGAGTACCAATATTGAATGCAATTGTCATTTTCTTTACTTACAAAAAAGCCCTGTAAGCGACTTACAGGGCTAACAACTTAATTTAAGCCTTACTGAGCAGGGTCTTCACCTATGGTTTTAGGTGGCTCAGGTGCATCAGTTTTTGCGTCGTCAGCTTTAGCTTCATCGCCTTTGTCATTCGATTCAGGGGGTGTTGGCTTGTCTGAATCATCCCAATCAGCCGGTGGACGAGGAGTTTTCCGCTCCATTAAATCGTCAATTTGTCTTGCATCAATGGTTTCATACTTCATCAATGCATCTTTCATTGAATGAAGTATATCCATATTTTCTGTTAACAAAGATTCAGCGCGCTGGTAGTTACGATCAATGACCGAGCGAATTTCTAAATCTATAGCCTTAGCAGTATCATCAGACATATGCTTAGTTTTAGCAGCACTGCGCCCTAAAAATACTTCGCCTTCTTCATCGGCATATAACAATGGCCCCATCGACTCTGATAAGCCCCATTGGGTAACCATCTTACGTGCTATTTCAGTAGCTCGCTCAATATCGTTGCTGGCACCAGTTGACACTTTCTCATCACCGTAAATAATACGTTCAGCTAAGCGACCGCCGTACAGACTAGATATCATGCTTTCTAAATGCTGTTTGCTATGGCTGACTCTGTCTTGCTCAGGCAAGTACATTGTTACACCTAAAGCGCGACCACGTGGAATAATACTCACCTTATAAACTGGGTCATGCTCTGGAACCAAACGACCAACAATTGCATGGCCAGCTTCGTGGTAGGCCGTCATCTCTTTCTCGGCTTCAGTCATCACCATCGATTTACGCTCGGCGCCCATCATGATTTTGTCTTTAGCTTTTTCGAACTCTTCCATCGATACGGTGCGCTTGCTACCGCGAGCGGCAAACAATGCTGCCTCGTTAACTAAGTTAGCTAAATCTGCACCAGAGAAACCCGGTGTACCGCGTGCAATAACAGCGGCATCTACACCATCACCTAAAGGCACTTTACGCATGTGTACCTTTAGAATTTGCTCTCGACCACGAATATCTGGTAAGCCAACCGTTACCTGACGGTCAAAACGACCAGGACGAAGTAATGCTGGGTCTAATACGTCTGGACGGTTAGTTGCAGCAATAACAATAATGCCCTCATTACCTTCAAAACCATCCATTTCAACTAGCATTTGGTTTAGTGTTTGCTCACGCTCGTCGTGCCCACCACCTAAACCAGCACCACGTTGGCGACCTACCGCATCAATTTCATCGATGAAGATAATACACGGTGCAGACTTTTTAGCTTGCTCAAACATGTCACGAACACGTGAAGCACCAACACCTACGAACATTTCTACGAAGTCTGAACCAGAAATAGTAAAAAACGGTACTTTAGCTTCACCAGCGATAGCTTTAGCAAGTAAGGTTTTACCGGTACCAGGGGGACCAACCATGAGTACGCCAGTAGGAATTTTGCCGCCGAGCTTTTGGAACCTAGTTGGATCACGCAAGTAATCAACTAACTCTGCCACTTCCTCTTTAGCCTCATCACAACCAGCCACATCCGCGAAAGTGGTCTTAATTTGATCTTCACTCATCAAGCGGGCTTTACTCTTACCAAAAGACATTGCGCCTTTACCACCACCACCTTGCATTTGACGCATGAAGAATATCCATACACCAATAAGCAATAGCATTGGGAACCAAGAGATAAAGATAGAGGTTAGTAAACCCTGCTCTTCTGGTTGCTCACCCAACACCTTTACATTGTGGTTGATAAGATCATTAAGCAGGTCTTTATCGTGCAAGGGAATAATAGTGCTAAATTGCTCACCAGTACGCTTGATGCCTTTAACATCTTGCCCACTAATACGCACTTCTCGGATCTGTTCTTGATTCACTTCCTTTACAAAGGTGGAATAGTCCATTTGCCGACCACTGCTTGAATCAGGGCTAAAGCTTTGGAATACAGACATCAAAACCACAGCTATTACCAGCCACAGAATCAGATTTTTTGCCATGTCACTCAAGACGAAAACCTCACCGGTTATTTTTAAATAAGAATTATTATCTAGCGTACTATAGTTTAAAGCCACTAGCCACTATATAGACTTCTCGAGAGCGAGCCCTTGAGGAATCTGGCTTACGAGTTTTCACACTGGTAAACATAGAACGTACTTGTTGGAGATATTGATCAAAGCCTTCGCCTTGGAATACCTTTACTGCGAAGCTGCCTTTTGGCGCAAGCACTTCACGACACATATCTAATGCTAGTTCAACTAAATACATTGCACGTGATTGGTCAACATTATTGTTGCCACTCATGTTGGGTGCCATATCTGACAACACAACATCCACTTTCTTCTCACCTACTCGCTCAAGCAAAGCGTTTAGCACTTCTTCTTCGCGAAAATCGCCACAAAGAAAATCCACGCCAGCGATTGGGTCCATAGGTAGAATGTCACAAGCTATCACATGACCATCTAAACCCACTTGCTCCACGCAGTATTGTGACCAACCACCAGGCGCAGCGCCAAGGTCTACCACAGTCATGCCCGGTTTTAACAACTTGTCTTTATTTTGAATTTCTTCAATTTTAAATACCGCTCTTGAACGCAAGCCAAGCTTTTGGGCTTTTTGCACATAGTGGTCGTCAAAATGTTCAGTTAACCAGCGCTTAGAGCTGGCAGTATGTTTTTTATTGGTCACAAATAGTTTCCACTATAGTTACAAAACCGCACGGTATCATGATTATAAAATAGTATTAGTGTTTAGATGGCGCTAGAATGTGATTTTTTCAACCCCGAGTAAGCAGAAAGTTTCATGCAACTAACTAACAAACAAAAACAGCACCTGAAATCCTTGGCTCATAACCTAAAGCCAGTGGTAATGCTTGGCTCAAATGGATTGACCGAAGGAATTTTGGCAGAAATAGAAGTCGCCATTGCTCATCATGAATTGATTAAGGTAAAAATTGCTACCGATGATCGTGAAATGAAACAGCTTATTGCCGATACCATTGTAGATAAAGTTTCAGCGGTAAAGGTTCAGGTGATTGGCCATATATTAATTATCTATCGCCCGAGTGAAGATAAAAAGATTGAATTACCACGCAAATAAAAAAAGCGGCTTTAGCCGCTTTTTTTTATATCTAAACTGCAATAGAAATTGGCTGGTAGGGCTCCGGCTGAGGCTCTGAACCTGAACTACCACCATACTTGGCATAAAACTCAGCAATCGCTAATTGTTGATTAACTTGCTTTTGTTGCTCTAAATTACTGTTAATGCTTTCTAAAGCTTTAAAACTTACCGGGTTGCTTTCACTACTTTTGGTTTCGTTACCCGTAGAGCTGGTATAGTAAATATCTAATAAGTTTTGCTGATGATTAACTGCTGAAACGCCAACAACAACGTTACGCTTAGCATCTATTTCCGCTTGTTGCTTTTGCTGATAGCTCTCAACTTCTCCACTAACATATAAGCGCGCATTACGCTGTTCTTCTGGAGACAATTGATCATATTTATCGGAGATTTTATCAACAATATCGCCATAGCTAGGCTTATTTGTGGTGCTAGCAATTGAGCTTGGCGTAGAAGCGGCAGAAGGCAGGTACGCATGCGTTGAGTTAGAAGTTATTGCTATCGACATTAAATCACCTTTAAATCAGTTAATAAACAACCAATCCATGGTGAAGTTTTAGACTATAACAAACATCAACTTGGCAAACAATTAATCATCTGCATATCTAAAATAAACCAACAGAATAACCAAACGAAATCACTTTTTAGCAGTCTTTTAAACCAACCTTATGCCAAGGGCAAAAACTCAGCCAATTGGAAATTTTTCACAACTACACAATCCATTCCCGCATTATGCGCGGCTTGAATACCAAAAGGAGTGTCTTCAAACACTAAACAGCGCTTTGGCTCAACGTTTAAACGTTGCGCTACTTGCAGAAAGGTGTCCGGTTCCGGCTTGTGCGCAGCCACGTCTTCAGCGCACACCATAGCCTGAAAATAGTCAGTAAGCTTAAGATTATTGGTAATTCGATCCATGTTAACGCGTTCAGCGCCAGTGCCTAAACCCAGCTTTTTGCTGCTTGCGAATTCAGCCAGTACCTCACAGCTTGCAGGTATCCTCTCAACCTTATGCCACAACGCATCAAACCCCGCGCGTTTATCGTTCAATAGCTTTGGGCCGTCGATATCTACTTGGTAATGTTGCTGATATTGTTCTGCAATTTTGAGTGTTGGCATACCGCCGCGGTCTGCTACAAAATTAATGTGAACAGGCAAACCTTGCTTGTTTAAGGCTTCTTCCCAAGCTGCTAAGTGTGCAGGCATTGAGTCAACTAAGGTGCCGTCCATATCAAAAATGAAGGCGTCATACTTTGCGTAATCTATCGCTAACAAGGTGTTTCTCCAATAAAAAACGCAGCATAACGCTGCGTTTTTTAACAAGTTCTGAATCTAAATATATTCAACCGCTACAATTTCGTACTCAACTTCACCACCTGGTGTAACCACAGTGACTTCATCTTCTACGTTTTTACCAATGAGTCCACGAGCAATTGGCGAGTTGACCGAAATACGATTTTGCTTAATGTCGGCTTCATCATCACCCACAATGCAATAGGTCACCTCTTTATCTGTGTCAAGGTTTAACAAGGTAACTGTACAACCGAAAATCACCTTACCGTTGTTGGTCATTTTGGTCACATCAATAACTTGAACGTTACTTAACTTACCTTCAATATCTTGAATACGCCCTTCACAAAAACCTTGCTGCTCTCGTGCAGCGTGGTATTCAGCGTTTTCTTTAAGATCGCCATGCTCACGAGCTACCGCGATATCGTCAATAATTTTTGGACGAACCACTGTTTTTAAATGCTCTAACTCTTCACGTAATTGCGTTTCGCCACGCACCGTCATAGGAACTGGTTTCATACTTAATAACTCAACAAAACTAGAAAAACAGAAAAAAATTTGGCTGTCGATGACAGCCAAATTTACTTGTACTAATAATTGCAGTGTAACGCTATTTTACGCTGCGGTGAAGCTCTTCACCACTTTGCTTATAACGATATTCGCCAATTAGCTGATACGTTTATGCAAATCTTGAACAGAAGTCACAGTGCCGCGATCATCAGCATTATGAGCCTGGCAAGTCGCAAAGGCACCGTTAAGCGTAGTCGTGTAATTAACTTTTTGCGCTAACGCAGCTCTACGCAATTGACGTGAATCTTCAATAGATTGACGACCTTCAGTAGTGTTAATCACGTAGCTATATTCACCGTTTTTCAAACGGTCAAGAATATGCGGGCGACCTTCATGAACCTTGTTCACCAAGCGAGGGTTTATGCCTGCTTCACCTAAAGCAACTGCGGTACCGTGAGTAGCATCTAATTCGTAGCCAAGTTCAAGCAACTTAGCAGCTAGCTCTGCTACACGCTTCTTATCTGAGTTACGAACCGATAGCAATACTCGACCACCTTTAGGGCCATCGTTACCAATACCTAGTTCAGCTTTAGCGTAGGCTTCAGCAAACGTATCACCTACTCCCATCACTTCACCGGTAGAGCGCATTTCTGGGCCTAAGATTGGGTCTACACCATGGAATTTGTTAAACGGTAATACCACTTCTTTAACCGAGTAAAACGGTGGAATAATCTCTTTTGTGATTCCCTGCTCGGCTAAAGAAATACCCGCCATTACGCGTGCTGCCACCTTGGCAATAGGCACACCGGTAGCCTTAGATACAAACGGTACAGTACGTGCAGCACGTGGATTTACTTCAATTAAGTAAATCTCGTCATCTTTAACTGCAAACTGGGTGTTCATTAAACCAATTACACCTAATTCTAAGGCTAGCGCACGAACTTGCTCACGCATACGATCTTGAATTTGTGGGCTTAGCGTATAAGCAGGCAATGAACAGGCCGAATCACCAGAGTGAACGCCCGCTTGCTCGATGTGCTCCATAATGCCGCCGATAACCACATCCTTGCCATCACAGATAGCATCGATGTCAATTTCAACCGCATCATTTAGGAAGCTATCTAAAAGAACCGGTGAGTCGTTAGACACACTTACAGCCTCTTTAAAGTAGCGACGTAAATCTTGCTCATCGTAAACAATTTCCATTGCACGGCCACCTAGTACATAAGATGGACGAACAACCAATGGATAACCGATACGCTCTGCTGAGATAACAGCTTCTTCTGTAGTTGAAACTGTATCGTTTTCTGGTTGCTTAAGCTTCAAGCGATCAACTGCAACTTGGAAACGTTCACGGTCTTCAGCGCGGTCAATCGCATCTGGAGACGTACCAATAATTGGCACGCCAGCCGCTTCTAATTCACGCGCCAGCTTAAGTGGTGTTTGGCCACCATATTGAACAATAACACCGGTTGGCTGTTCTACACGCACAATCTCTAGTACGTCTTCAAGCGTTACCGGTTCAAAGTACAAACGGTCTGAGGTGTCATAGTCTGTTGAAACGGTTTCTGGGTTACAGTTAACCATAATGGTTTCGTAACCGTCTTCACGCATCGCTAGCGCAGCGTGTACACAACAGTAGTCAAACTCGATACCTTGACCAATACGGTTAGGTCCGCCGCCCAACACCATGATTTTCTTCTTATCAGATGGTTGAGCTTCACACTCTTCATCGTAAGTTGAATACATGTAAGCTGTGTCGGTAGCAAATTCAGCGGCACAGGTGTCCACTCGTTTGTATACTGGCAGCACTTCTAAACGATGGCGTAACTTACGGATTTCTTTATCCGATACACCGGTTAATTTAGCTAAACGAGCATCGGCGAAACCTTTACGCTTTAGCTTACGTAGTGTTACTTCATCTAAACTGGCTACGCCGTCTTTAGCTACTTGGTTTTCTAACAATACAATGTCTTCGATTTGTACCAAGAACCAGCGATCGATATTGGTTAAGGCAAATACATCTTCAACAGACATGCCTGCACGGAAAGCATCAGCGATATACCAAATACGGTCTGCACCGACATTTTGTAGTTCGTGACGAATGGTTTCCATTGCATCAGGTGCATTTAGGTCAACAATTGGATCGAAGCCGTCTACACCCACTTCTAAACCACGCAAGGCTTTTTGTAGTGACTCTTGTTGGTTACGACCAATCGCCATAACTTCACCCACCGACTTCATTTGAGTGGTTAGGCGATCGTTAGCACCAGCAAATTTCTCGAAGTTGAAGCGAGGGATTTTTGTTACAACATAGTCGATTGAAGGCTCAAACGAAGCAGGTGTTTGGCCACCAGTAATGTCGTTTTGCAATTCATCAAGGGTAAAGCCTACTGCCAATTTAGCTGCAATTTTAGCAATTGGGAAACCAGTCGCTTTAGATGCTAGTGCAGATGAACGAGATACTCGCGGGTTCATCTCGATGATAACCATACGGCCAGTATTTGGACAAATACCAAACTGTACGTTAGAACCACCTGTTTCAACACCAATCTCGCGCAGAACTGCAAGCGATGCATTACGCATCAATTGGTATTCTTTGTCTGACAAGGTTTGCGCTGGTGCTACAGTAATTGAGTCACCAGTGTGTACACCCATTGGGTCGAAGTTTTCGATGGCACAAACGATAATACAGTTATCGTTTTTATCACGTACCACTTCCATCTCGTACTCTTTCCAACCGATTAAGCTTTCATCAATCAACAGCTCGCTGGTTGGTGAAAGATCTAGGCCGCGGGCACAAATCTCATCAAACTCTTCTTTGTTATAAGCAATACCGCCACCGGTGCCGCCCATAGTGAAAGAAGGTCGGATAATACATGGGAAACCAACTTCTTCTAATACGCCGTAGGCTTCTTCCATTGAGTGAGCAATGCCCGCATTTGGACAAGCTAAGCCAATGCTTTTCATTGCTTGGTCGAAACGATTACGATCTTCTGCTTTATCGATCGCATCAGCCGTCGCACCAATCATTTCAACATTGTATTTCTCTAGCACGCCTTTGCTTTCAAGCTCTAGCGCACAGTTTAATGCGGTTTGGCCACCCATGGTTGGCAATACTGCGTCTGGGCGTTCTTTTTCAATAATTCGCTCTACCACTTCCCAGTGAATTGGCTCGATGTAAGTTGCATCAGCCATCTCTGGGTCAGTCATAATAGTAGCGGGGTTAGAGTTAACCAAGATGACTCGGTAACCTTCTTCACGCAAGGCTTTACAAGCCTGAGCGCCAGAATAGTCAAATTCACAAGCCTGGCCGATAACAATTGGGCCTGCGCCCAATATTAGAATACTTTTTATATCACTACGTTTTGGCATAAGTTCTGCTGCTCTCTACCTACGCTTGGCCGTTAAGGCGCTGCTCAATTAATTCAATGAAGTGGTCAAACAATGGCGCTGCATCATGCGGACCAGGGCTGGCTTCTGGGTGTCCTTGGAAGCTAAACGCTGGCTTATCTGTACGATGAATGCCTTGCAAGCTTTGATCGAACAATGAGAAATGAGTCATTGTTAGATTTTCTGGCAAGGTTTTTTCATCTACTGCAAAACCATGGTTTTGCGCAGTAATCATTACGCGGTCATGTTTGATATCTTTAACCGGATGGTTACCGCCGTGATGGCCAAATTTCATTTTCACTGTTTTAGCACCACTGGCTAAAGCGAGAATTTGGTGACCTAAACAAATACCAAATACTGGGATATCTGTTTCAAGGAAGGTTTTGGTAGCTGCGATTGCATAATCACATGGCTCTGGGTCGCCAGGGCCATTAGACAAGAAGATGCCATCAGGGTTTAAGGCAAGTACCTCTTCAGCTGATGTTTTAGCCGGAACCACGGTTAGTTTACAACCACGGTCCACTAACATACGCAAAATATTGCGTTTAACACCAAAATCATAAGCAACTACGTGAAACTTACTGTCTTCACTATCGGCAGGAAGCCCAGCTTTAAGATCCCAAGAGCCCTGCGCCCAAGTGTAAGTATCAGCCGTGGTAACTTCTTTGGCGAGATCCATCCCTTTTAAGCCGGGGAAGGCTTTCGCTTCAGCTAAAGCTTGCGCTTCATCTAAATCTTCACCCGCTACAATACAACCCGCTTGCGCACCTTTTTCACGAAGAATACGCGTTAGCTTGCGGGTGTCTATATCCGCAATACCTACTACGTTTCTTGCTTCCAAATATTCACTTAAGCTTTGTTGGCTACGGAAATTACTCGCCACCAAAGGCAAATCACGAATAACTAGACCACAAGCGTGGATAGCATTCGATTCTTCATCTTCTGGGGTGGTTCCGTAGTTTCCGATATGGGGGTAAGTGAGGGTGACAATTTGGCGAGCATATGAGGGGTCAGTTAAAATTTCTTGGTATCCGGTCATCGAAGTATTAAAAACAACTTCTCCAACGGCAGAACCATTGGCTCCGATTGCGGTTCCACGGAACACGGTACCGTCTTCTAATACCAGCAGCGCTGATTTGCTCAAGGCAACCTCCTAACAAAGAACTGTCGACACGACAAAGTTGAACTAAAGGGTAAACTTTAGCCCAATACGATAAAATTTTGGCAAATTCCGCGGATTATAGAAGAGATATTGAAAAAGGTCTATCAATTTTTATACAAACTTATAAAAACAAGCTTTATGGTCCAGTTTAAGAAGAAACCCCTCAAAACATAATGTTTCCTTGGATAGGAAAGGACTAGAAGTTTACGCTAATTGTAAAGCATATCAGCTACTGAAGACGCTAAATAAAAAAGCCGCTCTGGTATGAGCGGCTTTATATAAGTGACTAACTACTTACTGCTGTAGGTTAACTGAAATGTTTTTACTAACTAAATCAAAAGTAAGAACATAAGTTCCAGCTGCTGCAGGGGTAAATTGAATATTACCGCTATCATCAGCTAACGCCAAAGAACCTTCAGCAACATTCACATCAGCATATCCATGCTCGTAAGTTCCCCAAGTACTGCCAGTAATTTTGAAACTAACGGCCGAGTCCGTTGTGAAAGTAATTGTGTAGCTAGCACCATTTACGTATGTCATAGAAGATTGAGCGTTGTGAGACCATTCATTTAAGCTTCCAGG
Organism: Agarivorans litoreus; assembly: GCF_019649015.1. NCBI lineage: Bacteria > Pseudomonadati > Pseudomonadota > Gammaproteobacteria > Alteromonadales > Alteromonadaceae > Agarivorans > Agarivorans litoreus. The sequence continues at coordinate 3,403,875 of NZ_BLPI01000001.1, read as the reverse complement.
CATATGCATAGCGATATCAGCAAACGCTTCTTTTAGCACCTCCTCTTGAACAACAGGATTAGCAGAATCAGTCGCATCTAAACTTAATGTGTAGTAACCAGCTTGAGTAAAGTTAACAGCACAATTGCTTGCGCCACAGCCCCAATTCGCTAAACCCCAATCACCTAACGTGAATTTGTATTCTTGAGACTCTAACAACGCAACGTCTGCTGAATAGATGCCATCACCGCTATAACTAGCTTCTGTGCCATCTACTGTCCACCCGTTCATACCACCAGCCACATAGACTTTAGCTAGTCCCATTGGCGGTACATCACCTTTATCAGATTGTGGTAGACCCATACCACGCTCGCCATCTCGAACCATATTAAATACGGCTGATGACCAAGCAGGAACGGTAAACTTACCGTCAGCAAAACTTGCGTCTCCAGCAATTGAGTTTGCATCTGAGTGAGCATCACTCAATTCAAGGTTAGCAAGAACAATTGGAGCCCCTTCGCCATCAATAAAGTTGTTTACCATCTGAGATTCAGGGGTAGCATTCACAATGACAACAATGCCGTCTAAATTAGCATCTAAGTCTGTTTCTTGAGTTAAACCATTATCAATTGTCATAACGATTAAACCAGGTGTCTGACTAGACCCTACATTTCGGAAGTCAACTCGGTCAATGATTTCTTGACCACTAGGTAGCGTCATCAAAGGTGAAGCTTTACGTAAACGAAGCAACTCTTTGTAAACATCAACAGAGTTCATCATGTCAATTGCTGCAGGTTGCGCTTTATCAGTTAACACACCAGCGATAGTGGCATAGTTAGCCTGATCTTTGTCTGCTGCAGGTAGACCTTTATCCCAGTTGTTGTCCGCTAAAGTAAAGTCAACCTTGTTATACCAATCGCCATAATCATATGAATCCCGCTGCATAGATTTAGAACGTAGCAACTCAACACCCATGTGAGTAAATGGAATAGCTTGACCTAGCATCACTGTTGATAAAGCTACCCCCTGCATTTTAACGCGGTCTTCAGCGCTAGCTTCATGTGACACTTTGTACATGTTAATGTCCCAAAGCGTTTGGTTATCATGCTTTGATACATAGTTTTGTATTTCCCAAGGTTCTTCAGCGTAACCAGCTTCTTGACCATTATAATCAACACTGCTGCCGTACATGGCTACATCATCTTTAGTCATCATCAAGAAATCGCTAAGGTTAGCCGCCATTCCCAAACGAGTTAAATCTGCTTGATGTAACGCTCTAGCCTTTTCAATATCACCTGGAGTTTGACCATCTTCATTAGCTTCACCTTCTAAGGAAACTAATTCATTTGGCAACACATAAGCTCCATTACCAAAGCCCTGAGCAGCTCTGATACCGTCAGCTTCATCAAATGGGCTACCGCCTCGAACCGCATCACGTAAACGGTCAGAGAAAGACCCTATACCAGTGCCGCCCAAATTTTTCTGAGTAGCTTGAACGAAACGGCGGTCATCTTGAACTTCACCGAAGTTCCAACCTTCACCGTAAAAGTAAACTTCTGGATTAACAGCTCTAGCAGCCTCTAATGTACCAATCATTTGCTCTAAAGGATGGTGCCCCATTAAGTCCCAACGATATGCGTCGATTTTGTATTGCTCTGTCCAAAGCTCAAGAGAATCATCAATAAACTTGGCGTACATTGCATGCTCAGGAGCAGTATTGTCACAACATGTCGAAGTTTCGACCATGCCAGTGTCAGGAACTAAGCGCTGATAATAAAGAGGAACTACTTTATCTAGAACCGACTTATCATTTAGACCAGATGCATTAGTATGGTTATACACCACGTCTACAACTACATTTAACCCGAGTGTTTCTTTAACCGACTTAACCATTTCACGGAATTCTAAAATACGAGCTGTGCCTTCCGCGTTGGTTGAGTAAGAGCCTTCTGGCACGTTGAAATGATAAGGATCATAGCCCCAGTTATAGCTATCTACACCACGAACGTACTCATTAAGAGCTTGAACTTTTGGCGACTCTATTCCGTCTTCATCGCTTAACTCAGCAAATACTTCGGCTAAAGTTTGTCCGCTACCACAATAAGAAGAAAATTCTGACTCATTTACTGCTGGGTTAACAGAACACAACTTACTAAAGGCATCATCGATATTTGCAACTTTTGCAGGATCTTCGTTAATTGTTGCTAGGTCAAATACCGGCATTAAATGTAAATGTGTTAGTCCTGCCTCACTCAGTGATTTCAAATGCTCGGTTGGTACAGTACCTTCTTCAGTGAATGCTAAGTACTTACCTTTATTTTCAGTACTAACATCTAATGAAGAAAAGTCTCGTACGTGAGCTTCATAAATAATCATATCGGACAAATCACTACCCAACTGAGAATGCGGAGCTTCTAAAGAATCCCATCCTGCTGGTTTTAGATCATCGGCATCTAAATCTACAACTTGGCTGTATAAAGAGTTCATCGACAAACTTAGCGAATAAGGGTCAGTAACCTCATAACCATAAACTTTTTGCTTACTTGGGTTAAAAACAGTTAAAGCGTAACGGTAATAGCTACGATCTACATCTCCATTAGCTGAGCTTACACTCCAACTACCTGAAGCTTTATCCTCAACCATTGGGATGCGTTCACGTTCTGTTTTGTCATTGTTATATAAAACTAACTCAACATTTGTCGCCGTCGGAGCCCAAATTCGGAAAGTTGTTTGATCTGCTCCAACAACCGCACCAAATTCTAGTTCAGTAGCTGCTTCAGCATACAATGCATCTAGAGCTCCCGCATATTGAACAGCCGTAACAGAACGCATTTCACCAGCTTCATCAGAAGCTATGGCAACAACGCTGCCTTTTAATATATCTGATAAAGAAATTGACTCAGGAAGGCTTGGTAAGCTGAATGCTGGGTAATTAGCTAAATGTGGAAATTTCGCTTTCTGTTCATCAGATAAGGTGCTACCAGACAAAACTATCGATGACCCACTAACTACACCATCGGAAACAGAGAATTCGCCATCATGGGTAAACATCAACTGAACCATAGATGCTCCATCACCACCTCTCCAGGCGATGGTCTTATCATCTAGCATGATTGCACCAATAGTATTGACCTCAAATCCAGCAGAAGGACCCGCTTCTTCAAATGCAACATCTCGACTAGCAAACTGAGTACTGTTACTAGGCATAAAGGTAATTGAACGATTTTCGCCCATTGTAGCGACATCAATTCTTAGGTCATCGCCAATTAACTTATCTTTGTTTTCGTTAGTACGGAAAATAACATTGAAGCAGCCTTCGTCGGCATCAATAGGTAAATACCATACAGGACCGAACTCATCTGAAGTATCAGGGGTAACACTTACATCATCCCACCCGTTATTTAGAATGCTGTCACTTAACGGAGAATTATCACATCCATCTTTCCAAAGATGAAGGTTCATTGAGTCATAATCATCTGCAAAATCACCCATTGGATCATAAATCTGTAATGCTATTTGACCGCTACTTGCAGCTTCATGATCTCCTGGAGCCTCTACTTCAGGTAATACAACATCAGTACCAGCTTGAGGCAGGCCTTGACCAGTTAACAATAAATCGCCTCTTGAGCCCTCAATCAGGTCACTGCTTCCTTCTGCAATACCAACGTTTTTACCCGCTAAGCTTGCGCTAGCAGTAAATGAGGCCTTTTCTTCTAGATTCTCGTCAAGAACTTTGAAATCCGTACATGTATCAAGCTCACTTACATTAATAAGCCAAGAAGGACCAAAGTCATCATTTCCTTCCGCTGTATAAGAGCTATCAGCACATTGCAAAACCCAAGCATTATATTCTGTCGCTCGGGCACTAAGTGCTACTTGGGCTGAAGCTCCATTAGCAACTTCGGCCACGTAACTAAATCCAAACTGTTCCGCTGAAGGTGCAGGTGCTGCACCAGGTAAAACAATTACGGGATCAGTTTCAACTACTTCTGGCACTGAAACCGAAGGCTCTTGTACCTCCGGTACAATTTCTGTTTTGCTACTGCCACAAGCTGTAATTGCAACTGCTACTACGAATGGCATGGTAAGCTTAGCTAGCCTACTAATTTTTATATCCATGTCAGCCTTTCCTTTCCTTTTACTGAACCGATATTCAGTAAATTACTGTTTTTATGTTTGGGTTTTATTTGCTCTCGCCTTCCATTGGACGAGATGCACATAAGTTAGGGGTTCAAGACCAAAAGGACTGTGACGACAACGTAACTTTGAGTAACACAATGTCACATTACTGTATTTTTTATAGGCTTTGTGAGACCGCTCAAAGAACATAATCCTTGAAAACGCTTTCAAAAAAACTCTTGATAACGCTTTCAATAGTTTTATCGGGATAAAATACTAATGTAAAATTTAAGGAATAAAAAACGTCGCATTGCGACGTTTATTTATAAAAAGCAATAAAGATTAATAAAGCTTATTTATTAATCATTCAAACCGAGTACATCTCGCATGTTGAATAAACCATTAGGCTTGTCTTGTAACCAAGATGCCGCACGTACTGCGCCATTAGCGAAGGTCATTCTACTCGATGCTTTATGCGTGATCTCTACGCGCTCACCAATATCAGCAAACATCGCGGTATGTTCACCCACTAAGTCACCGGCGCGAATGGTAGCAAAGCCAATGGTATCTCTATCACGCTCGCCAGTAATGCCTTCGCGGCCATATACTGCTACTTTTTTAAGATCACGCCCCAGCGTATCGGCAATCGCCTCTCCCATACCCAAGGCCGTTCCTGAAGGAGCGTCTACTTTATGGCGATGGTGGCCTTCAATAATCTCGATATCAGTGTAATCGCCCATCACTTTAGCGGCGACTTCTAAAAGCTTAAATACTAGGTTAACGCCAACACTCATGTTGGGCGCAAACATAATAGCTATATCTTCGGCTGCATCTTTTAACTGCTGCTTTTGTTCATCACTAAAACCGGTGGTACCAATAACCATCTTCTTATTGTTGGCGCGCGCCCACTCAACATGAACCAAAGTAACAACAGGTGCAGTAAAATCAATAATTACATCGATATCATCTTTGGCTTGTTCAATGTTATCCACAATGGCGATATTCAATTTGCCTAAACCCGCTAGCTCACCAGCATCAACACCGATTAAGCTTGAACCAGGGCGTTCTGTTGCCGCACCTAAGGTTGTGGCCGAACTTTGATTTACTGCTTCGAGTAAATTCTTACCCATTCTTCCGTTACAACCAACAATTGCCACTCTAACTTGCGACATGTTTATTCTCCTTTGAAACTGGCCACACCCGTCTTAATTTGTGGCTCGACTATAGCAAAGCAAGCTATATAAAACGAGGTTTAGCCTAAATATCAGCCTAAAGTGCTTAAAAACCTATTTAACCTGAACTCGGAATAAGAAAGTGACGAGAATTCTACAACCCAGTACTTAATCTAGCTTCATGTTTCTGGCGAGATAGTTTTATTATCCCAAGCTCAGGTGACTTGCTCTATTGAGAGCGCTCGTACTAAAAAGGCCACTACCTATAAGTAGCAGGGCGGGATCGCACTTTGTTAACTAATATGATCTAATTGTGCCAAACCCTCAGCAGCACAGTCATTTTGAACCTTATTGAACACTTATCTGTTGTAGAAGATACTCGATCGGACATCAACCAGAAACACAACCTTATTGATGTTATGTTCCTTGTGATCAGCGCTATCGCATCGGGATGCGAAGGTTGGCAAGACATTGAATTTTTTGGAGAAGAAAAACTCGACTGGTTAAGAAAATATCGACCATTCGAGCATGGCATCCCTCGAAGACACACGATAGCTCGCATCTTGCGTTCCGTTGTTGCGGAATCTTTGCTTGAAGCTTTGGCTCTTTGGATTAACGAACAACGAACTACTCAGAACAAACCCATTATCGCTTTTGACGGAAAGGTTCTACGGGGCTCCTATCGTAACGACAGGAAAACAGCATTGCAGTTGGTCACGGCTTACGACACCGAGCGTGGCCTCGTTCTAAGCCAAAAGCCGACTGAGACTAAAAATGGTGAAATAAGCATTGTTCGTCAAATGCTTGATGTCATTAATGTAAAGGGTAGTGTTGTCACGGTTGATGCACTGCATTGCCAGCGTGAAACACTAGAAAAAATCAAAGAAAAACAAGCGCATGTTGTTGTCCAGGTTAAGAATAATCAGCCCAAGCTTAGAGCGGCTGTTGTGGAGCAGTTCCAAGCGATTTTTGATGCAGGTAAAGAGAAAATAGTCACCGAGGTCAAAGAGAAAAAACATGGTCGCAGCGAAGAGCGATACGTATTTCAGATAAAGGCCAAATTGCCCGACGAATTGGCGAAGAAATGGCCGACGATAAGAAGCATCATAGCAGTGGAACGCCATCGTGTGATCAATGGTAAAGGTACTGTAGATACCTCTTACTACATTAGTTCTTTGTCGCCAAACCACAAACTACTGGGCCATTATATTCGCCAGCATTGGCGGATTGAGAACAGCCAACATTATGTTTTAGATGTTGTTTTTAAAGAAGATAGCTCTCGTATTACTTTAGATGGTGCCGTTGAAAACATTGCGTTATCTAGACGTTTTGTGATGAATATGCTCAAGCAATGCGAATGTGGTGCGCCGAGCCAAAAAGTGAAGCTGAAGAAAGCGGGTTGGAACGATGATTATAGGGCAAGAGTCTTCTTTGGGTTATAAATCCATCAAAGTATGCTCCCGCCCTGCTATAAGTAGTGGCCTTTTTAGTTAGAAAGAAACTCAGTAACAACGGTTTAAACAGTAATAATTACGCGGCTTCACCGGATTTAACCAACTTTGGTTTAGCTTTCTTTGTAGCTTGTGCCGGGTTACGCTGACGCTCGTAAAGAAACTTAAGCACTTGCGAACGATAATGGTTGTACTCTTGATCATCAGCGAGCGCAACTCGGTCACGCGGTCGCTCAAGTTTAACATCAAGCACTTCACCAATGGTTGCCGCTGGTCCATTAGTCATCATCACAATTTTATCTGACAACAATACTGCTTCATCTACATCGTGAGTAATCATGATTACCGTATTGTTTAACTCTTGCTGGATTTCCATTAAAGAGTCCTGCAAATGAGCGCGAGTTAGCGCATCGAGCGCGCCAAACGGTTCATCCATCAGCAGTACTTTTGGTTGCATGGCTAACGCGCGAGCAATGCCAACACGTTGCTTCATCCCCCCCGAAATCTCATCTGGTCGCTTATGCGCTGCATGGCTCATGTGAACAAGCTCTAGATTGTGCTCAATCCAGTCTTTCATTTCAGCCTTAGATTTTTGCCCTTTAAATACTTCTTTTACCGCCAATTCAACATTTTGATAAGCAGTAAGCCATGGCAATAAAGAGTGGTTTTGAAACACAACTGCGCGGTCTGGACCAGGCTGAAATACCTCTTTTCCTTCTAATACCACACCACCTTCTGTTGCGTTATATAAACCCGCCACAATGTTTAACACCGTAGATTTACCACAACCTGAGTGGCCAATTAAGGATACAAACTCACCCTTTGCAATTTTCAAGTCCACCCCATTTAATGCTCGGAAAGGACCATTTTTAGTGGGGAAATCAATACTAACGTGATCAATTTCTAAATACTGAGACATAATGTTTTCCTTATCCTATCGCGCACTTTCTGGGCTTGAATGAGAAATAATTTTTTGTAGGCTTACCATTAACCAATCAAGTACATAACCAATTAAGCCAATGACTACTACTGCCACCATGATACGCCCTAGTGAGTTAGAACTACCGTTTTGAAACTCATCCCACACAAATTTACCTAGGCCAGGGTTTTGCGCGAGCATTTCTGCTGCAATAAGTACCATCCAGCCAATACCGAGTGAGATACGTAAGCCAGTGAATATCATTGGCAGAGAAGCTGGAATGGCGATTTTGGTCACTTGCTTAGACCAATGTAACTGAATCACTCGCCCAACGTTTAACCAGTCTTTATCAATAGATGCAACGCCCGTCGCGGTGTTAATTAGTGTTGGCCATAGCGAACATAAGGTTACTGTAATGGCCGAAGTCACGAATGACTTAGAAAACATTGGGTCACTGCTTACATAAACCGCACTCACCACCATGGTAACTATTGGTAACCATGCTAATGGCGAAACCGGTTTAAGAATCTGGATAATCGGGCTAACCGCGCCATAGAGTTTTTTATTCAAACCACAGGCAACCCCAATTGGGATAGCAATTAAACTGGCAAGTATAAAGCCGGTGAATACCGTATATAAACTGGTAAGTATCTGGTCAAAGAAGGTTTCCTTGCCAGTGTAAGGCCGTATTTTTACTTCTGCATCAGGATTTTTAGCCAGCTTCTTCGCATTGCGAGCTTCTTGACGTTCATAGAAGGCCTCTTCTTTCGCACGCTCCTCTTTATGCTCTACCACTAAGCCTTGGTATTGCTCCCAAACTTGAGCTGGGCCAGGCAAGGTTCCTAGGCTAGTTTGTACTTTTGCCGCTGATACACTCCACAACAACAAGAACAAAGCAATGGCCAAAATAGGCAGGCCTATTCGTTCAAATATTTCGGTACATTGCTGCTTTGGGTTTTCACCGCTAGCCAAACGAACCACGGGTACCATAGGGCTTAATCCTACAGTTTCTAAAGAGTGAATTAACTTGTCTTTCATCTCTACAACTCCTTTTGCAAATCTCGATGCCGGGCCCTTAAGCCCGGCCGCTCTCAATAACGATTCGGCTTAGATCTTGTCGTCTTTTTTCAGGCCAATCGAAAACTTCTCAAGATACGCATTGGGTTTTGAACCATCGTAAACAATGTTATCAATGAAATGTTTTTGTGGCGGTTTAAAGCCACTCTCGGTAGCAAAATCAGGAAACTCGCTAGCATCAATCACACCATCAGCAATTAGCTCTTTCGCGGCAATTGCGTAAATGTCTGGGCGATATACTTTCTTAGCGATATCCATATACCAAGAGTCTGGTTTGTTATCAGAAATTTGTCCCCAGCGACGCATCTGCGTTAGGTACCAAATCGCGTCACTGTAGTATGGGTAAGTCGCGTTGTAACGGAAGAATACGTTAAAGTCTGGCACTTCGCGCTTATCGCCTTTCTCGTATTCAAAAGTACCTGTCATGCTGTTGGCAATTACGTCGTGGTCGGCACCAACATATTGGCTTTTAGAGAGAATTTTAACGGCTTCTGGGCGGTTTTTGTTGTTCTCTTCATCCAACCACTTAGCTGCACGAATCATTGCTTTCACTACGCGAATGTGGGTATTTGGATATTCGTCAGCCCAACCTTTACTTACACCAAACACTTTCTCTGGGTTGTTTTTCCAAATCTCATAGTCGGTAACAACTGGAACACCAATGCCTTTAAATACGGCTTGTTGGTTCCAAGGTTCACCCACACAGTAACCGTAGATAGTGCCAGCTTCCATGGTTGATGGCATTTGCGGAGGTGGCGTTACAGACAACAGCGCATCAGCATCAATTTTGCCAGAGGTATCGCCTTTGTGCGGCGCGTAGTAACCGGGGTGAATACCACCAGCAGCTAACCAGTAACGTAACTCGTAGTTATGTGTAGACACTGGGAATACCATGCCCATGTTAAATGGCTTACCTTGGTCGACGTAACTATCCACTACCGGCTTAAGCGCATCGGCTTTAATTGGATGAACAGGCTTACCATCTTTATGTGGCACGTGCGGTTTCATCTGTGCCCAAATATCGTTTGATACGGTAATTGCGTTACCGTTTAAGTCCATGCTGAACGCTGTAATAATGTCGGCTTTAGTACCAAAGCCAATGGTGGCACCTAAAGGTTGACCAGCCAACATGTGAGCGCCATCTAGCTCACCGGTAATTACGCGGTCTAATAATACTTTCCAGTTAGCTTGCGCTTCTAACTGAACATACAATCCTTCGTCTTCGAAGTAGCCTTTTTCATACGCCACTGCAAGTGGAGCCATGTCGGTAAGTTTAATAAAACCAAACTTAAGATCTTCCTTCTCTGGCTCTCCCACTTCTGCATGGCTGAAGCCAATAAAACTGGCCGATACCACTGCAGCGGCGATGGTCGTCTTAATGATTTTTTGTAAGCTTAATGGTGCTGATTTCTGCATTCCCTGCTCCTAATACCCAGTTGGAAGTAACTAATTTGTGATAACACTTAGGGAGTAGCTAAGGATGTGCCAAGATCTAGATCACATTTTTTTAACACCAAAAATCATTAACTTACAAACACAATTACCCCTAAAGGAGTATTCGTGTTTTTTCATAAAATTCACTAACTTAGAACAGCCACGCACAACTTTGGCGCATAAAAAAACCGGCTTAAAGCCGGCTTCTATTAATTGAAATTACTATTAGCCAAGAATAGCTAGTAACTCAACTTCAAATACTAGGGCTGCAAAAGGAGGAATTGCTGCACCTGCACCTTGAGAGCCATAAGCAAGCTCTTGAGGAATGTACAGCTTCCATTTGTCACCCACTTTCATGCGTTGTAGCGCTTCAGTCCAACCTTTAATTACACCATTTACAGGGAATTCTGCAGGTTGACCACGCTGTACAGAGCTGTCGAATACTTCGCCAGAAATTAAGGTGCCTTCATAGTGAACTTGTACTTTGCTGCTAGCACTTGGCGATTCGCCTTCACCTTCAACTAATACTTCGTATTGAAGACCAGATTCTGTTTTGTTAATTTCTGGGCGTTTGCCGTTATCAGCTAAGAAATTTTCGCCTTCAGCCATTGCTTCTTTATGTTGCTCAGCTTTTTTTGCTTCAATTTCTTTAGTAATTTCTTGGAAAGCCGCACTAATAACTGCTTCATCAAGCTGTGGTTGCGCGCCTTGCATTACGTCACGAATACCGTCAAGCATTGCATTCACTTCTAAGCCGTCGAATGCTGCACGCTCAATTTGCTCACCAATTTGAAGGCCGTAGCCGTAACTTGCTTGCGCTGCTGCGCCTTGATATTTATCGCTCATTTGAACTCTTAATTCTGATCGTTAAAAAGAGCCAAAAGATTACCACAAAGTCACTAGAAAAACCGTTGGTCTGCGGCTAAATGCGCCTTTTTTTGAACAAAGTAACTGCTGGCAAATTCTACTTGGCGTTGCTCACCAGTAAATTTAAAGCCCATATGGCGATAAAAGCCCTGTGCATGCGGGTTATCTTGCATCACCCAGCAGTACACATCCTTCTGCGCAGTGCTCTGACAAGCTTGTTCCAATAAGGCTCTGCCCCAGCCTTGGCCAATGACATCCGGTTGTAAATACAGTGCCGCTAATTCAATCTCTGGCGCTTGCTTCTCCAGCATTAAAAAACCCTGTATGCCCGTCGTTTTTAATACCCAGATTTGGTTTTCTTCACAGCTAAGACGTTGCAGCCACAGTTGCTGATGCAGTTCAAATGGTAGGGCTTGAAACATATCGGCAATGAGTTGCTGAGAGTAGACATGCTGCCAGCTTCGTCGTTGAACCCGGCAGATGTCTTCGGCATCACTAAGACTAGCTAGTTTTATCAATATCTGGCTCTTTAGAGATATTTTTAGTATCAAAACTGGCAGGGCGAATACACTGAGGGTTTTTGCCTTGGGCAATGGCTTGCTTTTCTAGTTGAATGGCACGCGGCATACGTTCTTCTAAATCAGCAATACGCGTTTGATTTGAAGGGTGAGTTGACAAAAACTCGGGGACTGAACCACCACCCGCTTTAGCCATATTTTGCCAAAGAGCGACACTCGCGCGAGGATTAAAACCGGCGCTGGCCATTAAGTCTAAGCCCATTAAATCTGCTTCGCTTTCTTGGGTACGACCATAGGGCAGTAACACGCCGTATTGCACTCCTAAACCAAGTGCAGCCATAGCGGCTCCCTTATGTTTTACATCGTCACTTACGCCAATTGCAACAGCAGCAACCGCAGTACCAATTCCCGCTATTTGGTTTTGCGATAACCGCTCGTTGCTATGCTCCGCTAAAACATGAGCTATCTCATGGCCTATAACCGTCGCCAACTGATCTGGAGTTTCGGCCACCTTGATTAATCCGGTATATACACCAACATGCGCACCTGGCAATGCAAACGCATTAACTTGCTCAGAATCAAATACTACGACTTCCCAATCTTCATCACCATAGTGACCGGGGATTTCAGCAGTAACCGCATTAGACACACAAGCAACATAATCATTAGTGGCTTTATCGGTATAGATCTTTTCCTGCTTTTTAATTTCTTCAAAAGATTGCGCACCTAAGGCACTCATCTTTGAGTCATCATAAAGCAATACCCGTTTACGCCCGGTAGGAGAAGCAGAGCAGCTAAGCAAAGCAGCAATAGAGCTAACTATAATGGCGTTTTTTAAGATCTTATTCATTCATGCATTCCATTTCATTACTGCCTATTTAGGCAATCACTCCTTTAATACTAGCGGTAAGCCAGCACTAACAAATACTACTTTATCGGCTTTTGCCGCTAAGGCTTGGTTTAGTCGCCCAAGTTCATCGGCAAACCTACGACCCATAGCGTTGTCTGATACCAAGCCCAAACCCACTTCGTTACTCACGATAACCACATCACTGCTCAGTTCATCTAAGCATGTCAGCAGTGCACAAGACTGCTGTTGAATATCAACTAACTGCTGCTCTACAGATTTATTGGTACATAGCCACCACCCCAACCAAGTAGACATGCATTCTAACAATATTGGCCGGCTTCTACTGGAATAGGAGAGTAATACTTCGCTTAATGCCTCACCAGTGAAATCTAGCTCATGTGTCTCAAAGGTAGCCTTTCGTAAAGATTGATGATGAGCAATCCGTTGGCTCATTTCTTCATCGCTCGCCATCGCAGTAGCAATATATACTGGCTTCTGCTCACTGTTCCTTTGGAACTGCTGTTCAGCCCAAGAACTTTTGCCGCTTCTAATGCCACCTAAAACAAGACTTATCATCATGCAACCTAATGATTTTTTCAAAGGATAGCATAGTCAATGGGCCACTTTAAACGCTGATAATTGGGCACTATGTATTTATAGTAAGCATAAAAAAAGCGGCTAATAGCCGCTTTTCTTTAGGTTTTTTAATTAACTGGTTAAGTCATCAAAAAACTTTTTAACTCCATCGAAAAACCCCTCGGCTTTAGGCTTGTGCTTGCCGCTAGCAGAGCCTCCACAGCTTTCCTCAAAGTCTTTAAGTAGCTGCTTTTGGGTTTCGTTTAGCTTAACCGGCGTTTCTACGATTACTTTGCAGATTAAGTCGCCAATTGGGCCACCACGTACCGATTTAACGCCTTTGCCTCGCATTCTAAACATGCGACCAGTTTGCGTTTCGTTAGGTACTTTTAGATTAACTCGACCATCTAAAGTAGGCACTTCAATCTCGCCCCCTAAAGCAGCCAAGGTGAAGCTAATTGGCACCTCGCAGTAAAGGTTGTTTTCTTCACGCTTAAAGATGGGGTGTTCTTTAACATGTACTTGTACATATAAATCGCCGGCTGGAGCACCGCTCTCGCCCGCTTCACCTTCACCTGATAAACGAACGCGATCACCAGTATCAACGCCAGCAGGGATGCTAACTGATAGAGTTTTTGAGCGCTCGTAACGACCTTCGCCATGACACTTATGGCAAGGATCAGAAATAATTGAGCCTTTACCCTTACAGGTAGGACAAGCTTGCTGAACAGCAAAGAAGCCTTGACGCATCTGTACTTGGCCTTGACCATGACAGGTACCACAAGTTTTTGGCGTAGAGCCTTTTTTAGCGCCGCTACCATTACACTGCTCACAGTGCACTAGAGTAGGTACACGAATTTCTTTCTTAACACCTTTAACAGCTTGCTCTAAGCTCAACTCTAAGTTGTAGCGAAGATCTGAGCCACGCTGAGGCTGACGACGACCACCGCCGCCACCGCGTCCACCACCAAAAATATCACCAAAGATGTCGCCAAATGCGTCGCCAAAGTCGCCGTGTCCGCCACCAAAACCACCAGCGCCGCGGTTTGGATCAACCCCTGCGTGACCATAGTGATCGTAAGCTTCTTTCTTTTGAGGATTACTTAGTACTTCATAAGCCTCTTTCACTTCTTTGAATTTCTCTTCAGAAGCTTTATCACCTTTGGTACGGTCTGGGTGAAATTTCATCGCCAGACGTTTATAGGCTTTTTTAATGTCTCGTTCGCTGGCATCTTTGCCTAGACCAAGAACTTCGTAATAATCACGTTTTGACATAATGGGTGTTCTACTTCTCGCAACCAAACCAGTTGAAAGTAATGGCTTTTGATAGACACACGGGCGTTGTTCACACAACGCCCGTTATTTACTTACTAAAAGTGCTTAGACAAATTACTTTTTGTCGTCTTTCACTTCTTCAAACTCAGCATCAACTACGTCGTCTTGGGCAGGAGCAGCTTGCTCTGCGTCAGCTTGACCGGCATTCGCTTGTGCTTGTTGCTGTGCAACTTCCATTAGTTTTTGAGACGCTTCGATTAAAGCTTGAGTTTTCGCTTCGATCTCTGCTTTATCTTCGCCTTTGCTAGCGGTTTCTAACTCGCTAACTGCAGCTTCGATTTTCTCTTTATCTTCAGCAGGAAGTGCTTCACCAGCTTCTCCAATTTGCTTACGAGTACCGTGTACAAGTGCATCTGCTTGGTTTTTAGCTTGAACTAATTCTTCAAACTTCTTGTCTTCTTCAGCATTGGCTTCAGCTTCATTTACCATCTTGTTAATTTCCTCATCCGACAAACCAGATGAAGCTTGAATGGTAATTTTCTGCTCTTTACCGGTATCTTTATCTTTAGCAGATACGTGTAAAATACCGTCGGCATCCAAATCGAAGGTTACTTCAATTTGTGGTACACCACGTTGTGCAGGACGAATACCTTCTAGGTTAAATTGACCTAAAGATTTGTTGTCTGCCGCACGCTTACGCTCACCTTGGATTACGTGAACGGTTACCGCGCTTTGGTTATCGTCGGCGGTTGAGAAAACCTGTGACCCTTTAGTTGGGATGGTAGTGTTCTTTTCAACAACACGCGTCATAACACCACCCATTGTCTCAATACCTAAAGACAGTGGCGTAACATCTAGTAACAGTACGTCAGTTTTGTCACCAGACAATACTGCACCTTGAATGGCAGCGCCCATAGCTACCGCTTCGTCAGGGTTAACGTCTTTACGTGGCTCTTTACCAAAGAACTCCGTAACCGCTTTTTGTACAAGTGGCATACGTGTTTGGCCACCCACTAAGATTACATCGTTAATGTCGCCCACTGATAAGTCAGCATCTTGTAGAGCAATACGTAAAGGCTCTAAAGAACGTTGCACTAACTCTTCAACCAAAGACTCAAGCTTAGAGCGAGTAACTTTGATGTTTAAGTGTTTAGGACCTGAAGCATCAGCAGTGATGTAAGGTAGGTTTACATCAGTTTGCTGGGCTGAAGATAGCTCACACTTAGCTTTTTCTGCCGCTTCTTTTAAGCGCTGCATCGCCAGTGGATCTTGCTTAAGATCGAAACCTTGATCTTTCTTGAACTCTTCTACTAAGTAGTTAATTAAGCGGTTATCAAAGTCTTCACCACCTAAGTGAGTATCACCGTTGGTTGCCAATACTTCGAAGGTTTTCTCGCCGTCTACTTCGTCAATCTCAATGATCGAAATATCGAAAGTACCACCACCTAAGTCGTAAACTGCAACTACGTTGTCGCCTTTAGCATTATTTACGCCGTAAGCAAATGCCGCAGCAGTTGGCTCGTTGATGATACGCTTAACATCAAGACCCGCAATACGACCCGCATCTTTGGTTGCTTGACGCTGAGAATCGTTAAAGTAAGCAGGAACAGTAATCACTGCTTCTGTTACTTTTTCACCTAGGTAGTCTTCCGCAGTTTTCTTCATTTTTTTCAAAACTTCTGCAGAGATTTGTGGTGGCGCTTTCTTGTCGCCTTTCACTTCTACCCAAGCATCACCATTGTCAGCATTAACAATGTTGAATGGCATAATTTCGATATCGCGTTGAACTTCGTCGTCGGTAAAGCGACGACCGATTAAACGCTTAATAGCGAATACAGTGTTCTTTGGGTTAGTAACCGCTTGGCGCTTAGCTGGTTGACCAACTAAAGTTTCGCCGTCGTCGGTATACGCAATAATTGAGGGAGTTGTGCGATCGCCTTCTGCGTTCTCAATTACTTTAGGGGTATCGCCGTCTAATACTGCAACACAAGAGTTAGTGGTTCCTAAATCGATACCAATAATTCTACCCATGATGGTGTTCTCCAAATTCTGGTTGTAACTAATATTTCGTTGTTGAGAACTAAGTGGGGGCAGCAAATTGCTTTTCAAGGGAAAAAATAAAAAAAACTCACTAAAAACCTATTCTAGCAAATTATTCAAGAGTGCTTAGGTATTGAGCACGCCACCACGCATTAAGTTCATAAAACCAACAAAAACCACCCAAAGCAGTGCTAAAAATGGCTATTTTTATAACCTGTGATACTATGCGCGAAACTTTAGGTTATATGCAGAGTTAAATCCTGCATAAAATACAGAGAGAAGGGAAATGAAAAACGATTCAAAACTGAGTCTTACTCATAAAATACTAATAGGTATGATTACCGGTATTGGCTTAGGGGTGTTCTTACAAACCTTTTTTGCTGAGTCTATCTTAGTCAAAGATTACATCGTTGACGGCGTTCTTAATATTGCTGGCTCAATCTTCGTATCCAGCTTGAAAATGCTAGTGGTTCCATTGGTATTTGTTTCTTTAGTATGTGGTGTATCTTCAATGAAGGACACTGCTCGTTTGGGTCGCCTTGGCGGAAAAACAGTACTACTGTATTTGGCTACCACTGCGATTGCTATTTCACTAGCCATGGCAGTTGCATTACTTGTGCGCCCGGGTACAGGTATAGAACTTACCAGTGAGGCGGCATTTGTCGCTAAAGAAGCACCAAGTATTAGCCAAGTTATCATTGATATGTTCCCCGATAACCCTATTGCCTCTATGGCTCAAGGCAACATGTTGCAAATTATCGTGTTTGCATTGTTATTTGGTATCGCAATCGCAATTTCTGGTGAGCCAGGCAAGCGCATTGGTAAACACTTTGAAGACTTCAATGTAGTAATCATGAAGTTAGTAACCATTTTAATGAACCTAGCCCCTTACGGCGTATTTGCGTTACTAGCGAAATTGTTCTTTGAAATTGGTTTTGACGCGATTGCTAGCTTACTCAGCTACTTCATGGTGGTATTGGTTGTATTACTACTGCATGCCTTGTTGGTTTACCCTTCACTACTAAAAGTACTTACTGGTTTAAACCCGCTTATTTTCATTAAGAAAATGCGTGAAGCTATTGTATTTGCTTTTAGTACTGCCTCTTCAAATGCGACTATTCCAGTCACTATGGAAACAGCTACTCATAAGCTAGGTGTACGTAACTCAACTGCTTCGTTCACCGTACCTTTAGGCGCCACCATCAACATGGACGGCACCTCAATTATGCAGGGTGTAGCCACTATCTTTATTGCAACGGTGTATGGCATTGACCTAACCGCAGGCAATTTCTTAATGGTTATTGTTACGGCAACGCTTGCGTCAGTAGGTACCGCAGGTGTTCCGGGCGTTGGTTTAATTACCTTAGCAATGGTATTGCAACAGGTTGGTTTACCGGTAGAAGGCATTGCGCTAATTATAGGTGTAGACCGCTTATTAGATATGGTGCGCACCGCAGTAAACATTACTGGTGATAGCATGGTGACGGTTGCCGTAGCTAAATCGGAAGGTGATTTAAACATAGAGACCTACAACAACCCTCAAGCAGGCTTATCTGAAGAAGAGGTACATCTTCCTCACGGTGAATCAGATACCAGCTTGGCCTCGGCCGAAAAAGCCTAGGCTTATATAAACACCAACAAAAACGCGGCCATGGCCGCGTTTTTTTATCGTTAATAATGCAGTCTAACTATTGCCAGATATCGAGATATCTAGATTGTTTAAAATACCGTTTTGTATAGAGTAAATGCAGCCATGCACCGACAATTGTTGGCCTTTACTCCAAGCATTTTGCACGATAGATGTTTGCGATACGTTTTTAACTTGCTCCACAACATTTAGCTCACACAAGCGGTCAGCACGCTGTTTCTTGTCTTCAATAGCATCCAGCTCCGCTTGATGGTAACGGTAAACATCTTTAAGATGGCGAAGCCAGTTATCAATCAAACCAAACTGTTCGTTTTCCATCGACGCTAACACCCCGCCGCAACCATAATGCCCAGTAACGATAATGTGCTTAACTTTTAATACATCTACTGCATATTGAATAACCGACAAACAATTTAAATCAGTATGCACAACAACATTAGCAATATTGCGATGGACAAATACTTCACCCGGAGGTAGCCCCGCAATCTGATTTGCTGGAACTCTACTATCACTACAACCAATCCACAAAAATTCAGGGTTTTGCTGTTCAGACAAATCACAGAAAAAGGTTGGATTCTGTTCTTTTATATTTTTAGCCCAGCTACGGTTATTCTCTATTAGCTGATTTAAATCACTCATACGACCTCTAGTTGACAACACATCCCTATAACGCGAGGTATATATTGCCCGATGTGATAGATAACCGCTACTACTTACCGCAGTATTTACTCATCAAATGGCAGCTCATTTTGCACCGAGTTTTGCTGCTGTTGCTCAGCTAACTTCTTACGCTGCATACGAATAAAACGCATTCTACGCTGCTTGGTTAGCCGTAATATGTTCTGCTGCTGAGCAGGCGCTAAGGTTTGCCATGCAAAACGTTCTTCTCGATTTCGGAAACAGCCCATACACAAACCGCGGCTATTTGTTTGACAAATACCACGACAAGGATTGGGGATGTCGAAAATCTCTAACTGTTCCATTTGCAGCAATGCTTACCTTTTGAGCAATACGATTAATTTTTATTCATAGCTCTACAATGGCATAGCCAAGCAACTTAGGTCAAAAAATTCGCCAAATCGAGAGCTTAAATCAATCTAATATTCAGACATAAAAAAAGGGCTCGAAAGCCCTTTTTCTATGTAGCGACAAAGTACACTATGCGCTAGTGTCTACCGAAGCTGCTTTAGAAATCATCACCATTGCTGGACGCAATAAACGACCATTTAACTCGTAACCTTTTTGCAAAACCGCTACTACAGTGTTTGGCGCTACACCTTCAACTTCTTGCATACCCATCGCTTGATGCTTCTCAGGATCAAACGCTTCATCCTGTGGTGAAACCACTTCTATACCAAATTTTTTCACCGCATCAATTAAGGTTTTAAGGGTTAGTTCAACGCCTTCAACCATCGAAGTTAACGCTTCATCTTCACGATTAGCGTGTTGCAAAGCCATTTCCATGTTGTCAATAACTGGCAGCAATTCATTAGCAAACTTTTCTAAAGCAAACTTGCGCGCTTTTTCTACTTCTTGAGCAGAGCGGCGGCGAATGTTTTCTACTTCTGCTTTGGCGCGAATAACACCGTCTTTTTGGTCAGCCACAGTTTGTTCCGCTGTTGCTAAACGCTCAAGTAACTCAGCTACGCTAATTTCTTCACCAGCAGACTCTGCAGCTTGTTCTTCCACTTCAGTTTCTAGCTCTGCTTCTACCGATTCAACTGGTTGCTCTACTTCGTTTTCCGCTACCACTTCTTCAGCTTGTGGTTTGTTTTGCTCACTGCTCATGCAGGGTCTCCGTAATTCTTCACAAATAACTTAAATCTGTTGCATATTATGGGGATCAAACCGCCGCTTTCAAGTGATAGTCACGATAAAACTGGCTGAGGAGCAAAACCACACGTTATAATCACTAGCAACACAATGTTAAATCAACAAGTTATGACTCAAACCTTCAACACTATTGGTTTAATTGGCAAACCCCACCACGAGGGCGCCAATAATACCTTAACAGCGCTCTACCATTGGTTGCTTGAACAATCATATTGCGTATTGGTAGAAGAGCAGACCGGCCAACAACTCAGCATTGATGGGCTTAATCTGGTTAGCATTAACCAAGTAGGCGAACAAGCTGATTTAGCCATTGTGGTTGGAGGCGATGGCAATATGTTGGGAGCAGCGCGAGTATTATCGCGCTACGACGTTGCCGTGCTAGGGGTTAACCGCGGCAACCTTGGTTTTTTAACCGATTTAGATCCCTTTAACTTTGAGCATCCTTTAAAAGAAGTATTGCAAGGCAAATTCATAACCGAGAAACGCTGCTTATTAGAAGCCAAAGTGCTGCGCCATAACGAAGTTAAAAGCCATAATAGCGCAGTAAACGAGGTGGTACTGCACCTTGATAAAGTGGCCACCATGTTAGAATTTGAGGTGTATATAAATGACCACTTCATGCTTAGCCAACGCGCCGATGGACTGATTGTGACCACCCCCACTGGGTCTACCGCCTACTCGCTATCGGCTGGAGGACCGATCCTCACGCCAAATTTAGATGCAATAGCTTTGGTGCCAATGTTTCCTCATACCTTAAGTTCGCGCCCCATTGTGGTAGACAGCGATAGCGAAATTAAACTTAAGTTGTCACATGACAATAGTGAGCACATGCATATTAGCTGCGATAGCCATGTATCACTGCCGGTAATGCCGGGTGATGAAGTGATTATTCGCAAACAAAATCATCCGTTGCGCCTAGTTCATCCTAAAAGCTATGATTACTTTAAGATCTTAAGAACTAAGCTCGGCTGGGGAAGCCGCCTGTTCTAAGCAAACATGTAATAAGGAAGTTTTATTTTGCCAGCTACACCAAGCCCTCGCGTTAACCAACGCCAAGAAGTTGTAGAAATAATGCGACAATTGCGTTTTGGCGACGTTTTAGATGTGCAGTTTGTAAAAGTAGGTAATGTACGGATTAAATGTAAGCTTATTGGCTTAGATGACGCTAACTTTCTTATCTTTGCTGTGCCTAAATATGCCCAACAAGGCCATGGCGACGTATTGGTGGAAGGCATGGCTTGCGTGATCCGTTCAATCATTGAGGGAGAAGCTGGTCAGTGTATTGCATTTCGCAGCATCATTACCGACATCATCAAATCCCCTAAGCACTTATTGTTTGTTAAATATCCATCTGAAGTAGAACGTTTTAGCCTACGCAAACAGCAGCGCGCAAGTACGCGTATTCCTGCAACAGTCACTCACCGTTCTTCAGTGAGCGACCAGCAAATTGAAAACGATTTAAGCTTTGACGGCATTATTCTCGATTTATCCGCCGGTGGTTGCCGCTTCAAAATGGCGTGGCCAGAAAGCAATGGCAAACTGTTGCTTGATAGCGTGTTTGTGTACATTCGAATTCCCGGCAAACCAGAGAATGACACAGTAATCGAAGGCAATATAAAAAGCCAAAGCCGAGATGGTCATAACCATATTGCTGTGGGTATTAAGTTTCAAGGTGATACCGACCTAAATGAACTATTTGCTCACCTAGCCTTAGACGTATAAAAAGGTTACTAGGCACAGTAACGATCTAAAAGGTCCCACAAACGGTCCACTTCTTGATGAGTGTTATAATGCATACAACCTACACGTAACACCCCACCTTTATCCATCACCCCCAATTGCTCCATCATGCCTTGCGCATAAAAATGCCCATGCCACGTGGCAATATTATGCTCGCCCAACATAGCGGCAATTTGCTGCGGCTGAGTATTTGGCCAGCACAACGAGAACGTTGCAGTGCGCATGTGTGCACGCTGCAAGCTACTCTCACCGTAAAGCGTGGCTTGCGGATGGGCAGCCAAGCGCTTCAAAAAATGCTCGCTTAAAGCTTGTTCATGCGCGGCAAACTGCTCAAAACTGGCGGTTAATGCTGCTCGCTTATTTTGCTGTGGGTTCCAATCAGCCAAGTAGTCAACTGCTGCACTCATGCCTGCAATAGCCGCAAAGCTTTGGGTGCCGGTTTCAAAACGACCAGGACCAAGATTAGTCGCGGGCTCAACTTTATAAGGTTTGAGCAGCTCCAGCCAAGGATCGGCTACATAAGCAATACCAAGGTGAGGCCCAAAAAACTTGTAAGCCGAACAGAGCAAGAAGTCGCAGCCCAGTTGTTGCACATCCACTAAACGATGTGGCACATAATGCACCGCATCCACATAAACCATTGCGCCTACGCTTTTCGCTTTATGGATAACTCTTTGTAAATCAACAATGCTACCGCTGGTATTAGAGGCATAAGTAAGCGCAATAAGGCGGGTATTAGAATTTATCAATGACTCTAGGTGCGCATAATCCAAATTACAGTTAGCCGGGTTAATTCTCACTTGATGCACCTTAGCCCCTTTGTCGGCAGCTGCCTGTTGCCAGCTCGACACATTGGAATAATGATCAAGTGCGGTCACCAGTATTTCATCATTAGCTTGCCAGTCTCGGCTTATTGCTCTACTTAACTTAAAGGTTAAGGATGTCATATTGGCATCAAACACAATGTTATTAGCGCTAGCAGCATTCAATAAGGTTTTAGTCTGCTGCCTCCCTTTTTCTACAACCTGTTCAGTATGCTTGCTACTAGCAAAAGCGCCGCCTAAATTAGAATTACCTTTTATAAAGTAATCGTTCATGGCTTGCAGCACTGAAGCGGGCAGTTGCGCGCCCCCTGGCCCGTCTAGATAGATTAAGGGCTCTTCATCCCCCCTAGCATTTAAGGCAGGAAACAGCTTGCGTGCAGCCTCTACAGAAAAACTCATGCTTCATCCTTTGCTGTTAATACAAATACATCCATAAAGCCCGGTTCACTGGGGCGATGAGCACGAATTGGCCTTGCATAGTGCCAAAGTTTACTGTCATCAAGTAGCGCGACTTCACCACTGTCTAGTGCTAAGGTCATAATCGGTGCTTGATGTTTATCTTTAAACACCATGAAGTCTCCACCATCAATATTATGACGACGAATGCCCACTACGGCGATATGGCTAAATCCATCTTGATGCACTCCTTCAGGAGCAACTGGTGTATCGGAAGCCTGCGCGGCAATTCTAATTTGATGAATTTCAATCTCTTGCTGTTCACTTAAGCTATTTGCTTCCAAGAAAAGGGCACACATTTCATACATGCCTTTAGAAGCAGTAATGCTCTGCTCAATATCCTCAAACTGACGAATAACATCGCCTTGAAAGTGATTCACCTGTTCACTTTGCACAAAGCTCCGACCTGGCAGAGCTTGCACCTTTCCATCATTAATACGAACAACAGAATAGCGACGTAAACGGTATTGCCCATCGGCATGCTTAGTATGAGGAAGATTATCAAATGAAGACGATAAATCGTGCACTGCGGCACCGCTTAAATGGTTTAGCTGTAGTAAACAGTCTGCGTGAGTGTTCATGGTTCAATCTCTGGTTAACAAAGTGATAACATTAAGACTAATAATAAACAGCTGCCAGCGCCACACCAAACAGCATTAAGAATCACAAATTACTATAAATTCAACATTTAAAACCAAATGATATTTCCAGGATTAGTTAAAACACCAAACCGTAACAACTAATCAGTGGCTTAAAGAAAAACTCTCCAGTTTTTCCTTAAGCCACTGATTTAATGTAGATTAAAAACGATATTTTATGCTTTAAGAAGCCAATGATTGCTTGCCTTTAAGATCTGGATTGTCGAAGCCCTTGATTAGCAACAAGCTACTCGCTGCCACTAACCAAAAGCCGATCACCACTGGATAACAAGTTTGGTTGAAGCTAAGGCCGATAAGGCTACCAATGGGAATAGCCACCAGCGTAGAAATACTCGCCACAAACGCCGAGCCCATTCCTGCAATTGCTCCTAAAGGCTCCATGGCTAAAGAGTTTAAATTACCAAACAAAATACCAATGCAGAAAAATGCTGGGATCAAATAAGCCATTAACCACCAAAGAGGAGGCACTCCGCTGCTAGCTATTAGTAATAAACAAAATACGCTCGTAAGGGCAAGTAAGCCCCACAACGCAGCCTTAATCATTAAGCGCATGCCTAACTTAAGTACAAAACGACCATTCACTAAGGATGCAACACCTACGGCAATCGCCGCTAAAGCAAACAGCAGCGCAAAGTTGTCGGCTTGATTGTAGAGTTGAATAAACAATAATGGCGCGCTATTTAAGTAACCCATAAAAGCGCCAAAAATAAAACCAGATACAATGGTGTAAACCAGCGCACTGCGCTTTTGCAGTAAATGCTTAAGCCCTTCTACAAAGCTTTGTAATGTTAGAGGGCGACGTTTATCCAAGGTTAAGGTTTCTTCTTGTCCCCGCCAAAAGCCAAGACCAGTAGCAATAGCCATAAGCAATAACATGCCGAAGATCCAACGCCAGTGGGCCAAACCTAAAATAACTTGGCCCACCGCGGGGGCCAAAATCGGCACGACAATAAATACCGAAAACACCACAGACATAATGCGCGCCATTTCAGCGCCTTTTAACTTGTCGCGCACTAAGGCCATAGTAATAATTCTTGGCGCTGCTGCGCCCATACCTTGCAGTACTCGCCCGGCGATAAGCCAAGCAAACGAGCTAGACAATACACAGATAATGCTACCTACAATAAATAGTAGGTAACCAACATAGATAGGAGGTTTTCGGCCAACTGCATCTGACCATGGCCCATAAACAAGTTGGCCAATCGAAAGGCCTATAAACAGTGATGTGATGGTCCATTGGGCATGCGCGGGATTAGCCAGTTCGAAATCTTCGGCAATAGCTAACAGCGCCGGTAGCATCGCATCAACCGACAAGGCCACCAACGACATCATGCCCGCAAGTAAGATAATAAAGGCTTTAGAGTGGGTACTGCTGTGTTTCACCAACTACTCCCTAGTACAACAGTGAGCTGTTGGTTATATCACGCTCAAATCGCAATAGCGATAAACAATAACAGCGCAGCTAATTTTTAACTTTTATCGTCAATTTAAGTGCATAAGCCACAACAAAACGTTGTTATCTTTTAAACACTAAGAACTTAATCCTGTTTACTTTTGCCATCAAATAACATCGATACCAAAGCAATAAAAGCAGAGCCAAGCATCAATAATAATGACACAGCATTGAGCACTGGTGTTGACCCTTCGCGTAAACGGTCATACATAGCAATAGTCAGCGGCGCGTCGGACCCCACCAGCATTAAGGTAGTATTAAAGTTTTCGAAAGACATTAAAAAGCTAACCACAGCAGCTCCGATTAAAGCGGGGCTAAGAAACGGCAATACCACTGTAACAAAAGCTACCCAAGAGTTAGCCCCTAGGTTTAGCGCCGCCTCTTCCAAGCTAAAATCAAACTTACGTAAGCGAGCTAACACCACCAAGGTGGCAATAGTGGTAATAAATGCTACTTGGCCAATCACCACCAACACAAAACCTGGCCTCAACCACTCTAACTCCCAAGCAAAGCTGTTCTCAATGCTGTTCGCCAAGCTGCTACTGGCGACTAAAATCGCCACCCCTAAAATCACTCCAGGTATCACTAAAGGCAACAATAAACCAATGTATAACCAGTTCTTCCCTGGGAAATCAAAACGAATGAACAGCCAAGCATTAGCCGTGGCAAGCAGTAAGGAAAACAAGGTAACAAAACACGCTATCGAAGCACTCACCGCAATGCTAGATAACAAACCATCATCATAAAGAATGCCCAGCTTAGGCTCAGTTTGACCAATAAACCAATCCAAGGTGAAGCCTTGCCAAGGTAGTGCCGCAAACAAACTATCATTAAATGCAAACACCGCCACAATGCTTAATGGCAGTGCCAAAAAGACTAAAAACCCCACCATATAGAACTGATAAAAGGATTTAGCAGGGCCACGTAATTGATGCAGCATAAGGCACTCCTAACGTCCCAAAGTACGACTAAATGATTGGCCACTTAGCTTTAAACCCAGCGCCACGACTAAGGACGAAACCAGCAATAAAATCACCCCAAAGGCAGCGCCCAACTCCCAATTAAAACGCGTAATAAACTGAGTGAAAATCTGTTCGGTAAACCATAGGCTATCTTTTCCGCCCAATAAACGCGGTGTTAAATAATTTCCTAGGCAAAGCATAAACACCATGATGCAACCCGATACAATACCGGGCATAGCATAAGGGACAATTATTGAGGTAGTAACGTTCCAACCATTGCCGCCCAAATCGTAACCGGCTTCTATTAAGCTTTGATCCAAGCCCTCCAAAGTGCTTACCAATGGCACCACCATGAACAACATTGAGGTATACACCAACCCTACCAACATGCTCACATCGTTGTACAAAAATTCAATCGGTTGCTCGGTCAACCCCAGAGCCATTAAACCTTGGCTAATCACACCAGATTCACGTAGCAATATCATCCAACCGTAAGTGCGCACTAACTCACTGACCCAGAAAGGCAGCAAGCAACTTAACAACAGCAAACGTTTAACTTTACCTTGCGCTACCTTAGCAATGAAAAAGGCCACCGGAAAACTTACCAGCAAGGTGATGAAAGTGGCTAACAACGACATCCACACAGTGCGCAACAAAGTTCGCCAATAGAGCGGCTCGCCCAAAAACTGTTGGTATTGGTACCAACCTACGCTGTCCCCAGCCACATAATCCCGTTTGATGAAAGACAGCTCTAGCATCTGCAAATGTGGCAATACAATAAGCAGAACAAACCACAGTACAAAAGGAAGCAGTAATAAGTAAAACCCAAGCCCTTTAGCTTTCACCCTTCACCTCTTGGCTAATACAAATTGCTTGTTTAGCATCCCAAAATATTCGTAACTTACTGCCCGGAACTATGTGCTGCAAAGAAAAACTGGCACCTGGAGCCACTCGGTAACTGTCTTGATGGTGAGTATCTTTAACCACTAAGGTGGAACTTGCGCCATCAAACAAGCATTCTTCAACTTCTACATCAAACTGGTTATCGGCTTGAACTTCCCTTCCCGCTTCACAAATTCCAATGGCTTCTGGCCGCACAAATACATCCACCAGCGACTTTTCTGCTTGATCAATAGTAGTCGCTACGATCAGGTGGCGACCTCGAGCGGTTTTAAGTAAAGCAACACCTTGTCGTTGTTCACACACCACTGCTGAATGCGCATTGGTTTGGCCAACGAATTTGGCCACAAACGCCGTATTCGGTTGATAATACAGCTGCTGCGGACTGGCTACCTGTTCAAAGCGGCCATTGTTCATTACCGCCACCTTATCTGACATCACCAAGGCTTCAGATTGATCGTGAGTAATGTAGATAAAGGTTGTGCCAAATTCGCGCTGCAAGTGCTTTAGCTCAACTTTCATTTTTTCACGCAGTTTTAAATCTAGTGCGCCTAAGGGCTCATCAAGCAACAGTAAACGAGGCTCCAGTACTAAGCTGCGGGCAATCGCAATGCGTTGTTTTTGCCCGCCCGATAACTGAGTAATTTGCTTGTTTTGACTGCCATCTAAGCCCACTCGCTCTAACACATCTTTAATCTTATGCCGTCGCTCGTTGGCTTTAATACCACGGCGCTTTAATCCGTAAGCAATGTTCTCCGACACATTCATGTTCGGAAAAAGAGCCAGGTGCTGAAACACCATATTCACTGGGCGCTTATTTGGCGCTAGTTCGTTAACCCGCTTTTGATGGATCTGAATCTCTCCTTCACTGGGTGATTCAAAGCCAGCCAACATTCTTAATAAGGTGGTTTTACCGCAGCCAGAAGGGCCTAAAATAGAGAAAAACGAGCCAGCCTCAACTGAGAAATTAAGCTTATCTACTGCTGTAAATTCTGAGAAATGCTTCGAGAGGTGTTTACATTCAAGATCATATTTAGCGTTTGCCGCCATAGTACTTCCAAATAAAGCAGAGGGGCGCGAGCGCCCCAATAAAACTAGTTGGCCGCTTGTACGCGATCCAGTACTTTGCCTTCCATAGCTTCTAAACCAGCAGGAACAGCGGGGTACCACTTAATGTTGTCGATGTCGTCGCTACTAAAGCTGGCGTTAAACTGCGACTTCGCCAATTCGTTTACGTAAGCGTCTGAACCTTTAGAAGCGGTGAAGTTACCTGCAGCTTCGGTAATTTTAGCTGCTACTTCAGGGCGCATAACAAAGTTAATCCACTTGTACGCAGCATCTACTGCTTTAGACTTTTTAGGAATGGCAAAAGTATCAATCCAACCCAAAGCTCCAGATTTAGGCGCTACAAACTGGATATTCTGTTGATCACGATTTAGCTTCCAACCGCCAGCATCCCAAGCCATAGCGGCAACTACTTCATTAGAACGCATCAAGTTCATTAACTCGTCGCCGCCAGACCAGTAGGTCTTAACCAAGGGCTTACATTCCACCAGAGCCTTTTCAACTTTGTTCAATATTTCTTGGTACTTAACCGGATCAGCGTAAGCAGCAAACGGATCTTCACCCAATGCAAAAGCAAAACCGATTAAGGTTGGGCGCTTTAAGCGATAAGAAATTTTACCTTGGTACTGCTGCTGACATAGGTCGGTGTAATCGGCCACATCTTTTGCCATTTCACCATTTACCACCAAACCGCTGGTTCCCCACACATGAGGAACACCAAATACTTGCTCGCCTACAGCGGTATTCTTTTTGGTAGCATCTAACATTGAAGTAATAATTTGGGTCTGGTCAATACGAGCTAAATCAATAGGCTGATATATGCCAAACTGCTGTTGCACACCGGTGATACGGTCTTGGCTAGGTTGGGCTAAATCAAAGCCCGAGCCGCCAGTTGCGCGAAGTTTAGAGATCATGTCTTCGTTGTTTGATTTAGTCACTTTTACTTCAATGCCGGTTTCTTTCTCAAACATTTCGATAACTTCTTGTGGTGCATAGCCGCCCCAAGTAAGCAAACGTAAAGTTTCAGCATTGGCCTGCGCACTTACCATTGCGCCCATGCTAAGTGCCAAGGCACTTAATGATAAACGTTTATTCAACATAATCTCTTCCATGTAGTTCTACGGTTAAATGGTTTACCGACAAAAGCGGCTTATTTACAACAAGTATTTGATAAACATGCACCAATTTAATGACACTAATGTGACAAGTAAAAGCGTAGTCGTAAAATTAGAAGGCGTGAAGCAGTGAGATAAAGTATCGTTTAGAAAAGAGCTGTATTAACTAAAACTATAAAGCCATGCGAGACAAGGGCTGGCAAGATTCAAATTTCAGTGAGACCAAATCTCAGTCTCAATCTCGAATGACACAATTAGCTTTAAGAATTTTGCCTTGCATCAATTCCATTGGGGCTATATATTTATACAGTTACTGTATAGATAATCAGGTAGGGATATGCTCACTCAATTAAGCGTACAAAATTTTGCAATTGTTCGGTTTCTTGAACTCGACTTACACCAAGGTATGACCACCATCACTGGTGAAACCGGTGCTGGTAAATCTATTGCCATTGATGCGCTAGGCGTATGTTTAGGCAATCGCGCCGAAGCCTCAGTAGTTAGGCAAGGGGCAGATAAAGCCGAAATTAGTGCCCAATTTGATTTAAGCAATAACCAAGGTGCCCAGCTTTGGCTGCAGCAAAATGAACTGCTAAGTGATGATGAGTGTATTCTGCGCCGAGTGATCACTAAAGAGGGACGCTCGAAAGCCTATATTAATGGTACCGCGGTGCCCGCTGCGCAGTTAAAAAGCTTGGGCCAATACCTTGTCAGTATTCATGGCCAGCACGCCCATCAACTATTATTAAAGCCAAGTCAGCAACTAAGCATTGTTGACCAATATGCAGCTCACCCTCAACTTATCCAAGATGTAAAACAAGCCTACCAAGCTTGGAAAAGCCTATGTAATGAGAAAGAGCTAGCAGAACAACAACAAAATGAATTAGCTGCACAACGTCAGTTACTTGAATACCAAGTCAAAGAGTTAGATGAATTTGCCCTGCAGCCGGGGGAATACCAAGATATTGAGCAACAGCACCAATGTTTGTCTCATAGCACCGAGCTACAACAATCAAGCTATCAACTTACTCAGCTACTTGGCCACGATGAGCAAGTAAATGTATTAGATATGCTGGGACAAGCCTGCAAAACCACCAGCCAACTGCTCGAATTAGACCCTAAGTTAGATGCAATCAATAACCTATTGCACGAAGCACAAATCCAAGTAGAGGAAGCCACTCAGCAATTGAGCAATTACAGTGAGCAATTGGAGTACGACCCAGAGTTGTTTGCAGAATTAGAAGCGCGCTTAAGCCAAGCTTTAGAGCTTGCAAGAAAACACCAAACAAACCCAGAACAACTGCCAGAGCTTCATCAGCAGTTACAACAACAACTAGAGCACTTAAGCCAACAAACTGCACGTTTTGAACACCTTACCGAAGATATTGGTAAGGCATGGCAACAGTATTTAGCTAAAGCCAACAAGTTGTCTAAAAGTCGCGAGCGCGCCGCCAATAACTTAAGCAAACAAATCACCAAAGAAATTCATAAACTAAGCATGGCAAAAGCTCAGTGTGAGTTTTCTTTACAAAGCGATGAGCAATTTACCAACGCCAACGGCATTGACCGAGTTGAACTGCTGGTACGCACCAACCCAGGCCAACCCATGCAAGCCATCGAAAAAGTCGCATCCGGCGGCGAGCTCTCACGCATAGGCTTAGCGATTCAGGTAATTTGTTCTGCCAGTATCTTAACCCCTACACTAATTTTTGATGAAGTGGATGTGGGCATTAGTGGCCCAACTGCTGCAGTGGTTGGCGGCATGTTGCGCCAGCTAGGTAAACAATGCCAAGTATTGTGTGTTACTCACTTACCGCAAGTTGCAGGCCACGGCCATCAACAAATGCTGGTAAGCAAACAGCAAAAGAAAAACGAAACGATAACAAACATGCAAGCCTTGGATACAGAACAGCGCCTTGGAGAACTAGCCCGCTTGCTTGCAGGTGATGAAATTACCGCTTCGGCGCTAGCAAACGCCCAAGAATTATTGATTAAGGATTGAATTCTTAGCATTCCAAGCTTCTTTTTATGGCAAGGCTTAGTTATGATGCTTGCCTTAACAAGGAGCTTCGATTCACATGCGTTTTACTGCCAAAATTTTTGTTCTACTAGCCAGCATTGGCCTAAGTGGCTGTTCTGCCTTCGACTGGATGGTATATAAAATTGATATTCCACAAGGCAACTACATTGATGATGCCAAAGTTGAACAGCTCCGCATTAACATGACCAAGGAGCAAGTACGTTTTGTACTAGGTACTCCAA
Source organism: Agarivorans litoreus (assembly GCF_019649015.1). Lineage (NCBI taxonomy): Bacteria > Pseudomonadati > Pseudomonadota > Gammaproteobacteria > Alteromonadales > Alteromonadaceae > Agarivorans > Agarivorans litoreus. The sequence goes on along the minus strand of NZ_BLPI01000001.1, from coordinate 3,372,681 downwards.
TGTTAATAGACGCCTTTGATAAAGAACGTTGGTATTACTTATACAGCTATCAAAGTGGTAACGGTGATTTTGAAAAACGTGATTTAGTGATTCAATTTGTGAACAACCACTTAGCCTTTATAGAAGGTGACTACCAAGTTAGTGAAGACTTTATGCAACCGCTTGACGCTGGGTAAACGCTAGTATCATCAAAAAAGAGGCTGTAACAGATTCTGTGTATCTGCCATCTAGTTAATGTGTTTTTCTAGACGTTCCTCGAACTCGATAATAAACCGACTCATAGCTTGGCGCCAGTTTTGAATGGGCATTGTCCATTTCTTGCTGGCGTCTTTGATTGCTAAGTACACCATCTTGGTTGCGGCCTCATCGTTTGGGAAGAGTTTCCGCTTCTTTAGTGCCTTGCGTATTACGCTGTTGAGAGACTCAATCGCATTGGTGGTGTAAATGGCCCGACGGATATCTTCAGGGTAGTTAAAGAGCGTATTGAGGTTCTGCCAGTGATTGCGCCAAGATTTGGAGATTTGCGGATACTGGCTATCCCAGACTTCGCTAAAGCGCTCCAGCTCAAGTAAAGCTTCATCTTCTGTAGCTGAGCGATACACACGCTTCAGGTCGGCTGTAACCGCCTTGTAGTCTTTCCAGGATACATACTTCAATGAGTTTCGCACCATATGGACTATGCAAAGCTGGATATGTGTTTGGGGGAAGACGGTATTGATCGCATCAGGGAAGCCCTTCAGGCCATCTACACAGGCGATAAGTATATCTTCAACACCACGTTGATTGAGTTCAGTTAGAACACTCAGCCAAAACTTAGCACCCTCGTTTTCGGCTATCCACATGCCCATTAACTCTTTCTGGCCGTCGGTGTTAATGCCCAAAGCAAGGAAGATAGATTTATTGATAATGCGTTTGTCTTGGCGGATTTTGACCACGATGCAGTCGAGATAGACGATAGGATAAATGGCATCGAGTGGTCTAGATTGCCACTCCACAATTTCCTCCATCACCGCATTTGTGACACGCGAAACTAGGCTGGGTGATATCTCGGCCCCGTACCACTCATCGAAAGCATTCACGATGTCACGCGTACTCATACCTTGCGCATAGAGCCACAAGATCTTGTCATCCATGGAGGTAAATCGTGTTTGATGTTTTTTGACCAGCTTGGGGTCAAAAGAGCCAAGGCGATCCCTAGGAGTATCAAGCTCAAACTCTCCGTCTTCGGTTTTTACGCGCTTAGTGCTCTTTCCATTGCGGGTATTATTCGACTTGGAAGGTTTGTGTTTTTCATAACCAAGATGCTCATCCATTTCAGCGTTGAGTGCCGCTTCAACAGTGATTTTTTTGAGCATCTGGCTGAATTCAGTTAAATCATCGGGAGTTTTGATTCCCTTTGCAGCTTCTATAGCAAAAGCTTCAAGTGCTTTCTTATCCATGTGCCTATCCTTAGCCATTACGGCTTTAAGTTTAGACAGTTACACAGAATTTAGGACAGGCTCTCAAAAAAGCCAGATAGATCATCTGGCTTTTTGGTTTTCGCTGTCTGTGCTTTTGGCTTTTGGCCTACCGCCGGTTACCTTACTAGCCCGCCCTTCCGCTTTTGCCCGCTCGGCACGAATTTTTCGCAACTCTTTGGGGTCGGCAATTAACGGACGATATATTTCAACCCTATCACCATCCCTCAATTCCTGAGTGAGTTTTGCTGCGCGGCTAAAAATACCAACCGATGCCTTTTCAGGCTCAATCTCAGGGAAATGTTGCACAATGCCAGATTGATAAATGGCCTCTAAAATACTGCACCCTTGCTCTACCTTTAGTGCCAACAACACTTGATTCTCTGGCAAGCCATAAACCACTTCTACATTTATCTGATTCGACACCGTTAATATACCTGCTTGGCCCGCTCGACAAAGGCTTGCACCATATTGCCAGCTAATTCATTAAATACACGGCCAAACGCCGCAGCTATTAATTTATTGCTAAACTCAAAATCTAAATCCAACATCACTTTACAAGCTTGCTCATCTAAGGCCACAAAGTTCCATACTCCTGTTAACGATTTAAACGGGCCATCCACCAATTTCATTTGAATTGACTGGTCCTCAGTAAGGGTATTTTTTGTCACAAACTTATTTTTAATGCCTGCTTTAGCAACCCCAACTTGCGCAACCATGGTAGACGGGCTTTCTTCTAATATCTTACTGTTTACACAACCGGGTAAAAACTCTGGGTAAGCATTTACATCATTCACTAATTGGTACATTTGCTTAGCGCTAAACATCACTAAGGCACTACGGTTAACTTGCGGCATGAACCCACTCTTTCATCAAATCTACGCACATTTTATCATTAGCGGAACTAATCCGCACATTATCAGTTTTAAAGCCCCGCCGCATCGGTATAATAGCCCCCATGAGCAAGAAAAAATCAAAATCAAAAGCTGGTTCCAACACCATTGCGCTAAATAAAAAAGCGCGTCATGAGTACCGTATCGAAGACAAATTCGAAGCGGGCATGGAACTACAAGGCTGGGAAGTTAAATCCATGCGAACCGGGAAGGTAAATATCGCCGAGAGCTACGTATACGTGCGCGACGGTGAAGCCTTTATCTCTGGTTTAAACATTCAACCTCTTCTTTCTGCCTCTACTCACGTAGTAGCAGATCCAACCCGCATTCGTAAATTACTACTTAATCGTCGCGAGCTGGATAAACTCATTGGCGCGGTGGAGCGCCAAGGCTACACCATTGTAGCTACCGCCTTATACTGGAAAGGCTCTTGGGCCAAACTAGAAATTGGTTTAGCCAAAGGTAAAAAAGACCAAGACAAGCGTGAAGATGAAAAAGATCGCGAATGGCAACGCACTAAAGACCGCGTAATGAAGCATAGCTTTAGGTAATTGTCCCCCTATTGGGCAAATAAGCAGCGTTTAAACAACACTGTATATCCGCACGCAGTTGGCTTGTGTTACAATGTTTGAGAAATTCCGGGGCTGAATTGGATTCGACAGGATCAGGAAGGCTTGTGGAGCATGTCGTGGGGCGGTTTGCCACGTAAAAAGCCGCAAAAAAATAGTCGCAAACGACGAAAACTACGCACTAGCAGCTTAATAACCTGCTAGAGCACTTCTACCCTAGCTTCCGCTTGTAAGACGGGGATTTATAGAAGTTCAAACCCAAACAAGATAGCGAGGGATGCTTTGACTAGAGAGCTGAACCGCGAAATAGAATTCTGGTATGTTAGTAAGTGGCGTGTTTGTTCGCAGCTTGCTAACGAGAATAAAGACAAACTAAGCATGTAGCGCCATTGGTTAGAATGGTTTTGGACGCGGGTTCGAAACCCGCCAGCTCCACCAATTCTACAAACGAAGACACCTAAGGGTGTCTTTTTTTGTGCCTAAAAAGCACCAAAACATATATAACTATATATGTTTCAACATCTTATAGATCCACTACATTGTGCTAATTGATTCTTTTTGATTCCGTGACATCTCATTATTTTAGTGTTACTTATAGTGTACCGATCAAAAAACAACCAACACTTGGACCACTAAATGGCAAGAGTAGTAAAACCTTTAACACACACTGAAGTAAAAAATGCCCAAGCGGTAGGTAAAGATCTCAAGCTTTACGATGGTGGAGGGTTACAGCTAAGAGTGAGAGTTAGTGGCACCAAGTCTTGGGTTTTTGACTATTTCACTCCCCTAACCAATAAACGCACTCGGATTACATTCGGCAAATACCCCGCTATTTCGCTTCAGGAAGCCAGAAGATTAAGAGATGAAGCTAAAGCACTACTAGCTAAAGGCATTGACCCTAAAGAAGCCAAAAACGAAAAAGTTAAGGAACAGAAGCTAACTGAATCAAATACACTCTACTCTGTAGCCAAGAGCTGGCTGGAGGTTAAAAAGTCTAAAGTAACAGCTGATTACGCATTAGACATATGGCGATCTCTTGAATTGCATATTCTACCGATATTGGGTGCGAGGCCTATAAGCTCAATAAGAGCCCCTGAAACCATAGATGTAATAAAGGCAATTGCAGCAAGGGGAAACTTTGAAACTGTAAGGCGAGTAATTCAACGACTAAATGAAATTATGACTTATGCCGTGAATACAGGAGTAATTGAATCCAACAGGCTAACAGGCATTAAAGCTGCTTTTGAGACGCCATCTAAAAAACATATGCCCAGTATAAGACCTGAAGAGTTGCCTGAGTTAATGCTTGAACTGAGCCGAGCTCAAATAAGCTTTATCACAAGATGTGTAATTGAGTGGCAACTTCATACAATGACAAGACCAAGTGAATCCACAGGCGCAATGTGGTCTGAAATCGATTTCGTTAACTCCTTATGGGTTATTCCCAAAGAGCGTATGAAAAACCGCAAAGAACATACAATTCCACTTTCTACTCAAACGCTGGGCTTACTTGAAATGATGAAACCTATAAGCTCGCAATCTAAGTTCATTTTCCCCTCAGCTAAAAGTCTAGAGAAGCACATTCACCCGTATTCGCCCAACATGGCACTAAAAAGAATGGGTTTTAAAAGCAGGTTAGTTGCACATGGGCTTAGAGCGCTAGCCAGTACAACTTTAAACGAACAGGGATTCGACAAAGATGTCATAGAAGCCGCATTATCGCACTCAGATAAGAATCAAATACGCAGCGCTTATAACCGCTCAACTTACTTAGACGCTCGTAAGAAGATGATGCAATGGTGGTCAAGCCATATTGAGGATGCAGCGAGGGGAGCAATTAATTTAAGCAGCCACACGAAGCTAAGGAGTGTTGTTTAATGACTAGAACCATTGATAACCTCTCTTTACCCACTGAGTTAGATTCATGGTCTTTTTCTGATTTGAGAGCCAAAAGTGAACAAATTAAAGTTCTAAAATCGCACTACGGTATTCCAGAAAATATTGACTTACTAGAAAAGCTGCATGGCTTAAGGTTACTTCATGATGGGCTACGAGCAATACCTAAATCACCCACCAGCTCTCAGTCACATAATCGACTAGAAGCTACTGAAATACTATTGCAACAAACCCTCGTTGGACTACGTAGCTTATCTATTGATGAGATAGACCGAATAGGCAACAAGACTCTTATTGAAGACACAGTCGCGAAGCTCCTTGCTCTGTATCCTTTGGTTAACTCAGCTAAACATAGCTTTAGTACGAACAAGAATGAAGCAGGCGCACCTCGCGATGTAGCAGCTTGGCAAACGATAGGTAAGCTACTACAGGTCTACGAAGAAACAACCGGAAAAATAGCTACATTTTGGGTAGACGACATTAGACGGTCAGAGGCGATCACCTTTAGTATTGAGGTCCTATCCATCCTAGAAATCAACCATATAACGGAATCCTCAGTCATAGAAAAAGTTCGCTTCTATGTAAACAAAGCTAACAAACAGCAAAGTGAGACTAATTAGAAAAAAAAAGCTTAATTATCCCCACTAAAACACTAAACGCGCATCTCTTAGGATTATATAGAACCTATAAGCATGAAGAAGGACAAATAAGATGCGCTACTTTCCAACCGAAAGAGTTGTACGTTTACCAGAAATAATCGAAGTAACAGGCCTTTCACGCTCAGCCATTTATTCACGAATAAACAACAAAACCTTTCCACCTCCATTCTCTTTAGGGGGAAAAGCCGTTGGCTGGTTTGCTTATGAAATAGAGAGCGTCACTTTTGCGTGGTCTAATGGGATGCCCCCTAAAAAAGTAAGGAAACTGATAGAAGAGCTTTTAAGTAAACGAAAAGCCAAGCTCTGATGCTAAGGCCGAGAATGAGAACACACCAAACAAATAACTTGTTTTTGTATTTAGCTTAATCAAACAGAATTTGGGTCATAAGCCCTATTGTACAAGTTTACAATTGAAGTGTTTAAAGCTGACCAGCTAGGATTATTGATAATATGTATTCAAATATTTATCTAAGCGTAACTACTAATCTAAATCACTACGAATGTCTTCTTGAAGCTGTCAACCATGACCAGTAACGGGTTGTATCGAGTAATTACATACAAGGATTTACACTGGTGGGTGCAGGGTAATCATGGAGGGTTAAATCTATCCGCGATTAAGAGGATAGTAGACCAGCTAGAAGCAATGTTAAGTCACCACAATAAAGTGCTAGTACTTCGATTTGATTTACATTGTAAATCATACTCACCCGACAACCGCGAACTAAGCAAATTCTTAAAACAACTAAAGATTAAACTAAAAGCCAAATACGGCTTTGTTAGAATTGGTTATGTATGCTGTAGAGAAAGAGCAAAAGCCAATGCTCAGCATTATCACTTAGCACTCTTTTTAGACGGAAACAAAGTCAACTACCCATCAAAAATATGCGAGATGATTGAATGCACTTGGAATCAAGGCTCGGTTTACTTCCCCAAAAATCGATATTACAAGCTTACTCGAGATGACTTCAACCCCATACTGGAAACTGTTTTTAGATTATCTTACCTTGCGAAAACAAGAAGCAAAGAAGGTACGCTGCCTCAGACGAAAAAACACTTATCGAGCAGGATACAAAGGGGCCCCCGCTTTAGGTTTAAAAACTAACTATGTTTAAGCCGCCAGCCCCGAGGAAAAATTTTTAACTTATATAAAACACATGTTAGATGCACTAGCTCATATTCGAGCTGACACTATCGATTGTACCGCATAACCTAATCTTACAACTCGCATGCTTAGCGAGGTAACTCATTTTTGGACATAAGCGTGTTTGGCTGGTCACTTGTGCAAAGGTGTTTCGGATTAGCGGAAGTATGGAACCGTTCGAGTTAACGCCCAAATATGGGGCCGTAATGTAAGCGCGAAGCGCTGAAATGTAGGTCCCAGCTGCGTAGCAGCGCCATGATTTGTTTGTTAGTTGTCTTTGCTCAACGCTTCATTTATCGCGACGCCAATATTTAGGTATTGAACTTCAAGTTCAAAAAACATATCTAAAACTTCAGTAGCCGGACATGACGGATACACATTGCCACCATATTCGAACTCGGAAACAACATATTGAGCAATGTTATTTTCGTAATCCAGATTAAACTCTTTGATCGGGATTACCCTATGCTTATTCATATTCACCAGTGCTGCCACATATTTGAACTTATAATTCTCTCTAACTATCTCAACAGCATTACTAACACCAAGCAAGCTTGTGAGTTCAGAATGTTTTAGACTTTTGGATACATTGTAAAATGTTATGTCTCGCTCTCTTTTTGGCGCTATTATAGGAAAGCACGCGCAAATAATTTGAGCAAAAATATCTGCAATAGAGTGAAGCGTTTGAACATGAGCTATTAAATGAGCTAATGACCCGATCCTTGGATCTTTTCCGTCTCCAAAAACTGATTTCTCAACATGCTTTACTTCTTGTTTTGAGACTAAAGTTGCATGATATCCATGGAATTTGGATAATTTAAGCTTCCATTGAATTGAAGCTACTTGCCCTTCAAAATACTCGAATTTTTCTCGAGGCATCTGATCTTTAACCAACGTCAGTAACTGCCCGTTTTTCCAATCTACCATCATACCTCCGAATTATTGTGACAACTAACGTTGCCCACAGCCGCGAGCGATAGCGAGTCGAAGGCCCGCCCGCAGCAACGCGGAGGGGTTATTTAGGGCCTGTTGTTGCTGGGCCTTGTTATGAGTAGTTTTAGCCTTAAAACAAATCACGTGATGCACCTGGGAGCAACTTTGAAAATTTCTTTTTACCTAACACGCCGTATAAGAAAAACACCGGACCGAGAACAAGGCCAACCCAAAGGTCTGAGCTGTTTAATGAAAGAAATAGAAATAAAGCCGTCCCGAGCATGAGAAGTCCTAAAGGTACTGCTAGCACTCTAATGATCATTGTTGATGCAGCTTCTTTCATGTTCGTGCTTACTACTCATAACGCTAAGTAGGCCGCACGTGCGGCCTATCTCATTCAATGAGCGCGCGGCCTATCACCAAAAACAAGACCTTTATCACATTCGCTCATCAATTAATGATTTGATATTAACCCGTTGTCTACCTTAGTTTTTTACTCGGCGTCAATCAATCGTCGAGCCACTTCTTTCATTGATTGCTTTGACAAATGACGCAAACGAAACCAGAAACACTGTACAGGTACACAGTTAAAAAGTGCGCAAACCTTGAAAGCTAAACTAATTCCAAGATTCCCTCGTTACCAACTAGTAAAGTCGAGGTCGAAAGCTACATTGTGAAGTGTCAGATTGGGTATAAGCTAGTACATATTAGAGTGGATCAACCTGACCGCTAGTGACCTTAATTGCTTTTGAAAACCCTTTAGCACTAAAACACTCACCATCAATACAAACCTCATTTTTTTGTTTTAGCTCATTTAGCAAATATTTATGCCCTTTTAAGGTCGAAGGCCAAGTTTTAACAGTATCTTTATAGTTGATCTCAGCCAAGGTGTTTAGTTCATTAACAATACTCGCCATCTCCCTTAATTCAGCTTTAGTCAAAGCAGGAGCCGCACTATTTACACCAGAAATCTGTGATAATGACAATATCGCCGAAGCTTGCTGCTTTCTCGATAGTTGTTGGTATCTCTCATACTTTGGCCTTGCATTGTCCAAGTTAGACTGCTCTCTTTGATCAGCCTCTTTACTGGTTGTACATATTTCTTTCATAGAGACCAAAACACCGTTTATCTCAGCTGGTGCAGCTTCCCTAGCTTTAGTAAAATGGCATTCTTTTAGCTCTCTAACATATAGAAGATTAGTTTCCCCCATTACGACCAAACTTTTAGATGGCATATTTTCTAAGCTTGTTGAAGCAGTTTCATAATCTTCCAACCTCCAATCGCTTGCAGAAACGAAATCTGAAAGACAAAGTGAAGGCACAACTACCAAAGCTAGAGTGAGTACCCTTGATAGGTCTACCTTGTCATCTATACTTCTCATGCATTTCCCCTCAAACCAATAGAAAAAGACAAAACATTTGTAGAGTAACAGCTACAACTAAATAAAATAGACATTCTGCGAACACTCAGGTTGTTTCATCTATGGCTAACGTTAACCAAAACAATGGCAGATTTTTAAAAGGAACGGATAAAAGGCGTTTAAGCTTCGATGTTTACTCTAAACAACTAGAGCTTACTACCTACTTATCTGGCAACGTTGAAGAAGCAATACAATTACTTACGTCAACATTTCAGAATGAATGCTGTCCATTAGAGCTAAGATTGGAGGCAGCAAAAGAGATACTAGATAGAGGAATAGGGACTACGCGTACAGGTTAAACTTAAAGGGAAATATAGATGACAGACCTGACCATCAAGTCAATTAGCGTGACTAATTCATAATAGGTCTAACATCACCCCCTTATAGCTGCTTTCAGCTATGTACTGTTTCCTAGCCGTTAAACAGAAGTTTTCTTTGGTTAAAAAAATTGCTGTTACACGAACCATTAAGTGGTCCATATAGAGCCCCCCTCGCAGAACTAGATAATATATCATTTATTTTCAAAAGCTTAACCCAAAACCTCGCTTCCGCCAGCTCCACCAATTCTACAAACGAAGACGTCCTAGGGCGTCTTTTTTTGTGTCTCATATTTACTGTCCAAGTTATGTAAATCCAAATATTCTTATGCCCTTTTGTTGATATAACTTGATAAACTGCGGCTAACGACAGCGGCAAGATTATTTGTGGCAGCGTTACTGCACGCCCAACAGTGTATTTGGGTTTATAAAATGGTGGATTAAGTGTTTCTTTTAGTAAGTTTTTTGTGTCTTGCTATTTTTGTTTCATTTTTATGTTCTGTGTTAGAGGCGGTGCTGCTTAGCGTTTCCCCTAGCTATATTCAGCTGCAACAGCAACAATATCCTAACGTTGCAGAGCGACTCGCCAAGCTAAAGGCGAGTATCGATAAACCGCTGGCGGCAATTCTTACCCTAAATACTGTTGCTCACACTGCCGGTGCCGCTGGCGTGGGTGCACAAGTGGCCGAGCTTTATGGCTCACAATACTTAGCCATTTCATCAGCAATTATGACGGTACTGGTATTAGTATTGTCTGAAATTGTGCCTAAAACCTTAGGAGTAACTTACTGGCGCCAGCTTGCGCCGTTTGCCTCTTGGTTGCTGCCTTTGATGATTAAAGTGTTTTACCCTTTTGTGTGGTTAAGTGATCGCATCACTGCACGTATTGGTAAGCAACAAGAAGATTTTTCAAGCTTGCGTGACGAAATTAGTGCTTTAGCCGAACTTGGTCACCAACAGGGAGTGATAGAGCAAGGCGAGTCGCAAGTATTACGTAATCTACTTCAACTAGAAAAGTTAAAGATTACTGAAGTGATGACTCCGCGCGCGGTTGTGCAGCGTGTTGAACTAAACAGCACCGTGGCAAGCTTTGTTGAAGAGCACTTAAGCCAGCCGTTTTCGCGTTTTCCGGTATACCAAGGTGAGCGCGACAACTTTGTCTCTTACGTGCATAAACAAGATGTTTTAGGCGCAGCTGCAAGCGGCAATAGCGACACACAAATAAGTGATTACTCGCGTAAGTTGCTAATGCTGCCAGCTAGCGTAAGTGTTAGGCATGCTTATCAAAGCTTGTTACAGGCTCGAGAGCTTATTGCTGCTGTAGTGAACGAATACGGTGAAGTGCAAGGCTTGCTTACCATGGAAGACATTATAGAAACCCTGTTGGGCCAAGAAATCACCGACGAAACTGATGCCATTGAAGACATGCAGCGCTTAGCCCGCTTCCAGTGGTTACGCCGTTTACGCAGCAAAAACCAACGCTATAGTCGCTAAGATCTAACGAGCCTAGAAGCAAACGTAACTTTAAGCAAACTGCCAATCTTTAAGCGCTAAAATCGACGGTTTTAGCGCTTTTTTCTTATTTATTAAGCTGTTCTTTAGCTGCTTCTACTTTGGCAAAGTCTAAACCTAGTTCTTCTACTGCTTCTTTAATCAAAGCAGGTTTTTGCATCACCTGCCCCATCAGCAATTGCAATTGCTCTTGTGGCAAACCTAATTGGCTAATAGTCGCCATAGCAGCAAGGGGGTTTTGAGTAAGTACTTCAAAAAGCTCACTGATTTGCTGGTCACTAATATTGTTCTCTCTCAACATGGCAAGAATTGGGTTCATCACATTACCTTTTAGACGAAATAAAATTAGGCGACAGTTTAGCTTTGTAGGTATGGAATTGACCAGTACTCATAGCAACAACTTTGCAAATTACGGGTCGAGTATCTCGCCATGTCGTTCATAAAAAAGCCAGCGTGGTGCTGGCTTTAATGCTTCATGAGGCTAGCATCTAGTAGGTTTTGTAAGGTAAAAACTTACCCGACAACACTACGTTTACTCTATCACCTTTAGGATCGGCCTCGCGCTTGATGTCCATTGAGAAATCAATAGCGCTCATAATGCCATCGCCAAACTCTTCGTGAATGAGCTCTTTAATGGTGCTGCCGTATACATTTACGACTTCATACCAACGGTAGATAAGCGGATCGGTTGGTACGGCGGTAGGCAGTGAGCCTTTGTAAGGCACAATTTGTAACCACGCGATGGCTTCGTCACTTAACTCAAAAATATCGCCCACGGTTTCAGCTTGGCTTTTATCAAAGGTCATTTGCCCTAAACACGCTGCAGTTGTCCACTCTTTCGATAAACCAATGGCGCTGGCTACCTCGCTCCACTTAATGCCTTTTCTCACCTTGGTTGATACAATTTGTTGAGTTACTTCTTCTCTACTTGATATCATTTTTTGCTTCCTTCCTTTGATTGAAAAACGAAACAACTCGGTGGTCACCTAAGTAATAGGTACACCACCATAGCTGCTAAAATTGCAGAGATCCCTTGCCATACTGCTACCGGGTTACGCTCTACCAGCGGAGCACGAGTCTTATTCAAAAACGCTTTGTTGGGTTGGCGTAAATCACAGAGGAATTCGGTGATTTGGTCGTAACGTTTTAAGGGGTTTATGTGCAGTGCTTTTTCTAGGGCATCGTCTATCCAAGCTGGGATTTCGCTGTCACTATCAATCACCGATTGATAACGTAAGCGCTTTTGCGCTGCATGGCTTTTTGCCCCCGCCACTTTAGTACCGTAGGGATAGCGGCCGCTTAGCATGTAGTAAGTAATTACTGCCAACGAAAACTGCTCTGCGCGGGTACTTCCGCCTATACCCAAAAATAACTCCGGCGCCGAATATAACGCAGTGCCTAGCAAATGTTGCTGGGTAATGTCTTGAGTTTGCTCTGCAAGACCTGCGGCCCATACCGAGCCAAAGTCGATAATTTTAATGGTGCCAGAGCTATCAATCATAATGTTGTCTGGCTTAAGATCTTGATGCAGCATATCCATGCGATGAAAGGCACGTAGGCCTTTGGCAATTTGTTCTACAATCTCCCTCACCTTAGCCAGTTCTGGCTTGGGATTATCGGTAATCCATTGGGCTAAGGTTTGCCCTTCTATATATTCAAATACCGTATAAAGGTAGTTACGTTGGCGCGGGTTGCGGCTTGCTTTTAACACATAGGCACTGTTAATACGCCGCGCTATCCACTCTTCGGTATAAAAGCGCTCTAAATAATCGGGATCGTCGCGCAAATCTACCGAAGGTGTTTTTAGTATCACCTGCTCGCCGCTTTGTTCATCCGATGCTAAAAACACGTGGCTTCGGCTACTGGCATGAATTTGTCGAACAATGGTGTAGTTGTCTATGCTCATTCGAGCACTTAACTCTGGAGGAAAAGGTAAAGTCTCTATTTGCTCTTTAAGCTGCTGAGAGCTTTGTTCCGCTAGTCGCTCTACCTTTATAATTTGTAAGCTTAAGTTGTCATCGCTGCCTGCCTGATAGGCTTTATCAACAATTTGCGCTGCCGCTGCTTCTAAATCGTTGGCACACTGGGCAATAGTATTGTTGATAAGCTCTGCATCAACAAACTCGTACACACCATCGGTAGCTAACAAAAAAATATCGCCAGGGCTCACGGGTAGCGTGTGGTAATCAAACTCACAATATTCATCAATACCCAGCGCACGGCTTAGGTAGCTTTTATTGTCATTCACCCATAGTCGGTGATCTTTAGTGAGTAACTCTAAGCCCTGCTGATTGAGGCGATACACTCGGGTATCACCAACATGAAAAATATGCGCCTTATTGCCTTTAATCACTAAAGCACTAAGCGTACAAACATAACCTTTGTCTTTGTCATAATGGTAAGGGCTTTGTTGCGACTGGCTATATAACCAAGAGTTGGTGGCGTCTAAGACCTTTTCGGCAGCATGCTGGACTGACCAAGTCTCGGAGGTGCAGTAGTAATCATCTAAAAAACTTTTTACTGCGGTTTCACTGGCTATTTGACTCACTTCGCTGCTGCTTATGCCGTCGGCCATCACAGCAGCAAAGCCTTTATGATTGAGTAGAGAGCCACGCGGAGTATAACTTCCATAACTGTCTTGATTAATGTCTTTGCGACCTTTATCAGAACATTGACCGATGGAGATACTCAGCTGGCTCGTCATCTACTGTCCTTCAATTAAGCGTTGCTGGTAGCCGCTTTACTTGGCGCTTCAACTGCTGCTTTAGCTACTTTGCGTTTAGGCGCAGTTCTTACATGGGTGGTGTAAAGTGTTAAACCAGTGAAGGCTAAACCACCTACCAGGTTACCCAATGCAGTTGGAATTTCATTCCATAGGAAGTAATCCATGATTGAGAAATCACCGCCCATAATCAAACCAAATGGGAATAGGAACATGTTAACTACTGAGTGCTCAAAGCCCATGTAGAAGAACAAGAAGATAGGCATCCACATGGCGATTACTTTACCGCTAACGTTAGTAGAAATCATTGCACCTACAACGCCCATTGATACCATCCAGTTACACAACATGCCACGGATGAAAATAGTAAACCAACCCGCAACACCATGTTCTGCATAACCTACAGTACGTGCTTCACCAATGGCGGCAGCTTTAGCACCTACAGCGCCCGCTTCAATGTTAAACCCGTAGGTAAAGATAAAGGCCATCATGAAGGCAACGGTAAGTGCGCCAGCAAAATTACCTAAAAATACAAAGCCCCAGTTTCTTAGCATGCCTTTAACATCAACCCCAGGCCGCTTATCTAACAGGGCCAAAGGCACCAGTACAAACACACCCGTTAATAGGTCAAAACCCATTAAATAGAGCATACAGAAACCAACAGGGAACAAAATAGCCCCAATCAGGAAGTTGCCTGTATTCACTGCCATGGTAATGGCAAAAATTGCTGCCAATGCCAAGATGGCGCCAGCCATAAAGGCTCGAATAAGAGTATCTCGTGTTGACATGAATACTTTAGATTCACCAGCGTCAACCATTTTGGTTACGAACTCCGCAGGAGCTAAATAAGACATAATATTTCCCTATATTGCTTAAGTAGTAGATTAAAACTGTTGGCTGGTTCAGCTCACTATGGTTGCCCGAGGTGGCTTCACCTTTACAAGCAAAGCAAAACAATACTATTGCTAACTTGCGCTTAGGTCTGTCCCTGACCTACAAAGGGGAAATTGCAATTGTTAAGCCAAGTACCACAGAAAACACACAAAACCCTAACAACACAGCAACTACAGCCTGACTTTCAAATACAATGTGGCAAAACAAAAAATGTTTATTTAACGGGATTTGCACCGTGATGTTGACAATTGCACCAATAAAGGCCAACCGACAAGTTGGTGCAGCAAGCTACTACCGCAACTCCCCAAGCTTGGGCAGCTCAATGATGAAATTAACCGCTAGCTAACACTTCTTCATGAAACATCATTGGCTTTTAGCACTGCGATAAACTACGCATCAAAAACTGTTATTCTGCTTTAAAGTAATGCCAAACAAGTAAACGCTCGACATGATAGGAAGCACTAATGAAGCCTGAGATGCGCCACGCCATTATGGAAAAAGCCGTAAAGGCCTTACAAGCGGGTAATTATAGCCAAACTTTATCTACCATTGGCAAAATCAATAAGCTTAAGTCTCAGCAAGACTATAAAAGCCTAGAGTTAGAGGCGTATGTACTTTTTCAACAGCAGAAACTAGAGCGTGCTTTAGCCAGCTATAAAAGTTTATTAGCGCTATGCGAAAACCAACAACAACGAAGCGCTACATACAAAAACATGGCTAAGGCAGAAAAACTACTTGGCTTATTTTCATCGGCCATTGAGCATTTTGAACAAAGCTTTAGCTTAACCGGTGAGGCAAATAATGCCGATGTAGCTGCAGCTCTGGGCGAGTGCTACTTAGAAGAAGATAGATATCAAGACTTAGGCAGCTTGGCAGAAAAAATGAAAATGTGGCCGGGGCAATTTGCACCAGCTCAAGCATTACTCATATCTAGCGCTAAACGTCAAAATCAACGAGCGCTCATATTACGCCTAATTGAAGAGCTATTGAGCCACAGCAAGTTTGTAGAAGAGTGGCAACTAGAATTTTCCATAGACACCCTAATGTTCATTCGCGAGCACCAACACGCCGAACAACTGTTACAGCAAGCGCAAATTGATTTTGTAAATAAAGCTTGGATAAGTTTTTACCAGGCAGAACTAAGCGCAAGGAACGGTCACAGCGAACACGTCATAGAGTTGTTGAGCGATGAACTTATTGACCGCCTCGACTTTATGCGTCAAAAGGCGGCTTTTAAACTACGGGCAGAAGCTTTCGATAAACAGAAAGACTACTCAGCAGCCTTTGCCGATTTTTCGGCCATGGCGAGTTTGAATCACCAACGCGTTCAAGGGCAAACGCGCACAGACAAAGTGGCAGAATTTCAAAAGCTAGACTTGTCTTTCATCAAACAACAAGCTCAGGCCAATGAACCACAACCGGTATTTATGATGGGCTTTAATCGCTCTGGCACTACTCTGCTGGAGAACATATTAGATACTCAGCCGAACATCGTTGCCTTAAGTGAAACTCGTTCTATTTATAATTTAACTCAAAGCATCACTAGCCAATTGAATAAACGTTATCCGCAAGATCTAGCCACACTAACAGAAGATGAGTTACAACAATTGCGTGAGAAATACTTTAGCTACATCCAAAGCTTAGGTTTGGCTCCGCAGGCCAATAGTCTTATTGTGGACAAGTTTCCGCTTTATACGGTAGATCTGCCATTCATCTTGCAGCTCTTCCCTAAAGCGAAGATTATCTTTTGTTTACGCCATCCAATCGACACATGCTTGAGTAACTTTCAGCAAAACTCTGCCAATAACCAAGAGCAAGCCTGGCTTAACCAACTAGGCGATTGCTTTAAGCGCTACCAGCAAGTATTCAAGCTGTTTAATCGCTACCAAGCAGAGTTAGCCTTAGATATTCATTTTGTACGTTATGAAGACTTAGTTGAAGATTTAGAGAAAGAAGCCAGCAAAGTGTTTGAGTTCCTCGGGATGTCTGCAAACAGTAACTATTTAGAGTTTGAGAAACACGCCCAACAAAAAATTGTTATGTCTGCCTCAAGTAACCAAGTAGTTAAACCGATTTATACAGAGTCTCGCTACAAGTGGCTTAACTACCAACAATTCTTGCAACCTCATGTTCCTAAGGTGGCCGAGTTTATTGAGCAGTTTGGCTACCAGCACGACGCTCCCCAATAGAGCTTTAGGGGGCTTAGCGTTGTACTTAAGCCCCTTAAAATTGGTTTAATCTAAAGGCTTATATACAAAGTTTGCTTTTATAATGCCGTGATCCGTGGCACCTAGTTGCTCGTAATGCTCATCGTTTAAATGATCGTTAAATACCTCTAAACCTTTAAAGGCCCAAATTCTATCGCGGCTTTTATCGTAAAACTGCTCACTGAGTAATATATGATCCAAGGATTCAAGCTGGTTGTTATGCACATGGGTGTAATAAACATCACGCTGACTACGATATTGCTGCATGGTACCCGCTGAATACAAGGCGTTATCGGCCCCTCCTCGCGCATCACCGTCTAATAAAAAGCGCGGTTGCTCGGTAAGAATATTCAAGGTGTTGCTGGCTTGACCATCATTCAAGTCGCCTAACACAATCACTGGCGTATCGGTGTGTTTCATTTGCTCAGTTAAGATCATTCTTAACGCTACAGCCTCCGCGGTGCGGCGCAAAGTAGAGATGGCATAACCCAAGGCATTACGATGCGGTTTATGCTGCGCATCGTCATACCAATCTTCATTATCTATGCGTGTAGGTCGTTTCGACTTAAAATGGCAAACATATACATGTACATTCTCCTCATCAGCATGAGGCTTTATTTGAAAATGCAGTACCGGGCGAGAGAAGCTATTGATATCTAAGTCTAAGGCGCCGGTTTGCGCATCATCCCCTTCGCTGGCTAACTTAAAGCTTGCTGGAAACTGACTAATCCACTCCGCTTGCCCAACCAGCAATTCATTACGCACTGCTGCTGCACAAGCAATTTTACCTTGATGTCCATCGGGCACCAGTAACTGATATTGAGAATCTAAGCCAGCATTTTGAAACAAATCCAATAAAGCATCGGCATGCCACAATTCTTGAAAACCCCATAAATCCGCACCAATAGTTTGCAACTGATTAACTAACCAACGCAGCTTATTGTCGTACTCGTTTGGCAGCCAACCTTGTCGATCCCTATACATAGGTAAATTGGGTCTATTGAGGTTTAAAGTGTTAGCTGTTGCTACAGAAAATTTCACCGCCATGGCTTGCTCCGCTTAATTAGTAGTCTCTCATTAAGCAAGTATGGTGCAATTTAACAGTTTTATTATTGCGGATTTATGATTTTGGTTTTAGGCAAAAGTTATAGCAAACTTTAAGCGGTATAAGGCCTTAAGAACCAAATGTTTTACTCACAAAATCTTGCATTTATGAGTTAGCTACTTAGGCAAATGCGCTTTTATTATTTGATACAACTCTGGCCTATGCTCGGCGATCTCTGTTGGGCTTAATCCTTCAAGAGAATGCGGATACTTTAACCATTGCCTGGTTTCATGCAGGTAGTAATCTGGCACTCGGTCGGTTTTATTGCGCTCTGGCTTAAAATACGGAACAGCAACCCGAATATCACTAGGAGTGTTTAACCTCGCTAAGCGGCTCAACTCACTAATAATCGCTTCAATAGAGCGGCCGGTATCGAATACATCATCAACAATCAACAAACGGTCATGCTGCTGAACATGCTTAACCAAGTAGTTGAGCCCAAATACTTTAACCTGCTTTGCTTGACTATCTATCGCTGCAGCGTACGAAGAAGTGCGAATGGCAATGTTATCACTAGCAATGCCGTGATAAGCCAAAAATTCTTGAACCGCGATACCAATCGGTGCACCGCCGCGCCACACCGCAATAATAAAGCTAGGTTTAAAACCACTTGCCAATACTTTTTCGGCCAAGCGAAATGAGTCTTCGAGTAGCTCTTGCCCGGTGATGTAAAGTTTGTCGCTCATAATTACCTACGATTAAAACTGACCTTTTGGTCAAAGGTGTAGTATAAAACTATCATTATAGAACTCGTAAACTCAAGGACACTTTTCATGCCAATGAGCCAGCCGACAGCCCAATTACAAAAGCACTACTTAGATGAAGATAGCTTAATTCAAGATTCCTTTCGTTTAGCTGTGCATATTTTCGAGAGTGGTTTTCGCCCTACTTTTATCGTTGGCCTGTGGCGCGGAGGCAGTGCTGTAGGCATTTACGTGCAAGAGTGTTTACAAACCTTAGGAGTTAAAACCGACCATATTTCGGTACGCACCTCCTATCAAGGGCAAGCCAATTACCATCAAATACTCCAAGAGCCAGAGTCAATAAGAGTTCACGGTATTCAGTACTTACTGGAAAACCTAAACGTTGATGATAGTTTGTTGATAGTGGATGACGTGTTTAGCAGTGGCCACAATGTAGAAGCAGTGATTAAGCGTTTAAAATCGAAACTAAAACGCAATATGCCTAGCCAAGTTAAAATTGCCACCTTATGGAAGCGACCTAAGTTTAACCAAACATCGTTAAAGCCCGATTTTTGCCTGCACCAAACCGATCAATGGCTGGTCTTCCCCTATGAATTAACCGGCTTGAGCGTAGAAGAAATACAGCAACACAAGAGCTTTGCAGCGCCACTGATTAAACCAAAGTTATTGGGGTAAAGTTCTTCAGACAAAAATAAAGCGGCTTAGTAGCCGCTTTATTTTTAATCGGAGCTAAATTAGTGCTGATATTCGTAAGCACCAATATCAAAGGCACTACCATTCGGCCTAGCGTTCCCATCTAGGTCGGTAGTAATCGAATCACTCAAGTCTAAACCGTTGTCGATAGCAATCGAATCAGGTAACAAACGATAGCTGTCTTGTGGGTCTACGCCGGGAGTGTCGGTGAAAATGTTATCTACGTTTGCATTTTCAGAATAATCATTAGGAATAATATTATTTAGAGCATTCAAGTTGTCAAAATAGTAACTCCTAAACTCATTACTTACTATAATATTGTTCTTGAACTCTGCAGAAGTTTGTAAATCACCAACTACAATCCTCCCGACATTAATAAAAGTATTGTTTAATATAGAAGTACTAATCTCTGCCTCAGAATTTCTCCAAAGAGAAGCATTATCATCTTCTTCAAATATAAATACGTTGTTGTTTATTTCAGTCTGCTCAGCAGATTTTAGTAATGTGCTATAAAAGTAGTCGACTTCATTTTCTATTTTGTTGGAAGTAAATGTTAAAGCTCCCGAGCTCACAACTATACCATCACCATAACCCTCTCTGATAAAGAACTGATTATTAGTAAACAAGCCACTCGCCACCTGAAAATTACTTTCATCAAGATACACTTCAAAGCCATCTAAAGTTAAGTGATAGTCAGACTGAACGGCAGGATATTTATAATAATCAACTTCTTTTGACTCCAACCAGAGCTCAACATCGCCATTTGAGCGCAAGTTTATAGCTTTAGCTAATGTTAGGTTTCCAATATAACTTCCAGGTTCTACGACTATAATCTCATCATCTGATTGATCAATTTGGTCTTGAAGAACCGTCATTTTATGGCCAAAAGAATACTCAAGATTGGCGGTGGTAGTGCGAATCAACTCGGGGTTATATACAGTGCTCACTTCCAATTCTAGCTTTGCAGTCCCTAATTCACTGGGTGAACTAAAGTCCACGTTCAAGTAATCATAGCTCGCTAAATCAAAACACTTAAAGTCACGCTCATTAACCGTACACTTTGCTCCCCAAATAGGCGATGAAACTGACACTATTGATAAGCTAGCATCTTCACTAACTAATACACCACTCACAGTGGACTTGTCTATTTCCATGTAACTTCTAGGGTCACTATTTATTTGGATTTGGTCTTGAAAGCCATCATCCATATCGCCTATAGCGTAACCTGCTTTACTATCTTTCACCCAGTAAGCTAAATCACTTCGCTTCGGTTCTAGATTAAAACTCAAGTAATAGTTATTGTAGGGCAAAGTAACATCCAAGTTTAGATGTGTTTGAACTCTAGTTTCATCATTAAAGGTTACAGCGAGTTCAACCAGCACATTCTGTTCGCTATAATCTGCTAGGCTAGCCAAATCTACACTTGGACAAACCAACAAAGCTTTACCTTCTTCTGACTCGATTTCACAACCATAAGCAGTATTGACTATTGACCAAGAATGAACAGAAGGGAGTGGCATTGTTACCTTAGTGGAAGAGACTAAGGACCTTAAACCTTCAGAAATATCACCATTAATATAAACTTCAATATTAGTGCTCGCTTCTACAAAAGCTTTACCATATTGAGAGTCATAACTAATATACATATGAAAATTAGGAACAGAGTACTGATTAGTAGGGTCCGTGTTTGCCATAAATTCATAAAGATCAATAAAACCATCTAAATCTGAGTCGGTTGCTTCATTTGATACATTCGGGTCTAAGCCATAATCACTTTCCCAAAAGTTAGGTAACCCATCGCCGTCATCATCTGCTATATCGCTATAACTTTGGTCGTTCAAATACCAAGAAGGAACTCTAGTGTCCAACTCAAAAACACCATCTTTATTACTATCAACCTTAACTTGGACAAAAGAATCGGCAGCAACTAGCCTCACTTCGCTCAAGTCATTAGATATCAGCAATGTCCCTGTAATAAGATTATTACCATCATCGACACTAATCGTATCAGGGGTTAACAAATCAACATAACCAGCATCAGAAAAATAAATCCTTCCTGATATAAGCTGCTGATTATATTCATTATTGCAAGAATGAGTTGTTACTTTTAAATCTTTATCTAATATAGATATTTTATCTGTTTCAAGCAGCATATTGGAATTAACAAGCTCTTCACAGGTGTTTGCTCCTGTCACCTTGACCATACCGTTAATCAAGGTGTATTCATCGCCAATTTGATAACGGAGCTCTTCATAATAAATATCAAAGTTCACTGGCTCGTAGCTGCTCAAATCCCACTTGTGGTAATCTGTGACAACTCGACCAGAAAGCATGCCTGAGCCATCATCACAATTGCTATAACTTACTTCTAGTTTGCCAACACCAGTTTCTTGATTAAGGTTCTCTGAGATAGTTTGTGAACCGCCGTAAGCACAACTTTGAGTTTCTGACGCTCTAGCCCCCACCTCTTTAGATCTAGCGCCGTTAGCTTGTAAAGACTGCATTTTTCTTGCACTCAATGATAGAGCGTCGGTATCCCCCTCAAACAAGTACTGCAGCGTAGGGTATATATCATCAGCGGTTAGTGAAGCACTTTTAGTGCTACCCTCATACTTTTCCATAAGCAGGTCAGCTGAAACTTGTGGCGTGGAAATAGTGGTGCTTCCCCCGCCTCCATCACCACCTCCACCACCGCAGGCTGTGGTTAGTAGAATAAGAGTACTTATCAGTGAAAATTTGAACGATGAGTCAAAGCTGTACACGCTAACATCCTTGTTAGTTATTGAAGTTGATGGAGTTTATTGACTTGGTTAAAGCCAGTCGAGTTAAATTATGATTAAGTATGATGTAAATCAATACCCCATTTGTGGGATATTCACGTCTTAGCTTTTTTACGTGTCTAATAATGCTGATTAGCTTTTCGATAATTACCTTGGTAATCAAATATCCGATGCTCAATAACCCAGTAGTGCTTTTGCTTTTTAGCAATAACAAAATCGGGGGCTACAAGTTTTGTTATTAATGCTTCTGCTTCTTTTGCATCGTTAATTAGCGCCGTTTGCTCAGAGACTCGACGACTAAACACGGCGTTAAATTGTTGCTTGGCTTTGGCGTAGTCAAAGTTAAAGGTTTCACTGAGCTCTGCGCCATCTTCATCGTGATAAACCAATTTAAGTTTATTGCCATCGCAGCTGGCCGAGATGCCACTGCACCTTAACACTTTACGATCTTTTAACTGCAGCGCATCTTTAAGCTGCTTGTCTGGGTCAATTAATTGAAAGCCGCAGCTTTGACATTGCCGTGCTGCAATATCGTTTTCGGCATTACATTGTGAGCATTGTTTGTATTTATAGCGGTAAGTACATTGGATTTGTTTTGCTGGCTCGCCTGGGTCTGCTACTAACCCTTGGCAACGTCGACCATAATGCTCAATAACATCACCATCTTTATCGGTAATGCCCCAAAACATATTGGCAAATAGGCATTGCGGGCAACTTACCTGCACCAAGGTACTGTTAGGGTTGGGTTTTACTTCGCCAATTTCCGGCTGATAGAGATCGTAGTTATTACCTGCATAATCAACAATTAGGCAATCAGTTTTATCTTTAAATAAACGTAAACCTCGGCCGGCGATTTGTTGATACAAGCTTACCGAAGCAGTGCGCCGCAAAATAGCAATTAAGTCCACATGTGGTGCGTCAAAGCCAGTGGTAAGCACCGATACATTAACCAAAAACTTAAGCTGCTGGCGCTTAAACTGTTCAATTAAGCTGTCTCGCTCAGCATTGGCGGTAGCGGCAGTGATAACCGCGGTTTGCCCTTCGGGCAAATAGTGTGCAATTTCTTTGGCATGGTAAACCGAAGCAGCAAACACCATTACGCCCTTGCGATGTTCTGCAAGTTTTACTAACTGCTTACAAATGGCTTGAGTCACCCTGGGGCAGCCAGCTAAAAACTGATCCAACTGTGCTTCGCTGTATTGCTGCGGTAAATCATCAAATTGATAACGCGCTGCGGGCGCATCCACCACCAGCGGCTTAGTTAAATATCCTTTAGTAATGAGATAGCGCATCGGCAGCTCGTAAATACATTTTTTAAACCAAGCTTGGTCGCTGCCACGCACATAGCCGTGATAATGATGTTGGTAGATCCACCCTCTATCTAAACGGTACGGAGTAGCCGTTAAACCCAGCACTTTTAGTTGGGGGTTTTGTTGCTTTAAATGCTGAATAATTTGCTGATACTGGCTGTCATCGTCTTCGCTTACCCGGTGACATTCATCAATCACTAGCAAAGAGTAGTAGCCGGAAAAAGCTTCAAGGTTGCGACTTAGAGACTGCACACTGGCAAAGGTAACTGGAAGTTGGTTTTGTTTTAAGCCTAAACCTGCGGCATAAACGCCTGACTCAAAACCATAGTCTTTAAACTTTTGATGATTCTGTTCGACCAACTCTTTGACATGGGCCAGCACTAGAATAGGGTGACGCGCTAAACGCGCAAGTTCGGCAATCACGATGCTTTTCCCAGCACCAGTTGGTAGCACCAACACAGCGGAATCGTCACTTTTTCGAAAATGAGCGAGAACAGCATCTACCGACGCTTGCTGGTAGTCACGCAGTTGAAACACTACTTGTTAACCTTAAGCTAGTTAAAAATCGGCTTATTATGCCATGTTTAAGTCGGTGTGCTTTATAGTAATTATTTCGTTGTTTCATAAAGCGGCTACCAAATTGGCATTAAAAAAGGCGGCAGGAGCCGCCTTGTTCAAAAGGTATAAATACTAAGGTAACACTTCACAGCTTGGCGCTTCAAAGCTTCCGTTGTATCCACCTTGCAGACCAAATGAGGTACTTTGGCTAGGCACTAAACGAGCGTTGTAAACTTCGTTCACGGCAGTTAAACCTAAACCATCACTTGAGGCTTGGTATTTAGCATTCCAGCCATTTACTAAACTAATTGGTTGAGAGAAGCTTAGGTGAACTTTCCACCCTGTTACCTCTTCACCGCCAGCATTAGTCACCTTAAGGTTGCCTAATACAAAGCCTGTATTCCAAACATTGGCTTCACCAACAGTACAAGTAAGTTAATAATCCCCACCGCCTACAGGAGGCTGTTCACCCGCTTTAACATTTAAGTTTAAGCTAGCTTCTGCTGATAACTCTTCACCTTGCTCATCGATAGCAATTCCCATAATCACTACCTGCCCTTCTGTCTCTGGCATTGTGAGTGATACCTTACCGCTGCAAACGAAGAGCTTAACCATGCCATGCTAACTCATGAACGCTCTCATTAGGCCTCACACCATTTTTGGCAAACCTTACTTTGAGGTTTTACTCAATAATGAAACTAGCAAGCAAAAAACAGTTCTCAAGGCCTTTATTGACAAATATAAAACTAATCAAGGAAAAGATTTTTGTGATGAAATGAAAAGGAAAAAATCGGGCTTACTTCATGCTAAATGTTGTGCGAGGTCGCGAACGACAACAGGTAAGACCTGTACCATTCGAAGTAAAACAGCATTTTATGATAAAAATTTATTTAACGGCTTAAATAAAATCAAGCGCTTAGTGCTTCATCCACTTCAACGTCACGGTATTTCACTCGTTTATAAACCAATACGGCAACCATGCTTAAGTTGGCGGTTAACACCAAAGATGTGCTTACCGACAGTAATGGGTCTGCCACTACAAACACCGTATAAGACCACGCTAATACCGCATTACATTGGAACATTATCCAACTTAAAAACGAGATATCTTTAGCAGGGCCTTTTATCCGCATTAAGCGAATGATTTGCGGGCTGAAGGACAAAATAGAAATGATCCAACTGAAAGGATATAAAAATTGAATAAACTGTTCCAAGTAAATCTCCGATAGCCAAAACGCGCCATCCGAGGCGAACAGTCATACCATTAGTGCAGGCAAAAATTAGTGAGTAATTCTAAAGTTGCGCGATAATACACCAGCAAAGCCAACTGGTCAAAATACAATCAAGTAATTACTCAACTTTATGTTGATACATATCTTGGTCTGCCAAGGCCAATATGCCTTCTACCTCCATATTAAGATCAACATCTGCATAACCAATCGCCACTGTGTACAAGGGTAAGTCTTGCTCAGAATACTTAGCAAACTGGTCGGTAAAGCGCTGAGCAATGGCATCAAAATCAGAATCATGCTCAATTAATACTAAAGCAACGAACTCGTCCCCTCCCATGCGACCAATAACATCAGAACTACGTACACATTTGCGCATCGCTTTAGCCACATCAATCAACACCTCATCCCCTACAGCATGTCCGTAGTTATCGTTAATTTGCTTAAACTTGTCTACATCTAGGTAGAACACGCCCAAGCGAGAGCCCATGCGTTTTGCTAAGCGGATCCGCTGCTGAGCTAAAGAGCAAAATCCGCGGCGGTTGTTTAACTCGGTTAAAGGATCGGTAACCGCCAACTTTTGCATGTGAGTGTATAGCTCTAGCAAAGACAAATCGGCTTCTAAAATGTCTTTTAACTGCTCGATAAGTTCAAAGTAGGTATCGTCGTACTTGGTTTCACGATAATCCATCACACAAAAAGTACCAAAGGCTTTCCCGTTAGGCCAAAAAACCGGTACGCCTAAATATGAGCGAAACCCATCGCCATGCACCTCTGGGTTACTATCCCAACAAGGATCTATCATAGCATTGGCTACATACAAGCTTTTACGCGTTTCAACAATTTTGCGACAAAAGATATTAGCTTCTGGTTCAACCACCATCCCAGCATTGTAGGGGTTAGTTTGCTGATCACTAGCGATGGTGACCTGATAACCACTTGGCGTGTGTTGAACCAAGAACCCAGCAGGTGCATCAAACAATTTAGCCAATAAATTCACAGTACGCTGCCATTTGGTAAGAGATATTAGGTCATTTGGGTTGGATAAAATCCATTGCTCTGGGTCAATCGCCGGCTTTAAGGGCATCTACATCTCCAAAATAAACAAATTTACCAAGTTAGCTAAGTAAGACCTTAGCTAAGCTGATAAATTAAGTTTATGAAAGAAGTACTTATAGTGCCCGCTATCAATAATCGTTAGCTAAGACTTGAAGCCTGAGCAACTGGCAAGAAATATTTACTCTAGCTAAAGAAACTGGAGTGAACATAAGTCGATTTTTTAATTAAAACTATTTATAGCCACCACCGCAGCCAAAGTTCTGCCTCATATCAATTTGCTCTTCGGTAAGAAAAGCGCCTTGCTTGTTGGTATTAGATTGCTTGATAGAGGCCAACAAATCCTGATTATAGTTTTGATTATCTTCTGTCTTATTATCGCCCCTGCTGGTGGTTGCTTGGCTAGAACAGGCTGAATTAGTACGCAGATTATTACCGGAATTGCAGATTTCATCTCCCAGGCCTCGACGCAACATTTTTTAAAACTTAATCTGAGCTCAGTTCAAAGTCATCCTGCTTTTCTTGAAAGACGAAGAATCGAAGCTTAATTAAGTCACATCAAAAAAAGATCTCGATGATTTTGCTAGCCTATTCGCCAAGCCTTAGGACTCATCAATGACTAATACCAAAATCAACAAGACAATTGAAAACTTCACTTGCATTGAAGAAGCATTGCGCTACTTCGAGATCGACTTTGATAAGGGTTTTATTAATGAATCCAGAGACTTGTTAGTTAAACGTTTTGGCGGCAACCTCATCTTAAGTAAAGCTGATGACTGGTTTTCGGCACGCCGAGCTCTAAAGAATGCTTACTGCAAAACCCAGCGTGAGCGTTTAGACAAACATACCCGCTCGGCTTGTCGCGGCTGTACTTCCTGTGAACGCCGGTAAAACTTGTCAGTAAACCTCTAGCCAGCTACACCTTTATAGCGGCCAATTGTGATTGTTTTGCGGTACACATATTCACCGTGAACACAGCGGCGTAATTGCAGACATAAGCAGCAACGCTAACAAGAATAAAACTCACTAGGGCTCTCCCCCTTGCCCTTCTACCTTTTAACAGCAAAACTATTACCAATAGCAGACCTCTTGGTATCGCAAATCTAATATTAACTCCAGCCCGATTGTGATCCCGCTCTATAGCCACTTTGCTTTTTCTTGCAAATCACTCATGTTTTTTCAATGCTGAGTCGGCAGGCTAACGGGAAAAATATAATGAAAATAAGGATTACCAGCATCACGCTAAGCTGTGCTTTAGCGGCGTTTTCTAGCCCAGCTCTGGCCGACACTCAGCAGCCAGAACTCACTATATGGACGGGCAAAAGTTACCAACAAATGCAGCTTATTGCGAAACAATTTAGCGCAGATACCGGCATTATTGTTGAGGTGAAACAACCCGTAGACATCACTGGAAACTTTGAAATTCAAGCTCGCAATGGTGAAGGACCAGACATCGTATTTTGGCCGCACGACAGAATGGGCGATTGGGCAA
The DNA here is from genome assembly GCF_019649015.1 of Agarivorans litoreus. NCBI lineage: Bacteria > Pseudomonadati > Pseudomonadota > Gammaproteobacteria > Alteromonadales > Alteromonadaceae > Agarivorans > Agarivorans litoreus. Next base: position 3,345,133 of record NZ_BLPI01000001.1, on the reverse strand, counting down.
ATGCTGGTCTAATTAAACAGTTAAAACCCAGCCAAGCGCTACAAGATTCCGCGGTAGGCTACGCTTGGGACGCTGTGAAAGTTGAAGGCCAAATATATGGCTACCCGATAGGTGTAGAAGCGATAAGCCTTATTTACAACAAAGCGCTAATTAATGAAGTTCCTACTAGTTTTGAGGAAATCTTCGCTCTAGACAAGCAGCTTCAAGCGCAACAACGAACCAAAGCCATTTTGTGGGACTACAACAATACCTACTATACATGGCCACTATTTGCTGCAAATGGCGCTTATATCTTCGGCAAGCAAGGTGGGCAATACGATGTTAAAGACACCGGGGTTAACCACCCCAGCGCTATGTATGCCGGCAAACTACTAAAAGACATGCTCGACCAACAAATAATGCCGCGTAACGCGGACTATTCAATCATGGATATGCAGTTTGTTAAGGGCAAGGTAGCCATGGTAATTAATGGGCCTTGGTACTGGGATGAGTTGGAAAGTGTAGGTATGGATTTTGGCGTTGCGCCGTTACCTAAAATTAATGGTAAGCCCGCCAAAGCCTTTGTAGGCATTTGGAGCGCCATGGTGAATAGCGCAACGAACCAACCCGCATTGGTAGAGGAATTTCTAAACTACTACTTAATGAATGTAGACAACCAACGCTTACTGTTTAGCAGCGGCGACATTGGTGCCATGGCAAACTTACAGTTACAGCAAGAATTAATTGACGACCCAAAAGTACAAGCGGTTTATGCCAGTGCAGCACAAGGCGAACCTATGCCAAATGCTGCAGCAATGGGTAAGTTTTGGGCCGCCATGGCTACCAGTCTCACCAACATCACCACCGGTAGACAGGCCGTAGATAAGGCCCTAAATGCAGCCGCTAAACGGATTACTCGTTAAAAAGTTATTAAGGCTGAGCTTTCACTCAGCCTCATTAACCTCCTAAACAATGCCTCGAGATAAGCCCATTTGTCGCCCTTCTTCCATCTCCCATTGCACACCGTAAGGATCTATCCAATAAAAGAAAGTAATAGGGAAACCGTCTAATTTATCAGGATGATAGCTGTTGTTGGTATTGATCATTGTTACCCCAGAGTGGGCTTTTAAGTAATGAAATACTTCATTACAGTTGCTCACTTCCATTGCAACATGACGAGGCCCACCCAAATCGTAGGTTTTAGCTTGTGGAGGTAGTGTAGAGTTACCTTTAGGATAACGATAATGCATTAGCTCCAAATACATACCAGCTTGCGGATGCTTTAAAAAACGCACATCTACATCCACTTTCCCATCACTAATACCGGCATCCAAAGCAAACTCACTCATGGTTACACCTTGGTAGTCCATCAACTCACCTTGAGCATCTCTGGCCATTTCAAAGCCTAGGGCAGACTGATAAAACTCGGTGGCTTTCTCTACATCATCCACAACAATATTGATATGAGACATCCCTAAAACAAAATGCTGCATATCATGGGCTTTAATTTTATCTAGCAAGATACCTTTACTCACATCACTTATTGCCGTGCAATAACGAACCTGTCGACCAGACTTAATATGCTTAGAGCACAGAAGGTAATCTTTATCTTGTCCTTTTTCTGTATCACTAGGGCCTTGGGTAATTTCAACATCCCACAGCTCCGAGCTAAACCAGTCTTGATTAATGAGATACGCAGCAGCAATCAGATCAAAGGGGTTAAAGCCGCCCGCTCCAAAGACTAACTCCCACTCAAGTAACCAAGGTTCCGACTTTTCTGCCAAATACCTAGCAACTTTACTGGTTTTAAGCATACCCAGTAGATCATGTTGCTTAATCCAAAATGGCTTACACGCCTCATAAGGGACTAGAACGAGGCTTATTTGCGTATCTAAAATGAGCTTGTAAGCATCCACATCGGCTTCAAAGTTTAAATCTCGAAACGGCTTGGGCTGATGATGACCAGAAACAAAATGATCATCGATGCTTTGTCGGCCGGCTAGCAGTACAATTTCATCTATATTATTAATAAGTTGTGGATAATGCTTAATGAGTAAAGCAATGTTGGTGGCCGCGCCAATCCCTAATATCTTAAGCGAACCTTCCTCCAAAGCCTGAGCCATCGCTTTAACACCTTCAGGAATGTCGGTAACTTCTGCCAGAGGCTTGGCTGCGCCTTTACTCACTACAACACTGTTTGGGCCAAATCGCTTGATAAAATCGCTAGCAACGGCGGTACTTACTTCAATATTATCGGTATTGCCCAAGGTGCTACTTATGCCTACAACATCAACTTCAACTGAGCGCAGCAAAGCTGCAATTGCATAGCCATCATCTACATCACAATAGCTTACTAAGCTATTTTTCTGACCTAAGGTGATATCACTATCTATCCAAATACGCGCTTGTTGTTTAACTGTTTTGATCATCGGGAGAGTCCTGCTGGGAAGTCCATTGAGTTAATTCGATAGCATTGCGACCAGCAGCTTTAGCACGATACAAAGCTTGGTCTGCAACTTTATATAGCTGATCAATATCTGATAGTTGAAGAAGGTCATCAGGACGAGCAAAACACACACCTATGGACATAGTTACTACATCAAATGGTGCATTCTTAGGATGCTCAATTTCCAAACCTTCTAGTTGCTGACATAACTGAATCGCAATAGGGTAAATGTCATCAGCTTGTTGAGTTTGTAGTAATACCACAAACTCCTCTCCACCCAAACGAAAAGCCATATCGGTATCTCGCTTCATGGTAGATTGAATTGACAAGCCAACTCGCCTGAGCACTTTATCTCCTTCAGGGTGGCCTAAATTATCGTTATAAGCCTTAAAATTATCCAAATCACAAATTAGAAAACCTAAACATTGCTTGGCTCTTTTTGCTTGATTTAGATAATCGTTAGAACAAACATTGAAATAGAAGCGAGAGCCTAATTGCGTTAATGCATCTACCTCAGAGAGCTGCTCTAGTTCTACAATTTGTCCTTGAGTACGTTTTACTAGTGTTTGAAATTTCCGAGCGAGCACACCAACTTCATCTTTTCGTTCCAATTCTGGCATGTTTGATATATCCACATCCCTTAATTGGGCACTCATGGCAGTTGCTAATCTTTTAATCGGTCGCACAATCCACCAGCTTGCCCAAACAATCAAAATCACTGAAAACAAAATAGCGGTTATAGCTTCTTTCAGTAACTGGGTTAAGATCTCTTGCTGTAATTGATAAAGGTGCTTAGCATCATAGAACAAATAAATGCTTCCCTTTTGTTGATTACGTAAAGCTAAATGCAAAAACAATTGCTGACTTTCAGAATTAAGCTGATAGCCACCTTGCTCGATGTTGGGTAATGGAAACTTACCTTGAAACTCTTTTTGTCTACCAATATCGAGATAATGGCGTAATAAACGCTCTTGAGCCCGCCCAATCAAGAAAGTTAGCTTAACGTGGTCTGCATCCTCTGCTTCTAAGCGCCGATTTAACTCTGCTAACTGCGCTTCTTCCTCTGCAAGCTCGTCTTTTTCAATATTGGTTTTCCATACCACTCCTGGAGTTTTAATGTAAGAAAAGCCAAAACGTTTCGCTGAAAAGTCTGAATTTGCTTCCACAGAAAAGAACAAAAGGTTTTCAGCCGCTGCGTATAACTTTAATGCGGAATCAAGCTTAATATTAGTGTAATTAAGGCCAGCAGCCGAGGGGGAGACCAAATCGATGATCGCGTTGCTGTTGGTGCGAGCACTACTCACTGCATGTGAAATGCGAGTGCCCCACTCGCTGTGATAGCGATTGTAGGTCATGGTAAAAACCAGCCAAATGACTAAAATAAGGTGTGACACCAACAGTAACTGGCTAATTTTTAACCTGTTAACTACATTTGCGAAGGGCATGTAGTTTATTTATCGTTAAATAAATCAATCACTGGAACGCTACAGGTACCATTTATACAAATATCTTGATAAGCAGTATGACAGCGGCTACAAAATTCCGGCTCAAAGGTAGGATGTTGAGAGCTAATATCATTTCCCTGCGTATCATAGGTGCCATATATAGGCTCACCAGCTAAATGCTCAGTAACAAACACCACGCCTGGGGTTTCATATACCCCTACTACGGTTACACCATCATCATAAGGACCATGGGTAGAATACTGGTCTACCTTGTCGGGATGAACATAGGTAGTGAGTTTGGTGCCTTTTCCGTCATTAATCCAGTTATATGCTGCCACCGCTTCTTGAATAAACAGCGGCGTTTCTTCCGGAAGAACGACATCTTTACCTGGCACCATGCTAATGCCTACTACAGTCCATTCTCGCCAATCTGGCGGGTAACTGGCAATTGAATCAGCAAATACCGAAGCACTAAATATAAACAACAACTTAGCTAAAAAAAATCGAGATAAAGCCTTCATCTAACGTCCCTGTAATTAAATTCTCCAACCGATACTAAGGCTAAGTTCTTGATTTAAGCAAGCTCAAAAACATCAATTATCTAAGCATTAGCTATTTTTGTGAAATTAAAATCATTGTTGTAAACATTAAAAAAGCGGCAAAAGCCGCTTGTAAAAACTAAAGCTAAATCAGCCCTCAAAGAACTTGTCCAATGCTTTTAAAGGAGAGCTAAGCAAAATAGTGTAGATTTAATCATCTAAGTTATCATGCAAATCTGAAGGCTTACTTGAAAGCCAGTAGGGCGGCTACTTTTTATTGGGATTGTTCGCTATTAAATTCAGGCTTCATGTGTTATTTACCAAACTAGCCAGCACTTAAAACAAATACTGTTGCATGTATACCGTATATTTATCACCTTCATCCACCCCACTTTGCTGCACAATAAATGCCCCGAGTTTATCTTTGCTTAACCATAGCTCGCTGCTCTCTCCTTCGGTATTCAAAGCAAATCCATGGCTAACATACACTCGGTTTGCAGCGCTTAATGGTTTCTCTCCTAAGTACTTAACTTGATACTGAATAATGTCAAACTCATCAAGATCTAGCACTTTGAATACCTGGGTGTTTTGATGATCAATGGATGCCATCAAGTAATCAGGAAAACTCAAAGAATCAGAATCAAAATCGCTGCGTTGCAAAATAGCATCAGGAGCTTGCTCAAAACGGTTTAGCAATAGAGCCATGCCATTAGAGTTATGCTGATTCTCAATCAACTGCAACAGCTTATTGGTCCATGTGGAGTTGCTGCTAGCTTGGTTTTCTAAGGCATTGATATGGATACCTTGCTCTAATTTATCATTGCCAAAAATTAAATAGCTTTCTTGATTTTCATCAACCTTAAAAGCGAACTGTTTCAAAGCTCCATTATCTAACATTACTTTTCCGCTGCGCTGGTAAAACTCCTTAAACCACAGAAAACTAAAATCTAATTCCACCTCCTCCTCAATGACTAAGCCATTAGGAAATTGGTTATCGATGATTCGGTTCCGTTGGTATACGCCCACCACATCCCCTTCCACCTCAACCTGATAAATAACGGTTCTTGACTCATGCGCAGCAGCCACTACTTGGGCGCCAAACATACTACACAAGCCAATAATCAGTAATACTCTGCAACGCTGCATTACCCTCATAGCTACCACTCCTTGTTTTGCTGCCTATTAAAATTCGTAGGCTACGCCCATCAACACTCCTAACGATTTGCTTTGATAGAACGCAATATTGCTATCGCCTTTATCATAAGATGCCATCAGGTATACCGAGGTATTCTCAAAATCAAAAGGTTGGGCATAGCCATAAATGGCGTTTATAGCAAAATCGTCATCGCCCTGAGTTTGGTTAAATATCGGATTACGGCCCTTGTAGTCACGCTTAGCATAATTAATGTAAAGGCTGGTGAAGTGGCGCTCGGCAAAGCTGTAGGTGGTTTCTAAGGCAAAGGCGTAGGCATCAAACGCCATTGCATCACCATCGGTATCAGCCTTGGTATAGGTAAGCTGAGGAGTCACGGTAAATCCATCTTCATCGTAAGCCAAAATCTCTGCAGAGATTCGGTGATACTTGCCGTCACGTTGCATTCGCTTTTGTTCGTTAGCATCTAAACCAAAGGCTTGACCACTACGCTCGTTTTCTATATCTGCTGCCGCAAAGCCGTAACGCAAGGTTAGTGGCGTATCAAATAAATAACGCCAAGCTACCCTAAAACCACTGCTATCAGCATCGGTTTTTTGCCGCGCACTGCCGGTTAAATATGGGTCTTGCCAAGTCTCACTAAAACCTGGCAGCTTAGGGAAATACGCCAGTTCTAACTGCGAATACTCGCCCACCATTTGGGTAATACCCAGTTCAACTTGGTCTTGACCACGTACAATGTTTTCTTCTTGTTGACCTAAGAAAATCTGGGTTTTCTTGTTAGCGAAGGTGTAGTTTAGCTCCGCTAAAACAGCTAGGCTTACACCGCTACTTTTATTGCCCGAGTTATTAAGATCCTGAGTCAGCGCGTTATCGTCATCAGTATCAAACTGAGATTGTTGCTGGCCCACCATGCCACCTAACAATAACTCAAAACCAAACCCAGCCTCATCGTCTACATAACCAGTAGCATTGGCAGCACCAACAGATGCAAACGTAGCGAGTACGCTACTTGTTAATAGACGCTTAGTGTGAAATTTTTTCATCCTGTTCCCTATCCCTTTAATAGACTTTCAAGCATGCGTTTGCATGCCGAGCAACCACTTGTTGAGCACATTGTAAAATGCGACAAATTCTCACTCAGTCAGTCTTATGTCAGGGATAGTCACTGTTTTCCGATATTCCAAACTAGATATTGAGAATTAGTTTACATTTAAATGATATTTGTCGTAATTTTGTAAGTGGTAATTGCATCGACCTAAGGGCTCTCTAAAATGAGCCAGCTGAGGGAGTTGTCTATGCAGGGAAACAAGTTGAGCCAAGAACAAAAAAAAATCGTATTAATTGAAGATGATTCGCGCCAACAACAGTTGGTGGCTACGTTCTTGCGCAGCGAAGGCTTCGAGGTAATTTCTTCAGAACGTGGTGATCAAGCGCCAGCGCTAATTGCCAAACATTCTCCAGATGCAGTGCTGCTAGACTTAATGCTGCCAGGCATGGACGGCATTCAAGTATGCCAAGTTGTTCGTGACTTTTATTCTGGGCCGATCTTGATGGTTACCGCTCAAGGCGATGATGTAACCGAAGTGTCTGCGCTCAATTTAGGGGTAGATGACTTTTTAAGTAAACCACTACGCCCACATGTATTGCTCGCTAGGCTTCGCTCTGCACTGCGCCGCAGTGAACGCGCCAGTACCATCGATGCCTTGCAGCTAAGCAATAGCGAACCGGTTCGCCATCCTAACCGAATTAGCAGCCAAGAGCTGATTGCCGACAAAACTCAGCGCCGCATTTGGCTAGGTGAGCAACTGCTAGAACTTACCGACGCCGAGTTTGACCTACTTTACTTTCTTATGGACAACGCAGGCCACGTATTACCGCGCGATGTGCTATTTAGAGAAATGCGTGGCATTGATTACGACGGCCTCGACCGCTCGCTAGACATGCGAGTATCAACTATACGTAAAAAGCTAAACGACAATACGCCACCTTACCGCTACATTAAGTCGGTGCGTGGTAAAGGCTATTTATTTGTAAAAGCAGCATAGCGAGCTAACCCCGCTTGATTACTTTATTTCTAAAGCTGTTTCTGTCATCGGTGTTATCAATTATTGCCGCCACCTTTATTTACGGCGTGATTATTGAAGAAAAAGTGCAGCACATTGAGCGCGAACAAATACGCAAAATTGTGCTGCCTATTTATTACCTACTAGACCGAGATCTGCTGCAAGCAGAGAATCCAGACGTAAATAAAATACTCACTCGCTACCAAGAAGAATTCCCTTTCTTTATCCGCATTTTTCCGATTACAGAACTAGACGCAGAAGCCCGCTTAAAGCTAATGCGTAACGGCGAATACATATCGGTTAAAAGCAACTTTTTAGATGACGACGACATCGTTCTTTATTACCAATGGCCAGACCAACAGGTTCTCGAGTTAGATTTAGACGAAGAGTTTGTTGATTACGGTGATTGGCTATTTTGGTACATGGTAGCGCTAATAGGTGGCTGTTTAGCCGCTACCGTAATGTGGTTCTCTTTCTCCATTACTCGCCATACCTATCGTTTGGCTAAAGTCACTAAGGCGCTCGGAGAGGGAAATTTTGATGTGAGCGCCAACGAAAAAGCGCCTTCACCGATTAATCACATGGCGCGTAGCTTAAATAGCATGGCCGCTAAACTTAAGTCGCTGATTCAAGAACAAGACTCGATGACCATGGCGGCGTCTCACGAACTTAAAACCCCGATTAACAATCTGCGTTTTGCCTTGGATATGACGCGCTCAATTACCGACATGAAAACCATGCATGAGCACATTCAAGAGATGGATGAAGACTTAGATAGCTTGGAAGACCTAACTCACGAGTTAATTAGTTTTTCTCAGCTAACTAAAGCGCGTGAAATAAACCCGCAATCAATTAACCCCTACCCTTTGCTTTACAACATGTGTGAGCGTCTCTCTAAGCTTAGCCCCAAACTAAAGATTCAAATTGAATGTCCGGTGGGTTTGAGTTTAATGGCCGATGAAAAGCTAGTGCGCCGCGCTTTAAACAACTTGATCGTAAACGCTCAAAAGTATGCCGAAAAGCTCATTCTTATCCGTGCTTATGTGGTCAACAAATCGGTCATTTTTGAAGTACATGATGATGGTAGCGGTGTACCCGAGAAATACCGCGAATCAATTTTCCTGCCCTTTGCTCGGGTAGATGATAGCCGCAGCCGCCAGAGCGGTGGTCATGGTTTAGGTTTATCTATTGTCGAGCGAATTGTCACCAACCACTGCGGTAAAGCCAGTGTAAGCGATAGCCAACTAGGCGGCGCTTTATTTACCCTAGAGCTACCACTATTCCAAAATAGCGAAGACCACAAAGAATAATTAGCTGCCCCCTTAATCATTGCCTTTTCGCTGAGCGGCGTTACCATGGTGGGCTCAAATTAATGACTAGAAGCTCGCACCATTGACCGCTCAAGCCCCTGCTAATACCGTTGTTGTCCTCGATTTTGAAACCACTGGTTTATCGCCAACTCAAGGCGATAGAGCCATAGAAATTGGTGCCGTATTACTAGAAGATGGCCAAGCTACAGCGCGCTTTCAAGAGTTGATGAACCCAGGCTTTCGCATCTCTTCTTTTATCGAAAACTACACGGGTATCACTAATGCCATGTTGCAAGGGGCAGCTCCTTGCGATGAGGTAATGGAGCGTTTTTATCAATTTGTTGGCCAGCACAATATGGTGGCGCATAACGCATCCTTTGATCAGCGTTTTTTAGAAGCCGAGTTTGCTCAAATAGGCCGACGACTTAACGGCAACTTTGCTTGCTCGATGTTATTGTCACGCCGGCTATTTCAAGACGCGCCCAACCACAAATTGGGCAGCTTAGTCGCTTACAATAACATCGACAATGATGGTGTTTTTCACCGCGCCTTAGCCGATTCTGAAATAACAGCCAAGCTTTGGCTGTGTTTACTCGAGCAATTAGAGCAACACTATTCGTTAATAAATCCAAGCTTTGCGCTAATGCAGCAAATTAGTCGCAAGAGCAAAGCAAATGTAGCGAGCTTTTTACACAAAATTGCGTAACAATGTGTGAGATAAAACAAACCATGAATTTGCGCCAAGCTTGGGCTATTGCAACACGCGAGTTTCCCGCTGCCATATTCATTCACTCGCACACATTCACCCGCAATTATAGGTGTTCCATGAAAATACTTGTCCGTAACCTCGCTCGCAGCATTACAGAAGCCGACTTACTCGCTTTATTCGAAAGCCATGGCGCTGTAGAAAGCTGCGATTTGGTATTGGATAATGAGACGGGCAAATCTAAAGGTTTTGGCTTTGTCAGCATGCTTGACGAAACAGAAGCCAATGCAGCCATTGCCGCGCTAAATTCAAGCAAGCAAGCAGGTAATAAAATACGGGTTAAGTTTGCCGAAGAAAAAGGTCCATCTGAGCAACAAACTGTTTGGCCAGAGTCTGAATAAACTTCAGCCATTAGCGAGTAAGCCCCTTACTCGCTAATAAACCTAATTTGCCGTTGCGGTTTTAAAATCACTATCCCTTTGTTCGCTAACGCAGCCACCACTTGCTGAGTAAGCTCCTGTTGTTCACCACTTTCACTGGCCTCACTTAACAAAGATTGGCTTGCATAGGCGCAGCTCACCAGCAAGCTGTCGGGAAAGCGCTGAAAGTTAACACTGTGGCTAATCCACGCAAAACCCTCACAGCGTTGCTTAGCGTCCTCACATACCTCGGTTAAAGCCGCTACGATGTCCTTATCGCGTTTTTTGTCCATCTTTCGCATTAGTTTGCTTGCTCGTTTAAATTATTTGCCACTAGTTATCATTACCGGTTAGTAAGCTTGGTGCTTTAAGCTGTTGATTAAGCTGCTCGGCACGCGCTTCGGGCGAGCCGCTTAATGCCCCTAATAAATGATACAAGCACGGTACCACAAATAGCGTGACTAACGTGGCCAGCAACATGCCGCTAAATATTACTATACCAATAGCAAAGCGCGTTTCGGCGCCTGCTCCCGTAGCCAACAACATTGGCACCGCACCCAACAAGGTGGTCATGGCAGTCATAATAATCGGGCGTAGGCGATTGGTGGCAGCTTTAATAATCGCTTCTTTAACCGCTAAACCTTGGTCACGCAACTGATTAGCAAATTCAACAATCAAAATACCATTCTTGGTTGCCATGCCAATTAACATCAACAAGCCAAGCTGGCTGTAGATGTTAAAACTCTCTCCGGTTATCAACAAACCCAGCAAGCCTCCTAGTAAACCTAAGGGCACCGTAAGCATTACAATGGCTGGGCTAATAAAGCTCTCAAATTGAGCCGCTAATACCAAGTAACAAACCAATAAGGCCAATGCGAATAACAACCAGATCTCGCGTTGGTTATCGTAAAACTCTTTTGATTCGCCGGCGTAATCAACCGTATAACCACTGGGTAAAAGCTCGCTAGACGCTTGATTTAAAAAGCTCAGAGCTTCGCCTAAACTTACGTTGTCACTTAAGTTGGCTTTTAAGTTAATCGACTTTTTACGCTGGTAATGGAACAAGCCGCGAGCCGAAGCAACATCTTGCGCCTCTACCAAGGTATCTAAAGACACCAAAGCGCCAGTATCACTGCGCAAATACACTTTGCTTAAATCACTGGGTGATTGAAATTGGTTTTCATCGGCTTTTAAGTATACGTCGTACTCTTCACCAAACTCTTCAAAACGAGTTTGAGCACGTCCTCCCAGCAGCACCTCTAAAGTGCTGGCAATGTCATTAACGCTAATGCCTAACTCTCTGGCTGCTAGTCGATTAACATGCAGTAATATCTCTGGCGTTGTAGGGTTGTAGTCCAGCTGCACACCATGCATTAGGCCACTGTCTTTGGCTTGCTGCTCTAACTCTAAAGCGTATTGATAGAGCTGGGTGTAGTCGTCACCTTGCAATACAAACTGCACTGGCTCACCCATTCGTCCGCCAAAACTAGGTTGGTAAGGATACACTTTAACATCGGCGACATCATGAGCCGCATCGCGGATCATCTCTACCACTTCGCCAGCATCTTGGCTACGCTCACTCCAATCTTTTAAGCGAACAATAAAAAAGCCTTGGTGATCTGCCCAACTGCCAAATGCAGGTGCCGAATAGTTAAGGGTTTCGATTGGCCCGTCATCACTCATCATCGGCAATAGCCGCTGCTCAATCTCAGCCATGCTTTTAACCATGCGCTGGTAGCTCGTTGCTTCTACACCGCCAACATAGACGTTAACCACGCCTCGGTCTTCTTTTGGCGCAAAGGCAGGTTGTTGCTGTTGATAGGCCCATACCAATAAACCCATGCACAAAGCCACCACCGCAAGTGCAGAAAATGTAAAGTTAATAATGCGAGTTAACAGCTTGGCATAAGCCTGCTGCAGAGTGGTCATGGCGCGCCCTACCGAGCGGCTCATCCAGGTAGCTTTGTTGGGATTTTTTTCAAACAACTTACCGGCCATCACTGGCGCTAAGGTTAGAGCAATTAAAGAGGAGAAGATCACCGCAGCAGACAGCAATACAGCAAATTCGGTAAACAGATCACCGATTTTTCCTTGCATAAACACCAAAGGCAAAAACACCATCACCAGTACAACGGTGGTAGCAATTACTGCAAAGTTGAGCTCTTTAGCTCCTCGAAATGCGGCAACTAATGGCGGCTCGCCAGCGGCGCGGTGGCGAATAATATTCTCTACCACCACAATCGCGTCATCCACCACTAAACCAATAGCCAAGATTAAAGCCATTAGCGTCACTAAGTTGATGCTGTAGCCAAATAAATAAGCCACTGAAAACGCAGCAACTAGTGATACCGGAACGGTTACTGCTGGAATGATGGTTGCGCTTAATCGCCCTAAAAACAGGTACAACACCGCCACCACCAGTAGCGCACAAATTAGCAAGGTGGAATACACTTCGCTAATGGCCTGGCGAATAAATACAGTGCTATCGTAATCAACCGTAAGTTCTGCACCAGAGGGTAGAAAGCGCTGCAATTCCGCCAACTCTTTTTTAACCGTATCTGCTACTTCTAGCGGGTTAGCCTTAGACATTGCCACAATGCCCAAACCCATGCTGTCCACGCCGTTACTTTTAAAAGTAGTGGTGTCTTTTTTAGCGCCAACGTAAATATGCGCGATGTCTGACAAAGTAACGTGGTCACCGTCAAAGTTGGCAATTTGTAGCTTGGCAAAGTCGTCAGCCTGTTGGTACATGCGCTCCATGCGCACCACAATATTTAAACTGTCGTTACGCACGTAACCCGCTGGCAATTGTAAGTTTTCACGGTTTAAGGCATCAATCACATCGTTGGTGGTTAAGCCGCGCCCAGCCATTGCGGTGGGGTCTAGCTCCACATACATCACCCGTTCAACCAAGCCCGAGGTATTTACCGCACTCACGCCGGGCAATAAGCTAAGGCGCTCAATTAAGATCCGCTGGGCAAAATCGCTAAGCTCTACTCTGTCTTGCAAAGTAGCAGTGAGATTAAGCCACATAAACGGAGCTTCTTCGCTGTCGTTTTTGCGTACCACCGGTTCATCAACATCATCAGGCAAGCGATTACGCGCTCGGCTCACCGCATCACGCACATCGCTCACCGCGGCCAACATATCCGAGCCTTGCTTAAAGGTAATGGTAATGCCTGACCAGCCATCCCAAGACGATGACCAAATATAATCAATGCCATCAATTCCGCTAAGCTCGTCTTCAATCGGCTTGGTGATTTGTGATTCAACAATGGAAGAGGCACTACCGCGATAAGGGGTACCAATAGACACCACAGGGCTTTCAATGTCGGGCATTTCTCGCACTGCTAGCTGGCTATAACCCACAACCCCAAACAGCATCAGTAGCAAACTTAATACTATCGCCGCTACCGGACGATACATCGACAGGTCAGATATTTTCATTAGTTGAGTACTTCAACCTCGATGCCATCATGCAGCTTCACCAGACCTTTGTTTACCACCTGTTCACCAGCATTTAAGCCACTGAGTACTTCTACTAAGTTGTCGCCGCGCTGGCCTAACTCCAACTCAACTTTTTCTGCAACTTGTTGATTAACCCGATAAGCAAAACGGCGATCGCCGTTATAAGCAATCGCCTGTAGGGGAATTAATATCCGCTCGCTAGCACTTAAATCTAATTCGCCAGTGACCAAAGTACCTGGAGCAATGCCTGCTTGCTGATTGTCGATAGACAATTGAATGAACACATTTAAGCTTTCGCCGCGCACTCGGCTGTCAATGCTAGTTACTGAGGCATTAAACATACGTGAGCTTAAACCTGCTTGGTGCAGCTTAGCCTGTTGCCCTACCTTAATTCGGCCTAAATGGCGCGCGGCAACCGGAACGTTAAGGCGTAAAGTATTGGCATCATCTAAGGTGGTGAGCACGGTATCTGAGTCAACTAACTGTCCTGGGCTTAAATCTACAAGGCCGAGTTTGCCACTAAATGGCGCGCGAATAGCCCTGTCTTGCAACGCGGCTTCTGCTAACGCGAGCTCGGCTTGTTGCATAGCAACTTGAGATTCGTAACGATCCACTTCGGCTTGGGTGGTAGCCCCTTTAGGTAATAACTGCAGTAGATTTTGATGCTGACGAAGAATGTCATCAAGCCGTGCTTGTTCACGCTGCAACACTGCACGTTGGTGGCGGTCATCCAATTGAACCAACAATTGGCCTGCCCGCACGGCTTGGCTAGAGCTAACAGCAATCGTGTCTATGCGACCATCCACCTCTGCTTTCACATTTACCGAATGTGCAGAGAACACATTGCCTAATAAATGCACTTTTTCGCGGAGCTTACCTTGCTCTACCGTTACCACTTCTACGGTAACGGGTTTACTTGATGTTTGTTCTGTTTGAGCCGCGTCGTCACTGTAATACATCCATGTAACAACAGTAAGAAGCGCCACCACAACTAAAATGATGCGTCGCATTACTCTTTACCTTTTCAAACTGAGAGAGGACTCTAGCGCAAGCAAAGGCCATAGGTCTATCTTTAGTTGATTACAAACTGCATAAATGCGAAACAAGCAGCATCATGCACTACAAAAGATAAGAATAAACAAATTATAATTAAAAATAGTCCTGAATAATGAAATTAATTACCTGAAGCAGGTCGCTTTAAATTTTTGCAGCAAGACTTCCCTCGTCTATCTACGCTTATATTGTTTGCAAATTTACAACTACTCACCCGTTCTTCAATGGGCTTGCAATATTTGCGAAACGAAACTGGCACGAACACCTAGAAAAACAATACGAAAAAGATTTGTTCTGCAAGATATTGCCATTAGATAAGTCTGCCAATAACCGTTAACTAAAGCCTAAGCGATCTATTTGCCACTTTTATACGTTTTATTGATGAGCGTTAGGTGAGGTGAAAGATTGGATAGTTTACAACGAAACTACAAGCTACTGGGGTATGCTGGTTTAAGTGTTTTTATCGCTTTAGCATTGGCGGTGATAATTGGAGCACCAAATATTGGCTCATCGCCTACCCAATTGTTTTTGTATTACAGCGTGAGCATTTTGTGTTTTTTGTCCGGTAGCTTATGGGCACAAACCGTCTCGGGAAATGCATTTGGCCCAGCTCAGTTATTCATAAGCAATACCCTTACCTTGCTAGCTTGTGCTAGCTTGACCATTAACTCTCCAACTTTTGCACTCGCAGTATTAGCCTGTGCTTTTAGCTACCTTTACTACTGCGAATGGCACAGTGCTAATCCCAGCCGATTAGGTAAAAGCTACCAATCTATGCGCTTTAAACTCACCACAGTAGTAGTACTTTGCCACTTTGTGGTTCTTAGTCATCAGTAATCTGGAGCCTATGATGCAATTACGAATTTTTTATGATGCCCAATGCCCACTTTGCGCAGAGGAAATGCGTCAACTCAAGTTTTTTGACCATCGCCAACTCATTGAGCTGCAAGATATTAATCAAGCAGATTTCACCAGCAAATATCCACATATTGACCGTACCGAAGCCAGCGACATACTGCATGCCGAAACAGAAGAAGGCGCCTTACTGCTAGGCTTAGATGTTACCGCGCAAGCGTGGGGGTTGGTCAATCAGAAACCTTGGATACAACTACTCCGTACCCCTTTATTACGTGGAATATCAGACAAAGCCTATTTAGTTTTTGCCAAAAACCGCTTCAAAATATCTAAACTGTTAACCGGTAAAGAGCGCTGTAATGAACAAAGCTGCGGCGTGGGCAAACAGTTTGATTGATCAACAAGGACGCCCATAAGATGCAACGACTAGTCGATGTCAATTTAGTACTTCGGGTCTACGAAAAGATTTGTCGCTTAGGAAAAAAGCAGCGAGACCACTACTTGTATGAAGGCCTAAGTGCCAGTTCAGACTGGGACGGTTATACCATTGTTGTTGCTAACTCCCAGCTTGAGCTAAGCGTGTTTTTTCATAACAAGTATCAGTTCTCTAGTCACGACGATAAAGCGATTGAAGGCTTTATCAAACAGCTCAAATTTATTGACCAACAGTGAATGCTGCGAGATCTAGCTCGCAAACTAAGGCTCCAAGGCTACTGGTCAGAGCTCCAACTGCTACAGTAACAGTTTTTTAACAAGTGAGCAGGAAGCTTATTGTGTCGAAGCCAGTCCAGCAATGGTTTAAGGAATATGCGCGTAGCCATCAACATCCCACAAACAAGGCCATCCACTGGCTTATGGTGCCTGCCATCTACTTTAGCATTGTGGGCTTGTTGTGGTCAGTCCCTCTACCGGGAACAAATTCAGCCAACAGCAATGCCTTATGTTGGATCAATTTAGCCAGCTTGCTAGCCATACCGGTTCACGTCTTTTACTTCCGCTTGTCTAAACCCCTTTGTTTAGCCATGGCGCTGTTTACTGTTAGCTGCTTTTTGGTTTGTGATTTGATGACTCAGTTCAGCCCTTTGGCCCTATGGAAAGTGAGCCTAATAATCTTTGTTGTCGCTTGGATTGGCCAATTTATCGGCCACAAAATAGAAGGTGCTAAACCTTCCTTCTTTGAAGATATTCAGTACCTACTAATCGGTCCGCTTTGGCTGATGGGTTTTGTATTCGATTACCTAGGTTTAGATTACCAACAAAAATAAGCCGCCAAGTTTAGCAAGCCAAAAAAATACCCCGCTTTAGAGCGGGGTATTTTTAAACAAAGCGATAACTAAAGCTTATTTCTCAGCGTAACTATCGTGAGTTGCTTTTAGCTTGTAGAAGGTTGCTTGAGAGTAATCATCTAAATCGCCAGAGATGTTTTGGTTGTAAACACCGGCTTTAAAGTACATGTACTTACCACCAACATCGTAGCCACTGTCGCTCATGTCAACTACCTGAACAGCGTCTTCTTTGCCTTCTCGAGAAACGGTAACAGTCATGGTGTTGCCAACCACTTCGATACGGTAGCTAAATACTTCGCCTAGCGCGATACCATCTTCACCAACCTCAGCCGTTAAATCACCTACTAGCGGATAGAAATCCTCTTTGGTGGCGTCTTGGCTTTCGTGAGCAAAGTAAACAGCACCAGTTGCTTGGTTTGGTAGCTTACGGTAGTACAAACGAATTGGCTCATCGTTTTGATCGTGGATTTGACCAATGATAAAACGACCGACTTCGTTAGCAGCACCAGTAGTGGTAGCGTGGTCAATTTTAAGAGTAGCTTCTAGAACGCCATCAATACCGCCGGCAGCTTTTAAGTCTGCTTCAGGAGCGCTTGAGAATACCCAGTTATTTTTGTTCACGCCCTTAGTGCTATGTGACATGTTACCGCGACGCAGCATTTCACGAAGCTCAGTACGCGCATACTTAGTGTTTTTAGAGGTACGAACCCCTTTCACGTAGGACTTAAATACTAGACCACCATCGTCTGCTGTATAGAAAATTTCCGGGTGCTGATAACCGTTTGCAAGGTTCCACTCAGATACATCATCTGGACGGCCATCTTTATCGTGATCAAATGGTTGAGAAAGGTACCAGTAAGACAAGTCAAAGTTTTCACTTGGCGCATTCCCCGCTAACGGTGTTTCTGGCAACGCGGGGGTTGGAGGAAGCTCAGAGCGCAAACAGTTTACTGTGGTTTCACATGGATAAACCGCAGGCGCACCAAAGTCGCCAGAACGCAGGTCTTTACGAGCTTCTTTACGCGCTTTTTCCGCCGCTTTCATTTCCGCAATCATAGACGCTTCAGCAGCAACTACTGCGCTGGTGATAATGTGGCTTGATGGACACGCGTTAATACTACAGTTAACAGCTGCTAGTTCAGTAACACTGTTCCAACCATTTTTAGTGTTGCCGTGTCCAACATATTTTACGTAGCGAGCGTTTACTGCAGGCTCGAACTGAAATCGCTCTAAACCTAAAGCTTTACCAGAGCTCTCTTGGCCCTCTAAAACAGTGGTCCAATTTTCACCATCAACACTCATTAGAATATCAAACTTAGACTGACGCTGATTACCTTTGCTAAAGGCAGCCTGAACGGCATCAAACTCCTTAACCGAGCCGTAGTCTAGCATGGCCCATTCGCCATCACCGGCGGCTGACCAACGCGTTGTAATGTCTTGGTCGAATAAACGGTCAGGGCCGTTACCATCATGGCTACTTGCAGTAATGGCTACTGGCGTTAATAGAGCTTCACCCGTTTCTTTGTTATTGGCAAACTTTTCAACAGAGTCAGGAGCAGAAGTTGATGTACAGCCTACGGCTAAAAAAACAGAAGTTGCTAGTAAGCTTTTAAGATAGATATGTTTCATGTATCCATTCACCTAATGTTGTATAAATCAACCATACAGTTTGTATATGATCGATTCAGTGCTGTGTGTTGACGTGGAAATTACAGCTATCTCCGTTTCCACATTATCTGAAACCCTATACGAGAGCGTTTTCAAATCTAATGAACCACAAAGATAATATAATTTAATAATACAAATACACATGAATGTTGATAAATGCGATTAAGATCTAATCCTGCGGTTCGCAATAGTGATCTATGTTCAAAAAAGCTTACTCACATTTAGGGGCTTACTAAGCAATTTAAGTTTACACCTCGGGGAAATACCGGCTCTAAATTCATCTTGCGGGTTCTATGATATTAAGCGGTTAATACTCTGTAATTGCTTTTAAGAGATATGTCCTGTTTAAATTAACTTCTCTCTATGCTGGTTTTGGTAATGGGGGAAATTTTAATTTATTGGCTAGGGATAGAAGGCTTATGTATGACAACTTACGCTTTGTATACGCAGCTAAAAAATAAGCCGCAAATGCGGCTTAGTCTATTTACACTTTTATATTTATATTTTCGCCGAGACCAGCTCTAGTCGCAGGTGCGGCTTCTGGTAAATCAGCTGCGGCCACCAACTCTTGCACCGCTTTACCGTCTTGCTCTTGCTGACTTTTCGCCAGCTTGGCTGAAATCACTTCCATTGATTGCGAAGTGCTTGCTCCACTGATTTCCATTCTACCTCCTATTCCTGGATATCAAGTCTGTAACGGCAAGATTGAGCTTTTCTTTAGTTAAATTTGCCATTTAGTTATCGCAAGCTTCCGTCATGAGCTGATGCTCACCTTTATTTTCACCTTCAATAATCACAAAATCGCTAACAAACTGGTAGCACTGCAGCTCCCCCTGCATCGCCAAGGCTTTAATGGTAATTACTCCGCGGTTACCTGAACTGCGACTATGCCATTGCTGTTTAGCACCTTGTTTTGGCTGTTCCATCAGCTTCATCATAGCTTGTTGGTATTGCTCCCGATCTTCGACACTAAAGCTGGCTAAAGGCTCAAAGCCCAAACGCTCTGTAGTGCTGTCACTCATGCTCCCAATAACATTAAATGGGGAGCTCAATACTCCGCCGACAAAACCGGTTACTAAGCCCCTGCTGGCCTCTTTCCCGGCCTCTTCAGCTTTGCTAACTAGCTCGTCAGCACTAGCAATCATCTCCGGAATTTCAACCCTTAAAGCCTCACTTTCGGCCAAAATAAGTGGTACTTGTGGCACCACTTTAGCAATCTCTTCGTTAGTCGCACGTACCGTAGTATTGGTATCGTCTACACGTTTTAATATGGCCGGTAGTTCACCGCGCCAAGCCTCAGACTGCAATAACACTGGCTTAATGGCTTGGCTAATTGCAGCTACCTCATCAATAATTAGAGGAAGTTGAGTATTAATAGCATCGACTCGGCTTAGCACTTCAGGGATCAGTGATTGATAACCTTGGCTCTGCTCAATAATTTGCGGAATAAAAGCTTGCAACTCCACAATTTGCGCCACAATAGGGTCAACCCGCTGAGCAGTGCTATCTACCTGCTCTAACATACTGGGCAACTGGATGCGCAATTGGCGAAGCTCTAAAGTAAAAAATACAATCGCCGCGGCTAATGTAAATAAACCTAAGGCGGTTAGCGCCCGAACAAAGCGTAAAAGACCTTCCATTTAATCCGTTTCCATTGACTCTTTCGCACAACCATAACTGATCTGTAAAGCAGAGTCTGCGTAAACCGCGGCAAAACCATTAATACCAAGCACGCTAAGTAAGTGTTCAGAAATAACGCAGCAAAAATGCTCGAGAGTAAGGCAGGATTTTTCGATAAGTAGTTATTCTACAGCCAACATTCTAACGCAGTTATCGAGTGTTTTAACCAGTTAGAATGAACGAGTACTTAGGGTCTGTTGATCTTTGGTGTTGAAATTTTGTTCGAGATAAGCGGGCTTTAATCGCGGCGAGCACTTAGAAGCCTAGTGGGCTAAGCAAGAAGTGCTTAACAAAGAGTAAAGTTCACTTACCCGAACCCTTCGGGCAGCATTTCTTAGCCATTTATTCAGCGTTAGCGAGTGATTATTAAGCCCACTTAACTGCACACTCACTGCCTTGCCTAAATGGCTAATAAATTGCTGCAAAAACCATCAGCAAAGATCAACAGACCCTAGTACGATTGGTATAATAGCTTTAGCTGTGACTAATTGAAGCTGATACAATTACTCGGTGAGAAAACAATAGGCTTCAACATGACTCAAGTAAACAATCCCCTGCACGGCAAAACTCTCCAAAGCATTCTCGAAGAACTGGTTGAATTTTATGGTTGGGAAGAATTAGGTGCGCGCATTACCATTCGCTGTTTCACCCACGACCCGAGCATTAAATCTAGCCTTAAGTTTTTGCGTAAAACGCAGTGGGCACGTGACAAAGTAGAGCGTTTATACCTACGAATGAAAGGCTTAGCATAAGTTTTCAGCACCACTCAATACCTTATCGCTAGCGAGCAAAGCTAATCGAACATATAGTAATAATGCAGCTAAGTTGCTGATTACTAAATAGAGGCTAATTGTGGAACTTCGACTAATACTCAACGGAAAGAAAGCTCACCAGCCCGAAATACGCAAAGCGGTGCAACAACTGCGCAAACAAGGGCACGACATTCAAGTACGAGTCACTTGGGAAGGTGGAGACCTTGAACGGTTAGTCGCCGAGGCCCACCAGCAAGGTTGGAATTCAGCAGATAAAAAACTAGTTATTGGTGGTGGTGATGGTTCGGTGCAAGAGGTGGTTTCTGCGCTTATGCAATACCCCGCAGGGCAACGCCCAAGCCTAGGAGTATTGCCACTGGGTACAGCCAACGATTTTGCCACTGCCTGTGAAATCCCCGATACCGCCTTAGCCGCGCTCGAATTTGCATTATCAACCAGCGCCAAACCGGTTGATGTAATACAAGCGACCGATTTAGAAAACCAGCAAAAATTCTACTTTATGAACGTGCTCACCGCAGGTTTTGGTGCACAAATCACCGCCGAAACCCCAGTTGAGCTTAAAAACTTTTTAGGGGGTGGCGCTTATACTCTCTCGGGCATTATGCAAGCGCTAAACTTTAAACCTTATATCGGCAAGATAAGCAGCCCCGACAAGCAGTTTTCTGGCGGCATTATCATTGGTGCCTTATGTAACGGTAAACAAGCTGGTGGCGGCCAAGTATTGGGGCCAAATGCCTACCTAAACGATGGCTTAATGGATGTTTGCTTAGTGCGCGACTTTCCCGCAACAGCCTTAAGCCAAGTTCTGCAAGAGGCTGCAGCCTTTAGTAGAGGTGAAAAAATCTCACCCGACTATGTTGTCTCTTGGCAAACGCCTTGGTTAGAAACCAAATCTGAGCAGTTTATTCCTACCAACCTCGACGGCGAACCGCATAAATTTAACCACGCGCGCTTTGACGTTGTTCCCAATGCTTTGCCGCTAATAGTGGCCGACTGTTGTCCTTGTTTAATGCCTTAAAGGGCAGACGAGCAGCTAATTCTTTAGCCTCTAAGGCTTGCTTAACTGCCCTAGCTTAGCGAGTTTCGACTAAGCTGAAAGGTAGGCCAGCAAGCTAAGGAGGCTAAACATGTTAGGTGAAAACCACGCACTTATTTTTGAGTTTCCAGAACATCGGGATAAAATTCATCAACTTAAAGTAGCAGACAGCGATTTTAATTCCCTCGCTAAACGCTACCATCAACTCGACCATAAAATACGCGGCTTAGAAGCCACGCAAGTTCCCGCAGAAGACCAATACTTCATGCAACTGAAGCTACAACGCGTTCATCTAAAACAACAAATATTTAATATTTTGTCGCAGTCCTCGTCAGCAACAGTAGAATAGTTAGTCCGCAAGATAAGCCTAATTAGTTAATCTTATTCGCTTTTACTTGAACCTTGTTGCAAAAACTACCTATATTGAATCCAATTTTTATTATTGCTTATTACGTAAGGCTAAAAGGAATTACTAATGCTAAAGCAGAAAAATAAAGTATTACTGCTGTTTGCACACCCGTCGCAAGATCGATCTGAAATCAATATGCCTATGTTCAAGCTTGCCAGCAAAATAGATGGTGTAACCGCCATCGATTTATATCGCGAGTATCCCACTTTTCGAATCGACGTAGACAAAGAGCAACAACGCTTACTGGCACACGATATTGTGATTATGCAGTTTCCGCTCTATTGGTACTCTACCCCCGCGCTCTTAAAAGAGTGGCAAGACTTGGTGCTGGAATATGGCTTCGCTTATGGCCACGAAGGCACCATGCTGCATGGTAAAACCTTGCTTTGCGCCATTACTGCAGGCGGTGCAGAAGCAGCCTATAGAAAAGAAGGTTATAACCATTTTACTATTCGTGAATTACTGCACCCCTTAGAGCAAACTGCCTCACTAACCGGTATGCGCTACTTAGCGCCTTTCACCCTATTTAGCTCTCGAACTGCCGCCGAAGAGCATCGCGACAAAAAACATTTAGAAGATTGGACTCAGCTACTTAAGGCGTTAGTGAACAATCAACTCGATTTTGAACTTGCAGCCGGTTTAGCCAAACTAGATGTACAAAATACTGACCTTATCAAGGAGTTGCTATGACCGGTTACTTCTTACAAGCCTTTGTTTACTTAATTGCCGCCGTGCTGGCCGTGCCACTGGCCAAACGTTTAGGTTTAGGCTCGGTATTGGGCTACTTAATTGCAGGGGTGATTATTGGTCCTGTAATTGGTTTGGTAGGCGCCGAAACCGCCACTATTCAACACTTCGCCGAGTTTGGCGTAGTAATGATGTTATTTGTGGTAGGCCTAGAACTAGAGCCTAGAATGCTCTGGAATATGCGCCATAAACTTATTGGCCTTGGCGGCTTGCAAGTAGGCATCACCACCTTGGTGGTGATGTTAGCCTGCTTGGCCTTTGGGCTGCAGTGGTCGTTCGCTTTGGCGGTTGGTTTAATTTTCTCGCTCTCCTCTACCGCCATTGTGCTGCAAACCTTTAACGAAAAAGGTTTAGGTAAAACCGATGGAGGCCGCTCTTCCTTCTCGGTATTGCTGTTTCAAGATATTGCAGTAATCCCCATGCTAGCGCTTATTCCTTTGCTAGCTTTGCCAGAGCTAGTGGCCTTATCCGAAAAACTTGGTGCTGCAGCTGCCGAACATGGTGATAGCTTAAACCTAGTAGCTCACCTACCCGGCTGGGCTTACGCCATTGTAGTGGTAGTAGCCATTGTAGCGTTAGTGGTTGGTGGCCACTACCTAAGCCGCCCACTGTTCCGTTACGTAGCTAGCTCTGGGCTTCGCGAGATATTTACCGCCGCCACTTTAATGTTGGTTATTGGCATTGCCGCACTAATGGGCTTGGTAGGTTTATCGCCCGCCTTAGGCGCATTTTTAGCTGGCGTGGTACTCGCCAACAGCGAGTTTAGGCATGAGTTAGAATCCACCATCGAGCCTTTTAAAGGGCTACTGTTAGGTTTGTTCTTTATCACGGTGGGTGCGGGTGTCGACTTTGGCGTATTGCAATTGCATTGGGGTAAAGTTATCGCCATGGCTTTAGCCATTATGCTAATCAAAGCCGCCATTTTATTTGTTCTAGCGATTATCTTTAAGATTAAAAACAGCGACCGCTGGCTGTTTGCCCTTAGCTTGGCGCAAGCCGGTGAATTTGGCTTTGTACTGCTTAACTACACCGTGCAAAACCACGTTATTCCGCATGACTTATCGCAAATCCTGTCGCTAGTTGTGGCCTTCTCAATGTTCTTAACACCGAGCCTGTTCATACTCTATGACAAAGTGATTTTGCCACGTTACGAGCGCTCCGAGAATCATCAAGAACCCGATGAAATTGATGAAAAAGGCACGGTAATTGTGGCGGGCATTGGTCGTTTTGGGCAAATCATCAACCGCTTTTTAGTGGCTAACGGCATTAAAACCGTGGTGCTCGACCACCAAGCGGGCCAAGTAGAATTAATGCGTAAAATTAACATTAAAAGCTACTTTGGCGATGCCACCCAACCAGACCTATTGCATACAGCGGGGATAGAAGAAGCCAAGCTTATGGTGGTCACCATCGATGATAAAGAGAAGGTGCGCGACATTGTTAAATACGTAAAGCACGCGCACCCGCATGTGCGTTTAATGGTGCGGGCGTTTGACCGCGGCCATGCTTACGAACTGCGCAGCTTAGGTGCCGATCACATAATTACCGAGGCCTACTACTCTGCACTAGAAATGGGTGGCCGAGCACTTAACGAATTGGGCTTTCACCCCTTTAAGTCTGAACAGCTTAAAGCCGCGTTTGACCAGATAGAAAAAGACAATAAAGAAAAGCTCTACCAAACTTGGTTAGCGGGTAACGAAGACAACCGCTTTAGCAACGACTACCGCGAACTGTTTTTGCAGTTAGAAGAGTTACTAGGCAAAGCCATGAGCAAAGATCGCAGCGACGGTCACTCGCTTACCGAACGCGGCTGGACACCACCACCTAAAAACTATCAAGACGACTTTAAGCAATAGTCATTAGGGTCTGTTGATCTTTGGTGTTGAAATTTCGTTCGAGATAAGCGGGCTTTAATCGCGGCGAGCACTTAGAAGCCTAGTGGGCTAATAAATTGCTGCAAAAACCATCAGCAAAGATCAACAGCCCCTAATACACACAGCCCCATAGCAATAGCCATGGGGCTGTTTGTTTTTAAGCGGGTAAAGCTGGCTGCTAGGCGTTGCAGTCAATCTTCGCTTAAGGCTTAATAGGGCAAATTTTTGATATTAAGCGCAGTATGCATATCAACCAAGCTGAACGAGACGCCCTTTATAAAGTCATCTACTCCCGCCGCGATGTACGCAAAGACTTCTTAAGCACCCCAATTAACGACGACGTTATTCAACGTATTCTAGCCGCTGCTCATCACGCGCCCAGCGTAGGTTTTAGTCAGCCTTGGGATTTTATTTTGGTAAGTAAAGAGCAAACCAAACAAGCGATTAAACAGGGTTATCAAGCCGCCAGTGAAGAGTCGGCCAAACAGTTTGCTGATGATAAACGCGAGACCTACCAAAGCTTTAAACTTGAAGGCATTTTAGAAGCGCCCTTAGGCATTTGTGTTACCTGCGATAGAGAACGCAACGGGCCTGTAGTAATAGGCCGCACCATAAAGCCAGAGATGGACTTATACAGCACCGTGTGTGCTATTCAAAACATGTGGCTGGCCGCCCGCGCCGAAAACCTTGGCCTAGGCTGGGTAAGCATTATTCACGACGAGGTTCTTCGCTCTGCCCTTAACATTCCAGAGCGTTTAGAAATTATTGGCTACCTGTGTATCGGCTATGTATCCGGCTTTGAAGACAAACCAGAACTGGAGCAATTTGGTTGGCTAAAACGAGAGAACTTAAGCCAACTGGTTCACCACGAGCAATGGTCAGATAAATCAAAGTAAACAAGGTAACTGCCTATCTGGTGTTAGACCACAACACATCAGTAAAAGCTCGCTATCGTATTCAATCAATTGATTTAAATTGACTCTGACACCTTTTGTTACCTCCAGCTACCCGATTAGCAGCGTGCTATTTGTTTGCGCTATGCTCATTTAAAACTATGAATGACGCTCTCTCAAGCAACTCGTCGTAGGTTATGATTTCTACGTTTCGAGAATCTCTACGGAAAAGTTCGAGAGTTTTGCGTTTCATTTTTTTAATACCTGGGGGTTCAACAGCTTTATCAACTTGCTCCCAGCTACCAACAATTAGAACTGTTTTCGAGTCGTAAGCATTCTGATTAATTTCCCGATAATCATCCGCATATAAATCTCGCGTTGTTTCAATTTTTAACGTACCACTAGCTTTCTGCTCTAAAATTTGTGAGTAAGCTTCCATCAACTCTTTTGATAACTTCCAACTCTTCGCTCTATTCTGGGCAGTCCCAAATAGTGGGGTTGTCGGTAATTTAAGTTCAACAAATGTAGTGAACTTATTGTTACCCATTAAGAAGTCAGCAATAACTCCCTCACTACCACCGGCATTAGTATCTGACGCATGAAACTCCTTTTGTAAGATACCTTGGAATCGGTAGTCCAAGCCATAACCAAAAATCCATTGATTTGCTGCAAAGAAATGCTGCCATGCCGTTTCGTCTTTTGTATTGGGCTTCCCAATATCGACTTTGTACTGTGGTAGGTGGTTTGAATACAGCAATTTTTTGAATATTTCGAGCTGGGATTTACGGTAACCCGTATTAACTAGATCCTCAGTCGTGATCATTCCTTGAGACAATAAATCTCTCACGACTTCCCCGCCATCAGAGCCTGATAGTAACGTAGTTATTTTCTGTTTAGTCTCAGTGTCAAGTACATCCATTGAGTCATCAGATAGTTTAATGCGTCGCTCAGCAATCCCTTTAAGATCTAGTTCTTGAATGAAGTTCAAGAACGTTTTTAGCTGCTGCATATTAAACCAGGGCGAGATCATGAACGCTTTCGCCCTTTGATTTGACGCCGATCGCCGTCTGTGATCATATGCTCTCTTTTTGGGAGCCCTCACCATGCACATCAAATCGTTTCAGGAACACTTTAAGCCCGTCGAAGACCCTCGCCAAGGAGCCAAGGTGCGTCACCCGCTGTTCGATGTGTTGTTTGGTACCTTGTGTGCGGTGATTTCCGGCGCAAAAGGCTGGCACGATATTCGTGAATACGTGCTTGGCCACCACGACTGGTTTAGGGACCACGGGCTTTTTAAACTCGGTGTTCCTGTCGATGACACCTTTGCCCGGATCATCTCAAGCGTTGAACCTGAACAGTTCAGAGAGAGCTTTCTGGTGTGGATGAAAGCGGTACATGAACTAACTGAAGGCAACGTTGTTGCTATCGATGGCAAAACGCTCCGAGGCTCCTACAATCGCGACGAACGCAGTAGCGCCATCCACATGGTCAGCGCTTATGCGTCAGCCAATAAGTTGGTTCTCGGACAGCTAAAAACCGACAGCAAGAGCAACGAAATCATCGCAATCCCGGAACTGATAAAGATGCTTGAGCTGCGTGGCGCACTGGTCACCATTGATGCCATGGCATGCCAGACCAAGATCGCTAAAGCCATTGTTAAGCAAGGTGGTCACTACCTGCTGGCGGTAAAGGGCAATCAGAGCAACCTGGCAAAAGCGGTACAGGCAGCATTCAGTAAGCAGCGCGGGCAATCACCTGACGCACAAGAGCTTCAGACTGAAACAGGTCGGGGACGGATAGAATCCCGAATCAGCCACGTACTCAGAGCAGATGCGCTGGAAGGCGATTTCAGTAACTGGTGCAGCCTGAATACCATTGCTATGGTTGAGAGCTATCGCACCGAAAAAGGCAAACCGACCAGCCTTGAGTACCGTTACTACATCAGTTCTAAAGAGATGACAGCGACGCAAATTGCCACTGCTGTTCGCGAGCATTGGGCCATTGAAGCGATGCACTGGGTGCTCGATGTCAGTTTGCAGGAAGACGCCTGTCAGATATTTAAAAAGAACGCAGCGGAAAACCTAGCTTGTCTGCGCCATATGTCATTGAACATGCTGCGCTCTGAGCCGACTAAGGCCAGTATTCCGACGAAGCAGAAGCGCTGCTGGATGAAAACTGAAAACCTCGAGAAGGTGTTGGTCGCCGGGTTCTCAGCAATGGCTGATAGCTAAGTTTCGACGCAGACAATCGGTCAAAAAACATTCATGCGCTTGCCCTGCATATTAAACTTAGAAAGCTCAATAACTTGCTTTTCCTCTCCGCTAACTAACTTGCATAGTTTAATTCCCTCGATATCATCTTTTTCTTTCAGGTAAACAACTTTCATCATAGTGCGTGGAGCAAGCTGAATATGAAATTCACTTTCGTCAGAGAAAATGACTTGGAAAAACCTGCCTTTTTCAAAGGTATGATTATAGAGAGTCTCTAGCTTTGAATTTCTAATCACATCATCTTCTGTAGGCTTAAAACCTGGAATCTCAAACACCGATAACCTCTTATCTATCGTTTACTTTGAAACTGCTAACGCTGCCAATAAGCGGTGAGTGGAGCGTACTTAATTTGTTTGCTATGCGAACTGGGCTAACCATGACTCTTGAATTTTTAGTTTAGAGCCGAACAACTCCCTCATTTCTTCGATCGAGTTGAACCGATAGTTCTCCAATTTTTGCTCTGCAGAAACGAAAAATATGGGAGTTTCAAACAAGGCTGCCGTTTCGTCCTGAAGACCTAACTCTGTGACTTTAGAAATTAGGTAATCGAGAGAATTAAAGTTGTTATCTTGGTAGATTTCATCCGAATCAACTCCGCTCAAACGCAATAGCTTAGTCAATGAGTTCCTCATATTCACCGCATACCTATATGAAAAATAATCCACGATGTCATCCTGCTCTCGTAGCATCAAAGGTCTACCATCAAAAGCTCCACTTATATGCGGAGATTTCTTTTTTATCATGCCTTTTCCGGTAAAAAAGCTAGTAAAAGTGGAAGCAATAGTTGTAACAGATTTGATCACTCGATTTTCGAAGTAATTCGGTACTCTGCTCAAGACTATTGATACTTCATCAGAGCAAACGCAAGCACCTAACACGATATTTTGAGAGTCATGTGGGCATTTGCGGCGTATTACATCGAAGGTATTTTCCATCGCATCCCACATTATTCCTTCAAATGCCTTATGACGCATGGTATCTCTTAGGTATTTTTTGCTAAGCCCGATCCCATCTAGGCGAACCACAAAATAAATATGATCATCATATTTCGAGAAACGCTCAGAAGTTTCCTCAATGTCTTTAAATCGAAATTCTTGAGAAAGGTGCTCAGTTAATGATTCCATAGAAGCTCCTAATTAAGTTCGTATAACATTTGATTAATGCGACTTTGCAAGCATGCGTACCCTACAAGGTAACAATGCTCAAAGCAGCCAAGCCCCCAAAGCTTCATTTATCATACAGTAACAGCACACTTTCAAATAACAACAAACTCAACAAGATACCCTTTACTTGAGTTAGCTCACTTTTGTTCAGTAATCAAAAGATAATAAAGCTTCCAATAGCAGGAGTGCATAAAGGAGCAAACCTCCCCCTTCATTATCGCCGAGTCACGCAAGTGCCAAGCGATTAAGCCGAGCATTGTTTGAGCCTAGCGAGTTGCGCAGGCGCGCTTGGCACTGAGTAACGAGGAAATAAGATAATGCGGGGCAGCCTTTCTTTTGCTTCGTAAGCTTTAGCTGAGCAAAGCTTATGACGTCGCCGACAGGCGAAACTAAACACCATCGTCGATAGTAAGCTACTCCCTCCCCCTTCATTATCGCCGAGTCACGCAGGTGCCAAGCGATTAAGCCGAGCATTGTTTGAGCGTAGCGAGTTGCGCAGGCGCGCTTGGTACTGAGGAACGAGGAAATAAGATAATGCGGGGCGACCTTTCTTTTTGCTTCGTAAGCTTTAGCTGAGCAAAGCTTATGACGTCGCCGATAGGCGAAATTCCCTAAAACCAAAGGGATATGTAATATCTATTTCCCCCCAAAAAGCCAGCTAGCGCGTCTATTCACTCACTGGCTCCTAAACCAAAACCCTAGCAACTAGGCCTTATAACTTGGGTAATCCGTTAGGCCTTTTTCGCCACCGCCAAACAGGCTGTTTGGATCGTGTTCGGCCAGCGGGTAACCATGCTCTAGGCGTGCGGGTAGATCGGGGTTTGCTACAAAGGGGCGGCCAAAACCAATCATGTCGGCGAGGCCTTCTTCAATAGCTTGTTGGGCGCTGTCGGCTTTGTAACGACCAGCGTAAATAAGTACACCTTTAAAGGCATCGCGCAGCGCTTGTTTAAAGGCTTTTGGCGTTTCTGGCGCGTCGTCCCAGTCTACTTCGGCAATGTGCAAATACACGATATTGTGTTTATTTAGCAGCGCAGCAGCGGCGGTGTAGGTTTCTTCCGGCTTGGCGTCTACGGTGCCATTTAAAGTCGTGAGCGGAGCTAAGCGCACGCCTACTCGCTCGGCGCCAATGGCGTCTACCATGGCAGCAACTACTTCATCTAAAAAGCGCAGACGGTTGGTTAAGCTACCGCCGTATTTATCGCTGCGTTGATTCGATTCTGAATCGATAAACTGGTTAATCAAGTAACCGTTGGCGGCGTGAAGCTCGATGCCATCAAAGCCTGCGGCAATGGCATTAAGCGCTGCTTGGCGGAACTGCTGAATAACTTCATCAATGTCTTGTTGAGTCATTTCACGCGGGGTGACTACGTCTACAAAACCTGGTTCGTCGCTGCCGTTATCAATAAACACTTTTACATTTTCGGCTTTAATGGCAGAAGACGAGATTGGCTGTTCGCCGTTAATATTGTCTGGGTGAGTCACTCGCCCTACATGCCAAAGCTGGGCGAACATAGTGCCGCCTTTGGCGTGGACAGCATCGGTGACTTTTTTCCAGCCAGCAATTTGTTGTTCGCTATAAATGCCCGGTGTCCAAGCGTAGCCTTTACCCATTGGCGAGATTTGAGTGCCTTCGGATACGATTAAGCCAGCACTAGCACGTTGTGCGTAGTAGCTGGCCATCATTTGATTTGCTACATCGCCCGGCTGAGTAGCTCGAGAGCGAGTCATAGGTGGCATAACGATGCGATTATTTAGGGTGTGAGTACCAAGCTTTATTGTGTAAAACAATGATGTGGTCATGAGTGAGGTTCCTAGTCATTTGCTAACAGCATAATAGCAACAGCTCAGTTATCTATTTAGATCAAAAACAACAAATTAATGTTGCACTGACGGCAAAGAAGCTGAGCCCCAATTTAGCGCGATAGTTGCCAATTTCTCGGCAACTCCGCATACTCTAAGCTGGTTTAATGAAGGGGTTGCTTATGTCTGCTGGTATTTCTTTACGCATCGATATTGTGTCGGATGTGGTCTGCCCTTGGTGCATTGTGGGTTACTTACGCCTGCAACAAGCGCTGTCACAAGTTGACGAGAGTATTCGCCCACATATTGAATGGCACCCCTTTGAGCTAAATCCGAACATGCCAAGCGAGGGGCAAAACTTACGTGAGCATATTCAAGAAAAATACGGTAGTACCCTTGAGCAAAGTGAAGCGGTTAGAGAGCAACTAAAAAGCTTGGGTGATGAACTTGGTTTTAGTTTTAAGTTCAGCCCTGACTCTCGTATCTACAATACTTTTGAAGCCCATCAACTGCTGCATTGGGCACAACCTTACGGCAAACAAACCGAATTAAAACTGGCATTGTTTGATGCTTACTTTAGCCAAGCTAAAGATCCTTCAAACCGCAATACCTTGTTAGATGTGGTTGAAAGCATTGGCCTAGGCCGAGATTTAGCCGAGCGAGTGTTGGTAGATGAAATGTATGTTGAAGCAGTAAGAGACAGCCAGCAGCAGTGGCAAAATCAGAACATTAGCGCGGTGCCAGCTTTTATCTTTAATAATCGTTACTTATTGTCTGGCGCGCAGCCTGTGGAAACCTTACTACAAGTGATTAACGAGTGTACCAACAGCGCTAGTTAGCGCCCACCAACTTACGTTGCAGCTTAAGGAAGCGGCTGCCTTCAGATAAGCAAATGCCTAGGAAAGCTAGTTAGACTTAGTTGGCGCCAATCAGTTTACGTTGCTGTTTAGGGAATCGGCTGTCTTCGGATAGCCAAATACCCAAGAAGTGTTGGCTAAATAACTTATCTTCTAACGAGCCCAGCAACTTACCATTTAAGTAAAACTGACCTTGATTAGCTGACTCAGCCACTAGCTTTAGTTGGTCGCCTTTTTTTAAGTCTGGCCAAAGTTGTGAAAGCTCTGCTAACCATTGCTCACAAGGTGCTTGCTCGCATACTCCTAGGCGCTGCCACTCATCCTCGGTTGCTTCTAGCAATTTATCGCGTTTAATTTTGCGTAGGTAATCAATGGTGAGTTCCATTGGGTAACGGTTTTGCTGGTAACGCCCATCTGGGCTGTGCAAGCTAACCGTGTAAATGGGCCAAAACAATACTTGCAACTTAGCGTTACCCACCAGCTGCATTTGTGTTTCTGCTTGGCTAGAAAACGCCAATAAAATACTGGCTAATGCCATGGCTTTAAACATAGCGTTTCTCCAATAGCGAATTAGCTAAGTAAGCAAAGCCCGCCCACAAGGGGAACAGAATAAGCAGACCTAATATTGCATCGGGCTGTATCGCAAATACCTGCGCTAAACTGGCTAGGTAGTAAGAAACTGGCCCCATCACCGCCACAAACAAGGGCATAAAAGGTTTAGGGAAACTGGCTAGGCTTGGCAATAACAAGGCAAAGCTTGCCCAAAGCAGCATCATAAACAGCGGTAAATTGGGCGAGCTAAAGCTAAGCACGCCCATTTTTACTAAACTGAAATCCAGAATAACGCCCACCACGCAAAGCATGGCACAAGGTATTAGCACAGCCCATTGGTAACGGCGAACTTGCAAAGCCACTAAGCCGATTAACCCCAGCGCCATAAACATCACCGCTTGCTGCCCCCAAAAGAAGGCCGCTAACCAGTTAAGTTTAAATAGCAGCAATACCGGCCATTGCATGAGCTTAGGCCTTAACCAAAGTAAGTTGCTCGGTACCAATGTTATGACTTCTAAAACCTGCTTCGCAGTAAGCAAAGTAGAAATGCCATAGGCGGTAGAACTGCTCGTCGAAGCCGAAGCGTTGATTGTTGTTATGCTGCTGTTGCACCCGCTGATGCCAGTGCTGGAGGGTTTCGGCGTAGTCGATACCTATTTCTAGTCGCTGTAGAGATTGTAAGCCTTGCTTGGAAAAGAGCTGTTTGAGCAGCGATGGCGAAGGTAAGAAGCCACCAGGAAATACATACTGCTGAATAAAGTCGACACTTTTACGATAGGCCGAAAAACGGCGGTCATCAATGGTAATCGCTTGAATAAGCATTAAACCACCGGCCTTTAACCTGTTGGCACATAGCTCGGCGAAACCCGGTAAAAATTTCTCGCCCACAGCTTCGATCATTTCAATAGAGACCAGTTTGTCGTACTGGCCTTCTAAATCGCGGTAATCTTTATTTAGCACGGTAACTAAGTGACTGAGCTTACGCTCCGCTACCTTCTCCACCACATAGGCGTGCTGTTTGTCTGAAATGGTGGTGGTGGTTACCTTGCAACCATAATGGCTAGCCGCATACATTGCCAACCCCCCCCAACCGGTGCCAATTTCTAATAGATGATCACTAGGTTGCAACTTGAGTTGCTCACATATCCGTTTAAGTTTGTTGTCTTGCGCCTCGGCTAAGCTAATGTCTTGGCCGCCAAAAATGGCTGAAGAATACTGCATTTGCGGATCAAGAAACGATTGATAGAAATCGTTGCCAAGATCGTAGTGAGCCAGAATGTTCTTTTTCGCTTGGCGTTTGTTGTTGCGGCGAAAGAAGTGCTGCACTTTAAACCACGCATCGGTGAACCAGTGCAGTTTTCTGTCTAAGCTATCGAGGTGATCTTGGTTGTCGGCCAACAGCTGCAGTAAGCGGTGCAGATTAGAACAGCGCCACAACCCTTCCATGTAGGTTTCGCCTGCAGCAATGCTACCGCCTTTTAAAATACGAGAAAAAACTTGAGAATCGAGGATATGAACTTCAACGGTTTCGGGGTGGTCAGCTTCACCTAAATGAACCGACTCGTAACCTGCTTGACTCATTAAAATGGCGCCGCCTTTTAAACCGTCAAAGGTTTTTAATACCAGGTGGCGGGTCCAATCTAAACCACTGGAAACTGAAGCAGAAGAAAGCGATTTTGCAGTAGCCATAGTTTTTCCTTAGGGCAATTTTATTTATTTTTTAGCACTGGCTGGATGACTATAAAAAGGCACTTTTTTCATCCATAGCTTTAATGCTTGCCAGTAAATTCCTGTAACAACCTTGAGAGTCATTAAAGGGTATGAACTTATTACGCGGCGAAGGCTAGAAGAGTTTAATGGCTGCTTAATTAAATTTATGCCAGCACTAAACTCTTTCTGCTCGCGCCAGCAATTAATCACAATATTAACCTGCTGTTGCACCAGCTTTACTTGCCAGTGATAACGCATGTCCATGGGATTAAAAGGGGAAACATGAAAGGTTTTGTCGTGATCTTTTAGCTCGTTTAAATCCAGCCAATATTGGTGTTTTTCTTTCCAAGGAGTATTGGTGACTTCGGCCAGCATGTAATCAAACTTATCGCCGTCGCCATAGAGCACAAAGTTAACCGGGCTAAAGTACCAACCCAAGCAGCGCAGTTGACCAAGTAAGACCACTTGCTTGGCTTGGTAGTCGGGCTGAAAACGCTGCTGAGCGCGCAAGGCTTTATCACGGATAGTGCCTTGTTCGCTGCCTAAATAGTCGCCCGCTTTTAAGCGAAACCAAGGTAAAACACGCCCAAAACGTTGCAGCTCTTGCTGCACGGTTTGTTCTTCAGCCAAATCAATCCAGGCGTAATACAGCCGATAATTAAAGCCGTGTTTACGCGGCACAAAGCGTTGGTGAAAAGTATCGCCAAAGGCGATAGCCGAGTGTTCTATGCTCATAGGTCCACTCCAAACTTACGACACACCTCCACAGCCGAGCGCACGCCATCTTCGTGAAAACCGTTGTGCCAATAAGCGCCACAAAAGTAGCTATTGTTGTGCCCACAAATAACGTCGCGTTGCTGTTGGGCTTGGTGGCCGTCTATGGAAAACACCGGATGCATGTAATTAAAGCGCTTAATCACTTTATCTTCGGCTATCGGCTCTAGGGGGTTTAGGGTAACGCAAAACTGCGGCGCATCGCTTAAGCCCTGCAAACGGTTCATGTCGTAGGTAACACTGGCTAGGCGGTCGCCTCTATCACCACTAGGTGGTAATAGGTAATTCCAACTGGCTCGCGCACGATGAATGCTTGGCAATAAGCGCTCGTCGGTATGCAGAATTACTTCGTTATTTTGATACTTGAGTTTGCCTAGTACCGAACGCTCATCATCACTGGCCTGTGCGCCTAACGCCGACAACGCTTGGTCACTATGACAAGCAAAAATTACCGCATCCCCCTGCCATTGCCAGCCATCGCTGGTTTCAATTTTAACGCCTATATCATCTCGCTGAATGCTACTCACTTGGCTGTTCAAACGGATCTGCTCATCTAAACCCGCTAACAGCGGCTTAATGTATTGTTTTGAGCCCCCAGGGATGACATACCATTGCGGCCGGTTGGCTACGTCTAACAAACCGTGATTCACAAAAAAGCGAGCAAAAAACTGCATCGGAAACTGCATAATGCCGTTTAACGAAGAAGACCAAATGGCCGCGCCCATTGGTAATAAGTAGTTCTCTTGAAACATGCGCGAGAAGCGATGCTGCTCTAAAAACTGGCCAAGGCTTACCGCGGTATCGATGTCTACCGCGGCTTTAGCTAACTTATTGAAACGCAGTATTTCATTTATAAACTTGTAAAAACTAGGTTTGAGTAAGTTGCTGCGTTGGGCAAACAAGGTATTTAAATCGTGGCCGTTGTACTGCAAGTTGAGCTCGGGATTTACCACACTAAAGCTCATTTCAGTTTCTTGAGCTTGAATGCCCAACTTGGCTAATAACTTATTAAACAGAGGATAGGTGCGGTCATTAAACACAATAAAACCGGTGTCTACTGCGTGCTCTTTGCCCTCTATAGTGACTTGGTTAGTAGCGGTGTGGCCACCTAAGTAGTCGTTTTGCTCTAATAGCGTTACTTCATGCTGCTCTTTTAATAAGTGCGCACAGGTCATGCCGGAGATGCCGGCACCTATAATGGCGATTTTCATTCTATCTATGCTCCTTCCTTGTGAGCTAAACGGCGACAGATATTTTGCTGCCAGCGATATGGCAAGCAATTGAGTATGTGCAGAAAGCCGCTGAATAAGCTAGGGAAGTTAATCACAGTTTTACCTTTATTGAGGCCTTTGATGATTGCTTGACTAGCTTGCTCGGGGCTAATAATACTGGGCATAGCAAAGTTGTTTTTGTCGGTGAGTGGGGTTTTAACAAATCCCGGTTGAATACAATGAACACTCACCTGTTTGTCACCCAAATCGGTTCCTAGTGCTTGAGCTAAATAATGCACCGCGGCTTTGCTACTGCCATAAGCGCCTGCTTGGCTAAAGGGCAATAGATGAGCAAGGCTACCAACTAACGCCAGTTGAGAGCCGGGCTTTAAGTTAGCCCATAAAGCATCTAAGCAGTTAGCGATGGTAAGCACATTGCTTTGCCACACTCGCTCAAACAGTTTGGCGTCGAAACGCTGAGGGTCTAAGTATTCACAATTGCCGGCACACAACACAATGAGGTCCATTGCTGGCAAATCGGCAAAGCTGCTGCGCACCTGTTCTAGCTCGCCAAGTTCTACTTGCAGCGGCGCGATGCCTTGTTCGGCTAGGTCTTGCAAACGCTGTTGGTTACGCCCCTGCCCCCACACCGTATGGCCTAGCTTTTGGTAATCAAGCGCTAACTGCTTGCCAATGCCGGAACTTGCACCAGTGATTAGAATGTTCATTGTGCTAGTCCATTTTTTAACTTTTTGGATAGCCAACCAATTACCGGAATATGGTCATGCAGCATCGCGCTTACGTCGTAGTAGTCACGGTGGTAATAAATTTTGTCGTTAAACTTAAGGTGGCTAATGCCATCTAACGACAATATCCGCCCGTTGCCTAATTTAGGATGGGCAAACTGCATTTGCCAAGTAAGGCTGAACTCACCGTCTGCGATTAGCCTAGAGTGAAACTCAAAATGGCATTGGCTGGTATTTTGTAAAAGATGTTCAAAATAGCTACGTAAGTCTGGTAAGCCGTGAAGATGGTGCAAAGGGTCGATAAACTCGATATCGTCGGCATAAATATCAGAGAGGCGCTCAACCTGCGCCATGCCTAGCTCGCTGTAAAACTGCTCTAGATGCTTAACAATATGCGGTGCAGATGCCGTGATACTCATTCAATTTTCCTTTCCCAAACAAATCTAAGCATATGTTTCTATTGTCGTTAATCATAGTACGTCAGATAAATTAAGAAAGATCATTCATCCTTTTGGCAACTTTTAGCGTTATATAAGACAAACCACCCATTTCTAGGAATATTTACTTGAGCAGTAGTTGTTGTTTTCCGCTAATGATCTCTCGCGAGCACTTCATGCCGCAGCGCTTCGCTCGCATTAAGGGGCAAGGCATGGTTTTTACTACCAGTTTACGCGCGGCGGAAAAAGCTGGCGGGGTTTGGCTAGCTTTCCAAGACAGCGATGGCAACAGCGCAACCAATGCTGGCGACTTAGTCTGCTTTGCTCAAATAAGTCATATTGATTGGCTAAGCGAATCGGAAATAGAAGCCGAGTTTAAAGTATTGCACTGGGGCAAAGTAAGGTCGAATAAGCCGAGTTTTTCCTCTGCTTGGTTATCACATACCTTGTGTGCCGAAAAAACTGAACTTTGGCTTAACACTTACCAACAAAAAAACACTGCAGCACTGCAAAGTGCTTTGGCCAACATCAACTTACAATATCCAGAATTACAAACTGCTAATTTAGAGCAAAGTATGCAAAGCG
Organism: Agarivorans litoreus; assembly: GCF_019649015.1. Taxonomy (NCBI): domain Bacteria; kingdom Pseudomonadati; phylum Pseudomonadota; class Gammaproteobacteria; order Alteromonadales; family Alteromonadaceae; genus Agarivorans; species Agarivorans litoreus. Next base: position 3,307,220 of record NZ_BLPI01000001.1, on the reverse strand, counting down.
ACCAAGTAAAAACCCTTTGTTGGCGCTGGTTAGAACTGCTGCCACTGCCCATTTGTACCAAGCAACGCTTGCTTAAATCACCCTCTGCTTCCTTGTGTATTCGATATTTAGGATTTATTTTGCGACAAAGTGATCGTTTTACACACCTTACCCGTTAACTTGTTATCAATCCGCAAACGATTTTGGCAATATGGAAATACACAGTTCAGTATCAAAAATCGGTGGGTCCAAAACACCTATGGCGAGTCAAGTAGCACAGCCCAATAGTGACGACGAAGTAGCCTTGTTGCTAGCAAATATTGCCAGCAAACAATGCAGAAAAAGTTACGACTTATTATTCCGCCAAGTTGCACCGCGTTTATTAAACCTAGCGAGAAAACAGTTTGTTGATGAGTCACTTTCTTTGGAAATGGTACAGGAAACCATGTTGAAGCTTTGGCTTAAAGCAGGTCTGTACGACTCTTCCAAAGGAAACGCAATGACTTGGATTTTTTCAGTATCAAGAAATGTAAAATTTGATTTGATGCGTAAAGGAAAGCACCAACAAAGTTGGGTGCAAGGCGACGACCTTTGGCCAATCTTAACTGAAGAAGAAGATGCCGATAAGGTGTCTACCGAAGACCAAGAGTTGGTGAGTCAAGAGCTTCGGCACCAAATTGACAAATTGCCAGAAGAACAAGCAGATATAGTAAGGCGGGTTTACTTACATGGTGAATCGCAACAACAAGTGTCTGAAATATTAAACCTGCCGCTTGGCACTGTGAAAAGTCGCCTTAGATTAGCGCTTAAAAAAATGAAGGAGGCATTGGATGACTAGCATTCAATTTCATCCGGCTGAATCAAGCCTAGAGTTGTACGCCGCGGGTCAGTTAGATCCTGCCATGAGCATAATGGTAAGCGCCCACTTGGAATACTGCCCAGTGTGCCGTCAGCAAGTTGCCGCAGCAGAACACAAATTAGCTTCTCAACTTGAGCAAGCCCAGCCCGAAGCGATGAACAGCGAACTCGACTCGATGTTGGCAATGATTATGCAACAAAGCCCCGATAGCGTTATTGAAGCAAACCAGCCCGCCTTGCAGCAAGAAATCATGCTTGGTAATAAGCGCTTCCCAATGCCCCGCGCTTTGCAAGCTCACCCGCAACATATTGGTCCTTGGGGACGTTTACCGGGTAAAATTCAACGTGCTCGAGTGGATGCAGTAAGTGACAGTAAAATGAACTTCATTTACATGGATCAAGACAGTGCATTGCCAGAGCATACCCACCAAGGGCAAGAAATAACCTTGGTACTGGCAGGCACCTTTATTGATGACGCCGGAACTTACGTACCGGGTGACTTCATCATTCAAGATGCACAAAACAAACATACGCCGCGAACAGCAGCTAACCAAGATTGCTTATGTCTAACCTTGTTAGATGCACCTTTGCACTTTACCTCGGGCTTAGCTTCCCTACTAAACCCGTTTAGCCAGCTGTTCTTTAAATAAACAATATTTAAAAGCAAAAAACCAGCCGATTGGCTGGTTTTTTATTAGCTGTTATTTTAAAGACTCTCGCATTCGCTGCTGAACCACATCAACCAACAAGTCTGGCTGAAACTTAGAAATGAAACGATTACAGCCAACTTTCTCTACCATGGCATCGTTAAAGCTGCCGCTTAACGAAGTATTTAAGGCAATAAACAGTTCGCCCATTCGCTCATCACCACGCACTTCAGCAGTGAGTCGATAGCCATCCATTTCTGGCATCTCGGCATCGGTGATCATTAATAAAATTTCATCGTAAACCGATCTCCCCTCGTCGGCCCAGCCTTTAAGCATGTTTAAAGCTTGCAAGCCATTTTCGGCTTCAATAATCTCCATACCCAACTGGCCTAAGGTTGCTTTAACTTGGCCACGAGCAGTAGATGAATCGTCTACTACCAGTACTCGCTTGCCATTTAGCAAATGCGAGACTTCCTCATCTAAGGCATCTTCTGAAATAGCAACGTTGTAGCTAACAATTTCCGCAAGCACTTTCTCTACATCAATAATTTCTACAATGCGGCTGGCATCGTCATGCTCTATGCGAGTGATGGCGGTTAAATAATTGCTACGCCCTACCGAAGACGGTGGCGGTAAGATGTCTTTCCAGGAAGTGTTCACAATGTGCATTACTTCGCCCACCATGAAACCTTGAACGCTGCGGTTGTATTCGGTGATGATTAGGTTGCAATCGGTCTTGGCCTCCTCTTTTGCTGGCGGCATCTTGATGGCTGCTCGTAAGTCGATTACGGGAATAGAGTGCCCTCGAATAGTTACCACCCCACTAATGTGTGAGTGAGAACCAGGCAACTTATTCATTCGAGGTAACTTAACCACCTCTTTAACTTTAAATACATTAATCGCAAACAACTGTGTAGAGTTGAGTTTAAAAATCAACAGTTCTAAGCGATTTTCGCCGACAAGCTTGGTGCGTTGATCCACTGTGGCTAAAACACTAGACATACTACTCAACCTATTCGATGTTAGACAATTACTTCATTATAGACATCTCATACCACTGAGCAAAAACGCAAGTAGCTGTAGAGGCTTGATTTAGCGCACTAGGACACAATTTTCACTCTTTCCTCGACAAATATTCACAACATTAAGCCAACAAATTGGTGCGGACATGCTGCATATTTTAGCATTTTCATTACAATGACTTTCTTTACAAAACATGCTCTGGGATTACGCCCCATAAGGCAGGAAGCTAAGTCTATGAAAGAAATAACTATTTGCGCCGTTTATAAATTTGTTCGCCTAGATAACTATAAAGAGCTTCAAGAACCCTTGTTAGCGTTAATGAAGCATCAAAAAGTGCGAGGCACTTTATTACTGGCCGAAGAAGGCATAAATGGCACCATTGCCGGTCCAGACGCTGGAATAAGCGCAGTGTTAGCTTGGCTTAAAAGTGATAGTCGATTAAGCCAACTTACCGACAAACGCTCGTACAGCGAGCAGCAACCCTTTAACCGCTCTCGGGTTAAGCTTAAAAAAGAGATTGTAACCATGGGTGTGGAGGGCATCGACCCAAACCATGTGGTTGGCTCTTACGTTAAACCTGAAGACTGGAACGCCTTAATCGCCAACCCAGAAGTGATGGTGGTTGATACCCGCAACAACTACGAAATTCAACTAGGTAGCTTTAAGCATGCGGTTAATCCACATACCGATACCTTTCGCGAATTTCCAGACTATGTCGCAGAAGAGCTAGACCCAGCAAAACACAAAAAAGTAGCAATGTTTTGCACTGGCGGCATTCGCTGTGAAAAATCCACCGCTTACTTAAAAGAGCAAGGTTTTGAAGAGGTATATCACTTAGAAGGTGGCATTCTAAAATACTTAGAAGAAGTGCCTGAAGAGAACTCCTTGTGGCAAGGAGACTGCTTTGTATTTGATGAGCGGGTAACCGTAGATCACCAGTTACAGCCCGGTGACTACGAACTATGCAGTGGTTGTAGAATGCCCATTTCACCCAGTGATAAGCAAAGCGCCAAATTTGAACAAGGCGTTAGCTGCCCACACTGTCATGACAAGCTAAGCGATGAGCAAAAAATGCGTTTTAGAGAGCGTGAAAAACAAGTTCGCTTAGCTAAGCAGCGTGGTGAGCAACATGTGGGAATGGAAGCGGCAGAACATAGCCAACAGCGCCGAGAGCAAAAGCTGCAACTTCGCCAAGCGCAACGAGCCAATAAAAAATAGTGAGTAGCTGGGGCTTGTTAGCGCTCGACTAACAAGCCTGACGTAATCACTTAGCCTTTAAGCGGTTATTTACATCGCGACTACTGCGAATAAGTGCTTCGCCACCACTGGCTTTATCTGATTTAGCTAGGCGATCGTAGAGCACCACATTCACTGTGGCGGCCAAGTTCAAACACCCCTTGGTGGGAACATAAACCACTTCATCAGCCTTATCGACTAAAGCTTGGCTAATTGAGCCATCTTCGGGACCAAACACATATAAAGCCTGCTCTGGGTGAACAAACTCCGGCAAAGGTGTTGCGCCTTCGGCCAGCTCGATACACACCAGTTTTAGCTCATCGCCAACTTGTTCTGCGAGTTCATCAACCCCAGTTAGTGGAATATTCAAACTTTGGTTTTTAGTATCGGTATTAAAGCGAGCTGCACGTGCATAACGCTGGCCGGTGTAATAAACCGCAGTAGCGCCAAAACACCCAGCGGCACGCATTACCGAGCCCACATTGCTAGGGCTTTTAGGGTTAACTAATCCAATTTGAACAGACTTTTGAGACATATTTATCGATAAAACCTATTAAAGAGCGCAGTATTAATCACAGCAAAATCAACGAGCCGAAATTGTACCTGAATTTACTGCCTCGCCCCACTCACTAGAGCAAACTATTTAGCCTGAGATCAGCTTATTTAGGCGAATTAGCCCATGGGTCTGCACTATCAATCTGATTAGATTTCTCAGCTTTAGGTTTTGCGCTACGAGCTTTAGCAGGTCGGCTAGGTCTAGCTTTTGGCTTCGGCTTGTTTTGCACTTGAGGCTTGGCAGTAATATCTATCACTACTGGTGCGCGCGGCTTTTGATCCAAGGGCACTAAACGGTCGCGAGGCGGCAGTGCATATTGAACATCATCTGGACGCGGTAAATGCTTAAAACGATAGAGATAAAAACTCTCTACCTTTTCGCGAGCCCAGTCGGTTTTGCGCAAAAACTTAAGGCAAGACTTAGTATTTGGGTTATTGCGAAAGCAATTCATATTCAAGGCAAACGCTAAGGTTTCCCAGCCGTAATGCTCAACAATTTCATCAAGCAACACTTCCAGCTTTAAGCCGTGCAAGGGGTTATTTTGTTGCAAATCGTTCATCAAGTTTTCCAATATTTAGCGCTTGAATTAAACGGTCATTGTAGCAAAGCCATGCGCTAGCTTTTAGACCTTGCGCATGCCTTTAGTCATTCTTCGCTTTGCCCAACGCTCATTAATCGCCAGTGCAGCTAATATAATAGCGGCACCAATGCTTAAGCGCATAATGTCGGCATCGTGATTCCAAATCAATAGGTTCACCGCAATGCCCGCCGGGATAAGCAAATTATTAGCCACGGCCAACGCACCAATATTGACTAAGGTAGCGCCCTTATTCCAGGCAAAATACCCCAAACCAGAGGCTATTGTGCCCAAATATACCAATACTCCCCATTGGGTTGCAGTAGTTGGCAAACGCTCTGAATTACCCATCGTCAAATAGGCAATCACAGCCACTACCAAAGCACCAACAAAGAACCAAGCAAATACGGTTTGCTGGGCTAAGTGCTTAGGCTCATTAGCCATGATCCGTTTGTAAGCAACTTGCCCGGTAGCAAAACATAAGTTGGCACCTTGCACTAATAAAAAGCCAGTCACAAAACCTTGGTCTATCCCCTCATAACGGATCGCCACCGCACCTAAAGTAGCGATAAAAGCACTTAATAAAAACTGCCAATTAAAACGTCGCTCAAAAGCATCGTTAACCAAGGTGACGTAAATGGGAGTCATCACTGTAAACAGCAATACTTCGGGAACTGATAAGAACAAGAATGACTGATAATAAAAGCCATACATACAGCCTAATTGAATAGCTCCCACTAGCATTAGTTTTAAGGCTAAGCTCCGGCTAACTTGTTTAGGCTTCAAAAACGGTAGAAAGACCAGAGTTGCCAGTGCAACTCTCATTAACACCGAGAACCATGCGTCTACTTGGCCCGCCAAATACACGCCAATTAAACTAAAAGAAAAAGCCCACAATAAAGTGATAGATAGTAAGTACTGCATACAAATCTTTGACAATAAACAAAGGCTAAAGTGTAATGGCTATTGGCTGTAAACCAAGTAAAAAATCAATCAATTCAGCGTTGGTATAAACCTAGTTCTTTCTGTAGTTTTTTAGTTAGGCCTAAAGAAACAATGCGATGAGACTCACCAAGGTAGTATATAAGTTGCTCATCAAAAGCCGGTTCACTTTGATATAACTGGACCCACTTCATACCACGTGAAGCCATATAGGGAGCAGGCCGATAGCCCGGTTCTTCACGGAGAAACTCAAAATTGAGTTCTGATGTTTTAAATGTAAATGCCGGCTGATTAAGTTTTTCCCATCCGCCAATCGCAAACACCTTTCCACCCACTTTCCAAACATGGGCGTTGCCCCATTGCACAATGTAAGTACTGGCAGCTAAATCACCACAAAACTGGTTAAATTGTTGGTAATCCAAAGCTTTACTCCTTGCGTCGAATCGGCTTTACAAGCCATGCTAGTTGTTCAGCATACAGCAGCTAAGTTTAGTATTTAATTCTTTGCTCAAACCTGCCAAAGTAGCGCTCTGTTTTTTGCTGAGGTTTTACCATGTTTTACAGCCCATCTGAGGCATTTAACGCCTATTTAAGCATTCCAGAGCGGATGCCTAAAAATGTTCCGGTAGAGAAGTGTCAAACCATTAACAACATTACGGATATCGTAGACGATGTTGATGTTTTTTTATTTGATGCCTACGGCGTACTAAACGTTGGTGGAACAGCGATAGATGGGGCTAAACAGCAAATCGATAAGTTACGACAAGCTGGTAAAGTAGTAATGGTGGTCACCAATGCCGCCACCCAAAACAAGCAGCAACTGTTTAACAAGTTTGTTCGGCTTGGTTTTGATTTTAGTGACCAAGAGATCGTAAACAGCCGAGAAGTATTGCTGCAATACATGGATTTGCACAGCAACTCACGCTTAGGGGTAATCACCCTCCCTGAGTTTCGCTTAGATATTCAACGCCCTTGTTTATATCCAGAGGACCAAGATTTTTGGCAAGCCGAAGAGTTTTTGTTTTTAAGTGGGCAGGCTTGGAACGACAGCTTGCAACAGCGTTTTATTACCGAGCTTAATCACAACCCTCGCAGAGTGTGGGTGGGCAACTCTGACCTAATTGCGCCCCTAGAAGATGGTGTATCACAAGAGCCAGGTAGTTTTACCCTTACTCTGCCTAAAGAGCTGTACCCTAACGTTCGCTGTTTTGGTAAACCTTATGCGCCAATATTTGAAGAAGCACTCAGCCGAATAAAACAAAGCTATGGTGAAGTAAATCCGCAGCGCATAGCGATGATTGGCGATACGCTGCATACCGATATATTGGGTGGCAATGCGATGGGTTTTAAAACCGTACTGGTCACACAGCACGGCTTTTTGCGTGGTTTAGATGTTGCCGAGCATATCGCTAAAAGCCAAATCACCCCGCACTATCAGTTAGCCTCTATCTAAGTCTTACTGCCCGTGAGAGCGAATTGGCTAAGCGGGCCCTACTCTCAACTTAGTGAACTGTAGCCTCTGCTTGAGTAAGAAAAGCCTGTAAAGTTTGGCATTTTTGCTGACGCTGTTGGCTATCAAGCTGGCCCCACTCCTGCTCCGCAACGTGAACTAGGTTAGACACCACCGAATCCATTGGTTTATCCTGCTGTTTAGCCATAGCGGCAACTTCTTCACGCCCTAATTTAATTGCTTCTTGATTACCCAATCGCCAGGCTTGAAAATCACCAGTTAAGCTTTTATTTCCAGGTTTTGCTGCGCAAAGACCACTTAGTGAATGATAAATAATCGACTGAGCAAATAATTGCTGATTTGAAGACACCGAAGCTTGTGGAAATGCTGCCGCTGGCAAACTCACTAGCACACTAAGCATTGCAACAACACTGAGGCAAAATGGCTTAATCATTGGTTTATCCTTTTCCAAATGCGATTTACTAGGGGCTGTTTATCTTTCGAGCTGATTTTTGCAGCTGTTTGTGGACTATTTATACAAGGCAGAAGCTTTGATGTGTAGTGAGCCTACATGAGAAGCTGATAACGCAGTAGAAATAAGCCACAAACGCTGCCCGAAGGGTTCGGCTAAAATCGTTTTATGCTTTATTAAGGCCTGTTTACTTAGAATGCTAGGCTACACACTCCTTGCCGCGCCTAAAACGATTTTTTCACGAACAAAATTTAATCGCGAAAGATAAACAGCCCCTAGCCTAAGTGAATAATCGAGCGCTTGCAGCAGAAACGCAGGTTCTCATGATATGCATCAACTGAGAAGTGATTTTAAGCTCTGCAACTGCTCACTCGCAGCTTCAAAGTCATACTCAGCTGCGGCCTTGTTAATGCCCAACAATTGCTTTTTCACCTCGGGCGGAAAAGCAAGCTCTGCTAGTTCGTCAATTCGCTCTACTGCATCAACGTCGCACTCTTCCAACTGTGCTTCTAGGGTGCTCAGTTCAGCCTTAAGTTGCTGCAGGTTGTGTTGTTGTTGGCTGTCGTCTTCGGCTATTTCATGAGTAGTGCCTTTAGGCAATAACAAGTCTATTTCTTGAAAGACCAGCTCTAGCAAAGTGCTTACATCTGACAATAAAGATTGGATCCGCTCGTGACTGTTTTTATAACTATTGCTGCCCTCTGCCGACAAGATACTGGCAGCAACCGCTTCAAGTTCGGCAGCTGCGGCCTGCAATGAAAGCGCTCCAATATTCCCAGCGTTGCCTTTTACAGTATGTATTAAACGAGTAGCTAATACCCAGTCTGACTCGCCGCAAGCTTGCTCAAACTGTTCCGCAAAACTGCGCTGGTTAATACTAAATTTATTCAGCAGTTTGAAGTACAGGTTGGCGTTGCCATTACAGGTTGCTAAACCGGCAGCCTGATCAATAATCTCGGGATTTAAGCCTTCAGTAATCCCCGAAGGCATGGGCTCTTCTCGCGCACTAATAGGTGCTGTTTGCTGCAAACCAGAAGCGCTAATCCACTCGGCCATAGTGTTTATCATAGCCTCAACATCAATAGGTTTGCTGATGTAGTCATTCATGCCAGCACTTATCACCCGCTCTCTATCGCCACTCATGGCGTTAGCGGTCATAGCGATAATAGCCACATCTAGATCAAACTCTCTGATCTTCTGAGTTGCTGTGTAGCCATCCATCACTGGCATTTGAATATCCATAAGTACACCATCAAAACGGCTTTGGCGAAGCTTATCCACGGCCAACTTGCCGTTTTCTGCCAACTCGCAACTTACCCCTATGCTGTTCAGTAGCTCTATGGCTAAATCTTGATTTAACTCGTTATCTTCCACCAGCAACACATGTGCACCTTGTAACTTTTGTTTGGCTAAAGTGAGCTTGTCGCTAAGTTTGGCCAGCGGGGTATACAAGGCAACATCACGCCCACTTGCTTCCGCTATGGCGTTAAAGACTTCCGAAGCCGTAATCGGTTTAGCTAAATATGCACTAACGCCTGCATCTTCACTTTGCGCTTTAAAACGGGCATGGTCATAAGCCGACACCATAATAAATTTCACCGGATGACTGCCAGCTTCTTGGCGAATCGCTTCACAAGTGGCAACGCCGTCCATATCTGGCATATTCCAATCAACAATGGCTACGTCAAATTTGTTAGGGTGCTTAGCCACTAAAGCCTGCGCTTCAGAGCCAGCATGCACCACGCTAACTTCTGGGCCAAAAGACGACACAATAGAGGCCATAATTTCAGCAGCACTTTCATTATCATCCACCACCAAAATGCACATATTATCTAAGCTGGTTGGGCTAATCGCACTGCGCATGGCAGGCCGCTCATGATTTAGCTTAAACCACGCCGTAAACAAGAACTCGGTACCTTTACCCAAGGCGCTCTCTAGCCAAATATCCCCCTCCATTAGCTCAACTAATCGCTTACAAATAGTTAAACCTAAGCCAGTTCCGCCGTATTGACGGGTGGTAGAGGCATCCGCTTGAGTGAACGATTGAAACAGTTTTTGTTGTTGCTCGGGCGAAATACCAATACCCGTGTCGCGCACCGAAAACTGCAATTTGGCGCAGTTGGTTTGCTGTTCCAATAACTTAACCGAGAAAGCAATTTCGCCCTGCTCAGTAAACTTAATCGCATTGCTGGCCAAGTTGGTGAATATTTGCCCTAAGCGAAGCGGATCGCCCATTAGGTTATGCGGCACCGAAGGCTCGACCACTGTGAGCACCTCAACCCCTTTATCCTGAGCTTTTAACTCAATTAAATTGAGCTGGTTTTGTAAGATATCTTGTATGCTAATATCTAAGCATTCCATGTCTAGTTTGCCAGCTTCAATTTTCGAGAAATCGAGAATATCGTTAATGATCCCAAGCAAAGAAGCCGCTGCATGGGAGACTTTATTTAGGTAACCGCGAGTTTTTCGGTCCAGCTGCGCATTTAGCGCCAAGTGAGTCATGCCAATAATGGCATTCATTGGGGTACGAATTTCATGGCTCATATTAGCCAAGAAATCTGATTTAGCTTGGTTGGCATTGTCAGCTTCATCAATGGCCAAGCTCAGCTGATTATTCAGATCTTTAAGTTCACTAATGTCATAACACCAAAACAATACCGCTGGCTGGTCTTTAAACTGGGTATTTAAGTAGTTAGCCGAGCCGATAAACTGGCTACCATCGGTGCGTTTAAAATCCATTTCAACATTGGCCACAGCTTCTCCTTGCGCCAATCTTCGATAGCATTCATCGCGCTGGCTAATATCACAATAAATATTGGTAACTTGAAAATCATCCAGCTCGTTTGCAGCCACACCAAACATGTCACGGCAGGTCTTATTAGAAAAAACAGTTTTATTGTTTTGTACTATAGCCACCCCAATCGGTGCAGCGTTGAGCATATCGAACAGCAGCTGCTCACGTTGTTGAATTTTTTGCTCTGCTAACTCTCTGGCTTTGATATGTGAGGCCAGTTTTCGGTTCCAAAACAGCGTTAAAAGTATTAATACCAAGGCACCCATAGAGATCTGAGTAACCAAACCGTAGTCTACTTTTTCAACCAGTTTGTTAGGTACCCAGCTTAATGTAATGTCATTACTTTGCTGTTGGCTTATGGCATCAATCGCTTTGTTTATGATGCTATGTAGCAGAGGCTCTGACTTTATCACAAACAAGGTAGATACGACTTCTCGGTCAAAATCAGCTGTAATAGCCATTTGACTGTAACCACGAGTTTGAATCATGTAATTGAGCACCAACAAGCTATCGACCATGCCGTGATATTCGCCATCGGCTACAGCAACAATGCCTTGCTCGGTGTTTTCTGGGTATTGCCAGTCAATATCGGGATAACGATTAACAATACTGCGTGTTTGAGAGGCGCCTTTTATAATGCCTATTTTCTTACCCGCCAACTGTTCAGCTGAACCAAAATAGCCATCTCGCTCTAAACCCAAATAAGCTAGCTCGCTTTCCACTAAAGGCAGCGCAGGGTGATAATCTAGCTCCAGCCACTTATTGTTTAGTGCAGCAGATACTAGCTTTACCTCGCGATTTTGAATCAACTTAAGAGAATCTTGCCAACTAGCCACAGGCACTGGCTTAAGTATTAAACCAGTGTTTACACTTAATAACTGTAAATAGTCCGCCACTATTCCGATAAAATTGCCGTCTTCATCGAAAGCTTCATAGGGCAAAGCAGCAGGGTCAACCGCAACCGCAACTTCTGGGTTATCTGCCATCCAGGCTAATTCTTCTTTGGTGAAATTAATTTGCTGACCAGATAACTGGTGGCGCTCATAACTATCTCGCAAGTCGGCGGTTTGCTTTTCATTTAACAAATCAAATCGGCTGATATTAGGAATACTGGGGCTGCCAATTTGTGAGGTACTTGTGGCTTCGAAATATAGCGTTACCTCCCCTACTTTATCGGGGCTATTGTTATGCACAAAATAACTCTCTTTGGATAACTTACTTAGGTGGCTAATTTGTAATACGTCCACTTCTTTTAATTGCCCATCTATTTCCTGAGCTTTAAATATCACCTTAGGCGGAGAGTCCGAACTCACTACAATGGCTTTTATGTTTGAGTTTTTCTGAAAAATACCAGCAATGTGTTTAATGGTTTTGAGATCATCATTAAAAATGTATGGCGCAAGCACATCACTTAATAAACTGGCGCGCTTTATTTGGTTGCTAAAGTCTGAATTTGCGTATAAATCACTAAGTTCGGCGTAAGCTGCACTTTGCTTAAACGCCTGCAAAGCTTGATTAAAAATGTCGCGATAATAGTCATTTCTAAAAGCAACGGCATAACCCACATCGGCTTGTTCAAAAATATCGTGAACAATAAAATCACTCAACTGTAAGGCAGTTAGGCCCGAATGCTTTATCGTCCACTCCAGTAAGGTTTGATCTGCGATAATCACTTGAGCATTGCCGGAGAAAAACTGTTCTAATGACTGCTCTTGAACACTATATTCTCGGTAGCGGGACGAGACTTTAGCCACTCCAGCTAAAGTCTCCCCTAGCTGTTCAGCTGCGCCCTCAAAAGCCGTAACGCTAAACTCACTAAGCTGAGATGCCTTAGTAATATTGAGCTGTTCGGTTTTACGGGTTAATGCTACATTGTGAAACTGCACAATGTTGTCGGAATAAAATAACTCATCATCTTCTTTTGCCACTAAGCCGGCCGAAAAATCTAAGCTTTGATCTTCACTTAATATTTGATGAGCCCGTACTGTAGGAATTTGTTCTATGGCTCCCAATTGGTAACCAATTGAGGCGAGTACCCTGCGAACAATTTCCAGCTCAAGGCCCACTTCAGAGCTTTGGTCATACATGTAGGGAGGTCGGCCATAACCAAATGCCCCGGGGAGTAACTGCTGAGATGAGCTGTCGGTTAACCATCGCCCACGAATTGTGTTTCGCGTAGCAATGTCGATTTGTGCTATTGATTTATTGATGATGGATAGCAATATTGAAGAGTGTTTTGCCAAGCCCATGTGAATAGGAATATCTTTTCTACCCGATACCACCGAGTTATTTTTAATATTGCTTAAACGCAATTTGTTTTTGATATATAGTGCAGAACTCAACTCGGCAATGGCGGCATAAGCCTCGCCATCAGACACTGCTTGCAGTGTATGCGACAGCTCAGGATAGGTTTTAAACTCTAACTGTGGAAAATTTGTCTTTAACCAGTTGGCCTGCTCAAACCCTTCTACAATGGCAACCACTTTTCCGGCTAAATCATCGACGCCACTAATGATGGGAGCATCGTTTTGGGTAAACACATATTCAGTATGTAGTAAAAAGGGTTGCGAGTAATTTACATAGTCTTGTTTTGCTGAGTCTAAGTACATCATTGGAATCAACGAGAACTCGCCGCTTTTTAAGCCCTGCAACATGTCCTTCCATTGCATTCCCAGTTTGTAATCGAAACGCAGCCCAGAAATTTCTTCAATAACATCAAGGTACGAGCGAGTCACTCCATCAAAATCACCTTGAAGGTTAATAAATGCATAGGGGTAAAAGTTTGCATCGGGGGCTACTGATACCACCGTATTCTCAGCAATCCATTGTTTTTCTTGTTGAGTAAACTCTTCAACTTGAGATTGAGACCAAGCGTTAACCGCTAGCAGTAAACTTAATATCGCTCCAATTACAGCGGTGATTCGGCTCAGCATATTCCTTTATCCAAGTCTGATGTGTCATATCAACGGGCACTTAAGCTGATGATTTATTGAAAGAAGTAGAGAGTTACCTAGCTTAAACACTCACTAAAAGAGTAGTCTATTACTTGCAAGCTGCCGAATAGAAAGGGAGATTTGCGGCGATACAATTCACATTAATGATAAGTATAGGAATATGGCAGCTGGCGCTGCCATATCAGTCAATATCGTTTAGTTTGCCGGAGAGATTTTAATCCAATTTAGATTAAAGTTACCCTTGGGCTTAGGCACTGGGCAAATCAAACCAAAGCGCTTCTAGGGCGTAGCTTTCCGTTTTTACGCTTAAGGCTTCATCACCTGATATACCTACCCCATCGCCGGGTCGAACCGTATAAGCACTACCAGAAGCTTGCTGCAAGTTTGCTGCACCGCTTACCACATGCAAATAGCCACACGCTTTCATCACTTCTAATTCAAATTGGCTATTCGGCTTAAGTGCAAGGCGATAGAGAGCAGCGTCTTGATTCATAATTAGCGAACCATCGCGGCCATCAGGAGTGACAAGTGGGGTTAGAAACTCCCCTTGGCTAATCCGCGCTTGCTGGTAGGCAGGAGGCAAACCGGTTTGCTGCGGTTTAATCCAAATTTGCAAAAACTCTAAGTCATCTACATCAGAGCAATTAAACTCGGAATGACTAATCCCAGTGCCTGCACTCATGACTTGAATATCGCCGGCAGGAACTTGATAACGATTACCCATGCTATCTTTATGCTCAACGGCGCCATGGGTTACGTAGGAAATGATTTCCATATCTTTATGCTGATGGGTGTCAAAACCCTTGCTGGGGGCAACACTATCTTGATTAATAACTCGCAATACTGAATACCCCATGTGCTTAGGGTCGTAATAATTGGCAAAGGAAAAACTATGCTGACTTTTAAGCCAACCTAAATCAACAAATCCGCGTTCACCTGCGGGTCGAAAATAATGCATACCCTACTCCACTTCTCTTGCTCGTGTTAGTAATTAAGCTTGTATAAGCTATACGCAGTTATTCATAAGATCGTTTTAAACAGTGTGGCTGTTAAGCCTTAAAGATCCAAGACCTGATTTGTCTCAATAGTGATTCAAGTAATTGTGGGGTTAGCTCACATCATTTGCTATTATTTAGCCGATTTTTAGTCAATAGCGAGGATACAAAATGATTGTAATCACACCTTCTCGGGCTCAGGAACAAGCGTAACTCTGTTACTCCTGCTCAGCCCGGTTATTACCGGGGCGTAACAACGACCCCTATATTCTTTTTATAGCACAACTGTGCTTGGGGTAATCTCAAATGGGTATTTCTTTTTCTCTGTCTCAACTTGGATGGAAACCCTTTTTTCAACAACAACTTAATTTAGACGAACTAAGTTCGTACACTGCTGCGCGCGTATTTGAACAGCACCGCAGTGAATATTTGGTCGCCAGTGAACTTGGCTTACAACGCATCACCATTCACCCCAATATGCCTAAAATGGCCGTAGGTGACTGGTTATTGTTAGAGCAAGCCAATACACCCGAGGCTAAATTTGTAAAGCAACTCGAACCCGCTACCCTATTTAGCCGTAAGGCAGTAGGTACCCGTGCAGAACTACAGCTAATTGCCGCCAATGTAGACACGGTATTTATCGTATGTTCATTGAACAATAACTTTAATCTAAGCCGTATTGAACGTTATTTGGCCTTAGCTAATGAAGCAAAAGTAGACCCAGTGGTGGTGCTAACTAAAGCCGATACTTGTGACGACGTACCCAGCTTTATCCAGCAAGTACAAAAGCTTGATCCCATGTTAATGGTTGAAGCAGTCAACTCGCTGGATGCCAACGAGGTGGCTAAACTTAACCCTTGGTGTAAGCAGGGCCAAACGGTTGCTTTTATGGGCTCTTCAGGGGTGGGCAAATCTACCCTAATTAATACGCTATTAGGTGAACAAACTAGCCAAACAGGGGAAATTAGAGAAGCCGATAGTAAAGGTAGGCACACAACCACGGCGCGCTCAATGCATCTAATGGAGAACGGCGGCTTACTGCTAGACACTCCCGGTATGCGTGAGCTACAACTCAGCGATTGTGAAGAAGGGGTAAATGCCACCTTCAACGATATCACTGAGCTCGCCGAGCAATGTAAGTTCGCCGATTGCCAACACAACAGTGAGCCCGGCTGCCAAGTGCAACAAGCCATAAGCCGGGGCTTACTAGATGAAAGGCGCTTAGTGAACTACCACAAGCTAATGCGTGAGCAACAGTTTAACGCCGCCAGCGTAGCTGAGCGACGAGCCACCGATAGAGACTTAGGCAAGTTTTATCGACGTGTTCAAAACAGTGTTAAGCATTTGAAACAACGCGGGTAAACCTTATAGGCGATAGCACATTACTATCGCCTATCTTCCAACCATCTTATCTATCAATAAGTCACCTAAAACTGTGTACTAACACTGATTTTTTCTATTCATGCTCAGATAAACTCTTAAGCGATGGCGTTTTAGCTTGAGGAAATAGACTGTGAAACGAGTATTACTCAGTGTGTGTTTAATTGCTAACGGCAATGCCCAAGCAGGCGATTTGCAAATCCCTTCTGCCCAACGCTGGCTTGATAGCGTAGAAAACGAGCTGGCTCCTTTTTGGCTACACCAAGATGCCCATGGCTCGCCGATGGGTAACTTTCCCACTTTTCGTTGTAACGACGGCTCCGCTTTTACTCAAGCTAGCCCCTGTTCTGAGCTCAACGCGGCTCCCAGCTGGATGAAACCCCATTTAGGAGAAAGCTACACCCGCATGCAGGCTAGGCACACCTTTGTTTATGGTGTGATCTTTCACCTCACCGGTGATAAGCAGGCCTTGCAACTCGCCAAGGCTGGCGTTGACTACTTGCGCACGCATTTATTAGAAGAGCAAGGCTCGGTAGTGAGTGTGACCGAAAACGGACAATCAAAATTTTCAGCTAAACAACGTACCACTCAAGACCTTGCCTACGCTCAATTAGGCATGGCCTTTTACTACTACTTAACTGGCGATAAAGCAGTACTCAACGACTTACTAAAAGTTAAAGATTACATATTTGATAAATATTGGGACGAGCAACAACAGCGCTTGCGCTGGGTAAATGCGGCTTCCACCAACGGCACTGGAGAAGAAGTTGAGCTTGTAGCGCAACTCGACCAAATAAACGCCTATATGTTGCTAATATCGCCATTGCTACCAGAACCTCACAAAAGCCAGTGGGATAATGATCTTTCTAAACTGCTAAACACCATCACGCAGCAGTTTTTGCGCCCCGATGATTTTCGTTTTTGGGGCACCAAGCACGGCGATAATTACCAACCAGACTCTGCCCGCCATAATGATTTTGGTCACACGGCTAAATCTTGGTGGATGAGTTGGTTAGCCGCCGAGTATTTAGGCCAACAGCAACTTGTTAGCCAAAGTAAGCAAGGCCTTCAGGCCACCTTGCAAGCCGCCTTTATTGAACAAGGCGAAGGCGGGTGGCGTCGCCTGCCCAATGGCGCTCCAGCTATTTGGTGGGAGTATGCAGAACTAGACCAAGCGGCGGCGAGCTTAGCTTTGGTTGAACCTGAGGCTAAACGTTACCTAGCTAATACCTATCCACAATGGTTTGAGCGCTTTATCGCCGAAGATGGCGGCACCTATCCGGTTGCCAATCAGGGGCTCAAAATTCATCTTTGGAAAAGTGATTACCACGCGCTCGAGCATGCACTCGTCGCCTATCTCACTAGCGCTCAACTAAATGGCGAAAGTGCCCGTTTATACTTTGCCATGCCTGCAGAGCAATCCGCTTTGCGCCAACCTTATTTTTATCAAGCAAAAACAAGCCAAGCCAAATCCTTTGGTAACTGGCAGGGTTTAGCCATTAGCCAAGTTAACTACCAAGATATTGGCATTAAGCGAGCGAAATAAGCTGTTAAAGCACTTGGCCGGCTACAGCTGTTCGGCCAAGTGTTTAAAGCGCTCTTAATAATAACGCCCTCTCCTACAAACACCTCTTAACTCCACCTGTTCTTAACTCACAAAGATGCTGAAACCCGATGAAACAAAACATCCCCAAGCTACGAAGTGTTACCATCGATAAGGGTTTAATGAGATGAGATAATCCCATTCAGTGGGCATGTGTAGCAAAGGAACAAGAATGTCGAAGCAATATACTGTGGAATGTATTTGGCCAGCCGAAGCGCGTTTAGGCGAAGGCGTTGTATGGATAGAACAAGAGCAAGCGCTCTATTGGGTAGACATTCTTAAAGAAACTTTACACCGCTATCAGCCAAGCTCAGGAGAGCAACAAAGCTGGTCGCAAAAGCCAATGATTAGCGCAGTTTTACCGACCCAAATACCCGGAGAAAGCACCACCTTTGTCGCCACCTATGCCGACGGCGTTAAACTGTTACGCGACGGAGCGGTTTATCCTTTACTAGACCCAGAACCTCAGTTACCAGACAACCGTCTTAATGATGCCTGGGTTGCTCCTAATGGTGACCTTTGGTTAGGTTCAATGGATTGCCAAATTAAACAAGACTCAGGAAAATTTTACCGCTTAACGCCAGCGCTTAGCCTTAGCTCATTAAGTGAGCAATACTGGGTCACCAATGGCCCAACCTTCTGTGATAAACAAGGCTACGGATATTTTGTAGATACCGAAAACTTTACCATTCTTCGTAGCAAGTTAACCGATGATGGTGATGCATCAACATTAGAGCCTTGGCTGGAGATTGACCGTAGTTTTGGTAACCCCGACGGAATCACTATCGACGCAGAGCAACACGTTTGGGTAGCCCACTATAACGGTGCTCAAGTAAGCCGCTATACGCCAGAGGGAAAACTAGAACGGCAAATTGCCATTCCAGCACTTAATGTCACCAAGTGTGCCTTTGGCGGACCAAACTTAAGCACCTTATATGTAGTGAGTGCTCGTGAAGGCATGAGTGAACAACAGCTGCGCGATTATCCGCTAAGTGGCGGCGTTTTTGCCGTAGAGCTTGAAGATATTAAGGGCGTAGCAACACCGGCATTTGCTATAACAAGTTGGCCGAATATTTAACAAAGGCTCCAGATATGAACTCCGTTGCCAAGTTAATTGATTAAGCTCAATACAAATTAATCTAATAATCAATGCTCACTAATGTTTAATCACTTATTAATTGAAGTGCATTTTTATCAATGATTTAATAGCTCTTTGCGCCTGTAAAGTTGAAGCTAAAAGCATTTCATCTAAAGGTAGTTAATCAAATATACACGGAGTGTTAGATGAAGAATGTTCTTATCGCAGGCGGTTTGTTAGCCATTGGGGCCGGAGCGGGTGGCTATTGGTATTCTCAGCAGGCTACAAGCCTTAATAGCGAAGCGGGTGCACTCGCCTATATTCCTGCCGATACTGCGGTATTTTCTGCTCAACTAAAACCGTTCCCAATCAAAGCCTATGTTGATTCAATGGCAGGTTCGTACAACAATTTACCAAGTGATGCCTTTGCCGAAACAGAAGTGAGTGACCCTCGCAGTAAGTTTTTCATTGCCTTGCTTGAAAGCTACAGCGAAGCATTAAAAGACGGGCAAACCTTTGTAGATACCTTTGGTTTAGCCAACGATATTCACAGCTACTTTTATACCTTAGGCATCATCCTAGTACTTAAAGTAGAAGTAAGCAAAGCCGATGCTATTTGGGCTTGGTTAGATAAAGCCGAACAGCAAAGTGGTTTTAGCCATACTAAACAAACGCTTGGCGGCGTTGAGTATCGCGCTTATCGTTTGAGCGATGACAGCGACTCAGAAACCGCAGATTTAATCGTAGCCGTAAATAATGACCTACTTACCATTACTTTAAATAGCTCGCTTAATGAAAATAGTTTGTTAGAAACGGCGTTAGGCCTTAAACCAGTAGAGCAGCCGATCAGCGCTACCACATTAATCCAAGACAGCCTAAACAAACACGGCTTCATGGAAGAAGGCATTGGCTTTATTAACCACCAAGAGATTGCTAAAGCAATAACCACCAAAGATGGCAACCTACTGGCAAAACACCTTACTAAGTTAGCCCAAATGGATAATAGCAACGAGCTTACAAGCTTACGGACTCCAGTGTGTGAACAAGAGTTTGCCAGCATTACCGCTAACTGGCCAAAAACGGTAATGGGTTTTGATAGCTTAAGCATTAACGATAAAGAAAGCAGCTTTGGCGTGCGCATGGTGGTAGAGAGCAACAACAGCGTATTACTTAGCGCCTACCAAGCGATGAGCGGCTTTATTCCTTCTTATGCTTCTAACACCGAAAATGCGGTATTTAGCATGGCTTATGGCATTGATGTAAACCAACTGGTGCCTTCATTACTATCCGTTTGGGAAGAAATGCTTACCCCTGACTACCAGTGTGAGCCGCTACAAAACGTGCAAATGGCTATGCAGCAACAAAACCCAGGCATGGTTGGCATGATGACCGGCATGGCTAACGGCCTTAAGGGCATTGGCATGGCCGTGTTTGATTACAAACTGGCTGACATTAGCCGCCCAGAAGAGCTTGAAAGCCTAGATGCCATTATTAGTGTGTCTGCCGACAACCCAGGTGCCTTGTTCGACATTGCCAAACAGTTCTCACCAGAGCTAGCTAGCGTACGCTTGCCAGCCGATGGCACACCGATTGATGTTAGCCATTTACTGCCGCTACCACCTACCACCAACATACAGCCCAAGCTAGCACTTAAAGGTAACCACCTTGTATTGTTTAACGGCCAGCGTGCTGCAGAAGTGAGTCAGCAACTAGCTTCAGAGCCAGTGGCGAACAACGGGCTTTTAAGCATGTTCATCGACTACCAGCAAATGTTTGAACCAATTATTAGTGGTATTGAATTAAGTGGAGAAGAAGTGCCACAGGAATTGATGGACTTAAAAGACTATCGAATTAAAGCGCAAATGAATATGGCCGTGAACGACCAAGGTATTTCTTTTGGTTCAAGCATGACCAGCCAAGCAGACAACGCTGTAAACTAAGCAAGTCTTTACAACCAATAAGCAACGCTCTGTAACAAAAAGGCTCGCAATAGCGAGCCTTTTTGTTTCTAAATTCTGGTGAATAACTTTTAATTAACCCGATGATAGACCCGCTCTGGCCGACCTACTGCACCATAAGCCACCTCGGGCGTAAGCTCATTACAACTCACCAAATACTCCAAATAACGCCTCGCTGTAGTGCGGCTACTGCCAATTTGTTTGCCGGCTAACTCGGCAGTTAGTGAAGCATGTTCACTAAACAGTGCGCGTACTTTATCAAGCGTTACCGCGTCCACACCTTTGGGTAAGCGCTTTTTGCTTTCGGCTACCGCGCCCTCACTCATTGGCATTAACTTATCTACATCTTGCTGCTCAAAAGAGCTATTTTGATCAAGCCTGCGTAAGTAGTTCTTATAGTTATTCAAGGATTCTTGTAAACGCGGAAATACCACCGGTTTTAGAATGTAGTCAAATACGCCATTACGCAGCGCTTCTTGCAAGGTTGAGGCTTCTTTAGCGGCGGTGAGCAACATAACATCAATGGCAAGATCTTGGCTGCGAATGTGTTTTAGCAATTCTAGGCCGGTGCCGTCGGGTAGGTACACATCTAACAGCAAAAGTTGTGGAGGTTTAGCCTTTATGTGGATCATCGCATCGGCAATGCTCAAGGCAATGCCAGACACTTCAAAATCACTCACACGCTGCAAGTACTGGCGATGGATCTCGGCAATCCCCGCATCATCTTCAACAATTAATACCTGAATCAAATGGCTACTCCTGCTTTAACTGCTTGGGAATATACACCGTAAAACGGGTGCCCAAATTGTCACTACTAAACTCAACATTTCCACGCAAAATTTGCACGGTTTCTTTTACTAAGTACAGGCCTATACCGTGGTCGCCTTGGGTTTTGGTGGTCACTCCCTGCTCGTAGATATTGGCTTGTAAGTTATCTTGAATACCACCAGCAAAATCTTCCACTTCTATGATTATGTCGTTACCCAAATCGGTCATAGAGAGATTAATGGGCTCACGGCCATTGCTAGCACGTGTTGCCTCAAAAGCGTTATCTAACAGGTTAGCCACTATGGTAACGATTTGCTCCGAGCCACAGTGTGCTGGTAAGTCGCGTAAGCTGCTGTCGGGGTCAATATTTAAGGTTAAACCAAGCTCCCTCGCCCGGTGAAACTTACCCAAAATACAGCCCGCTATTACCGAGTCTTCTACTGCTTCAATCAAAAAGCGAATCAGTTCTTGGAATTGATCATTTGCTTGGCCAATAAAAGATAAGGCTTTATCACTTTCGCCTAACTGAATTAAACCAGCAATGGTATTTAGCTGATTAGAATGCTCATGGTTTTGTACCCGTAAGGCTTCTGAATGCGCCTTAATTTGCGATAACTGCTTAGTAAGCAAGGTGATCTCGTCTTTCCGCCTAAAGCTAGAAACCATGCCAATAAAGTTTTGTTGCTGGTCTTTCATCGGCACTCGGTTGGCAATCACTAAGTGCCCGTTAAGCAGTAATTCCACATCACTTTGCGCTTGCGGCTGATCGAGTAATTCAGCCATATCACTATCGGGTAGCCAGTCTCGCAGCGGTAAACCAACCGGATTAATCGATTTTCCTTGCAGGTCTTTTCCCAATAAGCGAATCGCATTAGCATTCACATTAGTAATAATGCCTTCTCGGTTAATCGCTATTACCCCTTCACGAATAGTATTAAGCGTGGCTTGCAGCTCTGCATATAAGCGGGTCATCTGCTCTGGTTCAAAACCCAACAATGTGTCTTTAATCCGTTGTGCCAGCCACCAACCAATCAGCATATTAAGTGACAACACCGCCATCACCAACAGCGCCATAAAGTGCAAATAGGGTTGCAGTTGTACGTCAATTTTCTCTAGCAAGTATCCAACCGAGACAATACCTATGATCTGCCCTTGTTGATCTTTAACTGGCACTTTACCGCGTACCGATACCCCCAAAGACCCCTTGGCTTGCGACACATACTCTTGCCCTAGTACCAGAGCTGCATGGTTATCGCCTCCCACCATCGGTTTACCAATGCGTTCACTTTTGGGGTGAGCCAAGCGGATCCCATCAACATCCCCCACCACAATAAAACTTGCACCCATGGTGCGGCGTAATTCTTCTGCTAAAGGCTGTAAGCTTGCGCTATCTCGGCGCTCTACCGCACTCACAACATCGGGCAGCTTAGCCACAACTCGCGCTACATCTAAGGCCCGCTCCCCCTTGTCTTGGTATTCAGAGTCACTTACGTACCAATAGCTGGTCACTACCACAATGCTTAACTGAATAAGGCTGTAAATCAGCATTATTAGCAATAAGCGAGCACGATAGCTGGGTAAGCGAGCTTGTTGATACATCTAAACTTTTCCCTGTTTGTTTCAATTTAGCTTAGCACGAGCTTAGCGAGCAGCTCTCGTGAACAATATGCACTTAATTACCAATATGCACTTTAAAGCCATTACTTGGCTTACATTTCAAAATCTCATGCTTCCATTAACATTAATTTAACTTTATTCGCCAGCTAGCGGTATTCAAGCATGGCAGTAACCACTTTCAGCCACGCTGAAAGCCCTATGCAACAAGGAGAGCAAACATGTTAGCCAAGATTAAATTGGTCAAAACATTAATAGGGGCCGCAGTATTGGCCGCAGGCCTAAGCGGCACAGTTCACGCAGAAGAAGTGCACTTTTTAATTCCCGGAGGCGCAGGCGGAGGCTGGGATGGAACCGCCCGAGGTACCGGCGAAGCCTTAATGAAATCGGGCATTATCGATAAGGTGTCTTACCAAAACATGAGTGGTGGAGGCGGCGGTAAAGCCATTGCCCACTTAATAGAAACCGCTAAAACCCAAGAACATACCTTAATGGTGAACTCAACGCCGATTGTGGTCCGCTCATTAACCGGCGTATTCCCGCAGTCTTTCCGCGATCTTACTCCCATCGCTGCCACAATTGCTGACTACGGCGCGTTAATTGTTAGAGCCGATTCCAAATATACTCATTGGGACCAAGTAATTGCCGACTTCAAAGACAATCCCAATAAAGTAAAAGTTGCTGGCGGTAGTGCGCGCGGCAGTTTAGATCACTTAGTAGCAGCCGCTGCCATTAAAAATGAAGGCTTAGACCCACTAAGATTACGCTACGTAGCTTACGATGCCGGCGGTAAAGCCATGGCAGGTTTGCTTTCTGGAGAAACCGCACTGCTTTCAACTGGCTTAGGCGAAGCGCTAGAAATGGCGAAAAACGACCAAATTCGTATCTTAGCCATTACCGCTGAAAAACGAGTTAAAGACGCTCCCGAAGTACCAACCTTAAAAGAAATGGGTAACGACACCGTGTTTGCGAACTGGCGTGGTTTTTTTGCCGCACCGGGCACCAGCAAAGCGCAAGCAGAGAAGTTCTCAGACATGCTTAAAGAAATGTACACCACCCCAGAATGGGAAACCGTACGTTCACGTAATGGCTGGGTAAATAACTTTGTGCCGTATGGTCAGTTCTTCGGCTTTTTAGAACAACAAGAGAAAACAGTAGGCAGCCTAATGAAAGAGCTAGGTTTTCTAGAGTAATCCTATTAGCCAGCAACTCCCTTGCTGCTTTATTTGCTTATCGGTAGTACTCAGTTAAGCACCGGTGCCTAGGCACCGGACTTTTTTACATTTGGAGCTAACAATGCAAATTAGCAATCAACGAATTGGCGGCCTAATTTTTTTGCTGCTCTCTTTGTTCTACGGCTATTTTAGCTACGACATTCCGCTATTTCCCGGCGCGGAATATGAACCGTTCACCCCACGCACTCTGCCGCAGTTTTTAGCGCTGTGCGGAATTGCTTGCTCAATCATTTTGATGCTCACCGGCGGTAGTGATTTTAGAACCAGCGTAAAACATTTGGTATGGCGCCCCGCCGCCAAATTGCTAGTAGCAATGTTCGCCTACGGCCTACTCGTCAATTGGATGGGGTTTGTATTAGCCACCATTATCTTCCTGGTAGTGAGCTTTCGCATCATGGGTGAGACCCAACATAAAAAAGCTCTAGTGGTAGCCATTTTGTTCACCGTGGCTTTTTGGGCGCTATTAACCCACGTATTAGATATTTATTTAGAACCTGGGCAACTGTGGCACTGGTTTAATGGCTAGCAAAATAAGGACACGATGATGTTAGATGGAATTTTAGCTGGGCTTAGCACCGCCGTTATGCCAATGAATTTAATGATGGTAATTGTAGGCTGCTTAGTGGGTACCTTCATTGGCATGTTACCCGGCCTTGGGCCAATTACCGCTATCGCTTTGATGATCCCACTTACTTATAGTTTAGAGCCTTCTTCTGGCCTAATTTTAATGGCTGGTGTGTACTACGGCGCTATATTTGGCGCATCATCCTCGTCGATATTAATTAATGCACCAGGTTGTAGTGCCACCGTAGTGACCGCTTTTGATGGCAACCCCTTAGCTAAAAAAGGTCAAGCGGGTAAAGCTTTAGCCGTTGCTGCTTATGCCTCTTTTACAGGCGGTACTTTGGGCGCAATTATGCTGTTAATTGCCGCGCCTGCTTTGGCCTCTGTCTCTTTGAGTTTCCAAAGCGCCGACTACTTCGCCTTAATGGTACTTGGCCTTTCTGCCGTGGCTGCATTCTCAGGCAAAGGCCAAGTATTAAAAGCGGTAATGATGACCATTGTGGGCTTGATGTTAGCCACCGTAGGAACCGACAGAAGTGAAGGTGTAGAGCGTTTTACCTTTGGCCAACTGGATTTAATCGACGGCTTTAGCTTCTTACTATTAGCCATGGCAACCTTTGCCCTAGCCGAAACCTTAATGTCGGTATTAAAACCCGAGAACCCCAATAACAGCGCTACCGAACAAAAAATGATGTCGGAGCTGGGCAGCCTTAAGCTCACCAAACAAGAAGTTAAAACCGTGGCAGCACCTACTCTTCGCTCGTCATTTCTAGGCTTTTTTGTTGGCGTGCTTCCCGGTGCTGGCGCTACCATCGCCTCTTTTCTGGCATACGGCGTAGAGCGAAATCTGGCCAAAGGCGACGCAAAGAAACAATTTGGTGAAGGCTCCTTAAAAGGTTTGGCTGCGCCGGAATCGGCCAACAATGCTGCGTCGACCGGCTCTTTTGTTCCCTTACTTACCTTAGGTATTCCCGGCTCGGGCACTACCGCTGTATTGCTCGGAGCCTTAATAGCTTACGGTATTCAACCAGGGCCAAGAATGTACATCGAGCACCCCGACCTATTTTGGTCGATCATCATCTCTATGTATTTTGGTAATGTGATTTTGCTAATTTTAAACTTGCCGCTAATCCCCTACCTCGCCAAGTTACTAAGCATTCCTCGCCCTTATTTAGTACCGATGATTTTGCTGTTCTCAATTACTGGGGTGTATTTGGTGTCGTTTAATAGCATGGACATCATGATCATGGTGGCAATATGTATGGCAGCCTTGGGCTTACGTTTGCTCAACTTCCCTATGGCGCCGATGTTGTTGGGCTTTATTCTTGGTGGAATGCTCGAAGACAACCTACGCCGAGCACTATTAATTGGCGATGGCGAACTGAGCTTTTTGTGGGAACGACCGCTCACACTAACCTTTATTAGTATTGCAGCAATGGTGTTGTTTAGCCCATTACTAAGGCCGCTGTGGGAGCGTAGTAAGGCAAGAGCAGAGTATGAGAAAGCCAAACAAAAGGCGGCAGCTAAGTAAGGAAATAAAAGACCCTTAGTTTGCTGTGGGTCTTTTATATTATCTATATCAAGCGGCGTTCTTTAGGTAAGTTTGATAGCGAGTGTAAAAGCGAGAATTAACAAAGCCATCCCCGCCCTCAACTTCAACCAAGTCCTGACGAGAGTACTCAACAAAGAAGCGGTCTCTAAGCACGTTTAGCAATAACTCACTTTCTTCAAAATCTTTTGTTTTCAACGCGAAATCCAATAACCAAAAGTAACTATACACATCGTAAGGGTGGTTTAAAATGCCATTGCGTAGCACTGTTTTCGCGATATCCGCTTGACCATCTAAAAAGTGAATAGAAGCAATTTCAGCCTGAATTCTTGGGTCTTCGAAAACCGCGGTAGGAAGCTGCTTGAGACAATCTATGGCTGCTTGATAATTACCAGTGTCAGTATAGTAACCATAAAATCGAGGGTGAATTGGTATTTCTGACTGCATGAATTCCGAAAACGCCAATGGTAACTCGGCGAATTCTTGCTCGGCTAAATAAGTCGTTAAAACACCTAATACCAAATTACTTTGTTGGAATTCCTTAGAAAGGCGTTGGTAAGCTAAAGGGACTCGCTCTGTATCCCCATTTATAGCCAACTTAACAAAACTATTTAAACGTTTCTCTACTTCTGTAGAGGTGTTGGCGGCGACTAATTGAGCTGCCATAGAAAACATCGAGCTAACCCCCATGGTAAGCAGAGTACTTTCGATATCAACGAGCTTATTGTGACGCCAGGTTAACGTGTAATAAGCAAAGTAATCTCCTTCTGTCGCTCGATAATAACTGATTTTTTTATCATGCTGGTTAAGTTCACCGCCAACGTAACTCCATTGCAAATTAGCTTGCTCGCTTAACACGTAGATAAAGCGTTCATTTAGTCTTTCAAGAGATTTTTTCATATCACTTTTAGATACCGAGTCTAAACCAAGCTCTGCGTCAAGATAATCGGCACTGACGTCAAGATTGATTTTTGAGCGAAGAGCCTGCTCAGTATTTTGATTGAGAGCATCTACAAATTGGATGTAAAACCGTTCGCTATCGTAATTATGCACATTGGCCGACTTATTATGAGCCGACAAAGCGTTCTGCTGACTATCTACCTCGGTGACTGCACAAGCATTTAGCAGCAAGCAAACAATCAAAGTAACAAAAATTTTCACTAATTCAGCTCCTTAGCATTAGCCTGCTTCAAAGATAATAAGTAGTTGACTAGCTTAGCCACAGAATCATAAGTGTCTTCTTCTGTTACGTTGGTTACGCTATACCTAATACTTAAGCGTTTGCGCGCTTCTCGTATAAATTCAATGTACTGCTCTGTATCTTGCGGCGGTACAGAACGAGCTTTATTACTGTAAGCATGGTCAAATGAAATAGTCCTATTCTTATAATCAAAGCTTGAGCTCAGCTTTATATATTCATTCTCCTCTGATCTATGGCTTTTTAAACTAGAAAAATCAACATCTTGAGGTAGAACCAGCTTAGAGACCTGATAAACGGAAATAGGCGAGCCCAAAGCAAGAGACTGCAGACGATTAACTTTTTCTGGGATATAAAGATAATCATCAACTAAATCAGAATAGAGCTCAAAGACGGCTTCTCCATTCTCGATCGTCCAAAACTCAGGCACTAAGTAAGATTCATAAATAGTAAGCTGATTAGTGTTAACGTCATCCTCTACTTGGATCGCTTGTAAACGGCTAAGCTTTGGATACAACCGTTGATAGTACTCCAAGTACTCTTTCGACATACGTTTAGCACTCTTGCTGGCAACTCGGTAGCGCATTCTATCGGCTTGAGTCCCGGTATAAGTAGCTTTAATCAATAGCTCTACCGGTGATTGGTAGTCGGCTGCTTTATAAGTATGTTCAAATATAATCCGATTATCTATAGCCAAGTAGTCAGGCACTTCTGACAAATTGGTGTTTCCTTTAGCCACGACTAAAGCGTCGCCTAAAGAAGACTGCACAATATAGTTTAAGCCCCTCGCTTGATAGTTTTTCGTCGGATCAACCCAGTACTCTTTCCCTTCAAAATCAAAACGAACGATAGCATGATTAAATAAATTGTAAGCAGGAATAAAATCTCGAATTGTCTGGCGGTTATAGGTGGAAACTAAAACAGGATCTGCGTTTATCCCCAAAGACTTAAGCGCAGTGACTAGTAATAGCGATTTGTCCTTGCAATCACCGTAACGGTTATCAAATACTTCTGCAGGGGTATGTGGTCGGTGAGAGTTTTCTCCAATCTCAACACCTAAATAGCGAATGTCTTGTTGTACAAAGCCAATGGCTTGCTCAATGGCAGCTTTAGTGGGTAAGCTTTTTAAATAGTCTAGCCAATGATTTAGTGCTGTTGAATTTTTTGCAGAGTATTCGAATAAACCCAAAGCCCAATTGTTTACCTCCGCCCAATCTTCAAAATTACTCACCAACCAATATGGCTGGGAAAACTCCCAAGACGGCTCATCGCCATCAGAATAATAAGCGGGAATATCAACTAATGTTAAAGAATATCGAGTGTCAGTTGCTCGCTTATCAACCTTTACCTGTGTATCCGTTTTTATCAACTGATGCTTTAACCGGCGCTTATTCGAAGCAATTACACTAACATTGACTTGTTTTACCTCAATGCCCCAACCC
Organism: Agarivorans litoreus; assembly: GCF_019649015.1. Classification (NCBI taxonomy): domain Bacteria; kingdom Pseudomonadati; phylum Pseudomonadota; class Gammaproteobacteria; order Alteromonadales; family Alteromonadaceae; genus Agarivorans; species Agarivorans litoreus. The sequence continues at coordinate 3,278,348 of NZ_BLPI01000001.1, read as the reverse complement.
AGTTTAAAGAAAGCGCTATAGTAATCATCGAACACTGGATTTGTACCGACAACACTATAACTATAATCAACCACATCACCGGCTCTCACATCTTTTAACCAAAGTTGTAGCTGTTTATGCCCAGAATAAATCTTGTTACTTTTCTCCGGTTCAATATCAACTAGCCGCACATCTTCTTCAAATAATCGCGATCTAGGCTCTCCCTGCCGAATAACCTCAACATTATGTATTACCACTGTTTGATAATCAGGGCTAAAGGTAATATTTATGTCCGAATTATCTTCAACACCTGCGGCATCATTAACTTGATAACGATAATGGTTATAGCGCTGAGCTTCAGATAAATTTAAGTTTACTTGAGTATCAGACAACAAATACTCTATGGACTCCACGCCATTACCCACTTTTGGCGAATTAACCGCACTTTGAACCCAATCTGGAACCGCGCCAATTTGCCAATAGTTAGCTTGATTAGCCAAAGCCAATGAGTGCGGCAACCAAAAAACAAATAGTGTGAGAATTAAACGAGAGGATCTAAGCAAATCAATCACTGCGCTTCCTTATGCATATTGATAAGTAAGACATAATAATGACTCGATGCTAAAAAGAACAGTTCGCTAATGATTGATAGCGTATTTTATTAGGCAAATCCCCAAAAATGACGGCATCATCGCATCTGCAACCAAAACAAAAGAGAAAGACAGAAGTTCTTCAAAACCAAATCTAGCAGGTCAATTAGAGGACATATCAATTCAATGCAACAAACCTTAACTAGTGCCATCAATGCAGATTACGAGTAACAATAAAAAGGATGGCCTAAGCCATCCTTTTTCACGTCAGTTTAGAGAGCTTGTTAAGCTTTTTCTTCAGCAGCCTTACAACAAGCAGCCGTAAACAATACATCGGTAGAGCTGTTTAGCGCGGTTTCGGCAGAGTCTTGCAATACCCCGATAATAAAGCCTACAGCAACCACTTGCATGGCCACGTCGTTAGATACACCAAACAAGCTACACGCTAATGGAATAAGCAATAGCGACCCACCAGCAACACCAGACGCTCCACAAGCAGACACCGCTGCTACTACGCTCAGCAACAAGGCAGTAGCAAAATCTACTTGAATACCCAAGGTATGCACTGCCGCTAGCGATAACACGGTAATGGTAATTGCCGCACCGGCCATGTTAATGGTGGCACCTAGTGGGATAGACACCGAGTAAGTATCTTCATCTAGCTTTAAGCGCTGGGCTAAGTCCATGTTTACTGGAATGTTCGCAGCAGAGCTACGGGTGAAGAAGGCGGTTACGCCACTTTCACGTAAACACTTAAATACTAATGGGTAAGGGTTGCGACGAATTTTGTAGAACACTAACAGCGGGTTCATCACCAAGGCAATCAATAACATAGAGCCAATGAGTACCAACAATAGCTGGCTGTAGCCTAGCAATACCGAGAAGCCCGTTTGCGCAATGGTGTTTGCCACCAAGCCAAAAATACCAATTGGCGCTAAGCGAATAACAAAACGCACAATGCTTGATACACCTGCAGCCACGTCATTAAACAAGGTTTTGGTGGTGTCCGATGCGCTATGCATAGCAATACCTAAACCAATTGCCCACGCTAAAATGCCAATGTAGTTGCCATTCATAATGGCGCTAATTGGGTTATCGACAATCTTAAATAGTAAGGTGTGTAATACCTCGCCAATGCCTTGCGGAGGATTAGCCGAGGTTTCGGTGCTCACTAGCACTAACTCGGTAGGGAACATAAAGCTCATGGCTACCGCCGTTAACGACGCGGCAAAAGTACCAAATAAATATAAATAGATAATCGGGCGAAGCTGAGTATTTTGGCCACGTTTATGGCTAGCTACCGAGGCCGCCACCAACACAAAAACCAATATCGGCGCTACGGCTTTTAAAGCGCCAACAAAAAGGCTACCTAACATGCCAATAGAGGTAGCCGCGCTAGGTGCTAAAACGGCCAAAATGCTACCGGCGATAATACCGATAAGGATCTGCAGCACTAAACTGCCTTGGGTAATAAACTGTAATATGCTGTTGTTTGATTGTTGTTTCATGCTTCTTATGGTCCTTTGGTGAAGCTATATAATTGGCGAAGGCGTAACCTTATAGGATGAAACACCATAATCACAGACAATAACCACATTAAATTGACACATCGCAAAAACTTTTCACTCATCTAGATTGTATAAGCAATATACAAGTAAGGTTTATACCTAAAAGTCCAACATTTTTAGCTATTGCTCAACTAACTTAGTGTTACAACTTGCCCTTAAGCTCAGTATTTACTTACACTTTGATCAGCTGTTCAGGTTTTTGTGGCAATTTTGCAAGTCGTTATTGGCTAAACAAACAGGCGCTTAAACTAAATTAAGCACCAAAAGCAAAACATCAAACATAAATAAAACTTGAACAATTAATTATCAAGGCGTATAACTTGACGAATCGTCACATTGTGACGAAGTGTCAATAACGAGAAAAAATGAATACCAAAACCAGAAAAGCCCAAGAAATTGCCAACCGCGAAGAGCTGCTGCTAGATATAGCATTGGAGCTGATGGCTGAAACCGGCTTTGCTGGCCTTACGATGGATAAAATCACCCAACGTTCGCAGTATTCAAAAGGCACCGTGTATAACCACTTTGCCTGTAAAGAAGACGTATTGTGTGCCTTGTGCTGCCGCTCTATGCGCTTACAAATAGAGCTATACCAGCGGATTAATGATTTTGCTGGTAGCACTCGAGAAAAGATGATTGCAATGGCCTATGGCTACCGTTTGTTTAATCGTCTTTACCCCACTCTGTCGATGGTAGTGTTAAGTATGAAAACACCTAACATCATGGAGAAAACCTCGAGTATTCGCAGTGCAAGTGTTAGTGAACACGAAAACAAAATTGTCGGTATTGCGGTTAAGTTGATTGAAGAAGCTGTTGCTTTAGGTGAAATACCGGCCAACCAAAATGTAGATGCCAATGCCGCTACATTTGCCGCTTGGTCGATGGCCTTTGGCACCAATGCACTAAGCAGCGCAGTGGTAAATAAATCCAGCAAGTTTTGCTCTGCTGGTTTCGACAGCCAATACGCCCTGCTTTATAACATTAACTTATTGTGCGACGGGCTAAATTGGCAACCGCTGTCACAACAGCAAGACTACCTAGCAACTTGGCAGCGAATAGGCCAAGAGCTTTACGCTGACGAACTGGCAATACTAGAGAAAAACGAAACACTGTACTAAGCGCTTTACGCAAGCAGGCAATTAGCTCACAAAGTTTTTGTCAGCGAAACAAGAAAAAGTGCCAAGTTGTTCTACTGTTGTTAAGTGGAATAATAAACGCACGCATTTAGATTCAAAATAAGCCGCCGATTACTGCGGTTTTTTAAGCAAAGGAAGTGACGATTCGTCAATTTTAGACAAATCGTCATAATTCACTCTAACCAATTGAATGGTGCAATTGGTAAAGGACAGGGCCATGGAAAAGAAATTTTTTAATCAAGTGATTGCCAGACCTTGGCTAACACTCATGTTATTAATGTTAGCCGTTGTAGCAATGAGCTCTGGCGGACGCTTTCTTACCTTTGTAGGCGATTACCGCATTTTCTTTGGTGAGGACAACCCTCAGCTGCAAGAATTTGAAAGCATGCAAAAGGTGTTTAATAAAACCGATTCGGTCACCTTTGTAATCTCCCCTAATGAAGGCGATGTATTCAACCCGCAATCTCTCACACTCATTAAAGAGCTTACCGACGACTCTTGGCTTATTCCCAACTCTACTCGGGTCGACTCCATCACCAACTTTCAACATACCGAAGCCGTAGAAGATGACCTTTGGGTAGAAGACTTATTGCTAGAGCTAGATATGCTAGATGCTGAAAAAGTGTCTAAAATTGAGCAGGTTAGCTTAAGTGAACAACTGCTAGAAAACCGCTTAATCAGCTTAGATGGCCGTGTGGCTGTAATCGCCGCCACCATAACCATCTCTGAAGACGATATGCAGTCGGAAGTACCTAAAACCTCGCAATTTGTGCGTGAGCTTCAAGCCAAGTATCAACAAGCCTACCCAGACCACAAAATCTTGCTCTCTGGCATGATCATGATGAACAACAGCTTCATCGAACAAAGCCAGAAAGACATGTCCACTTTAGTGCCGCTAATGTTCTTGCTCATTTTGGTGATGCTAGCCATTTTACTGCGCTCGGTATTAGGCATGCTAGCGACCTTAGTGGTCATTGTTGTGACTATTGCCAGCACCATGGGCATGGCCGGCTGGATGGGTTTTGCACTCAATACCGTAACGGTAAATGTGCCCACCATGGTAATGACCTTAGCCGTGGCCGATTGTGTGCACGTTATCGCCTCAATGCTTTACGAGATGCGCCAAGGTAAATCTAAAAAAGAAGCCCTTGCCTTTAGTTTAAAAATCAATAACCGCGCAATTTTCCTTACTAGTGCCACCACTGCGATTGGTTTCTTAACCCTTAACTTCTCTGATTCGCCGCCGTTTCAAGCCTTAGGCACCATTGTCGCGGTTGGGGTAATGTTGGCTTATGTGTATGCTCTTACCATTTTGCCTGCCCTGCTTAACATTCTGCCAATTAAACAAACGCCGAGCATTAGCAGCCGTTCAAACTACGACCGCTTAGCAAACTTTGTGATTAATTCTCGTAAATGGTTAATGCCAATTACGGTAGTTATGATTATTGGCTTCTTGGCCATGATCCCACGCAACCAACTTAACGACGTAGCTACGGAGTACTTCAGCAAGCAGGTGGACTTTCGTCAATCCACAGACTTTATGGAGGAAAATATATCCGGGATTACCACCATTTCTTATGAAATAAGAAGCGGTGAAAGTAGCGGCATTAACCAACCTCACTACATGCAAAAAGTGGCGGACTTTAGCGCTTGGTTACGCCAGCAGCCAGAGATCGACAACGTAAATAGCATCTCCGACATTATGCGCCGTTTAAACAAAAACATGCATGGCGACGACCCAAGCTATTACCTAGTGCCCGAAGAGCGCGAACTCTCGGCTCAGTATTTATTAATGTACGAAATGAGCTTGCCCTACGGCCTAGATTTAAATAACCAAATCAATGTAGATAAATCGGCAACACGCTTAACCATTACCACCAAGAATATGGGCTCTATCGGCATGATAGCGCTAGAGCAACGCTCCTTAGATTGGTGGCAACAAAATGCGCCCGAGTATCGAGTAATCGCCGCCAGCCCTAACCTAATGTTTGCCCACATTGGTGAGCGCAATATGCCGCAAGCCCTAAAAGGTGCATTTTGGGCATTGGTGCTTATCTCGGTGTTAATTGGTATTTCGCTACGTTCACTGCGGCTAACCTTTATTAGCTTGCTACCTAACCTAGTACCAGCAGGCATTGGCTTTGGTATTTGGGCGCTAATTGATGGCAACATAAACCTTGGTTTGTCGATTGTTATTAGCGTTACCTTAGGCATTGTGGTCGACGACACCGTGCACTTCCTTACCAAGTACCAATATGCCCGCAAGCAAGGGAAATCTGCCGAAGACGCAGTGCGCTACGCCTTTGTCACCGTAGGCAAAGCACTGGCTATTACCACCGCGGTATTGGTGGTTGGCTTCTCAGTATTAATTGGTTCAACCTTTACTATTAACGCCAATATGGGGCTACTTACTTCTATTATTATTGCCGTAGCCTTAATCATCGATTTCTTACTACTACCATTACTCTTGATTAGTTTTGACCGTGCAAAGGGAGCAGAAAATGCAGCAGCACTTCAACAAAAAACCGCTTAGTATGTGGCTTAATCGTGCCGCAGTTATCTGTATTAGCCTGTTGTTTAGCCAACAAGCATTAGCAGAAACCGCAGAAGAAAAAGGCTTACGCATCGCTCAAGAGCGCAAAGCCTTTGATCTAGGTTGGGTTGATTCGAAAGCCGACACAGAAATGGTGCTGTACAACGCGCAAGGCGATAAAAGCACCCGCTCTATTCGCATTCAATCTTTAGAAGTAGAAGGCGATGGCGACAAAGCCTTAAGTGTGTTTGACCACCCAGCCGACGTAAAAGGCACTGCCTTTTTAAGCTTTTCTCACGCCCTAGAGCCAGACGAGCAATGGTTATACCTACCTGCCTTAAAACGGGTAAAACGCATTGGTTCTCGCAACAAATCGGGCCCTTACATGGGCAGTGAGTTTGCCTTTGAAGATCTAAGCTCATTTGAAGTAGAAAAATACACCTACACCTACCTGCGCGACGAAACCATTGCCGGCTTCGACAGCTATGTCATCGAAAACGTTCCGGTAGATAAATACTCAGGTTATACCAAGCAAATTACCTGGATGGACAAAGAAGCCTACCGCGTGCACAAAGTAGAGTTTTACGACCGCAAAGGGCAGCTACTTAAAACCCTCACCATGAGTGATTACCAAGTGTATGCCGACAAACATTGGCGCCCGTCAAAAATGTTGATGGTGAACCACCAAACCGATAAAAAAACCGAAATGTTCTGGAATAATTATCAGTTTAAAACTGGCGTAAAAGAATCAGACTTCAATAAAAGCAAGCTTAAGCGAGCCCGCTAATGAGAGCGACTAACTCTGTGCTGGCAACAGCGCTAAGCCTAGCCTTATTAAGCATAAACAGCGCAGCCATGGAGCTGCGCGGCAATGTGGCAGGGCAATATCGCGGCTTTTTCGAGCAAGGTGCTTTCCCTGGTCAAGATCAGCAGCATCAAGGCTCGATAAGTGCCGAGCCCGAGCTGTACTGGGAGTGGAACGATGGCATCGACAGCATCACCTTTACGCCCTTTGCACGGGCCGACTCCATGGATAGCGAGCGCACTCACGCCGACATTCGCGAGCTTAAATGGCTACACCTAGCCGACGAATACGAGCTAGAAATTGGCATAGCCAAAGTGTTTTGGGGCGTAACCGAAACCCAGCACTTGGTAGATGTGATCAACCAAACCGACTTTATCGAATCGCCCGATGGCGACGAAAAGCTTGGCCAACCCATGCTGCACTTTAATACCTATCAAGACTCAGGCATTTGGGATGTATTCATTTTACCTGGCTTTAGAGAGAGAACCTTTGCCGGCGTAGATGGCCGCTTCCGCCCGCCATTACCGGTAGACCAAGATAATGCCCAGTATGAATCGGGCGCTAAAGACAAACATGTAGATCTAGCCCTGCGCTGGGCACAAACCTTTGGCGACTGGGACGTAGGCACCGCCTACTTTCGTGGCACTAATCGCGACCCACTGCTAATTGCTAGCGCCGATGGCACCAAACTTACCCCTTACTATGAGCAAATGGACCAACTTGGCGTAGATTTACAAGCCACCATTGGCGATTGGTTATGGAAGTTTGAAGGCCTATATCGCAATACCAGCAGCAACAGTTACACCGCTGCCGTAGGTGGTTACGAATATACCTTAGTGGGATTATTCGACAGCATTGCCGATTTAGGTTTACTCACCGAATACAACTGGAATAGTGACGGCAAAGAGGCCACCTCTACCTTTCAAAACGATCTCTACCTAGGCGCTCGCTTAGTATTAAACGATGCGCAAAGTACCGAGTTTTTATTAGGTGGCGCGATAGACCTCGACTACAACACCAACGTAGTAACCCTAGAAGCCAGCCGCCGCTTTGGCGAAAACTGGAAAGGCGAACTCGATCTTTGGTACATCGACGCCGATGACCTTGCCGACCCAACCTACGCCTTTAGCAAAGACAGCTTTGTACAAGTAAACATGGCCTACTTTTTCTAAAAGCTACGCAGAAAAGGTATTGCAAAAAGCCCTAATTATTGAGGGCTTTTTGTTGGGGGTGAGTAAATGGTTTAATCGAAAAACAACGCCCAACTCAGCGGCGAGCGGAGCGAGTCCGGCGATCAACGGGAGCGTACTTGATTGGTTTGTTAGTTTACCTGAATTTAAACACCAAGCCGCCAAGCCTACCATTAACCAAGTATATATCTTGACCGTCCTCTAACTCATAACAAGGTGCTTTATGAAAGCTGCCCTCATAGAAAACACCACCGGCATAACCACACTCATCTTCTGCCAGCTCTAAGATGTCAAAGACCTCCGAAGAAAGATAGAAATTCAACAGCCAGTATATTATTAAAACGCTACTACAAAGCAATACGGATATGCCGATGCTTATCATAGATAGCCAAGCTTTAAGTATCACACCTTTAGTATTTCTTAACCCGGTAGTTTTCTTGTAGATATGGCAGTCAAGCTCAAAAAAAACTACAAACAAAATAATGGAAACAACAGTAAAAAAACCAACAATCCACCGGGATAAGTCATCGACTATATACCGCCCCCACAGATTGTAAGAGAACATAAGCGCAGCAATAAACATAACATTCGAATATAGAAGCTTTTTGGAGTGCTTTTCTAAATTAGAAAATTTTATTTCATGCAATATAGACCCCACAGATAACTAAAGACAGGCTTGGTAAACTAACGTTTTTCGCAACGGCGGGCGTTAGCATGGTTTTTAAGCGGGCCTTGATGTTGCCGGAACTTGTTAAATTTTTATACCAGTACTATCGCGGATACTAAACCCGTAGCAAAAAGCATTACTGGTACCAACATAAGTAATTTGTATCGGGCTAATGACGTTAGGCGCAAAGGCCGAGCGAGAAAGTGCCCAAACAATAACAGGGATAACCCAAACCAAAGAAGCGAAACAAAGACAGCATCGCTACCTTGATAGTAAATAGCTGAACTTCTACCCCAAAAGAAAGCTTTAGATTGAAGCAAAAGATACAAGGTGTAACTGGCAATCATTGCAGGAATTATAACACCAAGTATAACTACTTCGATTTTCACGTATTTTGGTAAGTACTTCATCTTCCTTTAAATTTAACGTTCCGCAAACAGGCGAGCGGTAGCGAGTCCGAGCCCACGCGTTTTGTGGGCGATTTTGTTGTGCGGCTTGTTATATTTCGCTTGCATCAGATGGACTTAGACGAGTTGCCAGTTCATCGCTGTTTGTGTAACAGATAAAACGCAACCGTTCGTTGTTGATGAAGTCGACTGTTACTACCGGAACAGCCAAGAACATTGACGCCCTGACATGTTTAACAGCAGAAAGGGGCCGCGTTATGTCATATCCCGTTTTGCTGTTGCAGTACTTCAGCCCATCAGAGCTAACCGACAACGTGAAACTCTGATGCTCCGCGAGAGCAGCACGCTCGAATATGCGAAACCATTCTGCCAGAAAGATCCCGCCGATAATAGGCACCGCTGCCACATAAAAATCACTACTAATCAGGTAATAAGAAATGCCTAAACCTAAAAGGGCAAAGGCTAACAAGAGTGCCCGCCTTTTGAGTCTCCGGTAGCGCGCTGTATCGAACTGACTAGTGAAATTCATCGTGAAATATAACGCCCGAAACAGGGGCGACCGGAGCTCGCGGAGGGAGTCCAGCCGCGTTGTTTTGCGGCGTCCTGGTTTTGTTTGTTAGGTATACTCACTGCCAGTGCGCCTTCACAGCTATGATTTTTTGGTCCTGCCTCGTTATATAGTTTGCTTCCCCGACCCGAAACTCAATGTTCTCTAACGAAAATGATTCGCCGCTTTGAGTAACTATACGAAGATTCAGCGCACCCTCCTGCTGGTGCATCAGCAACTCTAAGATTGGACGTTCTTTCCCGAGGTATAGATGAAACTGAGGCCTGTGAAGTTCTATGGTGCTACCACCAGTTTCCACTAATACACTCTCAATTGGCCTCTCCTCGAAGCCATTAAAGATGAGTTTGAATATGGGAGGTTCACCATCGGAAAACAACAAGCATGCGAAGAGCACAACCAGCATCGCCGAAACGAATCCCTTCCAAAATCCCATCATTGGTGGTTCCTACAGTCGATTTGCACTCGGTATACCTAACGCTCGGCTCAGCGTGCACTCAAGCTGGAGCAGATTTGTGTAGAATGCAGCGCAGCGGAATGGACAAAAATCCGCGGAAGCTTGCGTGTCCGCTGGAGGCGCTTGTTATGTGTTTTTGACATAGTTGATCACCCACCCTAAAACAAATACAGCGAGGAACACTGGCGTGAATGCTGACAAGCCCAATAGTAGCAAATAGCCCCAGTAAATTATATCCTCACAGTGAATTTCACACTGGGGGTTATGCAGCCAAGCCACATACATTATTAAGCAGCCAGCAATAAGCCCAAGTAGCACACTTATAATTAGAAGATATTTATACGCAGTTATGTGCCTCTTTATACTCATGGCTTACCTTAAAATCACACTCACATTTTTCGTAATTGAAGCTACCTCCTTGATCTAAACAGGAGTCTATTTTTGATTCAAAACATCCGGCCAGAAGGATGCAGGCTAAAACTGTGAATCTCATAGCTCGAGTACACATAACAGGTTATTAAAAGGAAAAATTCCTTGTTTAAACAAGGAATTTTTCCTCTTATCATACATTTGATAAAAACAAGGTTATCACTTTTCCTTAGCTACATCAGCCACCTAGCTCGAAAAACAACAAAAACATCAGCATGAAAGTATGCAATCACTTGTAGAAAGTAGGAATCGCAGATTGCCTGTATAAAATCACAGAAAATAGGTAATTTCTATGTCTTTAGCTAAGCACTCTTTCCACAGTAGTTTTCGCGAATAAATGCAGATGTAAGGCTTAAACTCAGCAGAACTAAGGGCAACTGAGTTTAAGCTGGAGTTAGATTAAAAATAGACACTGGCTTGCAGCCAACCTACAGTGTCTTTTTTCGAGATTTTACTCTCTGCAGTGTGGTCAACTTTAAGGCCTACCGACATATTGCTATTAATCATATATCCACCACCCACTTCAATTTGCGGCACAAAATCTTTAGCTCGGCTTACGTAAGTGGCTTTAGGGTTGGCGTAAAGCCAATGGCCGTCGTCGAAGGCATACATGGCGTACAAACCACCTTGTACTAAAGACGAGTCTTTAAAGGTTTCGCTACTGTCTTTAATTGGCATATCTAACTTACTTTTCATGTAGCCGCCATAGAACATGGGGAACAGTGAGATATTTTTGGTGATATCAAATTTGTACATACCACCTACCAAAGCGGTAGTGGTATTTCTATCCCCGACTACATCAACCGAGTAACCCAAGCCATCGTTTACTTTGAAGTAACGAACGCGATAATCAAAATCGATTTTGCCTTGTTGATCTTTTTTGTCGGCAGCGCCTAAATCAGCAAAAATCATATTGCCTGCTTCCCAGCCATAGCTGCCGTTTAGCTGGGTGCGTTCGTTGCTGCGAGAAATACCTAAAGAGCTAAAGGTGGCAGTTGGATCGCCATAGTTCACGTCGGCTTTTGCCTCGGCAGTTTGCTCTGCCATTACGCCAGATGAGATAGCCGCCAAGCTTATTGCTAATATTGTCTTGTTCATTTTTTTACCTGCTAATAATGAAATGCCCTTTAGAAAAGAGCGGCATTCCATAGCCGCAAATAATGGCCGCAAGTTTAATCTTGCCTAAGGAGGCTGCTAAATGAGTACCTGTTAGCTCGTCTTACAGGTAGATTTCGAAATCCAATAGGATCGAGGAAGTACAATCAGAATCAAAAAAGATCAATTTCGGGGGATAAATAGAAGCCATCATTCAAGTAAGTTAGTTGGCTCTCTGACAAATTGGCAGGGGTGTATTCATTGGAGGGCTTTTGCTTATCTAACAAGCCAATATGTTGGTAGGCTGCTGCCACTAATTCACTGCAAAATAATGAATCGAGGTTTTCTTGATTCTCACCAAATGGGCCTTCCCATCCAGCCCGAGCCAGCTCCCAAAAGTCTTGTTCATAATGGCGTAGTTTTAGCTGTTCAAGCAATTGCATTAATTTGCTTAAATGCTCATCCGACAGGGTTCCACCTAACAACTGGCGAATTGAAATACTGCCCAAGTGTTGTTTAACCCGTTGGTGTAGCGGCACTACCTGCACCCCATTGCTGGCTTGTTGGGAATACAAACAGGTATCTTTTGAATTAGGAACTGCTTCCCAAAGGGTCACAAAGTCATAGGCTTCTAGCTCCAGCACCATGCCAACATGTGACCATTTGCTAAACGTGCCGTAACGAATAATGTCGCTACTTAAACCTTTGCCAGAAAAGAACACCAAATCGCCAGTTTTTAGTTTTTTGGCTAGTGGGGCGGGCTTTAGCATCCTGCTAACTCTCTCTTTAGTCCTAAGGGTCTGTTGACCTTTGGTGTTGAAATTTTGTTCGGGATAAGCGAACTTCAATCGCGGCGAGCACGTTGAAACCCAGTGGGCTAAGTAAGAAGTGCTCAACAAAGAGTAAAGTTCGCTTATCCGAACCCTCCGGGCAGTATTGTTGAAAAAACCATCAACAAAGATCAACAGCCCCTAATTTGCTTTATATGATAAAAACAAAAAGCCCGCATTAGAGCGGGCTTAAATCAAAAAATAGACAATTAACGCTAGCGATTATGCCGACGTACGGCGTCTCATAAGCAATCCGCCCAAACCTAGCAACATAATGGCTACGGTTGTTGGCTCACTAACCTGCGCTGGCAGAGAAAGGTTATTAACCCGCACTAACAGAGTATCTTGGTTACCGCCATTAACAGAACTCACCATAGGATCATTAAAATCACAATGGCTGTAGGTGTTGTCAAAATACTGAGCAGCACATTTATTCCCATCTATAAATAAATCTCTAGCAGGGATATTGGCAAGCTCTGCCAAGCTAGCAAAACGCCAAGTACTTACACCTAATGCCGCATTTAAAGCATCATCGTATAAACCACCAGCATATTCCCAATTATCCACTAGCTGACTACAGCCACCTGAACAAGGCGAGGCCCAAACCCAATCAAAAATATCACTACTTACAATCACGTCTTCTAGAGGATCTAGAGTGATGACCGTAGCGGCCGATTGTTGTGAAAACACCATGCTTGAGATGAACATGGCAAACATCGTTATTTTTTTTATTTGTTTCATTTTTCCGCTTTCCTTGCTTTAGTTTGTTAGCGAACCCGTAAATGCAAAAAATATACCTTTATATCAATAGCTTTACTTACAAGCACTTAGCGAAAAAGCGAACACTCTTTAATTGATAATTGTAAAAATAACTGACAATAATTTAAACAAACAAAAAATTTAAATTATTTATTTCAACACCTTATAAGCTCACATAATTAGTTTAATAAGCTTTAGGTGAACGGACACACAAATGTGACATTAATCACAATTTAACCAGCCTTAATCAGGCTATTTCTGCACCAAACACTGCTGCATATTGTCGGTGACCAACTTAAAGCGCGAAGCCAAACGATGATAACGGCGCTGCACCAAATAAATGGTTTCACTCACTGGATTAGCTAAATGGCTAGCAGCAATAAGCTCAGGTTTGGCAAAAGCGGCCACTGCGTGCGCTGGCAACACCGTAAAGCCCAAGCCCATTGCAACCGGCTCTAAAATCAAACTAATTTGGTTAGAGAATCCGCGAAGTTTAAATTGGCTCGATTGCTCAAACTCTGGGTAGTTGGCTGACAATAACAATTGTGAATGATGGGCGCCGTCGGGGTGGTCCACATAACCTAAATCTAATAAGTCTTGCCAACTAGCATTGTTATATCGTGCCGGTGTTACCAATACCAAAGCCTCTTCTGCGAAGGCTTGGGTAGCCAACTCACTTAGGGTGCTGGGGCGAGTAATAAAACCTAAATCAAGCTGACGATCAGCCAGCATTTGTTCGATGCTAGCATTGGGGGCAAATTTATAATCAAACACCAAATCAGGGTATTTTGCTTGTAAATCCAACAGGTTTGGATAGAGCTTCAAACCCACGCTGCCGGGGCTGGCAATCCGACACAAACCGGCATGAGGATCATCTTGTTTAAGTGACAGTTCAAGCTGGTTAAGTTGAGCCAAGGTTTGCTGCGCTTGCAAATACACTTGATTGCCCGCCTCTGTGAGCGTGAAGCTTTTGCCTTCTCGTTGTAACAGAGTTTGCTGGTAGTAGTGTTCTAGCTTACGAATTTGCTGGCTTACGCCAGGCTGAGTCATCGCCAGCTTTTCAGCGGTGCGAGTAAAATGTCCGGTTTCAATTAAGGTGCAATAGGTTTGTAGCCAGTCGATATTAATCATAATGAAACCTTATTGAAGTAGCCAAGAAAGATAACATTATGCAGGAGTAGATTTTTCAAACAAGGCTGCACAGCAAACAAAGCCTATCGCCCCCAAAAAACCTTACAGACTAGAGAACAGCATGTTTGCAGCACCGGATACAAGCGCTAGATTAGATGGGATAAGCACACAGATGGTTGCCACGAACAGCAAATAGAATTGCAGCTTTGCAAACAGCAGGTTTACTATAAACCCAACATAAACAGTAACATCGCCAGCGCAGAAGCAAGGCTGCGCCAGTGATTCCAATAGGTCCACTCCGCTAAATATTGCTGCCACTGCAAGCTTTGTGCTTCGCTTAGCGCATCATTCACAGAAATTAGCGCCAGCGCTTTATTTCTTGGTACGTTGGCAAACGCAGTCACTGCAAAGCACCCCAGTAAATAACAAAGGCCTGCGGCCACCAACCATAAGTTAATTACCTCGACAAAAAACACCTGCCAAACAAACACCACTAAACACAGGATTGCCGTGCCCATAAACAAGCCTAAGAAACCAGGGTTAAGCACCGTAATGTTTATGCTTTGCATGGCCGCCAAACCTTGCTGAGTATTCAGCCTAGCCAAAGCAGGCATTACAAAATTAGAAAATGCCACAAAAATACCAGCCACTAAACCGCATCCAAAAGCCGCGGCGATTATTAAGCTTTGTTCAAACATGTATTCCCCTAAACCACTAGTTTTAGTCCTATAACACTAATGCAAACTAGGCTAATCATTGCCCACTGTTTGAGCGTAGGCTTTTCCGCTAATAGCCACCAGCCCAGTAGCATACTAAATACCATCATAGTGCTTAACACAGCTGCCGCAATCGCTAGGGGGCCTAAGGTCATTGCTAAGGCATAGCAGCCAGTGCCAATAACCGTAGGTGAGGCAAAAATCAGGATCTGTTTAAATTGTGCGGCTGTCACCTTTTGCATTCCGGCTTGGCCGCTAAGCTTGCCTCGTGCGAACGCCATTAACATAGCCATCACGCCAATCATCACTTCCCAGCTAAAACCCACTAGAAATGGGTGGCTGTCGCGCGACATTTTAGCCACCAATATCAAGGCGCAAGACATTAAAGCGCCATAACAAGCACTGGCTACAATGCCAATAAGCGGCTTGTATTGAGCGGCACTCTCCGTGGGCTTAGTATTAGTACGAGTTTGACTTGCTCCCAGCAGCAGCACAGCAAGTAAGGTTAGTCCGGCCATTAACCATTGCAATGGACTTAAACGCTCATCTAACAGTAATTCGCCCAACAAGCCGACAAACAGCGCCGTAAATGCCATCGATAAAGCGCTAGCAATGCCAACGGGTAACCTTACAAAGGCTATTGCATTTGCCCAGTTAGCCAAAGCGGCTAAACCCGCCGCTAGTAGTAACCAACCAGCATGATGAATAAAACCAGAATACGCATGCAGCGGCACCAATAGCAGTAAGGGAGACATGCTAATTAACAAGCTTAAACCGCGGTAAGCCACCGCACTAAGCAGATCTGATTGGCGATAAACCTTGGCCATTAGCACCCCTTGTAGGGCATAGGCAAAGGTAGCGATTAAGGCGATAAAAAAGAACAAGGCTGCGTACTCTCTAAAAATTTACCCCAGCCTACGCAACAAACTAAATAGCAACAAGGGCTTAACTAAGCATCGAAATGGCGTAAGCAAAAAACATTAGCCTTGCTTAAGTAGCCACCCTATTTAAACGCTTGATGTAACCTCAATCACTAACGCGCTCGCAGCGATTCTTGCTTGGCTAGGCTCTGTTTTAAGTAATCGATGAGCAAACGCAACTTCTTAGAACTCGCTGAGCCTTTAGGGAAAACACAATACACATCAATATCTTGTAATTGATAATCAGCCATAAGCACTTCTAGCTTTCCGGCCTGTATTTTTGGCAAGGCGTCGTACAAGGGAACACGCCCTAAGCCATGGCCCCCTTCAACAAAGGCAGTGCGCACTGCTGCATTATTGGTGCTCATGCCACCTTTGGTTTTTATGCTAAAAGAACGAGAACCTTTGCTTAGCTGTAAGGTACTTGAGCCCGCGGTATAAATAACCCATTGGTGGGCATCTAAATCGGCTGGTTTAGTCGGCCGACCATGTTTGTTTAAGTATTCTGGGGCAGCGCATAAGCAGGTACTTAAGGTGGTTAGCTTGGCGGCTTGCAAACCAGAGTCATTAAGCTCGGCGCCGCGGATGGCTAAGTCGAAACCATCTTGAATAATATTTACCACCTCATCGCTTAATACCAGTTCGACATTCACCTTGGGATACAAACGGCGAAACTCGTTAATCACTGGCACAATGGTTTGTAGGCCTGCGTTCACTGGACAAGAAATTTTCAGTGAACCTTCCGGCTCTTGCTTGAGGTTTTCTATCTGTAAATTTGCGGCTTTAGCCTGCTCGGCAATGTTATGACAGCGCTGATAGTATTGCTCGCCAGCCTCGGTTAAATGCAAACTTCGGGTTGAGCGATTTAATAGACTAAGCCCTAGTTGTTGTTCCAGCTTTTTGATGTGGTAACTAACCACCGCGCGGGTAATGCCAATATGCTTCGCGGCAGCGCTAAAACTGCCCTGCTCAACTACCTGAGCAAATACCACCATACTTTTTAGCTGTTCAAAGCTAACGCTCATTGTTCTATCTCTTTTTTAAAACACCCCCATTGTATCAATTATTCTACCAATCATGTCTATTTAATCTGCATTGTTGGAATGAGCTTACCCACCTACACTAGGTGCATTGCTATTGCGAGATCGCAAAGTTACTCATCAATTTTAAGGAATGCACCAATGAGCACAGCTAAGAAAATCCTAATGGTTCTAACTTCTCACGACCAACTGGGCAATACCGAACATAAAACGGGTTTTTGGGTAGAAGAATTTGCCGCCCCTTACTATGTGTTTTTAGATGCTGGAGCAACCATCACCTTAGCGTCACCTAATGGCGGCCAACCACCCATTGACCCAAATAGCGAGCTCCCTGATTTTCAAACCGATGCCACTCGCCGCTTTGACCAAGACGACGCTGCAAAACAACAGTTAGCCACTACACTTAAGCTCGCCGACCTTGATGCTAGTGATTACGATGCGGTGTTTTACCCAGGTGGTCATGGTCCATTGTGGGATCTTACCGACAACCCACAATCTATCTCGCTACTAGAGAACTTTGTTGCGCAAAACAAACCAGTTGCAGCAGTTTGCCATGCCAGCGCGGCCTTACTAAATGTAAAACAAGCCGATGGCCAATTACTGGTAAAAGGTAAAGCAGCAACCGGCTTTACCAACAGTGAAGAAGCCGCAGTACAACTTACCGAGGTGGTGCCATTTTTGTTAGAAGATGAGTTAAAAGCACGCGGTGCAGATTACCAAGCAGTAGCCGACTGGAACCCTTTTGCGATTCAAGATGGTTTAATGATAACCGGTCAAAACCCAGCGTCTTCAGAGATGGCAGCAGAGAAAGTACTACAGCACTTAGCCTAATCGCCAAGCTAGGGCCTGTTGATCTTTTCTGATGGTTTTTACAGCAATTTATTAGCCATTTAGGCAAGGCAGTGAGTGTGAAGTTAAGTGGGCTTAATAATCACTCGCTAACGCTGAATAAATGGCTAAGAAATGCTGCCCGAAGGGTTCAGATAAGCGAACTTTACTCTTCGTTGAACACTTTTCACTTAGCCCACTAGGTTTCAAAGTGCTCGCCGCGATTAAAGCCCGCTTATCTTGAATAAAATTTCACCACCAAAGATCAACAGGCTCTAGTTAATTGAAGGAAATATCATGTTAAATTTTTCGTTCCAAAATAGTACCCAAATCCATTTTGGCGAGGGGCAAATAGCTACCATCGCTAACGAAATCCCGGCGGATGCCAAAGTATTGGTCACCTATGGTGGAGGCTCAATAAAAAGCAATGGCGTTTATGAGCAAGTTGCAAAGGCCTTAGAGAATCACCAGTGGTCTGAGTTTTCGGGCATCGAGCCTAACCCTAGCTATCACACGCTTATGCGTGCTGTTGAGCAAATTAAAGCGGAAGGGCTTGACTACATTCTTGCTGTAGGCGGTGGCTCGGTAATTGATGGCAGCAAGTTTATCGCTGCTGCAGCTTGTTACCAAGGCGATGATCCTTGGGACATTATTGCCAAGCAACATCCAGTTGATGCTGCCTTGCCATTAGGTGCAGTGCTTACCTTGCCAGCCACCGGCTCAGAAACCAACCCAGCAGCAGTGGTCACCCGTGACGGCACTAAATTGCCTTTTTATGCTCTAGCAGTGCGCCCTAAGTTTGCGGTTTTAGACCCAAGCGTAACTTTAAGTTTATCCCCCCGCCAAGTAAGCAACGGTGTGGTAGACGCATTTGTTCACGTAATGGAGCAATACCTCACTTATCCGGTAAATGCCAAAATCCAAGATCGCTTTGCCGAAGGCATTTTGCTCACCTTAATTGAAGAAGGCCCTAAAGCACTTGCCGAAGAGAGCAGCAAAGACTTAGAGGTTCGCGCTAACATTATGTGGGCAGCCACCATGGCCTTGAACGGTTTAATTGGTGCTGGCGTGCCGCAAGATTGGGCAAGCCACATGTTGGGCCACGAGTTAACCGCCGCTTATGGCGTTGACCACGCACGTAGCTTGTCTATCACTTTGCCAGCGGTAATGAAAATTCGCCGTGAAGCAAAAGCCGACAAATTGCTGCAATATGCAGAACGTATTTGGGGCATAAGCGAAGGCGACAAACAGCAATGTATCGACCAAGCAATTGCCGCTACCGAAGCCTTCTTCCGTAGCATGCAAGTTCCAGTGCGCTTGAGTGACATAGACTTAGGCGCTAGCGATGTAGAGGTATTGTTGACCAAGTTAGAGCAACACCAAATGGTGGCTTTAGGTGAAGATAAGAAAATTACTTTAGATGTTAGCCGCGAAATCCTAAACGCCGCGCTATAAAGCCAATACAGTTAGCAAAAAGGGCCTGAGGGCCCTTTTTTATTGAGAACAACACAAACTAGCCGCAGCAAAGCTGCCAACCAACCCTACATGGTTTTAGTTAGATAAAAGGCCAAAATGTCTCGCTACTATTGCTTGTTTAGCGGCTCAAAGAGAGCAGCGAATCTAATTTGCAAAGGTTTATAAACGTAGCAATAAGCGACAGATATATCGCACTTTACTCATAGATGTGTTCCTTTGTTATATCAAGGATAACAAGCCGATGGCGTTGAGATCACTTTATGCTTAATGCAAGATTCAACAAAGCGGCGCAATTGCCGCTGCAAGCAAATCTGCTTGCCACACAAAAAGCGCGTTGCAAGTACAACAATTATCAAAGCACTAAATTTTTAGTTTTCGCGTGTAGGTGTGACCACGGTGTTGTTGCTTGACCGAGTAACTTGGTATTTAGCTTGCTCCGCCGCTCGCCAAAAAGGTTTACGGCCTTCGGCTAAGGCTTGCGCTCGGCTTAAACCAATATCCTTGAGCAACTCATCATTCAAGGCTAGTAAGGCTCTGCGACTGCGGCGACGTGCTCGATAGAGGGCAAGGCGCTTAATCAGTGCATGAAAACCCGTATGGAAAGAAGTTTGTATCTGCATATTCCGCTCCTTGTTTTAATCAGCTACCCCTCTAGCTTAAATTTTGAACAAGCCAGCTTACAGATTCAGAATATAAGAATTTTGCCATTACAGATGCTGCAAATAGCTATCTGTAATGCTTGTTAATGTTCAATCTGTACTGCTTTGCTACGCAACTTTGCTTCACTGTATTCCTCTGTGTTATTAATGAGCGATGTTTTGGCTAAGGAGTTGCCAATGACCCTCTACGAGCAATTTGCGCAAGAACTTAAGGAACAAATCTCTCAAGCCTATTACCCGGTTGGCCAAAAGCTGCCTTCTATCCGCGAGATGAGCAAGGCGAGAGGAGTAAGTATTTCTACGGTGCAAGAGAGTTATCGATTGTTAGAAGATGCCGGCTTTGTTCGCTGTAAGCTCAAGTCGGGTTATTATGTTCAACAACCTCCAAGCACCGCACAGCTGCCAGAAACCAGCCAACCAGAGCAACGCCCTGTGCCGATCGACAATTGGCAAGCGGTGTTGGAGCTCTCGATGACAGAAAGCAATAGCCGCTTTCTTGCCTTAGGCAGAGGCTCACCAGATACCGAGTTAAGCAGTTTAAAACCTTTACAGCGCTTACTTAGCGACAATATTAAGTATCAAAGCAAACAAGTTTTTAGCTGCTCAAAAGGCAATGGTTTGTTTAAGTTACGGGTGCAAATTGCTCGCCTAATGCAGCACTCTGGTTGTCATATTCATCCCGATAACATCCAGATTACAGCTGGTTGCCAGGAAGCACTATCGTTAAGTTTAAAAGCACTCACCCAGCCAGGTGATATTGTGGCGATTGATTCACCCAACTTTTATGGCTCGATGCAGGCGATTCAATCTAACCAATTGAAAGTTATTGAGATCCCAACCCACCCAGAGACCGGCATTAGTTTGCCCGCCCTAGAACTTGCTCTAGAACAGTGGCCGATCAAAGTACTGCAACTAATCCCAACATCTAATAACCCTTTGGGTTATGTGATGCCCGAAAAGAACAAACTAAAGCTGCTTAAAATGGCTGAGAAATACGATTTCGCCATTATTGAAGACGACATTCTAGGCGACGGCTATTACCAAACACCTCGCCCGCGCAGTTTAAAGTCCTACGATAGCCAAGATAGAGTGTTGTTTTGCTCGTCGTTTTCTAAAACCATTGCTCCAGGCCTGCGAGTGGGCTGGGTAGCACCTGGCCGTTATGGGCAAATGCTCACTCACTTAAAATTTGTTACCTCACTGGGCGCTAACAGCTTACCCCTGCTGGCAGTGGCCGATTTTATCGAGCAAGGGCACTACGAAAAACACCTAAGACTGGCAAAACAGCAGTATCAAGCAAGGCGCGATTTGATGCTCCATTGGGTACAGCGTTACTTTCCTAGCGGCAGTAAAATGAGCTTTCCTAAAGGAGGATTCTTTTTGTGGGTAGAGTTACCAGAGCCAATCGACAGCTTGGTGCTAAACGAAAACTTAAAACCGTTTAACATTGGTATTGCGGCGGGCAGCTTGTTTTCTGCTGCAGGCAAGTATCAAAACTGTTTACGCATAAGTTACGCCAACAAACCCAGTGAGCGCATAGAGCAAGCCATAAAAATTGTTGGCGAACAGGCAACGATTCTCTTACAGCAAGCCTTAGCGCGAGCTTAATAGCCTTAAGCTCGCCCGCCTATTTATTACAGTTTCTTCCACTGTAACTTAGTGCATTTGCCGTTGTCGTCGTGCACACGGCAACCAAAGCGGTAGCCATCTTTTACTAGGCTTTTATTGTAATACTCTGCATTTTTATCGAATTCGCTAAGCGCTGGCTTGCTGCTTGGTTGTTCAGCAGCAACCGTAGTTACGCTAAGACCTAAACCGAACACTAGTGCAACTGAGCTGATTAAAACATTACGCATTTTTCTTCTCACAATTATTGATAAAAGTAATTTCTGCGTTTTATACCAGCTATTTTCCGCAGTGCAATCTGCGACAGTTTTGTGAAAAAACTCACAATATAAAGCAGACGTAAAAATGACAGCATTTTCACTTCTTGAGTATCAGGAAATTAATTATGCAATCAGTAAATAATAAAAATGACATCGATTTCAACAGAGGGTTATTTTTATTTAATTGTTAGTTTAAGTGGCTATTATTTACGCAAATTCCGTAAAAAGCAGCCAAACATCATACTTTAAACATAAATCTTTAAATTTCAGGTAATTAAAACCAACGTCAAGTAAACGATTTCATAATTTAGCATTAATGTTAATAAGCATACTTTAAGCAATCATGTTTATTAACAAACCACAAATTCTAAAATTCACATGACGAATTAAATAACAATTTCAAGCCTAAAGTCTCAATTTGTTAGTTTGACAAGTATCATTGCTTGGGATAATTTTTGGGCCACAGTAAATGGATTTAAATCATATTTAACGGCAATTGCTATTAGATATATAAGGTAACAATGAAATTAAAACACCTAGTTAGTGCCGCTGTTATTTTACTTAGTTCTCAAGCCAGTGTGGCCAATGAAAGCATTGATAGCTCTGAGCTTCCTGCGCTTAAAAACTATGCTTTTGCCGCTTGCATGTACCACATTCAAGCCAAAATCGATCCCACTCCGGCTGCCACGCTAAATGGCTTACGCGAAGAAATGGAAGTGTTTTACCAGTACAGCGTATTACCTACCGAACACTTTGAAGCGGTATACGCCGAAGCTGAAGCTGGCGCTAAAAATGTCCCACCTTCCGGCTCTATTCGCTACTGTATTAGCTGGCTACAAGAAGACAAAGTAGAACAAATACTGGCTAACTAAATTTGCCCTACTCTAGCGCTTAACGCCGTCTAACCGCATAATAGCCACTTCTTAGAAAGTGATGAGATTATGCAATGCAAAACGTACTAGTAACCGGTCTAAATGGTCGACTTGCACCTTACCTTAAACAAGCGCTAGAAAAACAAGGCATTGCAGTACATGGCTTTAATCGCCAAGAGCTAGACATTACCAACCGCGCGCAACAGCTAGGCTATGTTCGCGGCAACCACATCGATGCAATATTTCACTTAGCCACAGGGCCCGAAGAGTGGCTGGCTTGTCTAGCTGGCATTGCTGGTGAGCAAAATATTCCCATGCTATTTACCAGCACCGAAAGTGTATTTAACCCAGAGAGCATCGGCCCTTTCACCCCAGAGCATCCTGCAGATGCGGTAAATGATTATGGGCTATACAAAATAAGCTGTGAACAAGCAGCCCTTGCCGCTAACCCCAATACCATAATTGCTCGCCTAGGCTGGCAAATGTTCGATAACTTTGAGCAAGACAACCTACTCACCCATGTTAGAGATATGCATGCTGAAAAAGGTTACTTGGTTGCTAGCACCAAGTGGCTGCCAGCCGTGGCCTTTGTTGAACATAGCATGCAGTGCTTAGTCACTTTGGCTAAACAAGCCAAACCCGGGATATATCATGTAGGCGGTAATGAGCAAGGCTTGTCTTTCTACCAATTGGTGCAAATGATCAATCAAAAGTACCAGTTAAATTGGGACATTCGCCCCGGTAGCGATCCTCAGCGAGATGGCCGAATTATCGACTCACGAGTAGCATGTGGCAGCATCGCCGAGCAATTGGCTATATAGCCTAGCCACGCGCTAAATAAGGGCCTCGCCTTTTCCAACTAAATTGAAGAACAGTAAATATGTCAGAGCAAAGTATTAAAGTAGTGGTAGGGTCGCGCAATCCAGTAAAAGTGCGAGCAGTTGCTAAAGCCCTCGCGATGTATTACCCAGATGCTGAGATTGACTGCCAAGGCATTGATGCCCCCTCTCAAGTGCCTGAACAACCCATTACCACTCAGCAGACTCGCGATGGTGCCGTAAATCGCCTGCGCTACTGCCAGCAACACCAAACTGCCGATTTTTATGCTGCAATTGAGGGTGGTGTAGATATGTTTGAAGATGGCCCCGCTACGTTTGCTTATGTGGCAATCGCACGTGGTGAGCATCTTTCGGTAGGGCGTGGGGCTAACATGCCGCTTCCACCAAGTGTTTATCAAGCGCTAGAGCAAGGTGAGGAACTTGGCCCACTCATGGACAAGCTGTTTAATACTAAGAATATTAAGCAAAAAGGCGGCGCCATTGGCCTGCTCACCAATGGCTTAGCCACCCGCGAAGATAACTATGTGCATGCTATGTTGCTGGCGCTGGTGCAGTTTGCTCATCCGACCCTGTTTCAGCGATAAGCGAAAGCCCTTAAAGCGACAAACGTTGACTTTTCGCCACAAGTCTATAAAGTGACGGCCATTAGAAATTCAGTCTATTTTTTGAACTCCGCTTTAAGGTTGCCTTCTTTTAACCTTCGTTTCGTCGTTTTAAATTCAAACTTGTTTTTCCAATCTTGCCTTTCGGCAACTATATGATTGTCTGTCATCTATGTGTCACATAAGCGGCTTATAAGTCAGACCAACTACATCACTTGCAAGGCCAGCTAATGGCGCGAGCAGGTAACAAATTTTAGCGACTTGCTTTAAAGCAAGCGCACAGGCCTAACAACCTTGAGAGTTATATCTGAACTGCATACATAAAACTTTTCATGATTTCCCTAGAGCAAGGTTATTGGCCCTATTAACAGAGAACAATAACTATGAGTAAACACTCAAGCTCTAAAGAGCAACAATATGCTAATCCCATTCCCGACCGCGACGCGATTATTGCGCTGCTCGATCAGCAAGGAAAACCGCTTAACCGCGAACAAATTGCGGTAGCTCTAAACCTAGACAGTGAAAACGATCTAGAAGCCCTGCGCCGCCGTTTAATTGCCATGAGCCGCGATGGTCAACTACATAGCGACCGTAAACGCAATTACTGGCCTGTAGACGACAGTGAATATTTGGTAGGTAAAGTGATCGGCCACCGTGAAGGGTTTGGCTTCTTAAAATGTGAAGGCTACGACACCGACTTTGTATTGCATAGCTCGCAAATGAGCCAAGTATTTGATGGCGACCTTATTCAAGCGCTGCCAAATGGCTTTAATAATCGCGGTCGTGAAGAAGCGCGAGTGATTAAAATACTGGAAAAAAACACCCAGCAAATCATTGGTAAGTTGGTTGAAAGCAATGGCCACTTTAGCCTGCAGCCAGACAACCAAAAGATTAGCCAGATCATTGAAATACCTGCAGAGAAAACCTTAGGTGCTAAGCATGGCCAATACGTGACCGCAGAGCTAATTAGCTACCCACATAAACGTAACAATGCCATCGCCCACATTAGCGAAGTGATAGGTGACCCAATGGCGCCGGGCATGGAAATCAACCTTGCGATCCGCAGCCACGATATTCCCTTTGAATGGCCTGAAGAAGCGCTGGCTCAAGCAGCTAAGTTAGCCCCAGAAGTGGCCGAGAAAGATAAACTACACCGGGTAGATTTCACCGCAACGCCGTTTATCACTATTGATGGTGAAGATGCCAAAGACTTCGACGACGCTGTATATGCAGAGCCGCTAAGCAACGGCAACTGGCGCTTACTGGTGGCGATTGCCGATGTATCACACTACATTCAGCCAAACAGTGCCTTAGATATAGAAGCACAAAAACGCGGCACCTCAGTGTACTTTCCTGGGCACGTCGTTCCGATGTTGCCAGAGGCGATATCCAACGGCTTGTGTTCGTTAAACCCTCACGTTGACCGCTTAGTAATGGTGTGTGACATGACCATAAACAGCGCCGGAGAGTTAGCCAGTTTTCAGTTTTGTGAAGGGCTTATCCACTCTCATGCTCGCCTTACTTATAGCCAAGTAGGCGCTATGTTAGAAGACGCTAACAGCAACGAGGGACAGCAGCTCACTCAGCAGTTTGCCGAAGTATTACCGCAACTGCAGCAGCTACATAGCTTATATCAAGTGTTGAAAGTGGCACGGGCAAAACGTGGCGCTATTGACTTTGAAACTAACGAAAGCCAGTTTGAATTTAATGCGCAACGTAAAATTGAACGCATAGTGCCACTGGTACGCAACGACGCCCACAAGCTAATTGAAGAATGTATGCTATGTGCAAACGTAGCTACAGCTCGTTTTCTAGAGCAGTTAAACATTCCCGCCTTATACCGAGTACACCGTGGCCCTAAAGAGAAAAAACTTAAGGGCTTGCGTAGCTTTTTAGCCGAGCTAGGCTTGAACTTAGGCGGAGGCGACAAACCTACGCCAGCAGACTACAACAAACTACTTAGCAGTATTGGTGAGCGAGAAGACGCCAGCATTATTCAAACGGTGATGCTGCGCTCTATGAGCCAAGCCATTTACACCCCAGAAAACGACGGCCACTTTGGTTTGTCTTTTGATGCTTACGCTCACTTTACCTCGCCAATTCGCCGCTACCCCGATTTACTGGTACACCGCGCAATTCGCTCAATAATTCGTAGTAAAGAAAGCGGCAGTATCTTTAAACGCACCTTTAAATCATTAAGCGGCAAAGGCCTAGACCCGGTTCGCCGAATCAGCGGAGCAGAGCCTCTTAAGCTAGCAAACAGCTACCCTTACGGCCCAGAGCAAATGTTAATGCTGGCCGACCACTGCTCTTTAGTGGCTCGCCGCGCCGACACCGCCAGTTGGGACGTAGACGCTTGGCTTAAATGTGAATACATGCAAGACCAAGTAGGTGAAAGCTTCCAAGGCATTGTAAGCGGCGTAAACAACTTTGGTTTGTATGTAGAGCTAAAAGATATGGCAGTAGAAGGCGTGGTGCATATCTCGTCACTGGCTGGCGACTTTTATAACTTCGACGCAAACAAACAACGTTTAATTGGCGAAAACAGCCGCAAGAGCTTTGGCATTGGCCATGTGATTGAGGTGAAAGTCGCCCGCGTAGATATGGAACAACGCAAAATTGAGTTAGTGCCAAGTGATATCGCCAGCGCGAGCAACTTCAGCAAACCCAAGAAAAAAGCCAAAGCGAAAAGCAAAGCAAAAAAAGTGGCTTAAAGGCTTTATCTCACTAAGGCTAGTATTGGCCTTAGTGAGAGCTTTTTCTATATCAAATTACAGGTAGTATTAGCGCCCTGTAAATTGGCAGGTGCACTGGCTCCACCGCGTCTTGGCACTTGTCCCCTCGAGGAGCAAAACGACGAGCACTAGTATGATTTGTTTGTTAGACGTACTTTGCCATATTCAGCCACAAGATCCTTAGCCTTTCCCTCTTGAAGCATCCAATAAACCTGCACTGTGTACATTGGTAATAAACAAATTAGGAACAAAACTAAACTGGCTTTTTGTATCTGAAAAAGAGGGCCTGCTGCATACCAGACAAGGTATAGAGCGCATGTAATCACAACCAACTGGAAATAAGCGTGGGATTTGGCAGACTGGTGGTTTACAGCGGCTATATTGTGCCGATTTTCTTTCAAGAATCGTTTGTATTTGTATCTACGACCTCTGAAAAATTTGCGTAGGCCTTTACCAACTCTCATTCTTAAATACAAAAAAGCCATTGGAGCAAATTTAAGTAACAAGCCAAAAAAAACTCCAGTGAACCACCAAGCAGGATCATTTAGATTTGTTAGTATTTTTTCCATGTTATCCATCTAGTCCATGTACGTATAACGCTCCGCTCAGTAACGCCTGCTGAGCGATCTGTTGCAGCGACTTGTTAGGCATGCTTTCTAATAAACTCTGAGCACTGTTTTTCATAGTTTTGTTTTACAGACTCCTCATCTATGTGCTTCCAAGTCATGTGAAAAATAATGTGATTACAAATTGCATGAAGATAAATCGCTTCTAATTCATAATCTTCTGGCTTGTTCGGATTCCAAGCCTTTTTATTCTTTTCACTGTGATGATGCAGTTCGCCTCTAAGATCTACTATGTAGTCAACAAAGTTGTCATAGTCTTTGTAAGCTTTGTTTGTAGCCCGTTTGGTTAATAGTTCTCTATTGAGAAGTCCGTTCAGTGTCTTGGTTACAGCGTGATAAAATGCTTCTTTTAGTTCATTTGAGCACTTTAGTTTCTGCTTAATCTGGTTTCCACGCCATTTACCATCACCAAATCTAGATTCTAAAATTAAATAGAAGTCGTATATAGCATCTATGTATTCTTGATTCTCCATGTCTGCAGTTCCTTTCCTGTAAAAACTGGATACAACAGACTCTTTTGCTCCATCCCAAGACTTAATTATTGCCCGCGCAGCAAGGTCAAAGGAAAGTGGTGATACATCTTCTATATTCATGCTTTCAGATTTAGAAGAGAAGTTTTTAATATGTAGTTTTTTTTCTTCTTCTTGTGTTTCAGGTAACCAACAAATCTCGAAGTTTCGCTTATCAATATATCTCAATCCCCATACAGACATTAAGGCCTCTATTCCTCTCAAATTTCTTTGTACGAAGTGAAGTGCTGGATTATCAATAACTAATTCGTGATGCTTAGGACCAGTCTTTATCAACTTGGGGTACCATTGCTCTTCGACAGGGACAGTTACTTCAATATGGGTAACAATACAACGCTCATCAACTAAGAATTCATAAACATATCCATGCTCCTTAATTGGGAGCATTTGGCTTGACTCTAACTTTATTTGACCAGATATCGGAAACTTGTACTTTGCTTTCATACTAAATCCATGAGATGAGAATGCTTAACAGGTTATTAAAAGGAAATATTCCTTTTATCACGCATTTAATGAAAATCAGATTATCACCTTTTCTAAGTCTCATCAGCCACCTAGCTCTAAAAGTAACAAAAACATCAGTACAAAAGAATGCAAGCACTTGGAGAAAGAAGGCACCGTCAAAAGCGGTATTGATATACTGTTTTTTTGTCGCTAAACACCAAGCGCCACTGCGCTCAGGTTTATCGTGAAGTGTAATAGTGAGTTTACTTTGGAAAGTGCAACAAATTACGTAACTTAAAGTGTTTTTTCACCATTGATCCAGCTCTAACTCTACCTGTAATTGACTACCTCTCCACTTGGCTAGCAGGCAAACTGGCTAAGGGATTATTAGCAACGCACAGAGCATTCAATGCCAAATAGCAAATAT
This sequence comes from Agarivorans litoreus, assembly GCF_019649015.1. NCBI lineage: Bacteria > Pseudomonadati > Pseudomonadota > Gammaproteobacteria > Alteromonadales > Alteromonadaceae > Agarivorans > Agarivorans litoreus. Next base: position 3,249,607 of record NZ_BLPI01000001.1, on the reverse strand, counting down.
AAACTCAGCTTAATCGGCTTTCTCAGCACTGCACTTTTCGCTTGTGGTGGAGGAGGTTCAAATCAACAAGTACTAACCCCCAACCCACCACCCGAGGACATACAGTGGCAATTAACTTGGAGTGATGAATTTAACGACAGCCAGCTAGATCTGAACAAGTGGACTTTTGATATTGGCAATGGATTTTTACTTAATCAACAATACATTGCGGGCTGGGGCAACAATGAACTTCAAGCCTATACAAATAAAGCAGCCAATGTGCGACTCAACGGCAAAGGTCAACTGATTATTCAAGCCTTAGTCGAAGGCAGTAGCGACCAATACGGCAATTACAATTACAGCTCTGCCCGTTTAAAAACCCAAGGTTTATTTGCCCAAGCCTATGGCCGATTTGAAGCGCGTATAAAACTGCCGGTTGGCCAAGGGCTATGGCCTGCCTTTTGGTTAATGCCGCAAGACAATGTATATGGCACTTGGGCAGCCTCGGGCGAAATAGACATTATGGAAGCGCGTGGTAGCAATCCTTCGCAAGTAAATGGCACGATTCACTATGGCGCACAATGGCCAAATAATACTTACTCGGAACGCCACTACCTGTTTACCGACAGCGATATAAGCGAGTTTCATGTTTACCGAATCGACTGGACGCCACAAGCCATATACTGGTACGTAGACGACCAGTTATATGCTAGCCAAAGTGCTTGGTATACCCAAGACCACGCCTACCCAGCTCCTTTCAACCAAGATTTCTACATGATTATGAATCTAGCCGTAGGAGGTAATTATGATGGCAAGCCAAAATCTAACGAAATATTCCCCGCCCAAATGGAAGTGGATTATATACGGGTATACCAAGCGCGGCCGTGATCATTTGAGTTGCTGAATATATTGCTGCAAATAAGCCATAAATTGCTGTAGCCGCGAAGAGTGTTCGATTTTAGGTGGGTACAGCATCCACACCTGTCGGGGCTCAACCTGAAAGTCAGCCAATACTCTTTTCAAGCGCCCGGCTTCTACATGTGCCCATAATAAGTGTTCCGGCACCCGTATCACTCCTTGGCTATTCAGCGCTGCTTTAATCAAAATATTATTGTCGTTTACCGCAAACCGCCCTTGTGCTTCAAACTCTTCCACTTGGCTGGCTTGCTGAAAACGCCAAGTGCGCCAACTGGGAAATGCCAAACACTGCAATTGCGCTAAATCGCTAGGTTGTTTGGGTTCAAAGTGCTCTGCTAAGTATGCGGGGGAAGCACATACCCAATGGCAATAAGGCATGAGAGTGCGCGCCACCATATTTTGTGGCGGTTGCTCGGTAACCCGAATCGCCAAGTCGAAATTCCGCTCATGTAAATCTTCTAAATGGTGACCAACATCAATTTCAAAACTCACTTCTGGGTAGCGTTGATTAAAGCCTTCGCAGGCCTCTAGCAAGAAGGACTCGGCAAAAGCGGCTGGAGCGGTAATGCGCAAGATACCCGCGACATCTTCACCACTGTGTTCTAACTCGCGTTCCAAATCGAGTAAATTATGGTGCATGGCTTGCGCCTGTAAAAATACCTTGTGGCCTTCGGTGGTGAGCCGCACACTACGGGTAGTTCGAATCAACAATTGAGTGTGCAAGTCTTGCTCTAAACTGCGAATCTGCTGAGACAAATAACTACGCGAAATAGCTAACTGCTCAGCCGCTTTAGAGAAACTTAAATACTGAGCCACTTCATAAAATAACAACAGGCGCTCTAACTTTTTATGATTTTTCGACACCTTTCACCCCGCTCTACAACCTCAAACTTGTCTATCATAATACGCAAAAACCAATATTTTGTTTGATATAACAAATAGTATTTTTGCTTTAACCCTCTTTTTTCAGGGGCTTTATTAACTCTATACTTGAGCCAACTTCCTCCATTAAATTGGGTAACTATATGCAATACCGTCGATTAGGCCGCAGCGGCCTGCAAGTGAGTGAATTTGGCTTAGGCTCGTGGGTAACCTTTGGTAAACAAGTGGATTTATCAGCGGCCAAGCAGATCATGGCAAGGGCTTATGATGCTGGTATCAATTTTTACGATAATGCCGAAGGCTACGAAAGCGGCGAGAGTGAACGGCTAATGGGTCAAGCCATTGAGCAACTGGGCTGGTCTCGCGATAGTTTTGTGGTATCTAGCAAAGTATTTTGGGGCGGTGATAAACCCACCCAACGTGGGCTAAGCCGCAAACATGTATTTGATGCCTGCCATGCAGCACTTAAACGCCTGCGAGTAGATTACCTAGACTTGTTTTACTGCCACCGCCCAGACATTGATACGCCAATTTACGAAACTGTACGCGCCATGCACGACTTGGTTTGCCAAGGCAAAGTAATGTATTGGGGCACATCTGAGTGGAGCGCCCAACAAATTACCGAAGCATGGGCAGTGGCTAAAGCCGAAAACTTACATGCCCCAGTAATGGAGCAACCACAATACAACATGATGGTTCGTGACAAAGTAGAAGCCGAGTACCTGCCGCTTTATTCTTTAACTGGACTAGGCACCACTATTTTCTCTCCATTAGCGAGCGGCTTGCTCACTGGCAAATACCTAAATGGGGTACCAGAGAATAGTCGTTTAAGTTTGCCTGGCTATGAATGGTTGCGCGATATGCTAATGGGTGAAAACAACAAACTTGAGCAAATTGCCCAGCTAAACCAGCTCGCTCAGCAATTAGACATGCCATTGCACCACTTGGCCTTAAACTGGTGTTTACGCACTCCCAATGTAAGCAGCGTGATTTTGGGCGTATCTAAACTGGAACAGCTTGAAGATAACTTGCAAGCGCTAACCAACAGCAGCAGCTTAAATCAGCAAGTTTGGCAGCAAGTGGATGATATTCTGGGTAATAAACCAGCAGGGCCAGAACGCTTCTAGTGTTTTAAAAATAAGCCCTTACAACAATAGAGCAAAAGCTCTACCACGGCATACTCCCTCTTGGGTAGTATGCTGATCACAGTCTTTGGAAAAACCACCTGAAACAAACATATTACGAGTTACTTTTGACACAACTTGTCTATACTGACAAAAAGGTGTTTACACCTACAAAACAACAATAGTACTAAACGCATAAATCGATTAGGGGCCTTAAGGCCCCTTTTATTTTTGGTCGCCGCTAGGCTTGGCAAGCGGTCTATAACCATTACCCCAAAAAATAGGCAGGGTTTAATTTATGCCCTGCCGATACACCTATTTTGGTAACAATACGGTGTCTACAACATGAATCACACCGTTGCTAGCTTTAATGTCTGCAGCCACTACCTTTGCGTTATTGATCATTACCGTTTCACCGCTAGTGCTAATGGCTAACATTCCTCCTTGAACGGTTGTAGCGCTCTCAATGTTAACTACATCGGCTGCCATGACTTTTCCAGCTACAACATGGTAAGTAAGCACGGCGATTAACTTATCTTTGTTCTCAGGCATGAGTAACATTTCCACGGTTCCTTCAGGCAATTTTGCGAAGGCTTCATCGGTGGGAGCAAACACCGTAAAAGGCCCATCTCCCTTTAAGGTATCAACCAATCCAGCGGCTTTCACAGCGGTAACTAAAGTAGTAAAAGAGCCATTCTCGACGGCCACATCAACAACGTCCTTTTTCATGCCGTGATGGTCAGCGTGAGCCAGCATTGAGAATGTCATTGTTGTGATAATCAAAGTAAATACACTTGCAATTCGTTTAATCATTGTCTCTTTCCTTCAAGCTTAAGTTGCGTAGGTTTCGAGAATGGTTACGGCTGGCAAATTTGCTTAGATCAAACGAAAAGCACAATCGTTCCACTTTTATCAAACTAAAGCGTTAAATAGATCAGATGGAATAGTTATTATATTCAATTACTTACACAGCAGGAAATCGCTAAAATCTTCAGGCTTAAGTTCACGCTTTACCTTATTGGAATATTTCATTGATTGTCATATTTTCGTCATCGTAAAGTCACATTGAGTACACAAAATGCCCTTCGAATTGTAACTATTTATAGGGATATAACATGATGCTCAAGAAGAGCTTGGTTTCATTGGCAGTAATTTCTAGCCTAACATTAACAGCGTGTAGTAGTGACGATGGTCAAAATGGTTTAAACGGTGAGCCTGGCGCAGATGCTGTTAGCAGCATCATGCTTAATCCGGTTGGTCGTGCAGTATTAAACCCAGACGGTGCTGCTGAGATCCTGCAATACCACGCTGCTACTCAAACTATTTATGCCATTAATAGCTCTGACGCAACGGTTGAGATGATTGATGCCTCTGGCCTTAGCTCTGAGCAACTAAGTGCTCCAACCAGCGATACTAACCTAAGCGCAACCCCACTTACTTTGCCAACCGAAGCCAATGGCGTAGCTCTGGGCGGAGCCAACAGTATTGCCGTGCATAATGATTTAATGGCAGTCGCCATAGAAGCCGACGCGCAAGCCAACAACGGTTTCATTGTTTTCTACAATGGTTTAAACGCCGGCACTCCTGTGTTCCTCAGTGCTGTTGAAGTAGGAAACTTGCCAGATATGGTAACTTTCACGCCTGATGGCAGCAAAGTAATTGTGGCTAACGAAGGTGAGCCAAGCGGCGATTACAGTAACGATCCTGAAGGCTCAATTGCAGTCATTAGCGTAACTGATGGAACACCAGCAACTAGCGCCACTATCATCGACTTTACTGGCTTTAACGGCATGCAAAGTGAGCTTGAAGCTAAAGGGCTACACTTCCCTAACCCAAGTGGTCGTACTTTAAACGGCCAAGTAATTGCCACCACTGTTGCACAAGACTTAGAGCCTGAATACATTACCGCCAGCAACGACATGGCCTATGTAACGCTTCAAGAAAACAACGGCTTAGCACTTGTAGATTTAAGCGATAACAGCGTGCAAATTATCGGCTTGGGATATAAAGACTGGTCAGGGTTAAACTTTGACGGGAACGAAGATGGCACAGTGAGCTTTGGCCAATACGACGGCTTATACGGCGCGTACATGCCAGACACCATTGCCTCTTTCTCGTGGAATGGTGCGCCGTTCCTCATCACTGCCAACGAAGGTGATGCACGAGAGTATTTCTTTGATGTAGCCGACGAAGCTGCCTGTGTTGCTGCGGGTGGTCAAGACTACGATGAAGACGATGGTTGCTTAGCCTTTACTGAAGAAGTAAAACTTAAAAACCTTACCGCCCAAGCAGGCTCTAAGCTAGAAGCACTGCAAGCCGGCGGCGAGATTGATGACCTACGCGTAACTAATGTACTGGGCGATGCCGACGGCAATGGCGAGTATGAAACTGCTGTAGCCTACGGCGCTCGCTCATTCACCGTATGGGATCAAAATGGTTTAGTAGTATTCGATTCTGGTGATGAAATTGGTCGCATCACTGCAGCACTTCACGGCAATGCCTTTAACAACGGTGATGATGAGAACGAAGGCGACTCTCGCTCAGAAAACAAAGGCGCTGAACCCGAAGCGCTAACAGTTGGCACTGTTGGCGACAAAACCTACGCCTTTATTGGCCTAGAGCGCATGGGCGGCATTATGGTTTACGATGTAACTAACCCTTACAACAGCAAGTTCGAAACCTACGTAATTAACCGTGACCTAACAGAAGGTTTAAGCGTTGATGACAGTATTGGTGACTTAGCCCCAGAAAGCTTGGTATTTGTTGCCGCCGATAACAGCCCAACCAGCCAACCATTATTGTTGGTAGGTAACGAAGTAAGTGGGTCGTTAACAGTATGGGAAATTACTGCTAACTAAGGCTAAACCCTACATCCACTCTTCACACAAAAAAGGAGCCGATTGGCTCCTTTTTATGCTTAACAGCTAATTAATTGTTAAGGCCTTATACTCTGCGGTATGGCAGGTAAATAGGCTCCCACATATGTTCGGCAATTTCTTGGTCGATGTCTTTACCACTCAAACAGCCTTGCGGATCTGTTTCTTGAATTTGCTTTAAAATCGCTTTAGCGACAAAGCCAGAAACTTCTTTTAGCTCACGCATTCTTGGGAATACACAGCCGCTGTCTAAGTCTTCTTGAGAAACATACTCAGCCAAAGCAAACGACGCTGTGGTAAACATTTCCATGGTGATTTTGCTTACGCCTGAAACGATGGTTGCAAGGCCAACTGCGGGGAAGATAAACACATTGTTACCCTGACCAATACGGTAGTTTTTACCGTTGTAATCTACGTCGTCAAAGGGGCTGCCGGTGGCCACAATGGCTTGGCCATTGGTCCACTTGTATACATCTTCTGGCAGAGCTTCACAGTTATCTGTTGGGTTAGATAGCGGGAATACCATCGGGCGGTCGGTATATTCCAGCATCTTTTTCACATGGCTTTCTTTAAATGCGCCGCCTACGCCACTACAGCCTAATAATACGGTAACCGGCGTATTATCGATAAGCTCGCCCAAACTCGCCTTGCCTGCTTCGGCTAGCGTCCAGTTTTGGGCTAGTTCAAATGGCTTAGCGTAACGTTTTTTGTATTCATCGAGATCTTCACGGTTGTCAAAAACCACTCCGCGAGAGTCTAGAATGAAAATACGATCACGCGCCTCTTGGTGGTTAATGCCCTCTTTAAGCAAACCAGCAAAAATTTGGTCGGCAACACCTACGCCGCCAGCGCCAGCACCGTACACAGCATAAACTTGCTCACCAAGGGTTTCGTTTTTAATTTTAGTAGCGCCAATCACGCCAGCCAAAACTACAGAACCGGTACCTTGAATATCATCGTTAAATGATGGCAATTCGTCTTCATACTTAGATAAGTTATCGAAGGCATTAGACTTACTAAAGTCTTCCCATTGCAACACCGCTTCGGGGAAGTGCAGCTTAGTTTGCGCCACAAATTTCTCGATGAAGTCTTGATACTCTTGACCACGCATCCGTTTTTGCGGAAGACCTAAATACATGGGATCGTTGAGTAAGTCTTGATTATCGGTACCTACATCAAGCGCAATCGGCAAACAACGTGCAGGGTGAATACCGGCGCCTAAGGTATACAGTGACAACTTACCAATAGGAATACCCATGCCACCAATGCCTAAATCGCCTAGGCCGAGAATACCTTGGCTGTCGGTAACCACTATAATCTTAATATCTTTACCGGCGAAGTGGCGCGCCATCTCGCCCATTTGGTCGACATTCTCTGCGGTAATGTATAACCCGCGGTCTTTTTGATAGCGGTGGCTAAATTCCTGACAGGCCTTACCCACTGTTGGGGTATAAATGATCGGCGCCATTTCTTCAATGTGGCGTGATACCAATGCATAAAACAAGGTTTCGTTTCTGTCTTGCAGTGCGCGTAGATATTGGTATTGCTCTATGTCACTACAGGCACTTAAAAAGCCTTGGTAAACACGCTTTAATTGATCTTCAAAGGTTTGCGGCTTGGGAGGCAACAAGCCCGCCAAATTAAAGGCTTCGCGCTCTTCAAAACTAAAAGCTGAGCTTTTATTTAAAGTACGATCGTTAAGTAATGCGTTACCAGATATTGAAACAGGGCGAAACTCGTTACCGTTTTCGTCTTTCCAACGTAAATATTTACCAGCGGCCATGGTGTCCTCCGAGACAGCACGTGAGAATAATTAGCTAACTGTAAATGATAAATGATCAGGCCGATTCTGTACGCTATTTCATTAAAAAATAGGAAAATTTCTCTGGTTAAAACGCCAGCAGGCGTTTTTTATCTCAAGACAACTACACCAAATGCCAATCAGTGGGATACAATTAAGCATCCGCTTTTTAGAATTAGCCCCCGCATTGAAACAATCAAGCTTTGAAGTAAAACGTAATTTCATTATCAGACTAGGCAAGGCCCTACATAAATATGGTACGCCTGCGTTTCGCTTAGAGTCACACCTAAGTAATGTCGCTGAAACCTTAGGCCTAAATGGCTATTTTTTAGTGACTCCTACTTCTCTCACCTTTGTATTGTGGGCACCAGACGATACTCAAGAATATAACTATGTGATGCGAGTAAAGCCCGGTGAAATTGATTTAGGTTTATTGGCGCGCACCAATCAACTGGTAAAAAAAGTTACCGAAGAAGAAATCAGTTTAACTGAAGCAATAGAGCGGCTTAACCAAATGGCCAATCAACCAGCTTTACACTCTCCTTGGGTAATTTGCTTGGCCTTTGCCATTACTGGCGGCGCATTTGCCATGTTAATGTCGGCCAATTGGAGCACCATTATTTGGTCGAGCTTGCTTAGTTGTATTTCATTTTATTTGGCGTATCGCGCCGAGCACTCTAAAGGGGTGCTTGAAGCGTTAGAGCCGGTAGCTGCACTACTCTGCTCCTTTGTGGCGGTGGCTATTTCTCAGTTTGTGCCTGATTTAAACATACCCATTGTGGTGCTGTCGGCGATCATTATTTTCATTCCAGGTTTATCGCTCACCCTTGGTTTAAGTGAGTTAGCAGCACGCGAGCTTATATCGGGCACGGCAAGGGTAATGGACGGCATTATGGTGTTGTTTAAACTCTATTTTGGCGCGGTGTTAGGCATGGCCTTTGGTGCTCTAATTTGGGGGCAGGTTGATCTTCAATCTAGCTTTGTTAGCACCTGGTGGATTAAGTGGCTAGGTGTGGTGTTGTTATCCTTAGGCCTTAGCGTGGTATTTAAAGTACGCGCTAAAGATTTACCGTGGGGCATTCTTTCGGGAGTGATTGCCTACGCAGCCGCTTTTGCTGGCAGTGCCTATCTAGGCGAAGCATTAGGCCCTTTTGTAGGGGCATTTATTGTGGGTGTATATGCAAACCTATTTGCCAAATTAACCAAGTCACCTGCATCGGTGGTATTGCTACAAGGCATAGTATTGTTGGTACCGGGTAGTAAGGCTTATATCAGCTTAAATTCATTAGTATTAGGTGAGTCAATGGTGAGCATTCCCAATATTGGTTCGCAAACATTTTTGATTTTCATGTCGATTGTGGCGGGGATTTTATTTGCTAACGTAGCGGTACCGCAACGTAGCTCGCTATAAAGGAAAAAAGGCGCTTAAGCTAGCACAGACTTAAGCGCTGGAAAATTATCGAGGATTAAAACTGCTACAAACTAGACCAAATCGCAGAAAAATTGGCCCCCGACAGCGTCCTAAAATTGGATCGGTTCACGAAAACATAAAGGAACTAACTATTCAGCTACTTCGCTGTTTTCAGGGTCTTCAGGTTGAACGGAAATTTCAAGGTTTATGAATTCTGCTTGGCTTAATACACCATCCTGGTCTGTATCAAGCTCACTCCATACTTCAGTAAGGATCGGTAGTTCGGCAGCTTCTTCCATGCTTACCACCAAATCTTGGTTGGTATCTAGGTCTTTGAACACTTCACTATTTGCCGAGGCTAGGCTAGCTACAAATAGCGCTAACACTGGAAAGCTATACTTCAAGTTCATAAGAAACTCCTTGTTTAACATCTACTTCACTAAATGGCCGCTAACTAGGTTTAGCGGTTGACGAACTACATATAGCAAAGGTCGAACCAACTTTTAAAAAACCTTTAAAATCAAGCTCATAACCACAAATCACGGTCGCAATTTAAATGCCAGCGTCGCCGAAAAGCGACACCTAAATAGCGATAAAAGCCAAAACCGACGAGTTATGCGGCTTCAAGCTGTCTCTTATCTACGTCACTGCCGTGCTCAATTCTCATACAAATAGAAAAATCTGCATAAATTCAGTCACATAAACAAGCGATGGCGATTAATATATGGACTGCTACACTGGCTAAATACGCATTAAAAAAGGATTTAGCATGTTTACTCGCAGCCTCATTGCATCAACACTAATAATTAGCGGCTTTTGCTATTCAAATAGCCAAAGCACCGATGCTTATGCCCCAGAGTTAGCCAGCGGAGTGCAGGCTAAGACCGAGGTCACTGCCAAAAAATTCATGGTGTCGGCTGCTAACCCCTTAGCGGTTGAAGCCGGTTATGAGGTACTAAAAGCAGGCGGCAACGCCGTAGATGCAATGATTGCCGTGCAAAGCGTACTAGGCTTGGTTGAGCCGCAATCCTCAGGGATTGGTGGCGGCGCTTTTGTGGTGTATTTCGATGCGGCCAAGCAACAACTCACCACCTTTGACGCCCGAGAAACCGCTCCTTCACAAGTTGATGCTGGCTTGTTTCTGGACCAACAAGGTAAACCGCTAAAGTTTTATGACGCAGTGGTGGGTGGACGTTCAGTAGGCACACCTGGAGTTATCGCGCTGTTTGAAGAAATGCATCAGCGCTACGGTAGCAGCAATTGGCAAGATTTGTTTAAACCGGCAATCGGCCTAGCCAAAGAAGGCTTTAGAGTGAGCCCGCGATTGGCGAAGCTAATTGCTGGCGACGCTGAACGCCTCGGCCGCTACCCAGAGGCTCGTAACTACTTTTTTGATGACTCAACCGAGCCTTTACGCGAAGGGCACTTACTACAAAACCCTGATTACGCTAACACCTTACGGTTGGTTGCAGAGCAAGGTGCTTCAGGTTTTTATCAAGGTGATACCGCCAAAGCAATTGTTGCGGCTGTTGGTCAATTCAATGACAACCCCGGCTTGCTTAGTGAAGAAGATTTAGCCAATTACCAAGTAAAACAGCGCCCTGCCCTTTGCACAGCTTACTTTCAATACTCAATATGTGGCATGGGACCACCTAGCTCAGGCGCTAGTACCGTTGGACAGATCCTCGGCATTGCTGCGCATTACCCCTTGGCAGATTGGGGACCTAATAATCCACAAAGCTGGCGTATTCTCGGCGATGCGTCTCGCCTAGCCTTTGCAGACCGAGGCGCCTACCTTGCCGACAGTGATTTTGTCGACGTGCCACTTAGCAACTTACTAAGCCCTGAGTACCTTGCCAAGCGCGCTAAGCTGTTAAGTGGTGATAAAGCCTTAGCCTCGGTAAACCCTGGCGAGTTGCCTTTAAACGCCAATCGCAGCATGGACCAAAGCCTAGAGCTTCCTTCTACCACTCACATCAGTATTGTGGATGCCCAAGGCAACGTACTGTCGATGACCAGTAGCATTGAGAATGCCTTTGGTTCGAGAGTATTTGTAAAAGGATTCTTACTAAACAATCAGCTGACTGACTTCTCATTTGTCGCTGAGAAAAACGGCAAGAAAGTGGCGAATGGAGTCGCAGCCAATAAACGCCCTCGCTCTTCTATGGCGCCAACCATTGTTATGGAAAACAAACAGCCAATTATTGCCATTGGCTCACCGGGTGGCAGTAGCATTATCGGCTATGTAGCACAGAGTTTAGTTAACCACTTGAGCTGGGGAATGAGCCTACAACAGGCTGTTGAACAGCCTCATTTAAACAATCGTTTTGGCACCTTTGAGTTAGAAGCCAATACAGCCGCCGTAGATCAGCAATCGGCCTTAGAAGCCTTAGGCTACAAAACCAAAATCAAAGACATGACTTCGGGTTTGCAAGGCATTAGGATCTACCCCGATAGGTTAGTAGGTGTGGCCGATCCTAGGCGTGAAGGTATTGCCAAAGGAGACTAGCACTAATACCAATCGTACTAAGTAACTGTTCATTCTATCTGGTTAAAATACTCGATAATAGCGTTAGGATTTTTGATTGTAGAATAACTACTTATCGCAAAATCCTGTCTTATTCTCGAGTATTTTTCCTGCGTTATTTCTGATCACTTACTTAGTGTGATTGGTATAAAACAAAAAAACAGCGCAAAGGCGCTGTTCTTTTTTTTAATGATAAAGCCCTTAGCCTTAGATAATGCGATGCTCATCTAACATGGCTTGGCGAGCCTTTTTCTTCTGCTCAACCAAGGCCATTTTGGCTTTGCGTTTATCGCAAGGCTCGGGACAGTCACACACTTTTTCGATGCCTAAAGAAGCAATTCCGCCACAGCTTCCGCTAATGGTTTTCTTTTGGAAAATATAGCCCACAGCCATGGCGGCAATAACCACCATGAAGAAAATGAATGTCACCAAAAAATAAGCCATTACGACTCCTTATTCTGTTATTGGACTACAAAAGGCACAAATTTGGCGCTGATATGCTCAACAAATTCGTTCTCTTGTTTCTCGATAATATACACCGCTAGCTGTTTAGCTTCAGCAAATTCCATCGCTTGCTCCACCCCCATTACCGTAAATGCGGTGGCGTAAGCGTCAGCCATCATGCTGGTTTCATCGATAACGGTTACCGACACAATATGGTTGGCAATCGGCTTACCGGTATTTGGGTTGATGGTGTGTGAATATCTGACCCCATCTTGCTCAAAATAATTTCGGTAATCACCCGATGTTGCTAAACCATTATCACCCGGTGCAATCACTTTTTGTACAGCCCGCTGTTCAGCCAAGGGTTTCTCTACAGCAATGCGCCAACCAAGGGCTTTGTCGTTGTGTCCTTTTAGGCGTAACTCACCACCAATATCGACCATATAGTTCAGGTAACCTTCAGCTTCCAGCAAATCGGCAACACGATCTACTCCGTGGCCTTTTGCAATAGCAGATAAATCCACATAAAGCTCAGGTAGATCTTTTGACAACTTACCAGCATTCAAACTTAAGTGCTGGTAGCCAATTTTAGCACGAGTCTCGTCGAGTAACTGGTCACTAGGTCGCTTCTCGGGACGCCCCTCTGGACCAAAACCCCATAAATTAACCAATGGGCCTACAGTTACGTCAAAGGCACCATTAGAGTCTTCAGAGAGCTGTAAAGAGGCTTCAATCACCAAAGCTAGATTATCTGAAATGCTAATCGCCTGATTACTAGAATGCTGGTTAAAACGTGACAATTCAGAATCGGCTATGTAGGTAGACATCTCTTGATTGACTTGTTGTAACACTTGGTCAATTTTAGCTTGCAGCTTGTCGCCATCTGGCAGTTTGGCCTTGGGCTCAACTAACTTTATTTGGTAATAGGTTCCCATAGTGCGCCCTTCAATTTGTAAGGTATACAAATTGCTTTGCTCACTACAGCCACTAATAAAAAAGGCTAGCCCAAGCAGGGCTAGCCAATAATGCTTCACTAAACTCACGGTTTAGCCACCAAAGTCATCAAGTAGAATATTTTCGTCTTCCACACCTAAATCTTTAAGCATGTTAATAACAGCAGCATTCATTACCGGTGGACCACACATGTAGTACTCACAATCTTCTGGGGCATCATGGTCACGTAAGTAGTTTTCAAACAGTACGTTGTGAATGAAGCCTGTTTTACCTTCCCAATCGTCTCCAGGTTGTGGGTCAGATAGAGCAACATGCCATTCAAAGTTTTCGTTTTCACGAGCCAACATGTCGAAGTCCTCTTCATAGAAGATCTCGCGACGTGAACGTGCTCCATACCAGAAGCTAATTTTACGCTTTGAGTTTAAGCGCTTAAGCTGGTCGAAAATGTGTGAACGCATTGGCGCCATACCCGCACCACCACCAATAAATACCATTTCAGCATCAGTATCCTTGGCGAAAAACTCACCAAACGGACCAGAAATGGTTACTTTATCACCCGGCTTAAGGTTAAAAATATACGAAGACATCTTACCGCAAGGTAGGCTCATGTTGTTTGGCGGCGGCGTAGCAATACGCACGTTCAGCATGATGATGCCTTCTTCTTCAGGGTAGTTCGCCATTGAGTAAGCACGAATGGTTTCTTCGTCTACTTTTGACTCTAAGTTGAAGAAGCCAAAATGCTCCCAGTCGCCACGATATTGCTCTTCTACATCAAAGTCAGAGTACTTAACGTGGTGAGCTGGTGCTTCAATTTGAATGTAACCGCCCGCGCGGAATGGCACTGATTCACCGTCTGGAATTTGCAGTTTAAGCTCTTTAATGAAGGTTGCTTTGTTATCGTTTGAGATAACTTCACAATCCCATTTTTTCACCCCAAAAATTTCTTCTGGTAACGAAATTTTCATGTCTTGCTTAACATTAACCTGACAGGCTAAACGTAAACCGGTAGCAGCATCACGCTTGCTGATATGATCTAATTCAGTAGGAAGAATATCACCGCCACCCTCATGAATGTGAACATGACACTGACCACATGAGCCACCGCCACCACAAGCAGAAGATACAAAGATACCTGAATTGCCTAATACACCCAGCAACTTACTACCCGCTTGAGTAGTAATCGCCTTGGCAGGATCGTCATTAATTAAAATTTGAATGTCACCAGAACTTACCAGCTTAGACTTAGCAAACAAAATGATTGTTACTAAAGCCAAGACGAGCAAGGTAAACATGGTTACGCCGAGAATGATTTCCATCGACTAATTTTCCTTGTAGTTATTGGCCGTCTTAAAGCTGAACGCCTGAGAACGACATAAACGCCATTGCCATTAAACCTACAGTGATAAAGGTAATACCTAAACCACGTAAACCATCTGGCACGTCTGAATACTTCATCTTTTCACGAATACCGGCTAGCGCCACAATGGCTAACATCCAACCGATACCACTACCTATTCCGTATACCAAAGATTCGCCTAGGTTGTACTCACGTTGCACCATGAACGATACACCACCAAAGATGGCACAGTTAACGGTAATCAAGGGTAAAAAGATACCTAGAGCTTGGTACAAGGCCGGGAAGTACTTATCTAATACCATTTCTAGTATTTGTACTAAGGCAGCAATAACACCAATAAAGGTAATGAAGCCCAAAAAGCTTAAATCAGCATTTGGCAAGCCAGCCCAGCTTAGCGCGCCAGGAGCCAATAAGTTGAAGTAGATAAGCTGGTTTACTGGTACTGAGATACCCAATACCACAATAACCGCTACACCCAAGCCAAATGCAGTTTTAACTTTCTTAGAAACCGCTAGGAAGGTACACATACCTAGCAAGAAAGCTAAAGCCATATTTTCAATGAAAATAGAGCGAACTAACAAACTAATATAATGTTCCACTCGATTACTCCTTCGGCTCTACTTGCTCTGGGTATGCAGTACGCAAGGCCCAAATCAACAAACCAATAATGAAGAATGCCGAAGCAGGCAATAATAATAAGCCGTTTGGTTGGTACCAACCGCCATTGTTAATCAATGGCATAATTTCGATACCAAATAGCGAGCCCGAACCAAATAGTTCACGAACAGCGCCTACTGACATCAAAATAGCACCATAGCCTAAGCCATTACCGATACCATCAAGGAATGATTTAAACGGTGGCTCCTTCATTGCGAAGGCTTCTGCACGGCCCATTACGATACAGTTGGTAATAATCAAACCAACAAATACCGAAAGCTGTTTAGAAATGTCATACACCACCGCCTTAAGCACTTGGTCTACCACAATTACTAATGAAGCAATAATCGCCATTTGAACAATGATTCGCACACTGCTAGGAATGTGATTACGAATCATAGAGATGAACAAGTTAGAGAATGCAGTAACAACAATTACGGCTAGGGTCATTACAAACGCAGTTTCTAACTTACTGGTTACCGCTAATGCAGAACAAACACCAAGCACCTGCAGTGCGATGGGGTTATTTGCAAAAACAGGCCCAAATAGAACCTTTTTGGTTTCCTTAGCATCAGCCATTGTTTAGGCCTCCCTGTTGCAACTTGGCAAGGAACTTACCAAAGCCTTTATCACTTAACCAAAATTTGAAGGTGGCATCGACACCGTTACTGGTAAGCGTTGCACCAGATAATCCGTCCACTTCGTAAAGCGAGTCGGCTGGAGCACTACCTTTAATCACAGAAATCGCAGTATCGCCGTTTTCATCAAACAGTTTTTTGCCGATGAACTTGTCTTGCCACAATGGATTGGCTACTTCACCACCTAAACCAGGAGTTTCCCCTTGGTCATAATAAACAATCGCATCAACGGTATTGCCGTCTGGCTGAATAGCCAAGAAAGCGTACATAGTTGACCAAAGACCGCGACCATGTACTGGCAAAATAACCCGTTCAATTTCGCCTTGCTCGTCTTTAACAAGATACACACTAGCAAGGTTAGAACGACGTACGATACCGGCAATATCTTCTTCGCTAGATAAACGAATACTGGTTGCTGGATCTTTAGCTGATTTGCGCTGTTCAAAGGTAGCAGGGTCAATTTGATCTTGAGAAACAAACTCACCGGTTTCGATATCAATCACGCGCGGCTCAATCACCTGCGAGTAAACATCAGCTACCTTGCGGCCATCTAGGGCTACACCAGATACTGCCAAGATATTTTTTTGCTTATCTTCAACCGCATTCTGCTGCTGCATCCCTCGTAGACCAACTGCTGCAAGAGATACAACAATTGAACACACTAAACTTACGCCAACAACAACCTTAATGGTTTTGGCTAAGGAATCATTACTGGCCATCGCGAGCAAGCCTCCGTTTGATATTGGCTTGAACTACAAAGTAGTCAAAAATTGGAGCAAACAAATTAGCGAATAGAATTGCCAACATCATGCCTTCTGGGAATGCCGGGTTAACTACGCGAATTAACACCACCATCACACCAATTAAACCGCCATACCACCATTTACCTTTGTTGGTAAATGAAGCTGATACAGGGTCGGTTGCCATAAAGAACATACCAAGAGCAAAACCACCCAATACTAAATGCCAATGTGGAGGTAGCTGGAACATCATGTTGCTGTCAGAGCCAACCATGTTCAATAGCAAGCTGCTAATCACCATACCAACCAATACACCAGCAACAATGCGCCAAGATGCAATACGCGTGAAGATCAGGAATAGACCACCTAGCGCTAACAAGAAGGTTGAGGTTTCGCCACTTGAACCTTGAATAAAGCCAAAGAATGCGTCGCTCCAAGAGATACCTTGGTCAACCAAACCTTGCATGCCTTCTGCTGCAACAACGCTTAGTGCTGTTGCGCCAGAGTAACCGTCTACTGCGGTCCATACCGCATCACCAGAAATGGCAGTTGGGTAAGCAAAGAATAGGAAAGCACGACCAGCTAAAGCAGGATTTAAGAAGTTTTTACCGGTACCGCCAAATACTTCTTTCGCCACTACAACACCAAAGGTGATACCTAAAGCAACTTGCCACAGCGGCATGGTTGCAGGCAGCGTAAGTGCAAATAAGATAGAGGTAACAAAGAAACCTTCGTTAACTTCATGACCACGCACAGAAGCAAACAATACTTCCCAAAAGCCACCAACAACAAAAGCGGTTAGATAGATAGGCAAAAAGAAAATTGCCCCATATATCATCGACGCAATCCAGCCAGCTTCGGCCCCCGTTGGAACCCCTAGCATGCTAATTAGCGCGCCATGCCAATCGTCTGGTACGGTACCAGCACCAGCAATAATGGCTTCGTTAGCTTGGATACCCGCGTTGTACATGCCAAAGAACATAGCTGGCATTAAGGCGACCCAAACAAAAATCATGATACGTTTTAAGTCAATCGCATCACGTACGTGAGTGTTTTTCTTAGTTACCAAGCCTGGCGAGTATAAAAACGTCGCTACAGCTTCGTATAAAGCGAACCACTTTTCATGCTTACCGCCAGGTAAGAATTGCGGTTCAATCTTTTCAATATAATCTTTCATACTGCTCATGCTTAACCTTCCTTCTCAATCTTGGTCAAACAATCACGTAGCACGCTACCGTACTCGTATTTGCCAGGACACACAAAGGTACACAGTGCTAAATCTTCTTCATCTAGCTCTAAACAACCTAATTGTTGAGCACTGTCGGTATCATTAGCCAACAAATCTCGAAGCAATAACGTAGGTAAAATATCTAGCGGCATAATGCGCTCGTACTGGCCAATTGGCACCATTGCACGCGAACTACCACCGGTAGTTGTGGTGAATGAGAACAATTTGCTCTTATTAAGGCCAGAGATAAATATTCTCGCTAAAGAGAACTTACTGGTACCAGGTACAGCCCAGCCCATAAACTCTTTCTCATAACCTTCTTCCAGCGCAACAACCTGTTGATGATAACGACCGATATAAGCGTGAGGACCAGTAGCATGATTACCCATAAGTACTGAGCCAGAGATAACGCGGTGCTCGCCGTCAACCAACTCTCCATCGGTCAACTCATCAACGTTAGCGCCTAACTCGGTACGCACTAAACGAGGTTCTTTAACCACTGGACCTGCCAAAGACACAACCCGTTGGTTGTAAACTTTGCCGCTAGCGAATAAGTGACCAAATGCAATCACTTCTTGATAAGAAAGCGTCCAAACTGTGCGCTGAGCACTAGCCGGCTTTAAGGTATGAATATGCGTTCCAGCTAAACCAGCAGGATGCGGGCCAGCAAATACGTGTTCTTCAACACGGGCTGCATCCGATTTAGGTAAGCTATCATTTGCTTTACAAACAAAAACTTCCCCAGCAGTTAAACGAGACAAAACACGTAAGCCTGTTAAATAGGCACTTTCGTTTTGGTCTATTACTACTTTGGGATCGGCAGCGAGGGGGTTAGTGTCGATGGCAGTAACAAAAATGGCAGAAGGTTCTGAGTCTACTGCTGGCACTTTGCTGTATGGACGAGTTCTTAAGCCAACCCATTGGCCTGACTTAACTAACTTGTCTACAATCGTAGCGCGATCTGCGCTGTCGATTTCTGCATCGCTTAGGGCACCAAAATCGATACTATCGCCGTCTTGTTTTTGAATAACAACAGACTGCAATACACGTTGGGCACCACGGTTAATTTCTTGAACAACGCCAGCACAAGGTGCGGTAAATACAACGCCGGGGTTCTTCTTATCTTCGAACAGCGTCTGACCTTGGCTTACCACGTCACCCACTCGAACCTTCATTGTAGGGCGCATGCCTACATAATCTTCTCCGAGTACAGCAACTTTGGTAACAATAGACGCGTCTACTATTTGCTGTTTGGGACCGCCTTTTATAGGCAGATCCAGTCCTTTATTTATTGTAATCATACTCTCTTACACATGTGTTGGGTCGGAAGACGAGCGATGATTTCTGTGTAACTTTTGTACTCAAAATTGGGTAGTTCAGCTAACAAGTCTTAGACAATTAACTAACAAGACACAGAAATCGCGTGTATTCTAGCACCAATTAACCCTATTTCTCCAAAGAAAAAGGCCAAAAACCTAAGCTATTCGACTTAAGTGTTAGAGGATTGTTAACAGTTTTGTAAAACAAGTCATACATCCACCAAACAAAGCTCAAATTGCTGGCATATCACCCTAAATATAATACGGTAACTTTTAGCTTATTCTAAGGTTGTTGGATCCAGCTTAACCTGGTTGTACTTTAGTACGCCAAATTGAAACCGCTGATAACTATTGAGAACCTTTTCAAAGAACCGATCCTGCTGGGCTAACTCTTGAATCACTTCAACACTATACCTCTTAAGCGAAGCAAGCACGTCATCAGGGTATGCCAATACCTCTACACCATGCTCGTTGGCCAGCACATTGAGCGCTTCTATATTGTAGACCACATACTCGTTAAGGGTTTCTTGATTAACGACTTTGGTGGCATTTTCAACAATTCTTTGTAAATCAGCAGGCAAGGTGGCAAAAGCATCTTGGTTTATCACAAATTCTAAGGTAGTACTCGGCTCATGCCAGCCGGGATAATAATAATAAGGAGCCACCTTATGAAAGCCAAACGCGAGGTCGTTGTATGGTCCCACCCACTCAACAGCGTCTAACTCACCAGATTGCAAAGCAGTATAAAGCTGTCCAGCGGGTATATTTGTCGGCTGGCCACCTGCTAGTTCAAGCACTCGCCCACCTAGGCCGGGCAAACGCATTTTTAGATCTTTAAAGTCTGCAATAGTGGATATTTTTTTGTTATACCATCCACCCATTTGTGCGTCGGTATTACCACCAGGAAACGGAATTAAGTTATGAGGCGCATATAATTCACGCCATAGCTCTAGCCCTCCTCCAAGGTAAAGCCAAGCATTCAGCTCTTTTGCTTGCATGCCAAAAGGCACCGAACTAAAAAATGCCGCCGCAGGAAGCTGCTCTTGCCAATAGTAGGCTGCGCTATGGCCCATTTCAGCCTTCCCTTCCGACACCACGCTAAATACCTCTAAGGCGGGATAAAGTTCACCAGCACCATATACATTTATTTGCATACGGCCATTGCTCATAGCCGCCACTTCTTCAGCAAAGCGGTCCGGCGTTGAACCTAAACCAGGTAGGTGCTTTGGCCAAGAGGTCACCAAAGTCCATGTGTGCTCTACTGGCTGAGATTCGCCTTGGTTCGACGTGCGATCAAAACAAGCACTTAATAGCAGCGTTAATAACGCCACCTTTATATATACCCACATTAAACAATCCTTATTTGATGCAGAGTGTTAACTATTGTCCACCACGACACTGAGGTGAACTAGGTATTTGTTGTTGCTCAGCCCATTGCGCGGGCGTAAATGTATGCATTGCTAAAGCGTGAATTTCATTTTTAAGCTCTTCGGCAAGCAACTGATTTACCGCTCTGTGGCGTTGCAATAAACGTTTACCTTCAAAGGCCTCACTCACAATTGTCACTTTAAAATGGCTCTCTGAGCCGGCAGGCACATTATGCATATTACTTTCATTTACCACTTCTAAATGCGTTGGAGCAAAATGTTGCTGCAATTTATTGGTGATTAGTGTTTCGACCCGCATAACTGTTCCCTGTATTGATTATTCATCTGGCATTGTATAACGAAAAGTAAAATTGATCCTCGGCTGTTTTATCCGCAAAGCCTTAGGCAAACTGTGTTGCCATTGGTCTTGGCATAGTTTATTCATTACCAATAAATCGCCATGTTCCAATAAATACTCATGTTTTTGCTCTTTGGATTTATTACGAAATAAAAAACGACGAGCTTGACCTAAACTCAAGGAAGCAATCACCGGATGCTTACCCAATTGCTTCTCGTTATCGCTATGCCAGCCCATGTAATCATGGCCATCTCGGTAATAGTTAAGTAATACGCTGTTAAACTGCTGCCCGCACTTTTGCTGCACGGCAAGCTTTAATGGTAATAAAAAGCTAGGCCAAGACAAAGGCGTACGCCACTCGCCCGAATAACGATAAGCAGTATTCGCATCGCCTATCCACAAGGAAAGACGAGGCTCCAAGCAAGTTTTGCCAAATATTTTGATGGTATGTTGCTGCCAGGGTAAGCAGGTAAGTGATTGTCGATAAAATGCCTCAGCAGACTCGGCTTTTAGCCATTGCCGATGATGAACAATGTTTTCTACTTGAGTATCTTCTGCTAGCACCACGTACGACAGCCTATTTCCATATGGGTGTTACTTTAGTTTAGCCCTCAACTTAGATACACTGCTGCCACTAATCAAGGCCTGCAGCATACAAATCCAATATGAGTCATGAATTGCAAATTAACTCGCTCAATTTGAGCTTATCGCGCTACCCCAAACAGGCGACTAACGATTTACAAGCATGGAATGCTGCTGATGAACTAATGCTCAACTTTGCCTTTGAGCAAACCACCACAGCCAAACGCATACTCATTATGAACGATGAATTTGGCGCGCTAGCCTGTGCTGTGTTGGCCGCCCCTGAGTTTGCCGATAGCCAAATACATTGGTTAAGCGACTCCTTTATTGCACAACAAGCCTTAGCTGAGAACGTAAAAGCAAATAACTTAACCATGGACGGGCGGCTCACTCTGCTTAGCAGCACCGATAGCCTTCCAGCCAGTGATATGGTGTTAATGCGTCAGCCCAAAAGCTTAAATTATTTGGAATACCAACTAATTGCACTGCAAGCAATATTGTCGGCTGATAGCCTTTTTGCCTGTGGAGTAATGCTAAAGAACTTACCTAAGTCAGTTTTCTCTTTATTTGAAAAACACCTAGGCGAGGTAAGCACTTCGCTGGCAAAGAAAAAAGCCCGCTTATTGTTTGGCCACTATCAGGGTATTAGTTCAATTAGCCCTTATCCCAAACAATGGAAAGTTGCAGAGCACCAATTCAAGCTAAACGACCACGCTAATGTATTTTGCTTCGGCAAGTTAGATATTGGCAGTCGCTTTATGTTAGACAATTTTCCGCAGGGCGATTTTGAAGCAGTGGTTGATTTGGGTTGTGGCAATGGCCTACTGGGTTTACAAGCACTCAAACATTATGCAAAAGCTAAAGTCTCTTTTTGTGACGAATCGGCTATGGCCTTAGCCTCGGCAAAAAATAATGTAAGCTTAAACTTTCCAGAGCGATTAGCCGATTGTGAGTTTAACCACGATAACGCTTTGCAGCATCAAGCCGACAACAGTGCCGATCTCGTATTATGTAATCCGCCTTTTCATCAACAAAACACCATTTCTACGCATATTGCCCAACAAATGTTTCGCGATGCTAAACGCTGCTTACGCAGTGGCGGCCAACTGATAGTGGTAGCTAACCGACACTTGGGCTATCACCCACTATTAAAATCTTACTTTGGCGGTTATAAGTTACTGGCGAGCAATAACAAATTTGTTATTCTGAGCAGCACTAAGCGTTAATCCACTCATTAAGGTGAACAACTTGAAAACTCAGTTTTTATTACCCGCTTTGCTAATTAGCGGCGTATTAGGGCTTAGCGCCTGCAGCAGCCAACCGCAGCAAGTCGCATTAACCCCAAGCATTGAGGTTAATGATTCGGTTCAACACTCAATCATTGCTGCAATAAAATCTCAAGATTTACGCAGCAACCGGTTTTTAATTAGCATTCACCAAGAAGGTGAAGAACAAGCCCAGCTGATTTCAAGCGGCAACAATTTGCGTCAAAACATCGAGCAACAGCTCTCGAGTGCTTGGCAACAGCAAGGCATTGGTTTTGTGCCAGACTCACCAAACCTAATTACCATCGATATTCTAGAACTGGCCAACAAAGTAGAAGAAAGCAGCGTTAAACATGCCGCCAGTTCTGTTATGCGTTTAAAGGTGACTATCGACACCCCTCACAAAACCTTAAGCAAACAATTTCGTTCCACCCACACTAATGAAGGTGCGTTTTCTGTCAACGTAAACAAGCAAAGCGAAGCCATGAGCCAACAGCTTTCTGAACTACTGACACAAATCGCTAACGACCCGCAACTTATTGAAGTATTGGAGTATCAATTATGAACTTGGGCATTTTCCGTAAC
Organism: Agarivorans litoreus; assembly: GCF_019649015.1. Taxonomy (NCBI): domain Bacteria; kingdom Pseudomonadati; phylum Pseudomonadota; class Gammaproteobacteria; order Alteromonadales; family Alteromonadaceae; genus Agarivorans; species Agarivorans litoreus. The sequence goes on along the minus strand of NZ_BLPI01000001.1, from coordinate 3,226,595 downwards.
ACCTTGGTGGCTTGTGTTTTCGCTACATTAAGTCTTGGCGCTAGTGCACAAACCTTAAAATTCATCACTAACCAAGGTGAATTTGAAATGGAACTGAATGCCGAAGCTGCGCCAAAAACTGTCGCTAACTTCCTTCGCTATGTAGAAGACGGCAGCTTTAAAGGTACGTTATTTCATCGCACCATTTCTAACTTTATGGTGCAAGGTGGCGGCTACTCAATTAACTACGAAAAAGTAGATACCTATCGCCCAGTAGAAAACGAGTCGAAAAACGGCTTGAGCAACAAGCGTGGCACCGTTGCTATGGCACGCACTAACGACCCACACAGTGCTACTCGTCAGTTTTTCATCAACGTTATCGATAATGCCTATTTAGACGGCAGCGCAAATAAATACGGCTACACGGTATTTGCAGAGATCACTTCAGGCATGGACGTAGTGGATAGAATTGTAAGCAAGCCAACTAAAACAGGTCCTATCCCTGGCATGCGCAATGTGCCTATGGAAAAAGTGATTATTGAAGATGTAGTCATTGTTGACGAAAGCCAACCGTAAACTCGCCACAACTTAACCGAGCTATAAATGAACTCATCGCTAAATTGGTCTCAGACCCTACGTTCTTATTTAGATAAACGATTGCTTTGGGTATTTATGCTCGGTTGTGCCAGCGGTTTTCCGTGGGTACTAATTGGCTCAAATATGTCGGGCTGGCTTACCGACGCCGGTTTGTCACGCTCAGCCATTGGCTTTTTTGGCTCGGTATTTACCGTGTATGCCATCAATTTTTTATGGGCTCCCTTAGTTGATAGAGTAAAACTTCCTGTTTTACATGCTTGGCTCGGCCAACGTAGAAGTTGGATATTTTTGTGCCAAGGTATCGTGTTGCTGTGTACCTTTGGCATTGCCCAGTTTGACCCCGCCAACAGCTTGGTCTTTACCTCGCTGCTGGCCTTGTGCATCGCCACTGCCTCTTCCACCCAAGATATTGCCATTGATGCTTACCGTATCGATACCTTTGCAAATAGCGATTCACACCGTTTACCACAAGCCTCGGCCATGGCGGTAATCGGTTGGTGGACGGGTTATTCTCTACCGGGGTATTTGGCATTTATTAACGCCGACAGCATTGGTTGGAATGGTGTCTATTTAGGCATGTGTTTCATTGTTGCGCTACTGATGCTCTTTACCGTGTTAGTGAAAGAACCTATTAGCAACCGTGAAGCATTGCAACAACAAGCCGAAGCGCGCCATGCTCAATATCTTGGCACTAAATCACCTTTGGTAGCTTGGTTAACAGTAACGGTTGCCGAACCCTTTTTAGATTTTTTCCGCCGCAACGGGGTGCGCGTAGCCATAACCTTGTTGCTGTTTGTGTTTCTATTCAAAATTGGCGAAGCCTTCTTAGGCCGCATGTCAATTACTTTCTACCGCGAAGTAGGCTTTAGTAACGAGCAAATTGGCCATTACTCTAAACTTATTGGTTGGGGTGCAACGGTAATATTTACCATTGTTGGCAGTGCCTTTAATGTGCGCTTTGGCATTATTAAGGGGCTTATATTAGGTGGTATTGCTATGGCTAGCAGTAACTTAATGTTTGCTTGGATTGCTGCTACTGGCCCAGATGAACAACTATTTTTAGCTACTATTATCGTCGATAACTTTACCAGCGCCTTTGCCACCGTAGCCTTTGTTTCGTTTTTAACAGTGCTTACTGGCCAAGCGTTCTCGGCAACCCAATACGCCTTGCTCGCCAGTTTGGGCAACTTAGGCCGAACCACGCTCGCCTCTTTCAGCGGCAGCTTGGCAGACTATTTAGAATCTTGGCCGCTGTTTTTCATTTTAACCGCGGTGATGGTTGTGCCAAGTTTAATCATGTTACTCAGCTTGAAAGGCTATTTTACCAAGATATTGGCGCACAACGAATCGAACAAACAAGCCTAGCCACTTTCGGATGCAACTAGGCGCTAAGTTGCGCGCAGATCACTTCTATGTCGCTAGCAAACGGTTAATTGCGGCTCAACATCACTACTAGGTAAACACATACATTGTTTATTACTTATTATTTCACCGACATAGTAATGAGGCTTAACAACTATAAACTTGGCCCTTTATAGGAGCTTTTTTACTAAAAAGTTTTTGAGATTAGCGCCAAACACAAAAAACCGCCAGATGGCGGTTTATCTAGTCCAACAAACCTTGGCTATTCAGCCTTAGTCGCGAAAGTTATTAAACTGGAACGGTTGGTCGTATTCACCACTGCGTACCAATGCCATTGCCGCTTGCAGGTCATCACGCTTTTTGCCGGTAACACGTACTTGTTCACCTTGAATAGAGGCCTGAACTTTTAGCTTGGCATCTTTGATCTGCTTAACCACTTTTTTAGCGGTGGCTTGATCAATCCCATTTTTAAAGTTAACCACTTGAGAGTGTGTTTTGCCGCTACGGGTTACCGAAGCTAAATCAATCGACTTAGCATCAACCGAGCGCTTTACTAAAGTGCCACGCAAAATATGTAGCATTTGCTGTAACTGAAACTCAGCCTCAGCAGTCATCTTAATTGACTCATCTTTGTATTCGAAGCTGGCTTCTACACCACGAAAATCAAAACGTGTTTCCAGTTCTCGTATCGCGTTATCACAAGCATGGCGAACTTCGTTAGCATCTATCTCAGAAACAATGTCAAATGAAGGCATGTTTTCTCTCCCCTAAAATCTGGCCTTATGCGAAAATTGCTGCATTATATCCCGTTACCACTAAAAGAGTATCGCTTGCGGTAACGCTAGCGCCAATTTTGTTAGATTAGTGAGTCTATTTATGACTGTTTCTGCAAAACCCTATTACGACTTTGCCATCATTGGCGCGGGTGCCGTAGGTGGCTTACTGGCCAGCTTGTTGAGCCATCAACAACAAAAAGTGTGTTTTGTTGACTCCCGCTTAAAGCATAATCAAGACCTAACACTGCAACTCGATAGCCTTGAATATGGCGTCATTACAAACAACTTAAAGGTATTTTGCAGCTTGCCTAGTTGCCGTTGGTTACTGCTATGTGTAAAAGCCCATCAAGTAAAACTAGCGTTATCTGCGTTGGAACTACCCGACAATTGCAAACTAATGCTAGTGGTTAACGGGATGGGCGCAGACCATGAGATCATAGATAAACTCGCTCCCCAGCAGTTGTATTTAGCCAGTAATACTCATGGCGCGCTTATTCAAGAAAAGACGAATACCCAACTACAACTAAAACACACGGGCTTGGGTCAGCTGGTTGTTGGGCCTTACCTAAAAAACGCCACAAAGCCGCAAGATTTGATGGCTCTTGAGCAAGCATTGCCAAGCGCAAGTTGGCAAGACAATATTTACCCCGCTCTGTGGCGAAAACTAGCAATCAATTGCTGTATTAACCCTCTCACTGCATTGCAGCAATGCCGAAACGGCGAATTGCTAGATACACGGTTTAACAAAGATATTGCCGCACTTTGTCAAGAAGTTAGCCAAGTAGCCGCTGTAGAACAGCTTGATTTAAGTGCCGATGACCTACACAAAACGGTGTTGCAGGTAGCGAAAGCAACGGCCAATAACTTTTCCTCTATGCAGCAAGACATACACCACAAACGCCTTAGTGAAATAGACTACATTAATGGTTATATAGTTAAGCAGGCTGCGAAACATCAATTGGCTTGTCCACACAATCAATACATGCTGCAACAGATCCAGCGATTGGAGAAACACAATGACTAAAGTGATGGTAGCTATAGCCTCTGGCAGTGAAGAAATTGAAGCCGTAAGCATTATCGATGTATTACGCCGAGCCGAGATTATCGTAGACGTAGTGAGTATAGAAGCCAACAAGCGCTTAGATATTGTTGCCTCTCGCGGCGTAAAGCTGACGGCCGATATACACATTAGTGAAATAGACGCTGCAGACTACGACATGTTGGTATTACCCGGTGGTGTTCTCGGTAGTGAGGCTTTCCGAGATTGTGAATCACTCATTGCCATGCTTAAGCAACGTAAAGCAAAGCAATGGTTAGCCGCAATTTGTGCAGCTCCTGCAGTAGTACTAGCAGAGCATAATTTACTGGGTGATGCCGCGGTAACTTGCCACCCTGGCTTTCAACAGCAGCTACCGCAAAACCAATTAAGTGCAGACCGAGTCGTGGTTGACCAAGAACATAAGCTCATTACTAGCCAAGGCCCCGGCACTGCCATTGAATTCAGCCTAGCCTTAGTTGCTCAGCTAAAAGATCAACAAAGCGCCGACCAAATTGCTGCTCCTATGGTGCTTGCTTAAGCAAGTTAAGCACCTACGAGAAGTTTACCACCTGACACAGGGACCGTTTCAACACTTGTACGCTACTGGCACATAGGTATTTGACCAAATACACAGCGTTCCAGCTTGGTGTGTATTAATGGTTCTACCGTCTTACCTTGGTGAATGCTATACAGCGTATAAATCGATTGGTAGCCCATATCGTAAGGCGACTGACCAACATTACCATGAGCTAAGCCTTGTGCTAACAAACGTTTTTGTACTTCGAGGGTGTCGCCAAAAATAAGCAATAAACGCTTTGACGCTAAACTATCTCTATGCGGTGACACAAGGTCTGAGTATTTAAACTCCAAGGTTTGCGGCCACGCACCAACAGTAATAATTACATCAAGCAACTTAGGCTCGTATTGATGTAACCGTAGCATTCTATCAAGATTATTTAGCGAGCGATTAGCGTCGTCATCGGAATAGATTGGGCAGCGACTAAGCTCCTCCCATAAATCACTTTTACCGCTGTTATTGTTAAACCCTAAGCCGGCATACACCCCGCTAATACGCTCTATCAAATTGGCCGCGCCCTTATGCCCGGTAATAATGCAGAACGAGCCTCCTTGCGGCTTTAAGGCTTGGGTTAAACGCCCCAACTGAAAGCCAAACTGAAAGTTATCGGTTCCAATGTAGCTATGTCGTAATTTGGGATCGGCAGCCAAGGCTTTTTCAGAAAAATCAGAATCAAATGTCACTACGGGAATTTGACTTTGCTTGGCCAATTGCATGCTGCGGTGAGTAAGCACCCGAGAGTTAATCACCGACACCGAAATGCCGTCTAAGCCTTGCTCAATTTGCTGAGAAATTATTTGATCTTGGTAACGGGCATCGGCTTCTTCAGGGCCAAGGTAGACACACTCTACATCTAACTCAGCGGCAGCTTGTAAACAGCCCTTTTCTACATCATCAAAAAAAGGATTAGTAACGGTTTTGGGAACCACCAAAAAACGGGGTTTTGAGGAAATTTCGTTTGCAAGAGATTGACAGCTTACAAGAATCAACAGACTAAACAGACATGCTTTCACGGCATCACCAACTACCAATGAGAATACCCTTAAGCTAAGCCAATAAACTCCATTAGGTAAAGCCAAGCTGCGCTAACTGCAACTTGGCTCACGCTTTTACGGTAATTATTTGGCTTCTAGGTATAACTTAGCAAACTCTTGATATCGCTGATTATTTATACCCATATCGGAGTAGCCAACCCGCGATTGTGAACGAAAATGGACTAACTGCTCGGCTTGGTCGAAGTGTAACTCTACATCATCGCGATAACCTACCGTTGGACTATAAAAAACCGCGTGTACATATTGCTCGTCTCGGCTAATGACTTGATTATTTGGCATATGAGCAAAAGCACGTAAGGCGGCTAGTTGGGTGCTTTTCAAATCGGCTTTAAATGGCAAGGCAGCTACTTTTTTATCGCCTTCGGCATAACTAGACACCCCATTTGGAGAACTGGCTAATGGCGCCAAGCGACCCGATTGCAAACCTAGGTCACTTGGAGTGCTAAGGTTTTTGTAGACCATAAATCCAACTACAACCAGTACAATCACTACTATTCCTGACAACAGCATTTTCACTACCTTTCTCCCTTAATTACGCTAATTGCTTTTAACTAAACCAAGCTTACTCTCAATGAGCTTAGTCTTCGTTATCGCTACTATAACGAAAAAGCACAAAAAAAAAGCCACACACTATAAAAAGTGTATGGCCTTTAATAGCTTATTTGTGAACTTAAGCTTGAGGACGCATCGCTGGGAATAAAATCACGTCGCGAATGGTGTGCGTGTTGGTGAAGAGCATCGCTAGGCGGTCAATACCAATACCTTGGCCAGCCGTTGGTGGTAAGCCGTGCTCTAGAGCGGTGATATAGTCAGCGTCGTAGAACATCGCTTCATCATCGCCAGCATCTTTAGCCTCAACCTGCGCCTTAAAGCGTGCATCTTGGTCTTCAGCATCATTAAGCTCAGAGAAGCCATTAGCCACTTCTCGACCACCGATGAAGAACTCAAAACGGTCTGTGATGAAGGCGTTGTCGTCGTTACGACGCGCTAGCGGGCTAATTTCTGCAGGGTATTCAGTAATAAAGGTTGGCTGAATTAGCTTAGGCTCAGCAGTCTCACCGAAGATTTCTTCAAGTAGCTGGCCACAAGTCCAGAACTTCTCTACTTCAACACCAACTGATTTAGCAATGCTCACCATGTGCTCGCGGTCTTGCACTTTGTCGTAATCTAAAGCTTGAATATCGGCATGCTCTGGGTTGTACTGCTTAATCGCTTGCAACATGCTCAAGCGCGGGTAGCTGCCAGCAAATTCGACTGTCTCGTCGCCGTAAGGCATAGAAGAAGAACCTAGAACCTCAACCGCAACAGTGCGTAGCATTTCTTCGGTTAGATCCATGAGATCGTTGTAGTCGGCGTAGGCCATGTAGAATTCCATCATGGTAAATTCTGGGTTATGGCGGGGCGACAGACCTTCGTTACGGAAGTTACGGTTAATTTCGAATACGCGCTCAAAGCCACCTACCACTAAACGCTTCAAGTAAAGCTCTGGTGCAATACGCAGGAACATCTGCTGATCTAGCGCGTTGTGATGAGTGATAAATGGACGGGCAGTAGCGCCGCCTGGGATCACTTGCATCATTGGCGTTTCCACTTCCATAAAGTTCTTAGACTCCATAAAGCGGCGAATGCCGGCTACCAGCTTGGAGCGCACCATAAAGGCTTGGCGTGAATCGTCGTTCACGATCAAATCAACATAACGCTGACGGTAACGCTGTTCTTGGTCGGTTAAACCGTGGAATTTCTCTGGCAATGGACGCAAGGCTTTAGTTAGCAAAGCATACTCGTCCATGTTCACGTAAAGGTCACCTTTACCTGATTTGTGCAGCGCACCTTTAACACCAATGATGTCGCCAATGTCTAAGCCACCAATTTCTTTTAGCTCTTTTTGCACCGGCTTAGGCGCGTAAGCTTGAATGCGACCCGATACATCTTGAATCACCAAAAATGGTCCACGCTTAGCCATAATACGACCAGCAATAGCGGCTACGTTACCGGCTGCTTCTAAATCTTCTTTAGATTGTTCGCCAAACTGCTGCTGTAAATCGTCAGCGAGGTGCTCACGTTTAAAGTCATTTGGGTGGCCGTTAGCCGAGCAAGTTTCGCGAATTTTGTCTAACTTAGCGCGACGCTCTGCGATCAGTTTATTTTCTTCTTGTGCTGCTTGTTCCAGACTTTGTTCTGTTTGTTCCGACATGTGAAAACCTTGCTCGTTACAGCCCTGACTTAAGGCTAGCTTCTATAAATTTATCTAAATCACCATCTAACACGGCTTGAGTATTACGGTTCTCAATACCGGTTCGAAGATCTTTAATTCTCGAATCGTCTAATACATAAGATCGAATTTGACTGCCCCAGCCAATATCCGATTTATTGTCTTCCGCCGCTTTTTTCTCGGCATTCTGTTTTTGCAACTCTAACTCAAACAACTTAGCTTTAAGCTGCTTCATTGCTTCGTCTTTGTTCTTGTGCTGTGAACGCCCGCTTTGACACTGCACTACAGTATTGGTAGGCAAGTGGGTAATTCGCACCGCCGATTCGGTTTTGTTTACGTGCTGACCACCCGCGCCTGAAGCTCGGTATACGTCAATGCGCAAATCACCTGGATCAATGTCTACTTCAATGCTGTCATCAATTTCTGGGTAGATAAACGCCGATGCAAACGAGGTATGACGACGCCCACTAGAATCAAAAGGAGACTTACGTACCAAACGGTGCACCCCTGTTTCTGTTCTTAGCCAACCGTAAGCATATTCACCGCTTACTTTAATGGTTGCGCCTTTAATGCCTGCTACATCACCATCAGAGACTTCAACTAACTCAGCTTTAAACTGGTGGGCTTCACACCAACGTAAATACATGCGTAGCATCATATTGGCCCAGTCTTGAGCCTCGGTGCCACCAGATCCCGATTGAATATCGATGTAGCAATCGCTCTCATCCATTTCGCCGGCAAACATCCGGCGAAATTCAAGCTTCTCTAACTGTTTAACTAAGTCTTCGGCTTCGGCTTGAGCTTCTTCGAAGGTTTCTTCATCTTCTGCTTCTACCGCCAGTTCAACCAAACCTGCCACATCTTCGATGCCTTGAGTAAGATTGTCGATGGTTTTTACCACCAACTCTAGCGCTGAGCGTTCTTTGCCTAAGGCTTGCGCGCGCGCTGGGTCATTCCAAATTTCTGGTTGTTCTAATTCGCGACTGACTTCTTCTAACTGCTCTGCTTTTGCATCGTAGTCAAAGGTACCCCCGGAGCACTTCTGTGCGCTCTTTAATATCTGCTAGTGAGTTGTTCAGCGAATTAATTTCAAACATCTTGCAATGACCTACGTCGAAGTACCAAAAACGCGCAATTTTAACCAATATAGCGGGGAATAAACATAGTTAGGCGCAATGAATAGGCGAAATAAACCAGTTTTTTTGTTATCTCGGTGAATCGCAGCTTTAGCTAACCGGCAAATTGCCAGAGTTTCCATAAACTAAGGAGCTTTATAGCTATAGCCAAAGCAGCTTTTCATTACCAGCTTCTGCTTTTTCTCAATTTTGTTGGAATTATAAATTAGTCGAATTCGTTAACTGAAACTTGCTGAACTGGGGATCTAGCATTAACTTAAACTAACAAGCCAATACAATTTCGTCGGTTTAGTGTTTGTGGGAGACGGCATTGCGAGAAGCACATGGTTCTATTGAGTTTGCACTTAATGGACAAATAATGGAGATTGAAGGTACTGGCCCTTGGAATCTTGAACAAATGGAAGATAGTGGCAGCGCTGCGGCTCCTATACTAGACCAATTATTAGATTCGCCATGGGCAGTTTTAGCCACATTTCATGGAGAAACCTTTTATACCGAAGATGCAGCAAACCAATTAATTGAGTGGTTAAAAGTTGAAAAACAACGTGGTCGAGTTGCCACCGCCTTAATCCTTACCCACGCCAGCGTACCAGAGCTCGCTAAATGGCATTTAAGCCAAATATATATTCAAGCAGGGGAAACGGTACAAATATTTACTGATAAGGGTAAGGCGCTAAGCTGGTTAAAACAAAAAATTGCCGAATATGAACAACAAACCGCTTTCGAAGATTATCTATAAAAAAGCTAATAAAGTGCATAAAAAAGCCAGCCCTAAGGGCTGGCTAATCACTAACTACAAAACCTAAGAGCGTCGGCTGTCGTTAGCTTGCTGTAATAGGCTGCGGCTTTCTTTTAAGAACTCTTGCGAGTAATCACCAAACCAGTCACTCACCCGCTCAAAAGACGCAATAAAACCTTCGCGATCTTTATTCTCTACCAGCTCAACCAATTGACCAAAGTGTTGGTGGTAACGCTTAATCATCGCAGTACTCTGCTCTGATGCCATAATAATATCGGCGTACAAATCAGGAGACTGGGCAAATAAACGTCCAACCATGGCCAGCTCCAAGCGATAAATCGGAGAGCTTAAGTCTAGTAACAGTTTTAAGTCTGCATCTTCCTGCGCTAAATGCATGCCATAAGCAAAAGACGTAAAGTGACGTAAAGACTGAATCAAAGTCATCGCTTTATCGTGGCTTTCTGCTTCTACGGCATGTAAACGTGCGCCCCATATTCCCATTTGCTGCAATAGCCACTGGTACTTCTCACCACCACGACCATCGGCGTAAACAATAACCTGCTTAGCAAGGCTCGGTACATCTGGGCCAAACATGGGATGCAAACCCACTACAGGGCCTTTGTGCACAGCCAACATCTTGTTGAGCGGCGCAGACTTAATACTAGTGATGTCGGCCAAGATACAGTTTTCAGGCAAATTACCTAACTGGGCAATCACCGCCTCTGTAAGGTTGATAGGCACAGAAACCAACACTAACCCGGCGGTAGCAAATAGTTCGGGGGCTTTATGCCAATCTTCTTTGCCAATGACATCAACTTGGTAGCCAGACAAGGTAAACATTTGTACAAACAAACGGCCTAGTTGCCCACGACCACCAATTACAACAATATTGCCAAGCTCAGGATTTATCGTTTTAAAACCACTGTCTTTTTCACTAGTATACGACTCACGCATCACTCGACGCAATACGTCTTCGATTAACGCTGGCGGTACACCTTTACTTTCAGCCTCGGCGCGACGCTTAGCCAACATGGCTGCTTCACGATCCGGTGCATAAATAGGCAAACCGTGCTGGGTTTTAACTTCACCTACTTTATGTACTAGCTGAATACGTTGCTGTAGCAAATCTAGAAGCTGTTGATCCACTTCATCGATTTGGTCACGTAAAAGATTTAGAGCTTGAACCATGTTGTTTCCGTTATTATTTTTCTAGGCGTTTAGCTAGGCTGTCACCAAGTTCGTTGAACATTTTGTCGATCAACGTTGCAGTTGCATCCCAATCAATACACGCATCGGTTACCGATACACCGTATTTAAGTGCTGACTTGGGTGCTTCACTTGGCTGGTTACCCGCTTCCAAGTTACTTTCTAACATTAAGCCAATAATTGATTTATTGCCTTCTTCAATTTGATTAATCACGTTAGCCGCAACCAAAGGCTGAAGTTCGTGGTTCTTGCTAGAGTTAGCGTGGCTGCAGTCCACTACAAGGGTAGGTGCTAAACCGGCTTTTTCCATTGCTTGCTCAGCCAGTGCCACGTTTACTGAATCGTAGTTAGGCTGCTTACCACCACGTAAAATAACGTGGCCATCTGGGTTACCTTGAGTTTGCAACAAAGACACTTGACCTTGCTGGTTAATACCCATGAAACGGTGTGAGTGAGCAGCCGATTGCATTGCATTAATTGCTGTACCTAAGTTGCCATCGGTACCATTTTTAAAGCCAACAGGCATAGACAAACCACTGGCCATTTCACGGTGAGTTTGTGACTCAGTAGTACGTGCACCAATAGCAGCCCAAGAGAACAATTCTGATAGGTACTGCGGGCTAATTGGATCTAGCGCTTCGGTGGCCACTGGTAAACCTAACTCAGCAGTCCAAGTTAGCAGTTCACGGGCGTTGTGAAGACCCGTTTCCACATCAAAAGAGTTATCCATGTGAGGATCGTTGATGAAACCTTTCCAACCTACGGTAGTACGAGGTTTTTCAAAATACACCCGCATAACGATAAATAGGCGATCGCTATATTGATCATGAAGTTTCTTCAGGCGCGAAGCATATTCTTTCGCCTGTTCTAAATCGTGAATAGAACAAGGGCCAGTAATAACCAATAAACGTGAGTCACGTTTGTGGCAAATATCAGCGATAGTTTTACGAGACTGCAATACAAATTGTAATGCTGCGTCAGAAGCTGGAAGCTTCTCGCGTAACTGTTCTGGTGTGATAAGGACTTGTTCTGACGAGATATGAATATCGTTAATTGGATCTTTTTGCATTTGCTCTTTTACTCCGGTGGCGGATTTAGCCACACATTTCCTTTCCCATTTTGGGATTAATTATTATAGAAACCCATCACAATACCAGTGCTTACACCATTTGCAAGCAGTCAAGCGTTACCAGCTTGTTAAGAGCTTTACCAGCGATTTTGGTAAGTCCTATTAGTTGCTGCAAACAGTATGCTAATATGCTGCTATCTACTGTGAATGCCAGATATCCTTTCGCCAACTAGCGAGGCTTTAATAGCTGATGATATTGAGTGATTTTTCCCTGCTATTGTCTTTAGCCCAACAAATGAGCGTTTTTCTGGTCATTGCCTACCTGCTGAGTAAAACGCCAGCCTTTCTTCCGCTTACTAATCTGTCGCCACGTTTACCTAATACGCTCACCATTTATTGCTTGTTTTCGGGCTTCTGTATTCTTGGCTCCTATTTTGGTTTAGCGATTGACGATGCCATTGCCAATACTCGCGCGGTTGGCGCCGTGCTTGGTGGATTATTTGGCGGCCCAGTACTGGGTTTGCTGGTAGGTTTTACCGGAGGCATGCATCGCTACTTTATGGGTGGCTTTACCGACGTAGCCTGCGCGGTTTCGACCACCCTTGAAGGTTTAGTTGGCGGCTTATTTCATTTGTGGATCCGCAGGCGCAGCTTGCACAACGAACATTTGTTTTCACCTACGATTGCCTTTGTTGCAACCTTAATCGCCGAAACCCTACAAATGTTACTAATTTTGCTGATTGCTAAACCCTTTGAGCAGGCACTAGCCTTAGTCGAAGTTATCGCCCTTCCTATGGTTTTAGCCAACTCTGTTGGCGCCGCCTTATTCATGATGATGATTCGCGACCGCCGCCGCCTTTACGATAAATTTAGTAGTCATTCTTCAGCCAAAGCACTTAACCTTGCGCAACGCATGGTGGGTATCTTTCACCAAGGCTTCAAACAACAAGACGCGGTGCGTATCGCCAATATCATTCACGAAGAAACTGGCGTTTCTGCGGTCGCCATTACCGATACCCAACAGGTTTTAGCTTTTAAAGGCTTAGGAAGTGATCACCACCACGCGGGTCGCCCTATTGCATCCAAACAAACTCACCAAGCAATTAACGAAAACCGAGTAGTATTTGCCGACGGTGTTGAAGAACCTTATCAATGCAGCTCCAGCGATAAGTGCCCACTAGGCTCATCATTGGTGGTGCCGATTCGCGGCAGCGAGAACGATGTAATTGGCACTGTGAAACTCTACGAGTCGAAACGCCGCTTGTTTTTACACATTAACCGCGCCTTAGGCGAAGGTATTGCTAAAGTAATTGCCGAACAATTACGTGATAGCCATGTTCAGCAACAGCAACAACTACTCACCGAAGCTGAGCTAAAACTGGCTCGCGCCCAAATTAACCCACACTTTTTGTTTAATGCCTTAAATACCATTAGCGCGGTGGTAAAACGCGACGCCAGCTCTGCACGTCAGCTTATTGCTGATTTAGCCTTGTTCTTACGGATTAACTTAAAACGCAATCAACAAACCAGTTTGGTGAGTGCCGAGCTCGAACATGTAAATGCTTATCTGCATATTGAGCAAGTGCGCTTTGCCGATCGATTAGTGATAAAACAAGACATCGACCAAGCATTTATGCAACTTGAATTACCTACTTTTACCCTGCAACCTTTAGTGGAAAACGCCATTAAACACGGCACAGCCCATTTACTTGAAACCGGCAAAATCACCATTTATAGCCGGCTAAACAATGGAGTTAAACAATTGGTAGTTGAAGACAACGCCGGCCTTTATCAAAAGCCTGAGCAAGCCACCAGCGAAGGATTAGGCATGCATATTGTGGATACCCGCTTACGTAATGCCTTTGGTGCATCTTTCGCGTTACAAGTTGAATGCCAGCTAAACCAATATACTAGGGTGATTATTTCACTGCCCAAGGAGCCTAACCAATGAGAGCAATCATTGTCGACGATGAACCCTTAGCCAGAGAAGAACTGCAGGAGATGCTGCAAAGCTACCCTGAAATTGAAGTCGTCGCGCAATTTGGCAACGCCATAGAGTGTTTAAAGCACCTCAAGCAACTGCAAGCCGAGGTATTGTTTTTAGATATAGAAATGCCACAAATTAGCGGTTTAGAACTGGCTAACATGATTGACAGCGACAATGCGCCAGCAATTGTATTTGTGACCGCTTACGATCAATTCGCGCTAGATGCCTTCGAACAAAATGCCGTAGATTACTTACTCAAGCCGATTGACTCGGAACGTTTGTGTAAGTCGATTAAACGCTTAAAAGAGCGCTTGCCTTCCACCAAACAAACCGAAGCCGATGCGCCCGCTAATCACTCCTACCAAAACATGCTCAAAGAGCAACAACTTAGATTAATACCCTGTTATTACCAGCAACGAGTAAAACTGATCCGCTTAGAAGATATCGAGCATGCTTCAAGCGATATAAGCGGTGTGCATGTTGCCACCGAAAATGGCACCTACCATACCCAGCTAACGCTAAAAGTACTTGAAGACAAATCCCCTTTGTTACGTTGCCATCGCCAACACTTGGTTAACGTAGAAGCCATTTCCGAAATCTCTTTAGAAGATAATGGCGGAGCGGTATTGTTCACTAAAAGCGGCGCACAGCTGCCGGTAAGTCGGCGCTACTTCAAAGCAATCAAAGAGCATTTTGGCTTATAACATTGTTAAATTAATCAACACCACTTAAGCTGTAACTAAAGCCTAGAAGTGCTGTTTTAGATTTTCAAAAGACTTGGGTGTCCTATTTTTTTGCTGCTGGTTAACTCGCAATACTAAATGATAGTGGTTACTCATCACCGCATAAGCCGCTACATCAATAGAAAACACCTCGGCGAGTTGAGTGAATTTATCAACTATCCATTGTTTGCGGTGGTTAAAGTTAGCACCACTTGCTCGGTCTTCGCCACACAAAAATGCTCTACGCACACAGCGGCAAATGCAGTGGTAGTAGGGCGTACTGTCTAAACAAATTTGCTGTTCGCGAGCTCGGGTCATAACAGCACCTCTAGGGCTTGGAATGTACTTAAAGCCTAGAAGTGCTGTTTGAGATTGGCAAAAAGACTTGGGTGTCCTTTATTTTTGGGATTGTCAAAAAGACTTGGGTGTCCTTTATTTTTTTTCAATACAGAGAAAAAAGAGTAGCAGAACTGTTTAATTCACTGATTAGGCGGAAAAAGAGATATAAACGTCACCCTAGAGTTTGCAAACCTTGATGGAAAAACGGTTATCCGTCCCGGCAAGAGCCTGAGAATAAGACGAGGCATTTTTATACCGTGTGGGTGTATAGGCGGCCGGGTTCGGATCTCATCATGGCGCAGGGCGCATTAATGAATCGCCCTACTTAAAGACGCCGGATATATGTCAGCGAACCGATCTTCAATCAAGAGTTGCAAAACACGGGGCGTCCATATATGTCTTATATAATTGCGGGAAACACAGTGCTAATAAGGCGTATCATCCAAACTCACTTGCGATTTTCTAGGCTGAGGCATAACAAAAGCTCCACGCTAAGGCTTTACTTGAGCGTAGAGCAGTGGTGAATATTTCGCTATAATTATGGGTGTCTTATATAATTAATTAGTTCTTGAATTCAAGCTTTTGTTTTTTAAGGATAAAACAAAAGATTTATAACCCAAATTAAATATGAGAAACCACAAATAGTTACAACTAGTGTAGCTAGATAACCCTTTTTGTCATATTTTTTTTCGGAGTAATACCCCTGAAAGGCTCCAACAAAAATGTCTCTTCCCGACATTTTTAGATATACGTTGACAGATAAAAAAGTAAGTATGAATGCAATTAATGTTAACGCTATATAGTTTGGCAGCTTTCCATACTTATCATCTGCTAGATTACCTAAAAAAAAATGCAGAAAAGATATCCCAAAGTTTATCAATAGTAATGTCCAAGGCCCTTTTTCTCCGCGAGAGAATAGGTCAAGAAAGACGGTATTGTCTTCATTCTGATTACTCATTGCCTAGTTTTTCCTTTCTGGGTTGACCAGGAGAATACCCTATATCTTCATCTTTATACCAAGCGTCAAAATAATACTCAACCACTTTCCCATATGATGAAGATAGCATACTATTGGTTACTTTCCCGAACGGTAGGTTCCTAAATGATGTATTCAAAAACAATGAAGTAAGCTCTGAAACGCTAGAGCCATATTCACCAGAAAACCCATCTAATGCTAGTGAGAGGTACCCTGACGCTCTAACGGCAGCTAATTCTGGATTAATCAGAGCAACGGTCTCGAGTGCTCTAATGGGCATCGAATAAAAGTGAGCGTCGTTACTCTCTCTTGGTGACATTCCTTTACCAGTAAACGCATTTGTATTGAACCCCTCTGGCTTATAATCATCTTTTCTCGTTGCTTGTACTTTACCAGCGAAGTCTACAACGTGACCAATTACAGGGGCGCTCACATACCAAGGTTCATTTAATGTACCAACAATACCGTCGGGGATTATCTGTTGATAGTAGCCATCACCACCACCAGGAATGTGAACTGGTGGTTTTTCGCTCCAGCGAGTATTGTAACGCTGTATATGCTCAGGCGCACCATCGCTCCAACGCACATTATATCGCTGTATATGCTCAGGAGCGGTGTCGCTCCAGCGAGTATTGTAACGCTGTATATGCCCAGGCGCACTTGTATCCCAACGAGCATCATAATGTCTATCCCCGCCTCCTGGTATATGAGAAGGTGGTTTGCTTGACCACGTGGCTTTAGGTCCGGTCGCTCGCGCCACACTATTACCAATCATGTTACCAAAGGCATCAGTAGCTATGGCCGACCATTCGCGCTTACCACCTATGCCCATCCACTGCCTTGCTACATTATCGGCTGCGCCGCCAGCAAAAGAGGATATGAAGTCGGTAGCCATTTCGTTACCTTGGATCTGCCCGCCATATTGCCCAGCAATAGAGCCTGCTACACCTGCAGCCATGCCTTTCCAGCTAAAGCTGCCGTCGTCGAGTATTTTGTTGGTTAAGTAGTTACCGGCGGTTTGCGCTGCCGCTTTAGTGGCGATGTTGCCAATAGTACCAACTTTATCTACCTTATCTGCAAGTGTTCCTGCGATGGCTCCTACCCCCGCAGCCAATGCGCCCCTAGCGCCAGCCTTAAGAACGGCCCCCATGTCGAAGCCGTCCTGAATCCCTAGGGCAATGCCAACCACTTGGCCGGCTGCATTACCGGCGGCAGCGCCTAAGCCTGCAGCGGCTATTTTCAGTGCCGGGCCAGCTCCCGTGCCAGCAGTGTAAACAGCTACAACAACCGCTACTACTATACTGACAACGGCCACAATCATTTGCGCACAGCCGGTATCACTAGGCGGTGGTGCTACTGCTTCGGCATCGGTTTTGCCTATTACATCACTAGGGTTATAGGGCTTAAAGGTGTCGCTGGTATTGTGTACGTTGCTATTCACCGTAGGAATAGTCAGGCTCATGCCTTGTTTTAAGCTAGCGGTTGGCTCAATGGCATTGGCGTCGGCAATCATGTACCACAGTGAGCCATCGCCCCATAGTTTTTGGGCAATGCCTTTTAGCGTGTCGCCATTATTAACTGTGTAAGTACCGGGTGCCGCCTGTTGCATTTTAGAGGCTTCAACATAGTTGCTCTCAAAGTTACTGTCAGACAGTGAGCCTGTGTCGCCGAGTACGTTGCCATTGGCGTAGTAGTAGTCTTGCATTTTGGTGCCGTCACGGCGGAATAGTACTTGCCCGTCACGGTTGTTAATCAGCATGCGGTCGTGACCTTTGGAGCGGGTATTGGAGCCGCGCACATACAACAGCTAACCAAAGCGGTCGTAGTAATTTGTGACATTATTAGGTGTCCACTGGTCACGCGAGGTGGTCATAGTGGAGCTGGCTTGCTGGTAGCCCTCGCCATAGTGGTAGGTTTTCTTGTGGGTTTCTGTGTAGCTCAGCGCATCTGAATCGGTAGTGAGTAGTTTATTGTCTTGACGATAAACCTTGACGCTATAGCCAGTGTTGTTGCCTGCAGTGTCATATCCATTGCTGTAATCAACATAAGAGGCACGCCGTAAACCTGTTTTGCTGTAGGATATTGTTGTGTAAGTACCGACGACCGCACCATAGCTGTTATATTTATTGCGGGTTAAATCAACACCACTTAAGTGCTATTTCGACCACTTACCAAGAAATAGCACCACTCACCAAAGCGACTACTGAATAGCAACTTGCGAATTAATACACTGGCCTTGATTACAACTAAGTACTGAGAGGATGACATGCTTTGGTTTCTATTTTGCGTCGCAGCGTTGCTCGGCGGCTACTTCATTTACGGCGCCTTTGTAGAGAAGGTTTTTGGCATTAAAGAACAGCGACAAACTCCCGCTTACGCGAAGCAAGATGGCGTTGATTTTGTGCCAATGTCGAAGAAAAAAGTTTATTTAATCCAGCTGCTTAATATTGCGGGTGTGGGCCCTATTTTTGGTCCTATCATGGGCGCTTTATACGGCCCAGCAGCGATGTTATGGATTGTGGTTGGCTGTATTTTTGCTGGCGCAACTCACGACTACTTCTCAGGCATGTTGTCAGTTCGCAATGGCGGAGCCTCGGTACCGGCATTATCTGGGCGTTACCTAGGTAAAAGCGCTCGCCACTTCATGAATATTTTTGCCATTGTGCTGTTGTTACTGGTAGGCGTAGTATTTGTATCCGCTCCAGCTGGCATGTTAACTAACCTTATCAACGACCAAGCTGGTATCAGCCTTGGTTTAGGTACTATGGTTAGTATCATTTTTGTTTACTACATCATTGCCACCATCGTGCCCATCGACAAGATTATTGGCCGTTTCTACCCACTATTTGGTGCATTACTTATCTTTATGTCGGTAGGCCTAATTACCGCAGTAGCCTTCTCGAGTGAGCACCAAGTTATGGGCAACTTTGAAGTAAGCCAAATGTTCACCAACATGAACCCTAATGACTTACCGCTATGGCCAGCCTTATTCATTACCATTGCTTGTGGCGCAATTTCGGGCTTTCATGCCACACAATCACCGTTAATGGCTCGTTGTGTAGAAAATGAAAAAAATGGCCGCTTTGTATTTTACGGTGCAATGATTGGCGAAGGTGTCATTGCCTTAATCTGGTGTGCTATTGCACTGTCTTTCTTCAATTCAATGGAAGGTTTACAAGCAGCAGTTGCCAGCGGTGGGCCAGGTAAAGTTGTTTACGACGCATCGTTTGGTTTACTGGGTGTATTTGGCGGTATCTTAGCCTTCTTAGGTGTGGTGATTTTACCTATTACTTCTGGCGATACAGCGTTTCGTTCAAGCCGCCTAATTTTGGCAGAGTACTTTAACCTGTCTCAAAAACCCGTTAAAAACCGCTTAATGATTGCACTACCAATCTTCATTATTGGTGGAATTCTTACTCAAGTAGATTTTGGAGTAATTTGGCGCTACTTCGGCTTTGCTAACCAAACAACCGCTGTAATGATGTTATGGACGGCAACCGCTTACCTATTGCGTAATGACAAATTCCACTGGATAACCACTGTTCCAGCCATGTTTATGACAACGGTAGTGGTGACCTTCATTCTAAACTCAAGCACCTTGGGCTTTGGGCTACCAATGACTATTTCGACGGTGGCAGGGGTAGTGACAACCTTAGTGATTACCGGTTTGCTAATAGCCAAACTAAAAGGCATTGGTGAAGACGACTTGGATGAAGAGTTAGACGAAATAACGAAACTAAATTCGGCCAAAGAAGCCTAATAACATCCTTTGGGTCTGTTGATCTTTGGTGTTGAAATTTTGTTCGAGATAAGCGGGCTTTAATCGCGGCGAGCACTTAGAAGCCTAGTGGGCTAAGCAAGAAGTGCTTAACAAAGAGTAACGTTCGCTTATCCAAACCCTTCGGGCAGCATTTCTTAGCCATTTATTCAGCGTTAGCGAGTGATGATTAAGCCCACTTAACTGCACACTCACTGCCTTGCCTAAATGGCTAATAAATTGCTGCAAAAACCATCACCAAAGATCAACAGCCCCTAACATTTGAGCCGCATTAGCGGCTCTTTTTTTGCTTAAAATCGACAATTCTAAGCAATGCCATCAACTACCTTTAAGTTGCGGAAAAGCCACTTCCCAAGGCTTAGCTAAACTGTCAATTTTTTCAGCTATTTCAAACCGCTCAAAATCCCCATCAAGATTATCTAAAGCTGCATAGTGAAGAGACTGTTCACCCCAATTAAACTGCAGGCCAAAAGCATGCAAATAACCGCGCTCTGCTGCTTCACCACCATAACGCGTATCACCCAGTATTGGCGCGCCTAAACTTTTAAGGGCAACCCGCAATTGATGGGTACGCCCAGTATGAGGCTTTAACAAAAACAAACGACGTTTGGGTAACAGCGCAAAGCTAAAAAACTGGGTAATCGCCGGGTTATCGTTAGTATGCCCAAGCTTCCAACTGCCGTTGCGCGCTTTAAGCATATCGCCTTTAATCAAGCCCTGTTTCTTTTTAGGTTTGTTAGAGGCTAAAGCTAAGTAGAACTTATTGACTAAGCCTTGGCTAAACAGCTCTTGAAAACGCGCAGCCGCCGCTTTATTTTTAGCTAGCAGTAACAAGCCAGAGGTTAGCTTATCTAGGCGATGCACTGGCCATAACTCTATGGCAAATTGTTGGCGCGCCAACTCAACCAGCCCCAACTCGCCAGACTCGGTATGAAAGTTAATACCGCTGGGTTTATTAACCACTATAAAATCGCTGTGTTCGGCCACGAGTAGGAGCTTTTGCATACTGCTTTTCCTTACAAAATCAGTGACATTATCGCCCGAGCAGGGTTTAAAACAAGCTTTGGCGATTAATCAGCAATAATGCTTAAGGTTACCAGCATCTTGCCACTTTGCTTGTCGAGCGCTTGGCGCTGTACAAAAGCGCGGTCAATGGCTAATTCGTTTTGTTCGGTTAGAGCATCTTTCACCGCAATCGCTCGTTGCTCTGCAAAGCTTTCTAAATCGCCATCATTAAGGGTTTGTTGGTCAACTAAACGCTGATACCACAAGCTGTGTAACTCTTGATTTAAACGCTCGGGGCTAAGCTGCTCTTGCTCTTGTAAGCTCTGGGCTAGCTGCTGACGGTCTTCATTACGGCTTGCTTCATCTAGGTTAATTTGTGCCAAGTTAACAAGAGCAGTTCGTAAACTGCGATTCTCGAGTACTGCACTTAAACTGATATCTTGCGGCGCTATATCCAAATTAGCCTGTTGATTAAGCTGCTCAGCGAGAGCTTGTCTTTTGAGGGCTGGAATATCTTGAGCTGGATCGATAGAGCCAACTAAAGCAATTTTTAGCTGCGGGCGTTTTTTTAAGCCTTCGGCCAATTGGCCAAGTTGAGTAAGCTGTTGCTGCTCAATCTCGCTACTGCCTGCAACAAAACTCACTTCATTTAAGGTTTCGTCACTACCAATTAGCGAGCCAATCAAGGCAAAGGGCGAGGTAACGATTTTTTTCAGCGCACCACCTAAAGCCTTGAACACTAATCCACCAACATTAAAGTCTGGATCATTTACATCGCCACTAACTTCTAAACCTAGGTCTATCACGCCTTGGTCATCTTCTAGTAACGCAATCGCAAGCTCTACCGGTAGCGAGGTAGCCTTCTCGCTATTGGTGCGTTTACCCAATTGCAGTTGCTCTATGTAAACTTGATTGCTCCCCTGTAGCTGGCTTTGCTTAAGTTTATAAGCCAAGGCTAAAGACATTTGTCCACGCTCAATCACATAGCCTGCATAGGTGCCCGAATAGGCATTTAAGCGAGTAAGTTCTAGGTGTTTAAAATCAAGTGCCGCATCAAAGGCGGGGTCTGCAGCAAGAGGGGCAATTTCACCAGCAAAACTTACCGGAGCATAACCGTCCACTTCACCGCTTAGGCTCACTTCGGCAGGCTGGCTAGCGTCTTGAGTTAAGCTACCAATTTTTCCCTCTACCTTTTCAATCTTGGCGGCAAAGTTGGGTTCTAACGAGTAATCCGCAAAGTCGACCAAGCCTTGGCTAAACTGCGTTTGCGCAATGCTAATTTGCCAGCTCGCTGAATCATTTGCAGCTATTGGCTCACGGGCTTGTTCGTCAAGTTCTTCGCTTCGCTGCTCAACGGTGATCTCACCCTCTTCGGATGACTTTACAATCCCCGCCAAATTAGTGGAAAAGTCTTCTGATACCTCAATTAAAAAGTAGAGTTGAATAAAGTTAAGCTCACCCAAAGCAAGGCGGCGTTGGCGCGTATCTAGATCCAATAGGCTAAGATTGAACTCAGACCATTTGAGTAAATCGGACTGCGCCCTCGCGTCTTTTAAATGCAGTTCATCAATGCTGAGCGGACCTTTTAAAGCCAATCCAAATTGACCTTGCCAATCTAGTTGCACTTGCATGTCGGTATTAAACTTGGCCGACTCAAGTTTTAACTCAGTATATTGCGCTAAGTAGGCTTGATAAAAAGCCAAACCAAATTGAGTAGCTTTAAGCGTTAAATCAGCTTGTTTATTGGCAAGTGCAATTTCCCCATCAATTATAATTTCCCCACCCTGCTCGGCTTGTAGCTTGGCGGCTATCGTCATCGAAGAGCTCATATCGGAACTTATATTTGAAAGCTCAATTAAAGGGGCGTTTAGTTGGTGTTTAAGCTCTTGTCCTGAATACATCTCGCTCAAACTAAAACGTGAATCAGCCGCGCTTATCTGGGCAATGTTAACCAACCACCCCACTTGCTCTTCACGTGCAGTAGCGTCAGTTTCTTCTGCTGCCACTGCATTTTGTGCAAGTTCTGGCTTAATTTGCGCATTTAAAGAAACGTCACTGGCTTCATCGAGATTAGTTAACTCAGGCTCTAAGGTTTGATCGCCTTGCGGCTCAGACTCGATGTCGGTTGAGCTGTTTTCGCTATTCTTACTTGCTGCAAAACCTAGGTATTCAATAATGTCCAAGTTGCCTTGCTCATCGAGGCTGGCAATAAACTCTAGGGCTTCACTGCCAAGGCTGGCAATATCAACGGTTTGCTTAGTTAGATTGACATCAATACCGTCGGCAACAACGTCATTGGCCGCCAGCCAATGCAAGTTCTCTGTTTGTTGTGGCACCGCGAGGTTAATTTGCGATAAGGCCAAACGCCCGTTAGAGCTAGTAAGAGCAAAGCTGTCTGCCAGCTGCATATCTAACTCGCTACTTAAGGCCAGTTGGCCACTGTTTATATCTAAGCGAACAAAGGGGGAGTACCATTTTTCAAGTTGCCTTAGCGCCAGTTGGCTAAGGCTTACTTGACCAGTTAAACGCTGCTCTGGGCCACTAAAGGCTAACTTTGCATTGAGTGGACTCTGCTGGTACAAACTAGCATCAAGCGTTAATTCGGTGGTTTGCTGCATATCACTAGAGAACCCGCTAAGGCTAAGCGCTTGTAACAATAATTGATGCTGTTTAGCACTGCCTAACCACGCTTCACCTAGCCTTAGTTCAAAGTCATTCACCTTAATGCTGTTGTTACTAAGCACCCAAGATGACTCACTGGTAGTAGGCTCTTCCTGCTCATCCACCTGTGGAGAATCACTTTGCTCGCTAGCGTCAGCAGTTTGGGTTTCAGCCACCAGCTTTTCAAAATGAAACCACGAGAGCCAATCTAGTTGAGAATGCTGATCAAAGTTGGCGGTGAGTAAACCTTGATTGAGACCTATATCCCCTAAGCTCAGGTGTTGCTGGTTCAAATTAAAAGTAATGTTATTAAGCGAAAGCTGTTCGAACTTAGCGCGAATTTCCTCAAAAGCGCTCAGTTCAAATTGTTCAATGCTCAGCTGCCCTTGTTCGGTAATAAACTGAAACTGTTGTTGGTAATCAATTAAATAATCAGTGCTTAGCGATACAGCTCCTTGGTTAATGCGCAAATCGGTATAAGGCCGTAAAAAGGCGAAAATGCGGTTAAGTTGAAACTCTTCTAAGGATAACTGCCCCGATATCTGCGAAGCAGGGAGATCGACTTCGCCACTCCAAGCCAAACGGCCTCGCTCGCCCACTTGCGCTTCAATGCTATACACATTGGCTGCATCACCAGTTTTTTGGGTATAAAAATCGTTAAGCAATAAATCAAAGTCAGAAATAGAGAAATCTACAGCTTGTTCTGGCAGGTAGTCGCTTAGCTTTAACTGAGCGTTGCGCAACATAAACTGTTTAACCCGCAAACGGGGAACGCTAGCTTGTTCGCTGTTTTCAGGCTCAGCTTCTTGTGGTTCACCAGTATTAGGAAACAAACTGTCTACATTTAGCGCACCATTTTTAAGTCGGCTAAGGTGGAAGAATAAACCGTCTAACTCCAAGGCTTCAAAATTCCAACTCCAATAGAATAAAGAACTTAAAGTGAAATCTACATAGAGGCGCTCGAAGCTCGCCAAAGGCTGAGTTTGCTGCTCATCAAGCTCATCAATAGCAAAATGGCGCAGCGTTAATGAAAGCTTAAGCGGATGAAAATCTGCTTGTTGCAGAGTCACTGAGTGACCAGTGAGAACGGTTAATTGTTTTTCTACTTGCTGCTTGATCACCCAAGGTAACAAGCTTAGTGACAGCACAACATAAAGCATAAAGACGATTACAAAATACACCCCAGCTTTTTGCCAAACAGTGGCCAGCTGCCAGCGCGTGTGTATTTGCCCTATCCATTTGGCTGCCTTCATACAACTCCCGAATATTTGCCAATGCTTATTAGTTTCGACTACTAAAAAGCAAACGAATTCCCAAACTAACTAAAACAAAGCCCATACTACGATCAAACCAGTGTCCAACTTGTAAGAACCTACGACGGACACGGGCCGTGCTAAACAGCCAAGAGATCATAGAAAACCACAGGGCTGTAGCAAAAACCATATATAGACCATAGCCCAACTGCACCATCATTGGTGTATTAGGACTAATAATTACGGTAAATAATGACAGAAAAAACAAGGTGGCTTTTGGGTTTAAACCATTGGTCATAAAACCACTTAAAAAGGCACTTTTATCGCTAAGCCTAAGACCCGTATCGGCTTCTATATCAGCGGCATCCCGACGCTTTGCTCGTAAACCTTGAATACCAATAAAAATTAAATACGCAGCGCCTAACCACTTAATCAGATTAAACAACCAGATCGACTGAGAAATGATTAAACCAATTCCTAATACGGAATAAATAACATGAACCATGATCCCACAACCAACACCGATTGAGGTAAAAATAGCCGCTCTACGCCCCAAAGATATGCTATTTTTGAGCACTACCGCTAGATCAGGTCCGGGCGACGCCACGGCTAGCAGGTGCACCACTACCACTGTAAAAAATTCGGCTAAATACACGTTATCTCCTTTTAGTCACTAAGCAGTGACAAGACTCACTTCTTAGTGATTAAACAAAACCAGCAGCCATAAATCCATCTACAATTGTATTTAGCACGGATAAAACAACAAACCGCAGTAAATTCTTGTTATGGGTTATTAGAAATAACTGTGCCTCTTCAAACAGTTATTTTGTTATATTGGTTTTTTATCGTTCAGTTTTATTTGACACAAAGCACAATAAACAAGTGAGTTTTTGGGAAAGTAAGTTATGCAAAAAATTCTAATCGTAGAAGATAGCCCAACAGTACT
This sequence comes from Agarivorans litoreus, assembly GCF_019649015.1. Taxonomy (NCBI): domain Bacteria; kingdom Pseudomonadati; phylum Pseudomonadota; class Gammaproteobacteria; order Alteromonadales; family Alteromonadaceae; genus Agarivorans; species Agarivorans litoreus. The sequence goes on along the minus strand of NZ_BLPI01000001.1, from coordinate 3,201,181 downwards.
AAAAATTCTCCGTCATTTGTCTTCACGCTTGAATCAACTTGAGCCAGTTTTTGCCTCAAGCTTGGAACAAGCAAAGCAGGTATATAGTGCAGAACCAAATAGCTTTTTTGCCGCACTGGCAGATTTTAATTTACCCGATGCACCAAATGGAGAACTCATTGATTACCTCTTGGAAAACAACATTCCAACAGTAGTGCTTTCCGGTTCTTTTGATGAGCAAACTCAATCACTGTTAATCATTAAAGGCGTGGTTGACTATGTGCTTAAAGAAGGTCGCTACTCCTACGAGTTAGCCTTCGATACTCTTAATCAGCTTTATGTTAATCAAAATACTAAAATATTGGTCGCAGAAGACTCGGAAGTTGCTAGGAAACACATTTGTGGCTTGTTAAAACGCCACTTGTTTCATGTAATAGAGGCAAATGATGGCGTAGAAGCTTTTCACTGCTTACAAAATGATCCTGATATTAAACTGCTGATCAGTGATTACCAAATGCCCAACATGGATGGCTTTAAACTGGTTCAAAAAGTGCGCCACGAGATGGGCCAACGGCGGATTAGCATTTTGGGGTTGTCGTCAGCCGATAATGCCACGGTATCCAGTAAATTCATTAAGAACGGTGCTAACGATTACTTACACAAACCCTTTTCTATTGAAGAGTTTCAATGTCGAGTCAATCATAGCCTGCACACTTTAGCCTTGGTAGAAAAGCTGGAAAAAGCCGCTTATCAAGACTATTTAACCGCGATTCCTAATCGCCGTTTTTTCATTAAACATGGGCGTAAATTGCATCTAAAAGCAGCCGAGAAAAACTCTCAACTAGCAGTTGCAGTACTCGATATTGATCACTTCAAAAAATTCAACGACCAATACGGTCATGAAGCAGGAGACGCTGTATTAATTCATTTCTCTAGTTTAATGAAGGCGGGCCTATCTAACTTCTTATTTGCCCGCACTGGCGGCGAAGAGTTTAGTGTGGCAATGGCGGGGCTTAGCAATGAACAAGCCTACCAACTGCTAGATGCATTTCGTGAGCAAGTTGCAACAACTGAGTTTATTTATAACGATACTCCTTTATCAATTAGCGTTAGCATTGGCGTGACTAACCACCTACAAGAGCATTTAGACGCGCAGTTAAACCGCGCTGATGAGCTACTCTACAATGCCAAAAATGCTGGGCGCAACATTGTAGTTGGAGATTAGCCTTAGCCAACGCTAATACGAAAGGTTCAGCCTAAGAGCTTAAGTCCCCTTTCATTAAGTTACCTCAAAGATCAGCAAAGCCTATGCTTGATCAGGTAAATAATCGTTTATATCTACCTCGTCTATTTGCTCCGGCTTCAGAAAAACCTTGGCGTACTCCAAATAAACTCCTGAATGTAGAAACAACCTAAATATATCTGCGTCGATATGCTTATCGTCACACATAAAACGCATGATCTTTAGCGACTGACTCAGGCTTTTACCTTTTTTATAAGGCCTATCCACCGCTGTTAACGCTTCAAAAATATCCGCTACCGCCATCATTCTAGCGGTGGTTGGCATTTGCTCTTTGCTAAGTTGTCTTGGGTAACCAGTACCATCCATCTTCTCATGATGCCCACCAGCAATTTCCGGTACTCTTCTCAAATGATGTGGAAACGGCAATTTTTCCAACATAATAATTGTCTGCACAATATGGTCGTTGATCTTGTAACGTTCTTCTTCACTTAAGGTTCCGCGCGCAATACTTAAGTTATAAAGTTCACCTCGATTGTATTTGTACTCGGGTACCTTAAGTTTGAAGCCCCAAGGGTTATCAGCATCAATCTTCTCATCTTCACGACGATAAATAATATGCTCTGGTTTATCATCCAATAGTTTTTCAGTAGCCGGTAAATTAATCCTTTGCGAAGCCCTACGATCAAGCTCCATGTGTGATAAACCAAGGCTATCATCGATGGTACGTTGCCAAGTACGTTGGGCAATTTGATGCAAACGCTCAATATCTTCTGCCCCCATAAACTCACCACCGATATTAGATTTTGCCACAAAGGCAAACTCTTCATCCAAGGTGGCTAACTGCTGTTCTAATTGCGCTTGCAAAGTTTCTTGCTCATGCTCTGGCAGCCCACCAGCTACCTGCTGCCAATAGCTCAACTGGGCATCTCGTTTCAGCACTTCAAAGCGCATACGAACTTCGTGAATTCGATCGTAGATCGTTTCCAGTTTAGTGGCTTTATCAACCACGTATTCTGGTGTGGTGACTTTACCGCAATCATGTAACCAACTAGCGATGTACAATTCTTCCCATTGCGCTTCACTCATAGAGAAATCAGCAAATACACCCTGCTGCTGTTCTACCGCCGCATTGGCTAACATTTTGGTAAGCTCCGGAACGCGTTGGCAATGGCCACCGGTATAGGGCGATTTGGCATCAATCGCTCCAGCGGTAAGCTTGATGAAGGATTCCAATAAGTTCTTTTGAGATTCAATTAAGTGACGATTTTCAATGGCGATAGTCACCACGCTACTTAAGGCATCAATAAACGACAAAACACGTGGCGACACATTAGCTTGACGATGGCTGAATGTTGCAATCATACCCACTAGTTTGTTTTCTCGATTAATCAACGGAGATACGACTAAATTGAGCAGCTTGCCTTGGTAATCTAAGCTCGTAAACTTAGTGGTTGAGCTAGTGGTGGCATCGAGCAAATATTTAACCAAGGGCTGAGTTAAGGTATCAGCATAGGTAAAAGTTTGTGGCAGTGTCACCCCCTCGGGAGCCTTACTATGCAACTCGAACAACTGTTCGTTTTTCAACCATATCGCCCCTTGTTCCATATCCAATATGGTTTGCATTTCTTGCACACTTTTATCGAGTAAACGGCCAAAGTTATCTTCTTCCCCTAACATGGTGGACACATCTGAAAACTGCTTAATGGTTTTTTTCAGTTGCTCAGTAATTCGGCTTAATTGATGTACCTCTAAAACTACCGAATTAACTTGCTTAGTGGCATCAAAGTTAAACGCCATAATAGCTTCATTTTGATTCATCAACTCGCGTAAAGGCTTGGCCACTAAACGCGACACATACCAAGCAATGGGAATAGATGCGATTACAATAAAAATACTAAAAATAACCGATTGGTCACGAGCCGCTCGTGCATCCATCAATATTTCATCTTCTGGTGAAGCCAGCCCCAAAAACAACTTATCGATTTTTACATTTTCACGGTTTGTATTAACCTCCAAGTTAAGCTCAATAATTTGACCAATCCAGTCCTCAACCTCTCCATTAATAATGAAACTGCCACCATCAGCACGATTAGAATGACCTGAAAACTGAGAAAGAACACCTAGTTCTTGTTTATCTAAACGAGGTAAAACAACTTCTTCTTCAGTAATTTGCAAGTTGTCACCAATCCATGAGGCTTGCTGATGTGCCAATACCGAATAGTCGCTATTAAACATCACCAATAACGAAGACTCGCTAAGCTTATTCTTGTTTAAGCTCTTAGAAACACTGGCTAAGGTAAGATCTGCTCCCACCACCATATTGCGTTGTTTATTAGCATGGGCAAAGGTCACTCCCACTTCTTTGGTGGTATAAAACACATAGGGTTCAGTGGCAACAATTCCCAGGCTACTGGTTGCTAATTTGTACCAAGGGCGCTCACGCGGATCTAGCTGATAAACACGATCAACTTGGTCTCGAATTGGCACCAATTCATTATCGTAAAATACCTGACTAGACTGGCCATTAATAATTTTTGTGACTAATACTACCGAGCCAATTGGCGCGCTAACTCGTTGACGTTTTTCCAGACTATCTAAAGGGCGAACTAAGTAAAAGTCACCATTGGCGTAGCCCATATAGACAGCTGATAAACCACGCTGTTGACTTAAGCTTGAATACAACATGGGTAACCAACTACCTTGGCTGTTATTTAGCTGAGCCATAGTAAGATTCATAGCCGCTAGGCTTTGTACAAAGTTTTGCGCGGGAAACATTACCCCTTCAAGTTCAGAGACCGTAGCACGGCCAACTTGCTCTAAAGCTCTAGCCTGATTCTCTGCAACAATATCACTAGTATGAAAATAGTTAAGTGTGCCTATCACCACCCCACTAGTAATAAGCATTAGAATCATTACACTCACTAAATGAATGTGAAACGAAAATCGCCGCTTCGTACTTGCCGCCCTTTCGGTAATACCAGCCATTATCAATCCTTTGCTAAAGCCACTCTTTGCAGCCTTAAACTATGGCAAGGCAACCTCGCTTAAGCAAGCAAAAGTGTCTGTTTTTAAAGCTGTTATGCAAAAAGCCAATAACTAAGAATGAGTTAATCAATAAAGTAGGCACGCTTACCATAACTTCAGCTTTGCCACAGAAAAACCAGAATTGTTCCTTGTATAAACCAATTAAGCTCGAATCCTTAATGTGAGCCAGTGCATTTACGGTTATAATCTCAATCACATACCTATTGAAGAGAGTAACAACTTGCAGTTTTCTGAACTGGGCTTAGATCCCCGCCTAAATAAAACCATTGAGCACCTTGGCTTTAGTGAAACCACCGAGATCCAAGCTCGAGCAATTCCCGCAGCAATGGTGGGCAAAGATCTACTAGCGTCATCTAAAACAGGTTCAGGTAAAACGCTAGCGTACTTGCTGCCAGCCATGCAGCGTATGCTAAAAACGCGAGCCCTCTCCAAACGCGATGCACGCACGCTAATTTTAACCCCCACCCGCGAGCTGGCTAAGCAAGTATTTGCTCAGCTGCGTTTGCTAATTGCCAATACCCAAACACGTGCCTGCCTTATCACCGGTGGAGAAAACTTTAACGATCAAAGTAAGTTGCTACGTAAAGACCCGCAAATCGTAGTAGCAACGCCTGGTCGCTTAGCCGACCACTTAAGTAAGCGCCACTTATTTTTAGATGGGCTGGAGCTACTAATCCTCGACGAAGCCGACCGGATGTTAGATTTAGGTTTTGCTGAACAGCTTAACTTTGTGAATAAAGCAGCTAATCACCGTAAGCGTCAAACCTTGATGTTCTCGGCAACCTTAGATGATGCGGCCATCAACTCGTTTGCACTAGAATTACTTAATGAGCCTGAACGCATTGCGGTGGGCTTTAGTTTTACCCAGCATCAAGATATTAATCAGCAGTTTTTGTTAAGTGATCACCTCGACCATAAACAAGCACAACTTGCCGAGATACTCAAACAAGACTCTGTAAATCAAGCCATTGTGTTTACCGCAACACGAGCCGATACCCAGCGCCTTGCCGACGCTTTCACCGAGCAAGGTATCAGCTGTTCGGCCTTAAATGCCGATTTAAGCCAAGGTGCGCGCAACAAGATCATGGATGAGTTTAGCCGCGGTCACCAAAAGGTATTGTTTACGACCGACCTTGCCTCACGCGGCCTTGATATTGTGCAAGTCTCTCATGTGATTAACTTCGATATGCCTAAACATGTAGAGGAATATGTGCATCGCATTGGCCGAACTGGCCGAGCAGGCAATCTTGGGCAAGCCTATTCCTTGGTTGGACCAAAAGACTGGTATAGCTTCAAAACCCTAGAAGCACTATTGGAGCAAAAAATAGAATTTATAAGCCTAGAGGGTCTAGCCGCTAAATTTAAAGGTTTACGCCCTAAATATACCAAGCCGAGCTTTAGTAAAAATACCCAAAACACCAAGACCCAGAAAAAAGCGAAGACCAGCAAACCTAAGGTGAAAACCAACAAAACCTTTGCTGCCGGCACCGAAATGGGCGATGCCCCTATTATTCGCCAGAAAAAGGCACAAAAAGCCAGCGATATTGATACTAGCGAAGAATAAGGCTTAGCGTCTTACTGCAACTCGCCAAATTAGCTGCAAGCCAGAATGCTTGCAGCCTCTAGCTTTTTTATCTCAGTCTCCGTAGACTTGCCCAATTACAGATGAAAAAGATTCTTATTTAGATTATGCATTCAAACATCTCCTCGGCTACCTTTACTTGGGCCACCATTCGCCAACAAATTTTCCACTATAAAAAGCCCTTGGTTTACGCTCACCTCATTGCCATGTTGGCTACCTTAGTGAGTGTACCCATCCCACTTATGATGCCTTTGTTGGTTGACGAGGTATTGTTAGAAAAACCAGGCAAAGCCATATCTGTACTTCAACAAGTACTTCCTGAAGGCTGGCATACCGCCACTGCTTATATTCTTACGATTTTATTGGTGGTGGTTTGTTTACGTTTATCATCACTAGTGATTGGTGTATTGCAGGCTAGGCAATTCACCTTCATTGGAAAGCAAATTAGCTTTTTGATCCGCCAACGCTTGGTTGAGCACTTACCAAAAGTTGAACTGCGTGAATATGAAACGCAAGGTTCTGGCGGCATAAGCGCCCGTTGTATCACCGATGTAGAAACCCTAGATAAATTTATTAGCGAAAGCCTATCCAAGTTTCTAGTAGCCTTACTCACCATAGTTGGTACGGCAGTTATTTTGCTGTGGATTGACTGGCAACTAGGCTTAATTATTTTGCTGCTCAACCCTGCTGTTATCTATTTCTCGCGCTCTTTTGGTAGCCATGTAAAAGAGCTAAAGAAAAAAGAGAATGCCGCTTTTGAAGCCTTTCAACTTGCCTTAATTGAAACCTTAGACAGCATTCAGCAACTACGCGCAACACAACGAGAAGGCCATTACTTTTCACGAGTAATTAGCGCCGCTGGCGAGCTAAAAGACCATGCAATTGCCTCTCATTGGAAAACTGACGCAGTAAACCGCCTTAGCTTCACTATCTTCCTTGTTGGCTTCGAGGTGTTTCGCGCTATAGCCATGTTAATGGTAGTTTTCTCTGATTTAACCGTAGGGCAAATCTTCGCAGTATTTGGCTACTTGTGGTTTATGATGGGACCAGTGCAAGAAATATTGAGCATTCAATACAGCTACTTTAGCGCTAACGCAGCATTAGCGCGCTTGAATCAACTATTTGAGCTAAAACAAGAACCTAACTACCCTTGCGAAGTAAACCCCTTTGCCAAACAGCAAAACTTTGATATTGAATTCAAGAACGTCAACTTTAGTTACTCAGCAGAATCCCCAGTGCTAAAAGACATTAGCCTAACCTTGCCAGCGGGTAAAAAAGTCGCGGTGGTGTCGGTAAGTGGCGGCGGTAAATCTACCTTGGTGAACCTACTGTTAGGGCTTTACCAAAAAGACAGCGGCCAAATCCTGTTAGATAAAGCCCCGATTGAAAAAATCGGTTATTCCACCATCCGCAGTAATATCTCCACTGTATTACAACAGCCGATACTGTTTAATACAACGGTCAGAGAAAACCTCAACATGGGTCGCCAACACAGTGATGATGAGCTGTGGCAAGCCTTAGCTATTGCCGAGCTACAAACAACCGTTGAAAAGCTGCCCGACACCCTAGACACAATAGTGGGCAGAAGTGGCGTAAGATTATCGGGAGGGCAAAAACAGCGTCTAGCGATTGCCCGAATGATCTTGGCTAAACCGCAAGTAGTGGTATTAGATGAAGCCACCTCGGCTTTAGATACAGATACCGAAGCGAAGCTGCATCGTAACCTGCAAGGCTTTTTAGACCAGCGAACCACCCTAATTATTGCCCATCGATTAAGTGCAATTAAACAAGCCGATCTGATTTATGTATTAGATGATGGTGCCATTAGCCAAGTAGGTGAGCATCAGCAGCTGATTGAACAAACGGGCTTATACAAAACCTTATACCAGCATCAGAGCTAACTATTAGGCTAAAGCTTCAATCTAGTTATGCTAGCTTGCCGTCCATAATAGCTAAGTTCAGTGTAACTAAATTTATAGCGGCTAAGTACTGGGCTAAAGCTTCAATCTAGTTATGCTGCTTGCCGTCCAAAATAGCTAAGTTCAGTGTAATTAAATTTATAGCGGCTAAGTACTGGGCTAAAGCTTCAATCTAGTTATGCTGCTTGCCGTCCAAAATAGCTAAGTTCAGTGTAATTAAATTTATAGCGGCTAAGTACTAGGCTAAAGCTTCAATCTAGTTATGCTAGCTTGCCGTCCATAATAGCTAAGTTAAGTGTAGCTAAATTTATAGCGGCTAAGTACTGGGCTAAAGCTTCAATCTAGTTATGCTAGCTTGCCGTCCATAATAGCTAAGTTCAGTGTAACTAAATTTATAGCGGCTAAGTACTGGGCTAAAGCTTCAATCTAGTTATGCAGCTTGCCGTCCATAATAGCTAAGTTCATTGTTGCTAAGTACTGGGCGGAAGCCTCAGCCTGATCAAGATAATCAGTCAGGGCTACGTCAGCAGATTGCCGCCCTGGATGGCGCTGCTGGCTTAACACCAACAATTGTTGCTGACGACGCTCTAACTTTAGTTCATGTTTCAGTAACAGTTGATATTGAGTGTCACTAAGGTGGGGTTTCATTTTTTTGCGATGTTGGCGAAATTCACTAATTTTTTGTTCGCTAGTGCTTATCTGGATGAGTAATAGCTCTAAATTAACGGTCCAACGTTGCTGTTGGCAATAACTCAACCATAAAAGTAAGTTAACGTTACGTTGATGTTGCTCTTGTAACCATAAACATAACTTTTTCACCTCAGGCCTAGAATACACCTGCTCCGAATAGTGCCAAAAATTATCGGAAATAACTTGTAAATCCGGCACCAAACAAGATTTTGAAATCACGGTCTACCTCACCCTCGTGTAATGAATAAGGCCAGATTGACGTGCCTTACACAGACCTGAACAGCTAAAAAATCTTAAAATTTATCGCGAACTTAGAGTAACAAAGCAGCTAACTAACTGACAATACAATAAGTATTCAACCTTAGTCGTACCTGTAAATAAAAAAAAACGCTATCTCAGCGATAGCGTTTTAACTGAAACAGACAACTACATAAATTATAAAGCAGTTACGTTTTCAGCTTGCGGGCCCTTTTGGCCTTGAACAACGTCAAACGTTACCGCTTGACCTTCAGTTAAGGTACGGCGACCGTTGCCGTTAATAGCGCGAAAGTGAACAAAAACGTCCGGACCTTTCTCTTGTGCAATAAAACCAAAACCTTTTTCATCGTTGAACCATTTAACGGTTCCTGATAATCCCTGACCTGACATTATCGTCCTCTCATATTTCATGTGCAATTTAACGTATTTGCTAGGCAAGCCAGCGACAAAAATTTAACCACACCTAAAAAATTTAGAACCAGGAAAAACTTTGGACTATCAACAAGCATTGCTACAGCGTTTTACATTCTCTACTAAATACTCAATAAGATCAGCCCTAAACCGTCAATAAACTGTTAAATTTTGATGAAAGTTCTGAACAAAAGCATTTAGAAATAATACGCTAGCAAAGAGATGAACGAAAAACAACCAGTTGACAAGGAAAGTTAATAATGTTTTGTATCGATAAGTGGCCAGATGATCTTTTCTAAGCCAGCTATTTGAATTTCAAGGGCTAATGCCATTAATTGGCCTAATTCACCATTAGGAAAACCATCGTTATTGGCAAACCAGAGTAAATATTCTTCTGGTAGGCGAATAATTTCTCGGCCTGCATATTTTCCAAAAGGCATTTTATGGCGTGCTACCTTCAGCAATAAGGTTTTATCAAACGGCTCATTGGCCGAAAAAAACTGCTCATTCATTGCGCAAATAACTCATTAACCGATCCCAAAAGCATAACATTATGCTAGCCTGCGGTTTTGCACAATCGATTCAAACAAGGAAATGTGATGTTAAAGAGCAACGAGTACTTTGACGGCCAAGTAAAATCAATCGGGTTTTCAGGCAAGGATAAACCATCATCGGTAGGTGTTATGGCAGTAGGTGAATACGAATTTGGTACGGCTGAGCCCGAGTTAATGGTTGTTGTTGCTGGCGAATTGGTTGTTAAGCTGCCTGGTGAAACTGAATGGGTGAGCTTTAAAGACGGCCAACAATTCAACGTACCTGGTAATGCTAAGTTTCAGCTAAAAGTGCCAACCGAAACGGCTTACCTTTGTGTTTACGGCTAGTTAACAATGCTTAAAAAAGATCCAGAAACCTTACTCAAAAAGCGCCCAGCGCTGATCCATTCTGAAGATGTGAAAGTTGCCTCCCACGTGCAACGCGAAGAAGGTGACTGGATCTTACATACTTTAATGATTGCGGGTTACGACGTACCCTTTGTTTACAAACGTAAGCAACGCTATCAAGACTTAAAAGGGGCGCGAGTTAATCTTAGTTACTATCCCAGCCATCAACTACGCGCCGGCTTTGAGTTTGAGATAATGAAGGTCGTTAGGCTACGCCGTAGCTAAACAGTAACTATCTTGCCGCTAATCCATCGATTATTGGACAATCTGGACGAGCATCACCACGACAGCAGTTCACCATGCTGGTTAAGCTTTGTTGTAGTTGCTGCAGCTGCTCGATCCGTTGCTCAATCTCGGTGAGGTGCTCGGTGGCAATAGCCTTTACTTCGCTGGCGCAGCGCTGTTTATCTGCATACAAAGACAACAGCTGCTGGCTTTGTAATAAGCTAAAACCGAGCTCTCGGCAATTGCCTAAAAAGCGTAAATGAGTGACTTGCTCTTGGCGATAATACCGGTAACCATTGTCGGCTTTTATGGCTTTAACCAAACCAACATCGTGGTAGTAGCGAACCGTTTTTACCGACAGACCGCTTAGCTTGGCCACTTCTCCAATTTTAAACATTACTGCTGCTCCTGCTTAAGTGCTTTAATTGGACTCTGCCAATAATTAAGTCGCACTGCATTACTTACCACACACACCGAACTTAAGGCCATGGCCGCCCCAGCAAAAGCTGGGTTAAGCAAGCCCATCGCTGCGATAGGAATACCAATGACGTTGTAGATAAAAGCCCAAAACAAATTTTGCTGAAGGGTTCGCCAAGTTTGCTTGGCAAGCGCAACGGCTTGAGCAATCAATAAAGGATCATCTCGCATCAACACAACATCGGCGCTATTAAGGGCAATATCACTGCCTCCGCCCATGGCAATACCTACCTCAGCTTGCGCTAAGGCTGGCGCGTCGTTAACCCCATCACCCACCATCATAACGGTGGAATGTTGCGCTTGCAGTTTGCCTATCTGTGCTAGCTTTTGCGCTGGCAGTAACTCTGCTTGCCAGTGTTTAATATTGACTTGTTTAGCAAAGGCTTTAGTCACCGGCTTAGCGTCACCACTTAATAAATGTGTCTTTAGATTTAGGTTTTGCAGCGCACTCACCGCTTGTTTTGCGTTAGGGCGAATTACGTCTTTAAACGCCAATAGACCAAGCAGTTCTTTGGTTGTTGCGACATATACAACGGTAAACCCCTGTTGCAGCCATTGTTCAGCTTGCGTTTGTAGTTCTGCTGAGAAAGGCTGAGTAAGCTTGCCGGCTAGCTGCTGAGTCACAAAGCGCTGGTTTCCTAAAAATACTCGCTGCTCAGAGCCGCTATCACCGCTTAACTGAGCTTCTATGCCTAATCCTGGATAACTATTAAAGTAGTGTAAAGGCTGTAAAGGCGTGTCTTCGGCCGCTTTAAGCAAAGCACTGGCTAAGGGATGCTGGCTGCCCTGCTGGGCGCTCGCGGCTAGGTTTATTAACTCTTGCTGGTTTAGTTTGCTGCTGCTAAAGCTTTTCACCAAGCTCGGTTTACCCTGAGTTAAGGTACCGGTTTTATCAAATACTACATCGCTTACTTTATGACTAAGCTCTAAGGCTTGAATATTACGATACAAAATCCCAAGCTTTGCGCCTCTGCCGGTGCCGGCAACCAAAGCCGTTGGCGTAGCCAATCCCAAGGCACACGGGCAAGCAATCACCAACACCGATACGGCAGCGATAAGGCCCTGATTAACATCGCCGTAAATTGTCCAAACTAGCAGGCTCGCCAAAGCAATTAGCAACACCACTGGCACAAAATAGTGGCTAATTTTATCAACTAAACCTTGAATTGGCGCTTTACCCGATTGTGCTTCGCTCACCAATTGGATGATTTTGCTTAGTGTGCTGTTGCGATTCTCGGCGCTTACAGTAACTTGCAGCAAACCCGAACCATTTAAACTACCCGCAAGCACCGGGTCACCCACTTCCTTTTGTAAGGGTAGGCTTTCTCCAGTAATCACCGCTTCCGATACTTCACTGCTACCCCAACTTACTTGGCCGTCGGCTGCTAATTGCTCGCCCGGTTTAACCAAAATCACATCGCCCACCAACAGCTCGCTAACATCAACTTCTTCACCAATGCCTTTAGCATCCAGCTTTAAAGCACGTTGCGGGCTTAGTTTCACTAAATCGGCAATGCTTTTAGCCGCTTGTTGTTTGGCGCGTGTTTCTAAATATTTGCCCAGCAAAATTAAGCTGATAATGACTGCTGCAGCCTCAAAATATAAATGCCCGGTCTGGCCATTCATCCACAGGTAAATACTGTAAAAGTACGCGGTACTGGTGCCCATAACTACCAAGGTATCCATGGTGCTACTGCCTTGCTTCAAGGCCTGCCAAGCGCCTTTATAAAAGGCCAAACCTGCGTAAAATTGCACTGGCGTTGCCAGTAGAAACTGCCACAAGGCGGGAAGCGATAAACTGCTAAATATCATTGGCATTACTAATGGAATCGACAAGGCTATGCTGAATAACAAACGCCAAGGTATGACTTGTTTGGCACTAGGCTGTGAGCTTGCGGTGCTTTGTTTAATGGTAAAGCCATTGCTAGCCAGCGTTTTTTTTACTTGAGCTAAAGTTTGTGTATCTGGCAGGAGCTCTAAGCTGAGCTGATTTAAAGCTAAGTTAACACTTACTTTATCGATGCCTTGTTGCTTGGCTAAAGCGGATTCTAACTTACTCACACAGCTTGCGCAGTTTAGCCCTTCAATTTGCCAACAATGACGAACAAAAGGAATGTCAAAACCTTGCTCACTTAGCCGTTTACGAAGTTGCGGTAATGCAACAGTACTGGAGGTATCAAGTCGAACTTGATTTAAGGCCAAATTAACCGATGCATCGCTTACATCGGGATGTTCCGAAATAATTTTTTCAACCTTTCGAACACAGCCAGCACAGCGTAAACCTTGCAAGGGGAAGACTAGCGAGTCAGTCATTTTCTACTCCAACAGCATTAGCACTTGGAGTATAGTGTCAACCCTCCCGTAAGAGGAAGGTCAAGCCTTGTTTTTTGCTTGTTCGAATAAATACAAAGCTTGTTTACGTTGCACTGCATGATCTACCACTGGTAAGGGATAGTTCAAAGACACCCCATGTTTATTGGCCCAAGTATGCGGCGTATGCACATGCTTGCCCGGAATGTTAGCTAACTCTGGCAGCCAAGCGCGAACAAACTCTCCATCCGGATCAAATCGCTGAGCCTGGGTTGTCGGATTAAAGATACGGAAATAAGGCTGAGCATCTGTGCCAGTAGACGCTGCCCATTGCCAGCCACCATTGTTAGACGCAAAATCGCCATCGATTAAATGCTGCATAAACCAACGCTCACCGTAACGCCAGTTAAGTAATAAATCTTTAGCTAAAAAGCTAGCAACCACCATCCGCAAGCGATTGTGCATCCAGCCAGTTTGTTTAAGTTGCAACATGGCGGCATCTACAATTGGGTAACCGGTTTTGCCTTGCTGCCAAGCCTTAAGTAAGTGCTCATCATCTTGCCAAGCGACCGATTCGGTCCATGTTAAGTAGGCGCTGCCTTTACACAAATGAGGGTTAACCGCCATTAAATGGCGATAAAACTCCCGCCAAATAATCTCACTTAACCAAGTAAACGCCCCGCCCTGCTGGCTGGCAATTGCCTCGGCATGGTCGAGATAGATTCTGGCTAAACATTGCCGCGCAGACAGCATGCCCAAGGCTAAATAGGCCGATAGTTTACTGGTTGCGTTTAACGCAGGCATGTCACGCAAATCGTGATAATCAATGGCCTTGCTGGCGCTAAAATCGCGCAGCTGTTGAATAATTTGTTGGTCTTGGCAGCTCCAAGCGCTGCTATCTACCCGTGGGTAATTGCAGTTAATCGATTGTGGGTGATTGAGTAAGTTTAACAACGGTTCATTAAGTAACGATTTATCAATCGCTTTAGGGCTGCCTAAAGGGCTATAAGATTGCTCGCTTAAACTGGCTAACCATGCCTTACGGAAGGGGGTAAATACTTTAAAGTTCTCACCGCTTTTTGTAAGCACCTGCCCAGGCCGAACAATACAGTCACCATGGTAACGATTAAAACCAATAGCTTGCTGGCTTAAGGCTTGCTCAACAGCTTGATCACGGCGCTGTTCGTTTAATTCGTATTGATAATGGCAATAAACTTCTGTGATTTGGTATTGCCGACATAGCGATAATAAACATTCTGGCACCTGCTGGTAGCCGTCTAACTCAAGCACCAACAAAGGAATGTTAAGCGCAGCTAAATCTTCGCGTAATTGAATTAAACGACGCAAGATAAGATCGGCTTGAATCGGAGCTAAATCATGCTGCTGCCATTGTTTGCTGCATAATATATACACCGCTAACACAGCTTTCCCGCTAGCCACAGCATCGCTTAGCGCTTGGTTATCTTTGCTGCGTAAATCGTTTCTAAACCACAGTAATTGCGTGCTCATTGGCTACCTATAGTCATCTCGTCAACTTGCTTATAACGTAGCTAAAAGCTAAAGGGATCAATTAATTATGCTACTGAGCCAATTATTGCAGCAACTCTTCAAGTTGCTCTAGTATGCATAAAAACTTCTCGCTAAAGCCCATAGTTTGCTGAAAAGCGATCAAAGCAAAATTACTCTTGATACAGCTCTAAAGGCAAGCCGTCTGGGTCACTAAAAAAGGTGAATTTTTTGTCGGTATAAGGGTCGACTCTGACCGGCTCCACCTCTATACCTTTTGACTTTAGCAAAGCAGCCGTTTGCTCTACATCTTCCACCGCAAACGCTAAGTGACGCAAACCTTGCGCCTCTGGGTAACTCGGCCTTGCAGGTGCGTTAGCAAAAGAAAACAACTCTATTTGCTCGCCGCTGGGCAAGGCTAAATCCAATTTATAAGAATCTCGCTATTCTCGGTAGTGTTCGGCAACTACTTCAAGGCCCAATAACTCACAATAAAAGTGTTTTGAACGGGTATAGTTGGCGCAGATTATCGCCACATGATGAAAAGCCTTAAACATGCTTATTCCTCGGTAATGGGTGGCTCAGCCTGTTGCCAAAAGAAGGCACTAAACCCCGACAAACTCATCGTAAGCATTAAGCCCGCCATTAACCAATTACTAGGCGATAAATGAAAACTGCCGCCTACGGTAGCCGCTAACATTAACAAGGCTAAACCTAACAGCGCTAATGCGCCGCAAATTCTTGCCAGTAATATAGCTATATAATCTAAGCCTTTAAAATACAAAGATAAGGTGACAAAACAAGCGAGAGCCAAAAACAACAACGGCCACCCACTCAAACCAAAAATAACCAAACTGCTTAAACTGGTTACCGCAGTACAAATAGAAAAAATTAAACGCGCAAGCAAAACCACGATCCTTTATTACGAAGAGGGAGCATTACAACTGTCCGGCACAGCCTGTTGCCAATCGAGTATTTTATCCAAACGTAACACTGCGGGGTACTCTTGCGCATATCCATCTGTCGCGGCTGGAAGCAGCTTAGCTTCTGCTTGAACGTAAATGGCTTGGTAAGGTTCTGTAGTATTGAGTTGGTAGAATTCGATGAGATCGGCTACTAGGTCTTGATCAGCTTGCCACCATAATGCCGAGCGGCCGCAAGGTATAAACTCTCTCACCTCGTGACCAAAAATAAAACGCCCGCTATATACCTTGGGCTTTTCTCCACAAGCGGTAAGGCTTAACACACTGCCAATAAGCAGTGCTGTTGCACTTAGCTTTATCATTTCCAACCTACATAAAACGGGCTTATTCAGCCACTCATCGATTGTTGTAAGATATCTTGTAACTCAGTAAAAATCGAAGTAAAAGCCTGATTAAACAACTAAAGTGCTACACCAAACCATTGTCACTCCAAACTGGCGCGATAAAAGTCCCATTGCTCAACAACCCGCCCGTCGGGAAAGAGGCAATAGCCTACCTCTCCTTCAGCGGTTTTCTTAATCTGTGGGTCTCCACCTTGTTCTACACAATATACAGATGCGGGATTAGCCATACTTACAGAGGCAGAGTCTTCCTGCTCTGAACCACAGCCTACTAAGCAAGCCACTAACAGACCAACAACTACAATTTTCATTTGCAAACTAACCCTCATCCAACAACGCATTTACTTGCACAAATTTAGCAACACCAAAGGTGCTGTTTAATACGCCAAGCATAATTGATTAAAAACACATCAACAAGTTAATCTAAGCTGGTTAGACCTAAAACAATCACCACTAAAGATTAGTCGCCAAGCTTTACTCACAAATAACAGCGGCCGTTAAAATGCTTTATAAAGTGAAGTCAAAAACAATAATGTCTTCGAGCAAGGGAACAAAATGGTGTTTTAGACGCTCATGTTCTGGATGGGGTAGATAGTGTTGCCGCGCTGCTTCATCAGCAAAGGTCATTATCACACTGTATTGATAGTTTTTGTTTAAGGCTTCAGGGCTATCGTTTCGCCCCCATTCAACCTCTAGCACTCCTTCTATTTTATCTGGAATATCTAAAAAATTTTGCCGAGCTTGCTGAATGTTTTCATCACTCACTTCAGCCTTAAACTTAATCAAAAGAATATGTCTTATCATGGCTTGCTCTCGCGAATAAAGCTCTCATTTTTAAACATTAGATATACTCCTACCTACCTCAAGTAATCTAACAGCGATTTAGGTTTCGCCATCAATTCACAAAATTATGCACTATAAACCAAACGCTTAGCTTACCACTCCCAGGTCAGACCACTACTTTTAACAATTTCCACATTAGAATATTCGCTCTGGTCGGAGTTGTAGAGGACTGATCACTTGCCTAAGATGCGCAAAATATTACAAAAATAAAACAATTCAGTTACGCACCGCGAACTGATGCACTTATCTTAGAGACCAGAAGTTATGAATAAACGTAAATTAAGTCTAGTTGCTATTAGCGCCTCCTTACTCACCGGCCAAAGCTTAGCGGCAGGTTTCCAATTAAATAGCCAATCAGCTACCGGCATTGGGCGTGCGTTTTCTGGCGACGCGGTAATTGCCGATAATGCATCAGTACTATCTCGTAACCCTGCAGCCATGGCGATGTTCGACCGCAAAGCACTATCATTAGGCTTAACCTACGCCGACGTAGATGTCACCATTAAAGATGTAAGCGCTTTAGGCGGCACCATTCAATACGGTAGCGAACCAGACGCAGCGGACAACAAAGTTATTCCTAACATCTACTACATTCACCCCATTAACGATTCCTTTGCTGTTGGCGTTGGTGCATTTTCTAATTTTGGTACGGGTACCGATATTAGCTCTATGAATAACTCAGGCGCGTCCGTAACCCCTGTAGATCTAATGGGTAACACCGAGGTTGTCACCTCTAACTTAAACGCTAGTGTGTCTTACCGGATTAACCAACAATTTAGCATTGGCGCCGGTGTAGATCTTATCTACGGTGAAGGCAAATTGAAACGCAGTGGTCAAATAACTCCAAATCCACAAAGCCAGGCTACTCTCGTTGATGTGGACGCAGACGGCTGGGCCTTGGGGGGTATTGTAGGTGCTACCTACGAAATCAACGATAAAAACCGTTTAGGTATGAGCTACCGCATTAGCCCAACCTTTAAAGCTGATGGCAAAGTAGAGTACCAAACACAAAATTATGATGAAATTCATATTCCTCTGCCAAACATTTTCCAAATCGCCGGTTACCACGAGTTAAGCCCTAGCTGGGCGATTCACTACACGGCGCAACATACCAGTTGGGGCGACTTTGAGCATATTACTGTTACCGGTTCAAACCCAGACGCCACGGTAAAAAGTTACCAATGGAAGAACTCTTGGTTATTTAGTGTAGGTGGTACTTACACTATCAATCAAAATTGGACCGCGCGTGCCGGTTACATGCATGACAAAGGTGTAGTGGATGAGATTAGCTCGCTATCTATTCCTGATTCAGATCGTAACTGGTATACCGCTGGTGCAAGTTACCACTTAAACAAAAACTCAAGCATCGACTTTGGTATTGCCTTAGTTCGTGGTAAAGATGTGGAAGTATTAGAGAATAGCGAAGTATTAGAAGGTGCCGATTTACCGATAAGCACAGTAGTTGGTCACACTCGCTCAGACGCCATCTACTACTCTATGCAATACAGCCACTTGTTCTAAACTTGGCTAACAGTGGCAAGTGTGAGCTTGCCACTAAATTTCTCACCGTTTTTACTCCACTAGCCCTCACTTAATTACTGCTTTAATAAACTAGTTAACGCTTCGCCACGTAAACAACTAAAACCAACCACAAAGTTCTACCCATGAAAGTATTGGTAACTGGCGGCAGCGGCGGCATAGGCCTCGCTTTAGTTAAACAACTGCTCGAACAAGAAACAATTACAAGTGTCACTGCCACTTGGTATTCGAACATGCCTGCCTTGCAGCATCCTAAGCTTAATTGGCAGCAACTAGACCTTAGTGATGAAACAGAGATAGCGGCGCTAATGGCCAATATTCACCAACTAGATTGGCTAATAAATTGCGCCGGAGTATTACACTCGCCTCAGTTAAAGCCTGAAAAAAGCTTAAGCCAATGCCAAGCGGCTAGCTTTATGTTGAGCATGCAGCTAAATGCGCTGCCCAGCTTACTACTGGCAAAACATGCCGCTAAGGCGCTAAAACATAGTCAATCCGGCGTATTTTTAAGTATCTCGGCCAAGCTGGCATCCATTAGCGACAATCGCATTGGTGGTTGGCATAGTTATCGCTGTGCTAAAGCCGCGCTCAATATGGCCTTAAAAAACATCGCTATAGAATGGCAACGCACCCATCCTAAAGTATGTGTTGCAGCTTGGCACCCAGGTACTACCGACACAGCCTTATCGAAGCCATTTCAAGCCAATGTTGCCAAACACAAGCTGTTAACCAGCGAACGCAGTGCAACATTGCTGCTGAAGAGAATATATCAACTAAGTCCAGAGCAAAGCGGCAAGTTTTGGTCTTGGGATGACCAAGTGCTAAGTTGGTAATTCCTAACTTTTTAGCAGCTAATTTTAGTGATTCAAACCATGCCACGGCAACCAAGCAAGCCCGGTACGCAAAGCTTGGCGCATGGCTAGCTCACTACCTTGGTGGTAGCTATAAACTCGAATACCAAAGATGTGAAGCATGATACAACACGCTTTGGCTTTAGCGTCTTGTTCACCATACTTTGCTTGTAAATAGCCAGCATAAAGCTGCTCTATTTGCTGAAGTTGCTCACTCACAAAACTTTGTAAGTTTGGCTCATCACTAAGCTCAAGCTGACTTTTCACTAAAAAGCAGCTGCAGTAGTCCTTCGCAGCAGACTGGGACACCATGCCATCCAGTATTTCGCAGATGCCCAATTCAACAGATTTTGCGGCGTCTAAACTTTTGGTAATTCCCGCTTTAGAGACAGCAGCGTAATGGCTTAAAGACTCTTTAAATAGTGCCTCTTTGTTACCAAAAGCTAAGTAAA
This sequence comes from Agarivorans litoreus, assembly GCF_019649015.1. NCBI lineage: Bacteria > Pseudomonadati > Pseudomonadota > Gammaproteobacteria > Alteromonadales > Alteromonadaceae > Agarivorans > Agarivorans litoreus. Next base: position 3,181,586 of record NZ_BLPI01000001.1, on the reverse strand, counting down.
CACTACCCGGCTTTAAACCAGTATGTTTGAACACCTGTTGCATAGAAGTGGCGTTATAACCCACTCGCCAAAACAAGTTAGCCGACTGCTCCAATACCTGGTCACGCTGAAACTGCATCTTAGCCATTTATCTATCCACTCTACTTAGGTAACTCGGTGTAAGTATACCTTGAGGTAAACAATTAAACATCTTTTTGAACGTTTATTCAAAATTAACTTGAATGTTCATTCAAACACTGCTTGAATGAACATTCAAAAACAAGCTAACACTTTTAAGGATTGACCATGAGTTTACAAACAGAGATCGCCGATTACATTGCTTCTTTTGTAGCGAAAGCACCACTAGAGGTGCAGCAGCTAATGAAACAAGCCACCAAAAACTTAGCCGAGAGTGGCATTGCAGCCAAGGCACCTCAACAAGGGCAACAACTACCAGCGTTTACCTTACCTAATCAAAATGGTGACTCGGTTAGTTTGGCTGAATTACTCAAGCAAGGACCAGCCATTGTTACTTTTTACCGTGGCGGCTGGTGTCCCTACTGCAACCTAGAGCTACGCGCCTACCAGCAAATTTTGCCGCAAATTAAAGCCTTAGGAGCAAGCCTAGTAGCGATAACCCCTGAGCTACCAGATGCGTCGTTAAGCACCGCCGAGAAAAATGAGTTGGAGTTTCAGGTGTTAAGTGACCAAAATGCAGAATACGCCAAAAGCTTAGGTATTGTTTTTGCCCTACCCGAAGAGCTACGCCCTATTTACTCATCATTTGGTATTGAAGTAGAACAACATAACGGCGCAGGACAATTTAACTTACCGCTAGCGGTAACTTATGTCATTGCCCAAGATGGTTCAATTGCGAGTGCCTTTGTCGACCCAGACTACACCAAGCGCCAAGAGCCGAGTGATTTATTACCGGTGTTGGAGTCGTTAAAGAACTAACTCTGCAGTGCTCCCACAAGGGTAAGCATGCTACACAAAAAAGCCTTGGTACTGCTTAGGTGTAAGTGCCAAGCGCTTTTTGAAATTTCGTTGAAAGTGACTTTGATCAGCAAAGCCTAAATCTAAGGCGGTGTCGGCAATACTGCTTCCTTCGCGCAATAGCGCTTTAGCGCGATTAATTCGCTGATTAAGTTGAAAGGCATGCGGAGACAATCCGTAAACTTGCTTAAAACTACGCACTAAATGAAAACGACTAAGCCCGGCCACTTCCGCAAGATCACCCAAGCTTAGCTGACTATCTAGCTGATCAGAAATACACTCTTTCACCCTTTTTAATTGTGGCTTAGCTAAACAACCTAAGTCTGCTCGCAATGGGTGTTTTGCCGCAAGCTGTTGTTCCAAAAAAGCAATCAACAGGCTTTCTTGCTCTAGTGAGTTTCGCTCTAGCTTAATGCTATTAAACAAGCTCTCTAATAAACGGTAGTTTTGTTTATGACTTAAGCAATGCTTCTCGAATGCAAAATAGTCACTGGCAGAACGCGCAAACATCTCTTGTTGCAGTTGCGCTACCCAAGCCGTTTCCACAAACAACATTCGATAAGACCAAGCACCTTGTTTTGGATTACAAGAATGCACATCTCCGGGGTTAATGGTTACGCTATGTCCCTGGCTAATATGATGCTGGTGTTGCATGTTTTTATAAATGGCTTCGCCAGTATCAATAATGCCAAAGGAAAACTCATCATGAGAATGGCTATGGTAACAAGCCTCAGAATGCTCAGCTTGGCGCAGCTCAACAAAAGGCAGCTGGGCACTTCGCTTTAATAAATGCTTTGCAATAGTTGTCATAAAGCCTCACTCATAGAGCTACACAAAAAGCGACAATACCGAAAAAGCCAATAGCAGCGCCATTAGCGCATTAAATACGCGCATGCGCATTGGAGATTGCAAATAACGAGCAATAAGCGAACCTATCGCGGCCCATGTTCCTACTCCCGCCAAACAAACAATAAGAGAGATGCTGCAAAAAACCAACAAATATAACCATGCTGGCTGCTGTGCCGATACAAATAAACTTACTCCAGACATTGCAACCAACCAAGCCTTTGGGTTTAAACCTTGTGCCAGCGCACCTTGTAATAAACTAGGGGGTTTAACCAGAGCCTGCTCCGCCTGAGTAGCCACTGGTGAACAAGCAATTTTCACCGCGATATACAATAAAAATGCGCCCCCTAAGTATTTTAAAGCTTCCGTTAAACTGGGAAGCCAATACAACAGCGCATTTAGCGCTAAGCCCGTTGTAAGCACCACTAAGCTATAACTAACACTTGCCCCAACTACATGTGGCAAGGCTTGCCGAAAACCAAAATTAGCGCCAGCACCTGTAGCAATAATATTAACTGGCCCCGGAGATACAGCACCAATAAATGCAAATACCAACATCGATAAAAATATACTCACCATAATCTCCGTATTTCTAACAAAACCAAACTATATGCATTCATCGATAAACTTTATTGAACAAAATTGCGCTAGGTCATTGAGAGATTTCTACGGCATCACGTAAGCAAATAAAACAGTGCGTAAGGTATCAGTTCTTATCCTGACCGCTTGCGCAATAAGAGTGGGCTTTCTAATGTGGAGATAACAAAAACATAAAGGATGGCACGATGAAATTTACTCCCAATACTATCGACGAACTCAACTTACTGCTGCAATTTGATATGAGCAGTTTGCAAACTGGGATTAAGGTTCACCATGATGCAGCACCCGAAGTAATTGCTGCAGCGCAAAGCCTGTTTGATAAAGGTTTAAGCACCCTACCCGACGGCGGTTACCTCACCGACTTAGGCATTGAAGTGGCCGAGCACGCACAACGTTTATTAGCTGTACTTTCTACCAAACCAGAACACGCCATCGTATAAACTCAAGAACAGAATCAGAAAAACCAAGGCATGCCTTGGTTTTTTTGCAAGTTAGTCCTGCTCAAGGGCATTCCTCCCTTAGATAAAACTTATTGTTTACTTTGTCATTATTGCTATTTACTATCTAGCCCTGCAGCTAAAGGAGATAATTGCAGTGGCTCAAAATCAATTTCAATGTTTGTCCCAACGAAACAAAGCCAAACGAGATGCTTGCTTAAGCAAACTTAAAGCTTCAGAAATGAAAGAAGTGGACCTTTATGTACTGCATGGACCGCAGTTTTTATCACTATGGTTAGCCAAACAGCAAAGCCAAGGACTTGAGCAAACAGCGATTAGTCAGAAATTGGAAGATTTAGGCCTATCGGAGCTCGCTCAAAAGTTAGTTTTAAATACCGCTAGCCTCACCAACCAATTTGCTGGCCAAGCCATAGACGTAAAAGCTATGGGAGCGCTAGCAATAGACATGCAGCGTGGCGGGAGTATTTTAGGTAAATACGAAATAACTCAAAATGGCGCTAAAAGTTACATTAGTTTTAAAGGTAATCACAAGCTAAGAACCGTCATTAAAGGGACTAGATACCTATCCACAAATGCTCAAATGCTTAAACTCGGTATTGGTCAACAAGGGCTCAAAGCATCTGCCCGTGGTGGAGTATTAATCACAGTTGTATTTTCAGTATCACACCATACTCTGGAGTTAGTACTTAAAAAAGACTACTTGATGACCAATTGGGTGGTAGATGTTGCAACTGATATAACTATAGCTTCGGTCGCAGCGGTTTTTGGTTACATAGTAGGAACTATTGCTGTATCAACATTTGGTATCGTCGTCCTTCCTGTGGCTGCGGGAGTTATTGCTGCATTCATTATTCAAGGTTTATTAACTGAGACTGCGAACGCTTACGATCTAAAAGCTAAGCTGCTCAAAGCGCTCAATGAATCTGCAGAAAAGTCCTTGGATAAAGATATAGATAAAATGAATCAAAAAATTAACCAAATGAAAGCAATAACCAATATGAACAATTCGCCTTACAATTTTTTCTAGGTCATTCCAACATGAAAACCGAACAAACAACCAAGAAATCGCTCCTAGGCTTCTTAATCTTCAGCAGTCTTTTTTTTATTGCTTGTTGGTTACTTTTCATGACTGATATGGTTAATGCAACTCAAAATCAATTAGCTAATAAACTTCCTGTTATTTATTTAGATACTAAATATGCTGGTTACATTGGTGGAGCAATAACAACTCTAACAGGTGCGCTCTTCATGCTTTGGCAGCTTAGGAATACAATAAAAGGTGCTCCTCCACTCAGTTTAAAAAATAACTCAACCAAGGTTTTTGCATTGGCGATAATAATCGGATTTCTTTTCATCTTTCCAGGCCAATCAATAGAAAAATCCCGTATCGAAAAAATTGCTGAGCAACATGGCTATCAAGCGTGCCCTCCTTTCACATTACTCATGAGTTCAGTTAGCATTGACGCTTGGGTGAATGATTTTAGCCTTTGTAGCGATCCTGAGGTTGATAAGTTAGCTAGATATGGCTATCGAAACGAACCTGCTAAAATAGCCAAACTGCTTGCTGACAGAGAGTCGAGATAAAATTAGTAGTACATTATATTCGCTGAGAAGCGAGTATGTTGTACTACTGTTATGCTTTCCTTATTAGGGTAATAACAGCTAGTCTCAAAGCACCTATACAGCTAAAACTTTGCTCGCAAGCTTCGGTTTTAACTCACTAATTGAAACAACATATAAGCATCATGCACGCCTTGTATCAGCATTTGCATACCAATTACCGAAAGTATTAGCCCCATTAAACGGGTCGTAATATTTATGCCACTTTTGCCCACCTTATCGATCAGTTTTGGGCCATATAAAAAGCAGATGAACGTAATCATACATAGCACTGCGAAAGCTATCATGGTGACCATGATGTTAAGAAAACCTCCCGAAGCAGAGTAATTCATCGCTGTGGCAATGGTTCCGGGCCCGGATAAAATGGGCACAGCCAATGGAGATATGGCGATATCTTTATCTTCATCTTCACTTTCACTGCTGGGATTATTTGAATGCATTTGGGAGCTAGAACCTTGCAACATGTGGTAACCCACCAGAAAAACTAATATACCGCCAGCTAAACGTAATGCAGGCAGAGTTATACCAAATAGTTCAAATATACCTTTCCCTAGCAAGCAAAAAGCAGCCACTATGCAAAAGGCCGTCGCTAGTGAGCGTAACGCTGTTAGCTTGCGTTCTAGTGCATTTTGGCTACCAGTTAAAGCAACAAAAACAGCAGTATTTGCAATAGGATTCATCATTGCGAAAAAACCCATAAATACAGTTACAGATAATGTGGCGAGATCATGCATGAGCATTTAACCTGTTTTTCATCCTTGAGAAAATCTAGCATCGCAGATTTGTTTGCTAAACTAAAATAGTTTTTGTAAAAAAACTAAGCGCTTAGCTAGCTATAGCTCCTGCTTTCGAAACACGGATGCCCTACAACAATCAAACACTTAGACTTTGCTCTCTCAATCAATTCAACAATATTTTACGTAGGCAACATTTACTTACACCTTGGCAAAAATTAACTTAATCATTTAAGCGTAAACTGCTAGTTAAGCCATAGCATTGTTATGCTAAATCCGTATCATGCAGATATTAAGTGTTTAATAAATAAAGGAACTTAGGCAAATGGATGTATCACTAATCGTAATTTTGGTAATTATTGCGGCACTAATTTTTTATGTTGTTGGTATCTACAACCGTTTAGTTAGCTTGCGTAATCGCTACCAAAACGCCTTTGCTCAAATAGAAGTTCAACTAAAACGTCGTTACGACCTTATCCCTAATTTAGTTGAAACAGCCAAAGCTTATATGGCACATGAGAAAGACACCTTAGAGGCCGTGATTAGCGCCCGTAACGATGCTTCGGCATTATTGCGTGCTGCAGCAAGTGATCCTACTGGTGCAACGCTTAGCAAATTGGCCAGCGCCGAAGGGGCGTTGCAAGGTGCAATGAGCAAAATGAACATTGTGATGGAGAACTACCCCGAGCTAAAAGCCAGCGATAACATGATGCAAGTGAGTGAAGAGCTTACTACTACAGAAAACCGTGTCGCTTTTTCACGCCAAGCCTTTAATGATTCAGTAACCGAATACAACGAATACCGTCAATCTTTCCCACCGGTATTTTTTGCTGCCCAATTTGGCCATAAAAAAGACGCCAGCTTACTCGAGTTTGCCGACAGTGCTGAGATACAAAACGCCCCTAAAGTGTCTTTTTAAGCACCGGGGAGCACCATGAACTTTTTTGCCGAACAAGATCATGCTCGTCGTAACAGTAAGTGGTTGATCTTATTATTTGTTATCGCAGTGATCATTCTAATTGGCCTAAGTAATATTTTGATCGCCGCGTGTTTGTGGATGTTTGACTCTACCAGTGAGTTAAACTTGCCAGACAATCGCAGCTTCTTCTCTGCTGATATTCTGGTATTTGTTAGCTTGGTAATGACTAGCGTTATTATCTGTGCGATTGCTTTTAAGTGGTTTCAGTTAAAAGATGGCGGCCGAAGAATAGCTGAATCTTTAGGCGGTCAGCGTATTCCTCCAAATAGCCAACACCCAGAGCAGCAACAAATACTCAATGTTGTTGAAGAAATGGCACTAGCCTCTGGCATGCCGGTGCCTTCGGTATATTTGCTTAAAGATGAAATTGGCATTAATGCTTTTGCAGCAGGGCACACCCCTGCCGACGCAGTAATCGGGATTACTCAAGGTGCACTTGAACAGCTTAATAGAGAGCAGTTGCAAGGTGTAGTCGCCCACGAGTTTAGTCATATCCTAAATGGTGATATGCGCCTAAACGTGCGCTTAATTGCCTTGCTTAGCGGGATAGTTTTTATCGCTAACCTTGGTGAATTTATTCTGCATACTCAGCGTTATAGCCACCGTTCATCGAGCCGTTCTAACAACAATGACGCTCGGGTGGCGGCTGCAGGATTTGGCTTACTGGCTCTAGGCTGGATAGGTTTGTTCTTTGCAAATATGATCAAAGCGGCCATCAGTCGACAGCGCGAGTATTTGGCAGATGCATCGGCTGTGCAGTTTACGCGTAACCCTAATGGCATCGCCGATGCGCTAAAAATTATCGGCGGATATGATGCAGGTTCGGGTTTGCGTACCCCACTTAGCCAAGAAACCAGCCATATGTTTATTGGTGATGCTCGCCGCTTAGGCAGTTTTTTTGCCACTCACCCGGCCATTAAATCGCGGATAAAACGGATTCTTCCTCGCTGGGATGGCACGCTGATAAAACGTGATATTAAAAAAGTAGCCAAACCTATTTACAGTAAAACCAGCCAACAGCAAACCAAACAACAACGCCAGGAGCAACTCAAAAAAACCGTGTTTGTAGCTGCCGCTGCAGAAGCAGCCATAGACGCTCTAGATAACAAATCTGAAAAAGCTGAGTTTACCCTGTCAGAGAATACCGTAACAGTAAGTGGCGAATTAGCCCACTTACCCGATGGATTGCTCAGTTTGGCTCATGACCCTTGTGGCGTTATTAGTGTGGTTTATGCCTTGCTGCTTAGCAACGACGAAACACAACGCGCTAAACAGCTAGACGATATTAAAGACAACCTGAGTAAATCTTCAAGAATCGAAGAAACCCTTCAAGCATGGAATTGGATAAATTCGGTGGACAAAAGCTACCGCTTACCCTTGCTCGAACTATCTTTTCCTGCGCTTAAGTGTATGTCGGCTAAGCAATATCAGCGTTTTATGGATAACCTGCGCAGCCTAATTAAGGCAGACCAACAAGTTGATATGTATGAATGGTGTTTGTACCACTTAGTAAAACACTACTTATCCCATCAATTTGAAAAAGTCACACATAGCAAACCGATCTATAGCAGTATTCCTGCATTAGCTGAGCCGTTTTCAGTCGTATTATCGAGCCTCGCTTACTTTGGCCATGATAATGATACCGAGACTCAGCGCGCCTTTGGGATAGGCGCCAACAGCATTGGTTTATATACCATTACCTTGTTGCCTCTGGAGCAATGTCAGGTTGAGCATTTTGGCCCAGCAGTGAAAAAGCTCGCTAACGCCTATCCGCAAATTAAGCAGCGTATTTTGCGCGCCTTGGTGGCATGTGTTTGTTTAGATAAACAACTTACCGTACTAGAAAACGAAATGATCCGCTGCATAGCAGCAGTAATGGATTGCCCAGGCCCACAGATAAGCTTGGGTGTGCGGCGCCCATAAACAAAGCCCGTGCTAATGCATGGGCTTTTGCTTTGTTCCTTTAGCGTTTTGAGGCTTTTTCCCGCAAGGCCTGACGCGCACTTTCACTAATAAAGGCCATTTTTAAACCGTTGCTTTGCAGTTTGGCGATCTGTTCATCTCCAAAGCCCAACTGCTCGCGTGCAATGCGGTATTCGTCGGGTAAATCAATCGCCGATACGCCTGGATCGTCGGTATTTAAGCTAGCTCGAATACCGTGTTCTAAAAAGCGTTTTAGTGGATGCTGGCTTAAGTCTGGCGTGGTATTGGTTTGGAAATTAGATGATAAGCAAGACTCCACACCAATCTTATGTTTTGCTACATAGTCCATTAGTTTTGGATCGTCGGCAATCTTAACCCCATGACCAATGCGGGTTGCACCTAGTTCGCGAATAGCTTGCCACACACTCTCGGGACCAGCGGCTTCACCAGCATGCACCGTAATAGCAAAACCGGCATCTCGAGCACGTGAAAACTGCTCCACAAATAAATTACCCGGATGACCTAACTCGTCACCCGCCAAATCTACCGCTACAATCTGATCGCGAAACGCCATACAAGCAGCTAACTCATCGCTACAACTTTGCTGACCAAAAGTGCGGCTCATGATGCCAATTAAGTTTACTTGCACATCATGCTTTTGCATGCCACGGCGCACACCTTCGATAACCGCTTCAACCACCCCTTCTGGGTTCAGATTATGGCTCATCGCCATATAGCCTGGGCTAAAACGTAATTCGGCATAGTCGATCTGCGCTTTTACTAAATCTTCAACGTTTTCTTCAGCCACCCGCGCACAAGCATCGTAATCACCTAATACATTGACTCCCCAATCTAACTTAGACAGGAAGGCCACCAAGTTAGGCTCTTGCTTGGTAATTTGCACATGGGGGATTAATTCTTGTAGCGAGTTAGCAGGCAAACTTACGTTAAACTTCCGACCCAATTCCAAAATGGTTTCTGCGCGAATGGTGCCATCTAAGTGGCGGTGTAAATCGGTAATTGGGTATTGTTTTAACATTAAGATCCCTACATCGTTTTAATATTTTATTTGTGACCTCAGTGTAGTCAGCACAAAGTAGCAAGCCAAATTAGATTAGCCTAAATAAGGGCTTATTTTTCAATAAGTTTAAGGCTTAACTTAATCCTAGCCGAATGTGTTGAAATTTCATTTAATAGAGTGTTTTTTCTTAGCTGCTTTTTACGCTTAACCTGGAGTTAACTCCAAGAGTTACACTCAGCCGAAGATGACTTTTTAGTTAAGCCCAATAAGAAGGTTTTAAAGAGTCAGCATTACATTGGCAGGTGTAGGTAACACTAGACATCTCCCGTATAGGTTTAGGCGGCGGTGGCCGCTAGGCGAGCGATTAATAGTAACCAGTAGACCCTTACTCATTATCGCTCTCCTTAGGCTAACAAACTAAAATGCTAAAGCTCAATGATGAAGTTTTAGCGCCTAGGAATGTATTGTAACAATCCCTCAATGGCTGATTCTATACGCTGTTTTCGTTCACTAAGCGGGACTTTAATAGGTGCCATACCTTGGCCTAATACCCGCCAAAATGGACTCGTATCTTCGGTTTGAAATAAGGCAACCATAATTGAGCCTTTTTGGTAGAGCTTAGGATCTAACGAGTTACTGGACATACCCGCCATCATACCCGCTCGCTCCAATATCTGTTGGTCACTCATCTGAGACTCTAGCGCTGCAGCCACACCAATTAAAAAATCAGGTTGTTGCTCTAATGAAACTTGCGTATAGCCTTTCTCAGTCATGACTTTGGTTATACTTTTTCGTAATTCGGTTAACAGTAATGCCTCATCTTCGGCTTTATCAAGGTAAGTTTTACCCACACTAGGGTGCCAAGCATACCGGCCACTCGAGCTTTCTAAAGACTCGGTATCTCCGGTTACAACAGTGACAAAACGGGTTTTAGGGGCTTCAGCTTGCTCTGCAGAAACACAAGCAAACAACAATGGTAAAAATAAAAAAAGCAGCATTTTCAAACGCATATTTCAGTTACCTAAATACGAATCAAAAAACTCACCCTAACATAAAAATAACAGCATGTTGCGCTATTCTTTTATCCACCTTGACCTTGATAAGCATAACTATGCCAATTGATACTGATACAAAAACACATTGCTAGTTGATGCTTTAAAACCCATCTTCACTAAATACTGTTGATGGCTAGGCACCGAGGTATAGCTAATTAGCAGAGTTACGCCTAAGGCCCTAAATAAGCCTGAGCGATGGTAAAGATAATCGCCGGTTTTAAAATCTCGATAAGCAGGAAAAACATAGTCGAGCTTTATCTCAAACTCTTCGTTCTGCTGTTTACCAACCAAAATACCAGCAGGCTCGCTGTTACGCATAAGCATGTAGCAGCCTTGCTCAAGCAAACTATTTGTTGAAAACTGCGGAAAATACTTTTCAATATCTTGCTGATAGTGCTTAATCCAAAAATGAAGTAGCGAGCTGCTCGCGCCTACTTTTACTAAATGGAATTGGTGCTTGCTACGGTAAATTCCCAGTAGGTAGTAGATATTGGCAAACACAATGAACAAATTAAGCAAGGCTACCGGCATAGCCCCAATAATAAAACCGTAGATAGAAAAGAGAGCAGCACCAACCATATTTAACCAGCGCAACTTTACAATTGAATTCATGGTTAACGAAATGGCCACCACTACCGACGCCAAATAACCAAACCACTCGAACCAATCCATATTCATCTCCTTTTGCCTACTTTTTAGTGTCGCTCACTCTACGAGCAGCGATGCTAATAATCTGGTTAGCTCACACAAATTGACAAATAAATTAGGTGTTTTTTTGGAAATTCACTTTATTTGTTGAAGAGCATTCATTGACGAATACTGATAAGTAGACAACAAGCGGAGAATCGTAATAATCGAAAAACTTAAAACGAGTCACCATAACTAGCCGCTCGTTTATAGTTTAAATTAGCGCCTTAAGGCTGATAACGCTTTAGATTATAATTATTTATGGCTTGCTCAAGTGCCGATGCTCGTTGCGGAGCTTGCTGCTCTACACGCTTTAAGAAGTGATTAAAACTTTCCCCTCTAGCACGCACCACACCGCGCCTCGCCAATAACCAACACTGCCATTTAAGCGAGACAACTTGTTTATTGGGCAGACGCCACTGCCAAGGTTTAGCCATAAGCAAAACAGTGGCAAGTAAACCCAGCAACATCATCCCAGCGGTTAACATTAATAAAGAGCTGCCCGGCAGCCAAGCCAGCAATTGAGAGAACAAACTTAACTGACGTTTATGGTCAAAGTTAAGTACCCATTTAGCCCACCAATAATCGGCTTGGGCAAGCCATAAGCGCAGTTGGTTAAAGCCTTGGGTGTACCAAATTTTTTGCCCCCAACCGCTAATGCTTTGCCACTGCTGAGCGGTAGCTTGGCTTTGCTGTAGATTGTTTTCTACCCGGTCAGGGGCGATCCAAGCAGTGGGATCAAGCCGCACCCAGCCTTGGCCATCCCAATACTCCATCCAAGCATGAGCATCGTAGTTACGCACCGCCAGTAAGCTGTCTTGTTGCTCCCACTCTCCACCTAAAAAGCCCGTTACCATACGAGCAGGGATCCCCTGTAAACGCGCCAGTATCACCACGCTTTGCGCATAATGAACACAAAAACCGCTTTGCTGATCTAATAAAAAACGCTCGACGCCTAACAGCCCTGGGTAAGCCGGCGGACTGAGGGTATAACTAAACTGCTGACTTAAGAACCACTGCTGCACCCGTGTCATCACTTGCTTTGGGTAATCAGGTGCTCGAGGGCTTAAGCCAGAACCCAAATACTCACTAAGCTCGCTAACTTTGGGTGTGATGTTTAGCGGTAAACGGGTGAGAAAGTGCAAATAAGCCGGTGGAACCGCGCTGCTGGTAGGCGGCTCTAATTGACTAAAATTGAGAATTTGTCGTGGAAAGCTCTCACCTTCGCGCTGCCAGCTACCATCGGCCACGTAGTTAGCGCCACCACCACGAACTTGGCTAGGATTTAAGGTGGCTAACCACGCTTGGCTGGCGGGTTCTAACAACAGTTGATACTGGTTAATCGCACTTGAGCTATCGGGAGCTTGTTTTTGTTGGGCTATCTGGCTGCGGGTCCATTGCTCACCATCAAATTCGTCTAAAACCATGGCTCGCCAATACAGCTCATCAGGTTCTGGCGCGCGACTAAACTCCGCCCGAAACACTAACTTATCTGAGCGAATCAATTGGCTGATATCGCCAGGGCGAACCACATCAGACAAACCGGTTTGCGCGCTGCTCGGAGTAGGCATTTTCCACAAAGGCGCTAAACGTGGTGCAACAATAAATAGCGCGATAGCTAAGGGAGCAATTGCCAATAACCATAAACCCAACCGCTTAGCCCAGTTAAAGCTTATTTTCACATCTAAGCTAAGCAACAGTAGCAAGTGTAAAAACGCCACTATTGCAGCCAATAATGCAGCTAAAGGCTGGCTTGAAAAAACCAATGAAAATGCCACCAAAAATAAACCTGTAAGGCTAAACATCTCCACATCACGCCGCTTATGCAGCTCAATATACTTTAAGCTGTAACCAAGCATTACCAGGCTCACTAGCTTATCAAACAGCTCAAAGGAGCGCGCTAACCACAGCACCAGCGCAATAAATAGCACTAAGCTTAGTTTTACCCAACGCGGCTTAGGTAATGTAGCTAAGCCTTGCATCACCCGCAAACGCCACCAACCTGCTGCTAAGCCTACGAGCACTAACAGCCAAGGCACTTGTTGCAGCAATAACAAGGCAGTTGCCGAATAACACAACAACGACATGCGAATATGCGAACTGTTGAGACTATTCATCACTGCTCGGCGCCTCCGCAAGTAATCTTAAACCCGCTTTTAGTTGCTGTTGACCACTGCCGCTGGCCAGTTGCTTTGCACCAACTTGTAAGCTAAAACTCTGTTGTTGCTGCGCCAACTGACGCAACCAAAAAGCCAGTACCGAAAGAGTTTGTTCATAATTCAAACCGCTGTGCCTGCGATCACTAAGGTGTAAATCAATACTAGGGTTGCCAGTAAATGCCTTAGTCTGTAAGCCACGACCCGCAGCAAACTGCTTCCAAGCCAATAAGCTTTTTCGCTCGCCGCTACGATAAGCCTTAAGGCCCGAAAACTCACTTTGCAACTGGCTATCACTAGCCGCACGCTCAACATCATGAGCTTCTACCCACTCTTGAGAAGGGCAAGCAAAACCGGCCAGCGGTGCAGGATAAGCGAGTAATTCACAATTAAAATCAGCCACAGTCCAACATCTAAATAAACCCAGAGGAAAGATACTAGAGAGACTTATCCGAGGCAGTAGTTGACGCCCACGTTGCTTTACTTCCAAATCTAACGCCAACTGACCATCGAGTTGTTGATAAGCTTGCTTACAGGGCCAGTTCTTTATTTCTGCGGCTAAAGCATGAGGCTGTTTGTTGTTAACTATGTTAAGTAATAAACGCAGCGGCTTGTCACATTGCCCTTCTGGCCGCTGCAATAAACTCACGATATTTCCCGACATGTTTTGATGGCATAACACCAAGCACACTAACCAAAGCGCCAACAACCATAGGCCCAAGGCAATAATTAAGTTATTTTGATAATTACTGCCCATCATCAACATCACCACTAAGGCGATTAAAAAGCCCCAACCAAAGCGAGTGGGCAGAATAAACAGATTTTTGCGAGTTAAACGTAAACTACTACTGCTAGGCACGCGTTTCGCTAGCCAAGCAGCGCTCCGAACACCTTTCCATTGTTTAAACGCCTCTAGCAGTGTGAACTTCATATCTAGGTTAAATCGCTGTAAGGGTCTACTTCAGCCAAAATTTGTTTGGCATAGGCTTCACCACTATCTCCTCGCCCTAAACGGTGAGCACTCACCGCACTAAACACCGCTTGTACATCCTCTGGAGAAACGTGCTGATTATGATGAACAAATGCCCACGCCTTGGCGCAAGCAAGTAGGGTTAAGCTGCAACGTGGCGACAAAGGACTAGCCCCTTCCAGTACCCGACTACAGTGCACCAAACGCAATAAATAATCTAACAAGGCATCGCTGCAATGCAGCGCATTCACTTGCTGTTGCAACTCCAACAGTTGCTCTACCGAAAGTGCTGCTAAAGATTGCGAGGCCTGACTACCTCGTTTAAGCATTGCCATCTCAGACTGTAAATCAGGAAAACCAATACTTAAACGCATAGCGAAGCGGTCAAGCTGAGACTCGGGTAAGTCGAAGGTACCAAGCTGCTCGCGCGGGTTTTGAGTGGCAATAACAAAGAACGGAGCCTCAAGAGGATAACTTGCTCCGTCGGTACTCACTTGCTGCTCTTCCATCGCTTCCAATAGCGCACTTTGAGTGCGAGGGCTTGCACGGTTCAATTCATCTGCCAATACTAAATGATGAAAAATAGGCCCAGGATGAAACTTAAACTGCTGAGTCGGCGGTTCAAATACCGACACGCCGATAATATCAGCTGGCAATAAATCGCTAGTAAATTGAATACGCTGAAAACTTAAACCAAAACCAGCAGCAAGCCATTTAGCTAAACTGGTTTTCCCAGCACCCGGCAAATCTTCAATCAACAAATGGCCAGAGGCTAGCAAACAACTCAAAGCCAAACGCACCGCTTGGGGCTTGCCCAGCAATTGTCGCTCAAGGTAGTCACAAATAGGTGCAAGTTGAGGATGTATCTGATTCATATAAGTAAACAGCTAGGTTTGAATGCTTTAAGCATACAAAGCTTTTAGCCATTTGGGCAGCCAAAGTGGTCAAACTTGTCGCGATTAACCAAAACTTGTTGCGAGGGTCTTAACCAAAACGCTTGGCTTAAAGGGTAACAGAATAATGTAAGAAAGGAGAAATTAGGCCTTAGCCATTTGTTAAGAACTATCACCATCGAATAAAGGCGATAGCTCTTAAAATTATCGCGAAGTCATTTTAAATTATGCTTAAGCGACAGCAGGTTCTCGTTTGAAGTACTTAACAATACCTACCACTGATGCACCAATCCAGAATAGCTCAATAACAAAGCTAGCTAGATTAAAATTAATGCACAAACTAATTAGCAGTAAAATAGCACCGCTTAAGTTCATTAGGTTATAGGCAAGTTGCTTGGGATTTAAACGCTCTAACTGTAAAAGAAAAAACGAACCTACCACTAAGGCAGTACCAAGTAGTCCAACGATATCGGCAAATATACTTTGCATAAAATTCTCATTAACAAGCAAAAATGTTCGTCCAAATTGCTGGCCCAATCCTTGGGGTGGACGCTCTCAACTGTTTAACAGCACTCCATGAGACAGCTTGTTAGTGGCATATAAAAATGCGGGTGTAATTTATCAAATAAAAACCGCCTGTGCATGAATATTTTTAAGCGAATCATTAAAAACAACATAATGCAGGTTAACCATCTGAATAGCTGGATCTTTTAGTCAAACTCTGCGATTTTTCAGTATTACTCAGGTCCGTTTTACTGCGGCTTTTCGGCCACGCTAGCGATGTTTGAGTAGTTACCACTTGCTGCAAGTTTTCACTTAGCAAACTCACTGTATCTAATAAGCTGTCTGCTGCTTGCCCCACTTCAGCCAGCAAACGTTCAACATTTTCAGCTAGCTGGTCTGGACAAATATTGCAGTGCAGTTCAGCATACTCAAGCATACGCTTCTCTCCAGGGTGCGGCAGCCCATTAATAGCAAACAGAATGTCGAAATAGCTGGCTAAAAACTCTGCACAGCGGTGATTTAAGCTAACCCGGTCTTGGCGTTTTAAAGCCTTAGCTAATTGAAAGTAGTAAGCGGGCATTTGCTGCATAAGTAAAGGCGCATTTTTATTTACGATTGCTTGTTGCAGAGCCCTGGGATAAGCCACATCAAAACGTTGCTGTAAGCGCTTGGCTTCACCGTTAGCATCATAAAGGATTTTTGAGTCGAGCAAGTTTGCCCAAAAGCAGGTACTGTAACCCACCTTGGCTTGATGGCGCTCCACTAAGTTATGCAGCTCATTTTCCAAGAAGGAAAAGTCTCGATAGATGAGTTCAATCTCTATTCCGTCGAGCAATACACCATCGTCTTCGGTTTCCCAAAACTGATTATTTAACTCAAGATACTGGCAATGCTTTGCCACTAGCTTTTGACGTGTTTTAGCCGCCAAGGGGGCGTTTAAATAAACATACACATCGTAGTCAGAATAGCTATCAGCAAGGCCGCTCGCGCGTGAGCCCGCGAGTAAAATGGCATCAACTTGTGCAAGCGCTGAGAGCTCATCAACTAACGCTAAGAAGTGGATAGATTCAGACATATTTAACATTCCCTGTTGTTTATCAAGCTAGCTTAATAAAAAACCTTGTTAAATATAGGGGCACTTTATAGAAAAGCGCTTTCAAGCACTAAATCACTATTTGGCTTCTTTCTCTTCGTCTTTTAAAAAGCGAATATCGCTAAAGCCCAAACGCTGGAACTCTTTTGCTCGGTATTCTTTCAAGGTAGCCTTGTCTCTAGTAGACATAGCCAACTGTTTCTCCATAGCTAAAAATGAAGAAATATCAACACCTTCAGCTGCCGCTACTGCTTCATGTACATCATGATATTTATCAAAAGAAAAATTTATGACCTTGGTTTGACGTTTATATTTGTATGTCACTTGGCGTGCCATCATGCCCTCTACGCGCTCTAAAATTTGGCTAGATAATAGCGTAAAGCCACACCCCATGCAGAGCTTTATCCTATTCACCTACAAGTATTCGATAAAATACTTATAGCTAAGCCGCTGTCATGGGTTGATTTACAAAACAACTGATCAACAAAAAATCAATAACAGTAAGAAATACCGAAGCTAACCCTCGGTATTTCTGAGGCTACCTTTGGTGTATATAGGTGTATATTTAGCCCCTATTTATTTTTAGTAAACACTAAAAATAAAGGCGTCAGAAAGGCGTTTCGCAAGGATCGCGTTCTAGTTAGCATCCGCCAACTATATCAATGCAGGGAGCTCTTAGCTCTTTCGGCAACTTGTTCCGCACCATTGTATAGTTTGAGGATTGTTTCATGTTTTCCACCCATCTTCGTATGCTTGCGACTGCCGCAGCATTAGTTTTGCTCAGTGCGTGCAACTCATCTAACGAGTCTGCTGCTCAGGCCCCTGCCAGTCTAGTGAATACTGAATTGGCACAAAAACTTCAATACGCGCCTTCACAACAATTTGTTGGCCGTATCGAGGCCTATCAAGATGTTGATATTCGTGCGCAGGTAAGCGGCTATTTAGTAAAGCGTCACTTTGAAGATGGCCAGATGGTAAAACGCGGACAGCTACTCTATGAGATTGACCCAACCCGCTATCAAGCTGCTGTTGCACAAGCCAAAGCCTCACTAGCAAAAGCTAAAGCAGCTCTAACCAATGCGGAAATAAACTGGCAGCGTGGCAAACGTTTATTGCCAGAAAAAAATATAAGTCGCTCAGAGTTCGATCGCTTAACCGCAGAAAAGCTATCTAGCGAAGCGCAATTAGAGGCAGCTGAAGCTTTGCTTAGCGCCAGTCTTGTAGATTTAAAACACACCCGTATTGTGGCGCCTTTTAATGGGCGAATTGGCCAAAGTGAAGTAAGTACCGGTGACTTAATCACTATGACTAGTGGCGCGCTAACCAACCTAGTGAGTTTAAACCCAATTCGCGCGAGCTTTCGGGTATCAGAGCGTGAACGTTTGGCTATGGGGCTTGATCATGTGGACGCTCACTCGAGTGCACAAACCGAGGCCACTATTGTTGATTTAGTAATTAGCGACAACCGTAAGTATCCCAATCCAGGTCGTTTAGATTTCATCGACAACCGAATCGATTTACAAACTGGTACTATTAACATCAGCGCCCAATTTGACAATCCGCAACAGCAACTGTTGCCTGGTCAGTATGTTGAAATTGGACTTACCAGCACCGAATTGGTTGAGGCAACGGTAATCCCTCGTAGAGCGGTACAAAGTGACCTAGAAGGTGAATATGTAATGCTTGTAGGTGCCGACAATAAAGCTGAACGCCGCAATGTAACCATCGGCCCAGTACTAGAGCAAGGCGTGGTTATCCATCAAGGTTTACAAGGTGACGAGCAGGTCATCACTGCAGGCTTACAACGTGTACGCCATGGTCACCCAGTACAAGTTGTTGAAAAGCAGCAAGGATAAGGTAATTAGTCACTATGCTTAGTCGCTTTTTTATTCAAAGGCCAAAGTTTGCTTTGGTTATTTCAATTTTATTGTCATTGGCTGGGGCGATTGCCCTAATGGTACTGCCGGTGGCTGAATACCCACAAATAAGCCCGCCCTCGGTAAGTGTTTCGGCTTATTACACGGGTGCAAGCGCCGAGACCGTAGAAGAAGCCGTTGCCGAAGTGATTGAAAGCTCGGTGAACGGCGTGGAAGACATGTTATACATGAATTCCAAAAGCGCTAACGATGGCTCGTATTCATTGACCGTGACTTTTGATATCGGCACCGATCCCGATATGGCACAAATTAATGTGCAAAACCGGGTTACTCAAATTGAATCTAAGTTGCCGCCAGAAGTGCGCCAAGTGGGTGTAACTGTACGTAAACGTTCACCAGACTTATTAATGGTGCTTAACTTTTACTCTCCAGACGGGCACTACGACGATACCTTCTTAAATAACTACGTCACACTAAACATTGAAGACCAATTAGCGCGAGTGAAAGGCATTAGTGATGTACGGGTAATCAGCTCGGCTGAATACTCGATGCGGGTTTGGTTAGATCCACTCAAGCTTGCCAACCTTAACTTAACCACCAGTGATATTCGCGCCAGTCTAGCCGAGCAAAACGTACAAGTTGCGGTAGGTTCTATTGGTGCACCGCCCTACCAAGCCAACAACGATGTACAGTTTAGTTTGCTAACCAAGGGCCGTTTAGACACGGTAGAAGACTTTGAAAATATTCTTCTTGTAGCTAATGCCGATGGCTCAAAAATATATTTGAAAGACGTAGCCCGGGTAGAGTTAGGCAAACGTGGTTATGCCGCCTTTGGCGAGTTTAGGGACCAGCCTTCGGTATCAGTGATTTTATCCTTGCAAACTGGCGCTAACGCTTTAGAAAGTGGCGAAGCAGTAATGGCTTTAATGGACCAGCTTAAAGCCAATATGCCAGAAAAAATGGATTACGAAATTGCCTACGACACCACCTTATTTGTGGAAGAGTCAGTCAAAGGTGTAATTAAAACCCTTATTGAAGCGATTTTGCTGGTAATTTTGGTAACTTACCTGTTCTTGGGTAGCTGGCGCTCTACGTTGATTCCAGTGGTCGCTATTCCGGTATCACTGATTGGCACCTTTGCCATTATGTTGGCAACCGGCTTTACCATTAACACCATTACCTTATTTGGTTTAATTTTGGCCATTGGTATTGTAGTGGATGACGCGATTCTGGTGATTGAAAACGTCGACAGTAAACTATCAGCGCATCCAGAACTCACTCCACGTCAAGCCACCTTAAAAGCCATGCGTGAAGTAACCGGACCGATTATATCTTCAACCTTGGTACTGCTGGCAGTGTTCTTACCGGTTGCCATGCTTCCGGGGATTACCGGGGTAATGTATCGTCAATTTGCTATTACCATTTGTATCTCGGTGGTCATATCGTCAATCAACGCCTTGACTTTGTCACCTGCTATATGTTCGCTGGTTTTAAAACGTGGTAAACAAAAACAAGCACGTTGGTTTGCTCTATTTAACCGGGGTTTAGTGGCAGTGACGACCCGCTACGGACAAGCCGCTGGAATGCTGGTTAGGCGCAGCGCAGCCTTAGTAGTATTTTTCTGCTTGGCTATTGCAGCTGTAGCGTGGATGAACCACAACACCTCTAAAGCCTTCGTTCCGCAAGAAGATAAAGGCGTGTTGCTAGTTAACGTACAGCTGCCAGACTCTGCTTCATTAAGCCGCACAGCAGAAGTATCTCAACGTCTAAATGACATTATTCTTGAAGAGCCCGGCGTAGAGGCTGTAAGTTTAGCGAACGGCTATGGCTTATTAGCTGGAGCGATTCAGTCAAATGCAGCCACCATGTTTGTAAAGTTAAAACACTGGGACGAACGCAACGCTCTAGAGGGCGATCATAGCTCTTTTGCGATTAGTCAGCGTATTAATCAACAGGCTTACGGGCGAATTCAAGATGCAATGATTTTTGCGTTTGGCCCCCCCGCAGTCCCTGGCATGGGCACCGCTTCAGGTTTTGAGTTTGTGCTTCAAGATGGCTTAGGTCGCTCGCGCAGTGATCTTGCCCAAGTGATGCAAGATATCACTATTAAAGCCAATGCAGCACCAGAAATTGGCAGCGCTTTTAGTACATTTCGAGCCGATGTACCGCACTATTACGTAGATATTGATCGTAGCAAAGCCAAACAATTAGGCGTGCCATTGGGAGATTTGTTCACAACCTTGCAAGCCAACCTAGGCTCGTTATATGTGAACGACTTTACCCTATATGGTAAAAACTTCCGAGTCACTATGCAGGCTGAAGATGAATACCGTAGTCGCCTAGATAATCTTGGTCAATTTCATGTTCGTAGCATGAGCGGCGACATGGTGCCATTAAGCACTTTAGTCAGTATTGAACAGCAATTTGCACCCGATGTAGCATGGCGCTATAACTTATACCGCAGCGCGGTACTACAAGGACAACCAGCTCCGGGCTACTCCTCGGGCGATGCCATTGCAGCAATGGAGCGAATAGCCGCTGAAGAGCTGCCAAACGGCTATCAATATGAATGGACCGGTATGGCCTACCAGGAAATTGAGGCCGGTAACCTAGCCGTTTTTGCTTTTGCCCTCGCGTTGCTATTTATCTATTTGTTTATGGTGGCGCAATACGAAAGCTGGACGATACCTTTAGCGATTATCTTAGTAGTACCAGTAGCCACTTTAGGCTCATTTGTAGCGCTAGCAATTGCCGGATTGCCAATGAACCTGTACGCACAAATTGGCCTAGTACTGCTGATTGCACTAGCCGCCAAAAATGCCATTTTGATTGTTGAGTTTGCTCGTATGCAACGTGAAGACAACAATATGCCCATCAACCAAGCTGCGGTAACTGGTGGCACCCTGCGTTTCAGGGCCGTGAACATGACTTCTTGGTCGTTTATCTTTGGCATGATCCCGCTGGTGTTAGCCAATGGCGCCGGTCATATTAGCCAAAACTCATTAGGTATATCCTTGGTTGGAGGTTTGCTTTGTGTGTTATTGGTGGGTACCTTCTTAATTCCTGGATTTTACGCCATGATTCAGCGCCGTAGAGAAATTCACCATGGTGGTTCAACTAAGTTAGAGGAAATAGAAGAGCCATAGTCAAACTCTAATTTTAGCATTAATAAGCAAGCCTCAGGGCTTGCTTATTTATTGGCAATAAAAAGACCTAAAAGTCGTCTCGATTAAGCCTAATGGCACGATTAATGTCATCCAAATACTCTAAGCAGGGAGAAGATTTAGACATCACCATATAAATCGGTTGTTTAATTATACTGGGCTGTAAATCCACCAATGAGTCGGCATATTCTGAAGTGGCAATTTTTTGCCTGCCACCATGGGTGGCATATAGCAAATAGTCAGCTCTTTTTAAGGCAATCAGCCTAATAGCTCTATCTAGGTCATCCATTGTAGATATGGTAAGGTTTTGCTTGGCATAGCTATCAAACTGGTCACCAAAGCTACTGCCTAACAGCTGTATGCCACGCTTGCCCACTAGGCTTTCTACATCGCTAAAAGCTGCTCTTTCCTCTATGTGAATAAACGCAGAGCTATACTCAACGCCTACCGCTTCGCTATAAACAAACTTGTTACCTCGCTGTTGATTATAAAAAGCAGCAATAATTACATCTAGATCGCCGGTTTCTAGCTGCAAAAACTGCCGCTTCCAGGGCACCATAGCTTGATAATTTGGTTTTATACCAACATCGGAAAATACTTTATTTGCTAACTCTACCGCCAAACCTTGCAATGGAGCTTGCGAGCTCTCTCTGTATGACACACCAAACCAATTGTGCTCACCATTAACTCTAATGGTTTCACACGAAGCCTGCGCAGAGACAATAACTAAGTAATTAAGAAAAAGTATTAATATACGTAACACCGCTGCTTCCTTTCTTGTCCCCTAAGCTAACACTAGTAAAAACAAGGCTATTATCAAGCTTATAGGCGGTAAAAGCTGACAAATATAAGCTACCACCAAATAGGATATAGTAATAAACATTGACTTCCTATAATGCCCTATAAGGGCGCCATGTCTGCATCCACTGAGCAACTTGAAGCATTTGTTTATACCAAGGAATGCGGAGGCTTTGCTGATGAGGCGCGTAAACTAGGAAAACACCGCCCCCCTTAGCCACTTGGTTAATGACCTAGAGCAAGAGCTACGCCAGCTTAGACAAATCGGCTTCAACTTTGTCAATCAGTTGGGTTTAGCGAGTTCTCAAACTATTAGCCACCGTTTAACTCGCGCCAGCAATAGTCAACCAATTATCAAATGAGTAAAAACAGATTTAGCTTAGGCTATTTTGCGTCGCTATTTATGCGAGCCGTTGTTTGCACAACAACAGCTTAGCGAGTTTTGGGGGAGAGGGATGAGCAAAAAACATTGGCACTGAGACATTGCTTGGCGAAAAGAGCAACAACCAAACCTAGCAATCCAAGTCCTCACTCACTACCTCTGTAAACTCGACGACAACTAAGTTATAGAATTTTATCTCACAAACCCCACTTAAACCTGATTAAAAAGCCAAAATATTCATAATTAAACACCGTTTAGATGAAATGAGTCACATACAAACTTAGAGATATAATTTACATCCCAAAGAGAGTTTTTAGTGTCGCTTTATCAATTTAAACTGCAAGCACGCGTTAGCAGCATAGCTAAAGCCGACAAGCAGAGGACATTCTCATAGGCAATACTTTAGATATGATTAGAATAGGTATCACTTTGGCAGCGTCATGCAATAACTTAAACAAATTTGCCACAGACGATTTAAAACGAAAAGTAGCAGAAGTGCAGGTTGTTGCTAACAACATCATCACTCAAACACAGCAAGAAAATGACTAAGTACTAATGCAGCGCCTAAATATCACTCCCATTGTTCGTTTAGGCTTTGCTAGTGAGAAAACTCACTCTCCATCATTCAAAGACTTCAAAGACTTCGCTAGCTTCAAATAATTCCATCACTTATTGCCACTTCATCCACAAAACTGGTTACTTGAAGAAATTGGCTAATGATTTAGCTCAACGAATCGCAAAAATGCACTAGGGTTTATGACACCAATCAGCTAACCTTGCGGCAAAAAATAGATATGCCCCGAAACAGTATTTTATCTGCTTGGTAAAACAAACTTGTTAACCAAACAGTATTAAACATGCCAAATAGTGGGTGAGGATAGAATATGAATTCATCAGACCAACCTTGGTTAAAAAGCTACCCCGATGATGTACCAGCTGAAATAAATACAGAGCAATTTGAAAACTTACTGGAATTGTTTGAACACAGCTGTAAAAAATTTCCTAAACAAACAGCTTTTGTCAACATGGGTCAAAGTCTCACTTATCAAGAGCTAGACCAAAAATCGCTCGCCTTTGCCGCTTATCTGCAGCAAGAGTTAGCCATGAAACCCGGCGAGCGTATCGCCTTAATGATGCCAAATGTGTTGCAATACCCTATTGCGCTATATGGTGCACTGCGTGCCGGTTTAGTGGTGGTAAATGTCAACCCGCTTTACACGCCGCGTGAGCTAAAACATCAACTTTGTGACTCAGAAGCTACTGCAATTGTGGCTGTTACAAACTTTGGGAATAGCCTTCAGCAAGTCATCAAAGACACCAAAGTTAAACACATTATTCTTACTCGTATTGGCGACCAACTGGCTGTGCATAAACGCACTCTAGTGAATTTTGTGGTCAAATACGTAAAAAAAATGGTGCCGAAGTACAACTTGCCAGGTGCCATTTCAATGCGTCGCGCTTTAACCCAAGGCAAAACAATGGCCTACCAAAAGCCGCAGCTAAATAGTGATGATATTGCTTACTTGCAATATACCGGCGGCACAACGGGTGTAGCAAAAGGGGCTATGTTAACTCACCGCAATGTGTTAGCTAATGTTATTCAAGTTTACTATCACTTTGGGCCGCGCACCTTGTTTGATAAAGAGCATGCGGTAACACCGCTGCCGCTTTATCACATTTTTGCCAATACCGTGAGCATGATGTTCATCATTTACATTGGCGGCAATAACTTGTTGATAACCAACCCACGAGATCTTAATAGCTTTGTAAACGACCTGCGAAAGTATCCGTTTACCATGATATTTGGTCTAAATACGCTGTTTAATGGTTTACTCAATCACTCAGGATTTAGGCAGTTAGATTTCTCTAAAGCGCGTTTTACCATTGCCGGCGGCATGGCTACCCAAAAGCACATCGCCGAACAATGGCAAGAGCTTACCCAAATGCCAATTATTGAAGGGTATGGACTTACCGAGTGTTCGCCAGTTGTGGCTGCAGGTACCCATCAACAACAAGCCTTTATCCCCTCGATCGGGGTACCGATGCCTAGTACTCAAATTAGAGTTGTTGACGAAGCAGGCAACGAACTAGATGCTGGTGGTGTAGGCGAGCTGCAAATAAAAGGCCCACAAGTAATGCGTGGCTATTGGAAGCAACCAGAAGAAACTAGCAATGTAATGACTGAGGACGGCTGGATCAAATCTGGTGATATTGGCAGGATGGATGAACAGGGCTATTTCTTTATTGAAGACCGAAAAAAAGACATGATATTAGTCTCTGGCTTCAATGTGTTCCCAAGTGAAATTGAAGAAGTTGCCACCTTGCACCCTGCGATTATTGAGGCGGCCGCAGTAGGTGTGCCAGACGACGTAACCGGCGAACGTATTCGCTTGTTCGTAGTGTGTAATGCGCGGATTAGCCGAGATGAAATAAAAAAACACTGCCGAAAACACCTCACTGGCTACAAAATGCCTAAAGACATTGTATATCGTGAAGAGTTGCCTAAAACCAATGTAGGTAAAATTTTACGTCGCGAGTTACGCTAACAAAAAGGGCGCAGCCAAGCTGCGCCAAAACTCAAATACACAGTAAGTAAAATTATTAGATGGCTAATCTAGTGGCCTACCACCAAGACTCAAACATTGCGCCTAAAGCTAAAGTATCTTGCTTAGCTTCTATCGATTCATTACTACGAACCTGATTATCTGCTCGGCCAGTTGTAGCGTAGAAACGCAGCATTGGGCGGGCATTAGCAAATGCATTAATCGTTACGTTTTGCGATAGTGTTACCTTCCACGCAGTGTTCTTACCACCTTGGTCGTAATCAACCACCGAGTAACCCGCTTCTAGCCAAGTAGAGTGAGTTTCGTTCCAATTGTACATAGGACGAACAATAGCACTATAGTTGGTACGGTCATCCTCAGCTGAGTTGGCATCGTAATTATGGTAGGCTCCTAAATACTCTAAAGCGACTTGCTCGTTAAAGTTAACCGCGCCTTCTAAACTCAAATACAATGTAGTTAAATCATCTGTTTTATCAAATACACTGGCATCAGCATTGTCTGCATGCCGAGCAATAAACTGGTTGCGACCTTTGGACCATTTTTGGTCTAAAACAGCGGCTAAGTGGTAAGCATTGATCTTATCTTCGTTTTTAATAACGCCGTTATCATCATACTGGTCACTTTCAAAACCATAGTTGAATAGGAAACTTAAAGATACTGAATCTGCTAACTGCAGAGCATGTAACTTAGAGGTTAAGGCATAGTTACCATTATCTCCTGGCCCGTCAACCTGACCAACTACCGAAAAGTCTAACTTGGCCATATCGCCTAACTCAAGATTGTAAATACCACCACCTTGGCCATCATGGGTCATCCAAAAGTAATCGTTTAAACCCTGTTGTGGTCGCTGGTGGAAGTCTCGTCCCGCCCAAATATACGCATTAGGTTGGGATTCAAAAATGTTGGTTCCACCTGCATAGAATTTTTTAAGTGCTATATCTCCATATTCATCTGGTGCTTTCCACCAATTTTCTAGCATTAACACAACATCCCAAATGGCACCACTATCACTTTGGAAGGCCTTAGCAAATTGGAATTCGCCACCATTGGTTTCGTTACCTAAACGACCTGCAGCCCGACCCGCTAACTCACCTTCTGCTTGAACATACTTTTGAAAATCATCTGAGTAATGCAAACCGTATCGGGCATAACCTGAAAATATAATGCCCTCTTCAACCACAAACTCAGGATCCAAAACGATCGGCTGAAGATCTTTAACCTGTTGAAATTGCTCAGAATTAATCTCATCTTCTGCAGCACTAGCGAAGGGAGAACAAGTAAGTGCGATTGCCACCGCAGATGTAAGCGCTTTCACATTCATTTAAAAACTCCTGAAATAATAATTATTTTATATTTTTATTCTGCCAAAATAGTTACAACGGCAGGCGGATAGAATATAACTCCAAATAATCGACATTATTGAGAGCAATGTCACGCATGAAAACCTTACCAAAGATTGAGATCACAAAAATAACAGCAATAACTGTAAAAAAATAAATCAATAAAAATTACCCAAACTGAAGACTAAAATCACAAATAAAAGTGATTTTATGAAATAAAAACCCATGATGAGCAAAATAGAAGCATAGGCTAAAGTATTCAGCGGAAACAAATTAGGCGAAACAACGTTCCTGCATACTAAATCAGCACATTGTAGCCCACCTTGCAAAAAACAGATAAGACACTGAATTAAAAGGAAATAATAACAACCAGCCTTATCAAGGCTAGATCACAAAAACTATTTTCTATAAGACAATTAATGTTTTTAACAATCGCGTGAAAGCGCTTTAATCTGATTTAATAACCCCCATTTGAAGCAAGTGACTGCTTTAACTCTGCGTTGTTATTAACGTAAATAAACATGAAGGAATATTTATGCGTATTTTGCCATCAGCCCTACTTTCAACCGCTGTATCTATTACGTTAATAGGCTGCGGAGGTGGCGGCTCAGAACCAGAAGTCCCTATTAATATCCCACAGATAGAAAGCCTAAAAGCACTAAGCTCTACTTATATGGGAGCAGCAGTTCCTGCGGGATACGAAGGCCAATTTAACAACGGTATTGAAACACGCCCAGAATTGCAGGATGTTGTTATTCAACATTTTGATCAGATCACTGCTGAAAACATCATGAAATCGGCATACATACAGCCTCGCCAAGGCGATTTCACTTTTCAAGATGCTGATAAGCTTGTGGATTGGGCACTCGACAACAATATTACAGTACATGCTCATGCTTTAGTGTGGCACTCACAAATGCCTAGCTGGATGGAGAACTATCAAGGTGACTGGCTCACTATGATGGATAGCCACGTAAGCACCGTGGCCGATCACTTTAAAGGCCGTGTAGTAAGTTGGGATGTGGTAAACGAAGCGTTTGATGACAGCAGCTCTGGCGGCTTTGCACCTTATCGAAACAGCCCTTGGTACCAAAACTTAGGTAAAAATTTCATCCCCGAAGCATTTAAGATGGCTCACGCTGCAGATTCGGGTGTTGAGCTTTATTATAACGATTACAACATCGAAGACGACGGAGCTAAGCTAGCCTCGGTACTAAGAATGGCCGATGAGTTACTTGCCGATGACATTCCCATTGATGGAGTTGGCTTTCAAATGCACGTTAACTACGATTGGCCAAGTGCTCAAGCCATCGGCACTTCTTTTGCCAAAGTAGTGGCGAAAGGCTTAAAGGTAAAAATTACCGAGCTTGATATAAAAATGAATCCAAACGGTGACCGAAATACTTTTACTGCCGCTATGGCCGAAGAGCAAAAATTACGTTACCAAGAAATCATCAAAGCCTATTACGACAACGTACCTGCTAATTTACGCGGCGGCATTACGGTTTGGGGTGTAAGTGACGCTGACAGCTGGATCCCTCACTTTACCGGCCACAATGATTGGCCACTGTTGTTTAACAGCAGCCTTGAGCAGAAACCTGCCATTGAAGGTGTAGCCAACGAACTAAAATAGAGAGTAAGGCTAAGGGTTGTTTATCTTTCGCGGTTAAATTTTTTTTGTAAAAGATAAACAGCCCCTAGCTAGCAAACGAGCAGCTAGCCGTTTCTTTTAGCTTAAATCCACACTAGGTCACTTCTTACTACACACAGCGTTGCCCCTCTTTAACTAGCCAAGTAAAGTAAAACTAAGCACTCGTTACTTTTAGGCTCTACATGCCATATCAACATATTCGTGTACCCGCTGGCGGAGAGAAAATAAGCCTTAACCAGCAGCAAGAATTACAGGTTCCCGACAAACCCATTATCACCTACATAGAAGGTGATGGCGTGGGAGTAGACATTACTCCAGTGATGTTAAAAGTGGTTGATGCCGCCGTTGCCAAAGCCTATGGCCAACAACGAAAAATTATGTGGATGGAAGTCTTTAATGGAGAAAAGGCCGCCAACATGTACGATGGCGACTGGTTTCCACAAGAAACACTAGGTGCAATCCGTGAGCATAAAGTAGCCATTAAAGGGCCACTTACTACACCGATTGGTGGCGGCTTTCGCTCGCTCAATATATCCCTGCGTCAAGAGATGGATCTGTTTGTAAATATTCGTCCGATTCGTTGGTTTCAAGGGGTGCCCTCACCACTTAAAAATCCTGAGCTAACCGACATGGTGGTATTTAGAGAGAACTCTGAAGACATATACAGCGGCATCGAATGGAAAGCCGGCAGCCCTGGAGCAGAGCGAGTAATCGACTTCCTTCAACAAGAGATGGGCGTAACAAAAATGCGCTTTAGTGAAGAGTGTGGCATAGGGATAAAACATATCTCGGAGCAAGGCTCAAAACGGTTGATCCGCCATGCGATTCAATACGCATTAGACCACCAACGCGACTCCGTTACTCTAGTGCACAAGGGTAACATCATGAAATTTACCGAAGGCGCCTTTAAAAATTGGGGTTACCAATTAGCCCAAGAAGAATTTGGTGCTCAAACCCACAGCAACGGCTATTGGTTGGAGATCCCGCGAGACGACGGCCAAGCCCCGCTAGTGGTCAAAGACATTATTGCCGATAGTATGTTCCAGCAGGTGACCTTGCACCCAGAGCTTTACGATGTCATTGCTACCATGAATCAAAATGGAGATTTACTGGCCGACGCATTAGCTGCCCATGTAGGAGGAATTGGCATTGCACCTGGCGCTAATATGAGTAGCGAAGTAGCCTTTTTTGAACCCACACATGGCACCGTTCCCCGCTTAGCTGGACAAGATAAAGTAAACCCCTGCTCTATTATTTTATGCGCGCAAATGATGCTAAAACACATCGGTTGGATAGAAGCAGCCGACCTGATTAGCCAAGGCGTAGACGGTGCCATTGGCGCACGCACCGTCACTTACGACTTTGCTCGGATGATCGACAATGCTACCGAAGTAAGCTGCTCTGCCTTTGGCGATGAAGTGATCAAACACATGAGCAGCTAAACACTCTGCTGTCATCAACCAAGCAGAGCCTCTCAACACGCGAAGCTTTGCTTAAAGCAAAATTTAAGAGAATAGTCTACTGTTTGACTTGCATCACAATTAGCCGTGTTTCACGCTTGCTGGTTTAAAAAAAACAGCACTAAACTTTATGATAAACCTAATAATTTTATAAGACTGTTGATATGAAGTTACAATCCAAGCTGTTACTTAGTACCTCTGCACTTACAGTAATCTTTGTCATTACTAGCTGCATAATTCTTGGTGGAATTACTATCGCAGAATCGAAAAAGTTATTATTGGCTAACGCTGAAAATCAACTCATTTCCAACCGTAATCAGGTGGCTAAACAGGTAGAAGGTTATTTTGAAACGATACGAGGGCAAATAGAAACCTCAGCAAGTAACTTAATGTATCAAGAGGCAATGACGCAGTTTAAGAAGGCCTTTTTCGAGCGCCCTCTAAATAACACATCAAATCAAACTTTAGAGCAGTACTATAATCAAGAGTTTGCGACCGAATACCGCAAGCACAACCCAGGAGAGTCTTCTCCGGCAAGTCAGGCATTTAAGCAACTTTCGCAACGTAGTAAAGAGTTTCAGCAAATATTTATTGCCAATAACCCGGCTCCACTAGGCAGTAAAGACCAACTCATTATCATTAACGAAACCAATGCCTACGCACAAGCTCATGCCAAGTATCATTCAGCTATTCATCATTTCCAACAAGAGTTTGGTTACTATGATGTATTTTTAGTCGAGCCCGATAATGGCTACATTGTTTATTCAGTGTTTAAAGAACTCGATTTTGCAACATCCTTGTTAGACGGCCCATACCAAAACACCAACATTGCTCAAGTGTTCAAGCGAGTATTACAAACCAAGCAAACCGCTTTAACCGATTTTTCTGCCTATCCCCCTTCTTATGATGCCCAAGCAGCCTTTATCGCAAGCCCTATTATGGCAAACAATAGTTTACTCGGCGTATTGATTTTCCAAATGCCTATCGACCGGCTAAATAACATTATGACCCATGACCATAGATGGAAAACATCAGGTTTAGGTGATAGTGGAGAAACCTACCTAATTGGTGCAGACGGTTTAATGCGCTCTGATGCGCGCTTCTTAATTGAAGATCTCTCCGCCTACTTAACTGCAATGAAAACATTGGGCATGCCCGAACAACTCATCAAGAAGATTAAAGCTGAAAAAACCTCTATGGGCCTACAAAAAATAGATACCCAAGGCAGTCGAGCGGTGCTTGGCGGAAAAACCGGTACCGCAGTGTTTGATGATTATCGCGGAGTAAGTGTTGTGTCAGCTTACCAACCTTTATCTATTGAGGGCGTAAGCTGGAGCGTACTAAGTGAAATGGATGAAAGTGAAGCCTTGCTTTTAGCCGCAAAAATACAAGAAAAAACCATTAGTAGTTTAATTAGCTTAGCCATTGCCGCCTTAGTCATTGCCAGTTTAGTAGGTTGGTTACTGGCGAAAACAATCACTGCGCCAGTCAGGAAAATGCTCACTACAGTCAGCCAACTCTCATCGGGGCAAGGAGATCTTAGAATTCGACTTGCAGAAAAAGGTGACGATGAAATATCAACACTAGCCAAAGGAGTTAATCAGTTTATCGGTTATTTAGATCAAACTTATTCTAAATTAATGGGTTCAATTATTAGGATGGCCCCGATGTCTGAAGACGTTAAAGACATTAACGATTCACTCTCGGGTTATGCCAAAAACACCCAAGAACAATCGGAAAACCTCCGCGAACAACTTACTTTAGCCTTAAAAAGTAGCCACACCGTCACCCAAGAACTTAACAATATAAAATCAGCAGCCGAACACGCCACCGGAGAAATCACCATTGGTCGTGATACAGTAGTTTCTACAGCAAACAAAATGGCGACACTAAAGCAAAACATTGTTAGTACCTCGTCTGCGGTAACCAAACTAGAAACAGATACCGATGAAATTGTCAGAATTGTTGATGTAATCAAAGGTATTGCTGAGCAAACCAACCTATTAGCCTTAAACGCCTCCATTGAAGCCGCTCGAGCAGGAGAGATGGGAAGAGGATTTGCCGTGGTTGCCGACGAGGTGAGAGGGCTAGCATCACGAACTAAAGAGTCAGTAGACGATGTCACGACCATCGTAAATAAAATTACCCTCAGTACCACTCAGGTAACGAACATCATGGAGCAAGGGCTAGCCTCAACGGAAGAATGCTCGCTAAAAGTTAATCAAACACAAAGCAGCTGGGGCGACATTGAAACCGCCATAGCCACAATCGAAAAATATGTACTAAGCATCGACTCCGCGATTCAGCGGCAACTTCAATCCCTAACAGGTGTATCTGACAATTTTCAACAAATGGACGCAAGCTTCGATAGCACCTTAGAGTCTATTCACTTATGTGATCATGTTAGTGCCGATATCAGTAAACTGGGTGAACGGCTATTAGAACTAACCAACAGTTTTCAAGTCACCGATAATGATTTTTCTAGTCAACGGCGTGAAAAAGTACGAGCAGCTAACCCAGAAGAAAACAGCTGAGCTTAATCCAGCAACGATGAGTACCTATCAGGTAGCGTCGCTGATGTATCGTTTATCTATCATTAGGGCAAAGCTAACATACTTAACGACCAAACAAATCACTAATGTCAGTCTTTGGTAGCACGATTTAAAGGCTCTGAATACCGAACAAAATAAACTGCTTATAAGCACTTGTAGTAGCATTTCAAACAGTAACCACGACACTAAACTCAGAAATACGTGGTCCCTTTGGGTATTGTTCACAGATTCAAACCATAATTCTGAGTTAGGCTTAAAGCCCCCTAATTAACTCTTCGACCTAAAGTGGGCTACTCTATCTCCTTTAGCCTCCGAGATAGTTCGACAATAATTGCCGTTAATTTCAACTGGTAACTTTAATAATTACCTCAGTAGATACTTTGGTCTATTAAGTACATATCCAGATAACAGAGGATTAAATTGATCCCTCTTCTAACGGTACAGGCTTTTTTAAGCAGCGATGGTCAGCCCCAGCTAAAAAAGCTGATATCTCATTAGATATGATGACTAAACTCCCTTCGCAATACTGGTGAACAATAAGAACACACTGGATAACGCCAGACAGCTAATTTGGCAGGTAATTATTACACTCAAACGCTGGAATAGCATATTGCTTGGATGACAGCTACCTAGCCAATGCACCAACACCGTTGCTTAGAACTTTGCTCGAATGTTCGACAATGCTACCGAAGTAAGCTGCTCTGCCTTTGGCGATGAAGTGATCAAACACATGAGCAGCTAAACGGGTATTTTTAGACTTGTTCAACAAAGCGGTTTAATTCCTCGATTGAACGAATCACATAAAGCTTTTTGCCCTTAGCTATGGTTTGTAGCTTCTGCATAAAATCATCATTCCAAAACCTAGGGCAGAGCTTCAAGGTTTTATAGCTCTGCAGCGTTCCCTTAATCACCGAGCTACCACTAGGCCAACCAGCTGGTTTAACCAATAAGCCTTTTAGTAGCCGTTTAGTCACCAGCCAGTAACTCACTGAATAAGGCAAATTGATGTAAATAAGCGTATCGGCAACCTCAAGACGCTCATAAAAAGAAGAAATTGGTCCAAAGCCGTCTATTATCCAGCTGTCTGAATGTAATATCGCACGATGCTTTTGATCATAAACTTGGCGCTCTATTTGGCTGCCATCAGGCTTGAATAAGATGGAGTCCAAAGCGTGCAACTCGAGATGCGTTGCTTGGGCCAAGCCCTTGCTTAAGGTTGACTTGCCGCTGCCTGGTTTTCCAAATATCGCTACTTTTTTCATATTACCTCCCCAAAATACCCCAGAGGCAGAAATAGAAAACCCGCCTCAAGGGCGGGTTTCTAAATTTTAAGCACATTAGCAAACCCACCATTCCTAAGGAATGATGATAATTCGTGCTGAAAAATGGCTAAATAATATACTCATAAGCCAATGTTTATCGATATCTGGATTAATGTCAACCAAGGGTGTTGCCACTTAGCTAGCAAGAATAGCCATAACAAGTAAAAGCCAAGCTAAAGCTAGGCTTTTACAAACTCTAAGCAAGGCTTAACCATGGCTCACCATAGCTTCGGTATCGTGGTATTCAGCACGTTTACGTGCTTGAGCAATACAGGCTACATTGTCTACTGGGCGAATCACATCTATATGTTGCGAACCGAAGCCCATTAAACAATGCGCGCGAGCAAACACCGCTTCCATTAACTCTGCTTCAGCTTGATTGGTGGTGCTAAGCGATAGCATCATATCTTGCTTGTTAGCAATTACCGTTGTGGTTAACACATCCAATAAACAGCTTGGGATGGCGCAGCTGTATTCATCTAAAATGGCTTTGCTGCTGCCATGGCTGATATTGATTGTGCTAGGCTTCTCAGCGCTGGCTTGGCACTGCTTTAAGTGGATTTCACAGGCCATCTCTTGGCAGCTCTGGTTTAGTTTACGGTAAGTTCCACCAAATTCTTCTACCAAGACAGACAGCGCTTCAAAAAACTGAGCCGCATCGGCAGTATTGTTGCCTAGCAATTTTTGCTCAATAAATGTCGCAAGGGGAGCGTCAATAAATAGGTTGTCTTTGTGTTGGTAACCTTGACCGCTTTGTTGTGTTGTATTCATGGTCAAATTCCTTCTGGTGGTGTTTTGTTATTGTTTTATTGGCTAAGTAAGCCGTTTAGCTAAGCCTCAACTTCAAGATAGCGCGCCACCAAAATAAAATGAAATTGTAGTTTTCAATACAAACTATAGATTTAATGAATAGTAGTAGGCTAAAACCCTTATTTTGCTATTTCCAGAAGTGTGAATTCATCAGCCGTACACTAGCGATCCAACACCGTAGTTGAAAACTCAGTAAGTGAACGGCGCAACCATTGGTGGGCTTTAGAGTGTTGTAACAAGGGGCTCCAAATCATTTTGGTCTCGATAGGTACAATTTGAAAAGGCACTCTAACAATGCGCAAATCGGGGCTGTCTTTATACAGCATGGCTTGTCGGCGCGGCAATGTAGCCACCAGCTGAGGCTGAGCCACCAATAAACCTGCCAGCGCATAATGGCGTGTATACACCCGAATATTACGAACTTGTTCTAACTGCGCCAAGGCCTCATCTACCCACCCCAACTTTTGGCTGGCGGCTTGATTGCCAATACTGGTTTCTGCGCCCCAGCCTGCTCGATTTAACCAAACATGCTCGGCCGCTAAATAACTGGGTAAATCTAAGTGGTCTACATAAGGATGGTCTTTATGTACCAAGCAGCAAAAGTTATCGCGCCAAATGCTTGATTGGTGAAAGGTTTTTGGCAAGCTGGTAAAGCGATTAATGGCTAAATCTATCTGGCCTTTTTCCATGTCACCTAAACGAATATCACCAGGCGCATAAATATCAAAGTTAATTTTGGGCGCACTACTAAGCACACTTTGAATAAAAGGCGCCAACAAGGTTGCTTCTATGTAGTCGTTACACATTATTCGAAAAGTCACGCTGCTTTGCTCGGGCGAAAAATCCTTATCTGGCTGAGTGATCTTCTCGGCCATGCTTAATAAGCTTACAATTTCTGGCTTTAACTTGGTGGCTTTTTCGGTGGGCGTCATGCCCTCTGCGGTGCGCACCAGTAGAGGATCATCAAACAGCTCTCTAAGGCGTTTAAGGGCATTGCTCATGGTAGGTTGAGTAAGCGCTAACTTGCTGGCTGCTCGCGAAACATTGCGCTCTTCTAGCAACACATTTAAGTAAACGAGTAGGTTTAAATCGACCTTTCTAATATTCACAAAAACTATACTCTACACAAAAGTGATTTATTAACCCAATGTATCCAGCTCACTGCTCGCAGTAAAGCCTCTAGTATAAAAAGCATGTAACACCAAGAAACCACGTTTTTCACAACATTAAATTTGACAATATTTTTGGCTTTTTCAGACCAATAAACAACTCGCTTCAGTTAAGCTAACGCACTTTTTAAGGACCGTGAACAAACACACAACAGATAAAACTTAAGCTAGCTCTATGTTTTGCATACTTTATCTACCTGCTAATTAGTAGATTCTAGGGATCCTTAGCTATGCTTTACTGCAAGCAGCTAACTCATTTGATTCAACGGTGGCCAAAAGAAAATACGTAAACCATTTAGGCACGCTCTAAGCCAATACATTGGTCAATTGAGCTAGCAGACAACTAGGTTTAGCAAGGTAATCCTTATCGACAATAAACAATTAAAACAGTGTAACGAAAGAGATAGAGCCAACCTGTTGTATGGCAATGCGTTTTCTGGCATTTTAATCTCGATAATCGCATCCAGTTTTTTAGTTTTTGCCTTCAACATTGACGGAACTCAACAATTTAAATACGCCTGGTGGATAGTAATGACAAGTTTGTTACTTATTCGATTGCTGGATTGGCGAGTATGGAAACACCGCGAACAACATAAGACTTTTAACGGAAGAAAAGCCATTCGGCGTTTCATATTAGGCGCAAACATTACCGCTGTAATGTGGTCAGTTTATATTCTCAAAGTGATTTCTAATCCACTTAGTGGTGATATCGATTTAAGCACTCACATTATAATTATTTCTGCCATGGCCGGCGGCTCTGCCACGGTGTTAGCAGGGCATAAGTATACAGCGATGGCTTATGCATTTATCTTACTGGCTCCACCCTCTGTAGGTTTACTGTTCTCTGACATTTACGAGCGACAAATGTTGGGGATACTCGGCATATTATTTGGCATTGTAATGCTGGTTATCGCGAAGAAAACTGCCGAGTTTACTGCCCAAGCGGTACAACTAAAAAACCAAAATGCAGTGCTGGTTCATCACATGGAAGAAAAGGTAGAGAGGCGTACCCGTACCATTTATGAACTGTCGAACTTAGACCCTCTCACCGGTTTATTTAATCGCACTGCCTTTTTGCAGCACTTAAAGCTTCGCCTACTCGAGGCCAAACAACATCACCAGTCATTAGCGGTATTGTTTATCGACTTAGATGGCTTTAAAAAGATTAACGATGCTATTGGGCACGATACTGGCGATCAAGTATTAAATAATACCGCGCAGCGCCTAAAACACCTTTGTCATAATCATCAACTGCTATGCCGCTGGGGTGGTGATGAGTTTTTACTGGCTATAGAAGATTGCGATGAATCCCTCGCGATAAGCCGCTCAGAAGAGATTATTCAAACCCTATCTGCAGCATATACCTTTGCCAATAATCGTTTGTCAGTTGGTGCAACGGTGGGCATCGCGCTTTATCCACAACATTCAAAAAATGAACACAGCCTAATTCGTCTTGCCGATACCGCAATGTACGCCCAGAAAAAGCGAGCGCCCTCTACGGTTGGCGTGTTCTCAGACCAGTTAGAAAAACAAATTCACCGTGAATTACTGTTAAAAGATGGTTTAAGCCAAGCAGTAGATAAAGATCAGCTGCATTTGGTCTATCAACCGATCATTGACGCTAATAATTGCCAAATAGTCTCCTTTGAGGCTCTGCTGCGCTGGCGCTTGAATGATGAGATGATCCCGCCCGATGAATTTATTAGTATTGCCGAACAATATGGCTTGATTAGAAACATTGGCCAATGGGTATTGGAGCAGGCGTGTCAAACCGCCAGCAGATGGGCGCAGCGCCACCCCATCGCCATTTGTGTGAATGTCTCGGTGGCTCAATTAGAAGATGATGATTTTGTAGACATTGTAGAAGCCGCTCTACAAAGCAGTCAGTTGGCACCGGAGTTGCTGCATATCGAAATGACCGAATCGGTATTTACCAGCGACATTGGTTTATTGGCCGAGCAAATTAAAGCGCTGCAAGACAAAGGAGTAAAAGTATCGATTGACGATTTTGGTACTGGTTATTCTTCGCTATCCATCATGCAAGATTTAGCGGTAAATATTGTTAAAATTGACCGCTCTTTTGTGGAGCGTATTGATACCAATGGCTATGCCATTATTACTGCGGTAATGCACATGGCCAAGGCCCTAAACTACTCGGTAGTGGCTGAGGGCATAGAAACCCAAAGCCAAATGAATACTCTGCGCAGCCTTGGGGTGGACTACCTGCAAGGCTATTACTTTGCTAAACCCTTGCCTATTGACCAAGTTGAACAACTGATTAGCGCTGAGCAAGCCCCTAAGTTATTGGCCGAATCTTAAGCCTGCGCTATATCTATTGGCGTTTGCTTAGAGGCACTCAACACTATGGCGACCGACTTAGAGGTTGGCGTATCACTAAAATCCCCTTTACTCGCTAATGGCACCAAAGGGTTTGCCTCGGGGAAATAAGCCGCCGCATTGCCCTGAGGAATGTCATAGGCAATCAACTTAAAACCACTCACCTTGCGCTCTACTGCATCGGGCCAGAGCGTTTCTATATCCACCAATGCGCCTTCTGTAAAACCTAAAGCTTGAATGTCTTTCGGATTAATCAGTAGTACTTTACGTTCGTTATGAATGCCACGATAACGGTCTTCAAAACCATAAATGGTGGTGTTGTATTGGTCATGCGACCGCAAGGTTTGCAACACTAATACTCGGTCTTCACTTAATGCGCGCACTTCGGCGGGTAAAACATCATCAGGCAGAGGATGACTAATAAACTGGGCTTTGGCGGTCGCAGTATTCCACTCTCTACGCCGCGCACTATTTCCTAGGTAAAAACCACCAGGCTGCTGTATTCGTTGATTAAAGTGCTCAAAACCTGGAATGGTCTGCTCGATATAGTCACGAATATTGTCATAGTCTTGCACGCAAGCTAACCAGTCGATAGGTGACGCCCCTAATACAGCGTTAGCAATGCCAGCAATAATCGCCGGCTCAGAGCGCATATCATCGGCACTTTCATCCACCAAACCGGCAGAGGCATGCACCATAGAGAATGAGTCTTCAACAGTTACTTTTTGTGGCCCCGCAGCTTGCATATCGACATCGGTGCGACCAAGGCAAGGCAAAATAAGTGAGTATTTCCCCGGTGTTACGTGGGTACGATTAAGCTTGGTGGCAATGCTCACGGTAAGCTCACAGTTTGCTAACGCTTGCTCACTTAGGCCGGTATCTGGCGCTGCAGCCACCAAATTGCCACCTAAGCCAATAAATACTTTGCTCTGGCCGGTTAACATTGCTTCAATGGCCTGCACGACGTTGTGACCGGATTTGCTTGGTGGGGTAAAGCCAAACACATCTTCAATACGTTTCAGAAATGCTGCGTTGGGTTTTTCGTTAATGCCCATGGTCCGGTCACCTTGCACATTTGAATGGCCACGCACCGGACAAACACCTGCCCCCTCTTTACCTATTTGGCCAAACAATAACTGCAAGTTAGTGATTTCGTTTATCGTTGCCACCGAGTGTTTATGCTGAGTAATTCCCATGGCCCAAGCGATAATGACTCGCTCCGACTGCTGATAAATATCGGCAACACTTTCTAGCTGCGCTTGGCTAAGCCCCGATTGCTGTTCAATATGCTGCCAAGAGCTTTGTTCAACCTCAATTAAGTATGCTTCAATTCCCTGCGAGTGCTGTTCAATAAACGCTTGGTTAAACACGCTATCACCATGGCGTAAAGCTTGTTGATGACGTTCCAACAGTATTTTTACTATGCCACGAACCGCCGCCATATCGCCGCCAAGTTTTGGCGTGAAATAGTGACTCGTTGTTGGGCTGGCAGCTCCACCCAGCATTTCTACCGGCTTTTGAGGATTGGCAAAGCGCTCTAAGCCGCGCTCTTTAAGATTATTAAAGGCCACCACTTTTGCACCACGTTGCGTGGCGTGAGCCAAGGTTTCAAGCATTCTAGGATGGTTAGTGCCGGGGTTTTGCCCAAACAAAAAGATCGCATCGGCCAGCTCAAAATCTTCTATGGTAACCGTGCCCTTACCTATGCCAATACTGGCAGTAAGCGCATGACCACTGGCTTCGTGGCACATATTGGAACAATCAGGAAAATTGTTGGTGCCATAACGGCGTACAAACAACTGATATAAAAATGCCGCTTCGTTACTGGCTCGCCCAGAGGTATAAAATTCAGCTTGGTCGGGGCTGACTAACTGATGTAGGTGCTCTGCTATCAACTTAAAGGCATCATCCCATGAGATGGCTTGATAATGGTCACTGCCCGGCGCAAAAACCACTGGCTCGGCTAAGCGCCCTTGGTACTCCAAAAAGTAGTCACTTTGCTTGGCTAACCACTGCACCGAGTGCTGGGCGAAAAAGCTAGCGTCAACCCGCTTGGAAGACGCTTCCCAGTTAACTGCTTTTGCACCATTTTCACAGAAGCGAAAAGTGGCTTTGTGTGCCTTTTCACCCCACGCACAACCGGGGCAGTCAAAGCCATGGTCTTGATTGGTATTGAGCAAATTCTTGAGATTTTTAGCTACATTTTCGCTTTTTACGAGATGCTTCGCGGTGCTAGCTAAGGCAGCCCAACCTCCGGCAGCACCTTGATAAGGTTTATGACTCATGCTGGGACCCACCCTCTTTACTTATTCGCCATGGAGCGTGATAAACATTAAATTGGCTGTCTTTAGTGAAGCCAATTAAGGTGATATTAAATTGTTTTGCTACCGATAATGCCAAGCTAGAAGGAGCTCCAACCGCCACCACTACCGGTATATTGGCAATCAGCGCTTTTTGCATTAACTCAAAACTCACTCGACCACTTAATACCAAAACGCTGCAAGCCGCCTGTTGAGACTCCAACAGCAATTGGCCTAACGCTTTATCTAATGCATTGTGCCTACCGATATCTTCGGCAACACTAAGGAACTTGCCATCAGCCCAAACACCTACACCATGCACCGCACCACTTTGCTTAAACAAGGGCTGATGTTCTTGTAGCAAGCTAGGCAACTGATAAATAAGTGATGCGGCTAGCCACTCTTCTTGCATGTCTAATTCTGGCTGCTGATTTAAAGCCAAGGCCTTAACAGAGCTAGCACCACACAAACCACAACTTGAATAGCTGGCAAAATTACGCTCTAGTGCCGCCCAGTCAAATTGGCGTTGTCGATTGAGTTGTATCTCTAGGTGATTGTAATCTTCAACTTGCGCAGCCGTAGCCCCTTGAGCAAAGCGAATATCGTCTATGTCGTTTAGTGACTCTATAATATTTTGGCTTTGCAAAAAGCCTAGAACCAAGGCCACGTCGTTCCCAGGTGTGCGCATGGTAAGACTAAGTGGCCGCTGCTGATATTGATTGGTGCGTTGGCAAAACCATTGCAAAGAAAGCTGCAAGGGCTCTTCTATCGCTAAACAATCATGCTTAATTTGTGTGGAACACACAGCTTGAGCAGAAAAGCGCTGAATGCCTGTATGCAAGCTAGCCTTAGCTTTAGCGCTAAGTTCTTGCAGGACTGCCAATCCAAGATTCGAATGTTGTTGCTTAGGCTTTAGCATTTCGCTCCTACTTAAAGGGGTAATACCAATCGTACTAAGTAACTGTTCATTCTATCTGGCTAAAATACTTGATAACTGCATTAGAATTTTTGACTGTAGAATAACCACTTATCGAAAAATTCTGCCTTATTCTCAAGTATTTTTTCTGCGTTGTTTCTGCTCACTTACTTAGTGTTATTGGTATAACAACTCTCGGCAGTTATTGCCGAATATTCAGCCTAATCAAAAGCCTGGCGCAAGGCCAGAACTTTGCTTACAGATGTTCCAAACTGTGCGGCTTATACTGCCTCACTCAAGGCGGTTAAACTTGCACGATTAGCATAGGCTTGAACGGCAATATCACGTACTTCCACTGAGATCATGTCAACACTGGGCAATAATTCACACACAGCGCGAGCAATATCATTGGCCAAGGCTTTCTTTTGTAGCTCACTGCGGCCACTTAGAATTTGCACTTCGGTATGTACATAAGGGGCTCGCTTACCACCTACTCGATAATGGTTGGCTAACACTAAGCGCGCTTTTACATCGCCAGGTGAAAACAGGCCACTAGCATCGGCCGCGTCGTGTACCGCTTCCACCAAAACATCAAAATTGACTATGCGGGCTAAATCAGCTGGGCATTCTATTACGCAGTGTGGCATGGGGATTCCTTAATCTGTGTTGTATTCCATTAACTCAATCCTCGCCATTATTGGTCAGGGATCGCACATTTGATCAGACTGCTTGAATCGCTATAGCTTCTTGCCTAGAGTGGTTTCTCGCTATCAAAGATATGACAAATACTCTAGGAAGAGTAAGCCAATTCAGCTTAAGTCTATTAAAAAGGAAAATTATGACAGTAGAAACCATTCATAAAATTATTCTCCATCCTTTCATCCAAGAATCTTTACAGAGCCTTAAGCTAATGACCGGCCTTGATGGCCGCGCCGATGAACCATTTATCGATAATGTTGAAGACTTCCGCTTTAAAGGTTATGCCGTTTGTTCTGACATGCAAGGCCAGCTAGATGGCGTGGTGCTCATGCACCATTATCAAGAAACCGCCGTAGCAATTGGTCAAGCAGTGCAACAATCCTTAGTAGGAGAAGCAAGTAGTAGCGAAAGCTTAGATGACGACCTAGTTGCAGCCCTTGAAGAATGGGGCAATACCATTGTGGGTCGTGCTACCCATATTCTACAAAAACACAACTTGGGCTTTGAGTTTGCCAGCCCCCATGTTGCTCTTGATTTAGCTGACATGAGCCGTTACTTAGAAGGCGTACAACAAATTGTTACTGTGCCAGTGCATGTAGAAGGTGTTGGCCGCTATTACTTCAACTTGTTAGTACGCGAGCTAAATCAACAAAACGACTACCAAGAAGCGGTTTTCAATTCTGACGCTTGTATTGTTGCTCCACCTACCACTGGTGAAACCTTAGCTAAAGACGCGCTAATTATGACAGTGGATGACAGCCCATTGATCCGCAAAGCCATGAAACGCATTCTTGCTGGCATTGGTTATAACAACGTTATTGAAGCAGATGACGGCGACAGTGCAGTAGCCGCATTAACAGAGCATAAACCCGAATTTGTATTTATGGATGTGGTAATGAATCGCTTAAATGGCGACAAAGCACTGGGCCAAATGCGCCAGCTGGATAAACAAACACCCATCGTAATGCTCTCTTCGGTCACCGACAGCAATGTGGTTGACGCCTGCCAAGAGCAAGGCATCCAAGGATTTATTTTCAAACCGTTAAATGCCGCAACCGGTGGTGAGTTACTGCAAGCCTACCTAAAGCGTTAATGCTTTAACCACTTCGCTAATCAATAAAAGGGGAGACATTAGTCTCCCCTTTCATTGTTGTTACCACCAATCGTCGATGCACAAGCTGCTGATTAAATACAGCGAAGCTCGGTTTAAGATTGCTTAGGTTTTCTGGTGACAATAAGCAGCGCCAAGGCAAAAATGAACAGCACAATTGTCACTGGCTCTGATACTGAAAAAGCCGCTGCGCTAAAACCACTAAGCGGAATAACTTCTACATATACATTGTCGATAAGGTTACCCAAGGAACCATTTACCATAGAGTCGAAACGGATCCGTGATAAGGAATCGCTTGCAACAAAGTCACCAGAAAAGTTTCGCCAAGAGCTAGCGTTATGATCATCAATAACTTGCTCAAATACCTCGCTGCCACTGCTATCTTGAATGCTCACAGTAAAGGCCTCTGGCTTGTTAGTGCGTGCACGATAGTCCAAACCAAAACGATATTTCGCTCCAGGTTCGGTAATAAAGTCTTGGTAAATATGGTACTTGCCGGGTTGGCAAGCCTTTTTGCCTTTGCCAGAACAGTGTGCGTTTAGCTCAATAAACTGTTGCCCATGCGCCGCTTGAATATTGAACAAGTTATCCCAAATTTCGATATTGTGTCCCTGCCAACCAACTACATCCTCGCTGGCAAAAAAACTCCAGCCGCCATAACGAACATCATTTTGCTCAAAACTACCGTTGCTAATAATTCCAGCTTGGCTTACCAAGGGTAAGCAGCATATACACATCAATAGGATTCTCATAAAGCCTCTCTTGCAATTTGCAAATAACACCATTTAATTGGGATACAGCAAGCAGCGAGCCAAGTTATAAAAATCAACATAAGACATTGAATAGTAATAATTTAATTAACCATGAGTGCATTGGTAAATTGAAAAGCCAGCTAAATAACAACGTGGAATCAATACGGTAGATATAGATCCATAAACACCTTTTCGACGTAAACTTAAGCAGTAACCTAACATTAGAGATAAAGCATTATCAGCCACTCAGATAACAATAAAGCCTCTAAAGTGCCCAGTTCGCGCATTGCCCGCTTAGGAAAACTAGGGTCTTTAGCCTCGCGTGTAGCAGGAGGCATGCTGGCAGAAGGCGCAGCCCGATTAGCAGCAGGCAAACGCCCAAAACTAAACGAAATACTACTTACCCCCAACAATGTAAAACGGGTGGCCGACCAGCTGGCAAAACTTCGTGGTGCAGCCATGAAGGTTGGCCAACTTATGTCGATGGATGCTGGAGAGATGCTTCCTAAAGAAGTGAGTGAGCTGTTAGCGCGTTTGCGCGCAGATG
The DNA here is from genome assembly GCF_019649015.1 of Agarivorans litoreus. NCBI lineage: Bacteria > Pseudomonadati > Pseudomonadota > Gammaproteobacteria > Alteromonadales > Alteromonadaceae > Agarivorans > Agarivorans litoreus. Next base: position 3,137,321 of record NZ_BLPI01000001.1, on the reverse strand, counting down.
CGGACCCAATGCCAATTGGTCAGCTTAGCCAAGTGTTGCTCAATGAATGGGGAGAAAACTGGCAGCAACAATTTAAACAGTTTTCTTTGCAGCCAATAGCTGCGGCTTCTATTGGACAAGTACACAGCGCTTACTTATCCGAACAACAAAGAGTCGCGATTAAAATTCAATATCCTGGCGTTAAAGGCAGCATCGACAGTGACGTTGACAACGTTGTAAGCCTGCTCAATATCAGCGGGATTTTGCCCAAGCAGTTTGATTATCAGCAAATTCTTCAAGACGCCAAACTACAGCTTCACCAAGAAGCAGATTACCTTCAAGAAGCCGAGTATCTGCGCCAATATCAAGCTAAACTGGCTAAGCATTCGGAATTTGAATTACCTGAGCTATTTGGCCATTTAAGTACCAGTAACATTCTCACCATGAGTCATCATGAAGGAGAAGCCATCGATCAGCTGCAACATCAGCCTCAAGCATTACGTGACCAAGTCATGCATAACTTGTTCAAACTATTGATGATGGAGCTGTTTCAGTTTGGCCTAATGCAAACCGATCCCAACTTTGCCAACTACCTGTATTCAACACAATCAAATAAAATTGTTTTGTTAGATTTTGGCGCAACTCGGCAAATACCCCCACACATTAGCCAGGGTTATCGCAAGCTTTTAAGTAGCGCATTGGCGCAGCCATTTACTCTAGATTTAAGCGCCTTAGAGCAACTCGGTTTTGTTAACTCAAACAGTACCGAGCGCCAAATAGCCACCCTAAACAGCATGTTGCAAATGGTGATACAACCGCTTAAGTACGCTGGCGACTACAACTTTGCAAACTCACCACTGGCTAAAGAACTACGCGAAGCAGGCATGGCACTTAGTTATGAACATGACTACTGGCACACCCCGCCTATCGACGTGCTGTTAATCCACCGAAAAATTGGTGGCATGTATTTACTGGCAAGCCGACTAAACGCCAAAGTAAACTTACAACAGCTGTTTGAGCCTTATCGGCTGGACAATTAAGCCTTAGCGCTCAGTTCAATCATTACAGCCTAATGGACATAAGCTTGGTGAAACTCATTCCCACTGGCACCGACACCTTCCTGCCCTTATCTACGTGCTGTTAATCCACCGAAAAATTGCTGGCATGTATTTACTGGCAAGCCGACTAAACGCCAAAGTAAACTTACAACAGATATTTGAGCCTTATCGGCTAGCGCACTAAGCCTTAGCGCTCAGTTCAATCATTACAGCCTAATGGACATAAGCTTGGTGAAACTCATTCCCACTGGCAGCTATCCCCTCCAGCCACTATCGACGTGCTGTTAATACACCGAAAAATTGCTGGCATGTATTTACTGGCAAGCAGGCTAAACGCCAAAGTAAACTTACAGCAGCTGTATAAGCCTTATAGATTAGAGCATTAATCCCTTGCGCTCAGTTCAACCATAACCGCTGCATGATCACTTGCTTGGCTATCTAAGGCATAGTCTGCGTGAGTGAGGTGGCGGTCAAAACAGTGATAAGCCACTACTTCTGCCAACTGCTGTTGATAATCAGGAGAAAACTCTCCAGATAGCAAAATGTAATCTAATACACTGCCTTGTCCGCCCCAATAATGCGTGGCGGAACGTGGCTGGTCACTTTGGCTTAAGGTGAAACTGTCATGCATTCGCCAGTGCTGTTCTATTTCATCATGCTGCACTAAAGGCAAGTCGAATACATGGCTAAGCGCACCTTGAGATAGGTCATCATTAAAGTCTCCCAGCATCATTACTGCCTCGAGCTTATGCTTACGACAACTTAAAATATCCTGCATCAATAGACTTACTTCTTGGGCTCGCAAGGTATCAGACTGCCAGCGGCCCATGTATTCATCAATATCACTAGGCTTACCCACTAGATCTTCATCTAAGATAGGCCGCTTAGATTTGAGATGAACCACATAAGCTTTAATCCAGCCTATTTCTGGCAACTTAACTTTTGCAATTAACGGAGCACGACTAAAAGTGTTCAAGTGGTTAGGATTATAAAGGCTGCCACTACGCAGCGGATATTTGCTAGCCAGCGCTAAACCCGGTTTGCGGTAAACATAGCTAGACTCGTCGAGGCTACTGGGTGTAGATAAAAAGTGCGGGTAGCCAAGGCTTTTACATTGCTCAGCCAACGCGTCTGCGCTAAAAACTTCCTGAAAAGCCATCACATCGGCATCAGCTAAGACAATTATTCTACTTAACCAAGCTTGTTTTTGCTGCCATTGTTGCGAGTCCAAAATATTGTCGAACTCATATGCCGCATAGGGAGGAGCTAAGTAATTAAGTAGATTCAAACTGAGAATTTTAATGCCTACTCCTTAGGGTCTGTTGATCTTTGGTGTTGAAATTTTGTTCGAGATAAGCGGGCTTTAATCGCGGCGAGCACTTAGAAGCCTAGTGGGTTAAGCAAGAAGTGCTAACAAAGAGTAAAGTCCGCTTATCTGAACCCTTCGGGCAGCATTTTTGGCTGCAAAAATCAGCTCGAAAGATAAGCCCCCCAGCACTGTGCTTGATTAACTAATCAGTGACAAGCTTATTTCACGGTAATGGTTATTTTCTCAGATAGAATTGGCGGAGAATGAGGGATGTGGGTCATATCACCTAACAACAATTGTAAGGTATGCTCACCAGGTGCTAACTCAATAGTGGTTTCGGTTTGTCCGCCACCAAAATGTATATGTTGAGCATCGGCTGGCACGGGCATATCCAGCGCAGGAAGCTCAGCCACATCAATCAGTAAATGATGATGCCCGGTATTAGCTTTATCAATTCCTGCTGGCGCTACACCCATCCCCTTTAGGCCAAAACTCACAGTCACTGGATTGCTCACCATCGCGCCGTTGGCAGGAGAAATGATATATACGCTAGCGCCCTCAGGGGCTTTAGTTTGCGCCCAAGTCAACTGAGCAAACAGTACTGCTGTAAGTAAAGCTAAATAAACAAATGACTTACCACGTGTTAAATCACCCATATTCATAACCCTAAGTTTTTAACAAGAGCTTTAAAGGTAGTAACGAAGCCTTTACTAAGCAATTTAGCTAAGCTGCAAACTCGAGTTAGCCAGAGCAAAACATTAGATTAAAGTGCTAAGCAAACTTGAGGTTTTGTGAAAGTAGCTAGCGCGTTCAGTTAAGCTAAATAGCAAATGACCACGTATTATTTTATGATTAAAAATCTAACTAGATGGGTAAGTTAGCAGTAGTAGGTGAAGATGTTAAAAGCGATCAGTGCACAATTTGTAATTAAAGTAGATGGTATTCGAGTAGAGGTAAGCAAAGGGCAAGTACCAGAGTATTTTATTCGAGAGATTAAGCTGGTACAGCGCAGTGCCCAAGCAATTAAAGGCAAAATCTACGGGATGCGCCGAGGTCGTCAAATAAACCTAGAGTGCTCGAAAGACATTCCCGAGCACATCTTACAGCGCTTACGTAATGTTTGGCGCCCTAATCCAACACCGAGTAACGATGGCAGTTTAAAGCGCCGCTAAGCGACGTGCGAGATAACAAAAAAGGTAGTCAACACAAAGCTACTAATCACGCTTAGGCTTTACTCTAATGCGATCGAAGCGACCTTGCCCACCTTTTCGATAAGCACCAAATATGGTGACCTTATCGCTAATACCGCTGTTGAAATCGACTTCAATTACTTCCCAATCACCATGGTAATCATCGTCCGCATAGGTTTGGATGGAGAACTCTTGAAACTTGTTAATGCGCTTTTGTTCTTCGGTGGCTTCGGTTGTTACCGTCACCCCTATTTGTCCAGAGCCTTTCAAAAATACTGCCAAGGTATAATCGGTATTGGGTCGCACAGTTACTTCTTGCTCAAAACGGCCACTTTCATCGGTTATTTTGGCAGACGATTCATCATCGCGCCCTTGGCCTGACATCGCGGTTGAACCGGACTTCTTCCAGCCATACCAGCCCTGCTCAAAATCAGGATTAAGCACCAAAACCTTGGCCACAGCGGCTTGGCTAACTACCAGTGAGCATACACACCCACAGAGTATCGATAGTACTCGTTTTAACATGTTCAATTTCCTTATTTTTGTTTACCGTACTGTCTCTTTTCGATAGCAAACTGCAGCCTATTGTTGGCACTCCCAAGCTGCAAATAAGTAATCTTATAACACAAATAAATCAGGCTAGTTTTACTCCAATCTTTGTTGGATTAATCCCTGCATTGGCCTTCCCATACCAACATTTGTAATACCAAACTACTTATTGATGATTTTCTCGGGAATTATTGTCTAAAAACAGAGACAAGCGGTGATTTTGTGAGCCAGCTCATACACTTATTTATCTCAAGGAGGGGAGTGCTTCACTTAGCGAAGCGACCCCGCTCTAATCAAAACAAAAGCCAGTAGCTTTGCGAGCGATTAGGTATACTTAACCCAGCCTCAATTAGCGTGTTTTAAGAACCAATGACATTTAGCCAACTGCCTCTCAACCCTAAGCTACTTAAAAACCTTAGTGCTTTGGGCTACCAACAAGCTAGCGAGATTCAACAGCAAGCCATTCCTCTGGCGTTGGCTGGTCATGATTTAATGGCTTGTGCCCAAACCGGCACCGGCAAAACCGCGGCGTTTTGCTTGCCTATATTGCAAGCTCTTAGCCAGCAAGCGCGTACTCACCATACCCAAGCCTTAATCATCACGCCTACTCGTGAGCTGGCTCAGCAAGTGCACCAAAACCTAGAAAGCTACGCCAAAGGCTGCGAGCTTAATTGCGCCTTGGTGTATGGCGGCGTAAGCATTGAAAAGCAGCAATTAGCTCTTAAGCAAGCCTGCAACATAGTGGTAGCGACTCCAGGCCGAATGTTAGATCACCTAAAGCGCGGCTCCTGTGACTTAAAACACTTACAACATTTGGTATTAGACGAAGCCGATCGCATGCTCGACCTTGGCTTTAAAGATGAATTAAGAGCCCTATTCAAGTATTTACCGCAGCAGCGTCAAACCATGCTGTTCTCCGCTACGTTAGATGCGGGCATTTACCGCTTTGCTAAACCTTGGTTAAACCAAGCCAAACAACTAGATATTGCCAAAGCTCATAGCAAGGCAGCAAAAATAGAAGAACGCGTTTACAACGTCGACCAAGATAAAAAAGCCGCATTGCTTTGTCAGCTAGCTAAAAAAGCCAGTTGGCAACAAGCCTTGGTATTTTGCCGCACCAAACAAGACGTGGATAAACTGGTAAAACAGCTGATTCAAAAACATATAAGCGCTGCAGCATTACATGGAGACTTAAGCCAAGCCGCCCGCGAACAAAATTTAGTTAAATTTAAGGCTTCCGAAATACGCCTCTTAGTCGCAACTGATGTAGCGGCTCGGGGGATAGATATTAAAAATATGCCCTGTGTTATCAACCTAGAGCTACCTTACAAAAACGAAGACTATACCCACCGCATTGGCCGTACTGGTCGCGCAGGGCAAAGCGGCATTGCCATCACATTGTTGAGTGTTGACGACGAACACTTACTGCACGACTTAGAAGCCCAACTCGACCGCCGATTACCTCAGCAATGGTATCCTGGCTTTGAGCCCGATTTAAACCAGCCAACACCCTCTAACAAACGTAATTCGCGCTCGGTTCAAAAACGCAAAGCCCGACAACGCGCCTTAAGCAATAACAAGCGCCACAAATAATTCATCGATAAACATTGCCTAATTGCCAACAATGGGCAAGGATCCAGTATTACTTAAATCGGAGCAAAACATGTCTACTTCAGAAACAAATCTATCAGCCTTTAGCCAAGCAGTAATTGCTGCAGGAGAGCTTTGGGTGCTTAGCGCCGATGATGAATTTGTAGTGGTCGATTCCATCGAATTTGAAGCCACCGACGTAATGCCGCTATTTTCTAAGCAAGCAAATGCGCAAGCCTTATGTATTGAAGATTGGGCGAGCTATCAGCCAGTAGCCGTTAAACTTGAAGCGTTTTTTGAAGAATGGTTACCAAGTCTTGATGAAGACAAAGTATTGGTGGCCATAGACTTAGATGAGAACTTAGTAGGTGAAGAAATCGAAGCCTTTACTTTAGCCAAACAACTGGCCGAAGATGACGCATAAACCATAACAGAAACGCCACTAAATTAGTGGCGTTATCTTCTTATAGCTAGGCTCTAAACCGGGCTAGCTTAGCTGTTTCGCTAATATTCATATTTAAGAGAATGAACTAAAATCCGTTAAATACGAAGCCAACTGTTTTTGCTCATGATACTCGTCTATTCTACGTCGAGTACGCGAACTATTTTTGGCTTTTTTAGAGTGTTTAATCTGAGCGGTTTTATCTTCTTCTTCCCACTCATCAATATCATCAAATCTTGAAAATCTCATCGCTGTTAACCTAATTTAACTAAAAATATTACAGGCTATATTCCGCGACAAAAAGTTAGCTAAGCTGAGCTTTTTTCGCTATTTAAATGTGCAAGAAAACCCCACTTCCGTCAATCTATTTCACAACTAACAAAAACTTCCCGAAAACAACAAATAACCTTTAATAAACAAAAAGTTAAATTGAAAACCTATCTTTAGGAACTTAGCAAAACTTTCTTATCGTTACCACAAAAATTCTTTGTTTCAGTGTAAGCAAAGTTACTGACATTATCGCGCGGCTTTGGATAAAGCACTGTCTATTAGTCGTATTTATTTGTAGGTACTCCATGTTAAACAATTCTGCGCAACAGCCAAACTCAGGGATCCTTAGCCCATTGTTAGGTTTAGGCTTATTTGCGGTTGCTTCAGGCTACTTAATGAGCCTATTGCCACTAGCCTTAAGCGAGCTAGCGCTGCCACTGTCGCTAAGTGCGTGGTTAGCTAGTGCCTATTACGCCGGCTTGTTATTTGGTGCGCTACAGATGCAACGCTTAATTGCAGTTATTGGCCATCGGACGGCCTTCATTAGCTGTTTATTGCTGCTGCTAAGCACTGTATTGTTAATGTGGATGCTCCCGTATGCCGGTGCATGGCTTGCCTTGCGCCTAATAGCTGGCGCGGCAACGGCAGGGATTTTTGTAGTAGTTGAGTCTTGGTTATTATTGGTTAACGATGACAAACAACGCGCCTCTCGCTTGGGTATTTACATGCTAACCCTATATGCTGGCAGTGCTGCAGGCCAATTATTGATTAAGCCGCTTGGCATAAGCGGTTCGTTACCATTTTTAAGTATTGCAGCCCTCTTAGCCTTAGCCGTGTTAGCACCAATATTTAATCGTCAAGGCTGTCCCCAGCAAACCGAGCATAGCCGTGTATCGTTTCAAGACCTTGCCGGATTAAGTAAACCCGCCGTACTGGGTTGTATGGTTTCAGGACTGGTGCTTGGGCCTATTTATGGACTACTACCCAGCTACTTAAATTCGCAAACCCACTGGAGTGAACAGGTAGGCCTGTTAATGGCAAGCTTGATATTAGGCGGTATGTTGGTGCAGCCATTAAGCAGCTATTTGTCGGCGCGCTTTAACAAAACCCTGTTACAAGCCTTAGCGGCCGCTACCGGAGTACTCGCGGCCCTAGCACTTGCAATGGCCGATTCTTGGTTGATTTTATCATCGAGCCTGTTTGTATTGGGTGGCGCCGCATTCTCAATATATCCAATCGCTATTTCACAGGCTTGCGTCAACGAAGCTGTCGACAAAATTGTGGCAATTACTGAGCTAATGTTGATTAGTTACAGCGTTGGTTCAATAGCAGGTCCGCTAGTAGCAGGTGCACTGCAAGGCTCTGTGTTAAGCTTACCTCTCTACTTTGCCTTGGTGCTAAGTAGTACCTGTATTTATATGCTAATAACAGCCAGCAAAGAAAAAACCGGCCGAGGCCGCCTACCACCTACACTTGGGGTTTGAACTTAACGGTAATCCTGAGCGCAGTAGAGCTGGCCACTACCGGCCTCATCATCAAGTAATACCGGGACTAACGCGCCCGGTAATACTGAATCTGGATGATTAGGCGCTTGCTCTCCGCCTAAGTCGGTCTGCAACCAGCCAGGATCCATTAAGTTCATTAATACACCGCTGCCAGCTAAGCTAGGCAACATGTCGCGCACATAACGATCCAAGGCTGCTTTAGAACAGCTATAAGCCATAAGCTGAGGTTGGTCGGCAATGCCAGAGGTAACATTAACGATACGCCCCTCACCTTGTTGCTTCATTTGCGGTAAAAAGGCATCACATAAACGTGCTGGTGCAATGCAATTTACTTGAAAGCTTAAGGCGTAATCTGAGGCAGGAACCACGGCATCATCTCGCCAAGGGGTCATAATTGCGGCATTGTTATATAACACCGTCAAAGATTGATGAGTTAATTGATTAACTTGAGTCACCAAATTGGCTAAAGCTTGGTTATCAGACAGCTCGGCCTCAACTGCAACCGCAAAGCCTTGCAGGCGGGTAATCTCATCTACCACTTTTTGCGATGCGCTCAAGCTTCGACTGTGCACAATTACTTTGGCACCTTTAGCGGCTAATGCTTTGGCAATGCGTAAACCCACGCCTCGACTTGCCCCAGTCACTAAGGCCCATTTACCTGCTACTTGCATACTTTGTCCACCCTCAAACACTTTGAAATCAATTCACTTTCACAATGCTTAATCTTACCCTTAGTGAAGGGCAACCTAGCTTTCAGCCTAAGTTAAATTGGCAAAAATTGAAGTACTTCAAAAGAGAGTGAAACAGAATGAAACAGTGAGATAGTTACTCGCAGAATAAGACAACAAGTACCGCGTTAACTCACAGAAAAAATCAGCCAAATAAAACCCTAATGCTGATAAACAAAACCACCATAAAGGTATTTTGTCGCTTCTGCGCCTAACACCAATACTTGGTCTCCGGGCTCTAAGGGGCAATTCTCAAGTAAGCGAGCAAAGCTTAACCAAATAGCCGCCGAACCAAGATTACCGAATGATTTTGCATCATTAATGATTTGTTCTTTTGGATAGTTAAGCGCTTTGCTCAGTAGTTTATCGATATGGCCATTGGCTTGATGCGGCAAAATGTACCTAAAGTCACTGAGTTGATAACCCCGCGACAGCACTGCTTCTAAGCCTAATTCGAACAACTGTGAGCCAGTTTCCTTCACCTGAGTAATATTATGATGAAAGCGCGCCATATTGCCCTCACCCACGCTATCGGCGCCAGCATCTAAGTAAAAGCCAGGAGCTTTGTTATGACCAATCTGCCCTAAATAAATGTCTTTGATTAGTCGCTCCTGCTGGCTAGCCGGGCCAACAATAACCCCACCACAACCGTCCCCCATTTGCACAAAATTCACTAACTGTTGCTGATCGACAAATTGCTTATCTAAATCGAAATACACCGAGCCCGTTTCACTGCCCACAATAGCCACTGGCGCTTGGTCTGCGGCACATAACGCGCTGGCTAGCTGCAAGCCATTGGCAAAACCGGTACAGGCTTGGCGAAGCTCTGCATAAGCGCCGTGATACGCCAACTCATCGGCCAACCATGCTGCATTGGGCGGAACTTGGGTGTGCGGCGTACAGGTATGGCTTAACAAATACCCTAGTTGCTCAACCTGCAAATCCGACTGCAGCAAGCACTGCTGTAACACCTGCTTTGCCATATCCACGCCAGTTGGTGAAGCTTGACTGCGTGGCTGGGCAAAACTGCGGCTTAAAAAGCGCCGCTCCACCCCTAAACGTTTGGCAATAATTTGGGCTTTACGTGCCATGCGCCAACCACATTGCTCCGCCATGTAGCCTAACAACTGTTCATTAGCAACCGGCTGATGTGGCACAAACCAATTAGCCGCCAATAGGTTTAATGAATGGCTTGCAAATTTTACTGCCATTTTAGCTCCAATCTTTTTTCTAACTTATCCAAATCAACGCCTATAATTTCAAACTGATCGGCTTGCTGTTTGAGCAGCTGCATTAATGCACCAAGCACCCACAAACGCTCCTCTGCCATGTCACTCACACTTGCCCCAAGATGCTGAGCAAAGTGCTTGCTCACATACACATGCTTGGCTTCGTCTTTTTTAATTAAGCCGCACAGCAAAGAAAAAGGATGATGACGACCAATACTGCCGCGCTCAATCAACTGCATCAGCTGGGTTACACAGGCATCTAAACTGGCAATTCGCACAAACTGTTGCTGTAAACTCAAGCTACGGCCTAAGCCAGCATAAAAGCGCTGAGCGGTACGGCGAACCTTATGCTGTTCAGCAAGCTCTGGCAGTTGAGAAAAAACCGTTTGTAGCGCTTCATCATGCCACGCTTCATCTGCCTCTACTTCATTTAAGGCTAATACTGAATCGGCGCATTGTTGCTGACTTAATTGCAACGCTTGCTGCTGAAACACCAATTGGGCCGATTGTTCGCCACACAACAATAACGGCATCAACAACGCCAGCGCCTCGGTATGTGCTGAAGAAAAATCTAAAGGATGGCCTGCATATTGTTTGCTCCAACTAGCAATAGGGTGCTGCAAGTTTAAGCTCGGTGTCGCTAGCTTGGCGGCAAAACAATTGCCCATAGTATGTCGTTTCATGGCTGCCCCCCTAACTCTGCTGACAAGCGGCTTTTAGCAAGAGGTAAACACAAAGGCAGTATAAATAAGTCCACCAACAAGGCTAATAACAGGGTAAGCGCTGAGAGCAAGCCCATTTGCTGAATAGGCAAAAAATCAGATAGATAAGCTAGGGCGAAACCAACCGTTAGCGCTCCAGAAGTGAGCAACAAAGCGGGAGTAATGCTAGCCATACCTTGCTGCAGCTTGGCACCACCACGCACCGGATCAACCTTAAGCAATATGTGCAAACTATCATCAACAATAATGCCGAGCATCATGCCCATCACCACCGCGCTGCCTAAGCTTAAGTGTTGACCAAATAGTTGCCATAGAGCAAATACCCATACTAACGGAATGGCGTTAGCCAGCAGTGCTAGCACCATTAGGTACCCACTGCGTTTTAACACTAGCACCACCAAGGCCACTAACAAAAACGCCAAGCTAAAAGACAGCAACATCGCTTGGCCATTAGCTTGATTAAACTTAGCAAAAATGAGGTTGCTGCTATAAGCCGGTGATAATTGGATTTGCTCAGCCGCCGCCCACTGTGCAACACCTTGCTCAAATTCAATAAGCTGGCGATTGCTTAAAGGCTGTAACCATACCGTGAGCAACTCTGCCTGTTTAGCTAGATCAAGCTCACTTTGCTGCACCGTAGACATACTCATAATTGCTGTTGGGTCTTGCGCAAACCAATCTAACCAATCGTGTTTGCTGTTTACTTGGCGAACTTCAGCTTGCTGATTTAGGTAGCTTAACAATCGGCTTAATGGCTCTGAGCGAACCAAAGGATCATCGCTCTCTTCGCTGAGCTGATAGCGCACACTATGTAAACCTAAAAACTGTTGCTGCAGCTTATCTCTGCTCAAAGAGAAAGCATTATCGGCTTTAAAGTAGTTTAAAGGATCATCGTCAAAGCGCAGCTGACTTACCGCCCACCCCGCCACTAAGCTCACAACAAGTGCGGCCAGCAAAATAACGCGTCGATACTTAAGCAAAAGAGAAAAGTTAATTAATTTAGCGGGTTGTTTTGTGTTTATATTTTTTGAATATGTAATGCCTTTTAGCCACCAAGGCAGCAGGGAGCAACAGGCCAAGCCGTTAATGAGCACTGAAAATGCCACCATTAAGCCAAAGTCAGCAATCGGGGGGGAAGGGCTTAGATTCAATAATAAGAAACCTGCTGCAGTGGTTAATGCTCCCCAAAGCAAAGGTGAGAACTTGTGCTCCAAAGCGCCCAATATAGCCTGATAGCTATCGTTGCCCTCTACTAACTGTTCTCGCCATGCAAAATATAAATGGCTGCAATAGGCCATGATGAGACTAATTATCACCAAGGGAATAAAAGCACTAATCGCCGCCAATTTTAAACCCAACCAACCACTTAGCCCCAACGTAAGCAGCAAGCTAAATAAGGCGCAGCTGGCCATGGCAGCTAACCACCGCAGATTGCGAATAACCAAAGTAAATAACAAGGCAAAGCTGATGATCAGCGCAGGGGCAAACCAGCTCAAATCATGTTTTAACACCTTAAGATATTGCTGACTTAGCGCTAGCTCTCCTGCGTATTGATAAGAGACTCCTTCAGCTGCAAACTCTTGCAGCACATTATCAAGCAGCGAGAAAAACTCTGGCACAAGCTTCGCCTGTTCCGCAATATTTGGCGCTACATTTAGGCTAAGCAATACACTTAAACCATCTTCGCTAACTAGCTGTTTTGCTAGTGTGGGAGGTAAGGCCGATTGCAAGGCTAGTTCGGTTGTTGGACTAACAGCTTCAACTCCCTTAAGTAGCAGTAACTGCTGACTAATACTCTGAAGTAAAGCGAGTTGATTTGGGCTGGTCCAGCTTTGAGAGCCGAAGAGCAAAACCTGAAGATTAGCAACAGCACCAAACTGCTGTTCAAATTTACTTAAAGCAATAAGCTCTGGATCATTCTTGGAAAAATAGGCATGAATACTGGGTTGCAAGCTAAGTTTGGGTAAGCCCATTAAGGCAACTATTAGCAGCAACAGCCAGCCAAATTTTACCCAAGCGTGTTGCATGCTTAGGATAAACCTTGTGGCCTTGGTTTGCTGCATAGTCCGCCTTTTATTAACTAAAAATAACTACCTGTTTAACTAGACCAAGCAACACGCAATTTATTTTCAATAAAAATGAATCAGTTACAAAAAAGGTTTATTCCCAGCGCGCGTCTTGCTCAGACATTTCAAATGCCACCGCCTCTCCCTTGGCGGTTAATTGCAGCACCGCCTTGGGAGAGCCATCACTATTTAGCTTAAGCAAACCAATGCCAGAAGCATTAAGTAAGCGCTCACCACGTGCAGCATTTTCTGGTCGATGAGGCACAATCCGCATTCGTCTACGACGAGTAAACCAGTTAAGTGGTGAACGAGGTGAATATAGCCAGCGATTAATCCGATCAAGGGTATTAAGCAAGCCTTCGGGAAATTGGTTTTTTATGCCGCTGCTAGTAATTTGCCAAATATCGGGCCCCCCTTCTCTGCCACGCAGTTGAATTTGATAAGCAAAAGAGTAATGCACATCACCAGACAAAATCACAAAGTGCTGTGGCGTTTTCGGGTGACGAAATAAGTTTAATAACGCGTTTGCCGAACCAGGGTGCGCCATCCAGTTTTCTGCATCCACCAGCAGCGGTTTTCCTGCCAAGGTGAATAGGCGCTGAATCACTTCAATAAGCTTTACCCCAAACATCGGTGCAGGTGACACTAATATAACGCTATCTAAGCCAATCAATTGCTGCTGTAAATCGGTAAGCGCTTCCCAATCCATCAAACCCGACGGTGAATTAAGGTTACGCTCCGAGCGCCAGCGATGGGTTCTGGTATCCAACACCAATAACTTAGGTTCGGTCTCCCAATGGTAATGCCACTGTGGGTAGCCAAGTAGCGTATCGATTAAATCTAAATGCTGCTGACCACCAGGAGCCAACAAGCTTGCTTGCAGTTCGCCCATCAGCTTCTCTGAAAAGTTGTCTGGTGCATTGCCCCAACCTTGGCATAGAAAATAGGCCACTAAAGCGTTGCCAATAATGCGTTTAGAAAAGGGATGACCGTAGGCACTTTGCTCCCAAGCTGCGGTTAAATTCCAATCGTCGGTGACATCATGGTCATCAAACATCATCGCGCAAGGCAAATGTGCCATTAGGCGCTGTACTTTAGCTAAACCCGCAACAAAACCTTCAAGGGTTTCGCGCTGCTTAACAAACTCGTCCAGTTGCTCCAAACTTAATGAGTCGGGCAGGTTCATTTCTATGCCTGTCCACGCACTGGGTGACCACACTAACAAGTACATGGCGAGCATTTCGGCTAAAGAAATCAAATGATTGTTAGCATGATCAGAGGTGAAAATAGGTTTCTTTACCGCACTAAACAAAGCTTTATTGGCTGCCAGTTCCACTCCCTCTTTAGGCAATAACTCTTGGCGCGATAAATAGTGCCCTTGAGCATGAAGTTGTTCGCTAGCGGCTAGTTTACTGTCTTGAAAAGGCTCATTCGCCAAACCTAAACGGGCAATTAACTGGTGAATAGCGACTAGCATGGGAGTAGCAACGTCGTCGGCGTAGACTTGATCGCCACTTAGCATCAGCAAACTTGGCCAGTTATCTAACTTTTGTTCGGCCAACCAAGCATCAGCTCTTACCAAACCATCACCACTAGCAAAGTGCGGTTTACGGCATGAGCCATGTAGCATTTGCTTTACCTTATTAGGTACCACAAAACCCGGTAAACTGCGCGGTGGATACACCAGTTCTGGCGCCCAATCTCGCCATGTTAAAGGCTCAGATTCACCCGCTTTAATAAGGCCTAAATCGTAGCTAACCCAAGTATCGACAGGCAAAGCCGACTTAAGTTCTAGATCAATTAAGTAATAATAAAGACGCTCACCAGCACAAATGCATTGGCTAGTTTGCATGATGAGCTGATGATCAAACAACTGCGGCGACTTGCCCTCTGCTTGCAAGCTAAGTTGTAGCTCTATAGCTTGCGAGGTGGCAATCCACATGCTCAGCTTAGTAGTGCTGATTTGTCTTAAGATTGGGCCGGCTAATACCAGTGCTAAATTTTCTTCACTCATATCAAAAGTATACAAGCGCTTAGAGAAAAGACCATTAGGCTTTATTTAGATATTTTATTGGTTTCCAAGTGAGCATATTAAGGCTAGTTTTAAAAGCAATAAGGAAAACAAGTTTTGAGGCATTATGGCAGCGTATTTGTTGGGACAAGTTAACATTAAAAATCCGACTCTTTGGCAACAATATGTTAAGGCTGTGGGCGAGTCTTTAACACCCTATCAAGCCAAGGTATTGCTACGCGGTCAATGGAATAAGCAACTGGCGGGTTCTAGCCAATTTGAGCAAAGTGTGGTGATCAAATTTGACAGTGTTGAACAACTAGAGAGCTGGTATTATTCGCGGTCTTATCAATCGCTTGTACCTCTGCGCGATAGGGCTGCAGAGGTACATATTAGCAGTTACAGTAACGACGTTTAGGCAAACATATCTGACAGCGAAGCGATATCATTAGACTTTTGGGCCAGCTCACTGCTGCTGGATTGTAGTTCACTGGCATGCTGTTTGGTTTCTTGGCTTAGCTGGCTAATTTTAGCCACATTTTCCGAAATATTGGCACTCACTACAGACTGCTGTTCGGCTGCCACTGAAATGGTGGTAGAGACATCGTATATCTCATTCATCATATTCGATATATCAGCCACCAACTCGGAGCTACGACTTGCGGTAAGCAAACACTGCTCTGCCTGGCCGCTGCTCTGAGTCATTCTTTCCTCCCAAGATGCCAAGCTTTTTTGCATCTTCTCCACCGATTGCTCGATCAAACCAGTAGCTTGATGAGTGCGATTAGAGAGCGCTCTTACTTCATCGGCAACCACCGAAAAACCTCGGCCCTTTTCCCCCGCTCGCGCAGCTTCAATGGCAGCATTTAAAGCTAGCAGATTAGTTTGATAAGCAATGCCTTGGATTTCTTCCATCACCTTAGCAATACCATCTGCGTCATCGGTAAGCTCTTTAGCCAAGCTAGCTGCTTGTTGCACGTCCTCAGACAAGGTTTCTACCTGCTGCCGCGTTTCACTCATATTGAATTGAGTTTGCTCACAGTGTTTTTGAGTTTCACCCACTTTATCGGTAGCGGTTACCGTGGAATTGCTGATCTCTGACGCGGTCATCGACATTTGATGAATGGCCGCAGATAACTGCTCCAATTCTACCGTTTCAATGTCGACAGCCTTGCTGGTAGTGATAGAAATGGTAGCGAGCTCTTTGGAAAGGATCTGTAAGCGCTTGGTTGAATCTGCTGTGCGACCAAGTATGGTTTTAATTCTCGCTTCCAATAAACCAATATGAAAACGAGCGACATCAAAAAGCTCGGTGCCTTCGTAGATGTAACGGCTAGGGCTATCAAACGATTGCTTAAGCTTATTGAGCTTCCATGGCGTTGTGACTAACTCATTAAAATTAAGAAAAAATAAACTAGCGACAAACAGCAACTCTAGCAAGGCATAACGACTGTCTATATTCATCGACACCCACAGTAAGCCCATCAGCAAAATAATGGCAGACGCCCATACTCTTGCTAACCTGCCACTCCATAAGGGTTCAATATGTTTACCATTATTTAGCTTATGGTAAATCATCTCTGCTCGCTGTTTGTGTTCTGATTTTGGCGATACTCTCACCGACTGGTAACCAATATGCTGGCCTTCCTCATAGAGAGGTGTTACGTAAGCATCTACCCAATAATAGCGACCATCTTTACAGCGGTTCTTTACCATGCCTCGCCACGCTTCACCCGCTTTAAGCTTCTTCCATAAATCGGCAAAAGCGGCCTTGGGCATATCAGGGTGGCGCACAATATTATGGTGTTGCCCCAACAACTCTTCATGCGAGTATCCCGCCACCTCACAAAAGGCCTCGTTTGCGTAAGTGATATCTCCTTGCAAATCGGTGGTTGAGACCAGTTGCAGCGATTTATCAAAAGTAACTTCTTGATTGAGCGTTGCCATAAAGCTATTACCAAAACCAACTATAGATAATATAAATAATAGTCGTATTACTCAGTTATACAGCTAAAAAACAGCATTAACTCACTTTTAATTAACGATTTAGCCTCCTAATCTTTTGCAATTCAAATGCTTAAGCTCCGCCAAGAATTTGTCTTCAATCTTGTCGCTGACTAGGGATAGCTCTGTGTCTTAGCCTCCGACTTTCAGCCAATTGTCAAAAATGTCGCTTACACCCCACCTAGCAGTGACTTATCTGGTTTAAGCAAAGTTTTCCAATAATCAACGGAATATAAATAATTGATTGATATGACAAATAAAATGAAATCCTTTTCAATCACAAAAACAATATATTTATTTGATGAACACCTCAGTTTGCTCACTTTTAAGGCTATTTTTTATTCGAGCGGCGTTATGGTCGCGCAATAAATGACCAGGAAGAGTCATTTAACATTGGCTAACAGCTTGATATGCCTACGGCTATCACAATATAAACTCGAATAAGGAAATGACATGAACAAGGTAGTACTCCTTGGTTTGTTAACGGCCTCCCTTTCTGCTCAAGCAGAATGGGAGTTCCGTGGCACGCCAAATGGCTGGCAAACCACCGCCATGGATCAGGTATCTAGTACAGAATTTCAAACCTGCCAAACCTTTGGCAATAACGACCCACGTTTTAAAATTGACCGTTGGGGAAATTGGCAAGAAGCCTACCCTAACCAAGACTACCGCGTATCGGCCGGTAGCTACCAAATCAGCTTTTACAGTGACAGCAAAAATATCGACGTAGTATCGGTAGCAAACTGTGATAGTAACCAAGTGCCAACTGCTGTTATCTCACCAGCAAATGCGCAAACTGTAGATGCTGGCACTAGCATCACCTTCTCGGCCAGTGGCTCTAGCGACAGCGATGGAAGCATTGCTAGCTACTCCTGGAGCACTGGTGAAACCACAGAATCCATCAGTGTTACCTTCACCCAAAGTGAAACCGTTACCTTACAAGTTACCGACAACCTCGGTGCAGTAAGCAATACCGCCAGCGTAGATATTACCGTTGCGGGCGAAGAGACTGCAGTATGGTGTTTCCGTGGTACGCCAAATGGCTGGGGCCAAACCCCAATGCCGCTTAACTCAGCAACTGGCTTATATGAGCTAACACAAGCCTTTGCCGGAGAAGAAAGCCCAGCACGCTTTAAGGTTGCTGCATGTTCTGATAACGGTAGCTGGGGTGAGAACTACCCTAACCAAGATTTCCAAGTGGATGACAATACTAACTACAACATCAGTTTTGATGCTTCAAGCAAAGCCATTACTGCTGACGTAGTGATTATTGAAACTAAACCTGAGCTCACAGTAAGCCCAGGCAGCAGCAACTTTAGCACCGACACGCTAGCAGTAACCTTAAGCTACAAAGGCGAAAACGTTACAGATAGTAGTTATTCGCTCAGTACTACTGGTGGCACCCAAGGTGTAAGCTTTAACAATGGCGACATCATCAATATTGGTGGCGAGCTGGCTGTGGGTGAATCCGTTGAGTTACAAGTATTTGTAGCCAATGCTCAAGGTTCGGTGATTCAAACTTATACCTACAACAAGATTGCAGCGCCCGAAACTGGCTTTACCGTTTATCTAAACGCGCCAGCAGAATGGACACCATCAATTCACCACTGGGATGCTCTTCCGGCTGGCTCAGAGCCTGATACAGCGTGGCCTGGTGATGCAATGACAGCTCTAGGTGAAAACTGGCATGAGTTTAAGTTTGAGAACAGTGACTCAAGCAAACTTATCTTTAGCAACCAAGGCAATAGCCAAACGGATGATCTATTCCGCGATAAAGATGGCTGTTACACCATTAGCACTCAGAGTTGGACAGATACCTGTGACTTACCAAGCAATGATGCCAAAGTAAGCATTGATCCCGCGGTAAGCACCTTCTGGACTAACGAAGTAAGCATTACCTTAGGTGCTACTGGTGATGATGTTACCGGTGGTTTGTACACTACCGACGGTAGCGACCCAGTAAACGGTATTGCGTATAACAATGGCGAAACCATTTCGGTTGGTAGCAACCTAGCCGTTGGTGAGTCTATGCAGCTATGTTTGTATGCAGAAAACGCAAACAGCAACGCTAACCAATGTTTCACCATTAGCAAAGTTGAGCAGCCAACCGCGTCTGATTTCACATGGGACAACGCCAACGTTTACTTTGTTATTACCGACCGTTTTAACGATGGTAACTCAAGCAATAACAACTCTTATGGTCGCCCAAGTGTTGATGCCACAGGCAAAAACATTGGTACTTTCCATGGTGGTGATATTGCTGGCTTAACCGCTAAATTGGATGAAGGCTACTTCACCGATCTTGGTATTAACGCCATTTGGTTAACTGCACCTTATGAACAAGCTCATGGCTTTGTAGGCGGCGGCAGCGACGGTGACTTTGCTCACTACGCTTACCACGGTTACTACGTGCAAGATTACACCAACCTTGATGCCAACATGGGCACACCTGCAGAGTTTAAAGCCTTTGTAGATAAAGCACATAGTCAAGGCATTCGTGTTGTTATGGATGTGGTAATGAACCACGCAGGTTACAACACCCTAAAAGACATGGATGAGTTTAACTACGGCTCTGATACTGCCGGTCCAAATTGGACACCAAGCAATGGTCAAAACTGGTTTGGCTACCATGATTTCATCAACTACGATGGCGATGAGAACCTATGGTTGAACTGGTGGGGTAAAGATTGGATACGTGTTGGTTTACCTGGCTACGATGGTTGTGGCGGTGACGACTTAACTAAGTGTTTAGCCTTCTTGCCAGACTTTAAAACCGAGTCAACTCAACAAGTGGGTATTCCTCCGTTCTTAGCCAACAAATCTACCTTTGGTCAAGGCTACCTAAGTAACTACCAAGCCCAAGGTACTAAGCGTGTTCGCGATTGGATTACTGAGTGGTTAGTGCAATATGTACGTGACTACGGTATTGATGGTTTCCGAGTTGATACCGCCAAACACGTAACCTACGACAACTGGGCCTACTTGAAAGACCAAGCGACCGTTGCGCTTGAAGAATGGCGTCAAAACAACCCCGATGCGCCGGGTGCTAATTGGAGCGAACCATTCTGGGCCACCGCAGAAGTTTGGGGTCATGGGGTCAACCAATCAGACATTCATACCACGGCGAAGTTTGATTCAGTGATTAACTTCAACTTCAAAACCACCGTGGGTGGCATGATTGATAGCGCTGACACCATGCTCAGTCAGTTCGCCAACTATGCAAATCAAATCAACAGCTCTAGCGATTGGAACGCACTGAGCTACATCTCCAGCCACGATACCGGCGCGGTGTTCTACAACGGCGACGATAACCGTCAAAAACGTGCGGGTACAGCATTGTTGCTACTACCAGGTGGTGTGCAAGTGTTCTACGGTGATGAACTTGGCCGGGTAAATGGCGATGGTGGTTCAGATGCCGACCAAGGCAGCCGTTCAAGCATTGACTGGAGCAAAGCGGGTAACAGCGTTCACCAACACTGGCAAAAAGTGGGGCAATTCCGTCGTGACAACCCAGCAGTAGGCGCCGGCCAACACATTGCTGTTAGCCAGTCTAACGGCAAAGCTTTTGCACGTACTTGGACGAACCCAGTATCGGGTGAAAGCAACAATGTTGTTGTAGTGGTAGATGGCTCAGGTACAGTATCTGTAAATGTTGCTGGCTACTTCGACAACGGCAGCAGCGTGCGCAACGCTTACACTGGCTCTATTGCCACCGTAAGCAATGGCACTGTTAGCTTTGATGCGGGCAGCGAAGGGCTGATCTTAATCGAAGCAATGTAATCCAATAGCCTTTTATATCCTTTGCCGCTCAAGCAATTGAGCGGCCTTTTTGTTTCTACGGCTAAATAAAATATGTTCATCAATCAAAACGGGTCTCTTAAAAACCCCCATTACGCTTCCATAAAAAACCTTAACCGCTTTACCAACTCAACACCATTATGGACAAAAATCACCATAATAATTGGAGAGTTCGCCTCTGTTTCTTAAAAACAGATCCTCGTAAGATGCGCCTATCTAAACAAGCTTAGCGAGGACTTACCCGATGTCTCACCCAATTATTAACGATCTAAATAGCCGCTACACCGCTAAAAAATATGATGCATCAAAGCGTATTTCAGCCGAAGACATGACGGTGATAAAAGAAGCTATTCGTTTATCGGCTTCTTCAATTAACTCGCAGCCTTGGAAATTTATTGTTATTGAAAGCGACGCTGCTAAGCAGCGCTTCCACGATAGTTTTGCCAACATGCATCAGTTTAATCAAGCACATGCAAAAGAAGCGTCTCATATCATTTTGTTTGCTCACAATCCCAACTTCACCAAAGATGATTACCGTAAAGTGGTAGACGTAGAAGTAAGCTCTGGCCACTTACCCGCCGACATGTACGACGCAATGCTTAATGGGGGATTCAGCTTTGCCGAAGCTAATACTGACGAAACCGGCTTTAACGGTAACTGGACCAAGGCGCAAACCTATATTGCATTAGGCAACACCTTGCACGTATTAGCGCGTTTAGGCATAGCCTCTACCCCAATGGAAGGCGTGGATTCGGCGCTAATTGGCGAGATATTCGAGCAAGAGCTTGATGGTCATGTTTGCCACTTTGCCTTAGCACTTGGCTACCACCTCGACGGCGAAGACTACAACTACGGCTTACCAAAGGCACGCCTGCCAGAACAAGATGTAATTACCGTTTTATAAAGTTTGGCTGGGGAAGCACAAAGCGTGCTTCCCCAATTTGACAGACACTAAGCTTTACCACTACATTTGCCCTTTCAAGCTAAGCAGTATTTACCGTACTTGCTGTTTAGCCATCAACAGCGACAATTACAGAGGACATCTCATGCCAAGAGCAAGCGCACGCCACATTCTGGTAGATACCGAGCAACAATGTTTAGATCTAAAAGCCCAAATTGAAGGCGGAGCCGCATTTACCGATATCGCCAAGCAGCATTCTAACTGCCCATCTGGCGCAAATGGCGGCGAGTTAGGTGAGTTTAATAAAGGCGATATGGTGCCAGAGTTTGATACAGTGGTATTTAATGAAGCGCTAAATACTGTGCATGGCCCTGTGAAAACGCAGTTTGGTTATCACTTGCTAGAAGTCACTAGCCGTAGCTAATGCATGTTAGTTAGGCGCTGTAAGTTAGTGCCTAACTTTATTACTTCCAACCTTGCTGCCAATGGCTGCGATCTTTTAACTCTCGCCAATCAATCTCAAAATCTTGCTGGTTGTAAACCGCTTGAATCACGCAGCGCTGCACCGCTTGTAAGTCATCAATCTCTAGCTCTGTCACAATAAAGTGTTTTTGCTTGTTCACTACCGCTTGTTTAGTCCATTTACTATTCAGTAAGCGTTTGGGATTTATTTGATTTTTCATACTCAGGCCCACCCTTCCTTACATATCAGGCACTCATCCAATATTAATGCTTACTAGGCAGGTGATGATTTAGATCATCAAGGGGTGACTTTTCAGTTTTCAAGCACTGCAACTAAAGGCCCATTTGCTGATATACTTAGTCCAACTAAGTTTTATCGTGAGAGCCACCATGTTAGATAATTTAAACATTCCAGAAGGCATCGAAAAAGAGCCTGAACTTCCAGTTCCATCAATGGAAGAGCAAAAGCTTATTGTAGCGGAGCTAAAGCGCCTAGAAGAAGCCGGTGAATTGACTCCGGAAATTCTCGAAGAATTTATGACAGGTAAGCGCAAGCCGGAGTAATCGAAAGAAAGGCTCTACGGCACAGCTAGAGCCTTACATTTAAACCTAGCATTATTACATTACCATTGTGTACAAACTTTCATAATTCATGGATGAGCTATGAGATCTCTTAAACAGTATTACTTGTTCTTATTATTGCCACTAATTATATCTTGCCAACACACAACTCCACATAACACTCAATGCTGCGAAATCGATTCATCGCTGATTTTTCAAAACTCAAACAAAGCAAATAATCACAAGGCAATTAAAGCTGTTAAAGAGCTTGATCACTCCGCATTTGCTTCCCTTATTGCTTCAAATTCTTTGCAAGAAGCAAAATATGTTTCATTAGCAAGCGCTATTTCACCCAATAAACATGCTGCCTATGTAAATCAGAAATTAGATCGAAAACAAGCCGAGTTTATTAAGCTGTTTGGTCAATACTTGGCGGTCAACGGCCAATTGACTACAGGGCAAACCGCTTTACATTTGGCCGCTACCTACCGGCATACCGAAACGTTAAAGGCTATTTTCGAGTTACATCCAAATCAGACGATTGTTGATTTCAGTGCAAACACAGCGATAACTAATGCCATACTCACTGGTGACGAAGTTGTGTTTTACACTTTTTTCGATCACTTAACAGACACTAAACTAACAGAACTTATTTCCGATGATGTTATCACTCAACTGGCAGGTCTAGAAGGTCGCGGAGACTACGGTCCCTCAGAGATTAGTTACGAACTGTTAAAGCAAGGAGTAAAGGTAGATGCAACAAATACCAAAGGACAAACGGCTTTATGTTTAGCAATTTCAACCAACAAACCTATGACTATAAGGGTGCTGCTCGAGGCTGGAGCGAATCTAGAACATCAAGATAACAATGGCTGGACTCCTCTTATGTATGCCGTTCGATTTGGACGTTTAGCCATAGTGAGGAGCTTGTTAAATCATCCGCAAAATATAAACCTAGAAAACAAAGACGGAAAAAAAGCGATAGATATGACTTTTGAATCTACAAGCTTTGGTGGTGCTGAACTTCAAGGTATGATTCGTGAACTTTTATTAAACGCTTAAAACAAACGGGTAAATTCACCCTAGAAATTCTAGAAGAATTTATTAAAGGCAAACGTAAGCCTGAGTAAAATTGAAAAAAGCAAACCCTTGGGTTTGCTTTTTTATTGCACGTTTAATTGCATTCCAAGCTTATACTCGGTTGCTTATAACTTAAGGCAAAACCTAACTTACCTAAGCGGCCTTTTTTCGAGCCGCAAACCAGCTGCTGTAGCGTTTTATCACTGTTATTGTCCCAAGCCGCCTTTTGCCCTAGCTGTTTAGCGCTTCTGCCGCTGCTGGCAATAGCTTGCTCGGGAGCATACGCTAGCATTTGCTTAGCAACTTCTTCTATTTTGCTTAAATAGTATGCCTGCTCAACTAAGCGTTGTTCATCTAAAGAGATGCTTTTAGCTAGCTCATAACCCCAATGAAACTCTAAAAAGTTAATCGCTTCGGCCTGCTTTTTCACCCAGCTAATATCACGCGCGAAATAAACTAATGCTCTAAAAGCTTGGTTGGATAAAGAATCCTGCCCGAGTGTAGTCGGCATGTTTAAATAAGAAATGGCTTCGCCACTGGCGGTAAATTGCCAGCTATTGTTAGTTTGTGCCAAGCGCTGCCAAAACAGCGACATAGCTTGCTCGATGGAATCACTCTCGCTCGTTGACCAATTATCTTGAATTTTAATCAGCACCGGCATTTTCGCCCCACCATTCTCCATATCGATAAAAGTAGAGAAGGTATGGTGGCCGTCGGTTAAATATAAGTGACCATCGGGCCCTATAATGGCGGTTTTCATCTCTGCAGTTTCACTACCAATTGCCAAGGGGCAGTTAAAGCTTCCCGGCTTTAATGGAGAAGACTGCTCGTTCCACTTAACCTTTTTTTCACCAGCACCGTAAGACTCACAAATTTCTTCATACATCTTTTTGGGCTCGGCTTGGTAGCGGCCAAGTTTATAATTTACTTGGTCATAACCAATCAAAGCTTGGGTTGGGCGTAAATCTCCAACCTTTGCCCAACGAAGTTCACCTTTAGCAAAGGTTAAAGGGCTGGCATTAAGGTCACTGTTTATTGCACTTAAGTAATCAATGTTCTCTGCTTGAGCATTAAACCCTATTAAGCCAGCGGAAATACACAGCCCCATAGCCACTGTCTTGACCGTTTTTAAAGCTTTAAAAATCACTATACTTCCTCATTAAAACTGTTGAATTAAGCCACGGGGCCACGCCATTGGCGCCCCGTAGCTAATGCTTATTTATTAATTAAGGCTAGCTCTACATCTTGCTGGGCGATCATCCACCAGCGTCCACCATATTGGCTGTCGTAGCCAACTAGGGGTTGGTCACTACAGCTGGTAATACGTGCCGGAGGGTTAGTTAAGTAGTCTTCATCCCATGGCAAATCGAGCACACACTCAGATGCCGCTACTGCTTGCCATTCACCGTCGGCTTTCCAAGCAAGGTTTAAGTTCTCTGCCTGTGCCAAGTTCTCGGTTGTGAACTCAATGCCATATGGATCAGCAATGATCTGTTCTACATCCCAAGCTTGAGTTGCATAACTTGGTAAATCGACCACTGGTTGCTTAACCGTTCCATCGGGTTGCGAGCCAGGCTGGCCGGCGATGGTGCGAATATCTACTTCACCGCCGTAGGCATTTTGATAAACCCCACCATGCACTTGGGTACCACTCACTAGCAACACGTCAGAAACCGTAGCGGCCTCTTTCGGCATCCAACTCAAAGTGAGGTGTTTTTTCATGTCGATGGTGGTGGCAGGTAGCACTACATGGCCAGTTTCTGCGCCAGACTCATCAGGTTGAATCGAATCGTAGTTAGGCACTACTCGGTTATTACCATTTAAATTTACATCCCAAGAAGAATGCTTGGTAAATAAGAACTGGTAGCTTAAACGCATCATGTCGTTCATGGTTTCGGCGCGGTTAAAGCCTGCCGTATACCCCATGGTTCGCTCGGTGGTATCTACCCGATTAAAGGTATTGTTTGTGCCGCCTAACAGCTTGGCCGTACTTTGGTCATCAGCCACACAGGAGGCGGTTTTGTATTCAACAATATGGTTTAGAATTGGGCGTTGATCATCGGGTATCGAGTTTGGATAGATCAATGACTCACAACGGTTAGAACTGCGGCTAAAGCTGTCCATTAAGGTCCAATTTGGCTCAAGCAATTCTTTAGGGCCATCACTGTTGGCCTTAATGGTATGAGGAGCCGAGTAAGCGCGGTAATCGACTCTTGAACCGTCAAAATGTAACATGGCGGCGTTGGCATCGTAATGCTCCGAGCCATTGCTCATGCTATCCATTTTGTGTTGAATCACATCTTGAATCAGCTCGCGTTCGCCATAACGGTATTCATAACCCTTGTAAGAAGCATTGCCACTGACAATTTGGGTATAAGATGGCATACGGTAATTACCACCACTAGGGGTAGATGCCAACGGTTCGGCATTGCGCCCACCAGGATCATTAGAACCTAATACCCGTGCATGCACTTGCGAGCGCTGATACATGTGCTCGTGTCCTTGCACCCAAATGACATCTTTTTCGGCAAATAACTCTCGGATCTCTTTATGAATATCAAACAGGCGATTATCATCTTTAGTGCCCTGTACAATTTGCTCACGGGTTTGCCCATACTTAGCGCCAATCAAGCCATCGTGGCTGGCAATTACCACATGTTCAAACTTACCTTCATGTTCTGCAACTACATCTTTAATCCAGCCAAAGGCAATCGGTAGGTTGTAATAAGCAAGGCCAATCACCAATACATTTTCACGAATAATGTAATAGTTAAGCCACTCGGCACTAGGCATGTGAACTGCGTCTTCAGGAATGTAGTGACGCATGTTTTCAATCCATTCTACCGTGTAAGCCCAGCTGGTTTCGTGATTGCCCATTACTGGCAAAAACTCCATGCCAGCTTCACGGTACTTCTCAGCAACCTCCCGCCACTCTGCCCATTCTTTTGTTGAACCGTGATTGGTTAAATCACCTACCGGAATAACCAAATCAACGCCATGTGCTTGGTGCTTAGCCAACACTGCTTCCATGGGGTGTTGCGCTACTTCCCAACCATTGCCTTGAGTATCAGGTAACAGACCAATAGACAGCGGTGCCGGTACAATTGGGCTTGAAGTATCTTGGTCATTATTGCTATCACTGTTACAAGCACTAAGTAGTGCGCTCACTGCCGCAGCGCACAAAGTAGCGCGAAAGACTGATTTAGTTGAATTTGGCATTAGGTAATGTCTCCATTTCGCCAGTTATCTAGTTGATTTGGCGGAGGATACTGAATTCAAAATATGACACTAAGATTTCATTTTTATTAATTAAAGCAATTACTAAAATTAAGTGCTAACCGTAATATTTATTTAATAATTGACCTCTATAACGCTGCCTTATTCTTATTAAAACCTCTTGTTCAAGGCTAATTACATGACCTTTCGCCAATTACTTTTAGTCGCTTTTAGCGCGGGCCTAGCACTTACCGTTCAAGCCAAAGAGCTACCACCACAGGCTGCAGAAATGATGTTTGAACTAAACGAAGCCGCCGCTTGTATGGCCGCTGCCAAACACTTAAAAAACCACTCTCGAGTGGCGGTACATCAACAAGACTACCAAGCTTTAGTGGCCGAATATCAAGTACCTAGCGAGTTAGCCAACTCTGTAAGGCAGTTAAACCATCGCCAATACTTAAACTTTAGTGAGCGTTACGACCAACGTTATCCAGACCTAGATAAGCATAAAGCCCTAACCTCTGCTTATACCCACCGCTGCTACTTTATGAATGAACATGAAACTCGCCGAGCCGCAGCCCTGCATGCATTAAGCAACAACGATTAAGCTCACAACCTGCCTAAGGTACTCATTTGCTTCGGGCTTTTGCTAACTATGCTGCATTTAGCGCAATTTCTGCTGCTCAATCAACTGCCAAGTGCTTACACTTAAATAGCTCAGTTATGCCCAAGCAAATAAGCTGTAATATTTGGCTAAGTGCTAAGGTCTAAGTACTAGAACCAAACCACCAACAGATTTCATCAGCCACCAGTAATGTGGCGAAAGGATGCCGATGAGAAACATAGTCACCTGCTTAGCGTTAATACTTCTCAGCTTTTCGAGCCTTGCCAATTCAAGCTTTAGCTATCAGCTAAGCCTCAGCCAGCCCGATGGCAGCCCCGCCGCCAATGTGGTGGTTTATCTTGAGCCACAGGGCCATCAACTCAGTGAGATAAACCAACAAACCGTTGTGATAGGCCAGCGAGATAAAGCCTTTGTGCCTTACATCAGCGTTGCGCAACGTGGTAGCCAAGTCGATTTTAATAACGATGACAACATTACCCACCACATCTACTCTGCTGCTGGTGATAACAAGTTTTCATTTCAAATCAAGTCGGGGGAGACCCACAGCAAACATGACTTCGACCACAGCGGCGTGGTACCTATGGGGTGTAACATTCATGACTGGATGGGCGCATATTTATTGCTAGTTGATACGCCCTTGTTTAACAAAACTAACGCCCAAGGAATGGTTGAATTTACTGCTGTACCAGCGGGAAACTACCAACTGGTGGTTTGGCATCCAGAGCTTAAAACAGCTAACCAACAACTTAGCCAACAGATAAACATTAACGACAATGGTAAGCTAGCACTTAGCTTGCCCAACGCTTTAGAAGATGCAGAACTAGAACAGCAAAATCCGGATGATTTTGATTTTCTCTCAGAGTACTAATTGGCAGGAGCGCCGATGAAAAGCATAAAGACCAAAATACTACTGTTGATAGTATCGCTATTGTTACTGCTTCAAGCGATCTCATTTTGGTCTACCTACGACTCCTTAAGGCTGAAAGAAAAAATTGCCATCGACTCGCAGTTAAGCAAAGCCAACGCTCTGTTTCAAAGTGAGTTTAATCGCCGAGGGTTTTACCTAAGCAGCTTTGCCGAAACTGTCACCAACGATTACGGATTAAAAAGTGTATTTGGTGAAGACAAACGCAGCGTTGCGATTGCTTTGCATAATCACGGTAAACGCATTAATGCAGACTTAGCCATGGTGGTCACGCCGTCGGGCATGATTGAACTGCAATTAGTAAACAGCCAGCAAGCTAATCAAAAAAGCAAAGTGGTAAGGGGTGAACAGCAAGGTCAAGCTTTTGCCTTTATGCCAGCCTTACAGCAAGGCCAACTTCCCCCCTACTACGCTATTGGCAAGCGGCTTTACCAACTGCATCTTTCGGCGATAAAAAGTGGCCCAGCAATTATTGGTTGGGCCGGATTTGGTTATGAAATTGGTAAGCCCTTAGCAGAAAGCTTTTTAAACCAAACCGGCTTACAAACCGACTTTATCTTACAGCAACAACAAACGTGGTCTTTGCTAGGTTCTAGTAATACCGATGCAAACCTTGCTAGCGCCAAAGCCTTACTGAGCCAAAGCAATAGTGATGTGCTAGCCCTACACCAACAATTTAGCGTAGCGGGTGACGGTGCATTTTATGTGGTGCTGCATAGCTCTAGAGACAATCTAGTGGCAGTTATTCAACAAAGTTGGGTGCAAATTTTACTGCTCACCGCACTCACTCTGTTCTGCTCTATGGTAGCGGCTTATCTGATTGCCGATGACATTACTAAGCCAATTAAACTACTAGTGAAACAAGCTAAACGGCTGGCCACTGGTGATTATCAAACGCCGGTATCGATAAACGACAGAACCGAGCTTGGCCAACTAGCCAGCGAGTTTAATAGCATGCAAGAGCAAGTACTCAGTCGTGAACAAGCGATTAATCATCGCTTGCACCACGACCCGCTTACCGAGCTACCTAACCGTAACTGGCTAGCCAATAAACTTACTCAACTTACAGCTGACAGCAAACTGCCCTTTGCGATGTTCCACTTAAACATTTGTCGTCTAAAACAAGTAAACGATACCTTAGGCCACCAAGCTGGCGACCGGCTAATTAAAGAAGCCGGCAAACGCCTAAGCGCACTAAATAGCGAACACCACCTGTGCCACATTGGTGCCGATGAATTTATTGTATTGCTGCCAAATGTAACCCGAGACAACGTACAACAACATTTGCAGCTTATTAGTATGCAAATGCACGAAGGCTGTAATTTTCAAGATATGCATCTACAGCTGCAAACGCATGTAGGTGTAGCCTTATTTCCAGAGCATGGTCAAAATCCGCAAGAGTTACTGCAAAAAGCAGATGCGGCCTTAAATCACTGTCGAGAAGCGCGCAGCCATTGTTACATCTACGACCCAAGTGCCGATACCAATACCGTTGAACGCTTAAGCCTAATTAACGATCTTAAAAAGGCCATTCAAAATAACCAGCTCACCCTGCACTACCAGCCAAAGTTTAGCTTTGCCGCTAACAGAATCACCCATGTAGAAGCTTTAGTACGTTGGCAACACCCAGAGTTAGGCATGGTTCCACCCGATGCCTTTATCGAAATTGCCGAACATACTGGGCAAATTAACCCGCTCACTCGCTGGGTATTTTTAGAAGCCTTATCGCAAAGCCTGGCCTGGAAAGTTAAAGGTGTCGACGTCAACATCGCGATCAATATCTCTGGCGAAAACCTAAAAGACGATAGCTTTTATAGCTTCATTTGCCAGAATATCGAAAACAAGCAACTAGCAGCAGAATCCTTCACCTTAGAAGTCACAGAGAGCGCGTTAGTTGACGACCCTGAAACGGCGATAGCCTTGTTGGCTCGCTTTAAAAAACGTGGCTTTAAATTGTCTATTGATGACTACGGCACCGGTTACTCGTCCCTTGCTCAGTTAAAACGCCTACCGGTGCATGAGCTCAAAATTGATAAATCTTTTGTACAAAAGCTCGCCATTGATGCCGACGATGCCATTATTGTGAAGTCGACCATTGAGCTGGCGCACAACATGGGCTTAAGTGTAGTAGCAGAGGGTATTGAAGATATCGAGAGCTTGCGTTGGCTGGAAAAAGCCAAGTGTAATTTAGCTCAAG
The DNA here is from genome assembly GCF_019649015.1 of Agarivorans litoreus. Lineage (NCBI taxonomy): Bacteria > Pseudomonadati > Pseudomonadota > Gammaproteobacteria > Alteromonadales > Alteromonadaceae > Agarivorans > Agarivorans litoreus. The sequence goes on along the minus strand of NZ_BLPI01000001.1, from coordinate 3,106,904 downwards.
GCTACTTTATTAGTCGCCCAAAACCCGCTAAAGAATTGTATGAATTACTCGCTCAGGAGAGCATCGAGTTTGCCGAATAAGGGAATTATTTTCAGCATCTGTTTGATGCTAACAGCTACGCTAAACCCCACCAAGGCTGCGGAATATAGCGCCAGAGGGATCCTCGATTTACGCGCTAGCCATGTAGATAGCAGTGACAGCTATGTAAAAGGTGGCTACGGCAAATTTGGCTACTCTGATGGAAGCCAACTTTCTGTTGCTCAAGCAGGCTTAGATTTAAGCGCCCACTGGGATAACGGCTTCTCTGGCAAATTGGTTTTAAATGGCTGGCTCGATCAAGAAGATAGTGCGCTAGGTTTTACTGAGGCTTTTTTTAGTTATAAAGGTCTCCCCTCAGAGAGTGGCCTTCGCTGGTCGGGCCGAGCGGGCATTATGTATCCGAGTATTTCCTTAGAAAACACCGCCACCGCCTGGGCAACGCCATACACCTTAAACGCCTCCACTCTTAATACTTGGGTTGGAGAAGAAATTCGCACCACCGGCATCGAGGCCAAACTAGAGCGCTTAGGTAAATTTTCTAACTCCCAACACAACTTGTCAGTAAGCGGCATGCTGTTTGTGGCCAACGACCCAGCTGGAGCCTTATTAGCTTGGCACGGCTGGACAAGTAGCTCGAGACAAACTTTATGGGGGGAAACTCGCCCATTCCCCGAACCATTGCAACCCGCATTAGCCGATCAAACCCGCCGTTCGAACCCATTTAAAGAAATAGATCATCGCCCCGGCTTTTATACTAACTTGGACTGGAGCATCAGACGCCATACCCTGTTTAGAGTGGGATACTACGATAACCTGGCTAAACCTTACTTAATTGATGGTGGAGACTACGCGTGGCGAACCCGCTTTGCTCACTTAGGTGGAAAATGGCGGATAAACAAGCAGTGGCAGCTATTGTGGCAATACATGAACGGCTCCACCTTGATGCAATCGCTCGATCGCCAAGATGCTGTAAAGATGGACTTTGCCAACGGTTTTGCCATGCTCACCCGCAACTTTAAAAAGAAGCACCGAGTGAGCCTGCGGGCAGAAGCCTTTGAAAACATCGACCGCGACAACACCCCCTTAGATGACAATAACGAGCGCGGCAAAGGCCTTACCTTCGCCTACCAATATAGGTTAAACAAAAACTGGTTTATAGGTGGCGAATACCAATGGCTAAACAGCCAACGGCCACAGCGCGCCTTGCACGGGCTAGAAGCAGACACCAACGAACAACTGATCCAGCTAGCTGCCCGCTACTTCTTTAGCGCAATTTAACCTAGAGCAAGAGTTTAGATTTGCTTAACGCTAAAGCTGCTGATGGCGCCGCGTAAATACAAAGAAGTAGATAAACCTGAAGCTAACGTAAGCGACAACTAGGCTTGCCATTAATAGCTCAAAACGCGCCAACCATAACACTTCTTCAACCAAGCTAGCGTTTACTCCCCATCTACTCAATAAGTCTGCGGTTTTAAACATGCAGCTAGCGCCAATTACCATAGGAAAGGTAAATGCCGCATAGCCTGGAGAGAAAGGTAAGCGCAATAATTTGAAAAAAGACAGGTAAACGGTAAAGGTCATCAATAGCGAAATGCCAAACAAGCTCAACACTATCAAGGCTGATGGAGAAGGCTCAATAGTCAAATAACCGGCCATCGATAAACTGGCAGGCGCGGCAAGAATGGCAATAGTGGGCTGCGCGCCTTGCTCAATGTTGTCTTTGAAAATAAACCGATAAAACATCATCGGTAACATAATCGCAAAACATGCCATACCAAACCATAAACAAGCGACCGCCAGCCAATATAAAACGCCATGCACCGGACCAAGGTAAGCAAGTGCGGCCACAATAATCCCCACAGGCGGCACAAACCAGCTTGGCCCCATGTCAGTCCAATTAAATTGACGGCTGCGGTGGTAACAAAAGGCCGCTAAAAAAGCCAAATGGATAACAATGGCCAATAGCCAAAGAACACTACCAGCAAAAGGGTGCAAATAACGCGCAACGGCATTGCTTACTAGCATTAATGCCATAGCAAAAGTAGGAGCAACGCTGCCCACAACAGGGTGTGATAAATCTTGAATAAGCGTTTTAGGGTGCAACACAAACCTTAGCAGCAGCAAGCCCAACAGCATACTTGCAAGCAGCGCGGAAAGCCCTTGAACGAAGCCCTCGGTGCTATAACTAGACTCAATGACAAAGCCTAGGCTCGCTATCCCTAATGCAAGCCCTGCCACTGGCGTGGGAAAACGGCTTAAGCGCGCTGCACATAAGCGCCAATTGTGTTCCATAAATAACTCTTTGTAAAATCTACATAAACAAGCTGGGCTTAGCTCAAATAACCGACAGTTTAGTACGCTATTAGAAAGCATAACTTGATGTAAGCTAGCCAAAACCCAAATTAAGTGCTGGTTATCTTCTCTCACTGATTATCAAAAATAAATTGAAAGTGATTTAATCGCAGCTGTGTTTTTCCTACAACCAAACTCTACTACACTGAGTTATCTGGATTTTCGCCCTAATGGAGCCACCAATGAAAGCTGTAGCCTACCAACAAGCACTAGCAATTAGTGAGAACTTATCACTACAAGATATTGAACTGCCAAAGCCTAGTGCCAGTGCTAAAGACTTATTAATAAAAGTTGAAGCCATCTCGGTAAACCCTGTTGATACTAAAATTCGCGCCAATGTCTCCGCCGAGCAAGGCCAATGGAAAGTAATCGGCTGGGATGCGGTAGGCACCGTGGAGCAAATTGGCGACCAAGCCCAGCTTTTCAAAGTAGGTGACAAAGTCTGGTATGCCGGTGATTTAACTCGCGCTGGCAGCAATGCCGAATACCAACTGGTAGATGAACGCATAGTTAGCTTAGCACCCACTAGCATTCCAGCAGCACATGCGGCCGCCTTGCCTCTTACGGCGCTAACCGCTTGGGAAATGCTATTCGACCGCTTGCAAGTGAGTAAAACTGAGCCAAAGTCTATTTTGATTATTGGCGCTGCTGGCGGCGTAGGCTCGATAATGGTTCAGTTGGTTAAACAGCTCACCAAGCTTAAAGTTATTGCCACTGCCTCTCGACCAGAAACCCAGACTTGGTTAAAAGAATTGGGGGCCGACCAAATCATTAATCACCGCAATCCTTTAAGTGAAGAGTTAGCCGAGCAAAACAACATCGACTACGTAGTGAGTTTAAACAATACCGACCAACACATGGCCGAGATTGTCAAAGTGATTAAGCCACAAGGAAAATTTGGTTTAATTGATGACCCAGCTGAGTTAGATGTAAAACTGCTTAAACGTAAGAGTATTTCGCTGCATTGGGAGTTTATGTATACCCGCTCAATGTTCCAAACCGAAGACATGATTAAACAGCATGAGTTACTCAGCGAAGTGGCTACCCTCATTGATCAAGGGAAGATAAAAAGTACCTTAGGTGAACACTTTGGCCAGATAAATGCCGACAACCTCAAACAAGCTCACGCCTTTATTGAGTCGCAAAAGGCTAAAGGAAAAATTGTGTTGGAAGGGTTTTAGCCTATTAAACACCCAAGCTAGATGAACACCCTAGGTTATTCATCTAGCTTGTTTTGCATTTTTCACGTCTATGCAAACAGCGACTTTACACTTCTTTACCCTAGCTTTACCTAACTAAAGACTGGCCTTTTTATACTTGTTAGCAAAGGATGAGTAAGGCCGAATCATGCGTAAAACAACTGCAACTATAATACTGCTCTTAGCCGCCATTACTGGATTATGGCTACAAGCAGAACCCAATCTGTTTTCTTCAGATAACTTTTTTCAATGGCGTTCGGCGCTCATTCAGTACAGCGGCATGTTAGCAGTGGGCTTAATGAGTATTACCATGCTTTTGGCCTTACGCTTGCCCTTTATTGAGTTGCTGACCAAGGGCTTAGACAAATCCTACCGTTTGCACAAACACCTCGGCATCGCCTCGGTATTAGTAGCAGTGGTGCATTGGCTACTGGCGATTATTCCTAAGCAACTTGTAAGAGCGGGGATACTAGACAAACCCGTTAGAGGCGCTGGTCCCAATAATTCCGATTCACTATATGCGCTAGTGCGTCCTTTACGCGGACTGGCTGAACAAGTAGGCGAAGTAGCCTTTTACAGCTTTGTAGTGCTAGCAGTTGTCGCCTTAGTGGGGGTGATTAGGTACAAAGAGTTTCGTTATTCGCACAAACTCATGTCGCTAGCGTTTTTAGCATTAGCATTTCATTCCGCCATATTGATTAAACACAGCTATTGGCCGTACCCCATAACGTATGCCTGTCTAGCGTTAATTTGGGTGGGCAGTGTTGCTGCGGTATATAGTTTGTTTGGCCGTATTGGTAAAACTAAGCAGCACACCGCCACAGTGGCTAACTTTAGATTTCTACCCCAAGATAAAGTTGTCGATTTACGCCTAAGCGTGCCCAACTGGCATGGTCACAATAGTGGGCAATTTGCGTTTATTGGGTTTCCGGGCGAAGAGCCACACCCCTTTACCATTGCATCAACTAATACCAACACTGGTCAAGTTCGCTTCTTGATAAAAGAGCTAGGCGATTTTACCGCCAGCCTAAAAAGCCGCCTTAACATCGGCCAAGATCTAAAAGTAGAAGGCCCCTATGGTCACTTCGACTTTAATGACTCGGCAGCGCAATTGTGGATTGCTGGAGGCATCGGTATAGCGGCTTTCACCGCCATTTTACAACAACGTCAAACCATGAATAATCCGCCTAAGGCGATACTGTATTACTGCAGTGACACCTTGGAACCCAAGTTAATTGAAGAGCTACAGCAACTCTCTCAGAGCAGTGAGGTAGAGTTAAGAATTATCGACAACAGCCGCCAAGCTTTATTAAGCGCTGAGCAATTGGTAAACGAAGTTGCAGACTTAATGCAACGTAAGATTTGGTTTTGTGGACCGGTTGCATTCTCTAGTAACTTACAACAACAACTGGCTCACTACGGCTACCCACTTAAGCATTTTCACAGCGAACTGTTTGAACTACGCTAAGGCAATAGCTTACATCCCACCAAGCATAGTTCGCTGGTGCATCACAGCGTTCTGGGCCTTACATGCAAAACAGCTGGAGCCCCCTCAAAATAGTCACTAGCTACACTCAACCCTACCTTGGCCATAGGAGACTGGCAGCATCAGATCATTTAGGCTGCTCCCGCCAACAGTTTGAACTACACTTAGCCCATTCAAGCACTCAGTTCACTCTATGTTAAAACCCTTGGTATTTGCGCTAATTGTTATTCACTTTACCCTTAGTCAGGCGGTAGCTTCGAGCTCGCCGATTAGATTTCTTACGGTAAATGAACCTCCCGCTAGCTACCTAGATGAAGATGACCAAATTCAAGGCTATGTGGTTGATATCGTTTATTCTCTAGCGAAACGTTTAAACATTGAAGCCAAGCTAGAAATAGTACCTGAAGCACGAGCATTAAAAACCGCTTACCATAACCACAATACCATGCTGTTTTCCTTTAGCCGTAACGCTGAGCGCGATCAAAAGCTCAATTGGATTGGACCGGTTCTCATTAAAACATGGGGCTTGTATGGCTTAAAAAGCAACCCACAAACCTATGAAAAGTTAGCCGACTACCCAACGATTGGCGTGACTAAGGGAGATATTCGCCACGAGTGGCTTACCCAGCAAGGTTTGAGCAACTTATCAGTGAACAGTAGCCATAAGCTCAATATCCAATTGTTAGTAAGAAAACGAATTAGCGCTATTGCTTATGAGAGTACCGGTTTACAGATTGTTGCCAATGAACTAGACATAGACCCAAGTAGCTTTACCTTACTTAGAGAGCTCAAACAGCAAGCTGTGTATATCGCGATGTCTAAGCAGTTTAACAATGCAGAGCAATGGCAACAGGCTTTTAAAGACATGCAAGCAGAAGGGGAGCTGCAGCAAATAGCCACAAAGTGGCGCCAAAAAATCAAACAAGAACACAATATAAACGCCCAACTCAACAACGGTATTCTAATGCTTAAGTAATAATGAATACCCAATACGGTATAAGCTGTAGCCTTTTATACCTGCTTAAATATCATTCAAAATTTATTTGCTAAATGTGATTTATCCCAGCACTCAAACAAGTACCAGCAGCAAACATTGCACTCTTACGCCTCCTCTATTGATTCTTTTAATAACAAAATGTAATTAGTGGCAACATGATCAATTACCAACGAAGCTCACTAAGGTTTTGCTTCAACAGATTTCTGGAATCGCGCAATAAGCTCAACTACGTTCCTTAATTAACTCAACAATCATTACGGAAGTGAGTAATCGTAGTTATTTGAGTTTTTCCAAGGTTAAAACAATACCAAACAGCCTTGGTAACGGTAGGTTGCGCGCTGGCTTCAAGCTGGTGTTCATTTCACTCACAACAAAAGGGAATAACATGACTAACAGGCTAGTACTTTCATTATGTTTACTAGGGTCTGTTGATCTTTGCTGATGGTTTTTGCAGCAATTTATTAGCCATTTAGGCAAGGCAGTGAGTGTGCAGTTAAGTGGGCTTAATCATCACTCGCTAACGCTGAATAAATGGCTAAGAAATACTGCCCGAAGGGTTCGGATAAGCGAACTTTACTCTTTGTTAAGCACTTCTTGCTTAGCCCACTAGGCTTCTAAGTGCTCGCCGCGATTAAAGCCCGCTTATCTCGAACAAAATTTCAACACCAAAGATCAACAGACCCTAGGGTCTGTTGATCTTTGCTGATGGTTTTTACAGCAATTTATTAGCCATTTAGGCAAGGCAGTGAGTGTGCAGTTAAGTGGGCTTAATCATCACTCGCTAACGCTGAATAAATGGCTAAGAAATGCTGCCCGAAGGGTTCGGATAAGCGAACTTTACTCTTTGTTAAGCACTTCTTGCTTAGCCCACTAGGCTTCTAAGTGCTCGCCGCGATTAAAGCCCGCTTATCTCGAACAAAATTTCAACACCAAAGATCAACAGACCCTAGGCACCAGCCAAGCATTGGCGCATGGTTTAATCGTAGATCCAGCAACACCATGGGATGTAGCCACAAGCAGGCCAGGGCAAGCAGCCAAGGTTTAACTGCCAGCTTCGACGCTAGCAGCTCTAGCGATGCGGAAAACAATACTCTTAGTTATCAATGGGACTTTAGTGATGGTTATACAGACACTGGCGTTACTGCTGACCACGACTATGGAGCGGCCGGTAGCTACGCGGTGGTACTCACTGTCTCAGACGGTTTGTTAGCAACCAACAGTAACCATAAGGGCCTGCAGATTAATTTGGCCTAGTAACTTGACTTAGCAACTGCAGAAACCCTGCAAACCATGGCATTTTGGCTAATTTAGACCTTGCTCAACTTGCTGCCTGCATCCAAGTCTTAAATATTCAAGCTTTAAACAACCAAGCTCGGGGCACCAGTAAGAGAAGGTTATTGTTCATCCTCAAAAGCTAAGTTTTTGTAATAAAACTGCTTATCGCGCTCACTAATCTCACGCAATACTTTACAGGGGTTACCTACTGCCACCACGTTAGCAGGTATATCTTTAGTCACCACACTGCCCGCCCCAATAACACTATTTTCACCTATGCTAATGCCTGGCAATACTACCGAGTTTGCACCTATCCATACATTACGCCCAATAGTAATGGGCACATTAAACTGCGCTGCTTGCTGGCGTGGCTTAGGGTGTATTGGGTGGCCTGCGGTTGCTAAGGTAACATTGGGCCCAATCATGGTGTAATCGCCAATGTAGATATGCGTATCGTCTACTAAGGTGAGGTTAAAGTTAGCGTAAACCTTATTACCTAAGTGAGTATGCTTTCCCCAGTTGGCCTGCAATGGCGGCTCTATCATGCAATCTTCGCCCACTTCAGCAAAAATCTGTTTAAGTAACTTAGCACGTCGTTCTATTTCGGAAGGCCGACTATGGTTGTAATCGTAAATCACTTCTTGGCATTGGGTTTGCTCTGCAAAAGTCGCGTCATCAAAATAGTAAATTTGCTGAGTGTGCTTTTTGTCTATCTTTGCCATCACTAACTACCTCTTAACGCCCAATCTGTAACACTAAGTGAACTTACATTTGCTAGAAAGCGCACTCAAGATTTCGTTGAACAGGCTCAACTAAACAAGCCTAAACCTCACTTGATAAACTAGAAAACTGTAACAAAAGGAGTTGTTTTTAACTCAACCTGAGTTCAAATATCAAGTGTTTTAGCGGTGCGCTTAGTTAGCCGGTTAAAACATCAAACACATCCCCAAAAATCGCAAGAACACGTTTTTAGGAGTAAGCCCTATCTTATTAGAACGGCCCATTCGCATTCACTCTAAGCAGTAACAGTAGCACTAACAATATCAACTAATAATACTCAAACAATCAGCAAACACCTTGAACCTGTTAACAAAAGCATTAAATTGGTTCACCAAATACAATAAGAAAGCGTTCAATCACAAAATTAAGTGACTAAAAACCTTACTATTCCAACTATCTAGCGCCAATAAAGCAGCTAATCGATAAGGAAAAGTGTTTGACTCTCTCTTGTAACCTCAACCAACAGCAATCGCTTTTTTTCAGTTACGCCAAAGCATTAGGCATTATAGCCGTGGTTATGGGGCACTATTCTTGGACGCCCATCACTAGCTTTCATGTTTACCTATTTCACATGCCATTGTTCTTTTTTATTGGTGGGCTATTGGCTACGCCGATCAGCTCATCACTAAAAAGCTGGTGTGCTAAGTGGCTTAGGCAGTATTTGGGATACCTGCTGCTTTGGTACATCATTATTGCCGCGCTTACTAGCCTGATAAAACACTATGTAGACACCCAAATTGTGCTTAGTTTAGGGCAAGGTTGGTGGTTGCTTCACCTCCCCTTACGTTACAACTTCCATAATAATTCGCTGTTCATGGTGGCATGGTTCATCTTAAGTTATGGCTTGGCCAGCCTGATATTTCGTGTAAGCATTAGCTTGTTGGGGGCTTACTTACAGTCACACGTGGTTAAGTCTCTGTTGGTGGTGAGCTTGGTTGGTTTAGGTTTTGTAGCTGCAAACTATGGTGGGCCAATCTACAATGCAGACCGCTCTCAGTGGTATCTCAACGTAGCCACACAGACCAGTGTAGGCTTAAGCTTTATGGCGCTAGGTTTTGCCTTTCGCCCCTACCTTAAATTACTCGGTAATTTGGCCTTGTTTTGCGCCGCAGCAAGCATACTTATTACCTTTGTGGCCAACGGCAGTTTTAGCGAATTAGGCATGTCTTGGAGTGAATACCCCAATGGCTACCTAATTCATTTATGCTCGGCGTTAATAGGCATTTATTGTCTACTGGCTGTTGCCTACATGCTAAGTTTACTCCGAAAAAGCACTTGGCTCTGCACTGTTGGGCTGCACTCTAAAGACATTATGACCATGCACTTACTGTGTTTTGTGTTGATAGACTTAATTATGGTAAGGCTAGGTTTGATGGACAGCACCGAGATATCAGCACTTAACCATTATAGTTCGGAAAATACTTGGTTGCTCTACATGTTAGCAGGCTTAGGGCTACCCATGTTGTTTGCGACTTTACTTAAGCAATGTTCAAACAAACTTATAAAACCACTATGGCAAACCATAGCTGCTACACCAGGTAGCATCAGCAAACTAAAACAGGGCCAATAAATGGCCCTAACAACTATGGCTTAAACGGGTTTACTCGGCCAGTTCACCCATTTTGTTAAGTTCAAAATACTGTAAGTTCCACTGCCAATCATCACTACCAGCACCTAATACTCGCACCTCTTGGCTGCCTGCTTTTAGTGGTATTTGAGCATCACTTTTTACAATACTGTAGTTATCCCAACCTTTTGCGTTAACAGTTGTTGCGCCGTAGGATACCCACTTACCATCTTGTTTAACTTGAAACTCAACCGCAGATCCCTGCGCGGTTGCGGTAGCAATATTAAAACTCAAGTCATAAACACCATTTTCCGCAACATTGATGTTGTAACCAACTAGGTCACCTTTATTTACGTAGTTAATCGCCTTTTTGCCCTTGATCGTATAGGTACTAACAGGCTTAGCCTGCCCGTCGGCATAGTCACCTTTAGCATAGGCAAAACTATCGGCAGCTACCCGAATGGTTTCTGCAAGCGCAGTACCCGTCATCAAACTTGCGCCAGCAAATACTAATACAGGTAATACAGCTGCTTTTTTAAGTGGATATTTCATGGTCATTCCTTGTATTTATGGTTATTAGCCAGTCTCATTGGCTATAAATAAAAGCCCGAGTATCTGCCACTGCACACCACGACTACACCAAGGCTATTGATATTTACATCATGATATTAGCAACCAAACTCTCACTTTGGTTGATCTTTGATCACAATTTAACCACCAATACTCAAAATTGGTTTACCTAAAATCGAAAAACTTGGAAAGGTATGATTAAAAATTGTTTACTCTCAGAGTTTAACGCTCAATAAATGCGCAGCCACTGATGTTTACCAAAACAACAAAAGGGCGATATGTTCAGCTTTAAAAGCCTTATTTATTCTTGGCAATTTTAGATAGTGCTTTAGCATGTTCAGAGACAAACTAGATTAGCGGCATGATTTCTAACGGTGGTTAACTTCAAGCTATTTGTTAGGAGCAATCAAGCCGCTAACTTAACTAACGCTGCGCACCAAAAACTTGAGTCCAATAAATGCCATAACTGCTGCTGGCATTTTCGGCCTTTGCGGCGCCTAACTCGGTGTAGTTCGCATTCATAATATTGGCACAATGGCCACTGCTTTGAAGCCAACCATTCATTGCAGCCTCCACCGAGCGCTGCCCAGCGGCGATGTTTTCTCCCACATAAGACCAACTGTAGCCCTGAGCACTAGCTCGAGTAGCAGAGCTTGAGCCATCTAAGCCGGTGTGAGAAAAGAAGTCATAGTTAGCCATGTTATTAGAGTGTTCTTCAGCAGCCAATTGCAAAGACAGGTTCGAGCTTAAAGGCGCAACTGCCGGGAAAAACGTACTGCCACAATTACGGCCTTCACCGCGTGCTTGATTAACTAAGCGCAACATACTGGCTTGTAATGAATTATCTACCGGTTCACTAGGATCTGGATCAACCGGCTCATTGGGCTGCTCTGGTGCTGTTGGTTCTGTTGGCTCAACTGGGTTGACCGGAGTCACCTCTTCATCCGACTGAGGTTCTGGCGAATCGCTTGAGCCTCCACAGCCACTAAGTGCAAGTAACAACAACCAAGACAAAGGTAATACTTTAGAGAAATACATCTACAAACCTATAAGATGAGGAAGCGAACATCGCCCAAAAACAGAACAACTCAATTCGCTAAAGCTTAATTAAAACCATGCTTTAGGCTCACTTGAACGGAAAACCTCTAAATTTGTAGTATCTTCATAACAAGTTACAAGTGCACTAAACGCATGCCAAATAGATAGTACAAATTCATAAATAACATACACTTAGACTAACATTTGCAGAGATGGTTAATCAAAGAATCATCATTAACCATACTTGCCGCACCTGGTTCATTCGCTAACTAAGTGAGCTTATATCTACCTCAAACAAAGGGTGGGGTTTGTTTAAAACAAAGCTCTGCCAAACCTGTTGATACACTTCTCGCTGATTTGGAAATGGCACTAAGTCACAGGCTTCTTGCAAGCTACACCAGCGAAATTCACTATGCTCATGGTTCAACACTACCGCCTGCTCAGCCGGGCAAAACACCACAAATACCGGAATAATTTGCATCACGTTTACATTAGCTTCAAAAAACTGCTCAAGAATTTGGCCGTTATATAGCTGTTTCACCTCAATGTGGGTTTCTTCGTTAAACTCTCGAATTATCGCCTGCCAGGCTTTTTCGTCCCCTTCAATATGCCCCGCTACATGGCACCAATAATTGCCCTTAGTTCGCTTCATTAGCAACATTTTGGTTTCACCGTCGAATTGCGACAAAGCCACGCCAGCCACTATCGAAGTATTCAAAGGGATCATGGTAATTTCCTATGGTAAAAGAAAAACTAAGCAGCCAAACACTCGCCAGATTAAACTGAATAACAAGCAGATACGTAAACCCATTTATTAACCACAAATTTTGGAAAGCAAAAATGCGACTAGGGCTGTTTATTTTCGATAACGATTGTAGAGTGCAAGACAACCCTGCACTTAAACAACTCGCGCGGCAAGTTGACCAGCTCATTTGCGTTTACATAAACCAAGCCACTAGCCCCTTTGTTCAGCACTTCAGCCAAACCAAAATCAGCTTGTCCAAACAGGCCTACTTAAACCAGACCTTAAGTGAACTCAATCTTAGCTTAAATCAACTTGGCCAACAGCTGTTTGTCGAACATGGTTGTTTCGAGCAGCAAGTCGCCCTTTACCTTCAACACTATCGCATCACCGATATTGGCAGAAGTGTGCACCCAGGCAGTGACGAAGCCAAGCAATGGCTTGCCCTGCAACTTGCCTATCCGCAGATCCGCTTTCACTCCGCCAGCAGTAACAGCTTATTTGAGAAACAGCAATTACCTTTTGATTTAAGCAACCTACCAACAAGCTTCACGCCCTTTCGTAAGCAAGTAGAAGAGCTTACGATAGCAGAGCCCTTAGCCATCTTACAGCAGCTACCTAAAGTGCCAAGTAACTTAAGCCCTGCACCGCTAAATAAACTGCAAGAACATCATTCAAGCGATTTTCAAGCAGGTGAGCAAGCGGCTTGTCATCATCTTGAGCATTACTTTTCAACCACTGCTGCAAGCCACTACAAACAAACCCGTAACGCCCTAAGCGGCGAGCTGTTCTCAACTGGCTTTTCGCCGTTTCTCGCCCATGGCGCTGTTAGCCCTAGGCAAGTTTTACAGGCTTTAGGTAATTACGAGGCAAAGCACGGCGCTAATGAATCCAGCTATTGGATTTACTTTGAACTGCTTTGGCGCGAGTACTTTTATTGGTATGCCCGCGCGCATGGCAGCAAGCTGTTTAGTTTTTCTGGGGTTAACGGTAAAACCTTACATACCAGTTTTTACGCCCAGCGCTTTAAGCAATGGTGCGAGGGCAATACGGCCTACCCTTTGGTAAATGCGCTAATGCATCAGCTAAACAGCAGTGGATGGATGTCGAACCGAGGCCGACAAATTGTCGCTAGCTGCCTAGTAAACGAACTGCAAGTAGACTGGCGCTACGGCGCGGCCTACTTTGAACAACGTTTGATTGATTACGATGTAGCTAGTAACTGGGGGAATTGGCAATACATTGCAGGAGTAGGCGCAGACCCACGTGGTGGTCGCCACTTCGACATCGATAAACAAAGCAAAATGTTTGACCCAAATAAGCAATTTATTAAACGTTGGCAGGGTGAGCTAGGGAGCTTATCAAGCGACCATACCAACATGGTTGACTGGCCAGTTTAGCCACCGACATAAAACTAACAAAAATAGTTCATCTATGGTTCATCTAAACTCTCTAGTGTTTAGAGTTTTCTATCTAAACGGAGTTAGTAAAGATGAATTTTCGCAAGGAATGGTTAGCCCTTCTTCCCCTTAGTGTTGCTTTAGTTGCCTGTAATGACAACGACAGTACTCCAAGCCCTCAGCCACTTAGCATTAACGTACTGCATATCAACGATCACCACTCTCATTTACAAGCTGATAGCGGTATAGACTTAAACCTAGCGGGCGAAGCAACGCGAGTTTCGGTAGGCGGTTTTCCAAAAGTTGTGGCGAAAATCAATGAACTAGCCGCAAGTAAAGACAATGTATTAAAGCTGCACGCGGGTGACGCAATTACCGGCGATCTTTACTACACCCTATTTAAAGGCGAAGCCGATGCAGCCTTAATGAACGAAGTGTGTTTTGACGCTTTCGCTTTAGGTAATCACGAATTTGATGGCGGCGATGCTGGCTTAAAAACCTTCTTAGAGTTTTTATATAGCCCAACTTGCCAAACCCAAGTATTGGCAGCCAACGTAGAGCCTGAAGTTGGCGTATCGCCGCTTGCTCCAACTACCCGTTGGGATTACTTCCAGCCATACATGATTAAGTCATTTGGCGATGCCAAGGTGGGTATTATCGGCATCGACATTGCCACTAAAACTAAAAACTCTTCAAGCCCTGACGCCACCACTCAGTTTCATGATGAAACCAGCACGGCGCAAATGTACATCGACGAGCTAAAAGAAAAAGGCGTTAACAACATCATTTTGTTAACTCACTATCAGTACAAAAACGACCTAGAGCTAGCCGCAAAACTGACTGACGTAGATGTGATCATTGGTGGCGACTCACACACCCTATTAGGTGACTTTGAAGAACTAGGCCTAAACAGCGCAGGTGACTACCCAACCATGGTAAGCAACTTAGACGGCGACCCAGTATGTGTTGCCCAAGCTTGGCAATACTCAGCGGTAGTGGGTGATTTAGCTGTAACCTTCGACGGCAACGGCAAACTAGAAAGCTGTGCAGGTACCCCTCACCTATTGCTAGCAGATAGCTTTAAGCGCAAAGACACTAACGGTGACCGCGTTGAGCTTACCGGTGCAACTCGCACTGCAGTTACCGACGCAGTAGCCGCCAATCCTAACTTATCGATTGTTACAGCCGACGCTAATGCTGCAGATTTACTAGCTGTTTATGCCGAAGAAGTGGACTTACTAAAACAATCAGTAGTAGGCGAAGTGGCACAAAACCTATGTTTTGAGCGCATCCCAGGCCAAGGCCGTAGCACCTTGTGTGATGTATCGGCCACCAGCGCTAATGGTTCAGATATATCAAACCTGGTAGCTCAAGCCTTTTTGGAGCAAGCCGTACGTGGCGACGTAGCCATTCAAAATGCCGGCGGCGTGCGTAACGACGTACCACAAGGCGATTACACCATTGGCGATGCTTACACCTTACTGCCTTTCGCGAATACCTTGGTGTATTTGGAAATGACTGGCGCAGAAATCAAAACGGTACTTAACGAAGCAGTAGATTACTCGCTAGATCCAGAAGGCTCTACTGGCGCTTACCCTTACGCTGCTGGTTTACGTTACAAGGTGGATATGTCGCAAGCTGCTGGCTCTCGTTTATACGACGTAGAAGTAAAAGCGAAAGGCACCACCGATTGGATAGCCTTAGCCGATAGTGACAGCTTCACAGTGGTAACCAATAACTACATTGCTGGCGGCCGCGATGGATACTTTAGCTTTGCCGACATCTCTGCTGATGAGAGTAAATTTGAAGATAGCTTTTTAGACTACGCGCAATCATTTGTTGATTACGTAGAACGTAATGGAACCATCGACAAGCTGCCGCTAGAAAGCTACAGCACCCAAATGTTCTACGACACCGATAGCAACCTGCAAAACTAAGCTAAGCGCCTTCTAGTTAAATATAAGCCCGCTACTTAGCGGGCTTTTTGTTGTTTTCTACTCAATGTTTATTGGGCGCCTCATTGAACGTCGAGATATTAATCACCAATACGAACTCTCTAGAAAAACCTGGCTAACAGTTCATTTAGCTGTTCGCTTTAGGACATAAACAATAAAACGCGAGTCCCTCGGAATATATTTCAATCTTCACAGCCCCTTAAGGTAAAGTGTTAAAACAATATCCGCTTCCAATAGAATTTTTTTATCAGTTAACGGTTCTTATAGTTACCCTAGATCTTTTAACGCCAATACTTGCCAGCATATTTATGCTGTTAGCAGAAAAATCAGTTAAGGAGCAGTAATGACTTCAGAATTTATACCACCGAAAGTTTGGACTATGGACAGCGAAAGTGGTGGTCAGTGGGCAAGCATTAATCGGCCCGATTCAGGCGCACGGCATGAGAAAACCCTAGCTGTGGGCGCCAACCCTTTACAGCTGCATTCGTTAGCTACACCCAATGGGCAAAAAGTGACGATAATGCTGGAAGAGTTGCTGGCACTAGGCATTAAAGAGGCAGAGTACGACGCCTACTTAATAAACATTGGAGAAGGCGACCAATTCTCTTCTGGCTTTGTGGATATTAATCCAAATTCCAAAATTCCGGCTTTAAGCGACCATTCCGGGGACACACCTATTCGAGTATTTGAGTCGGGGGCTATTTTACTGTATTTAGCTGAAAAATTTGGCCACCTGCTGCCTAAAGACCTGGCCACACGTACCGAAACCATGAACTGGCTATTTTGGCTACAAGGTTCTGCTCCTTATTTAGGTGGCGGCTTTGGTCATTTTTATGCCTATGCGCCAGAAAAATACGAATACCCCATTAATCGCTTCACTATGGAAGCTAAACGTCAGCTAGATGTATTAGATAAACGCCTCGCCAATAATCAGTACTTGGGCGGCAGCGAATATAGCATCGCTGATATTGCTACTTGGCCTTGGTATGGCAACGTTGTGCTTAACACCGTTTATGAAGCGGCAGAGTTTTTAGACGCCGCAAGCTACACCAATGTAATGCGCTGGGCTAAAGAGATAGAACAACGCCCTGCTGTGCAACGTGGCCGTATTGTTAACCGGGTATGGGGCGAAGAATGGGAGCAACTGGCAGAGCGCCACAGCGCGGCAGATATTGATGCGGTATTAAGTAAAAAGCCTTAAGCTCAATCGCCCACTAAAAAAGCACCCTAGGGTGCTTTTTTACACGATAAGATTTACGTTCAATAAGCCAACAGGTGGCTATGCTTTTAACACAAAAGTACTGATCGAGTTATTCGCTAAAGACAGCTCTGCGCCTAAACCATCAACCACCAAAGTAAGCTTGGCTACATGTCCTTCATTTTGAACCACCACTACTCGCTCACCGTTGCTATTTTCAAAACTTACTGCATGCAAATTGTCGCCGATTACTTGGGTTTTAATGCGCCTAGCGCCAATCTCAACATAGCGAGATAAATGGCCAATGTAGTAATATGAATTATTATAAATCAGTGACTTAGTCTGGCGATTATACATAATGGGCGCTTCGCAGAAATTCTCTACATGATTTGGACCACCTTGCTCATTTAACAACAAATTCCAATCAATCCAGCCCTCTGAATAGTTGTTAAAATCACCAATAATGTTTCTGCCATAACGCTCACCATTACCCCAAGCACCTAAGTAGCCACTTTTATCATTCTTATCTACCGAGGTATCGGTTAGCTCCACACAACCTTCGGTAAAGATAATATGAGTATCTGGATAAAGGTGATGCACCATAGAGAGATTTTCGAAATCTTCACTCACATACCAATGATTGCCCACGCCCCACACATACTTAGCTGCCTCTGGATCACTTAATACAATGGCTGTTCGCTGCACCATCACATCACGATTATGGTCCCAAATAACAATGGCTTTATCTTGATAGCCTGCGGCATGCATTGTTGGGCCAAGGTAATCTTTGATAAAGTCGCGCTCTTCCTCTGCGGTATAAAAACACGAGTCCCAGATTTGGTCGGCTTCTGGCTCATTTTGAATACTAATGCCCCAAATAGGCACGCCACGTAGCTCCATCTGTTCGATAAATTTGGTGTAATAATTCGCCCAAGATTGCTGATATTCGGCCAACAGTTTTCCGCCGTAATTCATTTCACCGTTAGATTTCATAAATGCCGGCGGGCTCCAAGGCGATGCCAACAAAGTAATGGGCTGCCCAGCCTGTTCAGCAGCCCGCTTGATCATGGGAATAACCCATTGCTCCTCGTGAGAAAGATCAAAGCTTTTAAGCTCACTATCCCCTTCTTCAATATAGGTGTAATTGCCTAAAGCAAAATCACAGGAATGAATAGCAACCCGCCCTAATACGTAACCTAAGCCCTGTTCTTTATCAAAATAAGCCTTAATAAATTCTTCTTGTAAGGCCTCTGGCATCTCGTAAAAGGTGCTGGCTGCCGCTTCGGTAAATGCGCCACCAAAGCCGATATGGCTTTGAAATCTCTCTTTCGAGTTAACCGCAATCATCGATTGCTGCACTTTGTAATGAGACTTAAACTCCACTGGTGCCTTTTCTGCCCAACGCTCACCGGTGCGCTCCAGTGTTCTATAGTGTGTTGCTTTCATTAGCCCAACCTTATTTACCTAAACTGCCCACAGACTATAATGAAAGCGCTTTCTTTTTCAATCCTCCTGAATCACAAAATAAATAAACAGATAAAAAACAAAAAACGCCAAAATCCCTTTAAATAAAAGACCTAAAGTAGATATATTCAAGAGGACATATCGATGTATCGTCCTTTTGACAGCCCAAACAAAAGGAAGCGCTTACAAAACTGTTGTAAACACTACTTTGTTTAAGTGATAACACTAGGCTAGCGCCGCCATTAAAGCATCTATATGCGCAGGTCCTATTGGGCGCACTCCAGAAGGGTTTAAAGCCCTAATCGAATAATATCCGCGAGTAATATGGTCAATATTCACCGTCTCAGCCACACCAGGTATGGCTAATATTCGTTGCATGTACGCTGATAACTTGGGGTAATCGGCAACTTGTTTGCGATTAGTTTTAAAGAGGCCGTAATAGGCGACATCGAAACGTATTAACGTTACAAAGGTGCGAATATCGGTTTCGGTAAGCGTATCCCCAACTAAGTATTGCTGCTTTGCTAGCCTTTGTTCCAGCTCCTCTAATACTTCAAATACCCCCTTTACCGCTTCTTCGTAAGCCGTTTGCGACTGAGTAAAACCAGCTTTATAAACGCCGTTATTAAACTGGTGATAAATTCGCGTATTTAGGGCATCAATCTCTTCACTATGTTGCTCTGGATAAAGGCGAATTTTAGAGGGTGCTAATTCCTCAAAGGCGCTATCGAACATGCGCAGAATGTCAGCACTTTCGTTATTCACTATCACATTTTGCTGCATGTCCCAGAGCACTGGCACGGTGGCTCTTCCGGTAAAGTTAGGATCAGCCTGAGTATAAATTTGGTGTAGGTAATTAGCAGAGAACAACGGGTCTTGATCTGCACCTTGGTAGCCGCCAAAACGCCAACCTTGCGGGGTTAAACTAGGGTTAAGCACCGTAACAGGGATTAGCGCATCTAAGCCTTTTAACTTACGTGCAATCAGCGTGCGCGATGCCCAAGGGCAAATTAAGGCCACGTATAATCTGTAACGCCCAGCTTCGGCTTTAAAGCCACCCTCACCAGTTGGACCAGGGCTACCATCAGCGGTGATCCAATGGCGAAACCCAGAAGTTTGCCTAACAAAACGCCCCTGTTCATCCGCTTTTTGCAAAGGCTGCCAGTCTTCCGTCCATACTCCATTTACTAACATAAGTAACTCCTCATTCAATCTTAAACCTGATGAAAAACAAACGAGCGCATGGATAACGCACCAAGGTCAAAACCTTCGCTTACCACGCTTAAATGATCTTGTTTACTTGACGCACCAGCCACAGTAATCGCTGGGATATAGTGCTCTAAACTTGGGTTAGCCATGCGCATTAAGCCGCCCATGGCTGCTGGGTTGACTAAGTCAGAAAACTCTCGTTGTGCTAAGCGTTTAGCAAAAAAGGCATCAAACTCTTCTGCCCATTCATAAGGTTGGGAGCTGGGCTTTAGCGCCGCTAAATTATGTACAATATTGCCCGAGCCGATAATCATCACCCCTTGGCGACGCAGCACTGACAAGCTACGACCTAAAGCGAAGTGCCAGCTCAAGTTTTGTGAAACGTCGATAGAGAGCTGAAATACTGGAACATCTGCTGCTGGATACATCCATTTCAATACCGACCAAGCACCATGATCAAGCCCCCAGCTACTATCGGTTTGCAGCTGATGATCACTTAACAGCTCAGTGAGCTGCTGCGCCAACAAGGGGTTACCAATGGCAGGATAGCGCTCGGCAAATAAAGCATCAGGAAAGCCGTAAAAATCGTGAATGGTTTTAGGCTTGGCGGAGCTATCTACCAGATTTATTCCCTTGGTCATCCAGTGAGCGGAAATCATCAATATTGCCTGCGGCCTAGTTAAGGTTTGCCCAAGCTGCGACCAACTTTGGGTGAAGCGATTCTCCTCTAGGGCATTCATCGGATTGCCATGGCCAATAAACACCACCGGCATGGGTGGCGTCGTCGCTTTAGCACCAAGTATATTTAAGCTTTGCAGAGTAGCCATCTCGCTTCTTTCTCCCTTCGGCCCAGTGCCATTTGGCTTGAGCGAAGCATTAAACAGTAATGCAGCAATTATCAGCCTAAGAGATTCACCTCACAATGGAGAAGATATAGAATGACTATCCTTCATATGTTCTTAATAGGTAATTGGCATGGACTTGATTGACGGCTTAAAGGCATTTGTTGCTACGGCGCAAACCGGTTCATTTACCGAAGCGGCAAAACGCTTAGGCGTATCCAACCGACTCACCTCAAAATACGTAGCGGAATTAGAAACCAAGCTTGGCGCTCGCCTGTTACAACGCACTACCAGAAAAGTGGGGCTTACACCTTCGGGTCAGCAGCTACTTAATCGCGTGCCTGCCTTATTAGATGAATTGGATGATTTACTCACAGGCATTGGTGAAGAAGCGAAAGGCCTAAGCGGTATATTACGAATAGCTGCACCGGTTACTCTTGGTGAAATCTACATAAAAGGTTTATTGAGTCGCTTCGCGGCCACCCACCCTGAGCTAAGCATTGACCTACGCTTAAGTGACGAACATGTAGATCTAGCAAGTGATGGTTTCGACTTAGCGTTTCGAGTAGGCATGCCTGATGTAGTCACATTAAAAGCCCGCAAGCTGTTTGAATTTACCAGCCACTTGGTGGCCTCACCCGGCTACTTAAATCTTAAAGGCGCTCCCCTTACTCCTGATGACCTAGATGCCCATACTTGTATCATTGACACCAATAGGCGCAATGCTAAACGTTGGGTATTCCAGCAAAACGGCCAAGAATACACCTTTCATCCTTCACGAAACCTAATGGTGAATAGTGCCAATATTGCCCGAGACTGGGCAGTGGATGGTTGCGGAGTAGCACTATGCCCAAATTTTGTTTTACATAAAGAGCTAAGTGAAGGAAAGCTGGTGCGGCTGCTCGAAAACTACCAACTGCCAATGCATCCGCTGTTTGCGGTTTACCTAAACGGTAATGTGCTGCCTCGTAAGGTAAGAGCATTGATAGATTTTGCGGTGGAAGATGTTCAGAACAACCAAATTGTCACTCTCCCCACTGCTTAGAGCAGGGAGATAAGTCGACCTAGCTTAACTAAACCAATGGCGGGTGCGGTTAGCAAACCATACCAAAGAGAGCATTACCGGCACTTCAACCAATACACCAACTACGGTGGCTAGCGCAGCACCAGAGTGCAAACCAAACAACGATATGGCTACCGCTACTGCTAACTCAAAAAAGTTAGAGGTGCCAATCATGCAAGCTGGGGCAGCAATGTTATGTGGCAAACGCATGCGCTTGGCTAACCAATAAGCCAGCGCAAAAATGCCATAGGTTTGAATAAGCAAAGGAATAGCGATAAGAACAATGGCTTCAGGCTTGGCTAATATTGTTTCCGATTGAAAGCCAAACAACAACACTACAGTGGCCAGCAAACCAATAATCGACCAAGGCTTCATAGTGGCCAAAAACTGATTTAACCGTGAGTGGTCATTGCTTTTATCTAGCTTTTTACGGGTAATCGCCCCTGCTATTAGTGGTACTACAACGTACAATACCACCGACAATAGCAAGGTATTCCAAGGTACCTTAATATCACTCACCCCAAGCAAAAAGCCGGCTATTGGCGCAAAGGCAAAGATCATAATTACGTCGTTAATCGATACCTGCACTAAGGTATAGTTAGCGTCGCCTTTGGTAAGCTGGCTCCACACAAATACCATCGCAGTACACGGTGCTACGCCAAGCAAGATCATGCCAGCGATATATTCAGTCGCGGTGCTTGGGTCTACCCAATCGGCAAATATACCTTTAAAAAACAACCAGCCTAGCAACGCCATGCTAAAGGGTTTAATCAGCCAATTAATCACAATGGTAAGCAGCAAACCTTTTGGTTTTTTACCCACATCTTTAATCGATGAAAAATCAATTTGCACCATCATCGGATAAATCATTAGCCAAATAAGTAAGGCAATCACCAAGTTAACATGTGCAAACTCAAGGCCAGCCACTAGCGCAAATACCTCAGGCACTAGGCTACCGGCAGCAATGCCAACAACAATGGCTAAACCTACCCATACTGTTAAATATCGATCAAATAATCCCATTTTATTACCTTCTTCCCCAGCTACCTGTGTAGGTGGGTTCTGTGATTAATCCACTAACAAAGCCGTTGTTTATTCGCTTCAAAGCGCGCTAACTCTGCTTGGTAGTAGTCTTTGTTATTGGCTTGAGTCTCTCGCAACACCCGCTCGGCCCAGCTTGGTAACTCAGGGTGTAATTGGTAATACACCCACTTGCCGCGCCGCTGATCGAGCAATACTTGGCATTTGCGTAACTGCGCTAAATGGCGAGAAGTCTTTGGTTGGTCGAGCTGCAAGGCTTGCATCAAATCACAGACACAGGCCTCACCAGCCTCGGCAATAATCATTAAGGCTTTTAGGCGAACATCATCAGCGAGGCATTTATAAAATAATTGAGGATTCATCGCTCATATTCATTTATTTATATATGTGAAATTTTGCATGTGAAGGTAACCTTGTCAACGTCGCATTAACGATAACTTGTCTACCTTGTCCGCTTGTTACTTTTAGCACTCCTGCTAGAGCTTTTCCCACTGCGACTTCCTCGCCCTTTCGATTTACCTTTGTAATCCGCAACGGGATCTGGCTCAAAATTGCCATACACATCGTCGTCATCGCTAGGCGGTTCTGGCTGTTTTTGAGTAGGAGCAAAACGCGGAATAACATCCAATGTAAACTGGCGGCCAATCAGTCGTTCTATTGCCTTTAGCTGTTTAGATTCGTCTTCACTAAACAATGAAATCGCCAAACCAGAGGCTCCAGCACGCCCGGTGCGACCAATACGATGCACGTAGTCCTCTGCAACATAAGGTAAATCAACATTAATCACACATGGCAGTTGGCTAACATCAATGCCTCGCGAAGCGATATCGGTAGCCACCAGCACTTTTATGCTGCCACCTTTAAAGCCCTCTAAGGCATTGGTTCGCGCATGTTGGGTGCGGTTTGCATGAATAGATGCAGCCGTAATCCCCACATTCGCCAACTGAGAGACCAAAGCATCGGCACCGCGTTTAGTGCGACTAAACACCAGCACTTGCGGCCATTTATGCTTTTTAAGCAGGTGAATTAACAAGGCGTTTTTACGTGCTTTATCTACCGGATGAATACGCTGTTTAACCGTATCAACGGTGCTATTTACTGCGGTTACTTCAATAAGCTTGGGGTCATTAAGCATGCCCCTGGCTAGTGCCTTAATCGGTTGAGAAAAGGTGGCAGAGAACAGTAAAGTTTGGCGCAGTTTAGGCAGTAAGCTTTGAATACTCCGAATATCGTCGATAAAGCCTAAATCCAACATCCGGTCTGCTTCATCAAGCACTAAAATCTCAAGCTGCTCAAACTTAACAGCCTGTTGTTTATAAAGATCAAGCAATCTACCCGGCGTCGCCACCAGCACGTCTACTCCGTCTTGCAACTGAGCGATTTGCGGCTCAATCCTCACCCCACCAAATACCGCAGCAGTGCTAATGTTCATCTTGCTGCTGTAGTTTTTAACACTTTCGGCAACTTGTGCAGCCAGCTCTCGAGTTGGGGCAATCACTAATGCCCGCACCGCTAAAGCCTGTGGCTTGTTCCCACCCGCTAACAGCTGCACCATTGGCAAGGTAAAAGCGGCCGTTTTACCGGTGCCAGTTTGTGCTGCCGCCATAACATCACGCTGGCTTAACACAGCCGGAATCGCTTCAAGCTGTATTGATGACGGCGTGGTATAACCCTGCTCTGCAACAGCTTTTAGCAAAGCATCACACAAACCTAACGCACTAAACGACATAAACAAGCCTTATAAAACAAGGTGCTTTAATAAAAGCACTGTAATACTGGGAGTAAATACTCACCAGCTAAGCGGCTTAGTGTAACCGCCAAGGCCGTAAATACCACGCTAAAACCGTCGCCTATATCGCAAGTAAATATAAAAACATCACTCCCACTGTTATCAACGCCAGCCACTTCTCAATAATGATCCAAACTACTATTTTCAAAAACCTCACTAATTGATTTTCTATTGATAATACAGCAGTATAAATACTCTAATTGATAGAGAGCGGCTTAGAGTATGACAGTAAATTTCGCTAGCAAAATTCTCGGTACTCGGCCCTACCCAGCTAAGCCAGATCTTAATGCCGACTTAAAGAAGTTTGAAAGCGACCGAGGCCGCATTATTAACAGCGCAGCGGTTCGGCGTTTGCAGCAAAAGACCCAAGTATTCCCTTTAGAGCGCAACGCCGCAGTGCGCAGTCGCCTTACCCACTCTTTAGAAGTACAGCAAGTGGGTCGCTATATTTCTCAGCTCATTTGCGAAGCCTTAGTAGATGAACAAAACAGCTATCAACTTAAAGGGCTAGAACGGCAATTAGAAAGCATTGTTGAAATGTCCTGTTTAATGCACGACATTGGCAACCCGCCCTTTGGCCACTTTGGTGAAGAAGCCTTAATTGATTGGCTAAATGAAAACCTCAATAGCCTTTACCAAAGCTCTCAAGCAACAGAGTTAGATGAAGACCAGAACAAAAAACCGAAACAAACTCTGCCAGAAGCGATTCACCGAGATCTAGTCAGCTTCGAGGGCAACGCCCAAGGCATTCGGCTTATTCACTCCTTATTAAAGCTCAACCTCACCTACTCGCAAGCCTCTGGCATACTCAAATACACCCGCTGCGGAACTGAAGCTAAGCCAGATAAAAGTGCACCGTTTAATTACTTAAAAAAGAAGGTAGGTTACTACCTTAGCGAGCAAAACTACATTCAAGATATTCGCAATAGCTTAGACATAGACCAATTCTGCCGCTCGCCGTTTTCTTACATTATGGAAGCGGCCGATGATGTGTCTTACGGCATTGCCGACTTAGAAGACGCCATAGAAAAAGGCGTGCTGAGCATTAAAGAACTAAAGCACGCCCTATTAGCCACCTTTGCCAAACTAAGCAGTGAACATGGCTGCAGCAAACCAAAAGAAATGGACACCATTCTCGACTTTGCTCACCAAAGTAAAAAACCACAGCTGAGTGATGAAGAAAGAGACTCGATGTTTTTTGTTTACCTACGCGTAGCAGTAAACCAACGCTTGCCCGAACATGCCAAAAATCAGTTTGTGGCAAACTTAGAGGCGGTTTACCAAGGCAACTTAAACCGCGCGCTAATTGAAGATGGCAGCGTAAACCACCTCATAGTTGAAACCTTTAAAAGCGTCGCGCTAGAGCGTTGCTTTTGCCACCCAGAAGTAGAAGCCCGCGAACTACAAGGCTACCAAATTATCTCAGGCTTAATGGCCTGTTACCAACCGCTACTTGCGCTAAGCCAAGACCAGTTTGAATACTTAGTAGATAACACAAAACCCAAAGAAAAAAGCTCTGCTTATATACAGCGCCTATTCAAAAAGCTGCCGGCTAAACATTTAGCAGCCTATCAAAAAGCCATGACGGAAGAGCCCATAAGCGATGAGTTTGGCAACGAACAATGTCGCGAGTTTTACTACCGCACAAGGCTGATTATCGACTACATCAGCGGCATGACAGACCAATACGCCTACGACGAATTTAGAGCGTTTAATGTGATAAGTGATTTTTAAGTAAGCGCCCCCTGATCTGAGAGATGTTACTGCTTCGGGAGTGAATGCTAAAATGGCAGGAAGTGAGTTTGAAATGAAAGGGGGGATTGAATCATCCTTTAAATAAAATACAAAATGAATGATAACGTAACTTAAAGAACAGGTAACCCAATAAGACCAAGGTACTAAAGGGCTGATATTTAAAGTTACTCTGCCCCCTCTATTTTTAGCTTCATTCCAGAAATGAGCAGCTAAAGTTTATAGGATAATCTAATAGAGTAAACCATCTAACTCCTGCTTAAATGCAATTTCTATACGTTGATTTAGTTTTTTTTCTTCAGCGGGAGGACGATGAGAAGTTATATTCAACAACAATTTATGTGTTTTTCTTGTCATTTCGTTATTTGTCGCATAGTCAACTAACCATTCAATTTCATATGCGTGTTGAGCATACAGAAGGAAAACGTCGTGCCACCAAGACGAAACAAGCATTTTGTCTAGTCTTATTTTTCTAAGATTAACTAGTTGTTCAGATGCTAGATACTCTTGAAACCTTAAATGACCAAAACCGTATTTTCCATTTGGGTTTACCAACAGAATTTCACATGGTGTTATAAGCTCAGCATATACTTCATTGGCTATTCTTTCATCGTGTAAATTTTTGGTGAGAAAAACAATAATATCTTCTTTGCAAAGCTCTCTACACTTTCGATCATGCATATGATAGGCAAGCTCTCTACTGCACTTCAAAATGACTTCCGGTGAAGAAGTCATTCGATTAACACCTTTGAACTTGTCGAAAAGACCGCTGAGCAACTCAAACCTCTTTTTATATAGTGAAGCTTCCGTATTAGGTAAAGGTACGGCCGAGTCTTGAAGAGAAGCCATAATTGTTGCAGACAGAGGGTTTGTAATCACCCTGTCTAGTTTTGGGCGACTATCTAGATGACAAAGAATTTCTTTAACTAACTCAGGTCTCTCGGAGAACCACTTTTCAAAGAACTCTTCTTTCTGCCCCCGGTCAAATGGTAATAAAGAGATGCTCACGAACCCTAACGTGTGTAGATCAGAAACAGTAAACCTTGAGGATGTAATGATTTGGCAGTTGCTATATAAAACTGAAAACTCATTCAAAGATGAAACGATCCAATCATGCTGTACAACTGCTTCATCAATACTGTCAAGAACCAAACATACTTTTTTATTCTTTAAATGCTCTTTTAAAGTAAAAAATGAAAAGTTGTTAACACTCAATTCCGCTAAGTAATACCAAATCCCTTTGGTCAAGCATCGTTCGTCCGATTTTAAAGCATAGAAAGCTAAGTCGTTGAGAGTTAAGTAAATTACGAGGTTTTTTTTGGAACTCTCCAATAGCGACTTTGTATATACTTGGAGGTTAGTCGTTTTTCCTGAACCCGCATCCCCTAATACAATAACATTTAAGCTGGACTGGAAAACTTCGGTAATTGACACTTTACTGCTAGTTCTTGGTATAACTTCTGAAGATTGCTTGAAATCTAAGTTCATAGATTCAATGATTTTATAGAAACATTCTATTTTTTGAGATATTAACAAGTAATCCTTAATATCTGTTATTGTTGTATTTTCATAATGAACTAGCTTGTCAATTGACTCATTAAGTAACTGGCATAGGATGCTACTGTTATAATTAATGGTTACACTAGTTTCAATAAGAGAATCTTGACCTCTGAGTTTCTCAACTTCATCTCGTTTTTTTCCTCTACCTTCCATCATAGATTTAATTTCAAAGACTTCACTTGAAAAGTCAGAAAATTCATCAGGGCCCAAATTTACATGTCTATATTCAGATTTTATAAAATCATCAAAATCTGAGCTGGCTACGTTGGGGTAAACTTTAGCGAACGAACTTTTAGATATTTTTTCTCTTACTTTATTAGCAATATTTATAATTTCATCCGACAAAATGCTAATTTGTTTTTTTAGACGTTCTTTTTTAGTAAGTGAAGCTCTAAATAATGATAAAGAATCTTTTTCATATAGTTCAACACCTGTTAACAATGTAAAGGATTTTTCCATAGCCGTTGCTTTATCAACCGTTTCAGAGCTAATGGTTGTTTTTGTAGTTGTGTAATCATACTTAACTAGTTCTTTATTATTGCGTTCGCGATCATTGCCCAGCTCTAATTTAGTCTCACAATAGATATCACAAAGTTCCTTTGTATCTCCAAGGTGAAGAGCATCCATTAAAGCTTTATTTGATAAAGCTGGCTTTATCTTTTCTCCGATATAAGCACTATCCCCAGATATCTCGCGAATCAATTCCGGCTTGTGTTTGTCGATTAACGACAAAAGGCGTTTCCCATCAATGATGGTTACTCCCTTTCTTAGTACATCTCTATACCCGTGATCATTGAAGGTGATTGATTTTTTCGTCAATGAGGATCATGCTACACACCATGAAAATTATACTGACTCCTCAACAGAAACAGCAACTCGAGCAGATGCATGATTCCACTCGCGATGGTCGAGTGCGAGACCGTATCAAAGCGGTATTACTTGCTTCTGAAGGTTGGAGTCAGGTGATGATTTCTCAAGCCCTTCGCATCCACGAGTCGACAGTCGCTCGACATCTCAGCGACTATGTTCTTTCTGAAAAACTTAAGCCCGAAAATGGCGGAAGCCAAAGTAAACTTTCTGCTACTCAAACCATGCACCTAATCGAGCATTTGACCGAGAAAACCTATTCTCACACTCATCAAGTTGTCGCCTACGTTAAAGAGACATTTGGACTTGATTATACGGTTTCTGGTATGAACAAGTGGCTTCATCACAATGGTTTTAGCTACAAGCAACCGAAAGGCGTTCCACACAAGTTTGATGAGACAAAACAACGGGCGTTCATCGAAGCTTATGAAGCTCTAAAGACAAGCTGTGGCGAGGATGAATCGATATTGTTTATCGATGCCGTTCACCCGACGCTATCGACCAAAATCACCCATGGCTGGATACGTACAGGCCAAGAAAAAGTGATTGAAACAACGGGCAACCGTAGTCGGTTAAACCTTATTGGCGCACTGAATTTATCCGATATTGGAGCGACGGTTGTTAGCGATTACGAAAGCATTAACAGTGAAAATATTGTTCGTTTTTTCTGTAAGCTCAGAGAGAGTTACCCGTTAGGCCATAAGCTTCATATCATTTTAGATGGTGCGGGATATCACCGTAGTAACTTAGTCAAAGATGCCGCGTTTGTCCTTAATATTGAATTGCATTACCTCCCACCTTACAGTCCAAACCTCAACCCAATAGAGCGGTTATGGAAGGTAATGAACGAGAAGTCGAGAAACAACGTTTATTTCAAAAATAAACGAGACTTTAAGGCGGCGATAGACCAATTTTTTTCTGTGACTCTTCAGGAGATCGCAGGCTCCTTGGCATCTCGAGTGAACGATAATTTTCAGGTACTCAAGCCTGCATCTTCAAGTTGATTGGGTATATAGGCTCCTGAGTGGGTGTCGAATGATTTCTCTGGGACTTCGAACGGGGTTACGAAAATCAACTGAGAAAGCATTACTTCTTTACCGCTGTCTGGACAAATAGCTGGCTCGAAAGTCATTTGACTCAACTGGGTTAATAATTGCTGAAAACTTTTTGAATGAGAGTTTGGTGTGGCATGTATTTTTTTTACTTGCACACCGATAAATTTGTCTTGCTCAAGGGGATCTTTTTGATAAATTATTATGTCTCGCCCTTTTTCACATCCCCCGCCGGTAAACACCACCCGACAACCATAAATTTGACGAAATAATGGGACAAGTACGTTTTTAGAGAGGTCATTCTCCATCAAACTGGCTAGGGCTTCTAACATAATTTAGCTCTTGTATAGCAACGTTGATTCTAGTTCGAACAAGATGAAGCAAGTCTTATTATTATGCAATAGCGTAATATGGTGTTAACGTAAATTATTGTCCTATATCTTGTATTCGTTAACCTCAGTTAAAACAAAAAGGGTCAGAGTAACTTTAATGTCTGAGGCTACTCCCTAGCCAAAAAAAGCGAAGCACCACTGCTTCGCTCTATATCATAACACACTGAAAAGGTTTTGATTTTTACTCTTGATAGGCTTCCATAGGAAGGCACGCGCAGAATAAATTTCTATCCCCAAACACATCATCAATGCGGTTTACTGTAGGCCAGAATTTGTTTTGCTTAACTGCGTCACATGGGAACACGGCTAGCTCGCGGCTGTAGTTGTGGGTCCATTGAGCGTCGGTTAAATCATCTAAAGTGTGCGGGGCAAACACTAGCGGGTTGTCTTGTAGGGTCCACTCGCCCGTTTCTACTTTGGCTATCTCAGCGCGTATCGATAACATCGCATCAATAAAGCGGTCGATTTCGGCCAGCGATTCCGACTCGGTAGGCTCTACCATTAAGGTGCCCGCTACCGGGAAGCTCATGGTTGGCGCGTGAAAGCCGTAGTCATTTAAGCGCTTGGCTACGTCCATTTCGGTAATGCCGGTGGCCTCTTTAAGTGGGCGCATATCAATAATACATTCGTGGGCGACTCGGCCATTTTGTCCGCTATATAAAATCGGGAAGGCTTGGCTTAAACGGCTGGCTAGGTAGTTGGCGTTGAGAATGGCTATTTCTGATGATTGGCGCAGCCCTTGGTTACCCAACATGGCTACGTACATCCAACTAATAGGCAAGATAGACGCGCTGCCATAAGGGGCTGCCGATACTGCGGCATTGGCGTGGCTAGCTTTACCATTGCTTACTACGCTGTGGCCAGCCACAAACGGTGCCAAGTGGGCTTTAACGCCAATTGGCCCCATACCTGGGCCACCGCCACCGTGTGGAATAGCAAAGGTTTTGTGTAGGTTTAAGTGACTTACGTCTGAGCCAATAAAGCCCGGTGAAGTAATGCCTACTTGCGCGTTCATGTTGGCGCCGTCCATGTACACTTGGCCGCCGTTGTCATGAACAATGTCGCAAATCTCTTTAATGGTTTCTTCGTATACGCCGTGGGTACTTGGGTAGGTAATCATTACACAGGATAACTGCTCGGCTAGCTCTTCGGCTTTGCTGCGCAGATCAATCATGTCTACGTTGCCCTCTTTATCACAGGCCACTACCACTACTTTTAAGTTAGCCATTTGTGCAGAAGCTGGGTTAGTACCGTGCGCCGAGCTAGGAATTAAACAAATGTTGCGGTGATGGTCGCCGCGGCTTGCGTGGTATTTTTGAATAGCTAACAGGCCTGCGTATTCACCTTGCGCGCCCGAGTTTGGCTGCATACAAATTGAATCGTAACCGGTGATGTTTACCAACCAATCTTCTAGCTGGCTAATCATGGCGTGGTAACCCTGCGCTTGGTCACTTGGGCAGAAGGGGTGCATGCTTGAAAACTCTGGCCAAGTTACTGGGATCATCTCCGCGGTGGCGTTTAGCTTCATGGTGCATGAGCCTAGCGAGATCATCGAGTGGTTTAGCGCTAAGTCTTTACCTTCTAATTTGCGAATGTAACGCAGTACATCGGTTTCGCTGCGGTAGCGGTTAAATACTTCATGCTCCAAAATTGGCGTATCGCGTAGTAGCGTTTCTGGAATGCAGGTTTCGCCTTTCACAATATCATCTAAACGCGCGGCGTCTAAGCCGTGATCTTCGCCTAGTAATACGGTGAATAAGTCATTTACGTCGCTTGCAGTGGTGGTTTCATCTAGGCTTAGCGCTACGCTGCCGTCTAAATCCATACGCAGGTTAATGCCTAATGCTTCGCTGCGTGCTTTGATCGCGTCTTTATCGCTTACTTTAATGCTTAGGGTATCAAAGTATTGCGCATGCTCTGGGCTTAGGCCTTTGGCCTCTAGGCCGTGAGCAAGAATAGCGGTTAAGCGGTGAATACGCTGGGCAATGGTGCGCAGGCCATCAGGGCCGTGGAATACCGCATAAAACGAGGCCATGTTGGCTAGCAATACTTGGGCAGTACAAATGTTTGAGTTAGCTTTTTCGCGGCGAATATGTTGCTCGCGGGTTTGCAGTGCCATGCGCAAAGCAGGCTTGCCGCGCCTGTCTTTAGATACACCAATAATACGACCCGGTAGCGAGCGTTTGTAAGCGTCACGGGTTGCAAAAAATGCCGCGTGTGGGCCGCCGTAACCCATAGGTACACCAAAGCGTTGGGCACAGCCTAGTACAACATCGGCACCCATCGCGCCCGGCGATTTAAGCATCACCAAGGCCATAATATCGGCCGCTACAGCCACAATGCCTTTGTTGCTATGTACTTGTTCGATGAGCTCGCTTAAATCGCGCACTCGGCCGGTAGTGCCGGGATATTGCAACAGCGCACCAAACACATTGTGCTCAACCACACTTTCGGCTGGACCTACTTCTACGTCGAAACCGAAGAAATCGGCGCGCTCTTTTACTACGTCGATGGTTTGTGGGTGCACGTCGTCGGCAATAAAGTACAGGTTACATTTTTTATTTTTAGACACACGCTTAGCAAGTGCCATGGCCTCGGCTGCGGCGGTAGCTTCATCCAATAACGAAGCACTAGCTAGCTCTAAGCCAGTTAAATCTAGGGTTAACTGTTGGAAGTTAAGCAGTGCTTCTAAGCGGCCTTGGGCAATCTCTGGCTGGTAAGGCGTGTAGGCGGTGTACCAACCTGGGTTTTCAAATACATTACGTAAAATAACGTGCGGTACATGGGTATTGTGGTAGCCCATACCAATGTAGCTACGGTAAACCTTGTTCTGTTTAGCTAGCTTACGTAATGCAGCAAGCGCTTGTTGCTCGGTGAGACTATCGCCAATACTTAGGTCTTGGTTTAAACGAATTTGTTCAGGCACCGTTTGCTCAATAAGTTGCTCTACAGAGCTTAAGCCAAGCTGTTTAAGCATGGTGTTAACTTCGGCTTGATCGGGGCCAATATGGCGGCGAATAAAGTCTTGGTTTTGCTCTAGTTCGGTTAACGGCAAAGACGGGTTCATTAAACTATTCCTGTATTACTGAAACAAAATGCGTTGCGTTTAGTCGGGTTTATTATTGTGTTACGGATAAAAAAAGCGCCCCGACTAGCGGAGCGCATTTTTGATCAAAGCTTATTCATCTTCTTCGATAGTGGCGGCGTAATCTTCGGCCGAGAGTAAGTTCTCTAGCTCGCTTTCATCGCTAACTTTAACTTTAAACATCCAACCGTCGCCGTAAGCATCGCTGTTTACTTGCTCGGGTGAATCTTCTAGCTCTTCGTTAATTTCTACTACTTCGCCGCTTAGTGGCGCGTAGATGTCTGAAGCGGCTTTCACCGACTCAGCCACTGCGCAGTCATCGCCTGCGTCAATCTCGTCGCCTACGTCTGGTAAGTCAATAAATACCATGTCGCCTAGTAGCTCTTGCGCGTGCTCACTAATGCCAACGGTGTATACGCCATCGCCTTCTGAACGTACCCACTCGTGAGTACTGGCATAACGCAGTTCGGCAGGGATATTAGCCATAATTCCTTTCCTCTATAAGTTCTTACTTAAGGTTTTAATTTAAAGTTAAATCTACAAACAAAATTCGATTATTGGGGCTTACACTTTGGCGCCATTACGCACAAATACAGGTTTTACTACTTTCACTTTAACCTGTTTTTTGCGCATTTCCACTAAGGCTTCTTCTACGTCGCAATTGGCGATACGAGCCAGCGCAATACTTTGACCCAAAGTAGGAGAAAAAGTGCCGCTGGTGACAACGCCCGGTAAGGCTTCGCCATACTCATTCACTACCGTAACCGCTTGGCCTGCACGCATTACGCCTTTGGTTTCCATGACTAAACCAACCAGCTTGTCGGTGCCTTCGGCTTTTTGAGCTTCTAAGGCTTGGCGGCCAATAAAGTCGCGCTCTTGCGGCTCCCATGCAATGGTCCAGCCCATGTTGGCCGCTAGCGGTGATACGCTCTCGTCCATGTCTTGACCATATAAATTCATACCTGCTTCTAAACGCAGGGTATCGCGCGCGCCTAAACCACAAGGCTGCACACCTTGCGCTTCTAGCGCTTTCCAAAGCGCTACCGCTTTATCTTGCGGTACCACAATCTCGTAGCCTTGCTCACCGGTATAACCAGTGGTAGCAATAAATAAGTCGCCAGCTTGTACACCAAAGAACGGCTTCATACCTTCGATAGCGAGGTTTTGGTCATTGTCTAATACCGCAGAAGTCAGCTTTTTAGCCTGTGGGCCTTGTACCGCAATCATCGCTAGCTCTGGGCGCTCGGTAATGCTTACTGCAAAATCGCTGGCTTGTTGGTTGATCCACGCGAGATCTTTTTCGCGGGTAGCCGAGTTAACCACTAAGCGGTAATCGGTTTCGCTAAAGTAATAGGTAATAAGGTCGTCAATCACGCCGCCTTCATGGTTTAACATGCCGCCGTAAAGCGCCTTACCTTTAACGGTAAGCTTGGCTACGTCGTTAGCTAATAGTTTGCGAAGAAAGGCTTGGGCTTGTTCGCCCTGCACATCAACAATGGTCATGTGGGATACATCAAACATGCCAGCGGCTTGACGAACAGCGTGGTGCTCTTCGATTTGTGAGCCGTAGTTAATCGGCATTTCCCAACCGTGAAAATCCACTAACTTTGCGCCTGCGTCGAGGTGCGCTTGATGAAGTACCGTTTGCTGTGTCATGTGCTGATCCCTTTATTATGAGGACGCGAAGGATAAACTCCCCCTGCCAATGCTGAACAATTATAGCGAGATGTGCGCAACAAGAAAGCACCAATCACAAGCTGAGCTAATCTATAAGCTGCACAGTTTGCTTACATCCCTTCAACAGCGTAGTGACAAGCTTTAGCTAGAAACGCCAAAAAACAGCAAAAAACACCAAATAAGCAAGCCATTCCTTAGTTATTCACTAATTATTGCTAGCCTGTGCAAACATAACCACAATTTAAAAGGCCGACTTAAAATAACCACCCATTAGTTAAACTAATCCACAAGAAAAAACTTAATAAAAATAAATCACCTGTTTGAGCGCTTCAATTAGCTAAATTTAGCTAATGGCAACTGCTTAATATTTAAACAAAGAGCGTATTAACAGCTTAGCTTATGCGCTGATGCTTTCGCAGGGTTTTCCAAACTGAACAGAAGGAGTAGTCATAAAACAACAATGACTGGAACTTCACTGGCAGCGGTGATGGTGATGGTTATGCTTACCTAGTGGTTAAGCGTACACATCAATGAAATGACTCGAAAACCAGTGGGGAGTGCGTATTGGCGGTAGCCTGAGGAAAACGGCGAAGCCAAACAAAGTGGACGTTGCAGGTTAAAGGTTGAAGTAAACGTTAGCCAAACCTTAGAAGCTGACAAAGCCTCTAAGTGTCAGCGCTAAAACTTAAGCTTTTAAACTAGCTCGCTTCGGTAAATCACCTTCTAAACCCAAGGCGCGGCGCATCGCTTGTTGCTTGAGCGGTTCGGCCTTATCCACCAAACTCATGCCTACTCCACGCAGTAACTTAAGTGCTGGGTTGGCGTTGCCAAATAAGCGTTTAAAAAACTCCATTGAAGCGATCATTTGGCTGGCTTCGCTTTTACGCCAGCGCTCAAAGTGGCGTAGGTTGGCGTAGTCGTTAATGCTTTTACCGGCCTCTTGCATCGCCGTTAGCTCTTGCGCTAGCGCGGCAGCATCCATTAATCCTAGATTTACACCCTGCCCAGCTAAGGGATGAATGGTGTGGGCGGCATCGCCAATAAGGGCGAAACCTTTACCGGCAAAATCGCGTGCATAACGCATTCGCAGTGGGAAGCCAGCGCACTCACCTACTCGCTCACACAGACCTAAGCGATTATCAAAGGCCATAGTAAGTTGCTTATTAAACTCGGCCTCACTCATGGCTTGCAGCTCTGCGGCTCTGTCGGGTGAAACCGACCAAACAATCGAACAAGTATTAGCATCACTTAAGGGTAAAAAGGCTAAGGGACCTTCTGGGGTAAATATTTGGCGGGCACAATCTTGGTGTGGCTCCGCAGTTTTAATGGTGGCCACAATGGCAGTGTGCTGGTAATCCCAATAGGTGAGAGGAATATCTAGTTGCTGGCGCAACCAAGAGTTTGCGCCATCTGCCGCCACCAGCAGTTTAGAGCTTAAGCCTTGGCCATTGGCAAAACTTAACCATGATTCACTATCGCCCCGGTGTAATTTGTCTACCGCCTGCTCAATAATAGTAACATTGCTTTGCTGGCTAACTTGTTGCCATAAAGCGTGGCGAATAATGTCGTTTTCTACAATGTGACCAATGTTTGGCACCATCATCTTTTCTGCTTGAAAACGAATTTTAGCAAAGCTGTCGTGCTCCCAAACTTGCATGTCGTTATAAGGCGCAACTCGCTGCTCTACTATGCTTTGCCAAACTCCTAGCGATTGTAACAACTGTTGAGAAGACAAACTAAGTGCACTCACTCGTAAGCTATATTCACTCAGTTCTGGCGGCTGTGAGGGTTTAGGTTCAACAATGGCAATACGCAATGGGCTGTCGGCCAGTGCGCTGGCTAAGGCCAAACCTACCATTCCACCACCAATAATTGTTAAATCAACCGCTTGCATTTGCCTGTCCTAGTCCTGATTAAGAGAGATATAAACCTAAGCTTTGTTTCGCTAGCAGCGATTTAAAGCGCGGTGAAAGTTGCATAGCCATAAGGCCAAGGTTACGTGGAACTACCGAAGTTTTGTCGTTGCTGGCAAACAAACTAGCCAGCGTAGATGTCATAGAGATAGTGCGGGCATTATCTTGCTCACGCGCTTTTTGATATGCATCTAATAGGCTGTGCGCGCCAAGATCGCCGCCGCTGTTCCACTGCTGTTGAATTAGTTCCGCTAGGGCTGCCACATCGCGCAGCCCCAAATTAAAGCCCTGCCCGGCAATAGGATGCAGCGCATGGGCGGCATTGCCTAGCACCAATAAACGGTGGCTAAATAAGCGTGAGTAGTGGCGCAGCACCAGTGGGTAAGCAACACGTTTGCCTACTCCAATAAAGCGCCCAGCACGGTAACCAAAAGCGCGCTGTAGCTCCGCTAAAAACTCATTCTCACTGGCCGCTTGCAGGCGCTGAGCATCCTCGCCAGTAAGTGACCAAACTACCGACCAACGATTGTCGGTCATAGGTAATAGCGCTAATGGTCCATCTTCGGTGAAGCGTTCAAAAGCCCGACCTGCGAGATCTTGCTCTGCCTGTACGTTAGCAATTAAGGCAAACTTGCCAAAATCATGTTGCTGTTGGTTGCCTATTTGCTTACCCACCAAAGACTCGGCGCCATCTGCGCCCACTAATAAACTAGCACTAATGGTTTGCTGCTTATCTAGCTCTACAAGTACTTGCTCAGACTGCTGCTCAATCTTGTTTACCTTGTTGGGACAAAACAACTGCACCTGCTGGCGTTGGCTAAGTAAAGTGTGAAACTCTCGACCAGCGTGTTCTAGCTCTATCACTTGCCCTAGAGCATCAAGCTGATACTCCTGAGCATCTAAGGTGGTATAGCCGCAATGGCCGCGATCTGAAACATGGATATGCTCTATGGCGCAGGTATGTGGCGCTAAGTATTGCCACAAACCTTGCTGTTTAAGCCACTGCTGTGAGCCAGCCGATAAAGCAATAGCGCGACCATCAAAGCCGGGATGCTGGCCAAAATGTAGCTCGGCGGCCTCGATAACCGCAATGCGTAATGGCTGCTCAGTGCGACTATTACTTAAGGCCAAGGCGAGGCTTGCGCCTGCCATGCCCGCACCCACTATGGCAATATCAAAGTGCTGATGCTGGTCTTGGATTTGGGCCTTGCTCATACTAGCTAGTCGCCATTAGAGCTTCAATTTCGGCGATAGATTTAGGCACATTGCTGGTAAGAATTTCACGACCTTCGCTGGTTATCACCACATCGTCTTCAATACGAATACCTATGCCTTGATAAGCCGCTGGCACCTCGGCATCTGCAGGAATATACAGGCCAGGTTCAATGGTGATGGCCATGCCCTCTACCAATGGTCGAGTGCGCTTAACATCGTAATAGTCACCCACATCGTGGACGTCTAGGCCAATCCAATGTCCTAAGCCGTGCATGTAATACTCTTTGTAAGCTTCTTCTTCAATGAGTGTGGCAACGTCACCTTGCATAATGCCTAAATCAACCAAGCCACTTACCATAATGTTAAGCACTACTTGGTTAACCTCATAAATCGACACACCCGGTTTTAACATATCCAAAGCGGCTAACTGGGCGTCTAAAACCACCTTGTAAAGCTTGGCTTGCTCGGGGCTAAACTTACCGTTTACTGGGAAGGTTCGGGTAATG
Organism: Agarivorans litoreus; assembly: GCF_019649015.1. Lineage (NCBI taxonomy): Bacteria > Pseudomonadati > Pseudomonadota > Gammaproteobacteria > Alteromonadales > Alteromonadaceae > Agarivorans > Agarivorans litoreus. The sequence goes on along the minus strand of NZ_BLPI01000001.1, from coordinate 3,068,879 downwards.
TCTCCGGCATACATTTGGTATTCGGCGCCGGCATCAATCAGCACTAAATCACCATCTTGCATCACGCTTTCGTTCTCGGTGTAATGCAGAATACAAGCGTTGTCGCCAGCACCAACAATAGTGCCGTAAGCAGGAGCGCGTGAGCCAGCCATTAAAAACTCGTGATGAATTTCGGCTTCTAACTGGTATTCCCACATGCCTACCTTACAACTGCGCATAGCACGCACATGACCAGCGGCAGAAATCTCACCGGCTTTACGCATAAGCGCCACTTCGTCGGCAGATTTTATCAAGCGCATCTCATCAACAATGGGTCGCCAGTCTTCGATTTGCTTAGGCGCTTTAAAGCCTTGACGCAAACCATTGCGTAAACATTCGATGGCAGCAAAAATTTGTTGGTCGTAAGCGGGGTAACGCCCTTGTGCTAAATACACCTTTTCTAAACCATCTAGCTCAAGATGTAAGTGCTCACCTAGCTCTTCTATGGCGTGGGCTTTATCGATGCCTAAATGGCTAACGGCTTGCTCTTGGCCTAAACGGCGGCCTTGCCAAATTTCGGCGAGCTTATCTTTACGGCGATTAAACAATACAGTACGGGTTTCGCCAGCGTGCTTTATCAGCAATAACAATGCGCTAGGCTCGTTAAACCCACAGAAGTAGTAAAAGTCGCTGTCTTGGCGAAAGGGAAACTCAGTATCGCGGCTGCGCGTTTGTTCTTCGGCAGCACAGAAAATCGCAACACTGTTGTCTGACATGGCAGAAAATAACTGCTGACGACGTTGTAAAAACACAGCAACTCCTTGGCTTATTAGTGCTTAATGCAATGTAGGTTGTTGTAGGTCGCTATCACTGGCAGTAAGGTGAGCAAAGATAGTAATGGCGCCAATACGCACGTATTCCACCACTTGGAATAAGGCTTGTTCGTTTTCTTCTTCGTCATCATCTAAATCAGAAGACAATTGGCTAATTTCGGTGAAATCTTTAACCAATTCCTGCACGTCTTCGGCCAACTTATTGAGATCGCTTTGTACCACACCAAAACCCACCAAAAAGCTTTGTACCCATTGAGCTAAGGCTTCGGTACGCTCTTCTACTACTAGGTCATCACTGGGCAACATTAATTGAAAGCCCAATAAGCTATCGCTCATGCCGCTGTGGGTGGCTTCCATTACAATTTTTAGCTGCTTTTTAATTTCAACAGGTAAACCTTGGCCATCGTTAATAAGTGCATTTATCTGGCTCAACCAGTCGCCATCACTAGGCAAACCCGCTGCTAAAAGGCCACTTAACAGGCCATGAACTTCAGCAGGGCTTACCAATATTTTTGAACCAATGAGGAGTTCACCCAGATCTTCATAATCTGGATATGCAATTTTAGTCACATTAAATACCTAGCTACTTTTAATTGGCTAATCCTAACACTGCTTAAAGTTAGCGGCCATTTTTATACTTATATTTAGGGGCAATTTCGGGCTATTTTTGTTGGGCTTCTTTCAGCTGCTGGCGGCGCAGGCGCACTCGCTCAATATATTGATCGCGAAACAGTTTAATTAAGGTGCTTTCTTGTTGGCGAATGAATCGCGCCGACATGTGAGTAGCCTTAGTAAACTGCAGGCACAGTTGTGGGTAGGGATCGCGCTTATTTTCAATCTTACGGATAATTCTCGCCTCAAACTGATGTTCGTAACCTTCAGTACTGTAAAGCAGGCTTAAATCTTCAAACTCATCCTTAAGGTCCTTAGGCAAGTAATCAACAATTTTGCTTAGGTCTTTATGAAAAATGATCCGCCCCACCAATATTTTACTAGAAATAGGCAAAGGCTCCGCCGAAGAGCGCCATTGAATACGGCAACCACCTTCAGATACATCTAACACAGGAAAGACATGATCGCCCAAGTACATCATCGGCATGAACTGCGCCGCGTAGGCGTCTTTCACTTCTGATTTTTTGCGGCCTTGGGGGTCAACGTTGGCAATTTTAGTGTTAACCATTTTGATGAGGAGCTGAATCAAACGCACTGGGTAGACGATGCGGTAAAATCTGCGACGTTCATCGGCAAAACTGCCTGCTTGCGCCATGAAGCTTTGTATCCTGTTACCTAAAAAACTTTTGAAACTAGCGTTAAGGTTAACGCTCAAATAATTATAGTTGGCTATGGTGGACAAATCGTTAGGGATATTCAAGCAATCAAATAAGCTTTTATGAGACCGATAACGCAGATTTGTTTAGCTTTACAGCAAACTGCTCGTTATTGCCGCAGCTTGCACAAAGCCGCGGCAACAATGGTTGCAAGTTAGCGCGCTGCGCTATATATTCGGTCGTAATACAGTTTAGCTAAGGCGAATCATGACGCAGGGCGTAGACATAATATTGTTAGGCAAGAACTACCGAGTAGCTTGCCCGGTCGGTGAAGAAGATAAACTTCGCCAAGCCGCCGACGAATTATCTCAACGTTTAGAAGCGCTCAAAGAAAAGAGCAGCGTTAATAGTACCGAGCACTTAGCCATAATGGTTGGTTTGCACCTCTCTTACGAGCTGCATAACGAACAAGCAAAAAATCAGAATTATGCTGATAATATGAATCAGCGAATAGTAGAGCTGCAAAACACCATTGAGCGTGCCTTGCTAGAGCAGAGCCAACCAGTGGGTAATGTTGAATAGAGTACTCGCAAGGTATTCGAAGTTTTACTACAGTGTATAAGAGTTTAGTTTCCTGGGGTGTTCGCCAGTTGGTGATGTCCCTGAGCCGATAATTGTATCTTAAGGGTGATTTTTCCCTGCTATTGAGCATGCTCAGCCCGACTGAGAAGCCTACGGTAGGGTCTTGTTTCCCGCCTTGAACCTCATGGTTCAAGGGCTAAAATCAACAGCGGCACTCTGGGTACTTCTTTCTTCTTCAAATTGTTTCTCCCTCTCCGTAAGAACCTCATAGCTCAAGGGCTAAAATCAACTGCGGCACTCTGTTACTTCTTTCTTCTTCAAATTGTGTCTCCCTCTCCGTAAGAACCTCATAGCTCAAGGGCTAAAATCAACAGCGGCACTCTGTTACTTCTTTCTTCTTCAAATTGTTTCTCCCTCTCCGTAAGAACCTCATAGCTCAAGGGCTAAAATCAACAGCGGCACTCTGTTACTTCTTTCTTCTTCAAATTGTTTCTCCCTCTCCGTAAGAACCTCATAGCTCAAGGGCTAAAATCAACAGCGGCACTCTGTTACTTCTTTCTTCTTCAAATTGTTTCTCCCTCTCCGTAAGAACCTCATAGCTCAAGGGCTAAAATCAACAGCGGCACTCTGTTACTTCTTTCTTCTTCAAATTGTTTCTCCCTCTCCGTAAGAAGCTCATTGTTGAAAAACTGAAAAACTTAGACTCCTACTTATGAACTTCGATACTTACATGTTTCAGCTTAGGAATATGTTGTAACAACTGTTTATAAGTTACCAACGGACGAGGTGCTTCGCTGCGTATTGAGATTACAGCGCTAAGTGACTTCTCTCCGAGGTGCCAAACATGCAAATCTGTGATTTCTATCTCTTCGTCTTTCAAAGCTTCACGCACACGGTTCTCGGTGGTTTGACACTGTTGGTCGAGTAAGTGACTACTTGTTAATGAGATTAAGCCCCAGGCCCATTTACTTATAACTAGAGCTCCCACAATACCCATTACTGGGTCTAACCAATTAAGCCCAGCGTATTTGCCAGCGAGCAGAGCAAATATAGCGAGTAATGATGTTAGTGCGTCGGCCAGCACGTGCATATATGCTGCGCGTAGATTGTGATCTTGGTGAGAGTGGCTGTGCTCTTCGTCATGGTGATGATGGTGATCATCTTTGAGAATCCAAGCACTTACTAAGTTAACTAACAAGCCAATAACAGCAACTAAAATCGCTTGATTAAAGGCAATCGCTTGTGGTTCGAAGAAGCGAGTAATCGACTCAATTATCATGAGAAGAGAAACTACCGCTAAAGCAATTGCACTGGCAAAACCTCCAAGCGAACTGACTTTTCCGGTACCAAAGCTGAACTTGGGGTTGTTTGCGTGCTTGCGAGCATATCGATAAACAAAGATAGTTATCACGAATGCAGCAACGTGAGTCCCCATGTGCCAACCATCGGCAAGCAAAGCCATGGAGCCAAACCAAGTTCCAGCAACAATTTCAACTACCATGGTAATGGCAGTAAGCGCTAATACAATTAATGTACGCTGTTCACCTTGATTGGTGTGGTGAGAAAAATCGTGTTGGTGAGCTTGGCTGCTAATATCAAAAGCGGCTTGATGTTGGTGATCCATAAACTTATTTACCATCCCTGTAAGTAAGAGTTCTAATAAAAAATAGTAACTGTTCTCACTCTTATTCTCGCAAACCCAATTTATCTATATGATAAGTTAGATCAAAAAAGCCGCTGATTTGAGTCACGCTCAAGGCCTTTTCATTCAGTAGTTGTTTACGATTTAGAAAACTAAGGTCAATGCTATCAGCAAACTAGCTGCCAATATCGGCCAAAGCCCAGGCTTGATGTTAGGTTTGCTTGCAATATCTTTATTCTTATAACCACTGAACATAGCTCTCAAGTAACCACGCTTCCTTAAGCAAAAGTAGCCAATCGCCAGTATATGAATTGCGATAAGCGCAAATAAGTAATCAACGTTATTTGAATGGAGGGCTTTAAACCATTCGTAGTATTGTTCGTCCACATAGGCATATAAGGGTCCATCAGAGAGAATGTCATCAGAATTAAACAAGCCTGATAGAAGTTGTATTAACAGCAGTACCCATAAAGCCAGCACCATATAAGAACCAAGGTAAGAGTGCCCAGTATGTATGCTTTCTGTGCCGCCCAATTCTTGTTTAAGTTCATCGAGTGCACCTTTAGGGTGAAGCTGTAGTGACTTAAACAGCGCGGTTTCACTACCAAAGTAGCCCCAGATGAATCGAACCAGAAGCAAAGCCAAGAGTGCCAAACCTAGCTGCATGTGCAAATCCACTTCATCGTACTTCATACTTAACCACAAACCGACTAGCAGAGCTAATTGCAGCCAGTGATAAAAACGAATGAACCTGTCCCACACCAAAATTTTTTGTTTAACATTCATCATCACCCTCTCACTCTTTAGCTTAGGCGCTTTAGCAGTCTCGCTAGGCCGCCAATTTATGACGGCCAATAAATAGCTATTTATCGCAACTCATACGAAATTCTTTATGACTTCGTTTGCTGTGCTTCTTCACTTCGATTAGGGTGTTTTTGACGAGTTTCTTGTCATCAACTTGTTGTAGTTGGCCAAATAACACCAGCAGTTCATCTATACCTTTCATATAGCTCACATGTGCCATATGGGTATTGTGGTCCATACCTTCCATATCTGGCATGTTACTGTGATCCATACTTGAATGGCTCATACTCGAGTGGTCTACGTTAGCCATCTCTGCCATATGATCTTCATGCTCAGCCATGTGATGTTCGCTATCTTGCAGCTTCAGTGGGATCAGTTGCTTGGCTTCTTTAGCACTACTAATCAGTTGTGCTGCATGTTGCTGCATAGCGGTCTGGTCATCATCTTTGAATGCATCAACGTAGGCTTTAAGCTCAGATTTCATATCCTTCATAACCGAGCCAAGCTCAGTGTCTTTACAGTGTTCACTGTGGGCATTGGCGGTAACGCTCACTAGCGTAAGAATGGATGCGGTAACTATTGAAGCTAACTTTTTCATTGTGTTTCTCCTTAATTGTTATTCGTTAATTAGTTTGCGCAGAGATATGCGTTTCCATAAGTAATAAACTGAGGGCAGCACTAGCAGGGTTAATACCACCGCTGAGGCCATACCGCCGATCATCGGTGCAGCAATTCTTTGCATGACTTCGGAGCCGGTGCCTTCACCATACATAATCGGAATTAGGCCTATGATCACCGTGGCAACGGTCATCATCACCGGCCGTACGCGCAAACCAGCACCTTCAACAATGGCTGTGCGTAATTGTTGCTTGCTAACAATGCTGTGTTTGGACAAGGTCTCTTCAAGTGATTGATTAAGGTACATCAGCATGATGACGCCAATTTCTACAGCAACCCCCGCTAGAGCGATGAAACCCACGCCAACGGCAATGGAGAAGTTGTAACCCAATAGATACATGAGCCAAACGCCGCCAATCATCGCTAAGGGCAAGGTGCCTAGGATTAGGAGCACTTCACCCACTCGCCTAAAGGCCATGTACAACAGCAACATAATGATGGCAAGCGTTGCCGGTACCACCACTTTCAAGGTGGCTTCTGCGCGTTCCATGTATTCATATTGCCCTGACCAACTGACTGAATAGCCCGCTGGCAGAGTTAGATGCTCTTGCACGTACTGCTTAGCATCTTGTACGTAGCTGCCTAAGTCACGGCCTTCAATATCAACGAAGATCCAACCATTAGGGCGTGCGTTTTCGGTCTTAATCATCGGCGGCCCGTCTTCAACGTAAACCGCTGCCACATCTCCAAGGGTTAATCGCAGTCCACTTGGCGTGACCACAGGCAATAGTTTTAGTTGTTCTACGCTGTCGCGGTAACGCTGGGGATAGCGTAAGTTAATCGGGTAGCGCTCTAAGCCTTCCACTGTCTCAGACACATTCATCCCGCCAATGGCTGTAGAAACAACGGCTTGCACATCGGCGATGTTAAGGCCATAGCGAGCAGTTGCAATTCGGTCGATATCTACTTTCACATAGCGTCCACCGGTAACACGCTCGGCGTATGCGGAGGCGGTGCCAGGAACTTGGCCAAGGATGTCTTCAATGTCTTTACCAATGGTCTCAATTACACTGAGGTCTTCGCCTGATATTTTGATGCCAATAGGCGTTTTGATCCCAGTTGCAAGCATGTCGATACGAGTTTTTATCGGCATTACCCAAGCATTGGTTAATCCAGGGAAGTTCACCAAGTTATCAAGCTCTTGGCGCAGTTTGTCGGTAGACATTCCTTCTCGCCATTGCTCTCGGGGCTTAAGCGTGATGAAGGTTTCGATCATGGTGAGAGGTGCCGGATCAGTCGCTGTTTCTGCACGACCAACTTTGCCCCAAACCCTTTCTACTTCTGGCACTGTCTTGATCAGCTTATTGGTCTGTTGTAAGACTTCTCGCGCCTTGCCAATACTAATCCCAGGATAAGTGGTTGGCATGTACATCAAATCCCCCTCGTCCAAAGGCGGGATAAACTCACTACCAATCTTGTTGACCGGATAAAAACCTACACCGACTAAGGCGACAGCGATAAGCAGTACTAGCACAGGCGCTTTCAAGCTGAGCTTGAGTAGTGGCTTGTAGCTGGCAATCAGAAGCCGATTCAATGGGTTCTTATGCTCGGCAATCACCTTGCCGCGAATAAAGTAACCCATAAGTACCGGCACTAGCGTGATTGCCAAGCCAGCTGCTGCCGCCATGGCGTAGGTCTTGGTGTAAGCCAAGGGCGAGAACATCTTGCCTTCTTGGCCGTGCAAGGCAAAGACCGGCACGAAGCTGAAGGTAATGATCAACAACGAGAAGAACAAGGCAGGCCCCACCTCTGAAGCCGCTTTGCCAATCACTTCCCACCGGTTGGCGTCGGTAAGCTCGGTTTTCTCCATGTGCTTGTGCACGTTTTCAATCATTACGATGGCTCCATCAACCATCGCGCCAATGGCGATGGCGATGCCTCCCAACGACATGATGTTGGCATTGATGCCCTGCCAACTCATCACGATGAAGGCGATAATGATCCCCACAGGCAAACTTACCAATACCACCAGTGAGCTGCGGATATGGAACAGGAACGCCGCACACACTAAGACCACCACCACAAACTCTTCAATCAATTTGTCTTTGAGGTTTTCTACAGCACGTTCAATCAAGCCAGAGCGGTCATAAGTGGTGACAATTTCTACGCCAGCGGGCAGTGAAGCGCTCAAACTGTCTAGCTTGTCTTTAACAGCTGCAATGACCTGTTGGGCATTTTCCCCGTAGCGCATCACCACTACGCCACCGACCACTTCGCCCTCGCCATCAAGCTCTGAGAGCCCTCGGCGCATTTGTGGCCCTACTTGAATATCGGCAACATCACCCAGTAACAAGGGAGTACCTTGTGGGTTGAGTTTTAATGGTAATTGTTGCAAGTCTTCGATCGAGCTTATGTAGCCGCTACTGCGCACCATGTACTCGGCTTCACCCATTTCAATTACGCTGGCACCGGTCTCTTGATTCCCTTGAGAAATAGCACTCTGTAGCTGCGGCAGGCTCAGCTGGTAGGCTCGCAGGAGATCGGGATCGATGCTTATCTGGTACTGCTTCACCATGCCGCCGACGGTTGCCACTTCACTAACTCCAGCAACCGTTTGCAGCTCGTATTTCAAGAACCAATCTTGAATACTGCGTAACTGACTAAGGTCATGCTGGCCGGTGCGGTCAACTAAGGCATAACTAAACACCCAGCCAACACCCGTAGCATCAGGCCCTAGCGCGGGCTTTGCTGCTGCCGGCAGATTAGGTGCGACTTGCGATAAGTACTCTAATACCCGCGAACGTGCCCAGTAAATATCGGTACCATCTTCAAAAATGATGTAGACATAGGAGTCACCAAAAAAGGAGTAGCCTCGAACAGTCTGTGCTCCAGGTACCGATAACATAGCGGTGGTCAGTGGATAGGTAACCTGATCTTCAACCACCTGTGGAGCTTGGCCCGGATAGGAGGTCTTAATGATGACCTGCACATCTGACAAGTCTGGGATGGCGTCGACGGGCGTGTTTTTGATGGCGAAACCGCCGTAGACCAAAATAGCGAGCGTCGAGACCAAGACTAAAAAACGATTGTGTATCGACCAGCGAATAATACTAGGGATCATTACTGCTCTCCCTCTTCATCATCAAAATCCAGCCAATCCAAATCCTCATCCACTAGGGTGCTAGTATCCATATCCGCATTTTGCTGTGGACGATGCCCCATCTGTGAATGGTCCATGGTGCTGTGATCCATGCTGCCATGGTTCATTTGAGAATGGTTCATTTGAGAGTGGTCCATCTGTGAATGGTCCATCGTGCTGTGATCCATACTGCCATGGTTCATTTGAGACTGGTTCATTTGAGAATGGTCCATCTGTGAATGGTCCATCGTGCTGTGATCCATGCTGCCATGGTTCATTTGAGACTGGTTCATTTGAGAATGGTCCATCTGTGAATGGTCCATCGTGCTGTGATCCATGCTGCCATGGTTCATTTGAGAGTGGTCCATCTGCGAATGATCCATTGTGCTGTGATCCATAGTGCCGTGGTCATACCCCATCGCTGGTTGCTTCAATGCATCAGGATTCAAGTCACCTGGGACAAGCTTGGAAATAGGAAACTGATTATCTTGTTTGTTAATGGTAAATTTGAGCTCTCTTCCCGGCACGATCTGCTCGGTAATTTCAGCCTGCTCCAATGGAAAGTCCATCACCATACCTGGCCACTCCCACTCTGGCACGGGTTCATGGGCAATGGTGAGGGCTCCGTCTTTTACCGCCATTACCACACCACTCGCCACTACCGACTTGGTAAGCCTATCTGGAGGGCCAATGCGATTGAAATCAGCACTTAAGCTAGATTCAGAATCCAGCATAAATTGGGCACTGGTTACGATGGTGTCACCACTCATCAAGCCATCAAGTATTTCCACTTGCCCCTGACTTTCGCGACCCACTTCAACTCGCACGCTTTGGTACTTTCCTGCGCCTCGCTTCATTACTACGCGATCAAAACGGCCGCCTCTAATCACCGCTTCACTAGGAATGGTTAATACTTGGCTCGCTTGTGCCGAGGAGACTCTGACTCGAGCATACATATTGGGTTTGAGCCGCTCGTCATCATTGGCAAACTCCATGCGAACACGCAAGGTGCGAGTTTGCGGGTCAAGATTGGGATAGATGTAGTCAATTTCACCTTGCCAAGTTTGTCCGGGGTAGCTATCCACACGCATCTCTACCTGGTCCCCCTCTGCCACTAGGCCTGCTTGCGACTCGAATAATTCACCGATCAACCAAATGCTATCCAAGGCTCCTGCATCAACTAACGTAGTAGCGGGGGTGATATAAGCTCCCTCTCGCACACCAAGCTTAGCGATGTAAGCAGAGCTAGGGGCATATAGTTCAACTAACTGTTCGCTACGACGTTGCTTAGTCACGCGCTTAACTTGCTGAGCTGACATGCCCAGTACATTGAGTCGAGTTTTAGCGGAGTCAATCAAACGCTTGTTACCCATGTTCAGGGCATTAAGTAAGTCGTCTTGGGCCTTAACCAGCTCCGGTGAGTAAATCGACATAAGGTACTGGCCTGCGTCAACACGCTCGCCCTCTGCTTTTACCGCGAGTTTTTCAACCCAACCTGAAACCCTGCTATTAAGTTGCCACTGGGTATTCTCGTTCAGGTTAAGTGTGCCCACTGTTTCAATGGCCGTGGCGAAATTGTTCAGCTCAACCTTGGCAGTTCTCACACCTAAGTTATTCTCAACACTCGGGTCGATGGTGACTAAGCCGGGTTGGCTAGCAGATTGACTCTCCTCAAAAACGGGGATGAGATCCATGCCCATAGGAGACTTACCGGGTTTATCACGGCGATAGTTAGGATCCATTGGCGCTACCCAGTACAGCGGCTCAGCTTCCCCCGATGCGCTATAACCAGTGTGACTATCGGTGCTATGCTGATGCTGCATCAAGTCATTTGCGAAGTAACCTCCGCCCAAGCCAAGGGCTAGAAATAGACTGCTTAATACAAATTTATTCATTCGGTTCTACTCCTACAGGGCCTGAAAATAACGAACTTGAGCAAGGGATTGGTACTGCTGGGTTTGTAACTGTTCAAACTCCAACTGCAAGGCTGTTTCATCCATGAAAGCCTTGACCACCAGATCAAAGCTCACTGTATTAGATTGATAACCTTGGATCGCGGCTTGGGTATTAGCTTGGGCTTGCGGCAACAAAGTTTGCTGATAGCGAGCTAAGCGCAGATTAAGGTTTTGTACCTGTGCAATCTGACCATGGAGCCTACCATTCATGTTTTTTAGTAGTAGGTCGCGTTCTGCTTGCTTCACCCCCTTGCCACGTGTAGCTGAAATAACCGCCTGGTCTTGACGTTTATCGGTGAACAACGGGACGTCCATAGACAAAAAACCAGAAAGCAAATCGGGACGAGCACTACCATCCATATCACGAGTGTTTCGATGACCATATCCAACTTCGACTCTAAAGGCCGGCTTGTAAGCCTCATTGGCGATTTCGATTTGTTTTTCAGCCTCATCAATGGCGGCTTGTTTCACCAACACCAGAGGGTGCTGCGACAGCAGTGTGTAGTGTTCGGTATTAGCTTGCTCTGCATAATTAGCGGTGGCATCCCATTGCGGAAGTGCGCTATCAAATGGTTGGTAAGCCTGAGCGCCAAGCCACGTTGCTAACTGTCCTCGATAGGCTTGCTCTTGCTGGGAATAAGCCGCGATCTGCTCATCAAACTTGCTTAGTTGTAGCTCTGCTTGGAACAGGTCTTGGCTTTGTTTATAGCCCAATTCGAACTGGCCACGCACGTGCTCAACATTGCGAGCAAACAAGCGCTTGTTCTCGGCTAAAAGATGTTGTGCCGTGTTAGCGAAACGCACACTTAACCACATTTGTCGGATTTGCTGGCTAAGTTCCAAGCGGCGCTCAGCAGCTTGGTGGCCAGTTTGCCGCTCCAATATTTGGTAACGCTGGCCGCTTAGCTCACGGGTATTGCCACGGCTAAACTCTTGGGTAAGCCCAACACTCAGCTGAGTCATAGGGTCTTGGTCAAATTTGAAGCTATCAGTGGGTAGGTTCGCGAGACCGAGCCTGACCATCGGGTCCTTTAACTGACCACTCTGCACACCCATGGCAGCTATTTGTTGTTGTCGCTGAGCATATAAATTCTCAGAGGGATCGCTGCTAAGCGCTAGCTCTACCGCACGCTCAATATTTAAAGGGGCGGCTATCAGCGAGGCACTTGTCGATAGCGCAACGACAAGCACAACCTCTTTGCAAGAGGGAATAAACATGTTTCTTCCTTACTGTTGATTTAAAAAAAGTTAGCTAAATCAAACAGAAAGGGGTGGTCGAAACGGTAGGTCCTGTAAAGACGGATGAAGATTAAAAGTATAGAAACTGGCGGCTAAACTTTGTGGTTGTAGTATGAAATGTAAGCCGGAAGATATGAATGCAGGCGTTGCAGCACACAATGACAACTGACAATCTAACTTACATAAGTCATTCAGCTTAGATTTATTCTCATCGCCTAGATTATTGCCATCATTATGGCAATCCATAGTCATGTGCATTATTTCTTGATCGGCACTATGTTTTTGCGCATGCGAAGAATGCTCCGAAGCGCTAGAAACGCCGGATACCATTTGTAAGCAAAACACAAAGATCAAAAATAAAGCTTTCATATCATTGTGATGGTAAGTCATAGACAAAGATTACTGCAAGTATTTTTAGTAACAGCGAGAAATTAGTTTAAAAACAACTCTTAATAATCTACTTCGGAGGACATGCGTTCTAACGAGTCAAACTTGATAAGGGCAACCAGATTAATTGCTGATGGAGTCTCACACTAGATTCTACTAGAAATAACCAAGCCCCCAGACAGTTCACATTCCAACTACCCCCCAAAAAAACCTCTTTAATTCCGCCAACCACTTATCGCTAGTTAAAACACTTTATCAACTTAACTAACCGTTTATCGCATTCAAACCAGTTCCCTTAACCTCTCTCGTAAGCTAATGCTCAAAGGACACGATTTTACTAGGAAAAGTTTTGGCTCAATTTCGTTTTATTTGGCTGCTATTGTTTACCAGTACTTTTAGTCAAGCCGCTTGGCAACAGCAATGGCATTTGGAACTAGATAGCGGTTTTGCTAGTGCTTCAAATAGCCCGGTGTTCAACAGTGAAGACCAATGGTTTGGCGATGCAGCTCTGCGCTGGTTTCCTCAATATGGCAATGTACAAGGGCAGCTAGTTGCTTTAAGCCAAGCCAAACAAAAACAAGACAACCAGCATGACTTAATTGTGGCCGAGCTATTCTGGAAAACCGAGCTAGCCGAGCGAGACTTGCTGGTAGGTAAACAACGCATCGACTTAGGCGTAAGTTATGGTTTTCGCCCTTTGGATATGTTCCTGCCTTTTCGGCGTAATCCGGTAGCTATTCAAGTAGAAGAAGGCGTGGGCGTATTAAGCCTTAGCCAGTTTAGTGGCAATGGCGAATATGCTTTATTTTATACCGACTCTTACCTAGCAACAGAGTCCGAAGGCCTACAGCAACGCGGCCTAGGTTTACGTTGGTACCAACTTAATAACGATAGCGAATGGCAGGCAATAAGCTATTACGACAATAAACGGGCGCTTAACCTAGGTGGAACATGGGTCACTACCTTTGGTGATGCTTGGGAAGTACATGCCGAGAGCCGTTACCAGCAGCATTATCAGCGCAGTGTTAGCCAACTAAACAGCAGCAACATTGGTCAAGTATCACCGATAATCGATCAACAATTTAATCATGGTTTTCAAGCCTTAATAGGCATGACTTGGGCAAATTTAAATGGTGATAACCTGATCCTAGAATATTGGTTTGATAAGCGCGTGCTAAACCAAACACAATGGCAACAAGTCGCCGATATTAGTTATTACTTGCAGCAACAAAGTGGCGACATTAGCCACTTACGTTTTTCCCAAGGTGAAGTATTTAATGGTCAAAACTTGCTGCAACACAATGTAATGCTGCATTGGCATCGTGACATAGAAGATTGGCAACCGGCGTTTGATTTAATGCTAGCGCCAGAAGACGGTGGCGTGATCGCTACAGCAAGGCTAGATTACCAATTTAGTCAAGGATGGACGCTTGGCGCAAGGCTGCGCTATCTTGGTGGAGCGAGTGATGCGGTATATAGCTTATTACCAGAAAATAAAATTGGCTTAATAAAACTCGAGGGACTCTTTTGAACAATAAATGCCTTTTATCAGTGTGGCGCTCGTTGGCAATTTGCGCGCTGTTTTCCTTCCCCATTGCCTACCTCACCAATGCAATTTGGGGCGGCCCCTATTGGATGCATTTCGTTATTGCCTTAGGTTTTGGCACGGTAGGCACTTGCACCACCATGTTGATTAATACCCTGTTTCCAAAAATGAGTAGCTTTTGGGCATTTGTGCTGAGCGCTCCACTCACCTTAAGCATTGGTAGCGCCCATACTTGGTATTGGATAAGCCCTTATTACGACGATTTTGATTGGCCCTTAATGCTTAAAGTAGTGATTATTGGCCTATTTTTCTGTGCCGTTATTTACTACTACTTTTTTAGCCGCGAGCAAAACCTAAGTATGGCTTCGGCGCTGCAACAAGCCGAGTTAGAAAAGCTAAAAGCGGAGCAAGCACTTACCTACAGCCAACTAAAATTACTGCAAAGCCAAATTGAGCCGCACTTTTTGTTTAATACCCTAGCTAATTTAAAAGCACTCATCGCAGTAGAGCCCAAGCAAGCAGAAATTCTGTTAGATAAATTCACCGAGCTATTAAGAGTCACCCTTAAAAAAAGCCGCCAAGAGAGTATTCGCCTAGAAGATGAGGTAGCAGGTATTAGTGCTTATTTAGCGATTCAACAAATTCGCTTAGGTGAGCGCCTGCAGTATTCAGTTACGCTTACTTCGCAAGAGCTTAACCAGCGCCAATTGCCACCCATGTTATTGCAGCCTTTAGTTGAAAATGCGGTTTTTCATGGCATTGAACCCAAGGCCGAAGGCGGCCAGGTAAATGTGCGCATTAATGTGGACGAGCAGCGCTGGCAAATAACTATCGAAGATAACGGCATTGGCTTTAAACAAGCAGCCAAACAAGGCCATGGTTTGGCCTTAAGCAACATCCAAAAACGGCTAGCGAGCTTATTTCCCAATCAAGCTAGTTTACATATTCAAGCTTTAGAAACCGGCGGAACCTTGGCCAAATTGGAGTTTCCATGCGAGCAATAATTGTTGATGACGAACCCTTACTGCGTTTTCATTTAGACAAAATGCTGGGGGAATGTTGGCCAGAGTTAGAGATTGTAGATAAAGCGGGCGATGGCCCAAGCGCCTTAGCCGCTGCTGAGCAACTGGCCGCCGACGTAGTATTTCTAGATATTCGTATGCCCGGTATGACCGGTATTGAAGTGGCGCAAAAGCTCAACCAACTAGCTAAACCACCACATATTGTATTCACCACGGCCTTTGATGAATATGCGATTCAAGCCTTTGAACAGCAAGCCGTTGATTATTTGCTTAAACCCATTGATGAGCAACGTTTATTGCAAACCTGCCAACGTATTCAGCAGCGCCAAACAAGTGCTGAAGCTAGTCCCAGCTACGACCTTCAAGCACTGGTGAAAGCACTCGACGAAAAGCCCGAATACTTACAATGGATAAGAGCCAGTAAAGGAGAGGCGGTAGAGCTTATTGCCATCGATAACATTTTGGCCTTTGTGGCGGAAGACAAGTACACCACGGTACGCAGCCAGCAAGGTGACTACGTTATTCGAACGCCGCTAAAAGAGTTGCTAGGCCAAATTGAACCGGGATTATTTTGGCAGATCCATCGCTCAACCTTAGTTCGAGTTAACGCCATTAAACGGGTAAACAAAAACATGCTTGGCAAGCTCACCGTAGCACTAGCAGACAATAGCGAATATCCGGTAAGCCGCAGCGCCAACCATTTGTTTAAAGCGATGTAAGCCTTAACGATTAACCTTGTTTCTAGGCATAAAGAACCTCTTGGCGGCTTTGCTCATCTTTAAACTGCCTCAACCAAACAAACCACTTATCGCCATTGTCGTCACAATATAGATAGCTATTAATTACCTCCACGCCTTTACTTCGTTGGTAGGGTAATATTTCCTTTTCCATCAAATTAAGCCACTGAGCGGTTTTTCCAGACTTAATTTGGTACTCGCGTAATTCAATCACATTCATTTTAGATCCTTTACCCCTCGGTCAATTCGCTTAAACAAATCGCTGTCGACTTTTTTTACATTATATAAGTCTTTGATGTATCAATTAAAAATCAATATCCATATTTTTTATAAGGTTATATTGATAGGTCTGTTTTTTGCTTAACAACAAATAAGTCAGCAATTATTGTAAAACGGAAAAGCTGATTACTATCATCAACTTATAATGGAAATATAAAATGAAGATACTCCCTTCTTGCTGCTGGGCCTTGGTGCTCGCGGCTAGCATAAACGTAGCCCATGCGGTGCCCTTCTACTTAAACTTAGGTGGTACTAGCACAGCCAAGGCAGACTACTTAACCACTAACATTCATGCTACTTCGACACTGCAGAATGGCAACTGCACCGGGGGCTTCTGTAGCCCAGATGTTAACTCAAGCTTTACTGAGTCTGGCAACGGCAATGCTTCAGGTTTATACCGAAGTCCTAATACCCCACTGTATAACGCTGGCTTAAATAATAGCTGGGCGATGACCTTTGACTACAACGATTTAAGCGGCGGGTTTACCGATACGGGTGGCGTTAGCTTCGACCAGGGTGGCAACATTAATATTAACTTCACTAGTGTTTTAGGCTACGACCAAAACAGTGGAGAGATTATTTATGGTGACAGCATTAAAGTGGCGCAGCTAGTTGTTAACTCTGGCAACGCAGTAATGGGTGATGTATCGCTAAGCGGGTCTTTCGACTACAGCTGGTACGATGCAGGCATTGACGATGCGCTAGCTGAAGACTTTTTCTCTACCGATTACGGCAGCTTATTTGAGCTATGGGAAAACGGAGACAACCTAGTGTGGCAGCTTAACTTTAACATCACCAACAATATCAATACTCCTTACCTTGGTGATGAAGATGAAGCCTTTCGCGATACCATTCTTAACGGTCAATTTGCCATTGTCTCGGTTTCGGAGCCTGGAACCTTGGCTTTATTTGGCATCGGCCTTATCGCCCTAGGTTTACGACGCCAACACAAAAAAATCTAATCCTTTAGATCTTATTATGGGCAGGTGTAGGTTTTTTACGCACCTGTTTTTTTTAACACAACCTCACAGCCTATCAGCTTTGTTAAGCCAAGCTCCTTAATGGGTGTTAACACTACGTTTGCTTGACCAGATTAACAAATGGCAAATAATCGCTGCTTTTGTAATCTAAATCACATATTGTAATACAATAATAGAATAAACTATTTTGGTAACTCAGTCATAAGGCTGTCTGTTTGATTCATTAAAAATGGAAAATTCATGAAGACATTAGCGATTAGCTGCGCTGTGGCAGCATTGGTGGTAAGTGGGGCAAGTAGCGCTACTTCAAGCCAAGTAAAACCAGCGCCTAGCGAGTACCAAAAACAACTAATGGCCAAGCTTGATCCTACTAAAGCGCCCAGTGAAAACTTCGATATGAAAAAGTGGAAGATTAACCTTCCAATTCCAGACCTTACTGAAGCCCGTAAAGGTAAAGAGATGGAGATTACTGCTGCTCAGCTTAATTACGTCAACTATCCTTACGTGCACCCAGAGTGGTTTTATACCGACTCTGAAACTGGCGCTATGGTATTTGCAGCCCCTAACACTGGCCCAACAACGCCCAACAGCAAAAATACTCGCAGTGAATTACGCGCCATGTTAGACGTAAATGAGGCATACCAGTACAAAGCGCCAGCCACCAACTTTGCCATTGAATCGCATAATAACGCCGCAGCATTTGGCGCAGTAGGCGGGCGCTTAACCGCTGCGCTTACAGTAGATGCAGTAAGTAAAAGTGGTAACGACACCAAAATGGGCGCACACGCAGTTGTGATAGGTCAAATTCATGGTTCTAACAACGAACCTCTAAAAATCTATTACCGAAAAATGCCTAACCATACCCATGGCAGCATTTTTGGGAACTACGAAATTAACCCTAAAGACAAAAAAGACCGCTTTGATATTTCTCACGACGTATTTGGTAAACATGATTTAACCAAAGCCGATGCCAACCCAGATGATGGCATTTTATTGGGCGAACTAGTTAGCTACGACGTAAACTTCATTGGCAATGTTATGCACCTCACCTTTACCAGCAACATCGGTGAAACCGATGAGAAAGAAGTGAAGTTTGCGGTTGATTTAAGCAAGCCTTATCCCGGTGAGGAAGCCTTAGACACCAGCTACGCTCAAGACTGGATGTACTTTAAAGCAGGTGCTTACAATCAGTGTAACCAAGGTACCAAAAACCCTATCTGGGGCACAGCCTGTACCAACAAGGGCATAGAAGCTGGTGATTACACCCAAGTTAGCTTTTACAAATTAGTACTCGAACAGTAGACCGTTTTGTAGGGGCGGTGCCCGCCCGACTCTCCTCATTGGGCACCGCTCTTACTTCTTTATCGCTAACACCAATACTTAAACAAACACTAAGCGGTATTCCGCCCAGATAACCAACGCCAGCTAACTCTTTACCGGTAAATGACCGGTTTTCACTAAAATAACGGTTTCTTGTTCAACAAAAGGATGATGCTGACTCATGTGAGGGCTGCGCAGCCAAGTGAGTTTAGGGTAGCTACCGTGTTCGTCTTTAAACTCTCCCGACAGCACTAAAATCTCTTCACCACCAAAATGACGATGAGGCTGAAATACCTCACCGGCAGGCCACTTAACCAAGGCAACATGTTCATGTTCAAACTCATGCAAAGGCATGACTTCCAAGCCACCAATGCCTGGCAACCAAGGCGTTTGCTTAGTGTTAACTGTTACCTGAGTAAGATCGCGCGCATCAAACTGATTAAGTTTTACAAATATCACGCAGCCTTGTTTGCTAAAAGGGCTATGTTTGCTGCCTGGCGGATTACGAATATACGTGCCCGCTGGATAATCACCACGCTCATCAGAAAACCCCCCCTCTAATACCAAAATTTCTTCACCTTGTGGGTGTGGATGCTCAGGGAAAAAAGACTCTGGCTGATACTGCACAATGCTGGTTACATGGCCAGACTCTTTTGCTTCTCGCTCTAGTGGTTTACGCAATACCCCAGCCGAGGGGCTAGCCAGCCAATCCATTTGTTCGGTGTTAATCGCCAAGGCTTGGTCAAAATTCATGTTGAGCATAATGGTTCCTAAAAAACGCTGTTAACCATTAGAGTTGCTTGCTTGGCAATAAATTTCAAGCTAATGCCCTTAAGCTTGAATTTTTCATTGCCAAGTACTAACGACTGCAACATGCTAAACCTGTATTGTTTTAACTTTGCTTACTCACCGCAGGAACGCTTATGTCTGAATACTTCGCCATTGTAGAATGGCAACGCCAAGCCGATGAAACTTATACCAACAACCAATACAGCCGAGGCCACCACTGGCACTTTGATGGTGGCCAAACTGTTGCAGCCTCGTCGTCACCCCATGTGGTGCCGCTGCCATACTCGGTAGAAGCAAACGTTGACCCAGAAGAAGCCTTTGTCGCCTCACTGTCTAGCTGTCACATGCTGTTTTTCTTATCTATAGCTGCTAAAAACCGTTTGGTAGTGGATAGCTATGAAGACAAAGCGGTAGGAGTAATGGCCCTAAATGAACAAGGAAAAATGGCCATGACAGAGGTAAAGCTCAACCCTAAAGTGGTTTTTTCAGGGCAAGAGGTGAGCCTAGCTAAGCTTGAGAAAATGCATCATCAAGCCCATCAGCAATGTTTTATTGCTAACTCGGTGACCACAAAAGTAACAACCAATATTGTGGTTTAGTGCCGCAGACCAACAACAAAGCCTGAATAGGCATTAGCCGAACGAGCTAGCCGAAAGGCGAACAGTACAAGGAGAATGGCAGGGCTTAACATGAGGATGAAAATACACACAATAACAACTTAGCGCTACGCCATACGGGTAAGGGCTTAACGCCATTCACCCCGTCTTAGCCAAACTCGTCTTGTAAAAAGTAAACAGGACCTTGGCCCCGCCAACATCAACACCGTTATTTACTATAGAAAGGAGCATCGGGCTTGTTCAACACCCGAATAAGGTGTCGGCTGCGCGACACCTATTCTTATTTGTTATACGTTATTTCGATGAACCTGCTTTTTCTCCGGTTAAAAAAGCCAAAGTGCCTGTTAGACCTGCTGTAATAATTGGAGCGATAATAACCCATATGTCTTTTGCGTGCTCTGGAGTTCTTATAAAAACCACTCCCCCAAAAACAGCCAAAATTGCACAAGTAATGCCAACTAACCATAGGACTCCAACTTTTACTTTTATGTCCCCAGCAGCTCGAATCTGAGCTGGTGTCTTTGGTTTAGCGGCATCAGTAACTAATTTTTGCCATGCTTGCGCATCACTAGGTTGACCCGAAGAGCTAGAAGGTGGTTGATACTGACTAGTTGATGATGAACTCATTATTTCACCAACCCTTTCACCTTTTCGGGAGCAAAATTTGGTAACTGTTTACTAACTAACTCAATAAGGTTCTCGATATCAAGTTTTCGATTGTCAGGAATATTATTAATATCTAGTTCAATGAAAACACCTTTGTTGGGTATATTGTTAATTTCAGCTACAGCAGTATTGATTGAGGTTATATTGTTAAGATTCAACCCATGTGAGCTGTTACGCTTGTTAAAGCGTAAGTTAATTTCTTCAGCTGAATTAAGGTCAACTTTTAAGTACTTTCTAGTGATTGACGCACTATTAGCGTTATCTGGTACGAAAAAGTTACCGATTAAACCAAATCTGATACTGCCAGCTTTAGAGTTTACTGAGCGTACAAACAAACGAAGTTTTGCAAGAAAATCATTTGTTAGCTGTACCCAAGACGACTCATTACTGCCGTTACCATTTATTATGAAATCGACTCTCGATGGAGCAATATTACAGTTGTAACGATTATTCTCAGACCGAAGTTGAACCCTTGGAATATCAAGAGGTGCATCTTCAGGCATTGGGATGATTTGTGGCATTGCATCAAACAAGTTCCCCATATCTGAGTTGATACTGTGCATCAAGTTATCTGGTCTCATTTGGTAAGACTCAAAAAACAGCGCCAACTGAAGCTTAATTACTTGTTCCATTTTTTTCCTTATTTTTCTTACATCTGAACTTATAAAACGTATAACGCCGCAATCAGCGGCAGACTAGTTGTTGATTGTTTTGTGCGTTAATGGCGAAGCCATGCACAAAACGAGCGACGGCTAGGCTGTCCAAGCCACGAAGTGGCTGTGCTGCATTGCCTTGTTATACGTTTGCACCGCTGCCGACAAAAAAGAACGATGCTGCTGTTGCCAACATGCCAACCGCTAGAAAAAGAAAACCCGCGATTAACAAAATTATGCCTAGCTTACTTTCAATATCCAGAAGATGATTTGTTACTCCCTCAACCATTGGTTCGGTTTGTTGTTCGTTGTTTAATATTTTTCGAACTTGCATTAGCGACTGCTCATGGGCTACAAGCCCATAAACCACCCACTTTAGAATTTCTTTAACGCGCCAAGCTAGAAGAATTGAGCCGATCGCTGTACTCAGCGCCCCAATTATTTTTAGCCAAGTAGCAATATCATCTGGGAATATCACTCGATCTCCTTTTACGTATAACATTTTATTAATAGGAAAATTTCCTTGTTTAAACACGGAATTTTTCCTCTTATCATACATTTGATAAAACCAAGGTTATCACCTTTCCTAAGCTACATCAGCCACCTAGCTCGAAAAATAACAAAAACATCAGCATGAAAGTATGCAATCACTTGTAGAAAGTAGGAATCGCAGATTTCTGTATATAATTACAGCATTCATCCCCCCAAAAGGCCATTTAAAACAAAATCGGTCTAACGCTATTGTTCACCAACATGAGCTAAGCAACGATAGGTGAAGAGTGATTGCGGGCCACCAGCAAACACTAAGACTAGTTATGGAGTAAACACGTTAAGCCTCGCTCTGCGCTCTGCTCATTCATCAGCTCAACATTCCATTAATCTTCGCCAGCTACCTTTTATCGCATCATGCAGCCGTAAGGGAATATCAATCGTAATCTTGCTCATGTACTCACACTCACAAGGATTGATCATGAAAAAGCTTACTTTAGCCAGCCTACTACTTGTTTGCTCTTATTCCGCAAGCGCTAGCATTAACGAGCAACAACTTGCCACTTACTTTCAAGCAGCTCAAGGCGACTACTCGCAGCTAGATTCACTGTATAAAGAGTTACAACTCGCCCATCAGCAGCAACCTTCAGACCCTTGGACTTTGTTTTATCTAGGTGGCACCGAGACCTTAAAAGGTGACGATGCTTGGATGCCTTGGAGCAAAATGCGTTACACCGAAGATGGCTTAGCACGCATGGATAAAGCCTTAAATATGATTGGAGAAGAGCAATGGCAGCAGCAATATCGCTACCTGCCTCAAGCGATATATATGCAGGCAACGGCCGCAGTAACCTTTACCAGCGTGCCAGACTTTTTTAATTACCAAGACCAAGGCATGCAGCTCTTTAAACAAGTACTTAATGACCAGCGCTTTTTGCAATCTCCAGCCCAAGCCACCTCGTGGGTATACCGCTTTGCTGTAGAGGCGGCCTTAAACAACCAGCAACCGGCACTGGCTCAACAATGGTTTAAGCAACTACAGCAAAGCGGTGTAAATGATGATTACAGCCAGCTCACCGCGCAGCTAATGGCTAAGCAAAATAAGAGCTAAGGATAGAATATGTTGCAATTTAAAGGCTTAAGTAAGTTTTACCAAACCGGCCAAGTAAGCCAGCAGGCGCTTAACAATGTTAATGAACATATTCGTGCTGGCGAAATGATTGCTCTTTGCGGCCCATCAGGCTCAGGCAAAAGCACCTTACTTAATATTTGTGGCTTGTTAGATCTTAACTACCAAGGCGAGCTGTATTTTGATGGGGTAAAACTGGATAAAGACCCGCAGCATTGCATGCAGCTACGGCGACAACAGCTGGGCTTTGTATTCCAACGCTTTAACTTGGTGCCAGTAATGAGCGCCTACGAAAACGTAGAGTACCCGCTAATGCTAAATAAAGTGCCTAGCCAACAACGCAGGCAGCGCATTATGCAAATTTTAGATGCAGTAGGCATGGCCGACTTTGCACAAGCTAAACCCGACCGTTTGTCGGGCGGCCAACAACAACGCATTGCTGTGGCACGAGCTTTGATTCACCAACCTCGCTTGGTCATTGCCGACGAACCAACAGCTAGCCTCGACAGCCACACCGCCCACCAAGTTGTAGAGCTGATGAAGGCCATTGGCAAAAGCCACAACACCACTTTTGTGATCGCCACTCACGATAACCGGATGAGTGAACATTGCGACCGACAAATAGAACTACTAGACGGACAGGTATTACCCAAGGAGGTTAGCGCATGCGTCGCCTAAAACATGCATTACTTAATGTGCAACGAAATCGCCGCCGCAGCATTATGTCGGTGCTTATTATCGCCATTGCGGTAATGGCCTTGGTCACCTCTGGCGGATTTGGTTTGTTTACCTATCAATCGCTAGCCGAGGCCGCCGCACGCGACACTGGCCACTTAACCTTGTCTAGCCCAGAGTATTTTAACCAGCAAGAAGATACTCCCCTGCAATACGGCTTAGCTAACTGGCAACAACAACGCCAAGACTTAATGGCCTTAAACGGGATAAAAGCGGTGCAACCGCGCATCGAATTTAGCGGCCTAATTAGCAACGGCGATAAATCGGCAATTTTTGTAGGCCAAGGCGTATTGCCCAGCGAGTTTACCCAGAAAGGGCCCTTTTTAGACCTAAAGGCTGGTCAACTACTCACCGAGCAAAGTGACCAAGACTTGCCACAAATTTTGCTAGGCGACGAACTAGCACGCAACATGAAAGTACAACCCGGTGATTGGCTAACGCTGCTTAGCACCACCACAGAGGGCGCGCTAAATGCCTTCGACTTTACCGTGCAAGGCATTGTTTCTACGGGTGTTCCAGAGATGGACAAACGCCTAGTGTATATCTCCTTAAGTGATAGCCAAGCCCTGCTCGCCACCGATAAGGTGAGCTTAATGTCGGTATTTGCCTTTGCCAATCAAGATATTAGCCAGCTCAAACAACAAGTTGAACAACAGCAACCAAGTTTGTTGGTCACGCCATGGTGGGAACAGGCCTTCTTCTACGAAGCGGTAAAAGGCTTGTACAACCGCATCTTTGGAGTGATGGGCTTTATTATGGCGCTAGTGGTGTTTGTGTCGTTGTTTAATACCTTGAGCATGTCGGTTACTGAGCGAACCCGAGAAATAGGCACCCTATCCGCCTTGGGCACTGCCAATTCGGAACAGCTAATTGGCTTTGTATTAGAAGCTGTAGTTCTGGCCTTAATTGGCAGCCTAATAGGCGTGCTACTTAGTGGCTCGGTATCATTAACGCTGCTATTTGCCGATATTCAAATGCCTCCTCCACCGGGGCGCAGCGTAGGCTACCCACTACATATTACTTTCTCATTCATGTTGGCTGCCATCGTCTCTTTAGGCGTGGTGTGTATATGCGCATTGGCGTCTGCCATTGCTGCTAACAAAGGCATAAAGAAGCCTATTACCGAGGCACTTATTTATGTTTAGTCTATTTAAACTGTGGTTATTAGGTAGCTTATTTAGCATTGGTTTAGTGCAAGCGAATGAAGAAGTTAGTCTGCGCTTGCTTGAAGCCGACAGCTACCGCTTGCAGAGCGCATCGGCCAAAGTAGTGACCGAGGTGAGTCAATTTGATAAACAGCAGCTAAAAAAGAAACACCGTTACAACGTGTATATTCGCCCAGAACGTGAATCGCTAGTGGTATTTAAAGCGCAATCGGAGCTGGGGCAAAAAATGCTGATGCTCGGCGACAATTACTGGCTGCTTATGCCAAATAGCCGCAGGCCAATTCGCATTACTCCCATGCAAAAACTGTTGGGTGAAGCCTCGGTAGGCGACATCTCGACCCTCACTTGGAGTGAAGATTACCAAGGCGAATTAGGTGAAATTAGTGTGCTAGATGGCGTAACGGCTCTGCATTTACAACTGCAGGCTAAAACCAGTGGTGCCAGCTATCAAAAAATAGACTTGTGGGTAGATCACCGCAGCAATTTTCCACTAAAAGCCGACCTCTACTTAAAGTCTGGCAAACTGGCAAAACAAGCTTACTTTGAGCAAGGCCAGCGAGATGGGCGAACCGTAGTAAAAACCATGACACTGGTTGATAGCATCCAAACCAACAAAAGCACGGTGATTGATTACGAGTCGGTGCAAGCGCATAGCCTTGCCGACAAATACTATAACCCTGCCTATTTAAGTAAGCAGTCTTTAGAGCAACTTTAAATATGCTACAAACAGCTATTTAGTCGCAAAAGGCTATCAAGCACCTAGATAATCGTGAGGATTTAACAGTTAAATACCTCACGATTTAACTAAATTAAGCGCATTATTGATCGAGAACCCGCGCCAGCCCTTGTTCCTTGTATTTCAGCTGGTAAAATCCTTTCCCAGAATTTTTAAGCATCGAAGAAAAGAGCATCCCTATGGGCAGAAGTTTTGAAGTACGTAAGGCCTCAATGGCCAAAACCGCTGGTGCAAAAACCAAGGTTTATTCTAAATACAGTAAAGAAATCTACGTTATCGCTAAAAATGGCGGTGCCGATCTAGAAGCTAACCTACAGTTACGCAGTGTTGTAGACCGCGCCAAAAAAGACCAAGTTCCTAGTCACGTAATCGATAAAGCTATCGACAAAGCCAAAGGCGGCGCAGGCGAAGACTACGTTCCAGCGCGCTACGAAGGTTACGGTCCTGGCGGCTGTATGGTAATTGTTGACTGCTTAACCGATAACAACAGCCGTACCTTTACCGACGTTCGCCAAGCCTTTGTAAAAACCAAATCTAAAATTGGTAACCAAGGCAGCGTGGCGCATATGTTCGACCACCAAGCTATTTTTGCCTTTAAAGGTGACGACGAAGACGCCATTCTAGAAATCCTACTAATGGACGACGTGGAAGTTACCGATGTAGAAAGTGAAGACTGTATGATTACCGTATTTGCTCCACATACTGAATACTTCAAGGTTAAAACCTCATTAACTCAAGCCTTGCCTGAGTTAGAGTTTGAACTAGAAGAAATTAGCTTTATTCCGCAAAACTACACCACCATTAGCGGTGATGACGTGGCAATGTTCGAGAAATTTCTAGCCATGCTTGATGACTGTGACGACGTGCAAAACGTGTATCACAACGTAGAGCAAGAATAACTCTACTGGTTTTTACCAAGCCTGTTCATCAGGCTTGGTGACCTTTACTCCCTCTTCTCGGTATCGACTCCAATTTTGGCTTAATGTGTAACAGCGCCTTGCTTGATTGCCAATATAGATACACACTTAAAGTCTAATTTGTCAGTTAAGTTTGTTTATGACTCAGCTAGATCCTCGCCAGCAATTACGCAAACAGATACGCCTACAACGTAGCGCCTTAAGCCCTTTGCAACAACTAGAGGCTAGCCAAGCCATTCTTGAATACTTGCAAGACGATCCCGAGCTTATTCCGATGCAACGGGTAGCGCTCTATTTAGCTTTTGACGGGGAGCTTGATTTAAGCTTGCTAATTAATTGTTTATGGCAACAAGGTAAACAGGTTTATGTGCCCTTAGTTGACCCCACCCAAAATGGCGAGATGTGCTTTCATCGTTATCAAGCCAGCAGCCCCTTACAAGCCAATAAATTTGGCATTGGCGAACCCATTTTTGACGCCAAACAGGTAATTGACACTCAGCAACTAGATTTAATCCTAGCCCCCTTGGTAGCCTTTGACTCGCAAGGTAACCGCCTAGGCATGGGCGGCGGCTATTACGACCGCTTGCTGGCACAAATTAGTGGAGATAAACCTTTAGTTATTGGCCTCGCTCACGATTGCCAGCAAATAAACGAAGTGCCAGTTCAGGCATGGGATCAACCACTTAAACGGATTATTACTCCTAGCAGATATTGGTGTTGGTAATAACTAAAACAGTAATAATAAAAGCGCCGAAAAAAGCGCCAAAGGAGCATGGCGTTAACGCCATCGCTTGGTTATAATCCGCGCCAAACAAGCGGGCTACTTTTGCCCTTCCCCTCACTTTGCTCGGAGCACTGTAATGACACAAGATGAAATGAAAAAAGCCGCTGGCTGGGCCGCATTGGAATATGTTCAAGAAGACACCATTGTTGGCGTAGGCACAGGCTCTACCGTGAACCATTTCATTGACGCCTTAGCGACCATGAAAGACAGCATTAAAGGGGCGGTTTCAAGCTCTGAAGCGTCTACCGAAAAGCTACTTGCTTATGGCATTGAAGTGTTTGATTTAAACAGTGTGAGTGAGTTGTCGGTTTACGTAGACGGCGCCGACGAAATTAACCAACAAAACCACATGATCAAGGGCGGTGGTGCAGCCCTAACTCGTGAAAAGATTATTGCCGCGGTTGCCGACCAGTTCATCTGTATCGTAGACAATACCAAAGAAGTGCCAGTACTAGGCAACTTTCCTCTTCCGGTTGAAGTGATTCCAATGGCCCGTAGCTATGTAGCGCGCGAGCTGGTTAAGCTTGGCGGCGACCCAGTTTACCGTGAAGGTGTAGTCACCGATAACGGCAACGTGATCTTAGATGTTCACAATATGAAGATTGTAGATCCAGTGACAATGGAACGCGACATTAACGCCATTGTAGGTGTAGTCACTAATGGCCTGTTTGCAGCTCGCGGCGCAAATGAAGTGATCATTGGCACCCCAGAAGGCGCTAAAAAACGCTAATCAAGCAAGACCTTAAAAAAAAAGAGTGCATTGCGCGCTCTTTTTTTTATGAAATATTCCAACACCCCATCAATAATCTCGATCAAGCACTAAACAAAACCCCAATTACAACATTAAAAACTTCAAAAAAAACACTATGGAGAATAATAATCACATCATGAATAAAATTTGATGTAATAAAATTACATTCCCTAAGCCCTGCTTTTTTGCTAAATTTAGCCGCTCGAGCGGTAACATGGGTATTAGGAAGCAAACATGGCAAAGTATTCGTTAGGCAAGGAAAAAATCAAAGTATTGTTGTTAGAGGGTTTACACCCTAGCTCACTGCAATCTTTCCAATCTGCGGGTTATGAAAATGTAGAAATGATCAAAACCTCGCTAGCAGAAGAAGAACTGATTGAAAAAATCAAAGACGTTCACTTCATTGGTATTCGCTCCCGTACAGACCTAAACGAACGTGTGCTAGCAGCAGCGAATAAGCTTGTTGCCATTGGTTGTTTCTGTATTGGTACTAACCAAGTTGACCTTAAAGCTGCCCAGCAAAAAGGTATTCCAGTATTCAACGCACCGTTCTCTAATACTCGTAGCGTAGCTGAACTAGTATTAGGTGAAATTATTTTACTACTGCGTGGCATTCCAGAGAAAAACGCCAAAGCACATCGCGGCGAATGGATAAAATCGGCCGACAACTCTTATGAAGCACGTGGTAAAAAGCTAGGCATTATCGGTTACGGCCATATTGGTACTCAGCTGGGTATTTTGGCTGAAACCCTAGGCATGCAAGTTTACTACTACGATATAGAAAACAAGCTATCTTTGGGTAACGCTACCCAAATCGCCGACCTTGACCAGCTACTAGCAATGAGTGACGTAGTAAGCCTACACGTACCAGAAACCGCACAAACCAAGTACATGTTTGGTGAAGCGCAGTTTGCCGCTATGAAGCAAGGCTCTATTTTAATTAACGCCTCTCGCGGTACGGTAGTTGATATCGATTCTTTGGTGTCGGTACTAGAAAGCAAAAAGCTTGCGGGTGCGGCAATTGATGTTTTCCCAACTGAGCCAAAATCAAACAAAGAAGAGTTTGTGTCTAAGTTACGTGGTTATGACAACGTCATTCTTAGCCCACACGTAGGCGGTTCAACCCAAGAAGCACAAGAAAATATCGGTATTGAAGTAGCCTCGAAACTGGCTAAATACTCTGACAACGGTTCAACCTTGTCGGCAGTTAACTTCCCAGAAGTAGCACTACCAGAGCACACTGGCACTAGCCGTTTGTTGCACATCCACCATAACCAACCGGGTGTGTTAACCAAAATTAACTCTGCCTTTGCCGAAGACTCAATCAACATTGCAGCGCAGTACCTGCAAACCAATGACAGCATAGGTTATGTAGTGATTGATGTAGAAACAGCGCAAGCCGAACAAGCGATTACTAAGCTTAAAGAAATTGACGGCACTATTCGCGCCCGTATTCTTCACTAAGCTTTGTTGCCTGTATAGCAAAAGCCAGTCATTCGACTGGCTTTTTTTATATTAAATAAAGAACTAATTTGAACTGCGCAACCTTAAGTTGAAGCAGGTCCCATAGTTAGTAAACATAAGAGCAGCCTCCCGAACTCTCTAGGTCAATCTTATAGTCGGCTGAATAACTAAAATTAATACACCCGCTCTCTTCAGCATCAGGAACCCAGTGAATAGAGCCCAGAATACTGACTTCATTGCCATTCAAAGATCCAGCAGCCAAAGCTGGGGCTGAGATATTATCACACCTCAACTCATTACCATTTAGTATACAGCCATAGTCGCTATCTACCACCCACAGACCAGACTGTAAATCTACCTCTGCAGAAATAGAAAAGTCGCCAATAATTTCAGCAAAACGTTGCTCAAACGAAGCGATCATTTCAATCTGCATATCTACTTCTTGACCAACATAAACAGTATCAGGAAGATTAAGTAATCCAAGGCGAATCGCTGCTGCAGGACGATCGTTTTCATCATTTGGAGCGGTGAAAAGTTGAAACTCTAAACCATTTGAATATCCATCTTCATCTAAATCATCAGAGCTATCGTCAAGTAAATGATTTAATCCGTATAGGTGTTCGTACCCATCCCACATACCATCCGAGTCGGTGTCATCTAATTCCAATACCTCTGTGATATTGGCCATCCATGAAGGCATAGACACATCAATCGAAAGTAGATTACTCTCTTTATCCAACAAGGTTACCCGTGTGTCATATTTATTAATATCTAATACAGAGCTGGTGCTACTTTCAAAGCTTAATCTAGAAGAGTCGCTATCAAAACTGAGGCTACCTTCTGCATATACATCTGCCCTGCCACCAATTTCATGACCAGAATAAACAAACCTTGCAATTAACAAATTTTGACTAGATACATCAACAAAACCATGCTCTGCAAGATAAACGCGACCAGAAACAGATGCATTGTCAAATGACAAACTGGTGTCAGGAAGATTAGCACATGTTCTATTAAGGGTTAGCTCATCTGTATATACATTTAAATCTTGAATGCTAGACGTAACGACTAAATTTTGAACAACCTTAGTATCACAAGTACCAAGCCCTTCATTCTTTAAATTACCGTTTAGCTCTGTATAGTTGTTATCACTAGTTTTGATGCGGAAACTACTAAAACTAGTATTAGTATCAATTGGTGAAAAATCATTAGGATTAACTCTAGACACATCAACTTTATAAGCTCCATCGTAAATATTCCCCTCTCCCTCAAGGTCACACGAATCAAACTTAAACTCTAATACCCCTGTTAATTTATTTTCATCGATATTTCCTTTCACGCTTGCAGAGCCACTTGAGCAAAATAGTGTTTCGTCAATACTTGCCCTTGCTGAAAGCTGAGTTCTAACAGCTTGGTTCTGACTCGGTAAAGATATCGTATCATCCTGAATTAAAACATTAACAGAACTAGCAAAGAGCCCTAAATTATCTATGGTTATAGCTGCTGATGTATCCACTCCTTGATATAAGCTCGACACATCGGTGGAACCACCGCCTCCATCATTGGCTCCACCACCGCCACCACCTCCGCCACAAGCGGATAATACAAAGCAAAGGCTTAAAGCTAATTGTGAGTAGTACAGTTTCATTTTATCTAATCCCTTAGTGTTAAATTAAATATTACCAGAACACTAAAATAAATGAATCAACAAAACCAGATAAAAAATTAATAAATGAGTTTTACATTAGATTTTCTTGTTAACAAAAATAGATACTCCATATCATATAAGGAGCTTTTAGAATCTGGCTGCGCACCCATCAATAAATACTTCCAAAAAAAACATCCTAATATCCAGTAAAAAACCTGATTAAGTAAAACCAGTTAATAATAAACACCTAGATTGTATAAAAAACACTCAAACATAAGCCAGATTAATTTGTAAGCTACAATCAGAAATGTTATCCGTTATAAATACACCGAGGTCTATATTTGATAGGGAATATTAGAGCTTTATTCTACTGGCTATATATAGCTTTACCATTGGCATCAGAATAAAGCGATATCCACTAAATGATTAATGGATGTCGCTGTACTTTAAACACTCAGGCCTAAGCAATTTGCGTCATTTCATTCAAGGTGAACTCTGCTACGGCGCCTTCGGTTGCCGCCATGTACTCTGCTAAGTGAGTATTGCCCATGTGGGTTTGCCACAGTTCACGTGACTCCCAGTTTTCGTAAAACACAAAGTGCGCTGGGTTTTCGTTGTCTTGATGTAAATCGTAGTTAATACAGCCTTCTTCGGCACGGGTGATATCTATCAGCTTAAGCAGTTCTGCTTTTACTAACTCAATTTTGTCTGCCTTCGCTTTAATGTTTGCAACGATAGTTAACTTGGCCATTTGGCTGTCCTCTAAATAAGTAAATTGCTGGTTCGCTTTAACGGGTTAAATAGTAGCCTTTTGCATACAGTTCAATAAACAGGGTAATATTTGAATCATTATCAAAAATAAATAGACAATAAAAAGGTGCTGTTATGCTACTGGAAGATTTACAGGTAATTTTAAAGGTAGCAGAATGCCGCAGTATTACAGCTGCCGCAGCCAAGCTAGATATGCGTTCTGCCACGGCTAGTGCCGCACTAAAGCGTGTAGAAAGCCAACTAGGTGCGGAGCTATTTATTCGAACAACCAGACACCTGCGTTTATCTGCCGCGGGTGAGCGTTATGTTCCTCAATGCGAACAAGCGCTGCACATGCTTGAGCAAGCCAAGCAAAACATGAAACACGATTTGGCTGTGATTGACGGTGAGCTACGAATCGCTCTTTCCTCGGATCTGGGCAGAAATGTAATCAGCCCCTGGCTAGATGAGTTTATGTCGCACTACCCTGCGCTAAACCTGCGCAGCAGCATTAGTGACAGCAACATCGACTTTTATCGTGATTCAGTAGATATGGCTTTGCGCTATGGTTCACCCAACGATGCCAGTGTTTACGGCTTCAAAATATGTAACGCTCCACGGCTATTGTGCGCCAGCCCAGAGTACTTGCTAAAACATGGGACACCCAAGCACCCTAAAGAGCTAAGCAAACACAACGGTTTACTCTATCAACTGCACGACATTGTTCATGATGTTTGGCGCTTTAATGATGAGCAACAAAGCTACAAGATTAAAATGACGAGCAATCGAGCAGCAAATGATGGCGATTTAGTGAGGCGCTGGTGTGTGGCCGGCCATGGGCTGGCGGTTAAATCTAGCTTAGATATGGCTTCAGATATTTTAGCCGGTAACTTAGTGAGTGTAATGCACGATTATCAACCTACTCCTACCGAGTTATGGCTTATTTGCCCCAGCCGCCAATCAATTACTCCAGCGATGCGTTTGTTACGCGATAACCTACGGAGGAATAGCCAGCAACTACTCAACAAGCTTGTGGATCAAAACATCCTAGAAGCTAGCGTGCTTAACTAAGTGATGAGTGCAGGCTTTAATCGCTTTCATTATTTACAAGGTTGACCAAAACGGTATAATCCACCCAAATTGGTTTACCAATAAAATGGAGTTTAGATGACAGCCCTTACGATTCTTGGATTAATAGCAGCTAGCTGCACCACTTTGTCGTTTGTTCCGCAGGTAATACACATTATTAAGACCAAGAATGTTGCCGGAATTTCATTAACCATGTATTCCATATTAACCACGGGCGTAGGCCTGTGGATGATTTACGGCTTCTTAATTCAAGATTTATCGGTGTTTTTAGCCAATATTATTACCTTTATCCTCGCCTCGTGGGTATTGATCCTCACCATTATTCAGCGGATTAAATCATCTAAAAACAAGGCTTAATCACCTGTTCAACTATTGCCCCTAATAACGATTGTGAAACAGTCTACACTTTAACTTGTCATCTTACGCTACAGTAAGTAACGGCTAACTAAATAAAGACTGCAACAACCAGACGAGGAGCAATAGTGAGACCGTGGATATTCAGCATTTTATGTCTGTCTAGCTTTTCTTCTTTCGCCGATATCGATGTGTCGATTATTGGTGACCAAGGCACCTTCTCAAATTACCAGCAATTGCTTGAGTTTAAAGGTGGTGACCCTCGCCAAATTAGTGACTACCAATCGCCCTACTCAGATCGCGCAACCGTAAGCTTGCTGCTGTTAACTCAAGCCCTTAGTTATAGCGATTTGCAGTATTCGCTCACCTTTGTGACCTCGCCTAATACCGGTCGCAGCCTGCGAGAGTTGAAACAAGGCAATGTGGCAGTTTATCAAGCCGATATTTGGGAAAGTGACTTTGATGATAGTACCTACAAGTCGGTGGCTATTATCCCTAAAAATACCTTTGAAAAAGGCTTTTATGTTAACGACAATTCCCCTTTGCTCAGCCAAGCTTTAACTCATGAGCAGCTTAGAGAATTACCCATTAGCGTAGGGAGTACTTGGTACCAAGACATAGCCCAGTTACAGCGTAGTGGCTTTAACAACATAGATAAACTCAACCGTAATCAGTCATTATTTGGCATGTTAAGTAAAGGCAGAATTAACGTTGCCTTTTTAGAGTTCCCCAATACCCCAGATCTAGCCATTCATGATAGTTATGGCAGCTTTTACCCGATCCCAAATGTGAAAATAGAATTTCAAGAAAGTCGTCATTTTATGGTATCGAAGAAACACCCACACGGCGCTGAAATAGCCCAAGCCATTGATCAAGGCTTAGCTAAAATTATTCGCTTAGGTTTGGTTGATAAAGCCATTCAACAATCAGGGGTTAAACAACAACGGGTTAGCCACTGGCATGCTTTAGGCGAGCCCTTATTAGAGGCCCAATAAGCCACCAATATCATACCCAGGGCGGGAGCATACTTTGATGGATTTATAACCCAAAGAAGACTCTTGCCCTATAATCATCGTTCCAACCCGCTTTCTTCAGCTTCACTTTTTGGCTCGGCGCACCACATTCGCATTGCTTGAGCATATTCATCACAAAACGTCTAGATAACGCAATGTTTTCAACGGCACCATCTAAAGTAATACGAGAGCTATCTTCTTTAAAAACAACATCTAAAACATAATGTTGGCTGTTCTCAATCCGCCAATGCTGGCGAATATAATGGCCCAGTAGTTTGTGGTTTGGCGACAAAGAACTAATGTAGTAAGAGGTATCTACAGTACCTTTACCATTGATCACACGATGGCGTTCCACTGCTATGATGCTTCTTATCGTCGGCCATTTCTTCGCCAATTCGTCGGGCAATTTGGCCTTTATCTGAAATACGTATCGCTCTTCGCTGCGACCATGTTTTTTCTCTTTGACCTCGGTGACTATTTTCTCTTTACCTGCATCAAAAATCGCTTGGAACTGCTCCACAACAGCCGCTCTAAGCTTGGGCTGATTATTCTTAACCTGGACAACAACATGCGCTTGTTTTTCTTTGATTTTTTCTAGTGTTTCACGCTGGCAATGCAGTGCATCAACCGTGACAACACTACCCTTTACATTAATGACATCAAGCATTTGACGAACAATGCTTATTTCACCATTTTTAGTCTCAGTCGGCTTTTGGCTTAGAACGAGGCCACGCTCGGTGTCGTAAGCCGTGACCAACTGCAATGCTGTTTTCCTGTCGTTACGATAGGAGCCCCGTAGAACCTTTCCGTCAAAAGCGATAATGGGTTTGTTCTGAGTAGTTCGTTGTTCGTTAATCCAAAGAGCCAAAGCTTCAAGCAAAGATTCCGCAACAACGGAACGCAAGATGCGAGCTATCGTGTGTCTTCGAGGGATGCCATGCTCGAATGGTCGATATTTTCTTAACCAGTCGAGTTTTTCTTCTCCAAAAAATTCAATGTCTTGCCAACCTTCGCATCCCGATGCGATAGCGCTGATCACAAGGAACATAACATCAATAAGGTTGTGTTTCTGGTTGATGTCCGATCGAGTATCTTCTACAACAGATAAGTGTTCAATAAGGTTCAAAATGACTGTGCTGCTGAGGGTTTGGCACAATTAGATCATATTAGTTAACAAAGTGCGATCCCGCCCTGATATCATACCTACGCAAGCATCGCATAGTTAAAACAACGGCAATGCACCTGTAATAACCTTTAACCAAGCCTTACCTCATTCAGCTATAGAAACCGCCCTGTTGCTCCATCACAGCCTATCATACTAAGGCCTTAGCTAGCGGGGTTTACAGCAAATCTGAAGATGCGGTAAGCGAACAGCAAGTGATAAAAGAAAAAGCACCAGAAGCCTATCTTGCGCTTCTGGTGCTATAGCTACACAGGATTATTTAACAAACGAATTCATTAAGGTGCGGCTACAATCGTTATGTCTCCTGGTGCAAAACCAACCTTAACTTCCACGTGCTTACCACTAGTGGTATTAAACTCGATAAATAAGAAGTGGAAATCACCACTCGGTAAATCTGCACTTGCGGTGGCATCATTAAGAGGAATCGACACCGAACTCGTACCAGAAACTTGGCCAGCCGCAGTGGTATCTATTTCCGTATGATCTTGAGTAATGCCTACCCAACCCGCTTGTATTTCGCGTAAACGAAAGATAATACCGTTACTGTCTACAGTGTCTCCCGAGCCCGCATGATAGTTAACTTGCACGTCCATCGAACCACCGGTCGAATAGTCAGTGCTAGTGTATTTATTAACATCATCAAAACTCATTGCCGAAGCATAAAAAGTTTCAATATTTAAGCTAACTAGGTCAGAAACATCATTGGCCACCTCTGAGCCATTAGCAATCGC
Organism: Agarivorans litoreus; assembly: GCF_019649015.1. Taxonomy (NCBI): domain Bacteria; kingdom Pseudomonadati; phylum Pseudomonadota; class Gammaproteobacteria; order Alteromonadales; family Alteromonadaceae; genus Agarivorans; species Agarivorans litoreus. The sequence continues at coordinate 3,032,885 of NZ_BLPI01000001.1, read as the reverse complement.
CGTAATATCTACTGAGCCTTCTGCAATACCAGTCACCGCGCCAGAACCATCTACAGTAGCGATTGCAGTATTGCTGCTTTGCCAAGTAATACTTTGGTCATCAGGCTGTTCAAGAGGATCTGAAGAGGCTAGCGTAGCGCTTAAGCTAGTTGTTTGTCCCACGTAAAATGCTTGGTCATCGCCGGCAATGGTAATGTCGGTGGCATAAATGGGGTCAAAATCACCAACACTAATGGCCATTGTTGTGGTCACATCGTCTGCGATTAACGAGCTAACAGTAATGGTTGCGTCACCATCGGCAACCGCAGTTACCAGGCCGTCTTCACTCACTGTTGCAACACTTGGATCCGATGAGCGATAGCTCACGCTAGCTTGTGCGTTTAACGGAACAAAGTTTGGCATTAAGCTATAGGTTTCTGCCACGGCAAGCTTTTTCTCTTGTCGTTCCAAGGCAATCGCTGTTGGAGCAGGGTTAGCAGCATCTTTAGTTAAGTATTTTGCATTAGCATTTACATCACTAAAGTATACCGTTTCGCCGTTACGCCAGTGCACTGCAACTTGCTTGATCTCGGTTTCATTGGCTAAACCAAAGTGCAGCATGTTAATCGAGCCTTGCGAGAAGACTTCGCCTGCTGATCCCACACGCTTACGATAAGTTTTACCACTTTCGGTTGTTACCACAACCTGTGCCGATAAGGGGTCAACCTTATCTAGCGGGCTGTAACCAACATCAACCAATACGTAATTACCTAAGTCTTGGGTATCATTTTTGTACATGTACCAACGGCCTTCTTCATTGCTGCCGTTAAGTAAATCTACGCGACCGTTTTGGTCAAAATCAAAGCCTTGGCCCATATCCCCATGACCATGGTCTGTCATGCTATGCGCACCATGTAAAGTAGTAGGTATAAACTGTCCTTTACCAGTGTTTACCAATAATAGGTCTGTCACACGCTCTTTTAAAAAGCCAAAGCGGTGAATAAAGATGTCATTGAATCCATTATTATTGAAGTCACCATGAGTAACCCCCCAGTGGTTACCACCTTTAGGCAAATTCCACTCACTCGAAGCATCAACAAACTTATCGCCTTGGTTAATCAACAAAATATCTTGTTCGTTGCGGTTATTAGGCTGCCAATCTAGAGCGATGTCATTTAATCCATCTAATGTGAAACTCACATTCCAATAAACATTTTGATCACGAACCCACTCGGCCTTCCAGTTACCATCACCTAAGTAACCAATGTAAATGCCGTTAGCTTCACGTGTGCTTGGCCAACCATTAGCCGCCTCTGTGGTTATTTCCAAGGTACTTGGCGCCCCACTCATTTCTGGTGGAAGCTGGTCAGGCTGGAAGCCTGTGGCATGTACATCTTTGCGCTCTTTGGTTTCACCAAGGTAGATTGGGTAGCCACCATCATACTGGCGATAAACCAAATCTAAGCCAGATAAGGTAACGCTCTCGTCAGCAGTGAAGCTAATCTCTGTTGTGCCAGTTTCACCATTATCACGGATATCGAGCTTTTTAGTTGATGGGTTAAAGTCATAAGATTTGTCAGACAGCTGATACTCTGGCTTGCCTCGAGCAATATACAAATCAAATAAACCATTACCGTTTACATCAACGTCAGCTACTGCTTGCACTTGCCAAGCATTAGCTGCGCCTTCTGGTAGCCATTGAGCTGTAACATCGGTAAAGCCTAGGTTGCCATTACCCTGCCAAAGCGTTAATGGCGAGAATAGCAATATGTCGTCAATACCGTCATTATTAAAATCGAGAACCAAGGCGCGCTCGGCTTCGGCACTCTCGATACCAGGAATGCGTACTTCTTCGAAAGTACCGTCACCCTTATTGCGGTAAAAGAGTTGTTGCGGACCATCGTAGTTTGGCGTTTTAGCATTGATTAAAGCTAAATCTAAATGACCATCTAAATCCATATCTAACCAACGAGGTGCGCGACCACGCGCAGGTGTTGTTATGCCAGTATCGGTGGCTTGGGTGAAGGTTCCGCCTTCATTTTTGAGCAGTACATAAGACGATGGGCTAGTACCATTAGCTCCGCCTAGCGCCACCATAATATCTAATTCACCATTGCCAGTGTAATCACCAAGGGCCGAACCGTGAAAGTCTTGAACATTAGGAAACAGATCGCTTAAGGTCACGGTACCATCGCCATTGTTCATCGCTAGCTGGGTAGAAATATAGTTGTGGTTATTAAGCACAAAGTCGTAGTGACCATCGTTGTTAATATCACCCACCGACGGACCACCATACTTGTAGGTATCTTCGGTCACTAAACCTATTTCTTCGGAAGCGTCGCGAAACTTAGGCATGCTTAAGTCGCTAATATCTTGAAAGGTCATGTTGTTAATCAAGATATCGCCATTTCGTCCAACAAGGCGCAACTGCTTGTCACCTAAAGAGCCAAAATCAACAATTGCGTTTAGCTGATTAATACCTTGACTAGGAATATCAATGTTATCCAATAACAATTGATCATCGGCATACAAACTTAAGTTGGCATAGGGAACGCTTATAGAAAATTCAAAGTTTACTTGCTTGAGGCTAGAGCCGCTAACACTGTAAGGCATTTCTACAGGCTGCGTATTGGTTACTGTAATAGGCGTAAACCCACCACCGCTTCCTCCATTTCCATCATCACTACTGCTATTACACCCGGTAATGGCGATAACCAATGCACTGATCAAGCTGCGCGTAAACACTCTTTGTTTAGAACTATTGCGAGATATCATCAAAAATCCTTTTGTTGATTGGCTTAAATGTCTTTGAACTAAAAAGTACAACAATACATCGCCCAATCTAAACAATTGATTAACCAATGAGCAATTGGTTAACCTTTCAAACAGGATCTATATCATATTTAATTGTTAATTATGCGATAGCCGTCAAAGTCTTTTATAGCAAACAGTTAGAGGGATATTAGACAACATCAGCTTAAACCTCCCCCAAAAAGTAAGTAACTTAAATAACAGACATAAAGAAAAATTGCCGAAAAAAGCAGAGAAGCTAGGAGATACCCATCAAAAGTTAATAACCAATATAACAATTGGACTACCAATAAAAGGTGCCTTGGGCCAAAGTGTTTACATTTTGTGGGCCTATCAGCAAAGGCAAGCAGCGCTTGCCTTTTTTGCTTTCTAAGAATGGCAAAAATGGAACGAATACCTAACTGGTCGAGCCCTAATAGGTTGCTGTATTAAACTACTTTATTGCAGCAAATAGGTTTTTGCTTAACTGCACATTGCACAGAGCAATGCCGCAACAGAAGATAACAACTGAATCCTTATACAATCCCTCAGAAAAATTTCCCAAAAGAAAGGGCGCTGCATGCTGGAATTAACCAGTAAAACAGCACCCTTATGCTTTAACTAAAAAGACCTAGACCCACGTTTTGTAAACGCCTTGGACCGAAGCCCGCTTTTTACTTATAGGTACCTATCAAAGCATGCTACTTTTTCGTCTTACTAAAACGGCGCTGATACATGCCACCATTTACCCGCTTCGCAGCATCAACCATTGGCTGATAGGGTACATCGGTGATACCCACAAAACCCACATTGTAGTTTTCACCGTCAAACGAACGCCCAGTAATCGGCGAGTCAATGTATTGGAACCAATGCGCCCCAACAAAGTATGGATTATCAATTACCGAGTTTAAGTAATCTTCGAACATCTCGCCGCGCTCGGTTTGGTCGTTAGCGGTCACCAAACCAGCGTGGAAGAAACCTTCTTTAACACCAATGTGAAACTCACCAATAATGCTTGGCATGTCTACTTCTGCCAAAAACTTCCAAGGTTCGGGGTGTAGCCCTTCTTTGTAGTAGTTGTAACTTACAACATCCACATGTTTTGCTGCGGCTCTTACCACCTCTGGATTACAGCCCCAATCAGCAAATCGAGCCCCCAAGTACAAATGATTAGGTAATTGAGCTTTAAGCGACTCGTTTACTACTTTGAAGTATTCGCTGGCGTATAGCTCTAATAACATGGAGTAGTCACTTAGCTGTGCTTCGTTATGAGCTAAATCACTAACGCCACCAGCGACAGCTTGCCAAGATTCAATCTTAGTCCCCCAAGCTTGGTTAAGCTGTTCTACAGTGCCGTACTTGTCTTTTAAGGCTCGAGTGAATACTGCCTTGGTGGGGCTCTCTTCATCACTGCGACCTAGAGTATGGATCGCAATACCATAATGGCCATTAATGGTGCCCATGCGGCCCCAGCTTTTCTCATTATCAATGAAAATACCCACACACCATGGTGACCCCTGCATTTCGGCTTTCACCTGGCTTACCGTGGCTTCGGCGCGTTCTCTAAATACAGGATCGAATGGATCGGGTAGCGGTGCCCAGAAATCATCGCCACTAGTCACTGTTTTAAAGTCACCAATAATCCAACCATTGGCAAAATATGGAATTTTTTCGTTACTGTAAAACTCAGGCGCAGTCCAATTTCCTAAGCAAGAAAACCCCCAGTTGATCATGCGGTCCATAGTGACTTCGCGCCACTTGCCCATGTAATCGGCACCATCTTGGCCGTACTTTCGTTGTAAGTTTGCTGAATAGAAACTAAAGATTTCGCCGCGGTCAACTGGGCCTTCAAACAACTCGCGCATGTAGCTGTAATGCTCTGCTAAAGGTTCGTCATAGCTGGGTAACCACTGAAAAAAGTCTCGCCGAGTTTGGTTGGCAACAAAGGCGGAATCAAAGGCCTCTTGGCTAATCTCGAGCTTCTCTTTGGAGTCTTCAGGGGTAACATCGTCATCGCTGCGCGCAGCCACTTTAGAGTGATCGTAATCAACACCAGTAATGGTAAAGGAATTTGCTAAGCGGATTATGTCTAGGCCGGTAGCAAAATATGGGTAACCATCGGGGTCAACAAATGACCATTTTCCATCAATCTTTTCGGTGCGGAAAAACCCGGTCGCTTCTAACTGCGGCCCACCGGTATAACCACTAAAGCGCGAGCGCTGGGGCATGGCACCTTGTTCTAAGGCTTTAAGCTCTTTGGCCGTAACAGCCAATAATTCTTCTTCTGAATGCACTTTTTCGGCGGTTTCTACGAAAGCATTTTGGCCAAACTTATCTAAACAGCCTTTAAGAAAATCGGGATTACACTCTGGAGTAAGAATCACTCTAAAGTTATCCAACACCAGCTGATGATCAATCAAAGTACCGTGAATGCTTAGTTCAATTTTGGCAACGGCACTTAAATCGATGTTCATCTCCCCCCACATCCACGTTGCATAGTGAAATGGGGTATCCCAGGCAGCAGGGTTAGAGCGAAAACCCGACTCATAGTTAAGCCCACCCTTTAAAAACTCACCTTTAAGCTCGTTTAAATAGGTTTTACAAGAACCGCCCGCCACATTAATACTACGACTATGCATTTGCCCTTGTTTGTCGAAGATATTAATAAAAATCTGTGTTGATCGACGCCCTAAGTTAGTGACGTCAAATGCAAAACTAAAATTAGGAAGCGCACTCCAATCAAAAGGCTGCTCGGGCTCGATAAAAATTGAGGTATAAAAGTTCTCTTTACTGTGCGTAGTAACTTTTAAAGCTTGCGAACCTACGGTAATTCCGTTGCCTTCACTCACCAATTCTGCATCTACGTTGCTAAAACTAAAAGCCTTAGGAATTTGCTCAGCAAAATCATAAATCAAAATTGATTGCTCATGCTCAGATATAGTTTTAGCTGAGTCAGCCCTTAAGCGCGTGTCCATTATGTATCCTCAAATGATTAGCGTCTTGATAGCAACGGCAGAGTTTAGGCAATATAGCCAAGCTATAGAGAAAACTTAAGTACTAAGCCCTTTAGCTGCCAAGCGACGCTATAAAACAGAAAAATATCTAAGGGTAATAATGACTTTCGCCAAACAAATGTCAACCAATCTAAATTATTGGAAAACCAATTTTTCTAAAGTTGTGAACCATGCCTCGTGTTGGTCACGCTAAAGTGTAAACCAAGTGCTAAGCCTTAAAACTTTAATCCTAAGCCAATAGAGATATCACGCTGAGTAGCGAGTAGCGAGTAGCACAACAGTCAATATTGCTGGGATTGTCAATGGCCAAGCAAACAGCAGCGCCCGCTAACTAAGAGCAGCCTTAGGGCATGCTAGATCATCTTTGTGAAGAAATATTGGTAGTAGTGGGATGGGGATAGATAAGCAATAAAAAAGAATCCACTTAGCCAAGGCTAAGTGGATTTAGTGCATTTACAAGGCACTAACAGGGATCTTAACCACCGCTTTGCGTACTTGACGAGATTCGGCTACCGCACAAAGTGGGCGGTGAACTTCGTTGGGGTAAAACACCGCAAAGTCACCTTTACCAAGCTTAACCATTTGCTCATTGCTAGCTTGCTCAAAAAACGCTACATCATTTTCAAGCTCGGTTAAAGCGAGTGCTTGTTCAGCCAGCTCGTGGGTATAACCAATTTGCTCTTCGCCATCTAACACAATTTGAATGTCTAAATGCTGCTTGTGAATCTCCGCTTTGCGTTTAGCAAACTCTTCAGTTTCTGGCGACATAAGTAATACAAATACACCTTCTCCTGAAAGCTCATATCTACCATCTTCTTTGTCAGCAGCTAGAGCCATTGCTTCATCAATCCATGTGATAAAAGACGGATTAACATAGTTTACTAAAGAGAGCTTATTCACGTTTCCAAATAACATCGATTACTTCCTACTAGTTAAGTTTATTTGTCATACTTTAAAACGTTTGATATTTACTACAAGCTCATTGTTGTGTTCTTCGAGTGAGATCACTTGTCCGTTCACATTTTTTGCATTATTCGCAATCGAACTAGCCAGAGAATTTAAGGTGGTAACATTTTCAGCGATGGTTTGAGTAACGCTGTTTTGTTGTTTAGCTGCCACCGCTACATGAGTGTTCATTTGGTTAATGTTCTCAATGTGCTCGCAAATATCTTGTAAGGCTTGTGAAATAGACCCCGCAGCTTCATCCACTTCTTTGCTAGATTGCAAACTGGCCCCCATAGAGCTAGCCGCATTGGAAGCATTATCTTGTAGGGCTGCAACAATAGATTCTATTTCTTGAGTGGATTCTTGAGTTTTCTTTGCCAAGGCCCTTACTTCATCGGCTACCACTGCAAACCCTCGACCTTGCTCTCCCGCTCGGGCAGCTTCAATCGCCGCATTAAGGGCGAGCAAATTGGTTTGTTCGGCAATGTTACGAATAACTTCGACTACCGAGCCAATCGCAGAGCTTGACTCAATCAAGGTATCAATGCGAGAAGACGTATCGGTTATGCTCTGTGATAAACGGTTAATCAACTCACTGTTTTCGCGCACTAACTCTACGCCACGTAAGGTTTGTTCACGTGCAGTGTTTGACTTCTCGGCAGTTTGCTCTGCGTTTACAAACACCTCTTCTGCGGAGGCACTCATTTCTTGTAGTGAAGTAGCAGCTTGCTCCATCTGATCTTGCTGTGATAGGGAGTCTCGCTGTGATTCACTTGAAGATGTACTTAAAGAATGAGATACCGAGCTCACCTGCTCACTCACTGAACGAATGCTATTAAGCAGGTGCGATAGGTTATCCATAAGCAAATTAAAGTTGCTACTTAGTACACCTATCTCGTTATCATTATTTACTGGAATACGTCGAGTAAGGTCGCCATCGCCAGTGGCTATTTGATGCAAAGAGTTAGCGACGTCGTTGATTGGAATAACCACCAGCTTGCGCACGTAGAAAAACACGGCTGCAACCACAACGGCTAATACCAATATAATGTTGAGCATTACATTGGTTATTTCGCTGTTAAGCGTGGCAATTACACTGCTTTTATCAAATTGCAGCTTTAGGGTGCCAATAAAGTCTTCACCACGTTGCAGTTCAACGAAATTAAAATCTTGTTTTTGATTGGCAATGCTGGCCTGTGAAATAGCTTTTCCACGCTGGTCTACCACCTCAACAGCATTAAGGATCGGGGATTTAACCAGCGCATCTACAATGGCCTGCGCTTGCTCAAAATCATAAACAAACACGGCTTCTATTAAAGATGCTTTAGCCATCTCGGTAATGGCTTGTTGCTCTACTAAATAAGCATCAGCCAATTTGCTCTTGGTATTAACGTAGCTAACGCCACCGCCCAATAACAGGCCTAGCAAACCAAATAGCAGTAATATAATAATTAGGGATTTACTCAAACTTGCTTTCACGTTTAGTCTCGCTTATGTCTATCTTTCTTTAATATCCAACCACAGCTCATCGCGATGCAACGGCGCGTCTGCTGGCAGTAGAGGATTATCTATTTTTATTATTCGACGCTCGTTAAGGCGTGCTATTTCAAAGGTTTTTGAGATAAGGGGAGATTGATAAAACAACTGGTTGTAGCTGCCATCGGCAATAGCAGTTTCTAAGCCATCGTTAATCGCATCATATAGTTCACGATTTTTGGGGTTAACGTAGAGATACATTGCCATTGGGTATACCAACAAAATATTATCTTCTACCGCTAAGTTCACTTCTTTCTGTGTTTCGACTACTTCCCAGGCTTCATGTACGGCTAAAGGTAAATAGTCAAAGCGACCACCATCCACCATGTAGAATAAGCTTTGCGCTTTAACCGGTTTTACTACTTCAAGGCCGGCATTTTCGAGAATTTCGGTATCACCCCAAAAGCGGCCTAAGCCTGCTTTTAAGCGCTTTAAAGTGGCTAAACTAGATACACCTTCAAAGGCTGCTTGATTGCTTTTTTCAATGACAAAAACGCGGTGGCCTAACAATCCTTTAAAAATAGGGATCTTGATGGCTTTAAGCTGTTGCTGCATCGAGTTTGACGCACCAGCCCAAATCACACTCACCTGGTCTTGTTTTACTTCTTCAACTAATCGAGCCTCGCTGTAATAGGTATCGATAGGTTGAATTTTTTGCGAGTAGTTACTTTTTTCAAATGCTAACTTAATCAAATCTATAACTAAGCGGTCACGTTCGCCCAAAACCATGGGCGTTGTTACTTGTGCTAGAACGCTATTAGATAAGCTTAAACCGCAAAACAAAAAGAAGCTGGCAATGGTTATTTTTTTCATACTTTTTCTCTTACCAAAACGCTATCAATTGCGGTTAAAAACCTTGGTGGAATACCACGCTATTCTTTAAGTTGATAATCTGCTTGAGTACCACATCTTCTGGGGCATCACGCTTGTATTCTTCACTATTTTGATTTTCCATCACCAGGGTGAACACTTTGTATTGATGCTTTTGGGCTGCATCTAAATAAAAATCTAGATCGCTAGATTTAGAGAAGGAGTTTGTCACCGCGAGAGTATCAACACCTTGCGCCATTAACTCAGCAACACGACTTCGGCAATACTCATCGGCATGTGGTTTAAGCTCTTGATTCCATTTGTTTTGACCATATTTGGCGTAGTAATCCCAACAAGACACCACATTGTTAGTGATGGTTTTTGCAAACTCGGTTTTTCCGCTGCCAAATGGACCACGGACAATATATAGATACTTCATATTTCTTCCTGAAAATAAAAAGGCCACCTCGTAATACCACTTAATTTACGAGGCGGCACAGTGCTTAAACTTTACGACGTCTTAGTAAAAATACGCCTGCCAAACCTAGTAGCGATAACCAACCAGCACTACCGCCACCGCCAGTTACGCCACCCGTTGGTGGTGTTGGCGGATCAATTGGAGGATCTACTGGCTCACCAGGTTCTGGTGCTTCTGGACCAGAGTGACTTACGCCAATGTTAGTACCGGTATATAACACACCAGCGCGAGATGCTGCGTCAGTAGCATTGCTTAAGCCTGAACAATCAGTGCCGTACATACCACAGTTAAACTCACGGGCAGCATCAGTCATTAAGGTATAGGGAGTATCAGTAGTGCTTACAAAGCCAACATTGTAGTTTTCACCGTCCCATGCGCGACCCGTTAATGGCGAGTCGATGTATTGGAACCAATGAGCACCAACAAAGTTTTTGTGGGCATTTACTGATTCGAAGAAGCGAACCATTTTATCGGCACGATCTTGTTGCGAAGTGGCATTAACGATACCTTCAGCAAACGAACCACTATCTAAGCTACCAAAGTGGAATTCACCCACAATGACCGGCTTATCAATGGCTTCGATCTGACTTAAGGCATCAGCATCCCAATCGGCAGCTGCAATGCTGTCTTTGTAGATGTTGTAGCTCATCACATCAACAACGAAAGATGCAGCGCTTACTACATCTGGGGTGCGCCCCCAATCAGCAAAACGAGAACCTAAGTAAAGATGGTTTGGTAGCTCTGCTTTCAACGCTGTTTTCACAGTATTGAAGTATTGGAAAGCAAACTGCCATGACAAGTACTGCAAATCTGCAGCCATGGCAGAGCTATAAACTAACTCTTGCGCTGGACGCATTGCATCCCAAGAGGCGTAATTAGTTCCCCAAGCCGCGTTTAAGTCAGCAATGCCATTCGGGTAGCGATCGTTTGATAAGAAATAAATAAAGCTATTCTTAGCAGGGCTATTCGCAGCATCGGTTGCATCGGTGTTGAACACAGCAAGAGTTTGTGAATAACGAGAGCTTTCTTCCGCGGTTACGTTGCCCCAGCTCATTTCGTTATCAACAAAAATACCTAACAAGTATTCTTCATTGCCCGCTACTTGCGCTTTGATCTCTGCCGCCATGGTAGCGGCATTAGTTGCGAAGTTAGCATCCCACGGGTCAGGAAGTGGTCCCCAGTAGCCGCTGCCAATTTGTTTAACGGGAAGGCGATTAGCACCAGAGGTTGACCACCCATTTGCCACGTAAGGAACGCTACCGTTTGCATACAAGGCTGGATCGGTCCAGTTGCCTAAGGTGTTAAAGCCCCAGTCTTTCATACGCTTAACAGTAATGTCTCGCCATACGTCTTCGCTAGCGTGGCGGGTAATTAAGTTGTTAGCGTAAAAACTTACAGCTTGGCCTTGAGAAACAGGTCCACTATGCACAGGGCCATAGTTTTCATTTACATATTCACTTGGAATGTCTGTAAACATTGACTGACGAAGCGCAGACTCAGCCTCGCTAGACACCCCAGTCATGGTGTAAGTATCTTGCAAGCGAATATTGTCAACACCGGTTGAGAAGAACGCATTGCCAGCTGGGTCTACCAATTGCCAGTTACCATCAGCGTCTTTACAGGCGTTAAACGAGGCAGGCGTAGCTAGTACACAATCTGTAGCCGGTGATGAATCTGGGTTACCACCATACATATTGCGATTGGTTAACTCACCCAAAGCGGCCATTTCTGGAGCACTTAACTTAGCTAACTCTTCTTTACTGGCAACTTTACCCGCATAAGTAACTAGGTTGTTCTGCCCCATAGCATCAGCCATGGCAGCGTAGGCTGACTCGTGGTTAAGGTCCTTAATCACCCGCATGTTATCAAACACTAGGGTTTGACTAGTCTCACCGTTGGCCAAGTCACCAATAAAGTAACGGATAGCGGTAATTTGCGATTTGTCTAAGGCTACAAAATCACCCCAGCCGTTTTGAGCGCTCATTGGCTCTGCTGGAATATCGCGTAAACCTAATGCTGATACACGCTCGTTTTGGCTAAGCAATGAAGGGTTATCGTTTAAGCTGGTATAAATGGTTTTCGATTCGCCAGCTTTAACCAATACGCCTCGAGTTGCGGTTTCACCTTGGCTGTTCACATCTTCGATACGTGAATACAACCAGATATTGCTATCACTGGTGTTTGATACGTCAATGGCAACAGCAGTGTGTTCACCCAGCTCTGCCCAATTCCAAGTGCCAGCAAATACCAAGGCATTCCACCCCGCAGTGAACTCGGCTGCCATTGCTGCAGCGCCCTTTGTCACAATCTCGGTGGTAGTAGAAACGTTGACGCCACCATCAGGTCGTAAGTAGTCTGGTATCGTTTCAAAGTCTTCAATTTGCGCTAAAGTTGCAACAGGCGCAGTATGAGTGTTTACCGCACCATCGCTAGGAGGCGGTGTTACTGTTTCGCCGTCAACCATAATGTTGTCAAAGTACAACACTTGAGGATCGCTTCCAGATAGCATGAACTGCACGCCTAGCACTTTGTTTTTATCAAAGTTTTCACCGTGCTCTTGGTATTCATTGCCACCATTTAAATTAAAGCTAAATGTTTGCGTTGAATTTGCTGGTGCTGTGAAATAGTCCAAAGAGGTTTGGCTTGCATCATTCCAGTCATTCACGATATCGCTGTCAATCAGCTTAACGGCAAAACCTACGTCAGTATCGTTGGGGTTAACCACGTCTACTGTCATTACGTCTTCGCCCCCCCAGTTCCAAGATCCCCAGTTCCATACGATAACGGGTTTGAAAGCGGCATCAAACAAAGCCTTAACAGATTGATTGCCATCGGTAGCTTGTTCAGTAGTAATTTCAGAAGTGGCATCTCCAGACACTTCTAAAAATTCAGCATTGTTTTCAGAGCTGCTGTAGTCGGCTTCTTCAAACGAAGTCACCAAACTAGCCGCGCTCAAGGGCAATGCTAAACTCGCAGCAATTGCTGCGGATAATAATTTAATCTTCATATTTCCTGCCCATTCCTTGTACCTAGCAGATTGCACTCCCCAACCAGCTGGGGAGTGCTAAATCGTTGTGGCGATTATTTTTGATAACGAAGCTTGTAAACGTCCTGGTTGAATTTCTTAGCAGCTTCAACCAATGGAACGTATGGTGTATCAGTAATTGAAACGAAACCTACGTTGTAGTTTTCACCATCCCAAGCACGACCGGTTGTTGGAGAGTCAATGTACTGGAACCAGTGAGCGCCTACAAAGTAAGGGTTGTCAGCAATACTGTTCATGTAGTTGGTGTATTTCTTAGCACGATCTTGCTGGCTAGCTGCCGACACGATCCCGCCGTGGAATAAGCCTGAGTCAGTAGCACCAAAGTGGAACTCACCAATAATGCTTGGCTTATCTAGCTCAGCTAACTTGCTCCAATCACCTTTTGAGTTAAGGTCTTCGGCGTACAAGTTGTAGCTCATCACGTCTACGTAAGGTGCAGCACCTTTGGCAATCTCTGGCGTAACACCCCAGTCTGCAAAGCGTGCGCCTAGATATAGGTGATTAGGCAGTACTTTTTTAAGCTCCGCACGAACCGTTGAGAAGTATTTAGCAGAAAGCATTTCTAGCATTTCGGCATAATCTTTTTTCATGTTCTTGCTTAAGCGAGAGCGGTGGTCAAATGATTTTTCAAACTCTGCCCACGACGCAACTTTTACGCCCCAGCTAGTGTTTAGATCTTCAATCGCCCAGTACTTCTCTTTTAAGTGAGCGGTAAAGGCTGCTTTAGCCGGGCTCTTCTTCATGTCGTAACTAAGTGCGTTTACCACTAAACCAAAATGGTTAGCATCGTTTTTGGTATTACCCCAGCTAATTTCGTTGTCGACAAACACACCCATCATCCATGGATCATTTTTGTCTACTTCAGTCATAAGCTTTTTGGTCATCGCTTTAACGCTGTTTACAAACTCTGGGTCAAACGGATCGTGAATAGGCCCCCAGTAGTCGTTACCAGTGCTAATGCGTGCGTGGTCACCAAAAACCCAACCGTTAGCTACGTAAGCAACTTTTTTGTTGTCGTAGAACATTGGGTCGGCCCAGTTGCCTAGCGTAGTGAAGCCCCAATCAACCATGCGATCTATGGTAATGTCTTTCCAAACTTTTTCAGCTTCAGAGAAAGTACCACCATATTTGCGTTGCAAGTTAGCACCGTAGAAACTAAACACTTCACCCTTTTTAAGTGCACCTGAATGCACCCAATCGGCGTAGTCGTAGTTTTCTGCTAATGAATCGTCATCTTCAGGTAACCAAGTAAACATTGAGCGACGAACTTCTGACGCTACTTCTTTGCCGCTACGTTTGTCTTTGTCAGAAAAGTCGTGGCCAGTAATCGTTACTGTGTCGTCCATCCGAATGTTGTCGACACCAGTTGCGAAGAACAAGTTGCCTTGAGGGTCAACCAACGACCACTTACCATCTACTTTTTCAGTACGGAAGAAACCTGTAGCTTTCAACTTAGGACCATCGGCCCAACCGCCGTAAATGCTTCGACCTGGCATTTGGCTGGTTGATTTAAGCGACATTTTTGCCAGCTTACCCATCGTCTGCAGCTCTTCATCTTCGGTAATTTTTTTCGGCCAATCAGCGCCTGTATACTGACCGTATTGGTCAATCAACCCTTCATAGCGGGTAGCATCTGCATCAATATTCGGAATAAGTCGAACGCTCTTAATATTGAATTCTGCATCCTTAGTTGGGTTTTGCAGGTACAACTGGAAAGAGACAATATTAGAAGTATCTAAGCTTTTCTCACCCCAGCCATAACTAATCGCTTGCGCATTGTAGGACTTTTTAGGTGGCTCAGCCCGCATACCAGAAACGATTTGGCTACCGGTTTGACCTAAAGGCAAGTAGAAGGTACCGTCGTCACCAGGTGCTAGCGTTACGTAGCTAGACATACTGTCAACTACGCCGTTTGCAGTACCGCCCCAGTTTTCATTTTCAGCGTCATCAACGCGAACAAATAACTGTAAAGGTTCATCAGTTTTGCTTTCTAAATCAAACGCTAAACTAAAATCACCGTACTCGCTCCAGTCCCAAGGTTGTGGCGCTTTAAAAGTGATATTAGGGTAGGCGTTAGTCGCCGCTAATTTAACAGCTAGCAAACCGCCCATGTCGGTTTTTAACTCGGTTACCGTTGCCGCTGCACTGCGGTCAAAAGCAACAAAGGTAGGTTGGCCTTCATCAAAGCTAGTAATTGAAGCAACCGTTGGAATTGGACCGCTTACCTTAACTTCTTGACCAGAGGCTTCAATAAAGTCGCCAGTAGCATCCACTAAGTTAAAGTTATCAATAATGACTGTTTGTGCATCCATTGGGCCTTGCACAAAGATTTGGAATTCTACAATGTTACGTAAGTTGATTTTCTCGCCACCCCAGTAGCCATCTAACTTACGTTTGGTGCCGTTAAATAACATCTCAACTGGCACAGTTTCACCTGCGGGTACATTAACCGCGTAGTTTAATTGGTTGTCACCAGAGCCCATTACGCCCACGTTGTCAGCCAATTTTAAAATGATGTTTGCTGGGCTATCAGTTGGATTGGTAATGTCTAGGCTTAAGCTGCCTTTCGCATTCCAGTTCCAAAAGCCAGAATCTGGATGCACCTTAACATTTGGCCAGTACTTAAATTTATTAGCCTCAGAGACAGAATCAAAGCTAACTTTTAGCGCACTACTACCGTTAGTAACACCTTGGTCACTAACCACTTCGGCTTTAGCATGATCTTTTTTAACTTTTTTGAAAAAAGCAGCCGATTCAAAATCAGGAATCGTTCCGCCTACATCTTCAACAGCGCCTTCGGCGTCGCTCGAGCTAGGAGTTGAACCACATCCGTACACACCCAACAAAGTGAGCGATAACAGCGCAGCAATTTTATTTTTTGTAAATTTCATAACTTCTACCATTACGAGTGGGAGGCCCGTAAGCCAAGGCTTACGGGCACTAGTGCTAAGTGGGTATAACTATTGGTGGCCTACCACCACGTTTCGAATTGGGCGCCAACTGTAGTAGCAGAGTTTTTACCTTTCTCTGTTACGTAAGGGTTATGACGCCATTCCCAACTTGGGTTATCTACACCTTGACCATGACGGTTGTTATACACCGTTGTGTCGGTATCTGATTTACCATAAGTTACGAAGAAACGTAGTACTGGACGATCCCAGAAGGTGCCACCGATATGTACGTTTTGCGACAAAGTCACTTTGTAAGATGAGTTAGTACCGCTCTCGCCGTAACCTTCACGAGCATTAAGCTTGATTTGGTCGTAGCTCAATTCTAGATCAGTTGAGAAACGGTCATCCCAGATGTAAGTAGGACGAATGGTAACGTTGCCCCAATCAGACTTATCGATAGATACTAAATTACGTTTTAGAGCCTCATCATCAAACTTCTGACCTTCATATACTAAGGCGTACTGAATGCGGAATGAGTCGCCAAGCTCTTGCATACCTTGGAAGAAAGCACCAATTTGACTTGACGGCGTATCTAACCAATCTTGAGTCATCGACTTGCCAATATCACTGCTGTAACGTACAACTAATTCGTTAAAATCAGCCCATTCACCTTGCTTGATTTGGAAACCAGCTTGATAGCTATTTGGCTTCATATCTTTAGCAGTCATGCTGCCGTTTTCGCTCAAGGACGTATCTGAACCTGCGTAGAAGCCGTAGTTGAAGAATAAGCCCGCTGCAATATTGTCGGTAATTTTCATACCATGTAAACGGGTGTTAACAGAGTGGTATCCACCGCGGTAGCCAGAACGACCACTGCTATCACAAGCATAAGTTGGATCAGTAATTGAACAGAAGTCACTTCCGTAGCTATCGCCGTTTTCCTGCTTTGTTACACCTAAGTTAAACTTAGCAAAACCAAAGTCCCAGTCATCAATACCGGCACCGATACCATCGTTTTGTAGCATGTGGTAATCGAGAATTTCTGCTTTATAACGTTGGTAATAACGTTTACCTACCCAAATTACTGCACCAGGGTTAGATTTAAATACACCTTGGCCTGCTACCCACCATTCATCTAGATTGAATTTTTTCATATCTGAAGCAATGTTGGTTTTGATCACCCAGTTCATGTCGTTTAACACAATGCCATAGTCAACGTGGAATTCGGCGAAGTTACCTTCGTTACCTAAACGCCCGGTTTGTGCATGTGGGTTACCTGCAGTTTCGATAATGTTAAAGCCATTGTTGGCTAAATCAGAGCGCAAGCCCATTACTTTATCTGTTGAAGTACCCGTACCACCGCGGCCGTAGCCCCAGAAACGAGCGCCTTCAACCACTTGGGCTCCTAAGTAATCTAAAGCCGCTTCTTGTGCATTAGCCATGCTGCAAGATAGCGCTAAAGCGGATAGTGCAAAAATACGTGTTTTCATACGTTTACCTAACATCCTTATTTAAAAATAGTGTTTCGATTATTTAAGCTGCTACAGTTTCTTGTTTATCTGTTGTAGTCAGCGTCTTCTTGGAACTTAGTGTGAACATCGCCAATACCGTGGCAACAGCAGCGAACACACCAAAATAGATATAGCTATGTGGGAATCCATGTTGGTCGTACATCACCCCCATAACTGGCGCAGCAATGGCCGTCATCAGGTTATTAACCACTTGGAATCCAAACATGTAAGTGAAGGAATTAACTTTCTTATCAAACTGCTCGGCGGTGTAAGCAAATACCGACACAATCAACAGCGGATTAACGATGCCGAATAGCAATTTAGCGACAACGGCTAAGTAGAGATTTTTCTCCCCCAAGCCAGCAAAACCAATCATCAATAAGAATGAGGTAATACCAACAGCAGTAAGAATTAAGCTGCCTTTAGCACCAATTTTACGAATAATGAAAGGCACACCAGCACTTACAAAGAACAGGAAGATAGCAGTAAGCCCGTCCATATTAGAGCTAAAGGAAATACCTTCCTCTTGGGTAGGGAAGAAGCTAATAAAGTAACGAGTAAACTGGCTCATCGATGTCCAAAACACTACCGAGATAGTGCCCGCATAAGTCATGAAGGCCCACATTTTAGGATTCTTCAATAAACGAATAACGTCTTCTTTTTGGATCTTTTCTTGCGAGATAACATCGTTATCTACGTCTTCTAAATGGCTAACTTTAAGCAACCAAGCACAGGTCAACATTAACAAGGCTGCAATACTACAAGCGTAGAAAATAAAGTCTGGATTGATGTTGTAAAGGTAACCAGCCAATACTGCCGATACCCCCCAAGCCGCGATACCAAAGCCGTTAACCAGTCCGAAATCGTTATCATGGCAACGCGCAAAACGGTCGCTGTAAGAAGCGATAACACCACTACCCGCTTGGAACAACATACCCAAGTACACAGAACCTGCCACAATACCCAATACAAATGTTGAATCGTTACCCAGTAGTGGGCCGTATACATAAATGTAGAAAGGACCAATTAACAAACTTAAGAAAGAGATAAAGTATATGAGGTGTTTTTTAAGACCAAGCTTATCGAGGATATAGCCAAAAGCAGGCTTAAACAAAACTGCAATACCGGTTTGCAAGCCAAACAATACGCCAATCTGAGAGCCATCAATGCCAACTTTGTCATTCAGCCATACAGCAAATAAAGAACCTGAGCTTAACGACCAGAAGAAGTTGTAAAAAAAGTACATAAGGCAAACTTTGCCCATGGCGACTCGGTTAGAATCGGTTTTCATGATTACTCCATTAATTTTGCGATAGCTACTCAATGCCTAGCGCACTGGTAAACCAATATCTAAATAACTAGGTTCATCGTACATAATGATCAACCAATTTAAAGTGACGCCGCTAACATTTCGACATAAATACAGTCATTGGTTGGCAAAATGCGAAGTGAAACCGCTAATTGGTTGATAAGTTAATAGGCGTTAACATTTACCAAGCCTTTGTTCATGCGGGTTGGCGCGTACAAAGCTTGTCATACAAAACCATTATTGAATTAAACAAGAGGATTATGAAAGCTAATAATTAAGTTACAAAAGTGTGTCATTGGTCACTTTTCTTTCATCTCAATAGCTGCTTGAGAGCAAGTTAATGTACCATTAACCAAAATTGGTTTACCTTTGTAGCCAGAAGTTATTAAACAATTTAGATTTTCAACAAATAGAGGTAGATATGTCAGGGACAGGTAGCAAGCTAAGCTTGGCGAGTAAACGCGCTATTGAGCGTGGTTACGATAATAAAGGGCCTGAGTGGATGGTTGAGTTTGAAGAGCAAAGCTTAAAAGGTGACTTTGCTTTTGAAGAAGGTGTTATTCGTCGCGATCCCACTGCAGTAATTGAAGTGGATGGGACTTACCACTGCTGGTATACCAAAGGCGAAGGGGAAACCCTCGGCTTTACCGGTAATCCAAAAGACAAGGTGTTCCCGTGGGATCTTACTGAAGTTTGGCACGCCAGCTCTGAAGATGGCATTACTTGGAATGAACACGGTTGTGCCATTGCTCCAGGTGAAGCAGGAGCCTACGACGACCGCGCAGTATTCACTCCAGAAGTGTTAGCCCACGAAGGTAAGTACTACTTGGTTTACCAGACTGTTCAAGCACCTTATACCAACCGTCAATTTGAAGAAATTGCCATTGCTTGGGCCGATAGCCCATTTGGCCCATGGACCAAGTCACCCGCGCCAATTTTAAGCCCAGCTAAAGATGGCGAATGGCGCACCGAAGAAGACAACCGCTTCTTAGTCAACTCAAAAGGCAGCTTCGACAGCCATAAAGTGCACGATCCTTGCCTAATGTTCTTCAAGGGTGAGTTCTACCTTTACTACAAAGGTGAAACCATGGGTGAAGAAATGAACATGGGTGGTCGCGAGATTAAACACGGTGTAGCAATAGCAAAAGACATTCTTGGTCCCTACGTAAAATCAGAATACAACCCTATCTCAAACAGTGGCCACGAAGTGGCTGTTTGGCACAAAGATGGTGGCATAGCGTCGCTTATCACCACCGACGGCCCAGAAAAAAATACCGTACAATGGGCAGCTGATGGTATTAACTTTGAGATCATGTCGTACATTAAAGGCGCACCGGAAGCGCTTGGCATATTCCGCCCAAATCAAAATACTGGCATAGAATCACCCGGCCTTGAATGGGGCTTATGCCACAAGTATGACGCCTCTTGGAACTGGAACTACATTTGCCGTTACCGGGTGAAGAAACAAATTCTTGATGCTTCAACCTATCAAAATTCAAATTAAATACACTGTTAGCCCACCACCAGGTGGGCTAACTATTAACTCTTAGCGCGATAGCTATCACTCTCTATTTTCTGTACGCCGAGATTTCATGTCTATTTCCAGCAAAACGCCTAGACCATCACGCCAAACCATCGATTTTAATGCTAATTGGCAGTTCCAATTACAAACCGCCCATCACTCAACCACTGAAAATGACTGGCGCAGCGTTACCCTGCCCCACGACTGGAGCATTGAGCAGCCATTTTCATCTCAACTCGAAGGCGCAACGGCCTACTTGCCGGGTGGAATTGGTTGGTACCAAAAAAGCTTTGATATGAAAGAGCTAAAAAAAGGCCAACGGGTATTTATCTTATTTGATGGGATTTATAACAACGCTAGCCTATGGTTAAACCAACAATTGCTGGGTAAACAACACTATGGTTACTCACCATTTTACTTCGAGATCAGCCAGTATTTAAAAGCGACCGATAATCAGCTGAAAATAAAAGTAGACCGCAGCCGGATAGCCGACAGCCGCTGGTATCCCGGAGCAGGCATTTATCGAGAAGTAAAACTGATAATGGTAAACGCTGTGCACATTCCCATTTGGAGTAGCGTTGTTGATAGCATAGAAATAAACCAAGGCTTCGCTCAAATATTACACAAATTTAAGGTGGTGACTGAGCAGCTAAATCAACATATTCAAATAGATAGCCATATCGTTGAGTTAGCTACCGGGCGCCCAGTCGCCAGTTATCAACATCAAGCAACACTAAGCAATACAGAACAAGCCTTTGCCTTTAGCTGTGACATATTGCAACCCAAACTGTGGTCTCCCGACTCCCCAACACTTTACCAAATGACCACCAAGCTAACTGCTGGCTCTAAAGAGTTAGATTGCATCACTACAACCTTTGGCCTTAGAGATTTTCATTTTAACAGCCAGCAGGGCTTCTTCTTGAATGGGCAAGCCACCAAAATTAAAGGTGTTTGTTTACATCACGATGGTGGCTTAGTGGGCGCAGCTGTGCCAGAGGCCGTATGGGAACGTCGACTCACTAGGCTAAAAGAAGCTGGCGTAAATGCGATTAGAATGGCACATAATCCCTCATCTGAAGTGCTGCTATCACTGTGCGACCGTTTAGGCTTTTTAGTTCAAGACGAGTTTTTTGATGAATGGGACTTCCCCAAAGACAAACGCCTGAACATGAATGAGCAGCATAATGATGCAGCCTCGCGAGGTTATGCGGAGCATTTTCAAACTCACGCTAAACAAGACCTCAAAAATGCCTTAAGAGCTCACATCAACCACCCATGCATTTTCATGTGGAGCATCGGCAACGAAATAGAATGGACCTACCCAAGAAATGTAGAAGCAACCGGCTTTTTCGATGCTAACTGGAATGGCAATTACTTCTGGAACCTGCCGCCAAACTCCCCCCAGCAAATCAGAAAAAAGCTCAAGACCCTACCCCATCATGACTATGACATAGGCAAAACAGCTCATCAATTAGCGCAATGGGTGCGCGAAGAAGATGTATCAAGACCCGTTACCGCCAACTGTATATTGCCCTCGGTAAGCTATTTAAATGGTTATGCAAAATCCTTAGATGTAATTGGCTTTAGTTACCGGCAAGTGCTTTATGACTATGGCCACCAGCATCACCCCGAGCTTCCTATTATAAGTAACGAAGCACTACCCCAGTGGCACGAGTGGAAGGCGGTAAGTGAGCGCTCACATGTCGCGGGTTTATTCCTATGGACCGGTATTGATTACTTGGGTGAGGTACATCAACAGTGGCCAACTAAGGCACTAGCCGCTGGCTTACTCGATACTGCTGGCTTTAAAAAGGCACCCTACTACCTATTTCAATCACTGTGGACCAACACGCCCATGGTGCAAATTCATAATCAGGTATTTGATGAAGAACGCTTTGTATATAAAACCGATAGTTTGAGCCTTGAAGAGCGCGACCCACAAGCTTGGAAAAGAAAACTGTGGATTTGGCCAGAGCAACAACAACATTGGAATTTTAGCAGCAACCAATTAATCGCCATTGAAGTCATCAGCAATTGCCAAGAGGTAGAGCTGCAACTCAACGGGCGAACAATTGGCAGCAAACAACTTGCTGACCAAGCTGATAGAATGTTTCGCTGGGCCTTGCCGTTTCAACCTGGGGAGCTGGTCGCTCTAGCTAAAACCGATGGTAAAGTGTTGGCAACCCACCGCCTTAGCACCACTCAAGCCGCCAGTGACTTAGTGGTAACTGTTGAAGGCGCTCCTTTAAAGAAGGGTCAAGCGGGATACCAGCATCTGGTAGTACAATTGGCAGATAACGAAGGAAAACCGGTTAGTCATCAAAACACCCAACTAAGTTTTGAGCTAACCGGTCCAGCCGAGTTAGTGGGGCTAGATAATGGCCACCCAGCCAGCGTGCAAGCCTTTAACGCAAGCCACATAGACACCCATCAAGGTCGGGCCCTAGCGTTAATAAAATACACTGGAGAAGAAGAAAATATTCTAGTGAGAATTACCACGCCTGAGGGCTTCTTTAAAGTACAACGCTTTATACTTGAGTAAGCCTAGGCGATAAAGAACAGCAAGCTAGCCTAACTAGCTTGCTGTTCTAGCATTAAGCGGTTGCTCCTAAATCACTTAAATAACCCAACTCTTGATCTGAGTAACGCTCTTGAAGCTGCGCCATAAACACTTTGGGAATAGCCTGCTGTTGACTACTTAAGAAGCTTAAGGCTTGCTGCGCCATTGCCTGCACGGGGTAATAGAGAGTGCTATAGCTGGCTTTGCTGTCTGCTGCATTATTGGACGAGCCAATAAATTCAAAAGGCTTAGTACAGCTCAGCTGCTCTTTTAGCTGTTGCCATACCGGCCAGCTCAAACGCGCTGACAAACAAATAAAAGCTGAAGCTGGCGACGACAAAGCATCACTACTCAAGCAGTCGTTGGGATCATGGGATAAGCGACTAAGAGTAATGTTAGCTTGCTTAAATGGGCTATCGATATGGCTTAAGCCTTGTTCAATAGCGAAGTACTGCTGCGCTTCACACATTACCGTAATATGCTTATGACCGTGCTCCACCAACAGTTTTACTGCCAGCCAAAGGCTGGTAACAATGTCTAAATGCAAACACTGTTTGGCATGGCTGGATAAATAACGTTTAGCAACCAATAAACCGGGGTGTAAACGCATAAATTCGCTCAGTCTAGCGTCTGCCATATACACACTTTCAAAATATAAGGACTGCACTCCAAGGCTTAAGTAGTTTTCTAACATCTCAATTTCTTGTGCTTCTGAATGCGCACCAGAAACCAAGTGTAGCGGCATTGAGTTACTAGATGCCTCTGCCGACAAAGCTTTTAGCAAAGTGGCGGTAAGCGGATCTTGTATTGACTGCACAATCATCGCAGGACCAATTTTAGGGTTATTAGTGAGATTTTGCGCGTGATAATTTGGGATAAAGTTCAGTGCTTTTATCGCCTGATTTACTTTTTCCACTTTGGCTTCACTAACAAAGGTGGTTTGATTAATTATTCGCGATACTGTGGCAACAGACACGCCAGCTTTTTTTGCTACGTCTATGATAGTGGGCATATGTTTCCTTACTACGCGTTTAGTGTAATGATTTTTATAGTGATTTAGATAAAACAAAAGACGAGCTAGGCTCGTCTTTTGGCTACAAACAGAGCCTACTTCACCAGCTCTGGGTAACGCTGCGGATACAGCTTACGGTTAACTTCTGCAGCTCCTGCTACCAGTTTTTCATAGGGCGAGTCAGCTACAGTGACAAAACCATTGTTGTAGTTTTCCCCGTCCCAAGCTCGACCAGTAGTTGGCGAATCTAAGTACTGGAACCAATGCGCACCAACAAAGTAAGGATTAGCAATAACGCTATCCATATAGTGGGCATACTTCTCGGCACGCCCTTGTTGGGTATCTGCAGCCACTAGACCTGGATGGAACATACCACTGTCGGTAGCACCAAAGTGGAACTCACCAATAATGCTTGGCATATCCAACTCGGCAAGGTGGCTCCAATCGCCCTTCGACATATCATTGCCGTAGAGGTTGTAGCTCATTACATCTACATATTGTGCAGCACTATTTGCAGCTTCTGGCGTGATCCCCCACTCAGTAAAACGCGCCCCTAGGTAAAGGTGGTTAGGTAATACCTGCTTCATCTGTTGCTGTACAATCGCAAAGTAACGATCAGAGTGGTCAGCCAAGAACATGCTGTAATCAGCCTTAAGTGCGTCGTTCAACTCACCTTGATGCACATAGCCTTTAGCCAGTTCATCCCATGATTTAAGCTCGCTTCCCCAGGCTTGATTAAGTGCGTTTAAGTCTTTTGCATATTTCGCTTCTAACAAGCCAACAAACGCAGCTTTAGCAAAGCTATTTTTAGCATCAGCACGCAAAGCAGCAATCGCTAAGGCATAGTGGTTAGCATCAAACTCGGTGTTACCCCAGCTCATTTCGTTATCCACAAAGGTGCCAATACACCATGGGTCTTGCTTTACCTCTGCGGCAACTTGCTTAGCCATGGTTTTCACAGACTCAACAAACTCTGGGTCGTAAGGATCGTGCATTGGTCCCCAGTAATCGTTACCGGTATTAATCCGTTGGTGATCACCCACGATCCAGCCATTGGCAACATAAGCAACTTTTTGATTACCGTAGAAACTTGGATCAGCCCAGTTGCCTAACGAGGTAAATCCCCAATCCAACATACGAGCTAGGGTTACGTCGCGCCAAACCGCAATCGCCTCATCGCGAGAATCTGGCGCATATTTACGCTGCAAGTTAGCACTGTAAAAGCTATAAACTTCGCCATGCTCAAGCGGGCCGGTGTGAATCATGGTGGAATATTGGTAGTTTTGCGCCAAGGCATCTTGGTAGCTAGGCAGCCAAGTAAACATGCTATTACGTAACTGCGAAGCCACTGAACGTGCATCTTGGTTGTCTACGTAACTGTCTTGAGAAATCTGGCTAGGACGCAAGCTAAGATCTTCCGACAACACCAAATCGGTGAAGCTAACTCCAGTGGTGGTGTAGGTATCGTCCATGCGAATGTTGTCTAAACCCGTGGCAAAATACAGATAACCGCTTGGATCAACTAAAGACCATTTCCCATCTACTTTCTCAGTTCTAAAGTAACCTGTCGCTTCTAGTTTAGGTCCGTTTTTCCAACCGCCATAGAGCGTACGGTCGTCCATGGGTTTGGCCGAATCAATCAACTTAACATCGGCTTTTGCATGAGCTTGCAGCTCTTCAGCTGAGTGAATTTTTTCTGCCCAGTCTTCATTGGTAAATTGACCAAATTCATCCAGCAAGCCTTCATAGCGGCTAGTATCAGCGCTCAAGTTAGGCACTAAACGAATGTTGTCGATGACTAAACTCAGATCAGTCTGCAGATCTTGCATATAGAGTTGGAAGCTAACAATATTGCTTAGGTCTAGCTTCTGCTCACCCCAGCCAAAGTTGATTGCTTGCGCTTGATAAGACTTCTTCGGTGGCTCGCCTCGCATTCCAGAATCAAGCGTTTTAGCTAGCTCTTCTAAAGTGAAGTAGTAAGTACCCGCTTCGCCTGCTGGTAGCTGAACATAACCAGTTCGACTATGAATAACACCATTTGCACTACCGCCTTGCTTCTCGTTTACGTCATCATCTACACGAATAAATAACTGTGCGCCAACATCACTAATGTTTTCAACATCAAAGGCTAAGGTAAAGTCACCGTGTTCAGACCAATTCCAAGGTTTGTCGGCGCTAAAAGTTACACTGGGGTAGGACGCGTTTGCGGAGTAATCAATTTTCAGGCCTTTCCCCTCATCACGCTCTACTGAGGTGATGGTTGTGCCATGGGTTTGGCTAACAATGCCTTTTGAGCCGTCATCAAAATCAGACAGAGCTAAAATAGTTGGAATGGGGGCAGCAATAACTTCCGCTTCACGCGCTTCTGATTTTACAAAATCACCAGTTCTTTCAATAAAGTTAATATCACGAATTATCACTTCTTGTGCAGCGATAGGCCCCACTGAATAGAATTGGATTTCGGCAATGCTTTTTAGGTTTAACTTAGCACCACCACGGTAGCCATCGATATTCATTTGGGTACCGTTAAACAAAAAGTCTACGGTGGTGGTTTTGCCCGCAGGCAAAATAATTGGTAGATCAACTTGGTTGTCGGCCGATCCCATAATGCCAATGTTATCGCTCACTTTCATTTCGATGCGAACGTCTTCACTGCCTGGGTTTTCTAGAGCAACTTTTAAGCCGCCTTTGGTATTCCAATCCCAAGGGCCAGCCTTAGAGTGGATTTTTACGTTTGGCCATTTAGATTGCGCCTCGGCTTCAGAGATCGCATCAAAATTCATCTTTAAGCCATCTTTTCTTTGCTCAGCAGTTTTTTTAACAACCGAAAACTGACTATGACTATTGGTAATTTTTTCTAGTACTGCGGGTTCGGTAAAATTAAGCGGCGTTGCCGCACTTGTCATGTCACCCGAAGTAGCTGCATTTTCACTAGACTGCTTAGTGTCATCTGCAATAACGTTTGATGTAGATATCCCAGCTAATACTACTGATACTAGGATTGCTAAGTTGCTCTTTTTAAACAACACAATATTTCCTCCCTTAAAAGGATAACCAAAACCAATATTTGGACAACCACTAAGCAATATTGGATAACCAGATTACAAAATTAGCATACCAATTAAAGTTCTAATGTGAGCTAAAGCGACATTTGGAAAACTCAAAGCCAACAAAAAACCATAAAAAACAATAAGTAATACCAATAAGAAAGGCGCCGTAACTAAAGACTAGTCACAGATAAAATTGCGGAGAAACCTAGGCGCCCGCGGAACCATTGCAGGAGAGCACCTAGGCTAGTAGCAACACAGAGCGACACCATGTTGCTACCTTTTTAAAAAACTTAGCTCACTAGATAGTCGTAAACACCTTGCGCAACAGGAATACCATTAAGATCGCACTCTGCACGATAAGCCACTTGAAGGTCATTTGGAGCAAGTACCTTATCTACTCCAGGTACCGGTGGAACTTCATGCAGTTCCTTGACCATTGTTGCCATCATTACTGCAAACATAGGGTTACCGAGCTTCTTAGGATCAATCACTATGACTAAGCTCGCCAATTTACGCATTTTTTCGTAGTCACCATACATTTTCACAATATGGTTACCAAAATTAGCGCCCATCAAAATACCCGTTAGCGCATCAATTGCTAGTGCAATGCCAGAACCTTTATGTCCACCAAATGGCAGCAAGTTAGCTACTTTGTGCGGGTCGGTGGTTTCGTTACCGTCTGCATCAATGGCTAAGCCCTTGCCAATCGATTGGCCAGTTTCTTTGGCATGCAGTAACTTGCCGTATGCGGTTGCACTGGTGGCCATGTCAATGATCATTGGCGTTGAGCCTTCAACCGGAAAACCAAAGGCGATAGGGTTAGTTCCTAAAAACTTAGCCGCACCGCCATGAGGTGCTACGCAGGTATCGGTTTGAGTCATACCAATGGCAATCATACCCGCACTTGTGGCTTGCTCCATAAAGTATGAAAGCGCCCCACAATGCGAGGTATTCTTGACACTTACAAAACCTAAGCCGGTATCAGAAGCTAGGTTTATGCCGTGTTTAGTGGCAGCAATAAGCGCCGAATGGCCCATGCCATCATCAGAGTCTAATACCGCTACCGAAGGCGATACTTGTTCTATTGAAAATGTAGCCTTGGGGTTCAAACCACCTTTGGCTAAACGCTCACAATAGTGTTCTACGCGCATTACCCCGTGTGAATGAACACCAGTGGCATCTGCGTGTACTAATACTTCGGTGACTTCCTTGGCCGTCGTTTCGTCTAGGCCTGCTGCAATTAGTTTGTTAAGCGCAAGTCCTTTTAACTCGGCTTCCTTTACGTGTACTGTTGTCATATTTACCTGCGCGACTAAAAGTTGATTACGCCCTTGATAAGCGTTGCGTTGTTCACTACATCTTGTTGGTAAGAAAGACCAACGGTGTCAAAATCATAATCACGATTTTTCATGATATTTTCGTCGATTTCGCCTTTGCTCATTAACTCAATCACGCGCTCAAAATCTTCACGAGTAGCGTTACGACTGCTTAATAATGTGGTTTCTTTCTTGTGGAATGTTGGGTCGTCTAGCACCAAGTCACCGATGTATAAACCGATGAATACAATCTTGCCGCCATGGCGGATTAGCTCAACACTGCGGCTCATAGAGCCTTTGTTTCCTGTGGCGTCTAATAAGGTACATGCTAGGTTGCCGCCAAAGGCTGCTTTTAGGTCATCAACATAACTTTCCGCAAGAGGATTTAAAGTTTTAATACCCAAAGCTTTTTCTACATGTGCGCGACGCTCATCACTTACGTCGGCTACGACTACTTCAGCGCCATTAGCTTTAGCAATGGCAGCTGCCGCTAAGCCAATTGGTCCTGCGCCTACTTGCAATACCCGTTGACCAGCTTTAATTTCGGCGCGACGCACAGCGTGGGCACTAATAGCGAAACATTCGATCAATGCTCCTTGGCTATCGCTAACTGTATCTGGCAATTTAACCAGGTTGCTTTCAAGTACGCTTAGGTACTCTGTAAAGCCGCCATCTTGGTGAACGCCGTATAAAGAAACATTCTCACAGCAGTTGGTTTTACCTTCTGCACAAGCAGAACATTCGCCACAAGGAATACACGGAATAACCGAAAAACGCTCGCCCACTTTAGCGGTGCTACAAGCACTACCGGTGGCTTCAACTACACCACTAATTTCGTGGCCAAGTACCCGCGGGTAACTAAAAAATGGCTGACGGCCAGCAAAGGCATGAATGTCAGTGCCACAAATACCTACCGCTTTAACTTTCAGTAGTACTTCGTTTTCAGCAAAAGATGGCTTCTCTCGCTCTACATACTCAATTGAGAATGGTTCGTTACAAACTAATGTTTTCATTGATATTTCCTAATTCGCTGCAATGGAGTCTACAACTGACTCAATGCCGTATTCTTCGATAGAAGCAAATGCCGATACCACCTGTTGGCTAAACTTGGCGTTATCTTTAGCAAGCGTTCCAAATATTTTGTTAATGGCTAACAAGGCTTTCGCTTGGTCTAGCGCTTCGCCGTTGCTTTCTACAATCTGTTTAAATTCGTCGGCTAATGGGTCAACAATTTGCTCACCCGCTTTTACAGCGCGAATAACCGAATGCATCCAACCAGCAATAAGAATTGGTAAACAAGTTACTTTTAAGCCGGCATTTTGTAGGTGCAATAAAGGGTCAACCGCACGTTGCGGAAGCTTTTGAGAGCCGTCCATCGCGATCTGCGCAGTTTTGTGTTTTACGTTGGCGTTACTAAAACGCGCTATCAATAGATCAGCGTATTCTGCTAAATCAACGTTAAGGCTTGGGCTTAATGACTTAGCTTGCTCTTGAGTCATCAGTTTTAGCGTTGCTGCTTTAAACGCAGGATCTTGCATGCATTGGTATATGTACTCGTAACCCGCTAGCGCGCCGTTATATGCTAAGAAAGAGTGACTACCATTTAACATACGCAGTTTCATTTCTTCGTAAGGCAATACATCAGCAACAAACATTGCACCGGCTAAATCCCAATCTGGGCGACCAGCTACAAAGTTGTCTTCTACTACCCATTGACGAAAATCTTCACATACCACGCCACAAGGGTCGGCGTAACCTACTTCAGCTTCAATCGCAGCAAAGGCTTCGGCTGTCATAGCCGGACAAATTCGGTCAACCATAGTGCTAGGGAAGCTAACATTTTGCTCAATCCAGCTGGCCAGCTCGTTATCTAACTTACGAGCGTAAGACAACAAGGCATTTTTGGTTAGGTGGCCATTTTCAGGAATGTTGTCACAAGACAATACGCTAATTGGCGCTAAACCATTGTCGCGACGAACTCGCAGTGCTTCGGTAATCAAGCCTAAAGCTGATTGCGGTTGCTGCGGATTTGCTAAATCGTGTTTAATTAATGCGTTTGCTTCATCAAGCTCACCCGATTGTGGGTCAACGCAGTAACCTTTTTCGGTAATAGTGAGCGAAACAATCGCTACTTGTGGCTCGGCTATTTTAGCAATAGCCGCTGCAATACCACTTACGGGCGTATGAATAGCCTCGGTAACGGTACGAACTAAGCGAGAAGTCGTAGTGTCTTTAGACTTTTCTACAACACTAAACAAACAGTCTTGAGCAACTAAATTGGCAACTAGGTCTTCGCTACCAAACATGTTGATTTCGCAAATGCCCCATAACTCGCCAGATGCTTGGTTAGTTAAGTCGTTGTATACGGCTTGGTGGCCGCGATGAAAAGCGCCAAAACCGATATGAACAATCTTGGTGCTTAACTGTTCCCTGTCGTATGTTGTTACTTCATTAAACCGATCTTTACACTGGCTTATTTGATTACTTGCTGCCATTCACTCATCCAATTGTTCAACCAATACGGCATTTATACCGACAAAACGGTTAGATAGCCGTGACTACAATCACAAAATGGTAAACCAATATCGAGCAAATGGCTAACAAAAATACAGTAATTTGTAGCCAAATATTGTTTTCGATCAATGGCGCACCTTGACAACAAAAACAAAAGAACATTAAAAACAAACACTTAAAAACAAAAACCTTTAGTACAGCTTGATCCACACAAGCAACTGAGTAAAAAACCATTTTGGTTGACCAAAATAAATTCATCCCATACCATCAACATCATTAAGGGATTAACCCTTCTTATTAACCAATCAAATAGGACAGGTCATGTTTAGCGAGATATTAAGTTTTGGCGAACCCATGTATGAATTCAGCCAAATAAAACAGTCTAAAGCCATGGAGCCAGATTTCTTGAGTGGCTTTGGTGGTGATGTTTCTAACTTCGCCATTGCAGCAGCACGTCAAGGAGCCAACGTGGGCATGATCACCCACTTAGGCGATGACGAGTTTGGGGAACAGTTTAGAGCGCTGTGGAAACGCGAATCTGTAGCTAGTGATTTAGTGATAAGTAATACCAGTGCGCACACGGGTGTTTACTTTATTACCCATAATGAAGAAGGGCATCACTTTTCATTCCTAAGAAAAGGCTCTGCAGCCAGCCTTATTACCAAGCAAGATCTTCCTGTTGAAGCCATAGCAAATGCCAAGCTGCTACATACTACTGCCATTACTCAAGCCATTAGTGACAGCAGCTGCGATGCAGTTTTTGCCGCCATTGAGCTAGCGCGTAAAACCGATACCTTGGTGTCTTACGACACCAACCTTCGTTTAAAGCTTTGGTCGCTTAATCGGGCTAAAGCCATCATCAATGAAACCATCAGTCAGGTAGATATTTGCTTCCCAAGTATTGATGAAGCACAACTACTTACCGGCCTTAAACATGCCGATGAAATTATCGATCATTACTTGCAGTTAGGCGCAAAAATTGTGGTGCTAAAACAAGGTTCAGAAGGCGCTACAGTGGCTAACCAACACGAGCGATTCAGCATTAAACCACACAAAGTAACAGCTGTAGACGCAACCGCTGCGGGTGACTCATTTGCCGGATCGTTCTGTACCCATTATGTACGCGGAGCAGAACTACAAGAATGCCTAAAATATGCAAATGCTACCGCTTCTATCACCATCACTGGCTATGGCGCAGTAGCGCCGCTACCTACTCTTGCTCAAGTAGAGCAACGTATCGGCCTTCGTTAATTTTACTTTTAATATTACGGACAAAAACATGGAAAATTTAAACTCTCTACTTAAGCAATTTAAAGTCATTCCAGTAATTGCTATCGATAAAGCTAGCGACATCTTGCCACTGGGCGAACAGTTGACTAAAAATGGCTTGCCCGTTGCCGAAATCACCTTCCGCTCAGACGCCGCAGCAGAGGCAATTCGCCTACTTCGCGAAGCACAGCCAGATATGCTAATTGGAGCAGGAACAATTTTAAACGAAGAACAAGTAATAGCCGCGAAAGAGGCCGGAGCTAGCTTTATTGTTTCTCCAGGTTTAAACCCAAATACCGTTAAAGCCTGTCAGAAGCACAACATTGCCATTATTCCTGGCGTTAATAACCCCTCAACGGTAGAGCAAGCATTAGAGCTAGGTTTAGATACCGTGAAGTTCTTCCCAGCAGAAGCTTCTGGCGGCATTGCCATGCTTAAGTCTTTACTTGGTCCATATACCAACATTCAAGTTATGCCTACTGGCGGCATCAATCAAAACAACATTGAAAAATACTTGGCATTACCCGGCGTTTTAGCCTGTGGTGGCACTTGGATGGTAGATAAATCACTTATTAATAAGGGCGAATGGGATACCATCGGTCAATTAGTGAAAGACATTGTGGCGCAACTTGCCGAGTAAGAGAACAAACATGAATACAGCAATTAAATCAGTTACAGCGCGTTTGTTTAAAATTCCTTTAGCGGAAATTTTATCTGACGCCAAACACGGTGATCATGACCACTTTGAGTTAGTGACCACCACCATTACTTTAGCAGACGGCAGTGAAGGTACCGGTTATACCTATACAGGCGGTAAAGGCGGCTATGCCATTAAAGCAATGGTTGAGCACGACTTGGCACCGGCTCTTATCGGCAAAGATGCCTGCCAAATCGATGAAATTTACGACTTTATGGAATGGCATATTCACTATGTAGGTCGTGGTGGTATCGCTTCTTTTGCCATATCTTCGGTAGATATTGCCCTTTGGGATCTAAAAGGTAAGCGGTTAAATCAACCTTTATGGAAAATGGCTGGTGCTAATAACTCTAGCTGTAAAGCCTATTGCGGCGGTATCGATTTACAGTTTACCACCGAAAAGCTACTGGCCAATATTCAAGGTTACTTAGATAAGGGCTACAACGCGGTTAAAATCAAAATTGGCCGTGCCGATGCCAATGAAGATATTGCTCGCATCAAAGCAGTGCGTGAGCTAATTGGTAACGACGTTACCTTTATGATCGATGCCAACTACTCATTAACTGTTGAGCAAGCCATTGCCTTGTCTAAAGCCGTAGAGCAATACGATATAACCTGGTTTGAAGAGCCAACCATTCCTGATGACTACCTAGGTTACGGTAAGATTGCTGATGCCACTTCAATTCCTTTGGCAATGGGTGAAAACCTACACACCATTCACGAATTTGAATACGCCTTTGAGCGCGCCAAGCTTTCTTTTGTGCAACCCGATGCTTCAAACTGTGGCGGTATTACAGGCTGGCTTAAAGCTGCCCGTTTAGCCGACCAACATGGCATTCCGGCATGTTCTCACGGCATGCAAGAGTTGCATGTGAGCTTAGTGTCTTCTCAGCCAAACTCTGGCTGGTTAGAAGTACATAGCTTCCCAATTGATGAATACACCAAGCGCCCATTGGTGGTTAAAGATCATCGTGCTGTAGCACCAGATACCCCAGGCGTGGGTGTCGAGTTTGACTGGGATAAGATTAAACCTTTCGAGGTGTAAATCGCCCCTTCTTTAAACACCGCCCTAGCGCGGTGTTTTTTTATGCTCACTTTATAGCTCCTTGCTAATATTGCTTTCCTCAACACACGCCAACTAACAACAAAAAAATCAATAAAACACCACAATTGATAACCAATACACACAAAAGATCAACCAATGTCGATCTCGATCGACAAATTGGCCAACCAAACATGCTTAAATAGCTTCCGAAAATAACCTTCATAAGAGGAACAAAGATGGACATAAAAACATGGAATGCTTACAAGTATGCGTTAATTGTGGCTATTGGCGGCTTTGTATTTGGCTTAGATGCAGCCATTATCTCCGGCACAGTGCGCTTTATCGCGTCAGAGTTTTCGCTCACTGATTTACAAATTGGCACTGTAGTAGGCGCGCCAAGTTTGGGGGCTATTTTAGCCTTGCTAGTCGCGGGTAAAACCGCCGACGCCTTGGGCCGTAAAAAAACCCTCATAATCATTGCTGGTCTTTACGTCGTTTCAGCTTTGCTGTCAGCTTTAGCAACCAGCTTTATGATGTTAACCATCGCGCGCTTTATTGGCGGATTAGCCTTTAGCTCGCTTTCTTTAGCCTCGATGTACATTGGTGAAATAGCCCCGGCTAAACAACGTGGCAAACTCGTCTCGGCGAATCAATTTAACATTGTGATTGGCTTATTAGCCGCTTACTTCATTAACTACTATTTAGTGCTGCATGTAAGCGAGAACTCCTTATTGTTTGCGCCTGATACCGTATGGCGAACCATGTTAGCTTCAGAGCTTATACCAGCGGTGCTTTGGGTTATCTTGCTTTGCCGTGTGCCGGAATCCCCTCGCTGGTTAATGATGAAAAATAAAGAAGAGCAAGCTAAAGAAGTACTGCTAAAACTGTTACCGGAGCAACGCGCCGAAGAGGTACAGGTTGAGATTGAGCAAAACTTAAAAGAACATCAGGACACCAGTAGCATTACCGAACAACTTAAGCTGTTGTTTTCGTCGCCAATGAAAACCATTTTTGCTATTGGTTTTATCATGGCGGTTGTACAAGGCATTACCGGTATGAACGCGATTCTGTTTTATGCTCCAACGGTGTTCGAACAAATTGGTTTTGGCTTAAATGCCTCGTTCCAGCAAGCTATCTACATTGGCATAACGAGTGTGGTATTCACGGTATTAGCGGTTTTCTTTATTGATAAAGTAGGCCGAAAACCACTGCTTATCTTTGGATTATTGGCGGTAGTACTAAGCCACGCAACTTGTTGGTACGGCTTTAGCAACGCCAGCTACAGCATTAATCAACAAACCATTGATAAACTAGAAGACGTTATCGATACCACTCCACTTAAAGCGCAGCTAAATAGCCAATATGCTGATGATGTAAGCTTTAAGGAAATGCTAGCAAGTAACTATGATGCTGATACGCTTCGACTAAGCGAAGGGCACATTATTGAAGCCGCCATTTCGGTCAACCCAATTGTTATCTTAGTGGGCATTTTGGCCTTTATTGCAGCCTTCCATATTTCTATTGGGCCAATTATGTGGGTACTGTTTTCGGAGATTTTCCCTAACTCGATACGAAGTGTTGCGATCCCATTATTTGCATTAGTCACCAGTGTTGCCAGTTACTTAATCCAGCAGTTTTTCCCTTGGCAGCTAGCCAACCTAGGTGCAGCAAATACCTTCTTAATGTACTCGGTATTTGGCTTAATAGGCCTGTTGCTGCTGTGGCCACTGTTGCCAGAGACTAAGAATAAAACCATTGAGGAGATTGAAGATACGTTGGTAAACAAGCGCAACCAGCCAACCACCAGCGCAGAAGTTTCAGATAACCCACTAGGCAGTAACGCGCCCAGTGCCTAACGCTTAGCTGTAAAACCAAATAAAAAAGCCGCTAAATTTTCATTTAGCGGCTTTTTCTTATAACAGCTGTACTAATGGCTTTCGGTAAAGTTACTATCAAATTCCATTGCAAAGAAGTAATCGTCTAAATCAGTATCACTATTATCAGAGCTAGCAATTTTGAGCAACTCTTGCTTACTGTTCTCGATATGTTGCCACACTGCTTGCTTAGCATCTTCCGGAGAGCGTTTTTGCAAAGCTAACAAAATTCGCTTGTGGTCATTAATCCACATCGACTGCAAACGTTCTTCGTGTAAAAACTGGTGGTTAAGCTCATTCCACAACGGGTTGGTGGTACGTACTGTGCTCCACATGTCAACCGCTTGGTTAATCAGCACTCGGTTTTGAGTCGACTCAGCAATTAAACTATGAAATTGCTGGTCCAGCGCTTCAAACTTCTCGCTGTCGCCATTTATCTCATTTTCTTGCAGTTGCAGTACCTTTTTAAGTTCACGTAGCTCGTTAAACTTAATTTGAGTGGCGGCAAATCCAGCAATGCTGCTTTCGATAATTTGACGCGCCTGGAGCAATTCAAAAGGCCCTACATCGCTTTTTGGCAATATAGTACGTTTGTTAACTTTTTCAGGAGAATCAATAAAGTAAATACCAGCACCTTGGCGAACCACTACCAAGCCTTTCAATTCCAGCATAATTACAGCTTCTCGGATAGTTGCGCGGCTGGTTTCAAATCGTTCGCTTAGCTCTCGCTCTGATGGTAGTCGCTCACCCGCTTTAAACACGCCTGAAAACAACAATTCCTCGATTTGCACGCCAATATCATAATAGCGCCGCTTGGTGTCCATCTTAGCCATAATGTCATTTAACCTTTGGGGAAATATAAAAACTGTCTAACTTTTGGTAAATCAATTCAAGTAAGTTCTAGACCGAAGCTCGAATAGTACCGCTTTTTGGCATTTATCGGTAGTAAACCACAACCACCAATGTCTCATTTTGATCTAAATTGTAGGACTAATAAAAAATATTGCTTTAATCAAAGGAAATGTAGAAGTTATTTATTAATCCAATACATTTTCACAAGATTAGCAGATTAACTTGTGAACCTTATCACTTTAAAGGTTAACCTTTATGGCGTAGAATGCACAAATTGGTTTACCAAATTAGTTTTATTTCCACTGGAAATCTAAAGGAAGTTAGATGAGCACAGTTACTCACAAAATGTTTATCGATGGTGAATGGTTAGAATCAGCTACCGGCAACACTATTGAAGTTGTCAATCCAAGTAACGAACAGTTGGTTGGCTATGCTCCGCAAGCGAGTCGTGAAGAAGCAGCTAATGCTTTACGCTCATCAGAAGCGGCTCAAAAAGACTGGGCTAAATTACCCGCACAAAAACGAGCAGAATTTGTAGCAGCACTCGCCGATGAATTAGAGGCAGACGCTGAGCGTTACGCCGAAATGATTACCCAAGAACAAGGCAAACTGCTAAGTGATGCACGTGGCGAAGTAGCCGGTTCTGTTGGCTTTTTGCGTTACGCTGCTGAATCAGCTCGCCGCATCGAGGGCGAGATAGTAACCAGCGAAAATCAAGACGAACAGATTTGGATCCAACGTGTACCTTTTGGCGTGACCGTAGGCCTGCTAGCTTGGAACTACCCGCTAGCACTAGCGGCACGCAAACTAGGTAATGCCTTAGTCACCGGCAATACCATGGTAGTAATGCCACCAGCAGATACTCCGCTCACGGTATTAGAGTTCTCAAAACTTATCGCTAAAGTAGGTTTCCCTAAAGGCGTAGTAAATATTGTTTCAGGCTTAGGTGGTGAGGTAGGCGACGAGCTAGTGCGCAACCCTATTACTAAGCTTGTGACTCTAACCGGCAGCTCGGAAGTAGGCTCTATTTTATACCGCTCTGCTTCAGAGAACATCACAGCACTAAACCTAGAGCTTGGCGGCAAAGCGCCGTTTATTGTACTAGACGACGCCAACATCGACGAAGTTGTTGAAATCGCGGTTAACTCTGGCTTTGGCAACTGTGGCCAAATTTGTACGTCTAACGAGCGCATGTATATCCACAAAGCGATTTACGCAGAGTTTATGGATAAGTTCATCGCTAAAGTGAAGCAACTTAAGATAGGCGACCCAATGTTAGCTAGCACTGACGTTGGCCCTAAAGTAAATGCTCGCGAAGTGGAAAAACTGGTTGAGATGATCAGCAAAGCCAAGGCCGAAGGTGCAACCATCGCTTGTGGTGGCGGAAAACCAAGTGGCGAAGAGTTTGCCAATGGTTACTGGTTTGAACCTACCGTGGTTACCGATGTGAACAACCAAATGGACATCATGAAACAAGAAGTGTTTGGCCCAGTTGTAGCAGCAATGCCAATTGATAGCCTAGAGCAAGCATTACAGTATGCCAACGACATCGACTTAGGTTTGTCTGGCTACGTATATACCAACGACATGCGCAAAATCATGCAAGTTGTTAACGAATTAGAGGTCGGCGAAATCTATGTTAATCGCCCGAATGGTGAGCTATTAAATGGCTTCCATACAGGCTTTAAACGCAGTGGTATCGGCGGCGAAGATGGGAAATACGGCTTGGAGGGATACTTGCAGAAGAAAACCATTTACCTGAACTACCAGTAATCTTTTTTATTCCTTTTGACAATTGTTAGCACTTTGCCTTGGTAGCCATACCAAGGCCTTTTTTTATCTGCCCTTCCGAGAGCTTGCTCACCAACACTACCCTTCTACAAAATAAAAACAATAACTTGTTCACAAACCTCACAACAGGTTAACAATGAATAAAAATTGATCGACCAGATCGCATAAATAGGTTAATAACTATGCGATATTTGTTATCACACTAAACAGGGAGGTAACAATGAAAGGATTCACTAAGCAGCCACTACTATTAGCCTGCGGTTTAGGTTTATCACTCAGTACTTATGCCGCCGATTGGGATAATATCCCAATTCCAGCAGAGCTAGATCCAGGGCAAAGCTGGGAGTTACAAGAAAGCTATTCAGACTCTTTTAACTATTCGGGTAAACCAAGCTCTTTTACCAGCAAATGGAAAGACGCCTACTTTCATAACTGGACAGGCCCTGGCCTCACCTACTGGTCAAGCGATGAATCGTGGGTTGGTGATGGTAACTTAATTATTAGTGCATCTCGCCGCCAAGGTACTAATCAAGTTAATGCTGGGGTTGTCACCTCTAAAACCAAAGTGAAATACCCCATTTTCTTAGAAGCCAACATTAAGGTAAGCAACTTAGAGCTCTCTTCTAACTTTTGGTTACTAAGTGAAAACGACCAACGCGAGATTGATGTTCTGGAAGTGTATGGCGGTGCGCGCCAAGACTGGTTTGCCAAAAACATGTCAACCAACTTCCACGTATTCTTCCGTAACAACGATAACTCAATTAGCAGTGACTTTAACGACCAAACACACAATACCCCAACTTGGGGCAATTACTGGCGTGAAGGTTTCCACCGTTTTGGCGTTTACTGGAAAAGCCCCACCGAAGTGACTTTCTACATTGATGGCCAAAAAACCACTAAAGGCGCGTGGAGCCAAGTGGTAATGAAAGATAAAGATTATACCGGTGCCATACTAGATAAAAGCCGTTACAACATGGATCAAGAAATGTTCATTATTCTTGATACCGAGGACCATTCTTGGCGCTCTGAAGCAGGCCATATTGCCACCGATGCAGACCTAGCAGATGGCGATAAAAACAAAATGTACGTAGATTGGATTAGGGTTTACAAACCTACTGGTGGCAGCACTACTCCGCCAACAGGTGGCATTACTCCCCCCAGTGGTTATACCAACCTCCAAGTGGCTCACTCTAACTTATGCCTAGATGTGAAAAGCGGCGCATTATGGAACGGTAGCACCTATCAACAGTGGTCATGCAACACCGGTAACAATAACCAGCGTTTCCAATTTACCGCTTTAGGCAATAACGAATACAGCATTAGCGCAAAAGTAAGCCAACTATGTATGGAGCTAGCGTCTGGCAGCTCTGCAGACGGCGCTAAAGTTCAACAATGGGTTTGTAACCACGCCAATACAAATCAAGTATGGAGCCTTGTAGATAAAGGCAGTAATACCTTTGAAATCCGCAATAAACAAAGCGGCAAGTGTTTAGAAATAGCCAACAATTCGGGCGCGAATGGCGCAGATCTTAGACAATGGTCATGTGATGGAGGTACCAACCAACGTTTTAAATTCCAGTAGTATTTTTAGCAATTCCTTCCTTTTGGCCAGTGGTGATTATACCACTGGCTTTTTTTTACACCCAAAAGCAACGCTTAGACAAAATACATTGTTACTTAGCTGGCGAGCAGCAACTAGAGCGAACCAATAGCTGAGTTGGCACAATGGTGTCTTGGCTGGCTTTACTGCCCTGCAGTATCTTCATTAGCGTGTTGGCTGCTGTCTTACCAATATCTTCTTGCGGCTGACGAATGGTGGTGAGTTCTGGGTTGGTATATTCGGCAAATAACAGGTCATCAAAGCCCACTATTGATAACTGTTGCGGCACCTTAATACCCAGTTGAGTGGCCGCTTTCATTGCCCCTAACGCCATCATGTCGTTAAAGCAAAATAACGCAGTCATTGAGTAGTGCTGATGTAGACGCATGAACGCGCTATACCCCGACTGAAAACTAAAATCACCGTCTTCAAACGCGGCTTCATCAACCGCAATATTCAGCTGCTGCAGACTGTCTTGATAACCAGCTTTACGATCCACACAAATTGGGTTTTCCATAGGGCCGGTAATACAGCCAATTTGGCTATGCCCAATATCTAATAAATAATCTACAGCTCGCTTAGCCGAGCCACGATTATCGATACGCACCGTGGGAATAGGAAAACCAGGAAAGTACTCACAGGCCATTACCATTGGAATTTCGGTACCTTGGCGGATCTCCATAGGCAGCTCAGCGGTAAGCGAAATAATGCCGTCGGCTTGCTTGCTGCGTACCAAGTCCATGTACACTTTTGCTTGTTCAACCGTGTGAATTGAGTCCCCCAGCAACACTTTGTAGCCGTTTTGCAAGGCTACCTGCTGGATCCCGCGCACAATGCTGGCGAAAAACATATTGGCAATATCAGGCACAATAATCACGATGGTTTTCGATTCGCTGCGCCTTAAATTTCGGGCAATCACATTGGGAGAGAACCCCGACTCGGCTACCGCTAACTCGACCTTCAAACGGGTTTTCTCGGATACTTTTTCTGGGCTCATCATCGCCCGAGATACCGTTGCGGTAGATACGCCTGCCAATTTGGCCACATCTTTTATGGTAGGCATTTACTGTCCTTAGATTGGTATTAAGCAAGGCTAACCTTAGTGAAAGTTTAGCCCAAATGTAACGGATTACATCAATTATCATAAAGTACTTTATTTTAAATCACTTAAGAACTCAATCAGCAATTTGTACAAAAAATAAACTTTTAAACTGATCACATTTTCGCAACATACGCTAGATAAACACTATTTTATTGTATAAGTTTTATTCAACTACTAAATAAATGCCATGCAGTGCGGCTTTATACGCCTCCAGCTTTGAACTGCGCATGGTTTTTTTATGAGATAAAATGTAATCGATTACATTTTATCTCAACAAAATACGACATTTGCTTTGAACTTCGATAAAAGGATTGCCGATGAAAACCCTACAAGGACCCGCGCTGTTCCTCGCCCAGTTTGCTAGTGACGAAGCGCCCTTTAACTCACTAAGTTCAATTGCCGCTTGGGCAGCCAGTGTGGGTTACAAAGGAGTGCAAATGCCCAGCTGGGATAAACGTTTGTTTGATTTGGAGCGCGCTGCAGAAGACCTAAGCTATTGCCAAGAGGTATTAAGCCTGCTTGCCGACAATGGCCTCACTCTCACCGAGCTGTCAACGCACCTACAAGGCCAACTTGTTGCAGTGCACCCAGCCTACGATGAAATGTTTGACGGCTTTGCCCCTGAGTCCGTAAGGGCTAACCCAAGCGCCCGCCAAGAATGGGCGGTAAACCAGATGATGTTGGCGGCAAAGGCTTCTAAAAACCTAGGTTTAAGTGCTCATGCTACTTTCTCTGGCGCGCTGCTGTGGCCATATATGTATCCATGGCCACAACGTCCTCAAGGCTTAGTTGAAACTGGCTTTGAGGAATTGGCTAAGCGTTGGTTACCGATCCTAGATGCCTTTGACGCAGCTGGCGTAGATGTATGTTACGAAATTCACCCAGGAGAAGATTTACATGACGGCGTTAGCTTCGAAATGTTCTTGGATGCAGTTAACCAGCATCCGCGTTGCAATATCTTGTATGACCCTAGCCATTTTGTGCTGCAGCAGCTGGATTATTTAGATTTTATCGACCGCTATCACCCTCGCATCAAAATGTTCCATGTAAAAGACGCGGAATTTAACCCCACTGGTCAACAAGGCGTATATGGCGGCTACCAAAGTTGGACCGAACGTGCGGGTCGATTCCGCTCTTTAGGCGATGGCCAAGTAGATTTTGTGGGGATTTTTTCCAAACTCGCCCAATACAACTTTAGCGGCTGGGCGGTGGTTGAGTGGGAATGTTGCCTTAAACACCCTGAAGCTGGCGCGCTGGAAGGCGCAGCCTTTGTAGAGCAACACATCATTGAAGTCACCGACAAAGCCTTTGATGATTTTGCCGACAGCGCCATCGACCAAGCAGCAAATCTGCGAATTCTGGGTTTATAGGAGTAACTCATGGATAAAATTAAACTAGGAATGGTAGGCGGTGGCAGTGGTGCGTTTATTGGTGCCATTCACCGAATTGCTGCACGCTTAGATAACCAATATGAATTAGTTGCTGGTGCATTAAGTGCCGATCCAGCCAGAGCGCAACAATCAGCCAAGGATTTAGGCATTGCTGCCGACCGTTGCTACCTAAGCTATCAAGATATGGCTGAGGCGGAAGCCGCTCGCCCTGATGGTATTGAAGCCGTAAGTATCGTAACACCTAATCATTTGCACTTCCCTATAGCTAAAGCATTTTTGGCCGCAGGTATTCATGTGATTTGTGACAAACCCATGACCTGCTCTCTTCACGAGGCAATGGAACTCAAAGAGCTGGCGAATAATAGCGGCAAGCTATTTGTGCTCACTCACAACTACAGTGCTTACCCCATGGTGCGCCAAGCCCAACAAATGGTTGGGGAAGGTTTGCTTGGCAAGCTGCGCTTGGTTCAAGTGGAGTATGCGCAAGATTGGCTCACGACCGCTGCGGAGAATACCGGCAACAAACAAGCCGAATGGCGCACCGATCCAAAGCGCTCGGGACCTGCTGGTTGCTTGGGCGATATTGGCACTCATGCCTTTAATCTAGCGGCCTTTATAAGTGGCTTACAGCTAGAACAAGTAAGCGCAGAGCTGTCTACTTTTGTAAATGGCCGAGTACTAGACGACAACGTACATGCCATGTTGCGCTTCGAGCAAGGTGTACGCGGCATGCTATGGAGCTCGCAGGTGGCCCCTGGTAATGAAAATGGTCTGCGGATTAGGGTTTATGGCAGTGATGGAGGGCTTGAATGGTCGCAAGAGCAGCCCAACCAACTATTGTACAGCCCATTCTCCCAGCCTAGCCGAATTATTAGCCGTGCAGGTTATGGATACAACGCCGAGCCTGAACACTTGGTGAGAACCCCTGCCGGCCACCCAGAGGGCTACTTAGAAGGCTTTGCCAATATTTACACCGAAACCGCCAAGGCTATTCGTATAGCACGCAGTGGCTCATCGGCCACCGACATTCTGGCGAATAGTTTATTGCCGGGAGTGAGACAAGGTGTAGAAGGCTTACAGTTCATCAATGCCATGATCCACTCCTCGCAAAATAACGGTAAATGGACCGCTTTGGAGAACGTTCATGAGCTTGCCTAAACCTATTCTGAGCTTGGAGAAAATCACTAAAAGCTTTTCTGGGGTACAAGTTTTACACGGCATTAGCGTTGAGGTGCAACCAGGCGAAGTAATGGGCATTCTTGGTGAAAATGGCGCGGGTAAATCTACCTTGCTAAAAATTATCTCTGGCATTTATCAGCGCAGTAGCGGCCAAGTGCTAGTTAATGGCAAAGCCGTTGAGATAAACAGCCCAGCAGACGCCAAAGCCTTGGGCATTGCGATGATTCCACAGGAATTTAACTTAATCGCCAGCCTCAGTGTATTTGAAAATATCTTCTTAGGCCAAGAGCTTAAAGGCAGTTTACTGCTGAATAAAAAAGCCATGCGCCAACGCACCTATCAGCTATTGAGCATGCTGGAAACCACCTTGTCACCCGATGCGCTGATTGAATCACTCAGCGTAGCCGAAAAACAAATGGTGGAGATAGCAAAAGCATTAGTAAATGATGCACGCATTTTGATTATGGATGAGCCCACCACGGTATTGACCAGCCAAGAAGTTACCGTGCTGTTCAAACTTATCGATAAACTTAAAGCGCAGGGCGTCACTATTTTGTTTATCTCGCACAAGCTTAAGGAGGTTAAACAATTGTGCGACCGCTTAATTATACTGCGCGATGGCGAATTAATCTCAGTAGACCAAGTTAGCCAGATTGATGAACAAGATATGGCGCGAAAAATGGTTGGGCGCGAGCTTAACCAAGTGTTTCCGGCTCGTTCACAAGTGCAAAACAAGGTAGCGCTGAAGGTGGAAAACCTCAGTGTGAAGAACCTAATTAGCAATGTTAGTTTTGAGGTGCGCCAAGGTGAAGTACTGGGCTTTGCCGGCTTAATTGGCAGTGGCCGCACCGAAACAGCAGAAGCGATAATGGGACTACGCCGACGTCAATGCGGTAATATTTTTGTTCATCAACAAGCCGTCACCATTCACAATATTAAAGACGCGGTAAAACATGGCTTGGCCTACCTAAGCGAAGATCGCCAAGGCTGTGGGTTAACCATGAGCTTTAATTTGCCCGAGAACATTAGCCTTATTTCACTGGGCAACTATTGCAAAGGCTTAATTAACCACGGCAAGGCTCGCCAACAAGCTCAGCAATATGTACGTAAATTCGACATTAAAGCAGCCTCTTTAGATACCGAGTTGCTTTACCTCAGCGGAGGCAATCAACAAAAAGTGTATTTATCGAAATGGATGGATACCCAGCCGCAAATACTGATTCTCGACGAACCCACTCGGGGCGTTGATGTAAATACCAAGAAAGAAATCTACCACTTTATCCAGAGC
This sequence comes from Agarivorans litoreus, assembly GCF_019649015.1. Lineage (NCBI taxonomy): Bacteria > Pseudomonadati > Pseudomonadota > Gammaproteobacteria > Alteromonadales > Alteromonadaceae > Agarivorans > Agarivorans litoreus. Next base: position 2,988,514 of record NZ_BLPI01000001.1, on the reverse strand, counting down.
ATGACCGAGCAAGGTTTAGCGGTTGTGGTGATCTCATCAGACATGGAAGAACTCATTGGCCTCGCCCACCGAGTATTGGTGATGCGCGAAGGCCAAATTCAAGGAGAGCTGCGTGAACAAGAAATCAACGAACAACAAATCATGTTTTTGGCCGCAGGTCTGCAAAGCCAGGCAACGCCGCTATCTACGCCGATGCAGGAGAGCCCCCAATGAGTGAGGTTGCTAAAATGAATCAAAAATCTGGGCTAAGCCCTAATTCCAGTTGGTTAAATAAGCTGCCTAAATTTACTCTGTCTAACTGGGCTCCTTTAGTCGCATTACTCATTTTGGTGGTGCTGTCGGCCATGGCCAGTGACCACTTCCTTATCCCAAGAAATCTTACCAATGTGCTTAGACAAGTCTCCTATACCGGCATTATTGCCCTAGGAATGACCTTTGTGATTATTGCCGGCGGAATAGATTTATCGGTGGGTTCAATGGTCGCCTTAGTGGGTGTACTGGTGATTATGCTGCTCAACTATTTAGGTGACGGCTGGATGGCAGTGACCGTTTCTATTGTTGCGGCGACGGCCATGGGTGCAGCTTTTGGCGCGGTAAATGGTTTACTCACCACTAAAGGCAAAATAACCGCCTTTGTCGCCACCCTAGCCACTATGTCTATTTTCCGCTCGCTTACCCTTTACATCAGTGATGCCGGAGAAATGGTCTCACAAAACAATCACTACCCTGATATTGGTGGCGGTTACTGGATGGGTATTCCCATTCCGGTTTGGCTATTCATTGGTTTGGCCTTTTTGGGTCATGTGGTTTTGCGCCACACCGCTTTTGGCCGCCATGTATGTGCGGTGGGCTCAAACCCCAAAGTAGCGACCTACTCGGCGATTAACGTGCAGCGGGTTTATTTTCTTACTTTTGTGATTGTTGGTTTCACTGTGGGTTTGTCTGCGGTGATGCTGTCCTCACGATTAAATTCGGTGAGCCCTGGTGATGCGGGCTTGTTTTACGAACTCGACGCCATTGCAGCGGTAGTAATAGGCGGCACTTCGCTGTCTGGCGGCAAAGGCACCTTATGGGGCACCGTTATCGGCGCCATCATATTAGGCATTATTAATAACATGCTGAATTTAATAGGGGTATCCCCCTACTTACAAGGAACGGTAAAAGGCTTAGTAATTTTAATTGCAGTGCTAATGCAATTTAAACGTGACCGCTAAACCAACACCGTAGATTAATACAAAGGAGAGTAACTCATGCGTTTATTGCAACACATAGCAAAACTACTACTTACCGCTACTTTTATTGCCTCACTGGGATTAAACGCCGCAGTAGCTAAAACCTTAAAAGTGGGTGTATCCGTTCCCTCAGCAGACCACGGTTGGACCGCAGGCTTGTTGTGGTGGGCAGAAAAAGCCGCCGACGACTTTAAGAAAAGTGAAGACGATATAGAGTTTTACGTAGTGGCTGCCAGCTCTGGTTCAAAACAAGTTGGCGATGTAGAAGATTTGATGATCAAAGGCATCGATGCCTTAGTGATACTGCCGCATAACCCTGCCACCTTACAAAAAGTGATTGAGGAAGCCTACGGCAGTGGCATCTACACCGTGGTGGTAGATCGCGAGCTAGAAACGCCAGCACAAAATGTGTTTATCGCGGGCGATAACGCAGGTTTAGGTAGTGTAAGCGGCGAATGGCTAGCTAAAGAAATGGAAGGCAAAGGCAAAGTGGTAGTTATTGAGGGGATGTCTATTCCGATTAACAAACAACGAGTAGACGCCTTTAACGAGGTGATTGCTCAACACAAAGGCATAACTATTCTTGATAGCCAACCCGCCGATTGGTCTACCCAAAAAGCCTTAGCGGTTATGGAAAACTACTTACAAAAACACCCAGAAATTGATGCGGTTTGGTGCCAAGATGATGACATGTTAAAAGGCGTGATGCAGGCGATCAAAGAATCAGGTCGCACCGACATTAAAACCGTATTAGGCGGAGCGGGCTCGCAAGACATCATCAAAATGGTGGTAGATGGTAACCCGGTAGTTCGCGCTACCGTCACCTATCCACCTAGCATGGTTGCTTCTGGTATTGCTTTGGCGATTACCGGTGCTCGCCATGAAATGCTGGGTAAAATGTACCATAGTGCGCCGTCTAGAGTTATTTTGGCGGCCGAGCTCATCGACATCAATAATGCTAGCGACTTTGTGGTAGCCGACGCGGCTTATTAAGTTTCCCTAAAAGCAAAAGCCCAAGTCTGCTTGTTACTAATAAGCGCTTGGGCTTTGTTGTTTTATCGCTTGGTTGATTTTACTTAGCGCTATAGCATAAGCCAAAAGCTAGTCTTCGGTTAGCAATTCAAAGCTCACATCAACACTATCGTTATAAATAAGTTGAGCAGCCTGATAAGAGCCAGCGTTCGCATCGGTTGCAGCTAGAGTGGCGCGCTCTATCTTCATCATGGGAAGCACTGACTGATTACGATAGTTAATCTCAACCACTGGGCCTAATAAGCCGTTATAGCCTTCGGCCAACTGCTTGGCCTTAATATAAGAATCGTTCACAGCCATAGCGCGTACTTGTTGCTTGTACTGTTCTTCTTGTGAGCTTTTGTATTGTAGCTGGCGTACTTCATTCACCCCGCTCAACATAGCTGCATCTAGTACTTGAGTCAGCCCATCTAGATTGGCCAGCTCAACGATGATACTGCGCTGCGCGCGGTAACCCACAAATACTCGTTCTCTATCTTGATATTTGTATTCAGCTTGAATTTGCAGTTGGCTGGCTTCAAAGCGGTCTGAGTCGGTTAATAAATTGGCAAGGTTTGATTGAGTAACTTTAACTATTTTATCGACCTGCTGTTTCGCATCACTGGCCGTTTTTGCCAAGCTACTAGCATGTAAATCTAATTGCACTTGGTCGGCAATTACCACTAACTTAGCCTCACCGCTAGTATGCAGCAAAGCGGCAAATACCGGAGAAATGCTAACACTGCAGGCAACCAAACCCACTAACAATAATTTGTTCATTACTTACCTCTGCTCATTAGTGCACTTAATCATTCAAGGTAAAACGCTGAGGAGGCGCAACATAACCTTGATAGGCATCTACAGGCAAGGCCGACAGCAGTTCAACTTGCTGTTGATTTTCGACACGCTGTGCCACTGTGATAATTTGTAAATTACGTGCGGCTCTGCATATCGCACTTAAGAAGTGGCTATCGCCATCTTCGGCCAAGGCCTGTGCTGTATAACCATAGTCAATTTTAACGTAATTAGGTTTAACCCTACTTAAGTAATTTAAGGAGTTTAGATTACGACCGTATTGATCAATACCAATTTGGAAACCCAGCTCTCTTAAACTGTCTAAACTGGCTTCTAACTGTTGGTTTTCTTGCAAAAAGGCTGTTTCTGGAATTTCAAAGGCCATTCGCGATGCCACCGTTTGATACTGCTGCGCCAGTTCGACTAACCACGCTAAAAAGCTCGCTTCGCTAATGGCCGATAAAGTTAAGTTAATCGCCAAGCTTAAATTATTGTCCTGCTGCAAAGCTCGCGCGGCTTGCTCAACCACCATTTGGTCAAACTGAGCGCCCAATCTAAATTGCTCTACCGCCGGCATAAACTGACCCGCAGCGTAATGCTGAGCATCCACTTCAATGGTAGTAAACAACTCGTGGTGTAATACTTTGTCGCTATGAATAAAGTTAACCACTTGCGCCTTGTAAGCCAAGCTTTGGCGACTAATGGTATTTTCTAGTAGCTGCTTCCATTTGCTACGAGGAATATGCGTATGCTCAACATCGGCCAAACTAAAGAAACCTTCGCGCAGCTCGCGAGCGTTATGTAGAGCGGTATCGGCTGCAGTTAATAGCTCGCCTATGTTTTCATCTTTTTGGCGTAATACTAAGCCCATCACCAATGGTCGAGGCATGTACTGCTTCCACGTAGCTAAGCGGGACAATAAATCTTTATTAATTTGCTCTGCGAGATCCAACAATTGCTGCTGATCGAAGCCCTCGGCTAATACTGCAAATTCTAAATTGCTTATGCGTGCAAATACCAGTTGCTGCTGTTGCTGGGTATAAGCGGTAAACAACTCCCCCACCGACTGAATAAACTCATCCCGGGCACTAAAACCATCACGCACGTGAATAGCTTCAATAATATCGATAGACAAGAGCGCAACCCCACCCACCCCAGACTCTGCTAACCAAGATTTGCTTTGATTGATGAAATAAGCGCGATTACCTAAGCCTGATACCGAGTCTTGAAAAGCTTGCTGGCGCAAAACGCTAGCTTCTTGTACTTGGCTTTCAAACTGCTGGGCAATGTTATCTGACATGTGGTTAATCGCACCCACTACACTGCGCAACTCTTGAGTATGTGGCAAAGGAATGGTTTGGCCAAAATTACGCTGTTCAATTAACTTAGCTTGTTGTTGAATTTGCTCCAGTGGTTTTAACAAATAACGCAGCGCCCGCATTAACAGCAACACCGTTGCTAAATACCCCACGACAAACAGCTTTGCTAAATCAACCATGGCGTTCCACAGTTGCAAATAGGCAAAGCCAGGATGGCCAACTACTTTTAGTTCTCCTAGCTGCATCCAACCACTGGTTAATACCTGTTCTTGAGCGCTGGGCTGAAATAATTCAAGTGAAGTAAACCACTCTGGCACGCCATCAATAGAACGAGTATTTCGGCGGTCGATCAAGCTGTCGTCGGCAAACAACTTAAGACTAATTTGCTGATAGTAGCCACTGTCGAACATGGCGTTAATTACCGACTCGGCACCAATTACATCTTCATCTTCTAGATAAGGGCTTAGAGATAAGCCTAAAGAAGTGCTTGTATTGTTTACATCTGATAGTTGCTGCTCAGACAGGTAACTACGGGTATTGCCAATTTCGATACTAAATACCACAGCCAGCAGGCCGCCGTAGATAAGCAGTACCACAATTAACAACTGGCGATATAAGGTCATAGTGTTCCCCTAAGCATCGAAATTCTTTATTGGTTTTTTGAGTTTATTAAGCCGCCAGCGTTGCTGGAGATCAGTCCAAAGTTTAAGACGACTAGATTTGCCAGCTAACTGGCCACGGCCTTTTTCTTTCATCAACCACAAGTGCTGACCATTAAAACTATAAATGGGTACTAGATCGCCGCGCTGCGTCGCCGGCAATATATTTGGATTGATGTTATCGAGAATAATCGGTATTGATGAAGGCGTTTCATAATACGCCACCACCATATGAAATTGGTTGTAAGTAAGAGACTTTACATAAACCAAGCGCATCTTTTCATCACTCACGCCCAGTTCTATTAACGAGAAGTATTTGGCAATGCTAAAGTCGTCACAATCTCCAGCTGCTGCGCCCAAGAATTCGACGGGAGTGGCCCAGTAGTCTTCTTGGCCCCATACATCAATATCATCAACAAATTGCATTTGATTGAAGAAATCATTAATGGAGCGAAGCTGGTCTGCTTCGCTTATGTTGTGACCATCGTTGATGGTTTGGCGCCAAGCTCGAACTCTAAGTTCGGCTTTTTCACCATAGAAATTACGAACGGTGCTGGCGAGCTCTTCTAGCTGGTAAGCGGTGGCAAACAGCAATACTGGCCAAGCCAGCAATGCTATCCACCAACGCGCTAAAAGTCCTCGCATAGCCTATTACTGCTTTAGGTGTGGCGTATAAATCGACCAACGAGGAACGACTTTGCGGTATTGCTCTTGTACAAAAATTCGCGCTCGGCGATTGGCAGCTTCTGCTTGTTCTGAATCACCCTCAGCCAATAGCTCTTCTTCTCCAATAGCTTCTAGTTCAATGCGCTCTGCGCTCACAGAATAATCATCAATTAACTGCTGGCGCACACTTGCTGCGCGATGTTCAGACAATTTAAGGTTGTAAGACTTACTGCCACTCGCGCTGGCGTAACCTTCAACACTGATTTTCACTTCTGGATACTTCTGCATAAAGTCGGCAACTTGCTGAAGCTGTGGTGCATATTCCTCGGTTAATTTGCTTGAGTCATGGCCAAAAAACACCATTAGTTCATAACCATCATCTACGTTTTGAAACTCTGAACAACCATCATTATCGACCGCCGCACCCACTTCGGTATCCGGGCAAAGATCCCGCTCATTAATAACACCATCACTGTCTTGGTCTTGGCGGTCGTAATTAGCAGGCTCAGCCTGGTAAGTATCAGCAGTTTGACTACACGCAATTAAGGCCAAAACAGCCACTGCGATAATTAAACTCTTTTTTATCATTAAAAAGTCCAGCTCTCAGGTCGATTAACACGTAAGGCCTCAAGCAATAAGCCTGTGGCATTGAGTAAACGGTATTTCGCGCGAAGCTCATCAATATCGGCGCTAATGAATTCATTTTGCGCTTCAAATAGTTCATTTTCGGTATTCAGCACATCTAACAGGCTACGCTTACCTAAGTTAAACTGCTTCTTGTAAGCTTCGACTGTCTGATAACTCGCTTCAACATGCTGTTGTAAAAAGGATTTTTGACGAACCAATACATCCCAAGCATTCCAAGCTAAGCGGGTACCCTCACTAACTTGGCGATGTGCGTCTTCGCCCACGGCTTTAGCACGATTAACGTCGTAAGCACTGCGTCGTATTTCCGCTGCATCACTGCCACCATTAAATAAGTTGTAACGTAAGCGGAGCATCGCGGCTAGCTCATAATCTTTAGTATCATCTAAACCATTTTGATTACGATCCCAATTACCATCTAATTCTAAGGCAATCTCAGGATAATTATTGGCTTTGGCGACGGTATTTTGCGCATTGGCGGCTGCAACATCAAATTGAGCAGCCTTTAGCGTTGGGTGCACATCTAAGGCTACCATTAGGGCAGAATCTAAATCTGAGGGTAACATTGACACATCAGCCCCTGGTTGCACTAAATCTTTTGGCAATTCGTTTACTACACGTAAAAACTGAGTTTGTGCATCCATTAAGTTATTTTTAGCCGATAAAGAATTAGTGGTTGCTCGGGCAACACGACCGTTTACTTGAGTCAAATCGGCACTGGAGCCAACGCCAGAATCGGTGCGTTTTTTAATATCTTTTTGAATAGCTAGGTGGGTTTGTAAGTTACTTTCGGCTAGCTCCGATAACTGTTGCTGCTTAATCACTTCTAGATAAACATCCACTACCCGCAAGGCAATATTTTCAGCATCGTTATATAACAGCCATTGATCGGCCAAGGTTTCGTTTTCAGTACGAGTAACCTCTCCAGATGTAGCAAAACCACTGAATAGTAGCTGGCGAATGCTCACGCCAATTTCAGTAGGATTTGCACTATTCACACCCAAAGTTTCCGTTTCACGTTGTCCCCAACCAGCACCTGCCGTAAGGTCAATCGTTGGATAATAACCACCTTTAGCACTTTGGTATTGTTCGCTACTGGCCTTAAATTGATTAAAGGATGATTGCAATTGAGGATGCTCGGTAAGCACTTTAGCTACCGCTTGCTCCAATGACTGAGCTGAAGCCAAGTTACAAGACATCAATAGACCAGACGCTAGGGTTAAGGTCAGCTTATTCATTAACACTCCTTGTCGCAGGCTAACCAAAGGGTTAGCAAACAGACTTTCTTATCGTTCGCGTAGCGCTGATTGTTGCGCTTTGATTATTGGTTTAAGCAAATAATCTAAAATACTTTTCTTGCCAGTGATGATATCTACACTAGATAGCATTCCGGGAATAATCGGCAATGGTGCATCATCATTACCTAAATAGTTTTTATCAGTTCTCACTCTCACCAAATAATAACTATTCCCTTCCTCATCCAAAATGGTGTCAGCACTAATATGCTCTAGTCGGCCGTCCAAGCCACCATAAATGGAAAAATCGTAAGCACTGAATTTAACAACAGTTTTAAGCCCTGGACGAAGAAATGCAATATCTTTTGGTTGGATTTTGGCCTCAACTAATAGATTGTCTTCAATTGGTACTATTTCCATAATACTCATGCCTGGTTGAACGACCCCGCCTACAGTATTAATGTAAATTTTCTTAACGGTACCTTTTACTGGAGAGACAACTGAGGTTCGATCCACTCTATCACGCAAGCTAACTTGCCCCTCGCTTAAAGGTTGTAGCTCTGCCTCAATTTGGTTAAGTTCACGACGTGCTTCACTAAGAAAATTGAGAGCGATATCTCGGCGCTTGTAAATCGTTTCACTAATTGCGCTATTGATTTTTGGTTCAAGTAGCTTGCTGCTTTGCAGCTCACCATTCAAATCGTTGGCTTGGCGACGCAATTTTAAAATCTCAACTTGAGAAACAATCCCTTCTTCTGCTAAAGGCTTGGTGATACGCAGCTCTTCTAAGACCAGATTATAACTAGTGTTCACATGAGTGATTTTTGATTTAAGCTCGAGTAACTCTTGCTGCTTTTGCTCAATTTGACCTGCGGTAATTGATAGCTGATTTTGCAATGCATTGAGGCGTGCCGACTTTTGTAGTTGCTGTCCTGTCACTTCTGAAGGGTACTTCTGTTTAAATTCGTCATCAAACTCGATATCAGCTTCAACAATTTCGACCTGTTCTCTCCACTGTTTAGTCGGTAATTCGGAATTGAGCTTAATACTGGAAATTTCACTTTTCAGTCGAGCGACATCACCTTCTAGGTTTATTACTCGTTGCTGTTGCTCTCTAAAGTCAGAACGAAAGCGGGTATCATCAATCAATAGCAAGGGCTGGGCAGGCTCAACTTGCTCACCCTCTTTCACCAAAATCTGCTTTAAAATACCACCTTCTAGGTTCTGAATGGTTTGAATTTGTTGCGAGGGGATCACCTTGCCGCTGCCTACGGTTACTTCATCCACCTTGGCCCAGTGAGCCCAATACAGTGCGCAAGCTAGCAAAACAAAAATAAGCCACAACAAACGCTTAGAGCGACGTGGCGTTTTCATCAAAATAGCAGCATTAATATCGTCAACAAACTTTAGCTCAGCTTCCGAGAGGTCCTGCTTGCGCTTACTCATTTGGCGCCCTCACTTTACCACTACGCAATAACTCTAGCACTTCTGCTTTGCTGCCATCGGCAACCACTTGGCCTCGTTCTAGTACAATAATCCGATCCACTAAATCCAGCATCGACATTTTGTGGGTAATTAAAATAAAAGTTTTATCTTCGGCCACTTTCTTCAAACGTTCTTTGACGAAATTTTCCGAATAGGCATCCATGCTGCTGGTTGGTTCATCCAATACCAATACTGGCGGATTAAACAACAGTGCTCGTGCTAAGGCGACAGCTTGGCGCTGCCCACCCGACAGATATTGACCCCGTTCACCGACTTGTCTGTCTAAGCCTTCTGGGTCCACATCGGTAAATTGAGTAACACCAGCCAATTCAGCAGCTCGGAAGATTAACTCATCTTCAATATGCGGCACACCTAAGGTGATGTTTTCACGAATAGAGCCAAAAAACAGATTGATGTCTTGCGGTAAACAGCCCATTTTCTGTCGAATATCAGCAGGGCTAATTTGGTTAAGATCCACACCATCGAGGCGAATAGCACCATGCTGAGGTGTATAGAACCCCAGCAAGACTTTCTCTAAACTAGTTTTTCCAGCGCCAATTTTGCCAATAATCGCAACTTTTTCTTTGGCTTTTAGAGAGAAGCTTACATTCTTAAGTACTTGCTGATCGCTACCAGGATAGGTAAAGCTCACATCCGTAAAACTGATTGCTCCGTCGAAATGAGAACGATGCATATAACGCTCTAAATTCTCATCGGGCAATTGCATAATATCTTCGAGATTTTCTAATGCAGATTGTGCTTGGTTATAACGTGTTGCGAGTAGAGAAACTTGAGAGAATGGCACTAAGGCGCGACCAGTAAGCATAACAGCAGCAACCAAGCCGCCCATCGATAACTCACCTTGAGAGATTTGGAATACCCCAACAACCACTATCAATACCGTGGTACTTTGTGAGACAAAGGCGTTAACGTTACCTACCGATGTGGCTAGCTTGCGAATAGCCATGTTCCAAGTGGCGATGTTACCTACTAGCTCTTCCCACTTGTGTTGAAACTGACTCTCGGCCCCAGCTAATTTCAAGGATTCAATGCCATTTAGGCTTTCGATCAGATGGGCATTTTTTTGGCTGGCAAAGCGACTACCCAATTCAACTTCTTGATGCATTTTGCGTTTAATATAAAAAGAATAAAGTAGCATTAACAAAGCCGCACCTGCGGGCACCAGAGCTAATGGCCCAGCCACCATGGCGATGACCAATAAGAACAACAAGGAAAAGGGTACATCAACCAAGGCCGCGATGGTTGAGGAGGTGACAAACTCCCTAATAGAATCAAACTCTTGCACATTCTTAGCAAAAGCCCCCACCGAAGGCGGCCGCACTTCTGCTTTGATGTTGAGTAGTTTTTCGAAGATCCGCGCAGAGAGCAAAATATCAGACTTTTTCGCCGCTAAGTCTAGGGTATATGCGCGCATCTGTTTCAGGGCAAAATCAAACACCAGCACCAAGGCCATTCCTGCGGTAAGTACCCATAAGGTATCAATCGCCGAGTTAGGTACCACACGGTCATAGACGTTCATAACAAACAGTGGAGAGGCTATCGCAAACAAATTAAGAAACAAGGAAGCGACTAAGGCATCGCGATAAATGGGCGCTGAGCGACGCAGCGTATTCCAAAACCAATGACCTTGCTTATTGCTTAATGACTCTGGAGAACGAGCATCAAAGCGATAACGCTTACGAACATAGCAGCAAAAGCCGGTGTAATCTGGCTCTAGTTTATCTAAAGGAATATGTTCATGACTATCGGGAAGTTCCGGCCAAGCCACTTCTATGTCTTCTTCAGTTCGTGAAAGCAGCACACAAGAACGACCATCTTTTAACAGCAAAATGCAAGGTAAGAGCAATTCAGGTATTTTGTTAATTGGCTTTTTAACAATAGAGGCGTCCATACCGGCACGCAAAGCGGCACGAGGCAATAAGGCAGGTGTTAGCAAGCCTTCCTCTAGAGGCAGGCCAGCAGAGAGAGCGCGCGCAGAGAAAGGTTTACCGTAATACTTAGATAAAAATACTAAACTACTCAGTAAAGGGTCTGTTCTTTCTGCGGTTAAATCTAAATCACGATATTGCTGCTGTGGGTTAGCGTCCTGCACCGAGCGTCCTTTCCATAAACAAAAACATCAAGAGTAAGCCTTAGCTTACTCTTGAATCTACAATTTCCCAAACCTTAAGCGGCTAGTTATCTACATTAAGCTGTTGATCTTCAATTAATTGGCTCAAAATTTCACTATCGCTCATGCCTGAGAAGTCTACATCTTTAAGGGTAATAGTTTGATGAACACTTTCACCATTGCTGGCGCCGTCTTTATCGATTGAGATAATCGTCTCAACATTACCGCCATTATTGACGGTTTCAAAAGACAAATAAGATTCTAAGCTTGCCTCTGTTTCACCTTGCAGCAAATCACTTAAATCAAGCACGTCAGGCGAATTATCTGGATCACTATCATCCTTTAGCGTGAAGTCGGTAATTGTGTCATTGCTGCTACCTTGATCATCACCATCTAACCAAGCAAACATGTCACTGTCGTCGCCACCGGTAAGAATATCATTACCTTGGCCACCTATCAGCAAGTCTTCTCCAACACCACCATCAAGCTGGTCGTCACCCGCATAACCAACTAAGGCGTCATCTCCGGCATCACCATCGATAGCATTAGCCGCCTCATTGCCTACAAGTACTTCATCACCCTCGCCACCATCAATTGAGCTACCTTGAACACCAATAAGCTCTGCAGTGGTAGTATCTAAGGCACCACCATCACCTATGATGCTGTATTCAAATTCCTCTTGGGTATCGGTAAGCGCTGATTTTTGATAAACAGCACTGCTGGCATCAATGGTTAGGTGCATCTGGTAAAAACCGCTATCGGTGTCATCATCGGCAACGATTTGTATGTAATATTCACCTTCTTCGGTTGCAGTAAAGCTACCTCTAGGTCCCTGCCAATCTTCTTGGAATTTGGTAGTACCGTTATCAGTGACTAAAAGATTCCCCTCTGCATCATAAATGAAAGCATCTACTTTGACTCTTTCTTGACCAGAAATAGTGGCCATATTTGCCCACAGCACTTCACCTTTGGCTAAAGTAACTTTAATCCAATCTTCATCGGCATTAGTCACTGGAGCGTTATCATTTACCAACTCACTTTGGTAGGTGAATGAATAGCCTCCCGATACAATTTGAGGAATATTCCCGTCATTTAAGCTAAATAGAGAACGGTCACTTAAGTCCACTGCATCGTGGCCATTAAAATCAACAAAGCTTACATCTTCAGCAGTTGCGATAATCGATAACTCTTCGGTTTCAAAGTTGCTATCGTGAATACCTAAGCCGACTCCATCATCAGAATCAAACAAAATTTCATCACTACCACTTACCGAGCCACCAACGGCAGTGCCTACTCCATCAAAACTGATATCGTCCCCAGTATCGTTCCAAAGTAGTGCCAGACTTGGCACGCTTATGGTGCTGCTACCATCTTGGTTAGTAATGATCACATCTCGGTTAGCATCAACCACTGCTTCAAATACAGTGTTTATTTCAATGTTAATAGAGCTGCTATCACCATCATAATCAGTAACACTTACTTCAAATTTCTCTTGTTTGCCCCATCCATCACCGCCCACATCAAGCTCATAAGAATACGCACCAGTAACAAAGTTAAGCAGCAGTACTCCGCCTAATGCAGTAGTAACACTTAAGTTTTTCTCTTGTTCGGGAACGACGTTAGGATCATAGGTATATGTTACGTTGTCTACTTTGATAGAGCTTACGTAACCATCATCAGCACCCACCATAAATCCATCCGTAGAAGCGGTATGAAGTAAACCGAGCGATGCATCAACTTCAGCCTCTAGGTAACTCTCTACTATTGTTACCGATAAATCATTTGGATCATCAACAATAAAAGCAAACTCATCAGTAGCAGATTCTGAAGCAATATCTCTAAGAATTTCTAGATCAGCTTGACCAATACCAATCCCGTAGCTGGTATCAATATTATCGCGTATAAACTCATCCCAAGCCGTTAAACCATTTAAGCCATTGTATTCAACAGTTTCATCAATCCCATAGCCAAAGTTTGGCTCACCATCAGAAATAAAATACAACAGTGTATTATCGGCATCAGGTTGCTGTGCACTGGTACTAGTTGCAATAACTTCGTTAAGCGCTGCATCGTAATGCGTACCGCCACCAGAACTTAAATTTTGTAAGTAAGTTAGAGCATCTTCAACATCATCACCGATCCAGCCACTACTTATGACCGAATCAGAAAAGCCAATAATTTGCACGTTTACATTACCAACCGCATCAGCTTGCTCAATTAAATTAGACAAGGCATCAACGGCTATCTCAAGGTAGTTTAAACCATCGCCGTGCTCACCATTGGTCATACTTGCAGAGGTATCCAACACCAGTACAAGGTTAGTAGTTACTAGTAAGGGGCTTGACTCCAAACTATGCGATACATCATTACCTACCGGTGCGTCATCCACGATGTTTACATCTAGAGTTGCTTGAGTCACAAAGCCTGATGCAGGATTGGCAATGACGTAGTTGAAGCTTTCACTGACAACATCTCCAGCCAAACTGGCGCTTTCGAGCTGATACTCATAATCGCCTTTGCTAAAGCCATTATAATCTTGGGTATAAACACTTAACTGACCTTGATTAGTATCGATTAAAATCACACCATTCGCGTCAGCAGTATGGGGAACTCCTTGATAAACAACAGAGCTCAATTCCAAACCATCAACTAAGCCATCATCATTTGCTAATAAATTACCTGTGGCTAAGCTGCTTGCAGAACTAGGATCAGAACCCGTAGCTAAACCCGATTCAGCAACTTGAGCACCATCATCTACTAAACTGACCACGTTGCCAGTTACATTAGCGCTGCTTTCTGCGCCATGCTCATCTTGTAATACGTATGAAAACTCGACTAAGCCACTACTATTTGCACTCGCCGTATAGCTAATAACTCCAGCAGCACTAACATTAACCACCCCATTTGGTACTGAGATACTTTGAGCGACACCAGGAGTCAGATCTGTACCGTGAATTGATTTAACGCTGATTGCATCGCCTTCCAAGTCGCTATCATTAGCAACAAGGTCAAGCAAAACTGTCTCTGATGATGCAATGTTAGCGAAGTCATCATCTTGTGCGTCTGGGGCATCGTTCACAGGGATGATGTCTAAGTCGGCAGTCCCGGTGCTGATGGTGGCCTCACCATCGCTGATCTCGTAACTAAAGCTGACGCTACCGTCATCGTCTTTAGCAGGGGTGTAGGTCCAAGTGCCATCGTTATTGTTGGTGAGCGTGCCGTTACCAATTAGGCTGAGCTTGCTCACCGATAGATCCGCTAGCTCATTATCGATATCTCCAGCGTTGCCTAGAAGCTCGGCTTCGGTGATCACTCGGCCACCCACTGCATCTTCCGCCACAGGCTCTAAAACCACATTGCTAGTGGTAGGCGCATCGTTCACGGGGGTAATGTCTAGGTCGGCAGTCCCGCTGCTGATGGTGGCCTCACCATCGCTGATCTCGTAACTAAAGCTGACGCTACCGTCATCGTCTTTAGCAGGGGTGTAGGTCCAAGTGCCATCGTTATTGTTGGTGAGCGTGCCGTTACCAATTAGGCTGAGCTTGCTCACCGATAGATCCGCTAGCTCATTATCGATATCTCCAGCGTTGCCTAGAAGCTCGGCTTCGGTGATCACTCGGCCACCCACTGCATCTTCCGCCACAGGCTCTAAAACCACATTGCTAGTGGTAGGCGCATCGTTCACGGGGGTAATGTCTAGGTCGGCAGTCCCGCTGCTGATGGTGGCCTCACCATCGCTGATCTCGTAACTAAAGCTGACGCTACCGTCATCGTCTTTAGCAGGGGTGTAGGTCCAAGTGCCATCGTTATTGTTGGTGAGCGTGCCGTTACCAATTAGGCTTAGGTTGCTCACCGATAAATCCGCTAGCTCATTATCGATATCTCCAGCGTTGGCTAGAAGCTCGGCTTCGGTGATCACTCGGCCACCCACTGCATCTTCCGCCACAGGCTCTAAAACCACATTGCTAGTGGTAGGCGCATCGTTCACGGGGGTGATGTCTAGGTCGGCAGTCCCGCTGCTGATGGTGGCCTCACCATCGCTGATCTCGTAACTAAAGCTGACGCTGCCGTCATCGTTCTCAGCTGGCGTATAGGTCCAAGTGCCATCGTTATTGTTGGTGAGCGTGCCATTACCAATTAGGCTTAGGTTGCTCACCGATAAATCCGCTAGCTCATTATCGATATCTCCAGCGTTGGCTAGAAGCTCGGCTTCGGTGATCACTCGACCACCTACTGCATCTTCTGCCACAGGCTCTAAAACCACATTGCTAGTGGTAGGTGCATCGTTCACGGGGGTAATGTCTAAGTCGGCAGTACCTGTGCTGATGGTCGCTTCACCATCGCTAATGTCGTAGCTAAAGCTCACACTGCCGTCATCGTTCTCAGCTGGCGTATAGGTCCAAGTGCCATCGTTATTGTTGGTGAGCGTGCCGTTACCAATTAGGCTTAGGTTGCTCACCGATAAATCCGCTAGGTCATTATCGATATCTCCAGCGTTGGCTAGAAGCTCGGCTTCGGTGATCACTCGACCACCTACTGCATCTTCTGCCACAGGCTCTAAAACCACATTGCTAGTGGTAGGTGCATCGTTCACGGGGGTAATGTCTAAGTCGGCAGTACCTGTGCTGATGGTCGCTTCACCATCGCTAATGTCGTAGCTAAAGCTCACACTGCCGTCATCGTTCTCAGCTGGCGTATAGGTCCAAGTGCCATCGTTATTGTTGGTGAGCGTGCCGTTACCAATTAGGCTTAGGTTGCTCACCGATAAATCCGCTAGGTCATTATCGATATCTCCAGCGTTGGCTAGAAGCTCGGCTTCGGTGATCACTCGACCACCTACTGCATCTTCTGCCACAGGCTCTAAAACCACATTGCTAGTGGTAGGTGCATCGTTCACGGGGGTAATGTCTAAGTCGGCAGTACCTGTGCTGATGGTCGCTTCACCATCGCTAATGTCGTAGCTAAAGCTCACACTGCCGTCATCGTTCTCAGCTGGCGTATAGGTCCAAGTGCCATCGTTATTGTTGGTGAGCGTGCCGTTACCAATTAGGCTTAGGTTGCTCACCGATAAATCCGCTAGGTCATTATCGATATCTCCAGCGTTGGCTAGAAGCTCGGCTTCGGTGATCACTCGACCACCTACTGCATCTTCTGCCACAGGCTCTAAAACCACATTGCTAGTGGTAGGTGCATCGTTCACGGGGGTAATGTCTAAGTCGGCAGTACCTGTGCTGATGGTCGCTTCACCATCGCTAATGTCGTAGCTAAAGCTCACACTGCCGTCATCGTTCTCAGCTGGCGTATAGGTCCAAGTGCCATCGTTATTGTTGGTGAGCGTGCCGTTACCATTAAGGCTGAGCTTGCTCACCGATAAATCCGCTAGCTCATTATCGATATCTCCAGCGTTGCCTAGAAGCTCGGCTTCGGTGATCACTCGACCACCCACTGCATCTTCTGTCACAGGCTCTAAAACCACATTACTGGTGGTAGGTGCGTCGTTCACGGGGGTAATGTCTAGGTCGGCAGTGCCTGTGCTGATAGTGGCCTCACCATCGCTGATCTCGTAACTAAAACTGACGCTGCCGTCATCGTTCTCAGCTGGCGTATAGGTCCAAGTGCCATCGTTGTTGTTGGTGAGCGTGCCATTACCATTAAGGCTGAGCTTGCTCACCGATAAATCCGCTAGCTCATTATCAATATCACCGGCATTAGCCAAAAGCTCGGCTTCGGTGATCACTCGACCACCCACTGCATCTTCTGCCACTGGGTCTAAAACCACATTACTGGTGGTAGGCTCATCGTTCACGGGGGTAATGTCTAGGTCGGCAGTCCCGCTGCTGATGGTGGCCTCACCATCGCTGATCTCGTAACTAAAGCTGACGCTACCGTCATCGTCTTTAGCAGGGGTGTAGGTCCAAGTGCCATCGTTATTGTTGGTGAGCGTGCCGTTACCAATTAGGCTGAGCTTGCTCACCGATAGATCCGCTAGCTCATTATCGATATCTCCAGCGTTGCCTAGAAGCTCGGCTTCGGTGATCACTCGGCCACCCACTGCATCTTCCGCCACAGGCTCTAAAACCACATTGCTAGTGGTAGGCGCATCGTTCACGGGGGTAATGTCTAGGTCGGCAGTCCCGCTGCTGATGGTGGCCTCACCATCGCTGATCTCGTAACTAAAGCTGACGCTACCGTCATCGTCTTTAGCAGGGGTGTAGGTCCAAGTGCCATCGTTATTGTTGGTGAGCGTGCCGTTACCAATTAGGCTTAGGTTGCTCACCGATAAATCCGCTAGCTCATTATCGATATCTCCAGCGTTGGCTAGAAGCTCGGCTTCGGTGATCACTCGGCCACCCACTGCATCTTCCGCCACAGGCTCTAAAACCACATTGCTAGTGGTAGGCGCATCGTTCACGGGGGTGATGTCTAGGTCGGCAGTCCCGCTGCTGATGGTGGCCTCACCATCGCTGATCTCGTAACTAAAGCTGACGCTGCCGTCATCGTTCTCAGCTGGCGTATAGGTCCAAGTGCCATCGTTATTGTTGGTGAGCGTGCCATTACCAATTAGGCTTAGGTTGCTCACCGATAAATCCGCTAGCTCATTATCGATATCTCCAGCGTTGGCTAGAAGCTCGGCTTCGGTGATCACTCGGCCACCCACTGCATCTTCTGCCACAGGCTCTAAAACCACATTGCTAGTGGTAGGCGCATCGTTCACCCGAATAACATCTGCCGTATCGTTGGCAGAAGCAGTTTTGCCATTGGCGGTCACTTCGACACTCACTTCAAGCTCAGATAGATTGAGTGTATCGTTGTTAACCGCAGCCACTCCGGCGTCGCTCAGTTTGACTTGGTTGCCATCAAGCACCAAATAGCCATCGCCATTGTTGAGCAAGGCGTAGGTCTGGGCGTCACCTTCTGGGTCATTTGAGCTGAAGTTAGCCACCACCGTATCGGTCGATACCGACTCTTCGGTCAGCGCTTCTGCGCTCACGCTTATGCTTGGGCCTTCGTCCACTCGGGTGATACTGGCAGTATCGCTGTCGCTGGCGGTTTTGCCATTGGCGGTCACTTCGACACTCACTTCAAGCTCAGATAGATTGAGTGTATCGTTGTTAACCGCAGCCACTCCGGCATCGCTCAGTTTGACTTGATTGCCATCAAGCACCAAATAGCCATCGTCATTGTTCAGTAAGGCGTAAGTCTGTACATCACCTTCTGGGTCACTTGAGCTGAAGTTAGCCACCACCGTATCGGTCGATACCGACTCTTCGGTCAGCGCTTCTGCGCTCACGCTTATGCTTGGGCCTTGGTCAACCGGAGGAGTGACTCCATCGTCAGTGCGAGCAATGCTTAGGTCGGCACTATCGGTTGCTGTCAAACCATTTGCTTCAGCTTGTATCGTAATATTTAAAGAGGTTAGGTTTAGCTGATCATCATTTACTGCTGTAACTCCCGCCTCTGTAAGCTTAATCTCGTTTCCATCAATGATTAAAAAGCCCTGAGGATCGTTAATTAAACTATGGGTGATTACATCACCATCGGGGTCGCTAGAGCTAAATGTAGCCACAACAGTATTGGTGTCAACGGCACCTTCGGTTATAGCTTGTGCAGTTAAACTGATAGTTGGCGCTTGGTCAGGACTAGGCGCTGGAGACGAAGGTTCATTTGATACGCCACTCGCGACTGAAGGCTCTACAGCATCGTTATCTGTGATCGCAAATTCAGAGCTAGGGGCTGGAGTTTGAGTATCAAAACCAGCTTGAGCAATAGTCTCTTCACCTATACGGTCAATCGTAACAAATCCACCATTACCGCCAGCAATACCTTCACTAGCAGGAGTACCACCAGCAGCGGTTGCTTCAAATAACTCGGTAGGGTCGGCTCCTTCCAAAATAGCTTGTTGTAATGCCTCTACGTCAAGATCATTGACCGCATTCAACTGCGAAAGTGTTTGGCTTGGATCAAATTCTGGTAATTGAGTGGCGCTGTTGTCCCCCATCACGTATTGGTCATCACTATAATAAAAACCAAGTTGCGCACCTTGTGAGGTAATAATCAGTTCGCCGGGAGCGATATTATCTCCTGGCTGTAGGGATCTAATATTGCCTTGGGCATCTACGGCAAAGGCTTGCCCTTGAATAGATACAATCGTTGCACTTGAAGTTGCAATGCTCTGTTCCATTTGATTATTCCTTTCAATCTTTTCTAGTACGCTTGCTGTCCGCAGCCCGCGACTCACGCCAATTCGTTAGGCTTAGAGTATAAATTTTAGCCAATAGCGTTAAATTTAACGAATGAATTTTTCTAATCTAGCGCTAACAAGCACGATAAGCACTTGAATCACATCATCATTTTCCAATTAAGATGAAAATAAACATAGCAAATTCATTACCTTATGAAGCTAAAGTAAAACAATCATGAACTAAAAGCGAGAAAAATGAAATGCTCGGAGTTGTTGAAAAATAGAGAAATGAGATTTAGAAAAAATGTATAGAAAGGTTTACAAAAAAGAAAAACGTTAGATTATTAATTAGTTTAAAAGCATTTACTCAACGAACAAAAACAATTAAGGCCCACCGAAGTGAGCCTTAACTAATACAGTCTTGATGACTAATTACAGTACGTCTACTGCATTTAGGTCAGCAAAAGCTTTTTCTAGGCGAGTAACCATACTTGATTGACCAGCACGTAACCAAACACGTGGATCGTAGTATTTCTTGTTAGGCTGATCAGCACCTTTAGGGTTACCGATCTGACCTTGTAAGTATTCACGGTTAGCCGCTTCATATTCACGGATACCATTCCAAGTAGCCCACTGAGTATCGGTATCGATGTTCATTTTAATAACACCGTAACCAATTGACTCTTGAATTTCAGCTTCTGAAGAACCTGAACCACCATGGAATACAAAGTTAAGTGCGTTTGGTGCAATACCAAATTTCTCAGCACAGTACGCTTGTGAATCGCGAAGAATGGTAGGAGTTAATACAACGTTACCCGCTTGGTATACGCCGTGTACGTTACCAAAAGAAGCAGCGATAGTGAAACGTGGGCTAACTGCCATTAGTTTCTCGTAAGCGTAAGCTACGTCTTCTGGAGAAGTATAAAGCTCAGACGCGTCCATATCAGAGTTGTCTACGCCGTCTTCTTCACCACCAGTACAACCAAGTTCAATCTCGATTGTCATGTTCATTTTAGCCATGCGCTCTAAGTACTTAGCACAAGTTTCGATGTTCTCTTCTAGCGTTTCTTCTGAAAGATCTAGCATGTGAGAAGAGAAAAGAGGCTTACCAGTTTGAGCGAAGAACTCTTCACCTGCGTCTAATAGACCGTCGATCCAAGGAAGCAATTTTTTAGCTGCGTGGTCAGTGTGCAGAATAACTGGAACACCGTAAGTTTCAGCAACAGCGTGTACGTATTTTGCACCAGCAACAGCACCAAGGATTTGAGCACCTTGACCTTCAAGCTTAACGCCTTTACCAGCAAAGAAAGCTGCACCGCCATTAGAGAACTGAACTACAACTGGAGACTTAACTTTAGCAGCAGCTTCTAGAACAGCGTTGATTGAGTCAGTGTTAACAACGTTAACAGCTGGCAAAGCGAATTTGTTTTCTTTAGCAATTTCGAAAACTTTCTGTACGTCATCACCAGAGATTACACCTGGCTTAACTGCGTCAAAGATCTTAGACATAGCAATGGTTCCATTTAGTCTTATTGATTAAAAATTCTTACTTTCTGCAAAGAGTATTCTAATACAGAAAACGGGAGCAAAGCTCCCGAATAAGTGATTAGCCTTTCGCACGCTCTTCTAGCATAGCTACCGCAGGCAATACTTTACCTTCTACAAACTCTAAGAAAGCACCGCCGCCAGTAGAGATGTAAGAAACTTGGTCTTTAATGCCAAACTTATCGATGGCCGCTAGTGTATCACCACCACCGGCTACAGAGAAGCCTGCAGATTCAGCGATTGCCTTAGAAATACCCGCAGTACCTGCTTCGAAGTTTTTAAATTCGAATACGCCAACAGGGCCATTCCAAAGGATTGTTTTAGCATTACCAATAATTTCAGCTAAAGCTGCTGTAGAGTCTGGGCCTAAATCGAAGATCATGTCGTCGTCTTGTACTTCAGATACCGACTTGATTTCCGCTTCAGCGTTTTCATCAAATGCTTTAGCACAAGCAACATCAGTAGCAACTGGAATAGCACACTCTTTCATTAGCTTTTTAGCAGTGTCTACTAGATCAGCTTCATACAAAGACTTACCTACATTGTGACCATCTGCAGCAATAAAGGTGTTGGCAATACCACCACCTACTACTAGTTGGTCAGCAATTTTAGATAGAGACTCAAGTACGGTTAGTTTAGTAGAAACTTTAGAACCGCCCACAATGGCTACTAGTGGACGCTCTGGGTTGTCCATAGCTTTACCTAATGCTTCTAACTCAGCGGCTAACAGCGGGCCAGCACATGCTACAGGAGCATTAGTACCTACACCGTGGGTAGACGCTTGAGCGCGGTGAGCTGTACCAAAAGCGTCCATAACGAAGATGTCACACAGTGCTGCGTATTTTTTAGATAGCTCTTCTTCGTTTTTCTTTTCGCCTTTGTTGAAGCGAACATTTTCAAGAACCACTAGTTCACCCGCGTTCAGCTCTAGACCGTTTAGGTAATCTTTAGCTAATTTAACCTCACAGTCTAAGGCATCGTTTAAGTAGTTAACTACAGGAGCAAGTGAGAACTCTTCGTTGTACTCGCCTTCAGTTGGACGGCCAAGGTGAGAAGTAACCATTACTTTTGCGCCAGCTTCTAGACACAATTTAATTGTTGGTAATGATGCTAGAATACGTGCATCTGAAGTTACTTTACCGTCTTTAACTGGAACGTTTAGATCAGCACGAATAAAAATACGTTTGCCTGCAAGATCTAAGTCGGTCATTTTGATAATTGACATTATCTGTCCTCTATAGTTTTTTAAAAATTAAACTTACAGTTTAGCCAGCTTGGCTAAACCTACAATTCCGTGTTACTCATTAATTCCGCGGTGTCTAACATGCGATTGGCGAAGCCCCATTCGTTGTCACACCAGGCCAACACTTTCACTAAATGTTCGCCACTGACTCGTGTTTGAGAACCATCAATAATGCTTGAATGACTATCGTGATTAAAATCGATAGACACCAACGGTTCTTCGGTATAGCTCAAGATGCCGCTTAATTTACCGCAAGTTGCTGCTTGGATGGCTTGATTTATATCAGAAACTGTAACTTTTTTACACAATGTTACACTTAAGTCCATCGCCGTAACGTTCTGGGTTGGCACCCTTACTGCTATTGCTTCAAATTTGCCTGCAAATTTAGGCAAAATCCGCTCTACACCTTTAGCCAGCTTAGTATCAACCGGTATTATTGATTGCCCTGCAGCGCGTGTTCTGCGCAAGTCTGTGTGATAGGCATCAATCACTTGTTGGTCATTCATTGCTGAATGAATTGTAGTAATAGTACCACATTCAACCCCAAAGGCTTCATCTAAGACCTGTATCACTGGCACAATGCAATTGGTCGTACAAGAGCCATTTGACACCACTTTATCGGCTGAACTTAATAGCTGCTCATTTACACCATAGACTACTGTTTGATCTACGCAAGGATCGGCAGGATGAGAAAACAAAACTTTTTTAGCCCCTGCGTCAATATGCATTTGCGCATCGGCAACCGAGCTAAAACGGCCAGTGCACTCCATTACAATGTCTATCCCCAAATCTTGCCAAGGTAGCGCCCTCGGATCGCTTTGATGCAGCAACTGTATCACTTGACCTTCCACCGATAAGCTTTCACCTTGCAATAGTACATCCTCGGCAAAAGTACCATGGGTAGAGTCATACTTAAGTAAATGGGCTATCGCTTCTGAGCTCGCTAGCTCATTAATCGCAACAATTTTAATTTGATGCTGACGATGAGATTCAAAAAGAGCTCGAACAACACTACGGCCTATTCGACCGAACCCATTAATGGCTACTCTAATAGCTTGCTTAGGCATACGTATCGCCTTTTGATAACGCTGAAACAAAGAACCCTCTTAGCAGAGGGTTCTATTTTTTCTGAACTTACACCAAGCTCGTGCTTATAGTAGTTCGTTAGCCATGCTCACTAAGTTTTCTTTAGTGAAGCCAAATAGCTTGAATAGTTCACCAGCAGGGGCAGATTCACCAAAGGTAGTCATACCTAGTACTTTACCGTCGAAGCCAACATACTTGTACCAGAAGTCAGCGATACCGGCTTCTACTGCAATACGTTTGCGAACAGCATTAGGTAATACCGATTCACGGTATTCAGCAGATTGCGCATCAAATACATCGGTAGCTGGCATAGACACTACTCGTACTGCTTTACCAGCAGCAGTCAACTCTTCGTATGCCGCAACCGCTAGTTCAACTTCAGAACCGGTCGCAATTAAGATTAACTCTGGTGTACCCGCACTGTCTTTAAGTACGTAACCACCACGTGCTACGTCAGCTAACTGCTGAGCATCACGCGCTTGCGGCGCCAGACCTTGGCGAGAGAAAATTAATGACGTTGGGCCGTCGCTGCGTTCTACCGCATGACGCCAAGCCACTGCAGACTCAACAGAGTCACATGGACGCCAGGTGCTCATGTTTGGCGTTAAACGTAAGCTTGCAGTTTGCTCTACCGCTTGGTGAGTTGGGCCATCTTCACCCAAACCAATTGAATCGTGCGTGTATACAAAAATAGCGGGTTGCTTCATTAATGCAGCCATACGCAAAGCGTTACGCGCGTATTCCATAAACATTAAGAAGGTTGCACCGTAAGCTTTTAGGCCGCCATGCAAGGTAATGCCGTTCATAATGGCCGACATACCAAACTCACGCACACCGTAGTGCATGTAGTTGCCTGAAGCATCTTCAGCAGTAACAGCTTCAGAGCCAGACCACATAGTAAGGTTAGATGGTGCTAAGTCAGCACTACCACCTAGTAGCTCTGGCAATTTAGGACCAAAGGCTTCTAGTGTTTTTTGTGAAGATTGGCGGGTAGCAATTTTAGCTTGGCTTTCTTGCAACTCGCTAATGTAGTTATCGGCAAACTCTTTCCAGTCGGCAGGTAGTTGACCATCAACACGACGCTTAAATTCAGCAGCCAATGCTGGGTGAGCAGCTTCATAACCGGCAAATAACTGATTCCACTCAGATTGCGCTTTCTCACCATTAGCTTTGGCATCCCACGCTTGGTAAACATCTTGTGGAATATCAAACGCAGCGTGTGGCCAGTTTAAGAATTCGCGGGCAGCAGCGATTTCTTCAGCGCCTAGTGGAGCACCGTGACAATCGTGGCTACCAGATTTGTTTGGCGAACCAAAACCAATCACGGTTTTACAACAAATCATGGTTGGGCGAGTCGTTTCAGCTTGAGCCGCTTTAATTGCAGCGCTAATCGCTTCACTGTCGTGACCATCTACGCCACCAATTACATGCCAACCGTAGGATTCAAAACGCTTAACTGTGTCATCGGTAAACCAACCTTCAACTTCACCATCAATCGAGATGCCGTTGTCATCCCAAAATGCGATAAGTTTGCCTAGGCCTTGAGTACCCGCCAAAGAACATGCTTCGTGCGAGATACCTTCCATCAAACAACCGTCACCAAGGAAGGTGTAAGTGTAGTGATCAACAACTGGGAAGCCATCGCGGTTAAATTGAGCCGCTAAGATTTTCTCGGCTAACGCCATACCAACTGCGTTGGTAATACCTTGGCCTAATGGGCCAGTGGTGGTTTCTACGCCAGGTGCATAACCGTACTCTGGGTGACCAGGCGTTTTAGAATGCAGCTGACGGAAGTTTTTAAGCTCTTCAATAGGTAGCTGATACCCAGATAGGTGCAGTAGAGAATACAGCAACATTGAGCCATGGCCGTTAGATAGAATAAAGCGGTCACGGTCTGCCCAGTTTGGGTCAGTTGGGTTGTGTTTCAAAAAGTCGCGCCATAGAACTTCAGCAATGTCTGCCATTCCCATTGGTGCACCTGGGTGACCAGAGTTAGCTTGCTGAACTGCGTCCATGCTTAAAGCACGAATAGCGTTGGCGTATTGACGACGAGAAGACATGAATTTCTCCTGCAAATATTAGGGCTATTGGGTATCGAGAGGCGCGTATTGTCACAAAGTCAACGGTGTTACTCAATATTTATCTAAAAAGAATCTCCAGTTTTATGCATTTTTTCTGCTGAATGCTTAAGCAATCGCATATTTACAGTTTGAATCTTCGTGATAAAGTCTTGATATAAGAACCAAACAAGGACGTTAAACAAAAAATGGCGAACAACTTTGCTTTTCGCAGCCGCAGTTTTTTTGTTTACCTGTTCATAGGTTTGTTCTCCAGTGGCTTAGCATTATTGTTTAGTGATCTCGCCCACCTCAACCCTAATCAGTTTCTTGATTCGCCCTTACCAGCTTATTCACTGCCCTTTATTGCAGCTATTTGTATTCTGTTGTTTGAGCGCTTATTTAGTCGTTACAAACAAGTGGGTTTAATTTTTGTGGTGAAGGCATATCACTTTGATGAGGGGCAGCTACACTGGGGTAACCTGATATATCAGTTTGCGGTAGGCCTGCTGTTAACGTGGGGTGGCTATGCTGTGGGAATAGTAGGCCCAGCCTGTTATCTAAGTGCGGTTGTTGCCAGTAATTTGTCTTACTCCGCGCGCTTAACCGAAGGTCAAGTACGCTTAAGTGTTGCATGTGGCACCGCCGCGGCAGTAGCGGCTTTATTTAATGCCCCGTTGGCCGGTACAGTGATAGCTTATGAGTTAGTCATGCGCCGATTTAATTGGCGCTCTATCGCCACCATTGCCGTGGTGGCAGCAACAGCAAGCGTTATATCGCAATTACATGGTGGAAGCATGTTAACAATTAACCTGCCTCCACAGTCTTTTGAATGGCATGGTTTAGCGCAGTTTGCCTTACTCGGCATGTTGTGTGGTGTATTTGCTACTTTGCTGGTTAAGCTTATTCGCGCCATGCCCAAACTTAACCGCAACTATGCGGTAACTATTGCTGCTAGTGTGACAGCCATAGCAGGACTACTAAACCCTCAATGGTTAGGTTTAGAACCTATTACGCCAAACGGTTTACTTTATTGGGAGTTAGACCTTGGCCAACAGCACCTCTGGTTATTAGCTAGGATCGTCTTAACCACTGTAGCTTTAGCCTTTGCCCTACCCGGTGGCAGTTTAGGCCCCATGTTGGTAATTGGCGGTATTTTAGGTAGCATTATTGGAGAGCTTATTCCTGATAGTGCAGACTTAATGCTAGTGATAGTAGGTATGGGTGCCATGTTTGGCGCAGTATTTCGCACCCCCTGGGCAGCGTTTTTGCTAATTACCGAACAAACCATGCAGGTTGAAATTGTTATACCAGCCATAGTGGCGTGTTTGTGCGCCAGTGCCATTGCCAAATATATCTTCCGCTCACCCAGTTTAATTGAACAGCAACTACTCAATGCTCAAATCCGCTTAATCAATAGCCCCGTTCTAGTTAAGGAAGAAAACAAAACGCTAGATAGTGAACAGTTGCAGCAAAGTTAAATGTAAGAGCCAGCAATAGCGGAGACGACAAAGAGACAAGCTTAAATACAAATACCCTCGTATTATCTATTAACAAAACAACTCGCTTGCTAGATAAACGGAGCAGCGCTCTCCCAACAAATGTGTGAAACTAATAGCCCAGTCCAAGCACTACAGATAGCAAAATCCTAACCAGCAAAAATGAGCCGATAATACCTGTCAAATAAGACAAAAAAGGAGCTATTCACCGGAAAAACTAGGCGAAATGAAAATGAGAACGGTATCACAGAAAAATACGATAGGCTTGCAGGCTTAAGTGTTCTAGAATGACACGGATATTAATAGTGGCTTTGTATTTTATAGGGATTTTTTTATGCGCCGCCCAGTTGTACTGTTAATAATGGCTTGGTTTTCAGGTCAAGTTTTTGCTGCCGTAGATACCGACACCACCACCTTCCAAGCTAATAGTAGAGTAATTAAAAGCTTCAGCGATGAACATGGTGAAACCACCAAGCACATACCTAGCATCAAAAAGTTCGATGCTGGCCAATACTTCTATTCGCAAACTCTCAAGTACCACGACTTTGTTTGGTCATGTAAAGAATACGATGATGGCGGCCAGTGCCTAGATTTAACCCGTAGCCCTCGTCCTCCAATTCGCTTAGTCTCTTTTGTGCATGACCGAAATGACCAAAGTAAAATTCAAGCCGATTTGGTGCTGCTTTATAACCAGCAGAATGACAAAAAAATTGAGCTAATTAACTTGAGTGAAGACAGAACCGCTCGTAGCAAGTATCAAGTTTCTACTTTGCCGGTCGTAGTGATTGTGCGTGGTGACGAAGAAATCGCTCGCAAAACCGGACTCGAAACCAGGCAAAACATGAGCAACTGGATCAAGCACGAGCTGAGCAAACCCTAACAACGCAACTTGCACTCAAAATTGTACACTTAGCCGCTTTAGAAGCGGCTAAGTGATTTATAGTTCAAGCTAAGCTCTAACAACCACCATCTATAGTCTTTTCTATGCAGTGCTCTGTATCTGCCGTTCTGATTTACCACCAGCCCCTAAAGAAAGCTAGGCGATTAGCAACAAAATAGTTTTTGCTAAGATCTTACAGCTGAAAGCCTGCGTACTAATGGGCAAATTCAATAAAACTAATCTGCCAATGTGAATTATTTTCATTAATAAGCGCTAGCAAATCTTTTACCCCTCACTTAGAATAGACGTCCAGATGGTAAAACATCCATACGTATATAATTCCATTTACGAGATATAAACATGGCTACTCATTTATTTACTTCAGAATCAGTGTCTGAAGGGCATCCAGACAAAATTGCAGATCAAATCTCCGATGCAGTATTGGACGCAATCTTAGAGCAAGACCCAAAGGCACGTGTAGCCTGTGAAACCTACGTAAAAACCGGCATGGTAATGGTAGGCGGCGAAATCAATACCTCTGCCTGGGTTGATATCGAAGAACTTGCTCGCTCAACAGTACGTGACATTGGCTACACCCACTCAGATATGGGTTTTGATGCTGACTCTTGCGCAGTGCTTAACGTTGTGGGCAAACAAAGCCCAGACATTAACCAAGGTGTAGACCGCTCACGCCCAGAAGATCAAGGCGCTGGTGACCAAGGTTTAATGTTTGGTTATGCCACCAACGAAACCGACGTATTAATGCCTGCACCAATTACTTACTCTCACTTGCTGGTTAAGCGTCAAGCTGAAGTACGTAAAAATGGTACTCTGGACTGGTTACGCCCAGATGCTAAATCACAAGTTACCTTTGCTTACGAAAACGGCATTATCACTGGCATCGACGCGGTAGTTTTGTCTACTCAGCACTGTGACAGCATTTCTACTGCTGACTTACGCGAAGCCGTAATGGAAGAAATCATTAAGCCAGTACTACCTGCGCAGTGGCTTAACGATAAGACCCAGTTCCATATTAACCCTACTGGCCGCTTTGTAATTGGTGGGCCAATGGGTGATTGTGGCTTAACCGGTCGTAAAATTATTGTAGATACCTACGGCGGCATGGCACGTCATGGTGGCGGTGCATTCTCTGGTAAAGATCCTTCCAAAGTTGACCGCAGTGCCGCATACGCTGGCCGCTATGTAGCTAAAAATATTGTTGCCGCAGGTTTAGCCAACCGCTGCGAGATTCAAGTATCGTATGCAATTGGTGTAGCTGAGCCGACTTCAATCAGCATTGATACCTTTGGCACTGGCAAAATTGCCGATGACAAATTAGTCGCTTTAGTGCGTAAGCACTTTGACCTTCGCCCTTACGGTATTTTAAGCATGCTAGATTTGGAGCGTCCAATCTATAAAGCTACCGCTGCTTACGGCCACTTTGGTCGTGAAGAATTCCCTTGGGAAGCAACCGATAAAGCAGAACTACTCAAGAGTGAAGCTGGCTTATAAGCTTTAGCCCACTCGTTAAATTAAGCCGAAAGCGTATAATCGTCGATTATCCTTTCGGCTTTTTTATTGGCTAAATCTAAGAACTCAATTCGTGCAGCAATTAACTCAACAAGTAGAGCAGTGCTTTAGGCTGGCTGAAAGCTATTTTAAACAAAGCTTTCAGCGCCCCGAGCTTGTGCTGTCATCGCGAAAAAGTAAAGTGGCGGGCAGTGCCAATTTAAGCCAATGGCGCTTGCGTTTTAACGCCCATTTTTATCAACAGCAACCAGAACACTTTTTAGCACAAACCGTCCCGCACGAAGTGGCTCATCTGGTCTGCCATGCTGTTTATGGCAGAGTAAAACCGCATGGAGTAGAATGGCAACAGATAATGCAGCAGGTTTTTAACTGCCCTGCTACTACTACTCATAGTTACTCAATAGAATACTTGCAGCTCCCTAGCGTTGAATATTACTGCGCTTGCCAAACCCATCAACTAAGTATTCGACGCCACAATAATGTACAAAGAGGAGCGAGTTATCAGTGCAAGAGGTGTAAGCAACAATTAAGACTTTGCACAATCATCAATAGTGATAACTCTGGTAGGTAAACCATTTCTTCCACCAGTAAAGTTAACCATGTAGCCCATACCATCTTGTAGAGCGCCAAACTCCACATAAGAATTACAAACGTTGTTGGCTAATTGAAGCTGAGAGTCAGAAATAGAATTTGCAGTCCATTCCCTGCGCTTGTCGCGCAGACGGTGCTCAATAACCAATACATCACCCAAAACATAACAATGGGTTTTTAAATAACTCACAGAACTCACTCTTTTATTGCAACGCTCAACGAGTAACTGTTTAGTAGTTTCGGTAACGACCGAAGGAGGATTTGGTTGATAGTTCAACGCTATTTCTTCCACTTTTTGATTGGTCGCAGCACAACCTAAAAGCCCCATCATAGAAAAAGCCAACCCAAGTTTTATTACTTTCATATTCAGTCCCTTGAAAAAGGCACAGACTACAATAAATAACGAATAAATCAATATAGAAATATTCTAAGTACTAATGGATTACTAGGCATAAGTAAGCAATAGGTTTATCCTTTAATAGTCAAATCCTTAACCATTAAAACTACCCAAAGGGCCTATTTTTAACCATGCGCATACCACGAATTTTCCACTCTCAGCCACTCTCGCTAAACATGGTCACAGAGCTTGATGATGAAGCAGCCAATCACGTTGGGCGGGTACTGCGCATGGAAGCAGGCCAGCAACTTGAGCTGTTTAATAACGATGGCAATAACTACGCTGCTCAGATAGAAAACGCCAGTAAAAAGCATGTGTCGGTGAAAATTACCGCAGTTACCGCTAACCCTAGCGAATCTCCTCTGCATATCCATCTAGGCCAAGTGATTTCTCGAGGTGACAGAATGGAATTTACCATTCAAAAATCCGTGGAGCTGGGAGTCAATAAAATCACCCCACTTACCAGTGAGCGTTGTGGGGTCAAGCTCAACCAAGAACGCTTTGAGAAAAAACGCCAACAATGGCAAAAAATTGCTATTGCTGCTTGTGAGCAGTCGGGGCGCAGTGTTGTGCCAGAAATAGCACCACTACAAAGCCTAGAGCAATGGGCCAGCGAAGAGTCTGCTGCCATGAAGTTGAATTTACACCCAAAGGCCCCATATAGCATTAAGACCTTGCCAACTCCTGAACACGGAGTAAGGCTGCTTATTGGGCCAGAAGGTGGCTTAAGCGAGCAAGAAATTGAAAACTGCAATCAGCATCAGTTTCAAGAGACAATTTTAGGGCCGCGGGTACTGCGAACCGAAACCGCAGCCCTTACGGCTATTACCGCTTTGCAATGTCAATTTGGAGACTTAGCATAAATGAGCATTAAACTTGGTATCGTGATGGATCCCATCGCCGACATTAACATCAAAAAAGATTCTAGTTTCGCCATGTTGCTGGAAGCTCAATCACGCGGCTACGAGATTTACTATATGGAGATGCAAGATCTCTATTTAGATGGCGGCAGAGCTGCAGCTAATATGCGCCCATTAGCCGTACAACACGACGAACAATCTTGGTATGAATTAGGCAGTGAAGTGGATCAAAGTTTAAGTGAGCTAGATGTCATTTTAATGCGTAAAGATCCACCCTTTGATACCGAGTTTATCTACGCCACTTATATCTTAGAACGCGCTGAAGCTGAGGGCAGCTTAATCATTAACAAGCCGCAAAGCTTACGCGACGCTAACGAGAAATTGTTTACTGCTTGGTTTGCCGAGTTTACCCCAACCACCCTAGTTAGCAGCGATATGCCGCGCTTAAAAGCTTTCCACCAGCAGCATAAAGACGTCATCATGAAGCCGCTAGATGGCATGGGTGGAGCATCTATCTTTCGCCTAAAAGAAGGCGACCCAAATGTTGGCGTGATACTCGAAACACTCACTAATCATGGTCAAGAGTACTGCATGGCGCAGAAGTTTATCCCAGAGATTGTAGATGGCGATAAACGCATTTTGATTGTAGATGGTGAGCCTATGCCCTATTGCTTAGCGCGCATTCCATCGAAAGGCGAAACCCGTGGCAACCTGGCAGCAGGTGGTCGAGGTGTTGCTCAACCACTATCAGACAGTGACTGGCACATCGCTAATGCCATCGGCCCGGCTCTTAAAGAAAAAGGCTTAGTATTTGTAGGCTTAGATGTAATTGGCGATAAAGTGACTGAAATAAACGTCACCAGCCCTACCTGCATCAAAGAAATTGAAGCAGCCTACGATATTTCCATTACCGGTAAGTTAATGGATGCAATAGAAGCTAGACTTAAATCATCAACCTAAGTAGTTAAAAGGGTTAATTTGGACGCAATGAATACTTTGCAGAATCAATTTTTAATCGCCATGCCGAGCCTAGAAGACCCCTTCTTTAAACGTTCGGTGGTCTATATGTGTGAACACAATGAAGAAGGCGCAATGGGCTTGGTGATTAATGTACCGGTAGACTTGTCGGTAGAATCTCTGCTGCAACAAATAGAGCTGCAAGACCAAGTAGAAATGATCCGTGAAGATTTGGACCGCCCGGTTTATCAAGGCGGTCCAGTGTCTCAAGAGCGAGGTTTTGTGCTGCATTCACCGGTAAAAGGCTTTAGTAGCAGCTTAAAAGTAAGTGATGAACTAATGGTCACCACATCTAAAGATGTGCTCGATACCTTAGGCACTGATTCTCAGCCCAGCGACTACATCGTCACCTTAGGTTATGCCAGCTGGGAAGCGGGACAGTTGGAGCAAGAAATTGCCGAAAACTCTTGGCTAACCTTACCGGCCAGTACCGAGATTATTTTCTCAACCCCGATTCACAAACGTTGGGAAGCCGCCGCTAAAAGCTTAGGCATTGATATCTGGCAATTATCTAACCAAGTGGGCCATGCTTAATGGCTAGATCTGGAGAGCGCTCTGCTCTTGCTTTTGACTTTGGAACCAAAAGCATTGGTGTCGCCATCGGTCAAGAGTTAACGGGCTCAGCTCAGCCATTAGCCGCCATCAAAGCTCAAGATGGCATTCCCAATTGGCAAACTTTAGAAGAACTGCTCAAACTATGGCAGCCCGATCTACTGGTAATAGGTTTGCCGCTTAACATGGACGGCACCGAGCAAGATCTCACCAACCGAGCTAAAAAGTTCGCTAACCGTCTACATGGCCGTTTTGGCTACCCAATAGCGATGCAAGATGAACGCTTGACCACGGTAGACGCCAAAGAAAAGTTATTTGAGTTAGGCGGTTACAAAGCCTTAGAAAAAGGCGCTGTAGATAGCCTAGCCGCTGCATTAATTTTTGAAAGCTGGTGCGCCGAGCAATACTAGGGTCTGTTGATCTTGGCTGATGGTTTTTGCAGCAATTTATTAGCCATTTAGGCAAGGCAGTGAGTGTGCAGTTAAGTGGGCTTAATCATCACTCGCTAACGCTGAATAAATAGCTAAGAAATGCTACCCGAAGGGTTCGGATAAGCGAACTTTACTCTTTGTTAAGCACTTCTTGCTTAGCCCACTAGGCTTCTAAGTGCTCGCCGCGATTAAAGCCCGCTTATCTCGAACAAAATTTCAACACCAAAGATCAACAGCCCCTAGTTGCTCACCTAAATTAGTTAATAAAAAGCCTCGATATTATCGAGGCTTTTTTGTTTGAAGAACTAAGCCTTCTATTTACTTGAGCCAGACCAAATGTCTTTATCGATTTGCTGTTTCAATTCTGGGTACTCGTCGCTGTTGAAACTTGGCACTTTGCCGGCGTCTAATTGACGATTGTAATCAGTGGCTAGTTTCACCACCACACCAGAAAGCATTAAAATCGCCACAAGGTTAACTAACGCCATAAAACCCATAGATACATCGGCTAAATTCCAAATAATGTCTATTTTGACCACTGCGCCTACCATTACCATTGCTAGCACCAATAAGCGGAAGATCCACAAACCGGCTTTATGGTTATGTTCTAAGAAGATTAAGTTAGTTTCTGCATACGAGTAGTTACCCACTATCGATGTGAACGCGAAGAAAATAATCGCAATACCGACAAAGTAGCTTCCCCATTCACCCACTTGACCACTTAAAGCTTGCTGAGTTAGCGCAATACCATCGCCGGTAAGTTGCTCGTTATGGCTAAGCAAAATAATCGCTGCAGTGGCAGTACAAATCACCACAGTGTCGATAAATACCCCAAGCATTTGCACATAGCCTTGGGAAGCAGGATGCGGCGGATAAGGCGTTGCAGTAGCCGCTGCGTTAGGCGCACTACCCATACCGGCTTCATTGGAGAATAAGCCACGCTTAATACCGTTCATCATAGCCGCGCCTAAAGCACCAGCACCAGCCTCCTCAAAACCAAAAGCTGAGCGGAAAATAAGGCCGAACACCTCTGGCATTTGTTGAATATTCGCCAATACAACCAGCAAAGCCACTACCACATAAGCTAGGGCCATCACTGGCACCACCAACTCGGCAAAGCGAGCGATGCTGCGAATACCGCCAAAAATAATCAGCGCCGCTGCTATCACCAGAACTAAGCCCACTAGGTATTTCTCAAAGCCAAATGCCTCATGTAAAGCAGAAGCGATAGAGTTAGCTTGTACGGCGTTAAACACCAAGCCAAATGCAATGATTAGACAGATGGCAAATACCACGCCCATCCAACGCTTGCCTAAGCCTTGTTCCATGTAATAAGACGGGCCACCGCGAAAATTACCATCGCTGTCTTTTACTTTATAAAGCTGAGCTAAGCTGCTTTCAGCAAAGCTAGTTGCCATACCCAACAGGGCAATTAGCCACATCCAAAATACCGCACCAGGCCCACCTAAGGTTACCGCAACAGCCACACCGGCTAAGTTACCGGTACCTACCCGCGCCGCAAGACTAGTACATAAGGCTTGAAATGAGGAGATACCACTAGCATCACATTTACGGCTAGACTTCATTACCGAAAACATGTGGCCAAAATGGCGAAATTGAATAAATTTGGTTCTTACGGTGAACAACACACCCGTACCCAACAACAAGTAGATGAGCAAGTTGCCCCACAGCACATCGTTTAACCAGTTCACAATCTCATTCATGGTTCAGATTCACCTTACGTTTAATGTTGGTTAAAAACCTAAGCTAGGTTTGAATGGACGCGGATTTTAAGTAACTGCACGCGACTATGCTTTGATATATAACAAAAACAAGATAAAAACTCACACAGATATAAATTAACGGTATAAAAATCCATGACGACAAATAGCAACTACAGATAAAGCTTAGAAAATCTCGCAAAAAAAGCCTAAAAAAGTGAGCCGCTGTAACTATTTTGCAACATTAGTATTTTACTTTTTGTGCTCGTATGGTACTTATTAAATTGCAACAACATACAAGGAGATAACCATGGATAGGCTAGACTTGGATACTGTTGAAACCAGCAAATCTTCTCGCGGTTCAAATAAGAAACGTAAATGGCGAGAGATTGAGGCAATTAAAGATAAGATTCGTTTACAAAAAGAACTGCAGTCAATCGACCACAGTTTTGATCTTCAATCAGAGTACGAATACTAAACAAAAAACCCGGCTTTAGCCGGGTTTTTTATTTGCTGAAATTATACTCGTTACTCTTCCTCTTGAGGCTCAGAAAGCTTAATTCGCTCTGACAAGGCTTTATATTGCTCATGAACACGGTGGCCAAATAAGGGATCTTCGTAATTACCGTGCTGCCAGCTTTGCTCAATTGCTCGCCAATCATCCGCAGTAAGGTGGCGTTTTAAGGCAGGGAAAACAACATCCTCTTCATAATTAAGGTGTTCCCACTGAGCATTAATAAACGCTTCTAACTTGTCACTAAATTGATCCAGTGGTACCACTGCGTCAAGCAAGATGATATCTAAGATATCGCTCAACTCATCGGTCATGGCCAAGAGGTTTTGATGTTGCTTCTTCAGTTGGTCAGATAAATCATCCTCTACTACACGATACTTTACGTAGTAATCATAAATAAGATCTTCTTTGGGGTGGTGATAACGGTCTGCGTATTCTTGCATATAGCTAATAATGTGGGCGATTAACTTATATTTAACCGCTTTTTCATTGCGAATATGAGCCAACTTCTGCTCTAACACCTTTAGCAACTTAGCGATATTTTGATGATCTTCTTGAAGACTTTGTAACATTGCTTCTCCTTGGCTAAACAGCACTTTCAAATCAGTATAAAGGACTCTTCGTTATACTATTATTGCGCTAGATCGTTTATTAGACAGATTTGCTTTTCGCTCAGTTCACACTTTTTAAGATAAATACTCCCAAAAGCGTACCAGCACGGTTTATTAACCACTAAGCCATAAAAAACAAATGTTTGCATAACACATCGATGATAAACGCTTAGTTCTTATTCAAACACAGCCCAAGGCACTAACACAAGTAATCACCCCCCCTCTTAACTTCAATCAACAAAGATAACAATAAAATTCAAAAAAAACCCTTTTTTGATTAAGGTCAATTGTAGTATAGTTACAGCAAGTGGCGATAATGATTCGTAAGTGGCTCAAGGATCGCTATATAATGTAATAAAATTACAACTTTTAGCTAATGAGGTATGTTATGACCACCGGTATTCAAATCACTAAAGCAGACAACGATGCACTATTAGGTTCTTTTTGGCTATTAGACAACGAGCAAAACCAGGCTCGCTGTTTATGTGTAAAAGACGAGCTATACGCTGAAGATGAAGTGGTAGCTATCGATAAACTAGGTCAAATCGAATATCGCGAAGTACCAATGAAAGCTCAGCCAATCGAAGAAGGTGGCCAACACCTAAACGTTAACGTTCTTCGTCGCGAAACGTTAGAAGATGCAGTTAAACACCCAGAGAAATACCCGCAGCTTACTATTCGTGTTTCTGGTTACGCTGTTCGCTTCAACTCTCTTACTACTGAGCAACAACAAGACGTAATTACACGTACGTTTACTGAATCACTATAAGGCTCAGTAACTAAAACGAAAAAAGCATGCCTAAGCATGCTTTTTTATTATCTAGGCTTTAGAAAATTTAACTACGCTCTCTAATTAAACCTTCTTGAATAGTAGACGCCACCAGCTTGCCGTCTCGCGTGAAAAACTGGCCTCTTACCAAACCGCGGCCATTAGATGCTGCTGGGCTATCCACCACATATAACAACCATTCATCTAAACGGAAGTCTTGATGAAACCACATGCTATGATCAATGGTTGCGGTTTGTATTTTTGGATCTATAAAAGAGCGGCCATGTGGCTGCAAAGCAGTGGGCAAAAAATTAAAATCAGATGCATAAGCCAACAAATAACGATGAATTCGCCCATCATCAGGCATTTGCCCATTAGCTTTAAACCAAACGCAACGTTTAGCCGGCAACTTTTCAGGCTGTAAAGGATTAACAAACTCTACCGGACGCATCTCTAAAGGCTTATCACAAATAAACTTGTCACGCACCGCATCGGGTAACATTTCACGTAATTGAAAAGCGTATTCTTGCTCAGATTGCAACTCCTCAGGGGGTGCTACCTCAGGCATTTCATCTTGGTGTTCAAAGCCGGATGACGGCTCTTGAAAAGACGCTGTCATATAAAAAATAGGCTTGCCAAACTGAATCGCTTTAACCCGGCGGGTAGATATACTGCGACCATCGCGAATGCTTTCAATATCGTAAACGATGCGGTGATTAGGATCGCCCGGCCTTAAAAAATAAGAGTGGAAGGAGTGCACCTGACGCTTCTCACTAATAGTTTCTTTGGCTGCCGATAGCGCTTGTCCCATCACTTGACCGCCAAATACGGCACCGAAGCCTAAGTCTTGGCTGTGACCACGATACAAGCCTTCTTCAATGCGCTCTAAGCTCAATAGCTCGAGCAAGTCTTTTAACACTTTACTCATAGTTTTCGTATTTTGTTCTAGCAATCTTTGCAATATGCGTGAGAACGCGGCAAAGATCAACTTGATAGCTAGGCGATATTTATTTGACTAACTAGGGTCTGTTAATCTTTGGTGTTGAAATTTTGTTCGAGATAAGCGGGCTTTAATCGCGGCGAGCACTTAGAAGCCTAGTGGGCTAAGCAAGAAGTGCTTAATAGTCACTAATCTGCAAAGGCTCTTGCGTTAATTGAGCCAACTGAGTGGCGAAATGCAGTAGCTGCTCAATGGCATGCTCGGTATCATTAACTTGCTGATGCTTACCGGCATTACGTGCCGCAACGAGCTCTTGGCTTAACTGCTCAGCCAGCTCGTCATAAGAAGCTTGAAAAGCCTCTGGGCATTGCTGAATCATTTGGCTAATCGCGGAAGAGTCGTGATACAAAAACTCGACGTCAGCAAAGTCATTGCTCGACCAACGCATCTGGGAATGCTGCATAATAGTAAAGTACAGTTCAAACCAGCTGTTATAACCGGCCCCCAGCTGATAATAATCTTCATCAAAGTGATGATAGAGAACATTAAAACTAGGTAGCTGATTCTGCGGCTGGGTGAATTGCCAATCCATAAAGTTATACGCTGGCTGCAAAGGCCGATTTGTAAGGCGCATTAAATTATCCAGCTCACCGTGAATACAGCGAAACATTAGACTAACTTCGCCAGATGTATCAACTAATTCCGCGTAACTCAATTGCTGCTCAGCACTTTGTTGGTAGTGCCAAGCATTGCTAGGCTCAGCGTTTGTATTAGCGCTTATTAAACTACTCACGATGCCAATGATCAGGCTGGCTTTCATGCTTTCACTGTTCCGTGTACAAACAAAAACAGCGCCATAAAGGGCGCTGTTTTAAGTCGTTTAGCCAATCAGTTTAGATGCTCATGAGTAAAGTACGTAGTTGAGCAAAATCAGCGGGCATTTCTTTAGATAACAAGTCTAAGTCTGCGCGGTCAGCTAGCGGTTTTGGTAGGTCAATTTCACGTTGCAAAATCTCTTCTACACTTTCTTTAAACTTAGCAGGGTGCGCAGTACACAGGAATAAACCTTGTTCGCCATCGGCTAGTTGCTCGGTAAGTTGCTGGTAAGCAATCGCACCATGCGGCTCGCACACGTAACCTAAGTCATCTAGAGCTTTAACCGCTTCAGCAGTTTGCTCGTCGGTCATGGCACCTTTACCTAAATCACTTAATGGCCAGCCTTTAGTTTTAAACAGCTCTTCAACACGTGGCCAGTTGTTGGGTTGGCTCACGTCCATCGCATTAGATAAGGTAGCTTGTGTTGGTTTAGGCTCCCAATTACCTGACGCTAAGTAACGTGGCACCGTATCGTTTACGTTAGTAGCAGCAATAAAACGCTTAATCGGTAAGCCCATAGCTTTAGCAATTAAACCGGCGGTTAAGTTACCAAAGTTGCCTGAAGGCACTGCAACCACTAGTTGCTCACGTTGCGCTTTAGGTAACTG
The DNA here is from genome assembly GCF_019649015.1 of Agarivorans litoreus. Taxonomy (NCBI): domain Bacteria; kingdom Pseudomonadati; phylum Pseudomonadota; class Gammaproteobacteria; order Alteromonadales; family Alteromonadaceae; genus Agarivorans; species Agarivorans litoreus. The sequence continues at coordinate 2,949,427 of NZ_BLPI01000001.1, read as the reverse complement.
TGCAGCAGCTTCAAAGTAGTAACAAACCTGTGCCACCAAACGGCTAATATTGATAGAGTTTGCCGAGTTTAGGCCAATCGCTTGTTTAAGCTCTTGGTCGTCAAAGGCCTGTTTAACCATGCTTTGACAAGCATCGAAGTCAGACTCTACCGCTACCGTAGTAATGTTGCCACCAAGGGTACAAAACAGCTTTTCTTGCAGTGGGCTAATTTTGCCCTTCGGGTAAAGAACTACGACGTTAATGTTTTCCATGCCATAAAAAGCATGTGCTACTGCTGCGCCGGTATCGCCCGAGGTAGCGGTTAAGATAGTGGTTTTATTACCATTAGAGAACTTGGCTAAACACTGAGCCATAAAGCGGCCGCCAAAATCTTTAAAGGCTAAGGTTGGACCATGAAATAGCTCTAGCGCGCTAATTTGCTCAGTCACCTTATTTAAAGGAGCAGTAAAAGTGAAAGCCTTGCTTACCATGTCAAATAGCTCAGCTTCAGACAACTCGTTGTCTAATAAAGCCGCGAGCAACTTTGCGCAACGGGCGTGAAAATCTAAGTCCAGCACCGCATCAATATCATCAAATGCAGGAATGCTATCGGGGAAAAATAAACCTTGCTGTTTACCCAAGCCTTGTTTTACTGCCTGAGTAAAGCTCACCTGCTCTTCGTTGTGTTTTAAGTTATATAAATTCATAGCGACGTTCCTGTTACTCGTGTGCCTTGCTCATCAATTTTACAAACATGGCAAAATCCATCTTCGTTTTGAATAAAATGTTGTTCTAACCAAGCTTTGGTTCGCTCAGCTTGTTCTAATACTGGGGTAACAATATAAACCGTTGGCCCAGAGCCTGAAATACCGCTGGCTAATGCACCACTTTGCGCTGCATAGCTGCGTACTTCATCAAATCCTGGAATCAATTTCGCACGGTAAGGTTCAGCCACAATATTATCCTTTAATAAGGCTGCGGCTAACGCTGGCTGCTTACTATAACTGGCATGAACAAAACCTGCCAAATTACGGCCGAATTCTAAGGTGTCTTGGCGGCGATACTGCGCCGGCAAAATAGAGCGTGCTTGAGCGGTTGAAATATTAATGCCTGGGTAGGCAACAATCCAATACCAATCTTCAAAATGGGGAATAGCTTGGCTAGTCACCCCAGCTTCTTGCAACATTAGCTGCATGCCACCTAAATAACATGGCGCTACGTTATCGTAGTGCACGCTGCCGCTAATTTGGCCTTCTAACTCGCCCATCATAATTAGCATTTGCTCTTTATTAAATGGCGAATCAAGGTAGGCATTTAAGCCCTCTAACGCAGCCACTACCGAACAGGCGCTAGAACCCAAACCACTACCAATAGGCAGGTTCTTTTCTAGGGTCATCTTAACGCAGCCAAGTACCTTGCCATGATGCTCTGCATACTGCTTAACAAAGTAGTGGTAGCAATCGTAAAGAATATTCTGTTTCGGATCGGCTGGCAGTTTATGTGCGTAAGGACCAACATTTTCGATGATCACATCATCGCCGCTGGCAGCTTCAACCAATACTCGATCACCTAATAGCTGCCCATCAATTGGCGACAGCGCTGCACCTAAGCTGTCAAAACCTACGCTTACATTTGCCGTAGAGGCTGGAGCATAAACAACGACACTCATGTTACACCTCTTGGTTCCAGTTAAGCGTTCTTAATACGTCGGCAAATACGCCCGCTGCAGTTACCGCTGTACCCGCACCATAACCACGCAATACTAATGGAATTGGCTGGTAGTAACGGCTGTAGAAGGCTAATGCATTCTCACCGTCTTTCACGCGGTGTAATGGGTCATCTGCCGCAACGGCACTTAACGACACTTTGCAAACACCCTTATCGATGCTGCCTAGGTAACGCAATACTTTGCCTTCAGCAGCCGCTTCATCCATAAGCTTAGCGAAATAAGCGTCTGCTTCAGGTAAGCGTTGCATAAAGGCTTCGGTATCACCGCTTGAATCAAAATTTGGTGGCAAGGCCATATCAATTTGAATATCTTCAATGCTTAGTGGCATGCCCGCTTCACGCGCGAGAATGAGCAGCTTGCGCGCTACGTCCATACCCGATAAATCATCACGCGGGTCTGGTTCGGTAAAGCCATTTTCACGAGCAATTGTAGTGGCTTCAGAAAAGCTCATGCCTTCGTCTAGCTTGCCAAAGATAAATGACAGAGAGCCAGACAAAATTCCGTTAAAGCGCTCTAATTTATCACCCGCTTTTAGCAGGTTCTGTAGGTTTTCAATCACTGGCAAACCAGCACCTACGTTAGTGTCGTATAAGAACTTACGGCGCATTGCCATGGCCGTTTTACGTAGCTGTTGGTAATACTCCATGCTCGAAGTATTGGCTTTTTTGTTGGCCGTAACCACATGGAAGCCATTCGCTAAAAATTCTGCATATTTACCGGCGATATCATCGTTGCTAGTACAGTCTACGATCACCGGATTAATTAAGTGGCTTTGGTCTACCAAGTTAGTGACATTGTCTAAAGTAAAGCCACCATTTTCTTCGGTTGCAGCCAATTGCTCTTGCCAGTGCTCAAGATCCAAACCTTTTGAATCTAATAACAACTTACGGCTGTTAGCTACGCCACATACACGAATACCTATTTGCTGTTCTTTTAAATGACTCTGCTGCGCATGAATCTGCTCTAACAAAGCACCACCAACACCACCTACGCCTATTAGGAATAAGTCGATAAAATGCATACTGTTAAAGAAGTTCTGATGACAAGCGCGAATTGCTTCAGCTGCTTTATCTTGCGACACAACCGCAGAAATTGAACGCTCAGACGAACCTTGAGCAATAGCAACAATATTAATGGCCACTTCTGCCAGTGAGGTAAAGAAGCGTGCGGCAACGCCTTTACTGCGGCGCATACTGTCGCCCACCAAAGAAATAATCGCTAGCTTATCAATGGCTTCAATGGGCTCTAAAAGCTGGTTAGCTAACTCAAGTTCAAACTCTTCGTTTAGCGCAGCCAAGGCACGCGATGCATCAATACTGTGAATACAAAAACTTACGCTGTATTCGCAGCTAGATTGCGTAATAAGGGCAACCGATACTTTACTGCGAGAAATGCTCTCAAAGATCCGCCCGGCCATGCCAACCATGCCTTTCATGCCAGGGCCAGACACCGTTAGCATGGTTAACTCCGACAAGCTTGATAAAGCTTTAACTGGCAAATCATCTTGTGCAGGGCTTTGCGCGCCAATTAAAGTACCTTCACCTTGTGGGTTAAAGGTGTTCTTAATAAGGCAAGGAATATGGTATTGAGCAATTGGGGCAATGGTTTTTGGATGAAGTACTTTAGCGCCAAAGTAGCTAAGCTCCATCGCTTCTGGATAACTTAAACTGCGCAGCAAGCGGGCGTCTTCAACAATGCGAGGATCACAGTTGTAAACACCATCTACATCGGTCCAAATCTCGCAACATTCCGCATCTAAACAAGCTGCCAAAACTGCTGCGCTGTAATCAGAACCGTTACGACCAAGTACTACAGTTTCACCTTGCTCGTTACCCGCAGTAAAACCAGGCATTAAATAGATGAGATCTTCTTGAATCATCGCCTTGTTGAAACGCTGTTTAGAGGCTTGAATATCAACAACCGCTTCTAGGTAACCACCGGAAGTAGCCACTAACTTTTGCTGAGGAATGATGATTTCGGCGCTATGACCACGAACCGACAATAAGTGGTTCATAGTATGAATGCTAAGCTTTTCGCCAGTAGACAGTACTTTGGCGCGAATGTTGTCTGGGCACTGTTGTAACAGCGCCACACCTTTCAATAGTTGGCGAAGCTCGCCCAACTCTTGGTGCACCATTAACTGCATTTGCTCAATGGCAAAGCCAGCGTACTTTTCTTTTAGTTTTGACAATAACTCTTGGAAGGTAGCGTTAATGCGGGTCAAATAGCTTTCGCCATCGTTACCGTGACTAACTTTATCTACTACAGCAACCAAATCATTGGTTACCCCAGCAGGGGCAGACAATACCACTGCCATTTGAGATTGATGCTGATTGCTTAACACAATGTCTGCAGCGCGATTAAAGCGCTCAGCGTCAGCTAAAGATGATCCACCAAATTTTAAAACTCGCATTATTCCTCCCAAAAAAAAACCCGTATCGTGGTTGATACGGGCTTTCTTCGATGTAGTAAATTGCTACAACCAGCCCGACCCGCATGTGGTGGTGCGGGTAATAGTTCCGGTGGTTGTGTAAGCAAAACGTACTAGCATCTTAATAAAAAAACTAAATCCAATTTATGGCCATACCTTAACCAGCTGAGGTGGATAGTCAAGCTTTATTTATCTAAGCCAAATGCATAAAAGTGCGCTTTTAACCTTATTTATGCTTTAAAGGAAGTTTTTTTAAAGAATGAGCTTGGCCGTGCATAAAAGACATAGAGCGCAATAAACAGCTTAAACCAGCAGCTTTTAATAGAAAACTCAGGGCTCTAGCGCCTTTTAATCTAAGCGCTTGAAAACAATCGTCTACTCAATGTACAAAAAATAGTCGAAACAACCGAGTAAAGTGCTAAACATAAAGGTGAATTACCACAGCCGCAACTTCACAACAAAAATTTGAACAGGTGTTTAAATCCTGCCATAGTGGATAAAAAAACAACAATAAGAAATAGCCTATGACGCAATTAATGGAACACCAAGCCGCCCATGCCATGCTGCAGCGCTTCAATAGCTTTTATCAATGCTTCTTGGAAGTAACTCGCGGTGCTCAAAAACGCTTTGAAGAAGCCGACTGGATGTCGGTGCAACTTGCTTCACGAGAACGTATTCGCCTTTACGACCACCACGTAACAGAAGCACGAGCAGCGATTAAACAGCTCACCGGCCACCTACAGCGCAGCGATGCCTTCTGCGCAGCGGTAAAATCGCATTACTCAGAGTTACTTAAACAGCATGATAATTTTGAAGTGGCCGAGTCGTTTTTCAACTCTGTCTATCAACGATTATTTCATCATCGCTATATAGAAGAAAGCCAACTGTTTATCCGCCCTAGCCGATGCAGCAAACTGTATGATTATCAACTACTCACCCATACTTATCAGAACACTTCGTTGGATACCTTATTAAAGCAGCTCTTCGAAGACTATCGTTTTAATATCGAATACGAAGATTTAACCCGAGACATAAGGTTTATTAAGCAGCGCTTGACGGAACTTCCGCAACTGGCTCAGCAACAGCTGCATAAAATAACCATGTTGCAACCGGTGTTTTACCGCAACAAAGCCGCTTACCTTATTGGCCAATACACCAGTGAAGATCATAATTTCCCCATTGTGTTTCCCTTACTTAATCAGCAAGGCAAAGTGGCAGTTGATAGCGTACTTATCGATAGTGACGAAGTAAGTATTATTTTTGGTTTTGCGCGCTCTTACTTCATGGTAGATGCCCCAGCCCCGCGCCGAATAGTCAACTTTCTTAAGCAACTGCTGCCCAATAAAACTGACTACGAGCTATTTACCGCCATTGGCTGTCAAAAACATGGTAAAACCGAATTATATCGTCACTACCTCAATCACTTGCACAATTCCAGTGATCTATTTGAGCTAGCACCCGGCATCAAAGGCATGGTGATGAGCGTATTTACCCTGCCTTCTTACGATGTTGTATTCAAAATTATTAAAGATGAATTCACCCCGCCAAAAGACGTAAGCCACGCCATTGTGAAAGAAAAATATCGACTGGTAAAACAGCACGATAGAGTCGGCAGAATGGCCGATACACAAGAGTTTTCTAACGTGGAGTTCCCCCTAGCGCGTTTTAGCCAAAGCTTACTGGATGAACTGCAAGCTGTTGCGCCATCGATGCTGCGTATCGAGGGAGATTCCATCACTATTAAACACTTATATACAGAACGAAAAATGATCCCGCTTAACATGTACCTAGATCAAGCTGATGAAGCGCAAACTCGGCAAGTTATTGACGAATATGGCAACGCCATCAAACAGCTAGCTGCAGCCAACATCTTCCCCGGAGATATGCTGTTTAAGAATTTCGGGGTCACCCGTCATGGTCGTGTAGTATTTTACGACTATGATGAGATTTCCTATATGACGGAATGTAATTTTAGAGAGTTTCCAAAATCTCAATATCCTGAAGATCAATGGGCGGCACAACCCTATTATTCAGTAGGACCTAACGATATCTTCCCTGAGGAGTTTGCCACCTTTTTATTGGGAAAACCCATGGTTAAACAGGTGTTTAAAGAGTTACATGCAGAGCTTTTCCAAGCCAGTTTTTGGCAAGAACTGCAGCAAAACATCAAAAACGGCCAATTTGAAGACGTATATCCATACCGAAGACGCCGTCGATTTATTAACCGTTAGACGATTGTGCTAGAAAATTTGACTTTAAAATCATTTATTAGGCTTTCTACAAATTTTTGAAGATCCACAATGATCTTAAAGCGATGATCATCCATACTACTGATACTAAGAAAAACAATAACAAGGAGACGGCAGTGGCTAAGTTACTATTACAGCGTTCGATTGCTGCCGTGCTTGTTATTGCAAGCAGTTCTCTAGCGGCCGCTGAAGTAGAAAATGAAATCAGCTTAAGCTATGGCGATGGCGAACACGTTCAGCTATCGTCACGCAGCCAAGTTAAAAACTGGTACATTACCGGTTACAATAACAGCCAATTTGTGAGTACCGGTGAAGCCAATGATGTTGATTCGTGGTTTTTCAACGGTGGTTATCAACACAAACTTCGTAATGAGCTTTCTTTATTTGTAGAAGCCGGGGTGAATAACCAGTACGACGACATTGCTACACGTAAAGGCTTTAACCTTTCGACAGGGCTTAACTACCAACCCTTAAAAAGCTTATCGATTCAAAGTAAGTTAGTCCAAGTTCACCAACCCAAGTACGACAATACTGAGCATAGCTTAGAACTATCTAGTACTTACCATTTACTTAAAAACATTGACGTTAAAGCTGTTTATCAACTCGAGGCTCAACAAGATAAAGAAACGCAACAGCAATTGCAGTTTGGCTTGGGCTACCGCTTTTAGGCAAACCCTTCTGGCAAATCCAGCGCTTCCTCGCTAAGTAAAATACCATTTTCATCCGCATATAGGTACATACCCGGCTGAATTGCTTGCCCTGCAAAACTCACTGAAATTGCTAACTCACCCAAGCCCTTACGCTCTGTTTTCATCGGACAAGCAGCTAATGCTCTAACCCCCAATTCCATAGTGTTAATAGCAGCTACATCTCTAATCGCACCATAAATCACTACGCCAGCCCAACCTTGTAAATAAGCAGAATCAGCAATCAGATCACCCATTAACGCTCTGTGAGTACAACCTCCGCCATCAACCACCAGCACTCGTCCTTCTCCGGGGCTTGCTAGTAGTTCTTTTACTCGACTATTATCCTGCCAACACTGCACAGTTTGCACTTGGCCATAAAACAGCTTTTTAGCCCCATAAATTTGGAAAACAGGCTCGAGCAATTTAACTTGTGCTGGATATAAATCGCACAGTTCCGGAAGCAAATCTTGCATAGCGATAATCCTCTATCATCTTTTGTTGTAAGTCTTAAGGGTATTCCACCAAAGAGGCTCAATTTTCCCAAGCGAAAGTAAACACAACCTAAACAATTAATATTGTAGAGATAGCAATCGCTCTCTAGGCCATTAAAAAGCCTTTTGCCTGAAAGCCTTTGCAATATGTTGAACATCAATTAACGAGCAGTCAACAATTGCACTAAAATCGTAATGATTTAGATCAGTTAAACCACCAAATACCCAAAAATGGGGAAACGGGTGACACTTAAGACATGAAATAAAATGACAGTCTAACCAGCGACTAAATCGTCGACTACGAGTAACACCATCAGAGGTTATGGCGGAGAAAACTGCAAGCTATTGATATTTATAGTCGCTCTTTGCCTAGAAATCAGTATTTTGATGCAAATTAAACATGTAGTTTATTTTCAGTATTGTTTTGTAAAATTCACTTTATTCGTAAATTTCGATTGATTTGAATCAAAAGCACCGCAGAAAACGTAAGCTTTTTTCAGACTCAAGTTGTTATATCACTGTTAAGCCCATAGAATATGTTTACTGCTTGTAACGAACAATGCATCTGGAAGGTCTCATACGCTGATTTATCATGCGTTTTAGACAAACTATTTGTCTATTTTTTTGCCATTCAACGAGTTTTAACACAAACTCAACATGGAAGAATAAGTAGCCATTATCTCACCTTCTATAATAGTGCTACCTGTTCGCAAGCCAACTTTATTCTAAACAGCATTGGGGAAGACCATGACACCAAATATTTTAATTGTCGAGGACGAACTGGTCACTCGTAATACGCTTAAAAGCACTTTTGAAGCCGAAGGTTACAATGTGTTCGAAGCGATTGACGGCAATGAAATGAACAGCGTATTAGAAGCGCATTCCGTTCACTTAATTATCATGGACATTAACCTTCCTGGTAAAAACGGTCTATTGCTAGCGCGTGAGTTACGCGACCGTGAACAAATAGCATTAATGTTCCTAACCGGACGCGATAACGAAGTAGACAAAATACTTGGTTTAGAAATTGGTGCCGATGACTACATCACCAAACCCTTTAACCCACGTGAATTAACTATTCGAGCTCGTAACCTACTTAACCGTACCGTAAATGGTCAAATAGCTAACGAGGAAAAAGGAACTGTTGAAGAATACCGTTTTAATGGTTGGACCTTAGATATTAATAGTCGCTCATTAGTTAGTCCAAACCAAGATACTTACAAACTGCCACGTAGTGAGTTTCGTGCCATGTTGCATTTTGTAGAGAATCCCGGACAAATTCAAACTCGCGCCGACTTATTAAAGAAAATGACCGGCCGAGAACTAAAGCCGCATGATCGTACGGTTGATGTCACCATTCGCCGCATCAGAAAGCACTTTGAGTCGATCCCTGAAACCCCAGAAATCATCGCTACCATCCACGGCGAAGGTTATCGTTTCTGTGGTGAAATTGAATAAACGATAAAATCGTATCAAAACCTCGCAGTTTGACGAGGTTTTTTTATACTTGCTAGATGCTCAAATTATGAGCAAAGCAACAAGTATTAACTAAATTGAACAATTAATAAGCCACATTTGTGAATCATAAATCGACATTATTTTGATCGACATTCGGATTTGTAGTTATTTTTCTACATATCCTTTTGTGATCAATCTTGTATAATGTGCGCAGATTTTTTACTAGCATCCTTAACGGAGAGTCACTTCAATGAAGAAAACCAAAATAGTTTGTACCATTGGTCCAAAAACTGAATCGGTAGAAATGCTAACTAAGTTAGTTGAGTCAGGCATGAACGTAATGCGCCTTAACTTCTCTCACGGCGACTTTGCTGAGCACGGCACTCGCATCAACAACCTACGTGAAGTTGTTAAGAACACTGGCAAATCTGCTGCTGTTTTATTGGATACCAAAGGTCCAGAAATCCGCACTATCAAACTAGCTGGCGGCGAAGACGTTAGCCTAGTAGCAGGTCAAGAGTTCACTTTCACTACAGACCAAACAGTAATCGGCGATGCAACTCGCGTAGCGGTAACTTACCCTGGTTTTGCTGCTGACTTGAAAGTAGGCAACATCATCCTAGTGGATGACGGCCTAATTGAAATGGAAGTTATCGCAGTATCTGACGACGAAGTTAAGTGTACTGTTCTAAACAACGGTGACTTAGGCGAAAACAAAGGTGTTAACCTTCCTGGCGTTATCGTTCAACTTCCTGCTCTTTCTGCTAAAGATAAAGGCGACTTAATCTTTGGTTGTGAGCAAGGTGTTGATTTCATCGCTGCTTCTTTCATTCGTAAGAAAGAGGACGTACTAGAAATTCGTCAACTTCTTAAAGAGAATGGCGGCGAGAAGATCCAAATCATCTCTAAAATCGAAAACCAAGAAGGTGTAGATAACTTCGACGAAATTCTAGAAGTTTCTGACGGCATCATGGTTGCTCGTGGTGACTTAGGTGTTGAAATCCCAGTTGAAGAAGTAATCTTCGCGCAGAAGATGATGATTGAGAAGTGTAACCGTGCTCGTAAATTGGTTATCACTGCAACTCAAATGCTTGATTCAATGATCAAAAACCCACGTCCAACTCGTGCAGAAGCGGGCGACGTTGCTAACGCAATCCTAGACGGTACCGATGCAGTAATGCTTTCTGGTGAGTCTGCTAAAGGTAAATACCCTGTAGAAGCTGTATCTATCATGGCAACTATTTGTGGTCGCACTGACGCAGTAATGCCTTCTAACTTAGATCCAGCACGTGATAGCGGTAAACTACGCATCACTGAAGCGGTATGTAAAGGTGCTGTAGAAACGTCTGAGAAGCTAAGTGCTCCTCTTATTGTTGTTGCTACTGAAGGTGGTAAGTCTGCGAAATCTGTTCGTAAATACTTCCCACAAGCTAACATCTTAGCAATTACTACTAACACTAAAACTGCTGCTCAACTTTGTTTGACTAAAGGTGTTATTCCTCACGTTGTTGACAGCATTGATAGCACTGACTCTTTCTACGCGCTAGGTAAAGAACTTGCGATGGAGTCTGGTCTTGCTAACAAAGGCGACATCGTAGTGATGGTATCTGGTGCCTTAGTACCTTCTGGTACTACTAACACTTCTTCTGTACACGTACTGTAATTTACGTTTACCGAAGCTAAAAAAGGCGCCTAAGGCGCCTTTTTTTATACCCAAATTCTTAGCTCTGAGCGACTGGCTTGTAATCAGCCAAATGCACCATATCATTTAATATCGAATCAATTTGCTCTAAGGCTAGAGCATCCATGTTAATGGCCCTTGGGTAAATCGGTTGATGACGGTCATCTAACCAGTGGCTTACCCAATAATTGGTTGAAAGCAAAAACTCACGAGCGTATTGCTCATTTACCGCCAAACACCCTCGCAAGCACACATCTAAATAAGACTGTAAAATAGGGCTATTGCTCTGCGGATGCCAATACTCTTTAGCCACATAGGTATATATTTTAACCGCTGGCTTTGGCAACACATCTAAGAGATCAAGCTGTGCAACATCGAGTAATACTCTATCGTAATCTTCTTCGCGCTTATCCAGTTCAGGCAAGAAGCTTTCATCAAAAGGAATCAGCACCCCATTCACGCTGGCATTATTATCGGGAGTAATTACAACAGCGGAACGGTCATCAGCGCTTTTTAAACCACTCCAATAACGTTGGTAGCCATGTAACCGCGCTGCATACGCATGTTCACCAGGAAAGGTACACTGTCTGCAATCTGCATCAATTAAACTGCCATAACCAAAAATGTAAATCATCAATCACTCCTAGAAACTTGATGCGACAAAATATACTTACTAAAACAAGCCCATCTGTGGGCTATTGCTCGACACATGATAATGAAACTGCTCCGCCTTATATGTACACGGCTCCCCGCCCAACCAGCGCAAGCCTTGCTCGAGTTCAAACAACAAAGGCATGCGATGATGATATTGTTGCAAAGCATTCGCTGCAGCTTGAGTAAGAACAACTAAGTGCTGTTTTCCCTCAGAAGCCTGCAAATACAAACCACCCAGCAATAATACATTTTGATGCTCCAAACTAAACTCAAAACGTTCTTGATTACGCCATTCATGCCACGCTTTTACCGGCAGTAAACAACGCTGGGTTTTCCAGGCGTTGTGAAACATCGCTTTATTAGCCGCGCTTTCTACTCGAGCATTAATAACAAGCTGGGGATGTCGAGGGTGCTTTACTCCCCATATAAAAGGCTTACAACGCAGGGTTTCCTGCTCAAAGATTAAAGCTGGCAACAACTCACTCGGACGATACTGTTTGGTTTCGCCAAAATCTAGAAATAACGAATCCACACCTACGGCTTGTCGTATTTCATATTCACCGCCAATCATTACGCTACCGCACACGTTTTTGTTATCCCACCTTGATTATCTGCTGGCTGTTGCTAGCTAATAGTAAATACAAACAGTAACATAATCTGTAGTAAACGCTTTCAAACTAATCGTATTTAAGAGGTAACATGGATACAACCACCCGCACCATGAACGTTCGCAAACGTATTGCATTGGTAGCCCACGACCATAAAAAAACGGCGTTAATTAACTGGGCGAAGAATCATCGTGAAGATTTAGTTAAACATCAACTATTTGGAACTGGCACCACCGGCACACTGTTGTCACAGCAAGGGTTTGAAGTAGAGGCCTTGTTAAGCGGTCCAATGGGTGGCGACCAACAATTAGGCGCAATGATTGCAGAAGGTAAAATAGACTTAATGATCTTCTTCTGGGATCCGCTAGATGCGGTTCCGCATGACCCTGATGTCAAAGCGCTACTGCGCTTGGCGGCGGTATGGAATATACCTATGGCAACCAACCAAGCGACGGCTGAATTTATCTTAGCCAGCCGTCACTTTAATCAGGAGTTTTCGGTAGATGTGCCCGATTACGCGGGTTATCTAAAACAGCGTACTAGTTAAACTACGCCGCCGTTTGGCTTTCTGTATCACCGGCACGGATCCTAAATAGTTTCCCAGAGTGAGTACGATTTGCTTTGTAATCTGGCTGTAAAAAACGAGGACGAATTGACTTTAAATGCTCAATTTGCTCCTCACTTAACTTACCCACTGGTAAACCTAAAGCTTTGTAACTCAGTAATGGCCGTGCAGCTAAATTGATCATCATGTCCACATTGCTTCGTTGCTCATGAACATGTTGCTCATTCATTGGCTTTAACACACCATTCTCCATTAAGTTGGCTACGGCTGGCTCTTTTAATGGGAGGCTTAGGACGCTGCGGCGAGTAATAATAAATTCGCGTAAAATTGCACGCTCAGAATGATCCAAACATGAAACCATCAACGACAAACGCTGTAGTTCACGACGATGCTGAACAGCCCCTGTAATGCTAGCCATCATTAACAACACACCGCGGCTAAGGAAGTATGCCAAACCAGCAACACAACTAATGGTTAAGGCCATAAGCAGTTGCGCGTTTAAGCCTGCTCCAGGTAACCACTGCTTGGGAATAACCAGCAACATGCCACTGGCGGTAAGCACCCACGCCATAAAAATGTCTAATATGCCCCAGCGGGCGATTAAACGTCCTAAAAATTCCATTGTTTTGCACTCCTGACAAAAAGCTGACTCTTCGCAGGTAGTGATAGCAAGGGCTGTGCCAGATAATAAGAAGGCCGCATAAAGCGGCCTCAATTAAACAAGTAAGTAAGCTAGGCTTCTTGATGCTCTGGAACTAAGTCCATTGCGGCTTGCATCACTTCAATGCCAGCACCTTTCTTATGGGCATTCTCGCTTAAATGCCTACGCCAAGCACGCGCGCCCACACAACCTTGAAATAACCCTAGCATGTGGCGGCTAATATGTTGTAAACGGCCGCCTTGTGCCAAATGGTTTTCAATATATGGCAGCATTAACTCAGCCACTTGATGGCGGCTTAATGCTGGCTGCGGATCGTCAAAGATCTGTTGATCCACATTCGCTAATAGGTAAGGATTTTGATAAACCTCGCGACCTAGCATAACACCATCAAGATGCTTTAGGTGCTCTTGCACTTGTTCCAAGCTAGCAATTCCGCCGTTTACGCTTATGGTTAGCTGCGGGTAATCAGCTTTTACTTGGTAAGCTCTTGGGTAATCTAGCGGAGGAATATCTCGATTCTGCTTTGGGCTTAGACCAGACAACCAAGCTTTACGCGCATGAATAATAAAGGTTTCGCAGCCAGCTTCAGCCACCGGCTCGATAAAGTCTTTTAGAAACTGATAACTATCTTGCTCATCGATACCAATCCGTGTTTTTACCGTAACCGGGATCTTCACCTGCTGCTGCATTTTACTAACGCATTCAGCCACCAGCTCGGGCTCTGCCATTAAACAAGCGCCAAAACGGCCATTTTGTACTCGGTCTGATGGACAACCTACATTTAAGTTTACTTCGTCATAACCTAAATCTTCAGCGCGTTTTGCACATTCGGCTAATTCCTGCGGATTCGAACCACCCAGCTGTAAAGCTAACGGATGCTCTTGCTCAGAGAACCCTAAGTAATCCCCTTTGCCATGTAAGATCGCTCCTGTCGTTACCATTTCAGTGTAAAGCAGGGTATTTTTGCTCATCAAACGGTGGAAGTAACGACAGTGACGGTCAGTCCAATCGAGCATTGGGGCAACAGAAAAACGATGAGCTTGGTAGGGTAAAACTTGAGTCATAGGTTCAACATAATAATAAAATGGCATAAGATCAAAGCACTAACTATAAATGCTAAGCCTATACGGCCTAGAGCTTATCGAGTGTTTACAAATACGAGAGTTCACTTAACTCAGCCAGCAATTATACTACGGCTGAGTGGGTATTGCCCAATCTTACCGAGGAATACTTTGCTCTAATTAAACTTTGCTTATTCAAGAAAAATTGACATTCGCCAACCTTAACCCACTCGGCTAACTCGCTTGCTCAACCAACAAACTTGCTTTCGAAGTGCTTTCACCGATTAACCAAATCTACACCGCGTTTTGACCCAATACTAAAAGCCTGTTGCCAATTATAATAACCAGCAATTAAGTGATCTTTTGGAGAGTCAAGGATCCTTCCAAACTCGCCAAAAACCTCATGCCCCCCAGTACACGCTTAGCAAAGCAAAAACCACATAAATTAGGCTCAACAATCAGCGAAAGAGACTAGGGTCTGTTGATCTTTGCTGATGGCTTTTGCAGCAATTTATTAGCCATTTAGGCAAGGCAGTGAGTGAGCAGTTAAGTGGGCTTAATAATCACTCGCTAACGCTGAATAAATGGCTAAGAAATGCTGCCCGAAGGGTTCGGGTAAGCGAACTTTACTCTTTGTTAAGCACTTCTTGCTTAGCCCACTAGGCTTCTAAGTGCTCGCCGCGATTAAAGCCCGCTTATCTCGAACAAAATTTCAACACCAAAGATCAACAGACCCTAATTATTTGCGCATACAACTCAACATTTGAATACATGTTAACTTAGCCATGGGATTGTTTACTCAGCTCGAGCTCCCCCTTAAAAATAGTTAGCAGGTAATCATCATCTTTTAAATTGAGCAGAAACAGTACAGATTTCCTTCATTTTACTTCCTTGAATACATCGATGCGGCAACTAAAAAATGAATGGTTACCATTCAACTAACCTATTGAACTAAAGTATTAATACAAGAAAAAAGCTAGATTAATAAACTTATCAAGCGTCTCTACTAATCAAATGATAACTGATAAAGTCTGCTATGCACAAAAACTGGCAACGGCCGAATACAACCTAACTCTTGTGATGAAACTTTCAAGGAAAAACAAGTGGCAGCCAAGACCTCAGTGGTGATCCCATATTTTAATAATCAACAATTTATTTCCAAAGCGGTTCATTCTGTAATAGAACAAACTCAGCCAGCCCTTGAATTAATCATTGTTAATGATGGTTCAAGCAAGGAAGCGAGAGAATACTTAGAACAATTTAACTCGGTAGCCACTATTGTTGACCACCCCACTAATTTGGGAATAGCGAACGCGCGTAATAACGGCGTAAAAGCTGCAAAAGGTGAATTTATCGCATTTCTAGATGCCGATGATTATTGGGATAAAAACAAACTAGCACTTCAACAAGACATAATGGAGAACGAGCCCGGACTCTCCGGCTGCCACTGTGCTACCAATATCTTTTCTCAAGAAGGTGAAGCTATTGAAACTTGTGACGCTAAGCCCGTTTATCTTAGCATCAGTGATAGCTTAATTGATTCGCATATCGTTCCTTCAAGCTGGCTGGTTAAACGCGAGCACTTTTTGGATGCAAAAGGCTTTGATTCAGAGGTTATTGCTGAAGATTATGACTTGTTCCTCACCCTCCTGGCCAAAGGGCATCAGTATAAGTTTATTGCCAAACCCTTAGTTTGGTTTCGACGAGCCAACCAAGGTAATGAATCCAGTCGCTGGCAGTACATCTTTTATGGGCGTTTAAGGGTATTTAAAAAACATTGGAGAGATCTTTACAAAGTGGGGGGAGCTTGGGCATTGTGTAACAACCTACAGCGCACTTTTGAGCTAGCCGCCTGGAGAGCAACCGGCATTCGCTACTTTATTTACAGACTAGCAGCTGCGCTCATTCCAAATAACTATAAATGAGCGTGAAACTAAATGAATGCGAGCCTGAATATCAATTTACTCTCTTCAATTCAGTGAAGCACTTCGTAAAAATATGACTAATAGTTGCAGCTCATCGGATCTCGTGCGATTCTTAAGATAAATCTCAATAGTTTTGTGATTTTGGTCGATAACAAAACCAAAGCAGCTGATGTAAATTTGACCAACCTCACCTACAGTAGGAAGTAATCTGTCACTATGGATGTAAAGTTTGTTAACCCTTTTCTAAAGTCTCTTTTAAACGTGCTCGAAACCATGGCTCAACTAGAGCTTAAGCCAGGTAAACCTGGGCTAAAAAAAGACGAAATTGCACGCGGTGATGTTTCTGGACTGATTGGTATGGTTGGTCCTCAAACCAAAGGCTCTCTGTCAATCAGTTTTGATAAAGGTCTAGCCATTGAAATTATGCGCCGCATGCTAGGTGAGGCACCAGAATCAATTAATGAAGAAGTCACCGACATGGTTGGCGAAATTACAAACATGGTGACTGGTGGAGCAAAACGCTTGCTAGCAGAGAGTGGTTACGATTTCGATATGGCGACACCAGTAGTAGTGTCTGGCCCGTCGCATACCATCACTCATAAAACCGAAGGGCCTAAAGTACTAATTCCTTTTACTTCTATTCATGGCCACGCAACTATCGAGATTTGTTTCGAAAACATTTAACTATATACGATAAATACAAAAAAGCCCGCAGTTGCGGGCTTTTTACTTTCTAACTAACTATAGACCTTCAGCGTTAGCAGATAAGTACTTAGCAACACCTTCTGGGCTTGCGTCCATACCTTCTTTACCTTCTTCCCATTGTGCAGGACATACCTCACCGTGCTTCTCGTGGAAGTTTAATGCGTCAACCATGCGTAGCATTTCGTCAATGTTACGACCTAGCGGTAGGTCATTCACAACTTGGTGGCGAACTACGCCATTAGCGTCGATTAGGAAAGAACCACGGAAGGCTACACCAGCTTCTGGATGTTCTACGTCGTAAGCTTTACAGATTTCGTGTTTAACGTCTGCTACTAGTGGATATTGAACTTGACCGATACCGCCATCTTCAATTGCAGTGTTACGCCACGCGTTATGAGAGAACTGAGAATCGATAGATACACCGATTACTTCAACGCCTTTATCTTGGAAATCTTTAAAACGGTGATCGAAAGCAATCAACTCTGAAGGACAAACAAAAGTAAAATCTAGTGGGTAGAAGAATACTACCGCAGCTTTACCTTTGATGTGCTCACTTAGCGTAAAGGCATCAACAATCTCACCGTTACCTAGAACAGCAGCGGCAGTAAAGTCTGGAGCAGGACGACCAACTAATACACTCATTTCGTATTCCTTGTTAAATAGGTTATCAATTTCGCTATAAATGATGCGCCAAAATTGGCGATTTGACGAATTGATCTAATCAATTAATTCAATAGATAAAAACTATCGAAATATAGATTAATAATTCAGCACCCAATTAATAGCCTAATTTGATGAACTTGTAAATACTAGGGTCTGTTGATCTTTGGTGTTGAAATTTTGTTCGAGATAAGCGGGCTTTAATCGCGGCGAGCACTTAGAAGCCTAGTGGGCTAAGCAAGAAGTGCTTAACAAAGAGTAAAGTTCGCTTATCCGAACCCTTCGGGCAGCATTTCTTAGCCATTTATTCAGCGTTAGCGAGTGATTATTAAGCCCACTTAACTGCACACTCACTGCCTTGCCTAAATGGCTAATAAATTGCTGCAAAAACCATCAGCAAAGATCTACAGCCCCTAGTTTGTGTAAGTTATACGAACTCTTGATGTCAACTTAGTGACCAGCTCATAAGCAATTGTGCCAACCGCCTTTGCAATGGTCTCAACGGGTAACTCTGGCCCCCAAAGTATTACCTTGTCGCCGACCTTATCCTTACAATCGGGACCAAGGTCAACACATAGCATATCCATAGAGACCCGCCCAACAATAGGCACTAAGCGACCATTTAACCAAACCGGAGTGCCATTTGGCGCACTGCGAGGGTAACCATCTCCGTAGCCCATGGCAATTACGCCTAAACGAGTATCTTGTTCTGCTCGCCAAGTGGCACCATAGCCTACCGACTCACCTTGTGGGTGTTCACGCACCGCGATAAGGTTTGTTTGCAAGGTCATGGCAGGAATCAAACCAAAATCCGCTCCGCTATTATCCACTTGAGGAGAAATCCCATACATGGAAATCCCTGGACGATTCCACTGCGCATGCGCCTTTGGCCAAAGAAGAATTCCAGCCGAATTAGCCAACGAGCATTCCACACCAAGCTCTTTGGTTAACTCACTAAACAATGCAATTTGCTGGGGTGTTAAGGGATGCTCCAGCTCATCAGCACAAGCAAAATGACTTATTAATTTGAAAGGTGTTTGAATATTTTGGCACGCGCGAATTCGTGGTAATAATTGCTTAAATTGCTCGGGCAGTAATCCCAAACGATGCATCCCTGTATCAAGCTTAATCCAAGTCTCTAATGGCTGCCTTAAAGATAACTGTTCTACCAGCTCTAATTGCTGCTCGCTATGAATGACCGTAGCCACTTGATGCAGTGCTAACTCTTGCGCTTCTGCGCCGTCAAAAAAGCCCTCTAGTACGAGAATATGTGATTCAATCCCCGCCTTGCGCAACGCGATCGCCTCTTTACTACGAGCAACCGCAAATCCATCTGCAAATTCCGCCAAGGCCTCTGCCACTTGCAACATGCCGTGACCATAAGCATTAGCTTTAATAACAACCAAAATTTTGCTACTTGGCGCACGTTGCTTTAATACTGCGTAATTGTGTTTTAAAGCAGATAGCGAAACCTGTGCATTGGCGATTTCCATTAGCACCTATTCATCGTCGTAAAATTCGCCAGCCCAATTATCAAAACGAGAGAACTGACCTTGGAAGGTAAGTGGAACACGGCCAATAGGGCCGTTACGCTGCTTACCAATAATAATTTCGGCAAGGCCTTTGTTATCAGTTCCTTCGTTATAAACTTCATCACGATAGATAAACATAATTAAGTCGGCATCCTGCTCAATAGAGCCCGATTCACGTAAATCGGAGTTTACTGGGCGTTTGTCGGCGCGCTGCTCCAAACTACGGTTAAGCTGAGAAAGCGCCACAACTGGTACGTTTAATTCTTTCGCCAGTGATTTAAGCGAGCGAGAAATTTCGGCAATTTCTAAGGTCCGATTTTCACTTAAACCCGGTACTTGCATCAGCTGCAAGTAATCAATCATGATCATGCTAAGCCCGCCTTCTTCACGCGCTACACGGCGAGCACGAGAGCGAACTTCGGTAGGGGTTAAACCCGATGAATCATCCACGTACATCTTCGATTTTTCGGCCATTAAGCCCATAGTTGAAGACAACCTTGCCCAATCATCATCATCCAAACTACCGGTACGAATTTTAGTTTGGTCAATGCGCCCAAGTGAGGCCAACATACGCATCATGATCTGTTCTGAAGGCATCTCCAAACTAAAGATTAATACTGGCTTATCACGCGTCATTGCTGCGTATTCACACAAGTTCATCGCAAAGGTGGTTTTACCCATAGATGGTCGAGCTGCAACAATAATTAAGTCTGAGCCTTGCAGGCCGCTGGTTTTCTTATCTAGATCGGCAAAGCCTGTTGATACACCTGTCACACCATCGTTAGGTGATTTATACAACTCTTCAATTTTATCAATGGTTTCAGCCAACAGGCCTTTTACTTCTTTAGGGCCTTCGTTGGCATTAGCCCGAGACTCGGCAATTTTAAATACTTTGCTTTCGGCAAAGTCCAGCAAATCGCTACTCTTTCGCCCAGCCGGTTCATAGCAGCTATCGGCAATTTCATTAGCCACTGCAATTAGTTCTCGAGTTACCGCTCGCTCTCGAACAATTTCAGCATAGGCGCGAATATTGGCGGCACTTGGGGTATTTTTAGCAATCTCACCCAGATATGCAAAACCACCAATATCATCTAGCTGCTCTTGACGCTCTAACTCTTCTGATACTGTCACCAAGTCGATAGGCTGACCGCTTTCCGCCAAACGGTGCATAGCCGAAAAGGTATATTGATGAGCACGTTGATAGAAATCTTGCTCAACCACCAGCTCCGACACATTGTCCCAAGCGTTATTGTCGAGCATTAAGCCACCTAATACTGCCTGTTCAGCTTCGAGAGAATGCGGCGGTGTTTTAAGCTGGTCGATTTGCGAATCTTTAGGCTTTTTGTCTTTATCTTTATACTTACGAGAGGGCGCGCTGGCTGCCATAATGTTTCATTGCGGTTGTTTGTTACTGACGCCTATTATGCGCGAATTATGCAGCCACACCAAGTAACATTTACCCCAGATTTAGAAACTAAAAAGCCAGCTTTAGGCTGGCTTATTGCAAAAAAAGATTGCTTACATCTTAGCGTAATAGGCGGCTAATTCGGCAATTTCTGCATCGGTTAAGTTAGCCGCTTGGCCCTGCATTACAACAGCTTGTCCACCATTGCGTTGCTTATCACGGTAAGCTTTCAGTGAAGACACTAGGTATTGTTCATTTTGGCCAGCTAAATGCGGATAACCCGGAATCATAGCCTTGCCTTCTGCTCCATGGCACGCGGCACACAATGGCGCTTTAGCTGGAGCCGCGTTTGCGGTTGATGCGACAAATGGTAGTGACAATGCCAGTGCAATAATCAATTTGTTCATCTTCATCCTCTTTATTGTTATTGGGGATCTCTATGTGAGTCCTGACACTTTCGCTCCACACAATAAAGCACCAGGTAAATTAAGCTTATCAAATAAAACTCAACAGCAACAGTTTAATACTTAGGCAGAAACCACCATCAAAAAATAGCAATTGGGGGAGCTTGTAAACAGTCCTCTGCATCATGGGTCACTAAAAGAGCCGGAATTGACAGTTCTTCAATTTTCTCTCGAACAAACTCGCGAAACTGTTTGCGCAAGGGTTTATCTAGCTTGCTAAAAGGCTCATCAAGCAATAACAACTTCGGCTCTGCTAATAGACTACGTAATACACTTACCCTCGCCCGTTGACCGCCCGACAGACTAGCAATATCACGCTGCTGATAGCCGGGCATACCAGCATCAGCTAAAGCTTGCTCTATAAGTTGAGCTGCTTGGCCTTGTTTAGCATGTGCTAAGCCGTATTGCAGGTTTTGCGCAACGTTGAAATGCGGGAACAGCAAATCATCTTGAAACAGCATTCCAACTTGGCGTTGCATTTGCGGCTTGTTTAACAAAGATGTCCCGGCTAAACATATTTCTCCCGAGCAAGTAAAGCCTTCGTCTAAAGTGCCGGCAATAGCCGCTAGAAAACTAGATTTACCACACCCACTCGGCCCCATAATAGTCACGATTTCACCACCGGCCACCGACATATTAAGCTTGCTTAAAAAGTGCTGCTGAGCAAACGCCAAACCAAAATCTTTAATCTCTAACATTAACTATGCATCCCTCGAAAATGCCGGTAGCGCCATTTAGGCCAAGCAATAGCAGCACTGTACACCAGTAGTGGCAGTAACGTTTGCCATATCACCATCACTGCAGTTATTCGCCTATCACCACCAGAAGCCAGCGCGACGGCTTCGGTGGTTAGAGTACTCACTCGCCCTGCTCCCACAAACAAAGTAGGTAAGTATTGAGCAATACTCACAGCAAAACCAATAGCAAAAGCCAAACCTAAAGGACGAGTAAGCATGGGCAATTTTACTGCCATGAAACTGCGCCAATAACTATGCGACAAACTAACCGCTGCCTGCATATAACGCTTATCAAAGGCTCGATAACTGCCAACCAAAGATAAATACGCATAGGGTAAAACAAAAATAATGTGCGCCCAGATAACAGTGATGAGATTGCCGTCTAGACGATACTTAAACAGCTGAACTTGCACACCAAATAAAAATACAACTTGAGGCAACAACAAAGGCAAGTACATCATAATTGACCACCAGCGCGACGTATCGGCTTGTTTTAATTGGTACTCCAAGCAGCCAACAACCAATATTAAACTTATGGCGGCCGAAGAAAACGCAATGCCTAAACTATTAAACAATGGTGCTAGCAAATAACTCCCTGCTTGCTGCCAATAGTGCAAGCTCCACTGTGCAGGCAATACATCAGGAAATCTCCATCGCCAAGTTATTGACCAAATAAGGATCACCAATAAGCTCAATACTAAGCTAATCACCAGTGTCACTAACAAACCACGAGCAAGTTTGGCGCTACTCGCTGATTTGCGAACGCCTTGCATGGCTTTATTTAGTTGCCTAGTAAGATAGAGCTTTTCTAAGCCTAAAGACAACAAGACACTCAATACCACTACTGCAAGCAGTAGTAATGAGCCCGCCGCTCCCACTAAACGCAGATCGATATTGCTATCGCTAAACCACTGCCAGACCAATAATGCTAAGGTTACTGGCTTACTCGGGCCGATAATTTGCGCCACATCCACAACAGTAAGTGAGAACGCAAGCACCGTAAAAAACGGTAAGCGAATACGTTTAATTAACTGCGGGAACAAAATATCTTGCCATACTTGCTGGCTCGAATAAGCCAAGCTTTGGCCAAGTGCCAAACTGCGTTTTACTGGTAATTGAGAACAAGCAGACATTAATACCAATAACATGAATGGTAACTCTTTCACCCACAAAGCGAGCATTAAGCTTAAGCCCCAAGCATCTTGAGTGGTTTGCCATAAAGGCGGGTAGTTGAAATCAGTTAACCAAGGTGAGACCAAACGCATTAACCAGCCACTAGGCGCTAATAAAAACAATAAAGCAATGGCCATTGCAGCGTGTGGAATAGCTAAAAAAGGCGCCAGTGTTTTCTCTAAAAACTGCCACCAACGACTCTGGTAGCAATGCATAATTAACCAAAGCGCCGTTATCAATGACAATAAGGCGGCAGCCCAGCCAGTAAACACCGTAAGCAATACCGATTGCCATAATGGCGAATAGCTAAACAGCTGTTGCCAAACGTTTAAACTAAATTGGTGTTTAGAAGCAATAGGAAAATAGCCAAAAGCAGGTAACAGCGTATCAATAAAACCAAACAGCAAAGGCAGCATCAGCAGTGCACCGGTCACAACTGGAAATAACACTGCTGCCTTTTGGGAAAACTCTCTCATCGACTATAGCGACGCAACCATTCTGCTTCTAACAAAGCGACCCAAGTAGCATGAGGTTCGCCTAATATTTTAGCGCGATCTGCTGCACTTAAACTCGCTTGGTTTTGCTGCCCGGCGAAAAACTGTTGTTGTTGTTCACTAAGTTTTTCTAGCGCCAATACCGTTGGGTCACCCCAGTAAGTTAAATCAGCTTTGCGAGCTTGGGCTTCAGGCGATAATAAAAAGTTGGCCACTACCATCGCACCTGCGCTGGCGTCACTATTAAACGGAATGGCTAAGAAGTGAGTATTGCCTACCGTTCCGATTTGATGCACATAACTACGTACCGATTCAGGCAGTAAACCTTGCTCAATGGCAGCAGCCGGATCGTTAGGGTTGAAGCTAAAAGCGATGCTTAACTCGCCGTCATTCAACAGTTGCTGCATTTGACCACTTCCACTTGGAAAGCTTTGGCCACGGCGCCACATTAAAGGGTGTAACTGATCCAAATAAGCCCATAGCTTGCTAGTCACCTTATCGAAGGTTTGCTTATTCACTGGCTGATACAGTTGCTCGGTATCATCAATAGTTTCAAACAAGGCTTGCTTTACAAAAGTGGTTCCATAAAAACTTGGTGGCGCTGGATAACTAAATAAGCCAGGGTTTTTCTGTAGGTAACTAAGCAGAGCTTGCATCGACGTTGGCGCTTGTTTAATGCGAGCACCGTCGTAATAGAATGTCAGTTGCGCGCCACCCCAAGGAGACTCATAGCCCTCAACAGGAATAGTGAAGTCATATAATAAAGCGGGATTATTAGCATCAGTAAGCGCTAAATTCGGTAGGTATTGAGTGAATGGACCATAGAGCAATTTGGCCTCTTTTAAGGCACGGAAGTTCTCGCCGTTAACCCACACCAAATCAACACTGCCACCGTTAGTTCGGCCACTCACTTTCTCCGCTAAAATGCGGCTGACCACATTGGCGGTATCGGTAATCTTTACATGCTCAAGTTCAACACCATAGCGCTGCTTAACTTGCTCGCCCGCCCAGCGAATATAGGCGTTAATATTATCGGCGCCAGCCCAGGCATTAAAATATACGGTTTGCCCTTTAGCTTGCTGCTCTATGTCTGACCAACTGCTATTAGCATGGGAAAAAACACTGATTAAGGCGGTCGCTAAAACCAAAAATAAACGCACTCTAACTCTCCTTGTTCAAGTAACCAATTTGCGACAACGAAATACTTATAGTGAAAACCGGATTTATATCAACTATCTTTCAAAATCCTTTAAAATCATAGCCAATATACAAAAAAACCGCGCCTAGGCGCGGTTTTTTCAAGCTATATAGCTGAAATTATTCAGCAGCAACAACTTGTAGAGTAACAGTAGCACTTACGTCAGTGTGAACTTGAATAACAACTTCAACTTCACCAGTGTTACGTAGTACACCGTTTGGTAGGCGAACTTCAGATTTCACTACTTCAACACCAGCAGCAGTAATAACATCAGCGATGTCACGAGTACCGATAGAACCGAATAGTTTACCTTCTTCACCAGCTTTAGCTTCGATAACAATTGCTTCTAGAGCATTTAGTTTCTCAGCGCGAGCTTCAGATGCTTTCAAAGTTTCAGCTAGTTTAGCTTCTAATTCTGAACGACGAGCTTCAAAAACTTCTACGTTAGCTTTAGTTGCAGGAACAGCTTTACCTTGTGGGATCAAGAAGTTACGTGCGTAACCTGCTTTAACATTAACTTGATCACCCAAACCGCCTAAGTTAGCGATTTTGTCTAATAGAATAATTTCCATTACCTTTCCTCGATTAATTCGATTGAGTTAGGCTAGTTGCAAACGCCGATTTACTTATGTAAATCAGTGTATGGCAATAGAGCCAGGTAACGAGCACGTTTAATAGCGCGTGCAAGTTGACGTTGGTATTTAGCGCTTGTACCAGTAATACGACTAGGTACAATTTTACCACTTTCAGTGATGTAGTTTTTTAATGTTGCTGTATCTTTATAATCGATCTCAACAACACCTTCCGCTGAAAAGCGGCAGAATTTACGACGACGGAAAAAACGTGCCATAACATTATCCTCGTGATAACAAATCAATTTCAGAAGCATGAAGTACCAATCGATATGAACCGTTGGCCGCTTTGTGGCTATTTATAAAACCACTTACTCTTACTTCACACCCCATACTTATATGCGATGAATCTTGCTTCAAAATATCGCCACTGGCAACTACTGCTATTTGGCAATAGGCTTGGCGAGAAAATCCAGCTTCTTGTTGCTGCGAACGATGCTCTAGCCAAAATTGGCAATGTGCAACACCGGCCGGACTGGTAGAGCGTTTTGGTGCGCGTAATACTCGCCCCTGCAAAACCAACCTATTTTCAGACATAAGGTCTTATTCTTCGCTAGCTGACTCTTCTTTAGCTTCTACTGCTGGAGCTTCTTCAGCTGCTGGTGCTGCTTCTTCACGACGAGCTGGACGCTCTTCGTCACGACGAGCTGGACGCTCATCTTTAGCTTTAGCAATTGGAGAGATCTCTGTAACAGCAGACTTAGTGCGCATGATCATGTTACGGATAACAGCATCGTTGAAACGGAAAGCAGTTTCCAATTCATCAACAACTTCTGCGCTAGCTTCGATGTTCAAAAGAACATAGTGGGCTTTGTGCAATTTTTCGATTGGGTAAGCCAATTGACGGCGGCCCCAATCTTCCAAGCGATGGATGCTACCGCCGTTATCTGTGATAACTGCTGAGTAACGCTCGATCATACCTGGAACTTGTTCGCTCTGGTCTGGGTGGACCATGAATACGATTTCGTAATGACGCATGATTGCTCCCTACGGGTTATAGCCTCGTTCATGGTACAGCCGAACCGAAGAGGCAAGGAACTAAAAGTAAAATGGCTGTTTTAGGGGCGCTGATTTTATGTGAAGGCGAGAATTTAATCAAGCTAAATTAAAGCCTCTGAATGAGATTCCACTCAGAGGCTAGTAACTCAGTATTTTTGGCAGGGTAAATTGTGTATTAACGGCGCTGGCGTACCGCTTCAAACAGGCAAATTCCTGCTGCAACCGATACGTTTAAACTTGATACTGCACCTAGCATTGGCAACTTCACTAATTCATCGCAGGTTTCGCGCGTTAAACGGCGCATCCCACGGCCTTCTGCACCCATTACTATCGCCATTGGGCCTTGTAACTTAGTGTCATAAATAAACTGTTCAGCCTCACCCGCCGTGCCAACTACCCAAACACCTAGCTGCTGCAATTCGCGCAGAGTTCTCGCAAGGTTTGTTACCACCACTAGCGGTACGGTCTCGGCTGCGCCGCAGGCTACTTTGCGCACAGTGGCATTTAATTGAACCGATTTGTCTTTTGGCACAATTACCCCCGCCACACCGGCAGCGTCAGCATTACGTAAACATGCCCCCAGGTTATGTGGGTCGGTTACTCCATCTAATACCAAAAACAGTGGAGCCGAGCTTGATTCCACCAGCTGCTTTAAATCATTTTCGTTGTAACCACGACCCGCTTTTACTCGCGCCACAATGCCTTGGTGTTGCGAACTTTCGGCTTTGTCGTCTAAGGCTTTACGTGGCATAAACTGAACCGAGGCGCCCAATCGACGCAGCTCATTCAGCAAGGGTAATAAACGCTCATCTTGACGCCCTTTTAAGGCATATACTTCGATAATTCGCTCTGGGCTGCGCTCTAGCAAAGCTTGCACTGCGTGCAAACCATAAATAACTTGTTGGCTCATGTTTAATTCTTCTGTTGTTTAACAGCGTTACGCTCTTGTTTACCAGGGCGCTGCTTACGTTTCTTTTTAGGCTTTTTGCGCGTTTTGGCATTAGCCTCATTATTTGATTTTGCCTTTTTGGCCGCAGGATCACGTTGCTGCCAAGGGCTAAAGCCACCTTTGTTCTCGCTGCTACTCTCATTGCTCTTCGATTTAGCAGTACCACGGCGTTTGCCTTTATTTTTACTGTCACGATGGCGTTGTTTCTTTTTACCATCCCTAGAGCGTTCGGAATCGCCGGTTGATTTAGCAAAGCGTTTGCCACGACCGCCATCTTTGCCAGTTCGCTCTGGGCGGTCAAATTCGTCGTCCTGACCATCTTTATTAACGATGACAAATTCCATTTTACGATCGGCCATGTTTACCGAGGCTACTTTTACTGTAACCGCATCACCAATTCTAAAGCGCTTGCCGGTTTTCTCTCCCACCAAGATCTGGCGAGCGGCATCATAATGATAATAGTCGCCACGTAAAGAGTTGATATGTACTAAGCCATCAATATGAAACTCATCCAAGCGGGCAAAAAAGCCAAAACCGGTGACTGCCGCAATGGTTGCGGGTAACACGGTGCCCACGTGATCTTGCATGTATTCACATTTAAGACTGTCGGACACTTCTCGGGTGGCATCATCGGCGCGACGTTCGGTCATTGAACACACTTCGCCAAACTTATCCATTTCATCATCTTGATAAGAGTAACCACCGGTAACCGTCCATTTGTTTTTAACGGTTTTGCCGGCGGCCTCAGCTTCTAACTTATTAACTAGAAACTTAATCACTCGGTGCAATAACAAGTCTGGGTAACGACGAATAGGTGAAGTAAAGTGGGCATAAGATTTAAGCGCTAAACCAAAGTGGCCAATGTTGTCAGGTTGATAAACTGCCTGCATCATTGAGCGTAATAACATGGTTTGAATCAGCTCAAGATCAGGTCGCTCTTGAATGGCTTCAACTAGTTTAAAGTAGTCACTCGGCTGTGGTTCTTCACCTCCACCTAATGGCAGGCCTAACTCATTCAAGAAACCTCTAAAATTAGTCAACCGCTCTTTACCGGGGCGATCGTGCACCCGATATAAAATGGCTTGCTGATGCTTTTCTACAAACTTAGCCGCTGCCACGTTTGCCTGAATCATACACTCTTCAATCATTTTGTGTGCATCATTACGGGTTAGCGGAACAATTTGCTCAATTTTGCGTTGGGCATTAAAAATAAAACGGGTTTCTTGCGTTTCTAGCTCAATACCACCGCGCTGGGCACGGCTTACTTTTAAAGCGCTGTATAAGCGATGCAGCTCTTGCAAGTGCGGAACTTGCTCGGCGTAGCGTTGGGCTAAAGCTTCATCACCATCCAGAATCGCTGCCACTTTGTTATAGGTAAATCGCGCATGCGAGTGCATTACCGCTTCATAAAATTTATAACCCGATAAACGGCCAGCAGCAGAAATGGTCATCTCTGCCACCATACATAAGCGGTCTACTTTTGGGTTAAGTGAACACAATCCATTGGAGAGTTGCTCTGGTAACATAGGGATAACTTGGTCTGGGAAATACACCGAGTTACCACGATTTAGTGCTTCTTTATCGAGTGCGGCATCGGGACGCACGTAATAAGACACATCTGCGATGGCTACCCACAAACGCCAGCCGCCAGACTTTTTCGCTTCGCAATATACTGCATCATCAAAATCGCGAGCATCTTCACCATCAATGGTAACCAATGGTAGTTCACGCAAATCAACGCGGTTTTGTTTAGCCGCATCATCCACTTCTTCTTCAAGCTTACTAACGGCTTTAGTGACCGCTTTTGGCCACTCATGGGGAATATCGTGATTACGCAAAGCAACTTGCACTTCCATACCCGGTGCCATTTTTTCACCGAGAATATCAATCACTTTACCTACAGCCAGTTTGGGAGCCGAAGGGCGACTAAGCACTTCAATCACGACCACTTGGCCTTGGCGAGCACCTGCTGTGTCATTTTTGCCAATGAGAATATCTTGGTTAATTCGAGAATCGTCCGGCACTACATAGCGGTGATTACCCTCAACAAAAAAGCGCCCCACTAACTCTAATTTACCTGGTTTTAATACACGAATGACTTGACCTTCACGGCGACCACGCTTATCCATGCTAGATGGCGCTGCCAACACAAAATCGTTATGGAAGACCTTGCGCATTTCTTTTGCGGGTAAGAATAAATCGGTGCCTTCTTGGGTGGTTTTTAAGAAACCAAAACCATCACGATGACCAATAACGGTTCCGGTCACTAAGCCTAAACGCTCAGGTAAGGTATAAGCACCAATCCGGGTAGTCACTAAGGCACCTTCATCAAGCAACTCAGCAAGGCTTGCCGAGAATTGGCTTCGTTGTTCTTCACTGCACAAGGCTTTGAGCCAATCTTTAGAAACGGGGGCCATTTCTTCTGTTAAGGCAGCGAGTAAGGTCGATTTTAGTGTGGCCGACACAGCCTGATTTTGCATTAACTAACCTACTAAGTTGAGCAATAAAAAGTATTACTCTTCAAGAATAGCTCTATGTTAATGCTTTGCGCGTGGCTTTAGTAGGGTTGGTTGCTTGCTTTAGCTTTAACCACTACATATTCAGGCATTTTGCTGGCAAGCGCGGCCAATAATTGGCTGGCTTCTCGGTGAGTTTGTTTGTCGGCAATGATTGAATGATGTAACCAGCGATAAGCATCTTCGTAATCGTAAGGGCTGCCTTTGCCTTCTACATAGAGAGATACTAAGCGCAACTGAGCGGGTAGAAAACCTTGTCCGGCTGCTTCACGTAATAATGGAATAGCTTTGGCGTAATCTTGCTGAACTAAGGTACCGGTTGCGTAATAGCGGCCTAGTTGCTCCATGGCCGCAGCTAAACCTTGATTAGCCGCTCGCCACATGTACATAACGCCAAGCTCAGGATTTGAATCAACACAGACTCCCCATGCCAGCATATCACCCCACAAAAACTGGTAAGCTGGAATAGCGACTTTTTCGGCCCGTGCCTCAATATCTTCAACTAACTGGCAATCGTCTGCTTTCACCCGAGCAAGGTGCTGATTGTTGTTAATCCAAGTAATTAACTCGTCTTGCTTATAAAGCTGAACCGCTTCAATATCTGATGGACTGGTGTATTCGGTAGGATCGATAGTGACCGGCTCAGCTTGCTGTGCTGGCGTATCTAATTCATCATCCACTGACAAGGCATCAATAGATTCTGCAAAGGCCGCTGAACTTATTCCCGCAGCAAGAAGTAGTGAAATGATCTGCTTATTCATAGCCGTTCCTATCGTCTTAACACTTAAGCTATCGGCATCATGCCAAAAAACTAAAGCCACTTTTATCCTTGCTATTCTAAATGGCTTTTTCAAAGCTAAAGCTAGTTTAATGCCTCGTTAAGATTAGTTTAGCTCAAGCGCTACGGCGCAAAAAATCAAGAAACAAAAGCTTTATAGTCAACCATTTACACTAAAAATAGGCACAAAAAAGGAGTGCGATGCACTCCTTATTTGGAACTAAGATTTGCAATTAAACAAATTCTACGCCTTTATCGATGTCACCATGTAAGGTATCTAACATGCCGTCAATTGCAGCTTTCTCAAATGCACTAGTCTCACCGTAAGGTAAGATTTCAGCAACACCCTGAGGGCCCAAACGTACTGGTTGAGCAAAGAACTTAGCATGTTCACTGCCACCATCAACGTAGGCACACTCAATTACGTCTTCGCCTTGAGCGGCTTTAACTAGAGACAAACAGAAACGTGCAGCTGCTTGGCCCATAGAAAGCGTAGCGCTGCCGCCACCCGCTTTAGCTTCAACTACTTCAGTACCGGCGTTTTGAATGCGCGTGGTCATCGCAGCAATCTCTTCATCGGTGAATGAAATACCATCTAGCTGAGATAACAATGGCAAGATAGTTACACCACTGTGGCCACCAATAACGTTTAAGTTAATGTTGGCAGGGTTTAAGCCTTTTGCTTCAGCAATAAATGTTTCAGAGCGGATTACGTCAAGTGTAGTCACACCAAACAATTTAGCAGGGTCGTATACACCGGCTTTTTTCAATACTTCTGCAGCAATTGGCACAGTAGTATTAACAGGGTTAGTGATAATACCGATACACGCTTTAGGGCAAGTAACAGCGACTTTCTCGATAAGGTTTTTAACAATCCCAGCATTGATGTTGAATAGATCTGAGCGATCCATACCTGGCTTACGCGCCACACCAGCTGAAATAAGAACGATATCGGCACCTTCTAGGGCCGGGCTTGGGTCTTCGCCCGCAAATCCTTTAATGGCCACTTGTGTAGGGATGTGGCTCAAATCTACAGCAACACCTGGTGTTACTGGGGCGATGTCGTAAAGCGAAAGTTCAGAACCAGCGGGTAACTGAGTTTTTAATAGTAATGAAAGGGCTTGGCCAATTCCGCCTGCAGCACCTAATACGGCAACTTTCATCAAACTTCTCCATGCTTTTTGTAGTTGTAGAGGGGATGTCTATAGAGACAGCTGACAAGATAACGGAATCCGCCTCAAAATACAATTTAGCAACATTTTTAAAGCAAGTTTAAAACAGGAAAAGGCTGCCTTAATCACACTTTAACAATATGGCTTAAGACCTTGGTCTAACAGTATTTGTTAGTTAAAAAAGGACTGATATATTGTTTGGTAAGTACCATTATTTTTTAACACTTTAAGCGCATGGTTGATTTGATTCAGCAGGTCTTCGTCTTGCTTGGAAATAGCCATTCCTAAACCACTGGCAGGATAGCTTTCGTCTACTTGAGTAACAAAATTTGGATGACTCGCTAACCAGTAGTGCGCGGCAGCGGCATCCAAAAACACCGCATCTATTTTCGTTTGTTCTAAATCATTAAGTGCCAATTGGTAACTGGGATAAGCAATCGACAAAATATCTGGCCGTTGCTCACGTAAAAAACGCATAAAGCTAGATCCACTTTGTACCGCCACCACAGCGCTATCAGCGATCTTTTGCTTCGAACCAGTAATATACACCGCCATGTTGTCAAAATAGGCATCACTAAAGTTAACTAACTGTTTGCGCTGCTCGGTGATATCGAGGGCAGAAATAGCTATGTTGTAATGCCCCGCCGCCACACTGGTGAGCAGGCTATCAAAGGGCTGGTGATAAAACTCGCACTCTCTATTTATTTGTAGGCATATCGCTTTGGCTAGCTCAATGTCAAAACCTACCAGTTGCTTTTGCTCGTCAAAGGCTTCAAAAGGCGGGTAAGAGGCTTCGGTAACAATTCGCAGGGGTTTATCTTCAGCAAAGGCTGAACCAAAGATCAAAACAGGAAGAAGAATGAAAAGTTTAATCCACATAATCAACTACTCATCGAGCCGGATGGGGCTATCATAATTCAGCTTAGCAAAGGCTCACAACTAATTGTTATTAAATGCAATAATAATTCTGTGCCGGAGTATGCATTTATATGCATAAAACTAGAATAAAGTTGAATTAGAGTAAAAAGTTGGCGACAATGACAACGGATTTATAAGCTCGGATCACCGATGAAATATAGCGATAAACAAGAACAGTTAATAAAAGCCTTTAAATCACTGTTAAAAGAGGAACGATTTGGCTCGCAAGCCGAAATAGTGACCGCCCTGCAAGAGCAAGGTTTCGAAAACATTAATCAATCGAAAGTGTCACGCATGCTAAGTAAATTTGGCGCGGTGCGTACGCGTAACGCAAAAATGGAAATGGTTTACTGCTTACCGGCAGAATTAGGAGTTCCAACCGTTTCTAGCCAACTTAAAATCTTAGTATTAGAAATGGATTTCAATGACGCACTCATCGTTATCCACACCAGCCCCGGCGCAGCTCAACTAATCGCCCGTTTGCTAGACTCATTAGGCAAAGCTGAGGGTATTCTTGGCACCATTGCTGGTGATGACACCATTTTTATCACTCCTACTCGCCAAGTAGATATTGCCGATGTCTTCCAGTCTGTGAAAGAACTCTTCGAGGTTGGCTAACTACGCCTAATTAGCTTCCCTAAAGCGATGCTTTAGGGAAGACAAATGCCGCATCCCTATCTACCGATAACCATACTTTTGTGCCAGCACTCGCTTGCCAATGATCGCGCATTCGCGCGTGAATCACCCGCTCAGGCATATTGCTTAGTTGCAATCTAAAGTGAGTTTCGTTACCCATTGCATGCACTGATATCACTGTAGCTTCTATCTGATCTTTGTTTTCTAGCTGATGCACAACAATGTCTTTTGCACGCACTATAATCTCGGCTGTTTGCTGATTTTCTATCTCAGTTGCAGAAAACACTCCAAGTGGCGTGTTAACTTTGTTTTCCTCCACTGTTACTTCAAAGCGATTGCTAGGGCCAAACAAGGCTGCAACAAAAGCATTTTTAGGGTGATTGTAAATCTCCTGAGGACTAGCATTTTGCACAATTTCCCCCTTCTCCATTACCACAATTTTGTCAGCAATAAACATTGCCTCTAATGGGTCGTGAGTCACCATTACTGCAGGGGTATTGGTCTTCTTCAGTACATCAAGGGTTTCTTCTCGCACTTGTTGACGAAGGTGTTCATCAAGTGCTGAAAATGGCTCATCTAACAACAACGTACTTGGCTCTGGCGCTAATGCGCGCAGTAAGGCAACCCGTTGCTGTTGGCCACCCGATAGGGTATGCGGAAAGCGTTCTAATAAGCCCTGCATACCCATATTGTCTAAGCTTTCTTTAATCCAACGAGTCCGTTTAGCAAGATCTTGTTGCTTGCGTAAACCGTACTCGATATTTTTACGCACACTCATGTGAGGGAATAAGGCATAGTCTTGGAACATCATGCCAATGGCACGTTGCTCTGGCGCTAAATGAATCGCTTGCTGGGGCGCAGCCACTAGCTTGTCTTGCAAGTAAAGCTCGCCGCTTTGCAGTCGCTCTAAACCGGCAATAAGACGTAATAGTGTGGTTTTACCGCAGCCAGAAGGCCCAAGTAAGGCAACAATTTGATTTTCGCTCACTTCAATGCTGACATCTTTTAATGCCTGTTGCTCACCATAAAAATGATTAACTTTGCGTAAAACAATACTCATTGCGGGTTTATTGTCCTTGTGGGCGACGTTCAGAAGAACCGATATTTCGACTCATAATAATAACCGGGATAATGCCCGCCAGTAATATAGTTAATGCAGCCAAAGCGCTTTGCTCAAGCTGTTCTAAAGAGGCTAAATCCCATACTTGGGTTGATAAAGTATCAAAATTAAACGGCCTTAGAATCAAGGTGATAGGTAACTCTTTCATGGTATCTACAAATACCAGTAACATGGCGGTAAGTACGCTTGGCCGAATTAATGGCAGATGAATACGCCAAAGGGTTTTGCCTGAGCGACTGCCAAGAATACGTGAAGCATCATCCATCTCAGGAGTAATTTTGGTAAGGCTTGCGTCGAGAGTACGGTAACTTAAAGCGATAAAACGCAGCGAATAGGCTAGTACCAAGGCGCCACCGGTGCCCGTGAGCAGTAACCCGGTGGGATAATCAAACCAAGCTTTCATCAAGCTATCAACAGCATTATCAAACACACCAAGCGGGTATAAAATCCCTACCGCTAGCACCGCACCGGGGATGGCGTAACCTAAGGTAGCGGCCTCTGCGATACTCCGTATTTTATTACTTTTAGATAAACGAACTCCATAGGCTAACAACAAACCTAAAATCGTCGTTAGCAACGCAGCCATAATCGCCAGAGAAAAGCTGTTCCAAGCGCTGCTTAAATATAGCTCTAAGCCTTGGTCTAAATTGCGCAATGCATAATTAGTTAACACCGTGATTGGCAAAATAAAACCAAGGCTAATCGGCAATAAACATAAAGCGGTCGCGAGCCACGCCTTGAAGCCCGAAAGCGGTTCGGCAAACATAGCGGGAGATTGACCGGTTAGCTTATAAAACTTACCAGCGTTGCGGCTATAGCGCTCCAAACCCAGCAGCAATATAGAAAAACTCACCAGCAGTAAGGCTATTTGAGCAGCGGCCGACAAACTGCTCATATTTAGCCATACATCAAATATTCCCGCAGTTAACGTAGGCACTGCAAAAAACTCTACCGTGCCATATTCGTTAATGGTTTCCATAAGCGCTAATGTAACCCCAACCACAATGGCAGGTCGCGCTAGTGGCAATGCTACCTTAAAAAAGCTCTGAGTTTGACTTTTGCCTAGGCAGCGGCTCATTTCAAAAAGCTGTGCAGCTTGCTCCACAAAAGCAGCACGAGCTAACAAATACACATAGGGATATAGCACTAAACTCAATACCGCAATGGCGCCTTGAATAGAGCGTATTTCCGGGAACCAATAGTCTCGTGCGGTTTGCCAGCCAAATAGAGCGCGCAAGCTTTTTTGCACAAAGCCTGCGTATTCAAGCTGATCGGTGATAACGAAGGCGAGTATATAACTAGGCACCGCTAAAGGTAGCAACAGCGCCCAAACCAAAACCGACTTCAGAGGGAAGTTAAAGCGCGTGACTAACCAAGCCGCACCAGTGCCCATTAAACTAGTAAACAAGGCCACGCCTAAGCACAGCACTAGGGTATTTTTAACATAAATCCAAAATACCGTATCCAGCAAATGCCGCCATATATCTTGGTTATTTGACCATGATAGGGCAAAAATAGTAACGATAGGAACCATTGCTAAAGCTGCAATGGCCATAGCAAGCCATACCCATGGGTCAAAGCGTAAACGAGCTAACGAGAAAGGCGAAGTTGAATTAGCGGTAGTGCTCATAGCTTCCAAATAAAATAAACGGCACGAAACCGAAAACTAATAAAGCTGACCTAAGGCCAGCTCTATCTATGCTTGCTAGTAGAATTGCAAGTTTAACAATCTTTACATGTCATAGCCAACACGGTCAACTAAACGTGCTGCTGCTGCACGTTGATCTGCCACTTCTTGCAGAGAAATGCGGTCAGCTTTAAAATCACCTAAGCTTTCAATAAACTCGTCAGTTTTAATGCCTGCACGAACCGGCTCTTCAAAGTTGGCGGTTGCGTATAAACCTTGCGCTTTCTCGCCTACTAAGAACTCTAACAACTTAATTGCGTTGTCTTTATTTTTAGCCGTTTTCAATAAACCTGCACCTGAAATGTTAATGTGCTGACCGCGGCCGCCAATGTCTTGGTCTAAGTATACAACACGGATCTGCTCAGCCCACTCTTGCTGCTCTGGGCTCTTACTGTTGTAGAACATCTTGCCCATGTAGTAACGGTTAGCAATCGCTAAGTCACACTGGCCTTCGAAGATGGCTTTAGCTTGAGCACGATCGTTACCCTGTGGCTTGCGTGCCAAGTTAGCTTTTAGACCTTTTAGCCACGTTTCTGCGGCAGCTTCACCGTCTTCTGCAATCACTGAAGCAATTAAACCAATGTTGTAAACATGCTTACCAGAACGGGTACAGATACGGCCTTGCCATTTGGGATCAGCTAAATCTTTAAGTGAATTAAGCTCGCCTTCTTTAACGCGGTCTTTATGAGCATAAATAACCCGAGCGCGTGTAGTAAGGGCAAACCATAAGTTATCTGGGTGGCGTAAGTGAGCAGGCACTACTTCATCAATAACTGGAGACTGAACCGCTTCAAATAAACCGGCAGCGCGCACTTCTTCCAAACGGCCTATATCAACAGTTAGTACCAAATCTGCAGGGTTGTTTTCGCCTGCCGCTTTAATCTTTTCAGCTAAACCTTTTTCAGCATGCACAACATTCACCTTAATGCCGGTTTCTTCGGTAAACGCATCAGTTAATGGTTGTAACAAGCTTTGTTGGCGGTAAGAGTATAAGTTTACTTCTTCTGCAGCTAAGGCTGGCGTGGCTGCCACTAGTGAAGCCAATACAGCCACTAATGAAGAAAATACTGATTTATTCACAAATGAGTCCTTCAATATATGTTAAACGCAAATCGTTATCATTTGACTTTAGATTAACATGGGATCACATCGTTGACTATGTTTTAAAACAAAAAAAGGCCCGCTAAGCGGGCCTTTTTTATTACTTTTTAATTTTAGCTAGAAGACTTAACTGTTACGAACTCTGGGTATGCATCGATACCACAATCAGCAATGTCCATACCGTTCATTTCTTCTTCTTCAGAAACTCGGATACCCATTACAGCTTTTAGGATGCTCCATACGATGAAGCTTGCTACGAATACCCATGCAAAGATAGTTAATGCACCGATGATTTGGCCAGAGAAGCTTGAACCATCGTTAGTCAGTGGAACAATCAATAGACCGAACAAGCCAACTACACCGTGAACTGAGATAGCACCAACTGGATCATCAATCTTAATCTTATCGAAGAATACGATAGACGCTACAACCAATACGCCTGCTACAGCACCAAACAGTGTAGCTTGAAGCGCAGTAGGAGTAGAAGGTTCAGCAGTAATCGCCACTAGGCCGGCTAACGCGCCGTTTAGTAACATTGTTAGGTCTGCTTTACCCCAAGTTAGCTTACACACTAGTAGTGCAGCGATTGCACCAGCCGCAGCAGCAGCGTTAGTGTTTAGGAATACCATTGCTACAGAGTGAGCGTTTGAAGCATCAGCAAGTTTCAATACAGAACCGCCGTTAAAGCCAAACCAACCCATCCATAAGATGAAAGTACCCACAGTAGCTAGCGGCATGTTAGAACCTGGAATTGGGTTAACCGAACCGTTTTTACCGTATTTACCTTTACGAGCACCTAGTAGTAATACACCGGCTAATGCTGCTGCAGCACCTGCTAAGTGAACAATACCTGAACCAGCGAAGTCAGAGAAACCAAGGTCGCCTAGGTTGTATAGACCGAATACGTCTGCACCGCCCCATGTCCAGCTACCTTCTAGAGGGTAGATGAAACCCGTTAGCACTACAGCGAAGATTAGGAATGCCCAAAGCTTCATACGCTCAGCAACTGCACCCGAAACAATAGACATTGCAGTTGCAACGAATACTACTTGGAAGAAGAAGTCAGAAGCACCTGAGTATACGCTGCCGCCTTCAAAGCCTTCTTCAGCTTTAGAAGCTAATACGCCACCTAGGTCAAAGGCTTCGATGCCTGATAAGAAGATACCGCCGTCATACATGATTGAGTAACCACAAATCAAGTACATGATACATGCGATAGAGTAAAGAGCGATGTTCTTAGTAAGAATTTCTGTGGTGTTTTTAGCGCGAACTAAACCAGCTTCTAGCATAGAGAAACCAGCGGCCATCCACATTACTAATGCGCCACACACCAAAAAGTAGAAGGTGTCGATGGCATATTGCAGTTGATAAATTTCGTTTTCCATAATTACTTCCCCGTAATCCCTGTTATTAGCTTGCTAAGGTTGCCCTTAGATAGCCTCTGCATCCATTTCGCCAGTACGAATACGTACTACGTTGCTTAAGTCGTATACAAAAATCTTACCGTCACCAATTTTTCCGGTGTAAGCAGCACTAGAAATAGCTTCGATAATGCGATCCACATTTTCTGAGCTAGTAGCAATTTCCAGTTTCACTTTAGGTAAAAAGTCAACTTGGTACTCGGCACCACGATATAATTCGGTGTGACCTTTTTGACGACCAAAACCTTTAACTTCAGATACGGTTAAACCATCTACGCCAACTTCGGCAATGGCTTCACGCACGTCATCCAATTTGAATGGCTTGATTATCGCGCTAATTAGTTTCATTTGAGCTCCTCCAAAGAGTCATCGATTAACTTTTCTCGAATAACAAAATACAAGGCTTGTGCCAAAACAAAATCAACCTTAAAAAACAATAACTTAAAGGCATTCACATAAAATACAACAAATACAAACGCACCATTATGGTGCTATATTTTTTAACAACGCTCCAACATGGTTCACATTTTAGTAGTGGTATTTTTATCAGCACTAATAAAGTGCAGCCAAGAGGTAATCAATCGTAGCTAGGCGAATAAACCGTAGATATAACAGGGTTAAGGTAATGAATTGAATGAATAAAAAAGTAACAAAGATAGGTTTATAAGATTTTCAAGCTAAATGATAATTTTGCACCATGTTAATAACTAGCTATAGATTTTAACAAATCAACAAAATCGTCATAGCCACAAGCACTATGCGCGGCATCTAAACTCATGGCATCT
This sequence comes from Agarivorans litoreus, assembly GCF_019649015.1. Taxonomy (NCBI): domain Bacteria; kingdom Pseudomonadati; phylum Pseudomonadota; class Gammaproteobacteria; order Alteromonadales; family Alteromonadaceae; genus Agarivorans; species Agarivorans litoreus. Next base: position 2,910,163 of record NZ_BLPI01000001.1, on the reverse strand, counting down.
TGCAAGAGTGCTGGATTATCTGAAGCGTCGTCTTGAGAAACCTCGATACTCACTTCATCTAAATTGGCCACAAAACGGAACTCATCACTGTCTATGCGCAGCTCGGCTAAGCCAGACAACTTTTTCAGCCTGACCATTAGGGAAGAAACAAACTGACGATCTTTATTCAATTCACGCTCTAGCCACATCGAAAAACACCGATGTTCGTCACCGCAATCAATTAATAATGCGCCGTCCAATGAACGGCGAATCGTCAGTTCCATAGTTTCAGTCTAGTTACTTAAACAAGCAGACTGTAAGTTTACGCTAACTGCGCTATTTAACATAGTAGGAACAAGATCATAAGCAGCATTTGGCTTTAGTTTAAAGCGCATTGCTACGGCTGTTTTGATTTGTTTATCCAACACTTCAATGTTGAGCGGCTTAAGTACTAAACCTTGCACATCCATCAGAACATTAAAACCAAGCAATTGTTTACTGGCTTCAGAGGCTAAAGATAGAATAGCAATGTCAGAACTTGCTAACGTTTGACCAGTGCGGATAGCCTTAATTAGCTTTAAGCCTTCGGCATTAGCTAACTCGGTGTCGATGATCACAGCTTGGAACTCGTTGCTCATTAGTCGCTCATGCAACAAACCAGCATTAGAGAACATTTCTAGCTGTTTTAACTCGCCTTCTGTTTTCAAACTTTGAATTTTTTGGCAAGTTTCAGCATCACTTAATAGCAAGGCTTTTGCTTGAGTTTGAACTGGCTCCGGTTTTACACGGTTGGGTTGACCTACTGCTTCACACCTTGCTATGTAACCCTTTTTGGGAATGGTAGCGATGGTGAGTTCAGTATTGTTCAAAGTAGTGATTACTTTTCGTAACTGAGATATATGTTGGTTAATTGTATGGTCTGAGACACTCCGTCCCCATACAGCGTCAGACAAGTCATCTCTCCCCACAACTTGATTGACATGTTTACACAAATATCCCAACAAATGGGTTCTTAATGGTCCCAAATAGGCACTTTTATCCTTAAACGTAATACTATTTTGGCTCATATCTACGGCCAACGGGCCAACTACTACAACATCATTAAAGGACATATTGTCTTCCAACTGCAAGCGAATGAGCTAGTAAATCTAGCGGGCTCCTTTATACCAGTAAATGCTAAAATCATCCATATTTCACAGCACATAATAACGCAAATTATATTTATTTTATAATAAAATGCTCATAATTTTACTTATTTAGGCGTATATATAGTATCACTTTAGTGTGTTAATTGGCTATTGTGCAAAAAAAAACGCAGCCAAAGCTGCGTTTATTATGCGGTGAGAAAACTCTACACGGCGGCTTGAATAATCACTTGATCAGCCACTTTAGTGTAATCATTGATTTCATTAAAGTTAAGATAACGATAAGTATCGGCAGCGGTAGCGTCAATTTGCTTCGCATACTCAAGATATTCTTCTGGTGTTGGTAACTTACCCAAAATTGCAGATACAGCGGCTAACTCAGCAGAAGCCAAGTAAACATTAGCGCCAGTACCTAAACGGTTAGGGAAGTTACGTGTTGAAGTAGAGACTACCGTTGAGTTATCAGCCACACGAGCTTGGTTACCCATACACAAAGAACAACCAGGGATCTCGGTACGAGCGCCCACACGGCCATAAATACCGTAGTAACCTTCTTCAGTAAGTTGCTTTTGGTCCATTCGTGTTGGAGGAGCAACCCACATACGGGTTGGCAATGAGCCTGTATGCTTGTCGAGTAATTTACCTGCTGCACGGAAGTGACCAATGTTAGTCATACATGAGCCCAAGAATACCTCGTCAATCTTCTCACCTGCGACTTCAGACAACAAGCGCGCATCATCAGGGTCGTTTGGCGCACACAATACTGGTTCGTTGATATCAGCCAAATCAATCTCAATGATTTCTTTGTATTCCGCGTCTTTATCCGCTTCCATTAGCTCGGGGTTAGCGATCCACTCTTCCATCGCCGTAATACGACGTTCGATAGTACGACGGTCACCATAACCTTCAGCAATCATCCACTTAAGCATTACCACATTTGAGTTTAAGTACTCAATAATAGGCTCTTTACCTAGCTTAATAGTACAACCCGCTGCACTACGTTCAGCAGAAGCATCAGACAATTCAAAAGCTTGTTCAACCTTAAGATCTTCTATACCTTCAATCTCTAAGATGCGACCAGAGAAGATGTTTTTCTTGCCTTTCTTCTCAACCGTTAATAAACCGCGTTGAATCGCCGCATACGGGATAGCATGCACCAAATCACGCAAGGTAATACCGGGCTTCATTTCGCCTTTAAAGCGAACCAAGACTGATTCCGGCATATCTAAAGGCATCACCCCAGTAGCAGCAGCAAATGCCACCAAGCCAGAGCCAGCAGGAAATGAAATTCCAATTGGGAAACGGGTATGCGAGTCACCACCAGTACCAACAGTATCTGGTAACAACATACGGTTTAGCCAAGAGTGAATAACCCCGTCACCAGGACGCAGAGATACCCCGCCACGGTTCATGATGAAATCAGGAAGCGTATGGTGCGTAGTAACGTCTACTGGTTTAGGGTAAGCAGCAGTATGGCAGAATGACTGCATGGTTAAGTCTGCAGAGAAGCCCAAACAGGCTAAATCTTTCAGCTCATCACGGGTCATTGGGCCAGTCGTATCTTGCGAACCTACGGTTGTCATCTTCGGCTCACAGTATTGACCAGGTCGAATACCGTCTACGCCACAGGCTTTACCCACCATTTTTTGGGCAAGCGTAAAGCCTTTAGTTGAAGCAGCTACGTCTTGAGGGCGCTTGAATACTTCCGAAGGCGCAAGGCCTAGAGATGTACGAGCGCGGTCAGTTAAGCCACGACCAATAATAAGAGGGATACGGCCACCAGCGCGAACTTCGTCAAGCAATACGTCAGTTTTTAGCTCAAAGGTTGAGATAACTTCGTCAGTACCTGATTTTTTCACTTCGCCAGCAAACGGGTAAATGTCGATAACATCGCCCATACCAAGCTTTTCTACGTCTAGCTCAATAGGCAATGCGCCAGCATCTTCCATGGTATTAAAGAAGATTGGTGCTATTTTTCCACCTAAACAGAAGCCACCGCCACGCTTGTTTGGTACGTGAGGAATATCGTCGCCCATTAACCACAACACAGAGTTAGTAGCAGATTTACGCGAAGAACCGGTACCGACAACGTCACCTACGTAAACTAGCGGATGACCTTTTTCTTTCAAGGCTTCAATTTGCTTCATTGGGCCAATTGAACCCGCTTGATCAGGTTCTATACCTTCTCTGGCGTTTTTAAGCATAGCTAATGCGTGCAGCGGGATATCTGGTCGAGACCAAGCATCAGGAGCAGGCGATAAATCATCGGTGTTAGTTTCACCGGTCACTTTAAATACCGTAAGTGTTGATTTCTCAGCAAGCTCAGGGCGGCTTAAGAACCACTCTGCATCGGCCCAGCTTTGCATCACTTGTTGTGCAAAGTTGTTGCCCGCTTTGGCTTTTTCTTCCACGTCGTGGAAAGCATCAAACATCAATAAAGTATGTGATAAGGCTTTAGCTGCGATAGGTGCAAGCTCAGCATTATCAAGTAATGAGATGAGTGGTTCGATATTGTAACCACCTTGCATTGTCCCTAACAGTTCAGTGGCATACGCGGCAGAAACAATAGGAGAGCTTACTTCTCCAGCTGCTACAGCAGCAAGAAAACCGGCTTTAACATAAGCGGCTTCATCTACACCTGGGGGAATTCGGTTTGCTAACAAATCGAGTAGAAACTCTTCTTCACCGGCTGGGGGAGCTTTTAATAACTCTACTAATCCTGCGGTTTGTTCAGCATCGAGGGGTTTAGGTACAATACCTTCAACAGCACGCTCTTCGACGTGTTTGCGGTAGCTTTCTAGCACGGCTCGCTCCTTATTGTAATAATGCCCGTAGGGGATATCCATATATATGGGCCAGAGCGTTGCTGGCCACATGGGGCTGAGATTATAGCCGTTTTAACTATAAATTAAAATATCGACGTTTCAGCCAAGCTAACAAAAAAACAGTTAAATCATTTTATAACAACAACTTACAAACTTTATTATACTTTAGCCACAAGCGGAAAAGTTACAATTTATTCACATTTATCACTTATTTAGAAGTCATTGCCGATAAATAAGTATAAAGTTTGCTCCGATTCGTTATGCCCATAGGCAAGTACCACTGGCCCTAATACACTGGTGTCTAAAGCAGCAAAAATACTGCCGGCCCACAGCGCACTGCTATAAGAAATTTCATCAGAGCTATTCCATACTCCGCCGTTTTCTAAGGAGCCTCCGACAAAAACCGGCGCTTGTATTATAGGAGATTGAAAGTAATGCAGCTGATAAAAGTACATGAGGCCAGTTAGCGCCTTATAACGACCCGATAATTGCTCATACTTAAAACCAGAAAGACGTAAAAAGCCACCTAGATCTTGAGCATCCGTTGGCACTATAAAATCACTTCCAGCACTGCCATATTCACCAAACCAATTAAAATAATGCTTGTTCCAGCCAAATGGTACTTTCCAGCGGACCTCAAAGGTAGGCGCGAAGACACTTGATAAGCCTTGCACATCTTCGTGATAGAGGGTTAGACCAAGATCCAGCATTTTACCTTGCGTCGGAAAAGCCCAACTATTCAAGGTATCGTAATCAAATCTAAAATAAGGACCATATAGCCAATAGCTGGCATCACCACTAATCCCGTTTAACTCGATATCTCCATGCCTAGCGGCTACGCCAAGCCCCCACTCTTGCCACGGTTTATAATCCCAAGATAGCTGAGTGCGCAAAGTAATATCGCTAAAGTCAGCTTCAAGGTATTCAATGCCTTCATTTAAGCCGTATAAACGACGACTACGTTTATCGTATTCTACCGAAGCTAACCAAGTATATTTAAGACTGTTAGTAAATGGAGAGTAATATTCGCTAAATAGACGTTTTATCGAACCGATTTCAAACTCATTACGCCACTCTGCGCCATACTCGTTTAGGTTCGTTAAGGTAAATCCGAGGCCTAAGTTAGCTTCAGTACGATCAGAAAAGTTTTCTTGTAAACCAAGCTTCATATCAAAGTAACCAGGCCCCCAGCGCTTTTCCTGCGTATCTACATGAATAATATTTTCGCCTTGCTCTGTGCTAATGCGGTAATCGACTCTCTCGAAAGTTCCCAAGGCATATAGCTGACTAATTTTCTCTTCAAGTTGAGCCTTAGACAATAATTCACCTCGATTAAGTTTTAATCGAGTTAGAATCACTTGGTCGCTCAACGCTGAGTTGTTATTTAGTTCAATTTTACTCACCACAAATTGTTCATGTAATTTAAGTGTGGCCCTGCGCTCTTTAACCTTTTGTTGATAAGCCAAATAAACCTTGTCTTGATCAGCACTATGAATACGCTTTGCTAGCTGCCCGATAGGCCCGGCTGCCGCTTGCTTACCTCTTTCCACAGCTAAGGGCATTAGCTTGAAGTCTGCGGTATCGATGCCTGTCACATCAGGGGAAATAAGTAGGTCATCTGCGTCTAGCAGCGCAATTTGCCGTTCGGTACCAGATCGGGTAAGAAAAATTGACAGCTGGTCAACCATATCAACTGCCGTATTAAGCTCTTCTTGAGTTTTTAGCCGCGCACCAATATCCACTGCAATAATGATATCTGCACCCATTTCTTTTAATACATCCACGGGCATATTGTTGACCACCCCTCCGTCAGAAAGCTGCTTACCGTCAAGCTCTACCGGACGTAAAGCACCAGGCACCGACATACTTGCTTGCATCGCAACAGCCAAATCACCTTGCTTGAGGATGTAAGGAGTCATCGTGGCCATATCTGTGGCCACAGCACGATAAGGAATAGCCAACTCATCAAAGCTTTCTAATGCTTCTAAATTACTGGTGGCAGAGCGTAAAATATCGGCCATGGTTTGGCCTTGCACGGCACCTTTGGGTATTTGAACGCCGTCTTTATTAACCCCGATTGGTAAGGCTATTTGGTAGTCATCTTTTTGCTTTTTACTTCTTAGCGACAACTCACTGCGAGTGACATCGTCAACAAAGCCACTTTCCCAGTGAATTGAAAACGTCAGTTCTTCAATCTCTTGCGCGCTATAACCCATGGCGAGCATGGCGCCAAAATAGGCTCCCATACTGGTTCCGGCAACATAATCGACAGGAATTTGGTTTTCTTCGAGTAATTGAATAACCCCCAAATGCGCCGCGCCTTTTGCCCCTCCGCCACTGAGCGCCAAGCCTATTTTGGGGCGGGCAATAACAGATGATGAAAAAAGTACTAGCAATATCAGCCCTAAGGCCTTGTATGATAGCCGCATGCAGAGTCATTCCTTTGAAACATAAACAATAAAGGCAGCCTAAGCTGCCTTTATAACTGTAGATTTCTAGACTAATTCAGTCTATTTTTTCTTTTTCTTGGCTTTCGCATTTGGAAGGTCGGTAATGCTACCTTCAAAAATCTCTGCAGCCAAGCCAACCGATTCATGTAAGGTTGGGTGAGCGTGAATGGTTAACGCGATGTCTTCAGCATCACAGCCCATCTCAATCGCTAAGCCAATTTCACCTAACAATTCACCACCGTTGGTGCCCACTACCGCACCACCAATTACACGACCAGACTCTTTATCAAAGATCATCTTAGTCATGCCATCTGGACAGTCAGAAGCAATTGCACGGCCCGAAGCAGCCCATGGGAATACTGAAGCTTCGTAGTTAATGCCTTGTGCTTTAGCTTCTTTCTCGGTTAAACCTACCCATGCCATCTCTGGCTCGGTGTAAGCAATCGAAGGGATAACTTTAGGATCGAAGAAGTGTTTCTTACCAGAGATTACCTCTGCCGCTACGTGGCCTTCATGCACCCCTTTGTGTGCCAACATAGGTTGCCCTACGATGTCGCCAATAGCGTGAATGTGAGGCACGTTAGTACGAAGCTGTTTATCAACTTCAATAAAGCCGCGCTCAGTCACTTCAATACCAGCTTTCTCAGCATCTAAACCTAAGCCATTTGGTACACGACCTACCGCAACCAATACTGCGTCGTAACGTACTGGCTCATGTGGAGCTTGCTTACCTTCGTAAGTTACGTATAAGCCGTCTGTTTTCGACTCAACGGCTACCACTTTGGTTTCAAGCATGATGTTGAATTTGTCTTTCACTTTTTTGGTATAAGCACGCACAACATCTTTATCGGCTGCTGGGACAAGTTGATCAGCAAATTCTACTACGTCAATCTCACTGCCTAGTGCGCCGTATACGGTACCCATTTCTAGGCCAATAATACCGCCACCTAATACCAACAACTTACCAGGCACTTCTTTAAGCTCTAGTGCGTCAGTTGAATCCCATACACGTGGGTCATTGTGCGGAATAAATGGCAACTTAACCGGGCGTGAGCCAGCAGCAATAATTGCGTTGTCAAAGTTAATGGTGGTGGCTTCACCGTCATCACCAGTTACTTCTAGTGAGTTAGCGCCGGTAAACTTACCTAAGCCTTGTACCACTTTAACTTTACGCATTTTAGCCATACCATCGAGGCCGCCAGTCAATTGACTGATTACTTTCTCTTTCCAGGTACGGATTTTATTAATATCGGTTTGTGGCTCACCAAACACAATGCCGTGCTCGGCCAGTGATTTTGCTTCTTCAATCACTTTAGCTACGTGTAATAAAGCTTTTGATGGGATACAACCCACATTCAAACATACTCCGCCGAGGGTGGCGTAGCGTTCTACAATTACTGTTTCCAAACCTAAATCGGCAGCACGGAAGGCAGCAGAATAACCTGCAGGGCCTGCACCCAGTACTACCACCTGGGTCTTGATTTCCTTACTCATTGATGACCTCTTGGTATTGTTATGTTGTAAAGCTGCTGTAGGGTAAAAGTGTCAACCATGCAGCTAAACTGAGTTTACGGTTAATCGGTATAAAAAAGAAGAGCCGGGTGATAAACACCCAGCTCTTATTACTAAAGTACTAATCGGCGAATGTCGCCCAACAAGCCACTTAATGTTGAGATAAATCTCGCACCGTCGGCCCCATCAATCACTCGGTGATCGTAAGACAGTGCCAATGGCAACATTAGCTTCGGTACAAAGTCTTTGCCGTTCCACTTTGGTTTCATCTCACTGCGCGAAACCCCCAAAATGGCCACCTCAGGCGCATTTACGATAGGTGTAAACTGAGTACCACCAATACCGCCAAGGCTAGAAATAGTGAAACATCCGCCCTGCATGTCTGAAGCAGTAAGCTTACCCGCGCGTGCCTTCTTAGAAATTTCTACCAACTCTTCAGATAGCTGATAAATGCCTTTCTTATTCACGTCACGCACTACCGGTACAACCAAGCCGTTTGGCGTATCTACCGCGATACCGATATGGATGTACTTCTTCATGATGAGGCTATTGCCATCGTCAGACAGTGCCGAGTTAAACTTAGGCATGCTCTCTAAGGTTTTAGCAGCAGCTTTTAGCATGAACACTAGCGGCGTGATCTTAAAGCCTAACTGTTGCTTCTCAGCAATCACGTTTTGCTCTTTACGGAAAGCTTCCATTTCTGAAATGTCGGCTTCGTCAAACTGGGTAACGTGAGGGATTTTCACCCAGTTACGGTGCAGTGCAGGACCAGAGATTTTCTGAATACGTGATAGTGGCACTTCTTCCACTTCACCAAATTTAGAGTAATCAATGCTTGGCCATGCTGCTACGTCCATGCCTGAGCCACCAGCGCTAGCGCCAGACTCTAGAACTTTAACCGCTTGCTTAACGTAAGCTTGAACGTCTTCTTTTACGATACGCCCTTTACGGCCCGAACCTTTAACTTTGGCTAAATCAACACCAAACTCACGCGCTAAACGGCGAATTACTGGAGAGGCATGTACATAAGCACTATTCTCTACAAATTCACCCGATTTAGCTGGTGCACTCACAGGCTTACTTGCTGGTGCAGGCGCTGCAGCTGGTTTTGGAGCTTCAGCCGGCGCGGCTGGTGCGCTGGCAGCAGGTGCTGCAGAAGTGACTTCAAACACCATGATCAGCGAGCCAGTGTTAACTTTATCGCCAACAGCTACTTTAAGCTCTTTCACTACACCAGCGAAAGGTGCAGGAACTTCCATTGCCGCTTTATCACCTTCAACAGAGATAAGCGTTTGCTCTAGCTCTACGCTATCGCCAACGGAAACGGCAACTTCAGTCACTTCAACTTCATCATCGCCAATATCAGGGATGTTAACTTCTTGAAGCTGCGAAGCTGCAGGAGCAGCCGCTGGAGCCTCTGCCACAGGCGCAGCAGGTGCAGAACCAGCAACTTCAAATTCCATAATTAGCGTACCAGTAGACACTTTATCGCCTACTGCAATGCTAATGGCTTTAACCGTGCCAGCAAATGGCGCAGGTACTTCCATTGCCGCTTTGTCGCCTTCAACCGAAATAAGCGTTTGCTCAGCTTCAATTACATCGCCAACACTTACTGCTACTTCGGTCACTTCAACTTCATCATCACCAATATCTGGCACATGAACCAGTTCAACTGAACTTGCTGCAGGAGCCGCGGCTTCTGCCGGAGCTGCCGCTGGTTGCTCGGCTGCGCCTTCAGCTTCGAAGATCATAATTAATGCGTTAGTGGCTACGCTGTCGCCTACCGCTACTTTAATTTCTTTTACAACGCCAGCTTGAGAAGCTGGAACTTCCATTGCCGCTTTGTCGCCTTCTACCGAAATTAACGATTGCTCTAATTCTACGCTATCGCCAACTTCAACAAAGATCTCGGTCACTTCTACTTCATCAGCGCCAATATCTGGTACAAAAATTTCAATACTCATAGCTATTCGCCCTTACGCGTAGAGAGGGTTAGTTTTGTTAGTGTCGATGTCGTATTTTGCAATCGCTTCGCTCACAACTTTCTTATCTAAAGTGCCAGCTTTAGCTAGCTCAGTAAGTGCAGCTACTACGATGTAGTCAGCATTTACTTCAAAGTGACGACGCAAGTTCTCACGGCTATCACTACGGCCAAAGCCATCGGTACCCAATACTTTGTAACTGCCAGGAATGTATGCACGAACTTGCTCTGCGTATTGCTTCATGTAATCGGTCGCAGCAATTGTTGGCGCGTCAGTTAACGCCTCAGTGATGTAAGCCACTTGCGCTTCCCCTTCAGGGTTTAACATGTTGGCACGCTCAACAGCTTGACCTTCACGGGTTAACTCGTTGAAAGACGTTACGCTAAATACATCAGATGCAATGTCGTACTCTTCGCTCAATACTTTGGCAGCTTTCAATACTTGCTGCATGATGGTGCCCGAACCTAATAACTGAACTTGGCCTTTAGCACCTTTGTTTTCTTCAAACTTGTAAATACCCTTACGAATACCTTCTTCAGCGCCTGCTGGCATAGCTGGTTGATGGTAGTTTTCATTCATTAGAGTTAAGTAGTAGTAAACATTCTCTTGGTCACCGTACATACGGCGTAAACCATCTTGTAGAATTACCGCAACTTCAAAGGCAAAGCTTGGGTCGTAAGAAATACAGTTAGGGATGGTGTTCGCCAAAATTAAGCTGTGGCCATCTTCATGTTGCAAGCCTTCGCCATTTAGCGTTGTACGACCGGCAGTAGCACCTAGTAGGAAACCACGCGCTTGTTGGTCACCCGCCATCCAACACATATCGCCCACACGTTGGAAACCAAACATTGAGTAATAGATATAGAATGGGATCATTGGCACGTCGTTGGTGCTGTAAGAAGTAGCAGCAGCTACCCATGAACTCATAGCACCTAGCTCGTTAATACCTTCTTGCAATACTTGACCGCTAGTATCTTCTTTATAGTAAGACACTTGCTCTCTATCTTGCGGAGTGTAAGTTTGGCCACTTGGGTTGTAGATACCAATTTGGCGGAACAAACCTTCCATACCAAAAGTACGTGCTTCATCGGCAATAATTGGCACTACGTTTTTACCAATGCCTTTGTTTTTAAGCATTACATTTAAGGCACGAACATAAGCCATAGTGGTTGAAATATCACGTTTTTGCTCGCCTAGTAGCGCATCAAATTCGCTCAACTCAGGAATGGCTAACTCTTGCGTGAAGTTAGGTAAACGCGATGGCGTGTAACCAGCTAGCTCTTTACGACGAGCGTGCAAGTAATCGTGCTCTGGTGTACCCGGCTTAAGTTCGATGTATGGCAAGCTAGGTAGCGCTTCATCACTAACATCTACACCCAAGCGGTCACGGAATTGTTGAACATGAGTCATGTCCATCTTCTTAACCTGGTGCGCAATGTTTTTACCTTGAGCGGCTTCACCCATGCCATAACCTTTAACGGTTTTAGCAAGAATTACAGTTGGAGCGCCCGAGGTTTTGCGTGCTTTATCAAAGGCTGCGTAAAGCTTAACTGGATCGTGACCACCGCGGCGTAGAGCAAAAATTTCGTCATCAGACATATCTTTAACTAAGGCAGCCGTTTCACTGTACTTACCAAAGAAGTGTTCACGCACGTAAGCACCGTATTTAGATTTAAAGGTTTGGTAGTCGCCATCAACGGTTTCGTTCATCAGTTGCAACAACTTACCTGAACTGTCTTTGCTTAGTAGGCTATCCCACTCGCTGCCCCAAACCACTTTAATCACATTCCAGCCAGCACCTTTAAATAGGCCTTCTAGCTCTTGAATGATTTTGCCGTTACCCATAACCGGGCCGTCTAGGCGCTGCAAGTTACAGTTAATCAGGAAACATAAGTTATCTAATTTCTCACGCGCTGCGAAAGAAATTGCGCCACGTGATTCCGGCTCGTCCATTTCGCCGTCACCAAGGAAGGCATAAACACGTTGGCCAGAACAATCTTTTAAGCCGCGACCAGTTAGGTACTTAAGGAAGCGAGCTTGGTAAATGGCAGAAATTGGACCAAGACCCATAGAAACTGTTGGGAATTGCCAGAACTCAGGCATCAACTTAGGATGCGGGTAAGAGCTTAAGCCTTTACCGTCTACCTCTTGGCGGAAACTGTCTAGTTGCTCTGCAGTTAAACGGCCTTCAACAAAGGCACGAGCATAAATACCAGGAGAGATATGCCCTTGGTAATAAACTAAATCGCCACCATCTTTTTCATTGCGCGCTTTAAAAAAGTGGTTAAAACACACTTCGTAAAATGCTGCAGAAGACTGGTAAGAAGCCATGTGGCCGCCTAAGTCGAGGTCCTTTTTAGAGGCACGCAATACAATCATGATCGCATTCCAGCGAATAATTGAACGAATACGACGCTCTATTGCGCTGTCACCCGGGTATTCAGGTTGTTCTGCCACCGAAATGGTGTTGATGTAATCACTAGTGATTGACCCACCAGGGCCAGCGAGTCCATCTATGCCCGCGTTAGCGATGACCTGCTCCAACAAGAACTGGGCACGTTCAACGCCTTCTTCACGGATCACAGATTCAATGGCGTCTATCCACTCACGAGTTTCTAGTGAGTCAACATCATGCTTCAGTACCTCTGACATGGCTGTTTCCTTATCAGTTATTAATAGTTTCCCAGAAAACTTGTTACCAAGCTTTTGGCTTACACTTTCAATTGTTTTAAACGGCGATTAGAACGCTCAACTCGGCTTTCTTCTCGTTCGATTTGTAGTAGCGTTTCTTCAATAAACGCTAAATGCTTGTGTGAGGCTTCCCTGGCGTCGTCTGGCTTACCATCGAGAATGGCTTGCAGCATAAGTGACCGATGATGGCGGATCTTGTCAGCCACATTAGGACGCGTATACAACACCTGAAAATTGTCCATGATGTTTTTTTCTAACAATGGACTCAAACCTCTAATTAAATGAAGCAATACTAAGTTATGTGACGCCTCAGCAATGGCTTCATAAAAACGCAAAACGGCTTTAGCTTCACTAATGGTATCGCCGTCTTGTTGCGCAAGTTCAATCCGTTCATGACTGGCTTGCACTTTATCTAAATCGGCTTCAGTACCGCGCAGTGCCGCGTAATAAGCCGAGATACCTTCTACCGCATGACGAAACTCCAACAAGTCTAGTTGGCTTTCATCATGGTTGGACAATAAATTAAACAGCGGATCGGTTAGTGCCTCACGCAGCTTTTGTTGCACATAAGTACCGCCGCCTTGGCGTCTTACTACCAGGCCTTTCGCCTCCAGTTGCTGAATCGCTTCGCGCAATGACGGGCGTGATACATCGAATTGCTTAGCCAACTCGCGCTCAGCAGGTAAACGTTCACCCGGCGGTAAACTTCCTTCTAAGATCATTCGCTCTAGTTGCTTTGCAATAACATCAGCGAGTTTAGGTGGCTTAATTCGTTGGTAGCTCATTAATTTCCGTTGCACTTAATATTGGTAATACCAATTTACACGCAGCAAATTAACAAATCAGAAACACGCTGTCCAGAAAAATTGACCCACATCAATTTAGCCAGCACTTATCGCAAAATAAGTAAAGCCTTTTGTACGACAAATATAATTGGTCAGACCTTTTTTTGTGCACAAGATCGGGCAAATGTAACAAGGAGAAAGGAATTTACAAGATTATGTAAAAATAGATGGAAACAGGCAGCCGCTGAGTAGCGGCTTAAATCAGCCAGCCTGCAATGGTTAAAATAGCAATAATCACAATAGCCAGCATAATGCCGCGCTTAGCAAGACTAACAAACCTGCAAGTCGTCGCTACACATAGCATTTCGTGCTCACTCTCTTGCTCATCGAGCTCTGCAGCCACTGCTACTTTCGCCAACCAATAACCATTGCTGTGCTTGGTATCACGCAAGGCGTGTAACCAAATAGGTAGGGCTTCGCTGGTATTGCCAACCGCTAAGTAACACAAGCTGGCCAAGCGAGATGGCAGCCAATCCAAGTAGTGCATAAAGTTGTTAACCGTAGGCTCCAAAGCCTGCACCTCAGTACTTTTATGTAAGTGCAAACCCCGGCTACAACCGTAGAAAATTGCGCCAGCAGGGCCAGCTAATACATAAAAGAAAATCACCGCAAAATAGTAGCGATAATTCAGCCACATTAATTGAGTACCAGTGGTAAGAGCAATCGACTCCTGCTCACTCACTTGATGCAAAGGATGAATTTGTTTGAGCAGCTGCTGATTAAAGTCACTACAGGCCTGTTCGTCGCCACTAGCTGCAGCACGCAGATAGTCTCGATAACCTTGCTGAATCGGTGGGCACCCTAGTGTAAGTAAAGGGATAAAGATCCATAGCGCAAGATTGGCTAAGCCAAATAGCAAACCACTAATGCTTACTTGCAGCCACGCAATTAACAAAGTGGGTAACACTACTGCCATAGCAATTTGCCAAATCGCTGAAGCGCGATCAAAGCGCTGTAGCCACCAATGAAAAACATGCTGCCACCACCAACTAGCACCAATGCGACGAGCGCGCTCTAAACTCAATGCAAGCAGTAAGGAAATAAGAGACATGTTACTGATTTTGCTCCATAAACATCAGGCGACCTTCAAATAATAAGCTAAATACCCAAGCAAACCAAGTGACTTCAAAGTGCTTCTAAATAAGCAGACCAATCAAAATGCTCACCAGGGTCAGTTTTTCTGCCGGGCGCAATATCGCTATGCGCAACGATGCGTTGTTTTGTTAGTTTAGGATAGTGTTTCAGCAATAGTTGACTAACTTCGATTAAACCTTGATATTGCGCTTTGGTATATTCACTGCTATCTGTCCCCTCAAGCTCAATACCAATAGAAAAATCATTACACCCTTCTCGCCCTTGGTAGCAAGAAACGCCAGCATGCCACGCCCGTTTATCAAAAGCTACGTATTGAGTCACCTCACCAGCCCGATTAATCAGCAAATGCGCCGAGACCTCTAAGCCCTGTAAATCTTTAAAGCTTGGATCTGCGCTGCAATCCAAACTTCCCGTAAACAATTGGTCAATATGAGGCAAGCCAAAACATCCCTCTGGCAAGCTAATACAATGAATGACCAACAAGCTAATTTCATTATTCGGTCGCTGATTATAAAAGGCACTTTCAAGCCACTTAGCCCCAGTTAAGCGATGCTGCTTTATCTGCAAGAGCTACTCCTCGGCAACAAATTATTGGTGTTATTAGGCTTTCTAGCGAAGCCAAGCCAAATTGTCTAGCATAAACCGCTTATTTGACCATGCAAGTGCTGAACTTCTGCGCTAAAATGCGCCACACAAAGTGACAGACAAGCAATACTGTCTCCTCCAGCTAACCATCAGAGAAACGATGCATGAACGCCGAACAATTACGTGCCAACGTAAGCGCCGCTTTAATTGAAGATTTAGGACAACTAGACCCGCAACTAGACATTACCGCTGCACTTATTCCTGCACAACAAATTAGCAAAGCCAAAATTATCAGCCGCGAAAGTGCGACTTTTGCTGGAAAAGCCTTTGCCGAAGAAGTGTTTAAGCAACTGGGCGAGCAAGTAGAGATTGAGTGGTTAGTTGCCGACGGCGATAAAGTTGTTGAAGATCAAACCCTATGTTATCTCACAGGCCCTGCGCGTATTTTACTAACCGGTGAGCGCTCGGCGCTAAACTTTATTCAAACCCTATCGGGCATTGCCACCCAAGTCGCCGAATACATGGCGTTACTTGAAGGCACTCATTGCAAGTTATTGGATACCCGTAAAACCATTCCTGGCTTACGTTACGCCTCTAAATATGCGGTAACTTGCGGCGGCGGCACTAACCATCGCTTTGGTCTGAACGATGCTTTTTTAATCAAAGAAAACCACATCATGGCCTGTGGTGGCATTAAAGCCGCCATTGAAAAAGCCCGAATGCTTTCACCGGGCAAAAAGGTAGAAGTAGAAGTAGAAAACTTAAACGAGCTAGAACAAGCACTAGCCGCTAATTGCGACGTAGTAATGTTAGATAACTTCTCGGTGGATTTAATGAAACAAGCGGTAGCACTTAACCAAGGGCGTGCAAAATTAGAAGCCTCGGGCAACATGAGCTTAAGCACCATTCGCCAGTATGCCGAAACCGGTGTAGACTTTATTTCGGTGGGCGCCTTAACCAAGCATGTCAAGGCGCTAGACCTAAGTATGCGATTTGTCGCATAGAAATTGTTAATCTTAACATTAAGCTGTACAAATTTTTGTACAGCGCGACTTTTATAAGTGTTGCTAAGATCACGATTTTATTGCCTTTTTACAATAATCACTATACTTATATACCACGTGTGCTTTAATGAGAATCACATTTATAGCACCGTGATATCAGGGATGTTACTGAATTAAAAGTTGTTTCACTGCAGCTCTGATAAAAACAACGGTAAATAAATAACTTCAAAAAACTTGTGTAAAGGAAAGACGCAATGAAAACCATGCAAAACCTACAAACCAAAGTTGCTAACAAGCAAGCGGGTTTCACCCTAATCGAATTGATGATCGTAGTAGCCATTGTAGCTATCTTGGCTGCGGTAGCGCTGCCTGCTTATCAAAATTATACCCGCAGCGCAAAATACAGTGAGATTGTATCTGCAGCAACAGGCTTGAAAACCACTGTAGAAGTATGTTTGCAAACCAAAGTTGTTGATTGTGAAGCTGCCGACGATCAGAAGGTATCAAATTCCGAAAGTGCGGCAGAAGCAATTGAAAGCATAAATAGTGCTACATTTGCTGTTGAAGCTAGTGACGCTGACGGCAACCCTAGTGAAGTGTCAATAACAATGGTTCCAGAAGAAGCAAATGGTTTCGTTGCGGGTGACGACTACATTATTTACGGTTACATAAGCAACGGCGGTGTTGTTTGGTACTTAGATGATACAAATAGTGGGTGTTACGCTAAAGAGCTATGTGATGGTAACCTACTTTCGGATAGAGCAGCTGAAGCAGAAGCAGAATAAACTCTTAACATAGTAATGAAGACCTTAAGTACATTAAACGGCCTAGCATCAAGCTTGGCCGTTTCTTTTCCAGATAAAGAACAACAACTCGTTGAGCTTTATAAGCGCAGTGTGCAAGAACAAGCTGCCTTTACCACCGTATTGGTAGAAAACAAACTGATCTCTAGTCGCGAATTGGCTGACTTTTGCGAAGCCCAATTTGGTATTCCTCTATTGGATTTAGATGCGATAGAGCTTAGCGAAATCCCGCAAAACTTCCTTAATGAAAAATTAATCTTTAAACACCACGTATTACCCGTTTATAGCCAAAACCAAACCCTTTATGTGGCCATGGCCGACCCTAGCAATGTAACCGCACTGGAAGATTTTGGTTTTAGTTTTGGACTGCATGTAGAAGCGCTACTAGTTGAAGAAAATAAGTTAACAAAAGCGATTCAATCTCTAGTTAGCGATGGTTCAGACTTAGAGCTGGGCGATATCACTGATGACGACATCAGCGATTTAGAAGTTAGCGAAGAAAATTCGCGTTTAGATGAAAAACAAAACAGCAAAGAAGATGATGCGCCCATTGTTGTTTATATCAACAAGATATTGATGGACTCAATACGCCGTGGTGCTTCCGATTTACACTTCGAGCCTTATGAACACAAATATCGGATCCGTTTTCGCATCGACGGTATTTTGCATGAAATAGCCAGCCCCCCCATTAACCTAGCTAACCGCTTTTCGGCTCGCCTTAAAGTAATGGCGCGGATGGATATTGCCGAACGGCGTTTACCACAAGACGGCCGCATTAAGCTAAAAACTGGCCGCAATAAAGCCATTGATATGCGGGTGAACTCCCTGCCTACCATGTGGGGAGAGAAAATTGTTATCCGTATCCTCGACTCCTCGGCAGCCAACTTAAACATTGATATTCTGGGTTACGACGACAAGCAGAAAAAGCTCTATTTAGATGCCTTGGCTCGCCCACAGGGGATGATTTTGGTGACCGGCCCTACTGGCTCGGGTAAAACGGTTTCTCTGTACACAGGCTTAAACATTCTTAATACCGTTGAAACTAACATTTCAACGGCGGAAGACCCGGTAGAAATTAACCTCCCCGGGGTTAACCAAGTACAAATTAATAACAAAGCAGGCATGACCTTTGCCAGCGCCTTGCGCGCCTTTCTTCGTCAAGATCCCGATATTGTTATGGTGGGTGAGATTCGAGACTTAGAAACCGCTGAAATATCCATTAAAGCGGCGCAAACCGGTCACTTAGTGTTATCGACCTTACACACTAACTCGGCAGCAGAAACCTTAACCCGTTTACTTAACATGGGCGTACCGGCCTTTAACATTGCCTCTTCAGTAAGCCTAATTATTGCCCAGCGATTAGCCCGTCGCTTGTGCGAAAAATGTAAAAAGCCAAAAATGCTTGAGGCCGAGTTATTGCCGAAGATAGGTTTTACTCCACAACAAATTGAGGCAGGGGTTAAACTGTTTGATCCTGCGGGCTGTGATGAATGTACCGGCGGCTTTAAAGGTCGAGTAGGTATCTATGAGGTGATGCCTATGAGTACCGCCATCTCAAAAATAATTATGGCCGAAGGTAACTCCATAGAAATTGCCGAACAAGCCGTTAAAGAGGGCATGTACTCACTGCGCATGTCGGCCCTAGAAAAAGCCCGTTTAGGGGTAACCAGCCTTTCTGAAGTAGAGCGGGTCACAAATGTATAAGTGTGTGGTTTTTTAAATCTAATTATCTGATAAGTTTAGGCAATTACTTTATTACCGCGTTAAGCGTGTTTTGTTAGCAAGGATGTTATGGCTACCGCAAGTACCACCAGCAAACGTAAAGTTGCAGTAAAAAAAATCAATGCCTACTCGTGGAGTGGCGTTAACCGTAAAGGCGCTAAAGTTAGTGGCGAGTATCAAGCTGAAACCATCAGCCAGGTTAAAGGTGACTTGCGCCGCCAAGGCATTACCGTTACTAAAATTAAAAAGAAGACCGAGAGTTTTCTTAGTAAGATGGGTAACAAGATCCAGCCCATGGATATTGCGGTGGTATCACGGCAAATTGCTACCATGCTGCAAGCTGGCGTTCCCTTAGTTCAAAGCTTCAACATTATTTCTAAAAGCGTTGAAAAACCAGCAATGCGTGAGTTAATTGCCGAGATTGCCGCGGAAGTTGAGTCTGGAACCGCCCTATCTGAAACCCTGCGCAAACACCCCTTATACTTTGACCAGCTATATTGTGACTTAATTGAAGCCGGTGAACAAAGTGGTGCTTTAGAAACGATTTATGATCGTGTAGCCATTTATAAAGAGAAAGCCGAGGCACTTAAATCAAAAATTAAAAAAGCCATGTTCTACCCGGTTTCGGTGATTATTGTGGCCATTATTGTTACCACTATTCTACTGCTATTTGTGATTCCTCAGTTTGAAGAAATTTTTGCTGGCTTTGGTGCCGAACTGCCTGCATTTACCCAGTTTGTGATTGGTGTTTCTCGCTTCTTACAAGATTATTGGCCTTATATTTTTGGTGGAATATTTGCGCTTGGCTATGGCTATGTGCAAGCCTTTAGGCGCTCCCAAGCGGTTAAAGATGCTACCGACCGCTTTATTCTTCGAATCCCAGTGATCAACCCTATTTTGCATAAAGCGGCCATGGCGCGTTTTGCCCGCACCTTATCTACGACCTTTGCTGCCGGTATCCCACTTATCGACGCCTTAAAGTCTGCCTCGGGCGCATCGGGCAACGTGGTCTACCGTAACGCCGTAGACGCGATTAGAATTGAGGTTACTGGCGGTATGCAAATGAACGTAGCCATGCGCACCGTGGATTTATTCCCCGACATGGTGACCCAGATGGTGATGATTGGTGAAGAATCTGGCTCACTGGATAGCATGTTAGCTAAAGTCGCCAACATTTATGAACAGCAAGTAGATGATGCAGTAGACGGCTTAACCAGTTTAATTGAACCACTGATTATGGCTGTGCTTGGTGTGCTAGTTGGTGGTATGGTGATTGCCATGTACTTACCCATCTTCAAACTCGGATCGGTTGTTAGTTAAACATGCTAAGTTTTATTGAACTCTACCCAGCCACTGCGCTGGGTTTCTGCCTTTTAATCGCCCTTTGTATCGGTTCTTTTCTCAACGTTGTGATCCATCGCTTGCCCGTCATGTTAGAGCGGCAATGGAAAAATGAGTGCCGCAGTTTCTTATCTGATGAATTAAAAACAGCGCAAACCTCAGAGCAAGGCGTTTACAACTTAATGTTACCTCGCTCTGCCTGCCCCAAATGCCAAAGCTTAATTACCGCCTGGCAAAATATTCCGGTTATTAGCTGGCTAGCCCTGCGTGGAAAGTGTGCCAATTGTAAAAATCCAATCAGTATTCGCTACCCTTTAGTTGAGCTTACAACAGCAGGCTTAACCTTGGCTTGCTGGTGGCAGTTTGGCCTTACTCTACCCTTTGTGTTTGCTAGTCTGTTTTGCATTATTTTACTGTGTCTAACCCTTATTGATCTGGACACCATGTATTTGCCCGATCAGCTTACTTTACCCACCTTGTGGCTAGGTTTATTAATCAACCTAGATTCAGGTTTTGTTAGCTTATATGATGCTGTTTTGGGCGCTGCTATTGGTTATGGTTTTTTGTGGAGCCTGTTTTGGCTATTCAAGCTATTAACCGGAAAAGAAGGCATGGGCTATGGCGATTTTAAACTGCTAGCCATGATAGGTGCTTGGTTTGGCTGGCAAGCCCTGCCATTAACAATTTTGCTTTCATCTTTTGCCGGTGCAATTGTTGGCATTAGCTTGATTGTGTTTGGAAAAAACCAACAAGGGCAAGCGATTCCTTTTGGCCCTTATCTGGCTTTAGGTGGCGCTTGTTACTTATTTTTTGGTGAAGCGATCCACGCTTGGTATTTCTCATACCTAGGTCTTGCATCGTGATAATTGGTTTAACAGGCGGTATTGCTAGCGGTAAAAGCCAAGCCTCGGCGTTATTTGAAGAGCTAGGTATTCAAGTGGTTGATGCCGATATTGTGGCGCGCCAAGTTGTTGCGCCTCAACAACCTGCGTTAAACGCAATATCTGAACATTTTGGGCAAACTATATTGCAAAGCGATGGCTCGCTAAATCGCAGTAAACTGCGCGAAATTGTATTTGCCAACAAACAAGAGAAAGATTGGTTAGACAGCTTATTACACCCACTAATTCGACAAGAGATGCTACACCAACTTGGGCAAGCTAAAGGCGCATACAAGATACTGGTTGCGCCGCTATTGTTAGAAAACCAACTGGATAAGCTCGTCGATCGCGTTTTAGTTATAGACGCCCCTGTAGATATTCAACTCAAGCGAACCATGGAACGCGATGGAGTAGAGCGGCATCAAGCCCTACAGATTATTGATGCCCAAATGAACCGAGAGCTAAAACTACAAGCCGCAGACGATGTAATTGAAAATAACAGCGACCTTGTATGCCTTAAACGTAAAGTTACTGATTTACACCAATTCTATCTAGATATCGCCAAAAGCCATGACAGTTGATTGCTCAGTGGTTACACTAGCTTAGGAACTCCCTTGAACAGCTGTGAATCTAAACCGCTATGACCGCATTAATTTTCGAACACCCTTTAAACGAGAAAGTACGAAACTACTTACGCTTAGAGCAATTATTCGAGCAGCTAATGTTGTCAAAAGCACTTCAGCACCCTCTTCAGCAACAACAGTTCTTTCGAACGTTATTTGAAGTATCAGAAGTATTAGAACGTTGTGAGTGGCGAACAGACTTACTTAAAGATTTAGCTAAACAAGCAGAAAAGCTCGACCATTGGGCTTCGATGCCCAATGTAGATACCAGTAAGATTGAAGAGCTGCTATTGCAAGTGAAAACCCTTATTGCAGCTATTTCAAAGCTCCATCGGGTATCCGATCACCTTAAAGATGATCGCCTATTATCCAGTATTCGCCAGCGTTTGTGTTTACCTGGTGGTAACTGCAGCTTTGATTTACCTTACTTGCACCTATGGCTGCATCAACCACAAGAACGGATAAATCTGCAAGTTCAGCAATGGTTGGGCCCTTTCCAAATCGTCGCAGAAGCCATTAGTCACTTACTTAAGCTCCTTAGAGAGCAGCATAGTGATATTCAAGCTCTTGCTCATAAAGGCTTCTATCAAGGAGTCGCTGCCGATTGTGGATTACTACGCATCGAGGTAGACACTAATTATCAATGCTACCCAACTGTAAGCGGCCACAAACACCGCTTCGCCATAAAGTTCATCAGTACTTCAAATCAAGATATTGAAGACATTCCTTGCACATTATATTGTTGTAAAATTGCTTAATGAAAACTAAAAATTTACCCACCGTAAAATGCCCCACTTGTAACGACAAGGTCGTTTGGCAATCAACAAGTGAATTCAGACCCTTTTGTAGTGAGCGTTGTAAGTTAATCGACCTTGGCGAATGGGCTAATCAAGAAAAATACATTGCTGGGCAACACCTCCAAGAAGATGAAGATAAGCCGGACAGCTGGGAATTTTGAACTTACGCGGAAAAATTAGCGTTTAGGATTTTTTCCAAGATGGCTTTATTGGCATCTGGAAATGACAGATTGAGAAGCTCTGCTCTGCTCACCCATCGAATTTCTTGTTGTTCTGCGCCCTCTGGCTCTCCGTAAAAGCGAGTAACCGTGTAAACGTCTAAGCATACTTGCTTATCACCATAATCGTGCTCAACACGAATCAGTGGCTTACAACTGGTTTTATCAATGTCTATAAGCAGCTCTTCTTTTAACTCTCTCGCCAAGGCGTCAACGGTTTGCTCGCCTGTCTCAACTTTACCGCCGGGAAACTCCCATTTCCCACCTTGATGCTGTTGCAGATTACGAAGGCTAAGTAAGATCTCTTCGCCTTTAACAATTACACCAACTGCTACATTTACAACCTTCACTGAGTACTCCTTGAGTTGATAAAAAAGGAGAGCCTAAGCTCTCCTTTTTTGTTGCCAAACTAAGCTTTAAGAAAGCTTGCCATGACATTGTTTGTACTTTTTACCCGAGCCACAAGGACATGGATCGTTTCGCCCTACTTTTTGCCCTTCACGAATAACGGTTTTACCCGCATCACTCGACTGCTCTTCGGCTTGTTGCGCTGCCTGTTGCTGACGGAATTGCATCGCGCGTTGTTCAGCTTCGCGGCGTTTTGCTTCCATTGCTTCGACTTCTTCAGGCGCTTGCACTTGAACTCGGCTCAAAATACTCACCACATCAAGTTTGAGTGCTTCAAGCATTTGGGTAAACAGTTCGTAAGACTCACGCTTGTATTCTTGCTTAGGGTTCTTCTGAGCATAGCCACGTAAGTGAATACCTTGGCGAAGATGATCCATGGCTGCCAAGTGCTCTTTCCAAAGTTGATCGAGTGTTTGCAGCATCACAGATTTTTCAAACTGCTTGATAGCGTCAGCACCTACTTTTTCGATTTTGGCTTGGTAGTCAGCTACCGCAGCTTCAATGATTTTTTCGCGAAGCTTGTCTTCATGTAACTTGTCGTCCTCATCTAACCACTGTTGAATAGGCAGATTTAAGCCAAAGTCACTTTTCAAACGTTGCTCTAGTTCACTAACCTGCCACATTTCTTCAAGAGATTGTGGTGGGATGTATTCATCAATAACCGATGAGTACACATCTTCGCGAATGACTTCGATGGTTTCAGAAATGCTGTCGCTATCCATTAAATCATTACGCTGCTCGTAAACCACTTTACGTTGGTCATTGGCCACATCGTCGAACTCAAGTAATGATTTACGTACATCGAAGTTACGCCCTTCAACTTTACGCTGTGCATTTTCGATGGCGCGAGTAACCCAAGGATGCTCAATTGCTTCGCCTTCTTCCATGCCAAGCTTTTTCATCATGCCTGTGACGCGATCTGAAGCAAAAATCCGCATCAAACTATCTTCCATCGACAAGTAGAAGCGGGTAGAACCTGGGTCACCTTGACGACCAGCACGACCACGTAGCTGATTATCGATACGACGAGACTCGTGACGCTCGGTACCAATAATATGCAAACCACCTGCTGCTAATACTGCATCGTGGCGCTGTTGCCATTTTTGCTTAACTTCAGCTAATTGCTGCTCACTAGGATTTTCGCCTAGGGCATTTATTTCAACTTGTAAGTTACCACCCAATACGATGTCGGTACCACGACCAGCCATATTGGTAGCAATAGTCACAGCCCCGGCAACGCCTGCTTCTGCAACAATATCAGCTTCTTTTTCATGGAACTTAGCATTTAGTACGTTATGCTTAATTTTTTCTTTCTTTAGAATGTTGGAAAGCAGCTCTGAGTTTTCAATTGACACTGTACCAACCAACACTGGGCGCTCTGCTTTCACACACTCGCGAATGTCGTTGATAATCGCTTGGTATTTTTCTTCTGCAGTCAGGTAAACCAAATCACCTTGGTCATCACGAACCATTGGCTTGTTAGTCGGCACAACCACTGTGTCTAAGCCATAAATTGATTGAAATTCAAAAGCTTCGGTATCGGCAGTACCAGTCATGCCTGAAAGCTTGTCGTATAAACGGAAGTAATTCTGGAAGGTAATAGATGCCAACGTTTGGTTTTCGTTTTGAATTGGCACACCTTCTTTAGCTTCAACAGCTTGGTGTAAGCCTTCAGACCAACGACGCCCTGGCATGGTTCGACCGGTGTGCTCATCAACGATAACAATCTCATTGGTTTCGCTAACAATGTAATCAACATTGCGCTCGAACAAAGTGTGCGCTCGCAATCCAGCATTAACGTGATGCAGCAAGCTAATGTTAGCAGCGTTATAAAGTGAATCACCTTCTTCCAACATACCGCGCTGTTGCAAGGTTTCTTCAACAAAAATCTGACCGTTTTCGGTTAAATGAACTTGCTTGTTTTTTTCATCAAGAGTGAAGTGGCCATCGCCAATCAATTCTTCAGTATCTTCTTCTTCTTGGCGAACCAACAACGGAATAATATCGTTAATCTTTTTATACAGCTCTGAACTATCTTCTGCAGGGCCAGAAATGATAAGTGGTGTCCGTGCTTCATCAATCAAAATTGAATCCACTTCATCCACTACCGCGTAATTTAATGGACGTTGTACTCGCTGCTCTGGGGCAAACGCCATGTTATCGCGCAAGTAATCGAAACCAAACTCGTTGTTTGTACCGTAGGTAATGTCGGCAGCGTAGGCAGCTTTTTTCGCTTCGTGATCCATTCCCGAAACGTTCACAGCAACACTTAATCCTAAGTATTCGAATAAAGGGCGGTTCCAGTCGGCATCACGTTGCGCTAAGTAATCATTTACGGTAATTACGTGAACACCCTTGCCGGTTACGCCATTTAAGTATGCAGGCAAGGTTGCTGTTAAAGTTTTACCTTCACCGGTGCGCATTTCGGCAATTTTATTGTCGTTCAGCACCATGCCGCCCAACATTTGCACATCAAAATGACGCATTTCAAAGACCCGTTTTGATGCTTCGCGCACTACAGCAAAAGCTTCTGGGAGAATCGCTTCAAGCGTTTCGCCTTTCTCGAGGCGCTCCCTAAATTCGCCCGCCTTAGCTTTAATTTCTTCAGCAGACAACTTTTCGTATTCAGGCTCTAAGGCGTTAATAGTATTAACGACTTTACGCATTTTTTTGATGGTACGGTCATTTCGAGTACCAACGATTTTTGTTACTAATTTACTAATCATGAAAAACTACTTTTGCTAAGACGAAATCCAATTTTCTAGGCACTAGCTTTGCGGTAAATAAACTTACTGGGGTTTAGCGGACGACCGTTTTTGAGCACTTCAAAATGCACGTGAGACCCGGTGGAACGCCCGGTACTGCCCATCAAGGCTATCTCATCCCCTTTACTTACTACATCACCCTCTTTTACTAATACAGCTTTAGCATGCGCGTAACGTGTTACCATTCCGTTACCATGCTCTATTTCAACTAAGTTACCGTAACCAAAACGACTTCCAGCCCAAACCACTACGCCAGCTCCTACAGAGCGGATTTTAGTCCCCTCTTTACCCGCGATATCTACACCTTTATGGCGTGCTTTACGTTTGGTAAAAGGATCTATGCGGGTACCAAATGGCGAAGAAATCCAAATGCCCGGCCCTTTCGCTGGCCAACCTGATATATAACTACTATTTACTAGATGGTGACTTTGTTGCCAAGATTCAAGCAAATTAAGTGATTTTTTCTTATCCTCTACTTGCTGTTCTAGCAAAGACAAGTCTAAAAACAAGCTGTCTGGTTTATGGCTGGTATCTTGGATGTCTAACATCGGGCCGCCCATGGGAGGCATTGATTCGAAATCAAACTCAGCAGCGAACTCGGTATCTTCAATCAAACGCGCGCCTAATGCATTAAGGCGAGTCATCTCAACTTGCATTTGGCCCACTTTAACCGCCAATTGACTATAACGGTGACGCAGTTGCTGCTCGAACTGCTCAAGCTTAGGCTCAGCCTTCAAACTATCCAGCTGCGATAACAACTGAGTTTGCTGCTTAGCTAAATGTTGATATTGCTGTACCCCCCACAAGGCAATACTGCAAATAAGTGATACCAACAAAAACGCAAACCACGCTAAACGTAGCGGATTTAAACGAACAGTTCTTGTCTCGCCCTTATGGGCGTATACTAATGTTAATTTCATACCTAACTATTAAACTTATGTCCAAACGACAGCACCAACCTATTTCGATAGAGCGTCTATTTCATCAGAAACAGTTTGCAAAAATCGAACAACCACTGCAGCAACGCGTTCAGTTACAGCAACTGGGTGGTGAAATTTTGGCACGCTACAAACTACAGCAATGCCGTATCGTTAATATGCGTCAAGGAGTCGCTATTATCGAGGCTCCTAGTTCGGCTTGGTTAACTCGCTTAAAACAGTTTCGTTTCGATCTGTTAAGTGAGCTGCGAAAAGCCATACCAGGGGTTGTCAGTTTGGAACTTAAAATAAATCCCGAATTGAAAAACATTAAACCAGAAGCTGAGGAAAAAAGCACTGGAAAACGCCAGCTAAGCACTCAAGCAGCCAAACATATCACAGAATTAGCGAAACACGTACCAGATGAACTGAGGGAAAAGCTAGAAAAATTAGCGGCGCTGAGCGGAGAGAGTTAGTCAGCGCCGACAATATTTTTATTTAGAAACTGAATACCGGTTGTTGGTATGCAGCTGGAGCTTCGGCTTTGTCTTCGAAAGTAACAATTTCCCAAGCGTGTTGTTGCTCAAGCATTGCACGCACTAAGTTATTGTTTAGTGCATGGCCAGATTTGTGAGCGCGTAAATGGCCTAGGATGGGTAGTCCTGCCATGTACAAATCGCCCACTGCGTCTAACAACTTGTGCTTAACAAATTCATCATCATAACGAAGGCCATCTTCATTAAGAATTCGATATTCATCTAACACTACTGCATTTTCTAAACTACCGCCTAAGGCTAGGTTCTTCGATTGCAAATACTCGATGTCTCGCATGAAACCAAAAGTACGCGCGCGGCTAATGTCTTTAATAAAGCTATCAGCTGAGAAGTTCATCGAGATAGATTGATTACGACCTTCCATTGCTGGGTGGTCAAAATCAATTGAGAAATCGATGGTAAAACCGTCGTTCCCCGGCAATAACTCAGCCCATTTATCTTCGTGCTCAACACGGATAGGTTGTTTAATGCGAATAAATTTCTTAGCCGCTGCCTGCTCTTCGATACCCGCAGATTGTAATAAGAATACAAACGGGCTTGAGCTACCATCCATAACCGGAAGCTCAGGAGCATCAACGTCAATAATCAAGTTATCCAAGCCTAATGCAGCAACCGCAGCCATTAAATGCTCTACCGTTGAAATACGGTTACCCGCATCATCGATAAGACACGTACATAACATAGTGTCACGCACTAACTCTGCTTTTGCAGGGATCGTTACAACCGGATCAAGATCGGTACGGTTAAACAGGATACCTGTATTTGCAGGAGCAGGACGTAAGACCATGGTGACCTTGTGCCCAGAATGCAAACCGATCCCTGTCGCTTGTACTGACTTTTCAAGAGTCCGTTGTTTAAGCATAAAAATTCCTCTGCTTTACGACCAATAAACTAGAATGGTCGGACATCTTAACATAAGTTTGAGACACATCACAAACATTTGCCTAAAACTTCACCATTTGCTAACAGATTAATCTGCTTGGCGACGTAAAAATGCGGGGATGTCTAAATAATCACCATCACCTGCTGTATTGCGCGGCTCTGCGTTCACAACTGCTGCAGACTCTTCTACCATGGGAGCTGAATCCATAGGTGCTGTGCGGGCTACAGGCTCAGCATTAACTGCTTGTTGCTGAGGTTTTACAATAGAAATATCTGGGCGACGCTCTGCACCAATACCAGTAGCAACTACCGTTACACGCAATTCATCACTCATTTCTGGGTCGATGACCGCACCAACCACTACCGTTGCATTCTCTGAAGCAAAACCTTTAACCGCATTACCTACGGTTTCAAACTCTTCGATGCTCATATCAAAGCCAGCAGTGATGTTCACTAAGATTCCGCGTGCACCAGCTAAGTCTACGTCTTCAAGTAGTGGGCTAGAAATAGCAAGTTCTGCGGCTTCTTCAGCACGGTCTTCGCCAGACGCGATCCCGGTACCCATCATTGCGGTGCCCATTTCACGCATGACTGTGCGAACGTCGGCGAAATCTACGTTAATTAAACCAGGGCGAGTAATTAGCTCTGCGATGCCTTGAACAGCACCTAACAATACGTTGTTAGCCGCTTTAAATGCATCTAACAACGAGACGCCGCGACCTAGCACTTTTAGCAGTTTATCGTTAGGAATAGTAATTAATGAATCAACATTTTTACTTAGTTGCTCAATTCCTTGTTGTGCATAACTAGTACGCTTTTTACCCTCAAAACCAAAAGGTTTAGTTACAACAGCAACAGTAAGAATACCCAGTTCTTTTGCTACTTCTGCAACTACTGGCGCTGCTCCAGTTCCTGTACCACCGCCCATACCGGCAGCAATGAACACCATATCGGCACCCTGCAGCTGGCTCATAATGGCGTCGCGATCTTCCATCGCTGCTTCACGGCCTACTTCAGGGTTGGCCCCAGCACCTAATCCCTTGGTGATAGCACCACCAATTTGTAAGGTATTGTCGGCACCAGAATTACGCAACGCCTGAGCGTCGGTATTGATGGTGATAAACTCCACACCTTCGATTGATTGCGCAACCATGTGCTCAACAGCGTTACCGCCGCCACCGCCCACACCTACAACTTTAATTACCGCTTCATCGGTATGACTATCCATAATCTCAAACATAGTTCTCTCTCCGCTTGATTTTCGCTATTTAGCAAAAACTAAAATTCACCCTTAAACCAACTGTGCAATCGCTTGGCGATATTGCTAACACTGCTAATGTTCTTTACTTCAATTGGTTTTTCACTTTGGTTTTCCATTCCGTAATGCAACAAACCTACTGCTGTTGAGTAAGTTGGTGCTTGTACGTATTCTGTCAGACCAGCCACATTGTTGGCAGAGCCAACCCTAACCTGACACTGTAAAATCTTTTCGGCGCATTCAACCACGCCTTCTATTTGAGCCGCGCCGCCGGTTAGCACCACACCAGCTCCTAATTGCAGTTTGGTTCCCTGCGCTTGCAAATCTTCGGTAAGCTCATCGAGCTTGGCTTTAATCATGCCAAACAGTTCGCTATATCGAGGTTCGATAACTTCAGCTAAGGTTTGCCGTTGCAAACTGCGTGACGGCCTTCCTCCCACACTTGGCACTTCAATGGTATCGTCTCGGCTTACCATGCTGCCTAAGGCGCAGCCATAGCGTACTTTTACGGCTTCGGCGTCGTTAAGCGGTGTGCCAAACACGGTAGCAATGTCACGAGTAACCGAGGTTCCTGCAAACGGTACTACCGAGGTGTGGCGTAGCGCACCACCGGTGTAAACTGCAATATCCATGGTTCCTGAGCCAATATCAACCACACACACGCCCAATTCTTTCTCATCTTCAGTTAACACCGCGTAACTAGAAGCCAAGGCTGAAAATATCAACTGATCAACTTTCAAATCACAGCGCTCTACACACTTAACAATGTTTTTAACCATGTCGTTATGGCAAGCAATTAAATGCACTTTTGCTTCCATACGGACACCAGACAAACCAATCGGATTTTTAATGCCTTCTTGGAAGTCGATAGCAAACTCCTGCGGCAATACATGCAGAATGCGGTGCTCATCTGGCAATTTTACTGACTTAGCCGTATGAATCGCGTTGTCTACATCATCTTGAGTAACTTCTTCGTCACTAATTGGCACCATGCCCTTTTCGTTTAAGCAACGAATATGACGGCCAGAAACACCTAAATAGACTGAACTAATTTTGCAATCAGCCATCAACTCCGCTTCTTGCAGCGCGCGCTGAACGGTCTTCACTACAGAATCAAGGTCATTAACACCACCTTTATCCATACCTTTAGCCGGATGACTTCCTACACCGATAATGCTCATTTCGTTGCTAGGCAAAATCTCGCCGATTAAAGCGGTGATTTTGGCACTACCAATATCAAGGCCAACGATCAGTTTTCTATCCGTTACTTTGGTCATCTATTGCCAAACCTTCCTGTTTCTTCCATCCCACTGCAAATCCAGTGTCATAGCGTAAATCTATGTAATCCACCGCATTCGGTTTTAATCTCGGATACACCGCCACAAAACGCGCTATGCGATTTAACTTATCTTCTTTGCCCAGCTTTAAAACCATTCCGCTGGCTAACTCTACTTGCCATGCATGGCGCTCGTTTAGCGCCAAACTAACAATGCTTAACTGGCGAGCTTGCAACACTTGCTGCAGCTGCCGAAAAGTAGCTAGCACAGCTTCTGCCTGTTCATCGGGTCCACTTAGTGAAGCCAATGCTTTGGTCACTCGCTGTTGCGGCGCTTCAAAAATCTGCCCTTGCTGATTAAGCAAAGCCGCATTATTCCATCGCGCCACCACCTCTTGTTCTTGTAAAGCAATCGACAATTTATCTGGCCATTGCTTACGAACGGTTACCTGCTTAACCCAAGGCAACTGCTCTAAAGCAAGCTTTACCTCAGAAACATCGAGGCTAAAAAAATTACCCGCTTCTGGCAAAGCCGCTAGGCTTTGCTGCAATTCTTGGTCGAGCACATAATCACGTTTACCCGATACCAACAAGCGAGTCATTGGACTCAACTGCTTATCACTTACACTGCTGTACACCGAGTGCACTGAATAAGCCAAACCCAACAACACAGCACAAAAGAAACCGACTCCAGCCCAATAACTTGCACGCTGTTTTTGAAGCTCGGTTAACGCCATAAACTAGTGCGCCAAATCCAAAATACTGACGACAAGCTGGTCAAAACTCAAACCATATTGCTTGGCTGCCATAGGCACCAAACTTTTCTCCGTCATGCCCGGTGAGGTATTCACTTCCAACAAATACCAGTTACCTTGTTGGTCGGCCATAAAATCAACGCGCCCCCACCCTTCGCAGTCCACAGATTTAAATGCCTTTAGGGCAATAGCAGCTAACTGTGACTCTTGCGCCTCAGTTAAGCCACTTGGGCAAAAATATTCAGTAGAACTACTTTGATACTTAGCACTGTAATCATAAAAACTGTGTGGCGTTTGCATTCTAATTGATGGCATCACCGTGCCACCAACAATAGATACCGTGTATTCGGCACCAGTAATCCACTGTTCAATCAATACTCTTGAGTCATACTCAAAGGCATTTTCAATCGCTTCTTGTAACTCTTCAACACGGTTGGCTTTAGCCATGCCAATGCTAGAACCTTCTAACGCCGGCTTTACAATCACTTCACCAGAAAGCTTCGCCAAAATACCTGCGGCGTCTTCAGGCTTATAACTGTCTTTTTCCACAATCGCATAATCCGCCGTAGGCAAACCAATATTTTGCCAAATTTGCTTGCAGCGAATTTTGTCCATTGCTAAAGCCGAACCAAGCACTCGACTTCCGGTATATGGCAAACCTAAATATTCAAGTGCACCTTGTAAGGTTCCGTCTTCGCCACCTCTACCATGCAAAGCTATAAATACATGACTGTATTTTTTTTGCTTAAGCAGATTTAAATCAAAACCCTTGGTATCTATACCTTCTGCATTAATACCAGCGCGAAGTAAACCCGCTAGCACTGCGCTACCCGATTTTAAAGACACTTCACGTTCAGCTGAATCGCCGCCATACAACACTGCTACTCGACTCATTCGTAAACTCGCCATTAACTTTCACTACCTTTAAGCTTGTTAATGTTTAACTGCAACTCGCCCAACTGACGCGCCAAAACGCCAATATTGCCCGCACCTTGGGTTAACACCACATCGCCATCTTCGATTACATCAGCCAATAAACCGTTTAGCTCACTGGGCTGTTTTACGTAGATGGGCTCCAAACCACGCTGACGTAGACTTCGACACAATGCGCGACTATCGGCACCGGCAATAACTTCTTCTCCAGCCGAATACACCTCAAGCAACAGTAAGCTATCTACTTGCGCTAATACATCCACAAAGTCTTCATATAAGTCGCGAGTACGCGAATAGCGGTGCGGTTGAAATGCCATCACTAAACGCCGCTCAGGCCAAGCTGCACGTGCAGCCTTAACCGTTGCCAGCACTTCTGTTGGGTGGTGCCCGTAGTCATCCACTAACAAGGCTGAGCCATTGCCTGTCGCAAACTCGCCGTATTGTTGGAAACGGCGACCAATACCGGCAAAACGATTTAAGGCTTCTACAATTGCCGCATCTTCAATACCGTCTTCGCTGGCCACAGCAATGGCCGCCGCCGCATTTAGGGCATTGTGCTCGCCGGGCATATTCAACGATATATCAAGTTGCTCACCATCTTTGCGGTTTACTGTGAATGAACAGCGGTCACCTTGCTGAGAAAAGTGAGTAATCCGTACGTCAGCTTCTTCGGAGAAGCCGTAGGTAATAATCTGACGACCAATCTGTGGTAGCAACGCTTGAACACCAGGATCGTCGATACACATCACCGCTACACCGTAAAAGGGAAGGTTGTGTAAAAAGTCGATAAAGGTTGCATGTAGCTGAGCTTCGTCACCACCATAGGTTTCCATGTGGTCGGGCTCTACATTAGTGACCACAGCAACCATTGGCTGCAAATGTAGAAAAGAAGCATCGCTTTCGTCGGCTTCTGCAATTAAGTAACGGCTATTACCTAAACGAGCATTGGTGCCTGCGCTATTTAACAGGCCACCAATAACAAAAGTAGGATCCAACTCGGCTTGCCCATAGATGCTGGCAATTAAGCTGGTTGTTGTGGTTTTACCGTGCGTGCCGGCTACGGCAACGCCGTGACGATAACGCATCAACTCAGCTAGCATTTCTGCACGGCGAACCACCGGAATTCGCGCTGCTCTGGCGGCTTGTACCTCAGGGTTATCTTCTTTAATAGCGGTAGATACCACCACTACATTAGCCCCTTTGATATTGCTTTCACTGTGCTCAAAGAACACCTCGGCGCCAACACCTTGCAAACGTTCTGTCATGGCACTTGCGGCTTGGTCTGAACCTGAAATTTGATAGCCCTCATTAGCCAATACCTCGGCGATACCGCCCATGCCGGCACCACCAATTCCCACGAAGTGAATTCGCTTCACCTTGCGCATTTCTGGAATCATGGTTCGTAATTTGGCTAACTCAACTTTACTCATCTAACTACTCTTTAATTAACGCTTGGCACACCGCTGCTACTTTGTCAGTAGCATCGGTGATTGCCTGCTTTCGTGCATTGCGAGCACAAGACAAACGCAATCCAGGATCAGCAAATTCATTCAGTACTGCCGCAATATTCTGCGGCGTAAATTCTGTTTGTTTTAACAAACGTGCGGCATCTGCTTTAACCAAAAACTGCGCGTTTTTGGTTTGATGGTCATCAACGGCATAAGGCAGTGGTACAAAAATAGCCGGGATCCCCGCTGCAGCCACCTCTGACACCGTTAGCGCGCCAGCGCGACAGAGTATCACATCTGACCATTGATAGGCTGCTGCCATGTCATCAATAAATTCGACAATTTTAGGTGATTCGCTCAAATTTTTATCAAGTTCTTGTTGGCGATAAGCATCCACTGCGCTGCTATGTTTGTTTTTACCCGCTTGGTGCCAGATTTTTAAATCAAGTTGGCTGTGCTTTATGCCCTCGGCCAACTGCTCATTGAACACTTGAGCGCCCAAACTTCCGCCGATGACCAATAAGTTAAAACTGG
This sequence comes from Agarivorans litoreus, assembly GCF_019649015.1. Lineage (NCBI taxonomy): Bacteria > Pseudomonadati > Pseudomonadota > Gammaproteobacteria > Alteromonadales > Alteromonadaceae > Agarivorans > Agarivorans litoreus. The sequence goes on along the minus strand of NZ_BLPI01000001.1, from coordinate 2,875,935 downwards.
CTGAATCGCTTTCAGTCTTTTCTTCTAAAGCTAATACCGACTCACGCACAGGGTTGCCAACTACTTCGGCTTTATCTAAGGCTCCCGGAAACGCCATTAGTACTTTGCTGGCAATTTTGCTCAGCATTTTATTGGTAAAACCAGCAGCCGCGTTCTGCTCGTGCAAAACCAATGGTTTTCCTAGTAACCAAGCGGCTATACCTCCAGGCCCACTGGCAAAGCCGCCCATGCCTAATACAACATCGGGTTGATAGCGCTTAATCACAGCAACAGCCTGACGAACCGCGTTTAGCAATTTAAACGGCGCCGTCAGTTTGCGCAGCAAACCATTACCGCGAACCCCTTTTATGCTAATAAAGTCGATGGGATAACCATGTTTAGGCACTAATTGAGCTTCCATGCGCTCGGCAGTTCCTAACCACGAAACATCCCAGCCCTGCGCAGCTAGCTTATCGGCGACAGCTAACCCAGGGAATACATGACCACCAGTGCCACCCGCCATCACCAATAGTTTGTGTTGCTTAGCATTAACCATGAGCATCTCTCTTATAGGCCTGACAATTGGCCAATCGAAGTTCATGATCAATTCGCAATAAGATAGCTACCGCTATCGACATCGCCAATAAGCTGGAACCACCATAAGAAATTAACGGTAAGGTTAAGCCTTTGGTGGGCACCAAGCCTGAAGCCGCGCCAACATTTACCATGGTTTGGAAACTAAACCAGATACCAATGCCACAAGCTAAGTAACCAGCAAAAGCCTGCTCTGCCAGTAAGGCCTGCTTACCAATTTTCATGGCGCGGCTTACCAACAAAATAAGTAGCAACAAAACCGCGCATACACCGATAAATCCAAGTTCTTCAGCTAATACAGCAACCACAAAATCGGTATGCGCTTCTGGCAAGTATTCAAGCTTCTGAATAGAGTTCCCCAAACCTTCGCCTAACCAGTCGCCTCGCCCAAAGGCCATTAGGGATTGAGTTAACTGATAACCACTACCAAAAGGATCTTGCCAAGGGTCAAGAAAAGAGGAAACACGACGCATTCGGTAAGGTTCTGCGATAACCAAAGTCACCACCGCTACCACACCAGTAAAAATCAAACCAAAGAACTGAATAAGCTTGGCGCCAGCTAAAAATAGCATGCCTACGGTGGTAACAAACATAACGACCACACTGCCCAAGTCGGGCTGTGCCAGCAACAATACTGCCAAAAAGAAGAACACGATGAGCGGCTTTAAAAAGCCTTTTAGGTTTTCCCGTACCTGTTCATGGCGACGCACAAGGTAACCGGCTAAATACGTGAACAACGCAAGTTTGGCAAACTCGGCAGGCTGCACATTAATCGGACCTAAACCAATCCAGCGACTACTACCGTTAATATTGCGGCCAATCAGCAATACCAATACCAATGCAACACCCGACAATAGCAGTAATTTGGCATTGTGAGATTGCCACCATGCCAGCGGGATTTGCACCACAAAAGCCATAGCGGCTAAACACAACAACAAATAAATACCATGCCGTTTAGCAAAACGGAATGGATCATCGCTAATCGCGATGCCTTCTGGAATAGATGAAGATGCCACCATCACAAGCCCCATCACCATTAGGCATAAGGCTAACCATAATAAATGACGGTCGAATAAAAGCGGTTCTTGGCTTTCTTTAGGGGTGGGGTTTATCCACTGTAAGGTATTCTCGAACCAAAGTGGTTTAGACATTACTTTCATAGCGCCTCCACCAGTTCGCAGAAGTGTTGCCCGCGCACTTCAAAATTCTTATACATATCCAAGCTGGCGCAGGCTGGAGACAACAAAACTATGTCACCCTCTTTTGCTTGTTGCTGACACCAACTAAAACTCTCTGCTAAATCTTCTTTTAGTTCGACACGCTGATCTAAATCTTTAAAGCGTTGCTTGTCTTTACCAAAGGCAACAACACCAGCAATTTGGTTGAAGGCAGCTTGTAACTCACTTAAATCGCCGCCTTTGGCATCTCCACCAGCAATTAACCAAAGCTGACCTTGGCCACCAGCCAGGCCATTTAAGGCGGCTAAGGTAGCGCCTACATTGGTAGCCTTAGAGTCGTTAATCCAAGCAATACCCTGTTTACGCGCTACCAACTGGCAACGATGGGCTAAACCTTGATAATTTTTTGCGGCTTGTAAACAAGCGTCAATGTTAAGCCCTGCAGCCTCTGCTAAGGCTAATGCAGCAAGTATATTGGCAAAATTATGGGTACCAACCAGCCCCAACTCAGAGGTGGCTAATAGCGCTTGTTGCCCACGCATTAGATATTGCTGATCGTCACTTAAGCGATAATCTGCATCTAAATGAAGAGAAAAACTCAAGCTATGTTCGAGCTGGACTGGCGGCTGGGACAATTCGTCATCCAAGTTGATAACCGCATATTCAGCATTTTGGTAAACCGTTTGTTTAGCGGCGATGTAATCGCTCATGCCTTGGTAGCGGTCCATGTGGTCTTCGCTAACATTTAGCAATGTAGCGGCTTTGGCGCGAAGACTGTTGGTTGTTTCCAACTGAAAGCTCGACAACTCAAGAACATATAACTCGACCTGTGGCGAAAGCAAATCTAAGGCAGGCACCCCAATATTACCGCCTACAGCAACATTAACTCCGGCTTGCTTGGCCATCTCGCCCAACAAGCTAGTGACCGTACTTTTACCGTTTGAGCCAGTAATCGCAACGATGGGGGCTTCGGCATAGTGACAAAATAGCTCAACATCACCAATAAGCTGTACACCGGCTTTCGCCAAGCTTTGTAACTCTGGCGTGGCTAAGGCGACCCCAGGGCTAACAATCACCACGTCACATTCATGCAATTGCTTAAGGGGCAGCTCGCCACACACCACCTGCAAGCTAGCAGGTAACGAGGCTAAACCAGGAGGCTGCTGGCGAGTATCACAAACTAAGGGCAACACTTCGTGCTTAAGTAAAAAGCGCACAGAGCTAAGCCCGCTGGCACCAAGGCCAACGACCGCATAGCGTAGTTGTGGCTGTAACTTACTCACTGTAATTACTCTTCCTATACTTTGAATAGCTCGCCTAGCGCACCTTGAGGGTGGCTAAGCCAATCAAAACTAAAATTAATGAAATAATCCAAAAGCGCACGATGACTCGAGGCTCTGGCCACCCTTTAAGCTCATAATGGTGATGAATCGGCGCCATGCGGAAAATGCGCTGTCCACGTAACTTATAAGATCCTACTTGCAGGATTACCGACACAGTTTCCATTACAAATACGCCGCCCATAATCACCAACAACAACTCTTGACGAACCAACACAGCTACAGCGCCCAATGCTGCGCCTAGGGCTAGCGAACCTACATCGCCCATAAATACTTGAGCTGGGTAGGTATTGAACCAAAGAAAGGCTAATCCTGCTCCCACCATGGCGGTACACACCACCACCAGTTCACTGGCTTGTGGGATATAAGGGATAAACAAGTAGCTTGAAAAGTTTACGTGGCCGGTTAAGTAGGCGACGAGAGCAAACGCTGATGCCACCATCACGCTTGGCATTATCGCCAGGCCATCTAAGCCGTCCGTTAGGTTAACGGCGTTGCTGCTGCCTACAATGACCAAATATGTAAGAGGGATAAATAGCCAGCCTAATTGCGGCATAATGTCTTTGATAAACGGCAACACCAGTTGGGTTTGAGCCGCAGAGTCAGAACTCCAGAATAGATAAACCGCAACAATTAGCGCGACAACTGATTGCCAAAAATACTTCCAACGGGCAATTAAGCCCGCAGGGTCTTTGCGGATAACTTTACGGTAATCATCAACAAAACCAATTGCGCCATAGCTACCAAATACAAATAACATCACCCATACATAAGGGTTGTCTAAACGCGCCCATAATAAGGTAGACAAAAACACCGAGGCAATAATCAGCACACCGCCCATTGTGGGAGTACCCGACTTGCTCAAGTGAGATTCTGGCCCATCGTTACGCACGGTTTGACCAATTTGTAACAACTGTAAGCGACGAATAAGCTTTGGCCCCATCCATAGTCCAAAGACTAAGGCGGTCAAAATGCTGACAATTGCTCTAAAGGTTAAATACCCAAATAGCGAAAATCCACTAAAGTATTGCTGCAGATATTCCGCCAACCAAACTAACATTCCAAACCCTTTTTATAATATTGCTGTAACTGTTTAACGACTTTTTCCATGTGGGTCGAACGAGACCCTTTAACCAACACAAGACACGGAGAATGTTGTGCTTCTAAGGCGGTAATAAGTTGCTCACAAAGCGCTTCATGGCTGTCGAAACCGAGTGAAGACTGACCAATTTCGGCCAGCACTTCGTCAAAAGACGCGCCATAAGAATACAAGCTGATGTCACTGTCAAGTGCCCGTTTAACTAAGTCGTTATGCACCTGTTTTGTTTGCTGTCCCATTTCCCCCATGGCACCAGCGATAAGGAAGCGCTTACCTTCAAAATTGGCCAAAATGTTGATAGCTGCATTAAATGACGCCGGGTTAGCGTTATAGCTATCATCAATTAATTGGATACTGTCATTTAACGATTGCACGTTCACCCGACCCGGCACTTTATCTAATTGCGCCAAGCCTCGGCTTACTTGCTCTAGCTTGGCTCCCATGTTCAACGAAAGCGCAGCTGCAGCGACAGCATTTTTAACATTGTGCTCGCCCGCCAAATTAATTTGGATAAGCGCCTCACCGTTTGGCGTGTGCAATACAAAACGGCTGCCACTTAAACCTAGAGACTCAATAGCGCTGGCATAATAATCGGCATTAACGTTATCTAAAGAAAAATGCTCAACCTTAGCCGGACGAGCGACCTCATCTAAGTACTCTTGATAGCTAGATTGGTACTCACACAGCGCTAACTGCTCGGCACCTAGTTCGCCAAATAGCTCAGATTTAGCTTTCAGCACGCCGTCTTGAGAGCCAAAGCCTTCAATATGCGCAGCAGATACATTATTGATTAAAGCAACCTTGGGTTTTACCAAACTCACTGTGTAGGCAATTTCACCGATATGATTTGCGCCTAACTCTAATACACCCAACTGATGCTTTTCGGTCGCGCGAAGCAGCGATAAAGGCACCCCAATATCGTTGTTAAAATTACCTTTGGTGGCGAGTACCTCGAAACCCTGTGACAAAATGGCCGTGGTCATTTCTTTCACCGTGGTTTTACCATTGCTACCAGTAATGGCACAGCAACTTAGCGCCAACTTCTCTCTTACATAACCGGCCAATTGTCCGAGCGCTATACGGGTGTCCTTGACTAACAACTGAGGTACATCAATTGCTAACTCACGCTCTACCAGCAGCGCAGTTGCACCTTGCTCAACAGCTTGTTGGGCGTAGTTATGAGCATCAAATCGCTCACCCACCAAAGCAATAAACAAGGCCTGAGACATCTGCTCGCGAGTATCTGTACTGATTGACTGAATAATTAAACTATCGCCCACTAGCTGAGCATCTAAGGCTTGTGTTAGCTCGTTAAGGCTTAAGGCAATCATGCTTTCACTCCCACTAGCTGCTTAACAACTGCGCGTTCATCATAGTCACGCACTTCAGCTCCAATAATTTGATAGCTTTCATGGCCTTTACCGGCCACTAAAACAATATCTTTATCGCGAGAATGGGTAAGCGCATGAGCAATCGCCTCACAGCGATCGTGAATAATGGTTACGGCTTCAGCGTGATTAAAACCAAGCAGTATATCGTCGGTAATCGCTTGGGGATCTTCAAAGCGAGGGTTGTCGTCAGTAACAATAACCTGGTCTGCCAAGCGCTCGGCTATTTGTGCCATTAAAGGTCGTTTACCCTTATCTCTGTCGCCGCCGCAACCAAAAATACAAATAAGCTCGCCACTACAATGCTGGCGCAGGGCTGTTAAGGCTTTTTCTAAGGCGTCAGGCGTATGCGCGTAATCAACCACCACCGAACGTTTACCGGCAAATAACTCCATTCGACCAGGTACCGCGCTAAGGGCAGGTAACTGAGTAAGTAAGCTTTCTAATGGAAGACCTAAGAACTGCAAACAAGCTATAGCGCTTAGTAAATTATCAGCATTAAAACGCCCTAAAAGTGGACTTTTAAAAGTTAGCTTTTCATGCCTTGTTTGTGGGCTAAACAAATAACCGCTTGCCCCTAACTCGCTGAACTGCAGATTAGCGATTTGCCAATCGGCGGTGCTATCTTCTAGCGACAAAGATTGAGCACTTGGATAGTGCTGCAGCAACTGCTTGCCAAAACCATCATCGGCATTGATTAAACGACATTCTAAACTTGGCCAGTTAAATAAGGCTTGTTTCGCGCGGCCATACTCAGCCATGCTGCCATGGTAATCAAGGTGGTCTCGGCTAAGGTTAGTGAATATCGCAACCTTAAACGGCACACTCGCCACTCGCTGCTGCACCAAACCATGCGACGATACTTCCATAGCGACTAGTTCATAGCCTTGCTGATTCATTTCACAAAGCTGGCGCTGAATAGTAATCGCGTCGGCAGTGGTGTTTTCACTCGCGACCAGCTTACCTGGCTCACCATTACCTAACGTTCCCATCACAGCAGCCCGAATGCCGCTTAGTTTTGCCAAGTTAGCAATTAAATGGGTTACTGTGCTTTTACCGTTGGTACCAGTAACACCCACTAAGGTAAGCGGATTACCATCTGGGAAATAAGCCGCTGACGCTAATTGCGATAGCTGTTGGTTCAAGCGCCAAAAGTAAATACAGGCGACTTGCTTATGCCACACTATTTGACCATGAGATTTTTCATCATCCGCATCTGCAAGTACTGCAACTGCTCCAGCACTAATCGCTGAATCAATATAGTTACGACCATCAACTTGATGGCCTTTAACCGCAACAAATATATCGCCTTGCTCAATCTCTCTACTATTTAGAGAGAGGTGATTAAAGCTGATGTCTGGGGCAACCGTTACCGAAAATTTCGCCAACAATGCAGACAAACTAGGTTTCACCATTGTTGCCTCCATTTAGTTGTACCACTTGGCTGGTATTATCATCAGGGGCAACGTTTAAATACTGTAATCCGCCTTGCATCACTTTCGAGAAAACCGGAGCAGCAACATCGCCGCCATAATAGCGGTCGGTTTGTGGTTCGTTAACAAATACTGCAATGGCAAGCTTAGGCTTACTCACCGGAGCAACACCTGCAAAAATGGCGACGTAGTCATCACCATAGCCACCACGAACAGCTTTACGGCTGGTGCCAGTTTTGCCTGCTACACGATAACCTGGTACTGCAGCTTTCTGCCCGGTACCACCATCTTGAATAACCGACTCCATCATCTCTAACACAGCTTGTGCTTTGTTTTGCTCAAACACTCTCTCGCCGGTGGCTGGCTGCTGTAACTTAATGATGGATGCTGGTCGAAATACGCCACCAGCTCCCATTGTTGCGTAAGCTTGGGCGAGTTGCAGTGGGGTAACCATTAAGCCATAGCCAAATGACAAAGTGGCAAGTTCAAAGTCTGACCAACGGCGGCGCTGCGGCATTTGACCACCCGATTCGCCGACTAAACCTAAACCAGCATCGTTACCAAAACCCACGTCGTAGAATGTATCAAGCATCCCCTCTACACCCACCTTTAGGGCTAATTGGCTAGTGGCAACGTTGCTCGATTTTTGAATGACTTTAGTCAAACTAATTTCACCGTAGTTGCGCGAATCTCGGACTCTACGCCCACCAATCTGCATCCAACCAGGGCTGGTGTTAATCATACTGTTTGAACGAATGTGGTCGCGCTCAAGCGCCGCGATAACCGATAGTGGCTTAACCGTAGAGCCCGGTTCATAACTATCGGTTATTGCACGATTACGATAGCGATAACTTTGGAACTCGTTTCGATTGTTAGGATTAAATGATGGGCTATTAGCCATCGCTAATACTTCACCGGTTTCAATATCTAACACAACTACACTGCCTGAGGTGGCTTTGGTCTCGGCAACGGCTTTTTTAAGCTCTCGATAAGCGATTGCTTGGATCCGTTGGTCGATACTTAAAGCAATATTCTGCGCTTTTTTGGCTTGATGAATGACAGCCAGATCTTCAACAACACGACCTAAGCGATCTTTGCGTACTTTACGCTTACCGGGTTCACCAGTGAGCCAGTCATCATAACTACGCTCAATACCTTCTAAACCGTGATCATCAATATTAGTGAAACCAACAAGGTGAGCACTCACTTCGCCGGTAGGATAGAAACGTCGAGATTCAGGCTTTAAATAGACCCCTTTAATTTTAAGCTTAGTAACATAATCAGCAACCGCCGCACTCACTTGGCGCTGTAAATAAACAAAACGACGTTTCGGGTTACTGACTCGCTGTTGCAAGCTGTCTACGTCGGTATCCAATACCTTGGCTAGGGCAGCCCAAGCCTCACGATTAGCCAAACTATTTTGGTCTGCCACATGTTTAGGATCGGCCCAAATAGCGCGCACTGGCACACTCACGGCTAACTCGTTGCCTAAGCGGTCGGTAATTACGCCACGCTCCGCATAGCCGGTTTTGGTGCGAATCGAGCGTAAGTCACCTTCATAGATAAGCTTATCCGGCGCAATAACTTGAATATACGCCGCACGACTTACCAAAGCAGTAAACACTAAGCACACCACTGCCATCACCAACACAAAGCGCCAGTGAATGAACAGTCCTTGTTTATTTGCCTTAGCATTCATTAATTTGTAATTACCACTTGTTCTTCTATTTTGGGTCGATGCATATCTAAACGCTTTTTAGCTATGCTCTCTACGCGGCTGTGTTCAGCTAGCGTATTTTGTTCTATTAATAAATGTCGCCATTCAACGTTGAGTGCATCACGGCTCATCATTAGTGATTCTCGCTGCTCAACAAACATTCGAGCATGATGAGTTGTCCACACCACGCAAAATGCCGAAACAACCGCGGCAACTAACAACAAAAAGTGCTGTTTATTGCGCCATACATCTTTCAAAATCGCCCGCAATAAATTGGGCTGGCGGCTAACCTCGTCCATTACAAACGTTTGGCTACCCGCAACACCGAGCTACGAGAGCGCGGGTTTACTTCAATTTCTGCTGCGCTAGGTTTTATCGCCCTGCCGATACTCTTTAGATAACGTCCACTGGCTAACTGCTCTTCGGTAAGCGGCAAACCTCTAGGAAATTGCTCGCCTTTTTCTTGCTTTCTAATAAAGCGCTTCACCATACGGTCTTCTAAAGAATGAAAACTAATCACCGCTAAACGGCCATCGGTCGCTAAACTATTCATTGCACCTAGTAAGGCTGTGTCGATTTCATCCAATTCACTATTAATGTAAATACGAATAGCCTGAAAACTGCGCGTAGCCGGGTGTTTGTATTTATCTTTAACAGGGCAAGCTTCATCAATAATTTTGGCTAGCTGCAAAGTACTAGTAAGAGGCGTCTCTTCACGGGCATTCACAATGCCATGAGCAATACGTTTACCAAACTTTTCTTCACCAAAGGTTTTAATCACCCAGGCAATGTCTTCCTCTGCGGCATGGGTTAACCACTGGGCGGCGGTTTGTCCTTGCGAAGTATCCATTCGCATATCTAATGGGCCATCGCGCAAAAAGCTAAATCCACGCTCGGCATCATCAAGTTGCGGGGACGACACGCCTAGGTCGAGCAATACGCCATCAATTTTTTTCGCTAGACCCAACTCTGTAATGTATTGTTCAATGCCAGAAAAAGGGCCATGAACAATTTGAAAACGAGGGTCGTCGGCAAACTGTTTAGCAGCTTCAATTGCGCGAGGGTCTCGGTCGATAGCAATCAAACGTCCTTTGGGACCTAGTTGCTGTAAAATAGCGCGACTGTGCCCACCTCTGCCAAAAGTGCCATCCACGTAAATGCCATCCTCTTTAATGGCTAAGCCGTCGATACATTCTTGTAACAGTACCGAGGTATGAACAAATTCAGTAGTCATACTAAAGCGAAAAATCTTTTAGGTTATCAGTTAACATATCAACGTCCTCTTCTAGGGCTATATCTGCAGCAATTTGTTGCTGCCATTGCTCTTCTGACCACAGCTCAAATTTGTTGAGCTGGCCAACCAGCATTATTTTTTTCTCCAAATCTGCGTGTTGACGCAGCGGAGGTGGAATTAACAAACGACCATTTTTGTCCATCTCGCAATCGTCGGCATAACCCAATAACAAGCGTCGCAAACGACGCTCTGCTGGGTTCATGCTAGATAAGCGCTTGAGTTTACGCTCAATTTCTTCCCATTCAGCTAAAGGGTAAAGCAGTAAACAGCGATGGTTTATATCAATGGTGCACACCAATTGACCGTGACACTCTTCCATCAACCACTCGCGATACCGGGTCGGCATAGTCATGCGTCCCTTCGCGTCTAAGTTGATTGAGCTAGCGCCGCGTAACATCAGTGTTAATTCCCCATCTATCCCTAATTAATTCAGTTGTTGGGTAAATAGATCCACTATGATCCACTTTATCCCACAATTCACTAAGTTTAAGGACGAGTCTCGCCCTTTGCAAGCGACCTTGAGCAAGAAAATGAACAAAATTCCACCAAGCCAAACAAAGAAAAGCCTAAGGACTTGATAAACAACGCAGCCGCGTCATTTCTGGCCCCAAAATAATTAATATTTAATGGCATATTTATTTTTAGGAATACTGAGTTAACAGCCATAAAACTGACATTGAGGCAAATTACGTAATAGAAATGAAAAAGCCCTGTTGTTAAACAACAGGGCTTTAATAAAGAAGGGAGTTGGCCGATAAGCCCACTCCCTTCTATATAAGTCATTAATTCATTGGTACACCGCTTTAAGTGTGTGACCTAAGTGTACCAACTTGTGTACCAGCCAGCAATTGAGTGTTAAAACTTAACCACTCTCTCCCCACCCCTCGGAATAAAACAGATAAAAACAATAAGAACAGCAAATAACTATACTCTCCCAGTGAACAAGTCATCTTCATCAGCAACCTCTAGATAAACGTTTGACTCATGGGGATTTTCTTCACCAGAAAAGCCTCGAAGAACTTCTCTAGTCGCTTTACTTGCGGAAGCCTCTTTTTCAAAAGTAAGACTCATGACCTCACGAACCTGTCCTTCAAGGTAAATCTCCAAAAGCCTATCAACAGGGAAGTCTCTGCCTTCAATTGTCACGACACCTTCTTCATCAAGCGTTCTCAGCATGGTGTAAGTAATTAACTCAGCATCGGGTAAATCTCTCTCCCACTGAGAACATGACCATTGCCTTATCTCTTTAAGCTCTTCCGCATCATAAGCAACAGGCTTCACCGACTTAGCTGGCTTGTCCACAACGCCCTTTATAATAGTTGTGAACTTCGTTTCTACAGAAGCCTCAGTAGGAATACGAACCCCTAGCCTTAGGGACTCATTTCTCACAATATCTTCGAGTGTGAAATCTTGGCTTGGCTTTATCACACCCTCTATATCTTCTTTCTTTGGGGGCTTAAGTTTATGAATTTTCTGAAACTCTAGAACAGCTCCACGAAACCTTTTATTCCTCTTGATTGAATTCTTAACCTCATTAACACCGGATATTCTCTTTGATGGTGGAGGGAGTTTGACTTTATAGCCTGCATCAAACACTTTATTCTTAAAAGCCTTATTGATTCGACTCGGGGCAATAAGCAGGTTTCTCGGTGAAAACTCACCTACAAACCCCTCATCGCCTTTAATAGGGTAAAGGTGGCATAAATCTAATTCATACTTCTGTGACCAGCGGCCATCGTAAGTATATTGGCAGTACTTCTTTCTGAGCCTGTAAATATCATAAAGCCCCTGCAATCCTTTTAAACTAAACTCCATCACCTTAAAAGTTTTGTGGTCTGCAATTCTGCCCACTAACCAACGTCCATAATTTGAGCCTATAAAGTTGCTCACTAGCCTAGAGTTATTTTTAGCTTTCCGACAAATTACACAGGAAGTGAAGGCTAGAGAGGTTGTTTTAAACTCCTTCTTACATCCAACACATTTTTTAACTTTAGTTACTCGCTTTCTTGTCATCTGTTCCCCAAAAAACCCAAGTCTGAATCAATGGGTTAGTGCTCTGTTGTAGTTATGGTAACTGTCAGGTTTAAACTAATGTTTTTATTGAAAAAAACACTAAGTAATATAAGTGTAAAAATGATTATCTAAGGTAGTTACTTATCTTTTGTGGTGCTGCTGATATACCGATATAGAGTAGCGATACCGATACCTACAGCTCGAGCTGCATCCTCTTTACTAAGTCCATCCTCAACATAACCAATAGCTTTCTGACATTTTTTTACAGTTTCCGGTGACTGCCTCCGTCCCTTGTACTTGCCCTCTGCTTTAGCTTTTGCGATTCCCATTGCTTGTTTTTCAAGTATTTGCTCCCTCTGCATTGTAGCTACCGCAGCCAAAGTCGTTGTGACCATCTTTCCCGTTGCACTAGTCACATCGATTCTACCAAGGTCATCAATTATTAATGACACTTCTTGTGCTGACATCTCATCAATACAGTTTAAAACTTCTGTTGTATTCCTCCCTAACCGAGAGAGGTCTTGTACAACAATTACATCCCCCTTCTTAGCAATTTTCCGCAACTTATTGAACATAGGTCTATCTAAAGACTTACCCGTAAACTTCTCAGCAAATACGTTACCATCAAGAATGTCGTATTTATTCTTTAAAAGCTCCACTTGAGCCTCTAAATTTTGCTGTTCTGTACTTACCCTCGCATACATATAAGTCGACATAAGCGCATCACCTATCATTTAAATACCTATACGATAAACCTATCATATAAGTCATAAAGATAGCAAATGATAGGCAAAAATAGACAAACCAGATAGGTATGGCCTAGCGATAGGTTTTAATTGGTAAAGTTGGAGCGATAAAGACAGATTAATTTGAGTTATGATATTGTTCTTGCATAAAAACCTATAATCAATTGGTGTGATGATGACTTCGTTAAAAACCAAACTAGAAGAGCTTCAGCAGATAGCAAAAGAACGCACCGTCAGAGCGGTGACCGTTGAGTACGATTTGGAAACGTTAGTTAAGAAAATTAACAAGAATATCATTAGATTGAACCCAGATTACCAACGCCGCCACCGATGGGACGTAAAGACTGCATCTAAATTAATTGAGAGCCTTATCCTTAATATACCAATTCCATTTGTATACATATCTCAAGATATTGATGTGGATGAGGAGATAGATGATGGTGTGGCTAGGTACTCTGTGATAGACGGTCAACAGCGCCTGACAGCAGTTACAGACTTTTTCAACAAAGAGTTTCAACTAGAAGAGTTAGAAGCCTTGGAGCCCCTGAATGGCTGCTCCTATTCTGACTTACCACCGTTCTTAGTTAGACGGCTAGAAGAGAGAACTATTAGATGTTTACGAATCGACTCTACATTAGACCAACAGGTCAAATTTGATATATTCGAGAGGCTGAATTCTGGCTCGGTAAAACTAGAGCCACAAGAACTAAGAAACGCGACCTGTAGAGGGCGCTTTAGGGAGGCAATAAACAAAGCCGCGAATAACGAGACTTTCTTGCGTTTAGCCCACATATCAGAGGGCAGCGCCAAGCGTAAGAAAATGGAAGATGTAGAGTTGGTTCTTCGCTACTTTGCTTTGACAACAGCTGAAGGCTATGAAGCATACAGAGGTAAATTTAAGCAATTCTTAACTGACAAAATGAAAGAGTTTAATGAACTGCCACAAGAAAAAACTCAAGCGCTCATGGAGGAGTTTCGCCTCGTAATAGCCCTCATTGATAAAAATACTGACAAACCGTTTGCTAAATATAAAGTTAATACTGAAACAGGAAAGCTTGAAGAAATGTCAAAGTTTAATGCTGCCGTCTTCGACTCAGTAATGGCCATGTCGCGAAAAGCATTTCTGACTGGCTCCCCTATTAACTTTGACGAATTTGTTAACTTATTCAATGACAAAGAATTTTTTGAGGCATGCCAAGGTAGCGTGAACGATGTATCGAAGGTGAGAGTTAGAATAATGAAAGCGTTAGCTTTGGTTTAAATTATATGCCTACATTTCTGCAAGAATTAATTGCAACTACCGACACCCGCTGGAAAGAAGTGGAGCTGTTGATTGAAGAAGCCGATAAGCATGATGCGGGCAGCGACATGTATGACTCCCTTTGCCGCTCCACAAGTATTCTTATGATTTCTCACATGGAGGGGTTTATTAAGGGCTTGGTAAAGAGCTTGGTTGATGACCTGAATCGTCATTTGAGCTTTTCTGAATTCCCAGTCCCTGCAAAAGAAGCAGTGGCTGCTAGCTATTACTCTGCAGCTATGTCTGATGAAAAAGACTTTCGAAAATTCCAAGCTTCACTGATACAAACCCTTGAAGGCGTCAGTGATTTCGAAGCCAATGTGGATGCTTTTTTGTTCGGGGGCAATAGTAACAAGAACCCCAAGCCAGATATGGTATCACAAGCTCTTCGCAAGTTTGGCGTGCGAGATGTCTTCAAGAATTTGCATGGCTCATCGTATGAAGATGTGTTTGAATCCCCTCGAGCCGCAAAAAGAAGATTGAGCTTACTCCATCGGATTGTTTCTAGGGCTTGTGATGCTTTTCCTTATTCTGCATCACTGACTAAAAGTAGTGGCCTGATAACTTCTAACTATCAAGGGCAAACAGTATGGCATGAGTTTTTAAACAACATAAATAGCCATAGACACCAGATTGTTCACGGGAATACGTTTGAAAACACGACTACCGTCAGAGACCTTCGCTCAACAATAATTAATGTAAGACTGTTTCAACTACTGGTGGTATACGTAGTCTGTGCCCAGCTGTCACCTTGATTTTTACAGAACAATAAGAAATGAATAATCGTACAGTAATGTTAGCTTTAACATGACAAATATAGGCAAGCACCTGATTTTCTAAATTATCTAAGTTGGCGATGAGCCTGTCCTAAATTCTGTGTAACTGTCTAAACTTAAAGCCGTAATGGCTAAGGATAGGCACATGGATAAGAAAGCACTTGAAGCTTTTGCTATAGAAGCTGCAAAGGGAATCAAAACTCCCGATGATTTAACTGAATTCAGCCAGATGCTCAAAAAAATCACTGTTGAAGCGGCACTCAACGCTGAAATGGATGAGCATCTTGGTTATGAAAAACACAAACCTTCCAAGTCGAATAATACCCGCAATGGAAAGAGCACTAAGCGCGTAAAAACCGAAGACGGAGAGTTTGAGCTTGATACTCCTAGGGATCGCCTTGGCTCTTTTGACCCCAAGCTGGTCAAAAAACATCAAACACGATTTACCTCCATGGATGACAAGATCTTGTGGCTCTATGCGCAAGGTATGAGTACGCGTGACATCGTGAATGCTTTCGATGAGTGGTACGGGGCCGAGATATCACCCAGCCTAGTTTCGCGTGTCACAAATGCGGTGATGGAGGAAATTGTGGAGTGGCAATCTAGACCACTCGATGCCATTTATCCTATCGTCTATCTCGACTGCATCGTGGTCAAAATCCGCCAAGACAAACGCATTATCAATAAATCTATCTTCCTTGCTTTGGGCATTAACACCGACGGCCAGAAAGAGTTAATGGGCATGTGGATAGCCGAAAACGAGGGTGCTAAGTTTTGGCTGAGTGTTCTAACTGAACTCAATCAACGTGGTGTTGAAGATATACTTATCGCCTGTGTAGATGGCCTGAAGGGCTTCCCTGATGCGATCAATACCGTCTTCCCCCAAACACATATCCAGCTTTGCATAGTCCATATGGTGCGAAACTCATTGAAGTATGTATCCTGGAAAGACTACAAGGCGGTTACAGCCGACCTGAAGCGTGTGTATCGCTCAGCTACAGAAGATGAAGCTTTACTTGAGCTGGAGCGCTTTAGCGAAGTCTGGGATAGCCAGTATCCGCAAATCTCCAAATCTTGGCGCAATCACTGGCAGAACCTCAATACGCTCTTTAACTACCCTGAAGATATCCGTCGGGCCATTTACACCACCAATGCGATTGAGTCTCTCAACAGCGTAATACGCAAGGCACTAAAGAAGCGGAAACTCTTCCCAAACGATGAGGCCGCAACCAAGATGGTGTACTTAGCAATCAAAGACGCCAGCAAGAAATGGACAATGCCCATTCAAAACTGGCGCCAAGCTATGAGTCGGTTTATTATCGAGTTCGAGGAACGTCTAGAAAAACACATTAACTAGATGGCAGATACACAGAATCTGTTACAGCCTCTTGGCGATTGGATAGAGGCTTATTAGGTGAAACTAATTCTTTACCCTAGATATTTTAATTTTCTGAGAGGCTGCTCCCCCTCTCTCCTCTCAAGCCTCAGTACCTCAACACTGTTTCTACCAATCAGTTATAGAGTCCACAACAGCGAAAAGCTCCTTTACTGGAATTTCATGAGTATACCTTTGTGAAATACCAAGCTCACTCTTTTGATGGCCTACCACGGTTTGAAATAAAGAGGTGGTGATACCCTTCGCTTGCACTTTGGTGATAAATGTATGCCTGAAGCTATGTAATGAATACCTAAGCCCCTTATCGTTGCACTCAGAAAGACCTAGCTCACGATTGATTCTATGAACAAGTGAAGTCATACGATTAGGCGCTTTATCTACTTCAGGGAATAGTATCCCCTCCCTATTTTCAATAAATTCCATAAATCCCAATTTTATTAATTCTTTATGTATGGGAATCGGCCTTTGAGCAGCATCGGTCTTTCCTTCTTCAATCCAAATATAGTAACGCCCACTATCCTCATCCATTCGCACACTGCTAGCAGATATGCTTTTAATGTCACCTCTCCTTGCGCCAGTATAAATAGCCAATAGAATTACCCATTTCTTCCAACCTTCAAGTGATTGCGCTTTTTCCTTAACCTTTAGAATATGTGAGTCAGAGTAAGCAGCATAAGAGGGTGACTTAACCGCGTACTTAACACCCAAGGTGGGTGAAGCCTTTAAATAGCTCTTCTCATCCGCCAGAAAAGCACTAAAAAAGCCTTGGCATAATTTAAGCAGTTCTTTTACTGACTTTGGGGCTATTTTTTTCTCATCGGCAATATCAGCAACATCAAACTGCATGATTTCAGACAAGCTCATTTTGTTGAAAGGTTTATTGTTTCTTTTCGGGAAGTCTTGGTAGCGAGAAAGAAGCTCTTTAATACTATTTTTATCGATTGTATTAATATCTACGTCACCCCAATAAGCCAACATAACTTCATATAGTCTTTGATAGTTTTTAGCTGCTTTATCACCCCACTCCTTTGTAACCTTAAACTCCTCCCAAGCCTTACTAAGCAACAAGCCGTTATTTGACCCTACATTCGCTTGAGAGAGCGCCAGAGCTTTGGAGTGAAGGTCGTAGAATAGCTCTGAGCGCCCATTGCATATACGCTCTGACATAGCCTTACAGAGCATTAAGGCTAACTCTTCAAAATTAAGGCATTCGTCAAGTTCAGCTGGTGGGGTGATATCAATACCGTAATCATTGGGGGTAAACTTTCCCCCTCCATTCTTTAGGCTATTACGAATTACAGACTCCATAACCTCAAAGACACTAGCTGCCCCACCGTCACGCTCATGCCTTTTGTACTCAGATAAACTATCTGCCCGCGTATAATCCGTTAATTCTTCAAACAACTGCTTCAAACTGGGGTGAGGGGTAGCCATAGACTGGATACGCTTAATTATTCTCAATTTAGGAGCTATTCTAGCAACAGCTTGAGCAAAAGAATCGGTGCGTAAGGATAGTTTTACCTCTTTGAGAGGTAGGCATCCTCTAAACCTCAAAGGAACCCGATAACGAAAATAATAAGTGCTGTTTCGCAACTGAAGGTATTTCATTTGTGTACCAACCTGTGTACCAGATTGTGTACCAATCAATTCAAATAACCTTTTAAAGTTACAAAACAACACCTTAAAATTAGGTGGAGTTGGCCGATAAGCCGGGTTTTGTCGTGAACAATCATTCGTCTAGGCCATTAATCGCTTAATGGCTCAAGCAGCCTACCCGCCCCCAACGCGGGTCGCGCCTTAAGGGGGCCTATTTGGCCTTGCTCTGGGTGGAGTTTACCTCGCCGCATACTGTTACCAGACGCGCGGTGCGCTCTTACCGCACCCTTTCAGCCTTACCTGTACTCCGAAGAGCCATCGGCGGTCTTCTCTCTGCTGCACTTGTCGTGGGCTCGCGCCCCCCAGGCGTTACCTGGCACCCTACCCTATAGAGCCCGGACTTTCCTCCCCTTCGCCCGTCTGCCACTCCCGAAAGAGCGCACAACGACGAAGCAGCGATTGCCTAGCCAACTCCGGTGGCGGACTATAGCAAACAATTATCAGCAAGAATAGCGCTTATTCGCCGCGCTTTAATCCGTAGTCATAAAGGGCGTTTTTCTTTAAACCATAAATTTTAGCGGTAAGTGCTGCGGCCTTCTTTAATGGCAACTCTGTTTGCAATAACTTAAGCGTATCTAAAGCATCTACTGGTAACTGCTCACTGTCTTTTTGGTAACCGGCCACAATTAATACCATCTCCCCTTTTTGTTGGTTGGGGTCGGCTTTAACCCAGCTAAGTAGCTCTCCAACGGGCATGGATTTAATAGTTTCAAAGGTTTTGGTCAGTTCGCGAGCAAGCACAACTTGTCTCTCTTCCCCTAAACAACTAGCTATATCGGCGAGGCTATCTAAAATGCGGTGGGGCGATTCGTAATACACTACTGTTCGAGTTTCTTGACGAAGTTCGTCTAATCGTTCTTGGCGTGCTTTGGTTTTAGCCGGTAAAAATCCCTCGTACAAGAACCTATCTGTAGGCAAACCCGCTACCGACAGCGCAGCTATAGCCGCGCAAGCACCCGGCAAAGGCACAACTGGGTAGCCTTTAGCGCGAAACGCGTTTACTAGGTGGTAGCCGGGGTCATTAATCAGTGGCGTTCCTGCATCTGAGACTAACGCAATGTCATTTCCACCTAGCACTTGTTGCTCTAACCAGGCTATTTTTTGTTGCTCGTTATGATCGTGTACCGCCACACAGCGAGTACCTATTTCATAATGATTAAGTAACCGACCAGTGTTGCGCGTATCTTCGGCTGCAATCATCGACACATCCTTAAGCACTTGAATAGCACGCTGTGTGATATCTGCTA
This sequence comes from Agarivorans litoreus, assembly GCF_019649015.1. Taxonomy (NCBI): domain Bacteria; kingdom Pseudomonadati; phylum Pseudomonadota; class Gammaproteobacteria; order Alteromonadales; family Alteromonadaceae; genus Agarivorans; species Agarivorans litoreus. Next base: position 2,856,779 of record NZ_BLPI01000001.1, on the reverse strand, counting down.
AATTGCCAATAGGAGTGGCTACAATATAAAGAGTACCGATGGCTGACATAAACTCACCTCTGATAAAAACGGCCTCTACTTTAATCAAAAGCCTCACTTGCCTCAATCTTTCACCACTTCGATTGTAGATTATTTAGCGTTTGGCTCTTAATATATGCACTAACTAATCAATACTAGTGGTATAAACCTTGAAACATAACCTGATCTCAGCGCTACGTTATCTCAGTTTAAGCCTTATGCTTTTGCTCGCTGCCTGTAGTAGTGGCCCAACCAAGCCGCCTATTGTAGCTATAGACCTTCCTTCAATTGCTGTTGCGCCTGAACATAATGCAGAGTTTTATTTGGATCAGGCTAGCATTGCGCCAGTAGAGCAGAGCTTTGAGTGGGAACTGCTGGCAGCTAAAGCGTACTATCAACAAGGCATGTTCCAAGCCGGTGATGCCGTTACCACATCGCTAAATCAGCAAGCAAACACGGTACAACGTGGGGCAGGCTTGCGCATAGTAAGCGCCTACTCTTTGGAGCTTCAAGGCCAATACACTCCGGCTTTAGCATTGTTAGATTTTGACCCAGCCTGGCAACTACCCGATGATTATTGGTATGCCTACTTCCAAACCCGCGGCAAAATTTATCAAAAGCAAAATAATCCTTTAGCTGCTTCTGGCGCTTTTATCGAGCTAGACCGTTATCTATCAGAAGAAGCCCGAGAAACCAATCATCAAACTATTTGGCAACTGCTGAAACCACTTACCGCGTTTACCCTACGCAGCTTTCAGCAGCCAGGTAACGAATTACGCAACGGCTGGTTAGAAATTGTTGCAATAAGTAACGACCCCAAGCAATCACCGGAGAAATTGGTTGCTAAGCTACAAACTTGGAAAACCGAATACCCAGCCCACCCAGCACTAGATTATGTAGCTGGTGATCTAGCTAAAGCACTAAGCATTACGCCTTATACGCCACAAAAAATTGCAGTTTTGCTGCCGTTAAGTGGTAAATACCAAAATAACGGTTTGGCGGTAAAAGACGGTTTAGTATCCGCTTTCTTAGATAGCCAAACTGAGTTTACCGGTGATACAGAATTGGTGTTTTACGATACCCAGTCCCAAGCAATGGAAACACTCTATCCCCAGCTTGAACAAGACCAAATCGATTTCATCGTTGGGCCGCTGTTAAAATCGCAGCTACGCAGTTTGTTAAGCCTTGCACCAACCCAACCAGTGTTCGCTCTTAACGATGTGCAAGCTGGTGAACAGGACCAACAGTTCTTCTTTCCACTTTCGCCAGAGGATGAAGCCAAACAAGCCGCTCAGTTCATGGCGCAACGCGAAGAGCAAAATCCACTACTGTTAGCCCCACAAAGCAGCTTGGGCAAGCGCATGGCTGAGTCATTTACAGAGGAATGGCAAACCCTTTCTAGCTCTCCTGTAGATGTTATCTACTACGCTAACCGCAACGATCTACAGCGCGCGGTGCGTAAATTATTACATACCGATATGAGCCAGCAGCGTATTAGCCAGTTTAAGCAGATTTTGGGGCAAGACTTAGAAGCTGAAGTACGCTCTAGAAGCGATGCAAACTCTCTATATTTGGTGGGCAACAATACCGAAACTAAGCTAATTAAGGCGTTTATTGATGTAACCGTAAGCCCATTTGCAGTAAGCCCACGCTTATATGCCAGCTCACGCAGCTATGACAAAAATGATGAAACCAGCGAAAACGAATTAGACGGCATTTACATCAGCGAAATGCCTTGGATATTAGAGCAACAATCGGTAAACGCGATTCGCCATCAGCAGCTTTGGCCTAGCTCTTCTGACTCGCAGAAACGTTTGTACGCTTTGGGTTATGATGCCTACTCGCTGATTAGTCAACTGGCTCAAATGCGCGGCTATTCAGACTACCAACTAAGTGGTTTAACCGGAAAACTCAGTGTTAACCAACAAGGCTTAGTCATTCGACAACTTACGTGGACTCAATATAAAGATGGCCAACTGGTTCCCTTGGAAATCCAAGCTAACACGCTTCAAGACCAAGATATTGAATAAAGGGCAAGCTGCAGAGCAGCAGGCGGCCAACTATTTAAGTAAACAAGGTTTACAGCTGATTGAGCAAAACTACCACTGCCGCCGTGGCGAAATAGACTTAATTTGTAAACAGGGCGATACCTGGGTTTTTGTGGAAGTAAAATACCGCAAAAGCCTTAGCCATGGCGGAGCAGCTGCTGCGGTCGACCAACACAAAATGCAGCGTATACTGCTGAGCGCACAACACTATTTACAACAAAAAAAATTGAATCAATTTGATACTGCAATGCGTTTTGATGTTGTTGCTATTCAAGAGCAGGCACCTTACCTAGAATGGTTTCAGAACGCGTTTGGGGAATAACATGCAAGAACGAATCAAAGAAATATTTAGAGAAAGCATACAAACCAAGATTGCCGCTGCAGAAGCACTACCCGATGCGATTGAAAAAGCCACGGTGATTATTGCCCAAGCCTTGCTTAACGGAAATAAATTGCTTATTGCGGGCAATAGCGCAGGAGCAGCGCTTGCTCAGCAGTTTTCAGCTAACTTGGTTAACCGTTTTGATACCGAGCGCCCTAGCCTTCCAGCTTTGGCACTTAGCACCGACAGCTCAGTGCTAAGTGCCATTGCGAATGATTACTCCTTTGACGAAGTATTTGCCAAGCAAATTCGCGCATTAGGCCAGCAAGGCGATGTACTAGTTGCCATCTCTGACTCAGGTAACTGTCGTAACGTAATTAAAGCCATGGAAGCGGCGGTAAATCGCGACATGACAATTATTGCGCTAACCGGAAAAGATGGCGGTGAAATGGCTGGTCTGCTTAGCGAGCAAGATGTTGAAATTAGAGTGCCAGGTGAACAGAGCGTACGCATTAACGAAGTACACCTACTGGCCTTAAACAGTTTATGTGATTTAGTAGACCGTACGTTGTTTCCCCAACAGGAGGATTAAAGGATGTTACGTATCATCACCGTTGTTGTTTTGGCAGGGCTACTACAAGCCTGTGCTGGAGCAGTTGTAGTGGGTGCCGGAGTAGCAGCAGGTGCAGCAACAGATAGGCGCACCATAGGTACTCAATTTGATGACCAGACTATAGAACTACAAGTATTAAACCAACTAGGTAAAGAAGAAAATATTTGGCGCGAAAGTAAATTATCAGTGGTTGCACTTAACGGCAGGGTACTGGTTATTGGCCAAACTCCGAACCAAGAATATTTCAACAAAATAACTCAAGTTGTCCGCGAAGTAAGTGGTGTGCAACAAGTGCTTAACGAAGTACGCATCAAAACACCAGTATCTTTAGGTGTACGTAGCAATGACTCTTGGATTACCACCAAAATCAAATTTAAGATATACGAAGACAGCAAGCTTCCACCTGGTAAGATAAAAGTCATTACCGAAGACAGTGAAGTGTTTCTTATTGGGTTTGTTACCGCAGAAGAAGAACGCTTAGCGATTGATATTGCCCGCCACGAGACTGGCGTAGCCAAAGTGATTAAAGTATTTGAGCTGATAGAAGCCAGCTAGCAAATTTAAAGTAGATATAAAAAAAGCGCCTTTCGGCGCTTTTTTTATTTCACGATGGTGAGTGTCGGCTTCTTCGGAGTATCCTCTTTAACCGCAGACTCTTCAGGCTGACTCTCAAGCTCTTCCACTTGCTCGTAAGCAGCTTCTGGCTCAAATACGGTACCTGCACCATTTTCTCGTGCATAAATGGCGACAACGGCTGCCATAGGCACATACACCTGAAATGGCTTACCACCAAAGCGTGCGCTAAAGCTTACATGCTGTAAGTCCATATTAAAGGCCGCAATCGCCGACGGAGCAATGTTTAACACAATCTGTCCATCATTAACAAATTGGCTGGGCACGGTCACGTTTGCTTGGGTAGCATCTACCACCAAGTGGGGAGTCAACTCGTTGTCTAACAACCAATCAAAAAAAGCCTTAAGCAAATAAGGCCTATTTGGGGTCATCTCTTCACTCATTAACCTAAAAATCCATCGCGAATTTCACGCTCTGCATCGGTCAGTGAAGCTTGGAAAGATTCACGATCGAATACACGGATCATGTAAGATTTAATTTCTTTAGAACCCGCACCTTCAAGCTCGATGCCCAAAGTAGGTAAACGCCACAGTAGTGGTGCTAAGTAGCAATCTACTAAGCTGAATTCTTCACTCATAAAGTAAGGCATTTCAGCAAAAACCGGTGCAATACTTAATAGGCTTTCTGTTAATTGCTTACGTGCAGCCTCGGCGCTCTCACCTTTTTCAATTTGCGCAACCAAGGTGTACCAGTCGTTTTTGATGCGGTGCATCATAAGGCGGCTTGAACCACGCGACACAGGGTAAACCGGCATTAGCGGTGGGTGAGGAAAACGCTCATCTAAATATTCCATGATGATCTGCGATTGGTACAACACCAATTCGCGATCAACTAAGGTTGGAACAGAGCTGTACGGATTCAAATCAATTAAGTCTTCCGGTAAGTCGTCCGGATCGACCTGATTAATTTCTACGCTGACGCCTTTCTCAGCCAAAACGATACGTACCTGATGACTATATAAGTCGTTAGCACCAGAGTATAGCGTCATTACCGAACGCTTGTTGGCAGCTACAGCCATTGAATCCTCCAAAAACCATCTAAAATAAATACACAAACGGCAACAGCATAAATGCTATTGCCGATAATTAAATACTAGCTCAAGACTTAGTGTACGTCGCGCCAGTATTCTTTCTTCAATAGATAACTAATAATGAAGAAAATGAATAAGAAACCAAGCACCCAGTAACCAAGACGTTTACGCTCTAGCTGAATAGGTTCAGCAGAGTAAACTAAAAAGTTAACTAGGTCTAAAACAGCGTGGTCATACTCATCATCGCTCATCTCACCGCTGCCATCTGATTGGATGCCAACGTAGATTTGCTGATCTTCACCATCAATCATTCTTGTTTCATAAACCGCGTTTGGCACACCTTGCAACTCTTGCAATACATGTGGCATACCAACACTTGGGAATACTTTGTTATTCACCCCAAATGGACGCGTCTCATCAACATAAAATGAACGTAAGTAGGTATATACCCAATCAGCTCCACGAACTCGAGCTACTAAGGTTAAATCTGGAGCTGGCGCACCAAACCACTTAGCAGCGTCTTTTTCTTGGATGGCATTTTGCATTAATTCACCTGGCTTTACCCCGGTAAAAATCAAATTTTCTTCCATTAACTTAATTGGAATACCTAAATCTTCTGCTACACGATTATAACGCTGGTATTGCGTACTATGACAGCCAAAACAGTAATTCATAAACAACTTAGCGCCGTTTTGTAACGAAGCTTTATCACTTAAGTCATAGTTCGCTTTGTCTAAAGGAACGGTCGAACCAGCGGCAAACGCCAAGCTAGGAAGCAGCAACGCGAATGCTAAAAAAATATTTTTCATCATTTGGTCACCCTTTCTGGAACTGGCTTTGTTTTCTCATTTTTACTGTAAATCCACAGTAGTAGGAAATAACCAAAGTAACCAACTGTTGCAATACGTGCGATCCAAGTTAATAGGTCGGTTGAAGGTAAGGCACCCAACACCCCTAGGATCACGAAGCATATAACAAACTGAGCAATGTTCAGCTTATGTATGGTACTACGGTAGCGAATTGACTTCACTTTACAGCGGTCTAACCACGGTAATACAAACAACACCGCTATAGATGCGCCCATCATAACTACACCTAGTAATTTATCGGGTACCGCACGTAAAATTGCATAGAAAGGTGTGAAATACCAAACCGGCGCAATATGTTCTGGCGTCTTAAGCGGATTAGCTGCTTCAAAGTTTGGCGGTTCTAAGAAGAAACCTCCCCCTTCTGGGAAGAAGAACATCACCCAACAGAAGAAGAACAAGAAACCAACGATGGCGGCTAAATCTTTAACCGTGAAATAAGGGTGGAATGGAATACCATCTTTTGGCCAACCATTTTCATCTTTGTTAGCTTTAATCTCAATACCATCTGGGTTGTTAGAGCCTACTTCATGCAACGCTACAATGTGCAAGAACACCAACATAACCAACACCAAGGGCAATGCAATAACATGCAAAGCGAAGAAGCGGTTTAAGGTTGCACCAGAGATAACATAGTCACCACGGATCCACAGGGTTAGGTCATCACCGATTACCGGGATAGCCCCAAACAGTGAAATAATTACTTGCGCGCCCCAGTAAGACATTTGTCCCCAAGGAAGCAAGTAGCCCATGAATGCTTCGGCCATCAACACCAAGAAAATTAACATCCCGAACAACCAAATCAGTTCACGAGGTTTTTGATAAGAGCCGTAAATTAAGCCACGATACATGTGCAAATAAATCACCACAAAAAAGGCTGACGCCCCGGTGGAATGCATGTAACGCAGTAGCCAACCATATTCCACATCACGCATGATGTATTCAATAGAAGCAAACGCTCCATCACCAGACGGGTTGTAATTCATCGTTAGCCAAATACCTGTAAGGATTTGGTTAACTAAAACCACCATGGCAATAAAGCCAAAAATATACCAAAAGTTAAAGTTTTTTGGTGTTGGGTATTGGCCCACGTGTTTATTGTAGGTCTTGGTCAACGGGATCCGTTCATCGATCCAACCGATAAGTGCCTTCATCTTATGCCTCTCCCTGATCCAAGCCGACCAAAATGGTGGTTTCATCAACATAGTGATGCGGAGGAACAACCAAGTTTAGTGGTGCTGGTACACTTTGGAACACTCGTCCGGCCATATCAAACTTTGAACCATGACAAGGACAAAAGAATCCATATTCAACACCCTGTACTTGCTCAGCAAAACTGCCGGGTAAATAGGTGGGTGAACAACCTAGATGAGTACACAGCCCTACACCCACAAACAGCTCAGGTTTGATCGAGCGATGTACGTTAGTCGTATAATCAGGTTGTTGAGGCTCCTCGGAATTAGGGTCTCGTAGCTTGTCACCAATGGTGTTTAAGTTATCAAGAACCGACTGAGGACGGTTAACCACCCAAACAGGTTTACCACGCCATTCAACACGTAGTAATTGTCCAGGTTCTATTTTGCTAATATCCACTTCTACCGGTGCTCCAGCTGCTTTAGCTTTGGCACTCGGATTCCATGAACTGATAAAAGGTACTGCGGCAAACGTTGCTCCTACACCACCGACAACAGCTGTTGTCCAGGTTAGGAAGCGACGGCGGCCAGCATCGACAGGAGCGTTGCTCATCCAATGTCTCTCCGGTAAGGATCCGCGCAATTATTGTAATTTTCCTTGCGGCATGCTGCACAAGGTAGCGTTTTTCTGCTACTGGTAGCGTTTACTTGCTACTACATTATTGCAGGTAAATGCGAACAAAATAGTAATAAAAAACACACAAATTGACAAGGGAAATCAAGGTTTTTAACCTTTTAGAATAAAGAAAAGCCCGGCATAGCCGAGCTTTTTTGTAACACGAATGTGTATAGCAATTAACGTTTAGAGAATTGCGGACGACGACGTGCTTTACGTAGACCAACTTTCTTACGCTCAACTTTACGCGCATCACGGGTAACGAAACCAGCTTTACGTAACTCAGGACGTAGACTTTCGTCGTATTCCATAAGAGCACGAGTGATACCGTGACGGATAGCACCAGCTTGACCAGTTGTACCACCACCTTTAACGGTAACTAGTAGGTCAACTTTTTCTAACAATTCAGTTAGTTCAAGTGGTTGACGAACTACCATACGAGCAGTTTCACGGCCAAAGTAAACGTCCAAAGTACGGTTGTTTACAGTGATGTTACCACTACCTGCTTTTAAAAATACGCGAGCAGTAGAGCTTTTGCGACGGCCAGTGCCGTAGTATTGATTCTCAGCCATTATTCAAATTCCGTAACTTAAATGTCTAATACTTGTGGTTGCTGAGCCGCATGAGTGTGCTCAGGTCCAGCGAATACTTTCAGTTTACGGAACATTGCACGGCCTAGAGGACCTTTTGGCAACATACCTTTCACTGCAGACTGGATAACACGCTCAGGAGCTTTTTCGATTAACTTTTCAAAGCTAATTGATTTTAAGCCACCTGGGTAACCAGTGTGCGAGTGGTAAATTTTACCTTTCGCTTTGTTGCCTGTTACGGCTACTTTCTCAGCGTTAATTACGATGATGTAATCACCAGTATCAACGTGAGGAGTATATTCAGCTTTATGCTTACCGCGTAGGCGAGAAGCGATTTCAGTTGCGATACGACCCAGAGTTTTACCATCTGCATCTACAACGTACCAGTCGCGTTTAACGCTGTCTGGCTTGGCTACAAAAGTTTTCATTTGTATATATAACCCAAAATAACTGTTACACATGTGTTTGTGATAATCACAAACGTGAAAGTAGCCACTCATAGTATCCCTTCGAATACGGAGTAAGCTGGATTGTTAGTATCACCAAATCGGTGACATGTAACGTGGGGTGGCAAGATTATAGGGGAAGTACAAAAAAAAACCACCCCTAAATACGATTATTTAAGGCAAGTGTTCTTTTTCTAAGTACTCGTGAGATTGCATTTCTTGCAGGCGAGACAAACAGCGTTCAAATTCAAAACTCAATCGCCCACCTTGATAGAGTTTTTCTAACGGAACATCCGCAGCAATGATTAAAGTAACATTTCGCTCATAAAACTCATCAATTAAGGCAATAAACCGCCGCGCTGCATCATCATTATCAGCCCCCATAGCCACCACACCCGATAACAACACAGTGTGATAAAGCCTTGCCAATTCAATATAGTCCAGCTGACTCCTTGCCCCTTCGCATAACTCACTAAACTCAACATGCAATACGCTATCAGCCTCATTAACAAAATTAATCATCCGCTGATTAATTTCAATTTGACCAAGTGTTTGGCGCGGTTCGTTAGATAGTTGTAGAAAGTACTGGGCTAAGTTTTGCTCTGCTTGGTGGTCCAGAGGATAGTGATAAATCTCTGCCTCATGAAGCGTGCGCATTCGATAATCACTGCCGCCATCTACATTAATAACCTGACAGTGTTGTTGAATCAATTTTATGGTTGGCACAAAGCGCTGACGCTGCAAACCATTACGGTATAAATCTTCAGGTGGTATGTTTGAGGTAGCAACAAGAGTGACTCCCCGTTCAAACAACGCTTCAAATAAGGTTCCTAAAATCATTGCATCGGTAATGTCTGAGACAAAAAACTCATCAAAGCAGATAACCTCTGCCTCTTTATATAAACGATCGGCCACGACCTCTAAGGGATTGGTTTGGGCAGTTAAGCTTTTTAACTCTTGATGTACCCGCTGCATAAAACGGTGGAAATGCACTCGCATTTTACGTTGCTGTGGTAAGCAGTTAAAAAATGTGTCCATGAGGTAGGTTTTTCCTCGGCCAACTCCTCCCCACATATAAAGGCCTTTAACAGGAGTCTTAGTGGATGCATCTGCGTTGAAAAATCGACTTTTTAACTTGGAAAAAAAAGATGAGGGAACAGCAGCAGGAACGGGCTTTTCATTCAACTGTTCAAATAGCCGTTGCAGTTGAGCAACAGCAAATGCCTGAGCATTGTCTTTTATAAAATCATGAGCTTGCAGATCTTGCTCGTATTGTTGCTGTGGAGTCATCCTTTCCCTATTCCCAGAACCCGCTAAAATTTAGTCGAAAATTGATAGTACCATGTGAAAGCATTCTCAAGTATATTGAAAGTTCATCAAGACCAACAAAGGAATAATATGAGCGCAATTAGCAGTATGATTTTTCTTCTTATTGGTGTCGCTATTGGCTTCTTCCTTAGTCGTATAGCATCAAAGCCGGTTGGTAGCGATGCCAATATGAAGCAAGAACTCGAACAAAATAAAGCTGAACTAAACAGTTATAAAGAGCAAGTTCAAGAGCATTTTGCTACCAGTGCCCAGTTGCTTGAAGATATGGCCAAGCAATATCAGGGCATCTATGAACATATGGCTAGCCAGTCAAAATCATTAATCAGTGAAGATGTGGCACAGCCGCAACTGTTTGCAGATTATCAAGAGAAATTAGAATTAGACGAAACGGTTGAATCAAGCGACGCGCAACCTAAAGATTATTCTAACCAACCATCTGGTTTATTTACCGAAGCTCAGCGTAAAGCTAGCTAAATCATTGAACTTTTTAAACTAAGCGGGGTCGTTAAGATCCTGCTTTTTTATAATGACGTGTGTTTATGAGGGTATTTAGATGAGTGTTTCCACTAAGAAATTTGTCATTGTATTTTTGTCACTATTTTTTGGCATTAATACGTTTCAAGCTCACGCAGCGTTGCCGCTCTCAGTTGGCGGTAAAGAACTCCCCAGCTTAGCACCGGTGCTAGAGCAAGCCACTCCTGCCGTTGTTAACATCTCCGTTGCTGGTACCAAAGTCTCTCAGCAACAACTTCCAGAGTTATTTAAATACTTTTTCGGTCCAGGCGGTAATCCAGGTAACACCGAGCAAGAACGTCCCTTCCAAGGCTTAGGTTCAGGGGTAGTTGTTGATGCCCAAAAAGGCTATGTAATCACTAACTACCATGTGATTCACGAAGCTGACGAGATTGTCGTCACCCTAAAGGACGGCCGCACCTTTGAAGCAGAAGTATTAGGCAGTGACCGTCATACCGATATCGCCTTGCTGCAAATAGAGGCCGATGAACTGGTCGATATTAAACTGGCAGATTCTGACGAGCTTCGTGTAGGTGATTTTACTGTTGCGATTGGTAATCCTTTTGGCCTAGGCCAAACCGTAACCTCGGGCATTGTTAGCGCGTTAGGTCGTAGTGGTCTAAACATTGAAAATCTTGAAAACTTTATTCAAACCGATGCTGCGATTAATAGCGGTAACTCTGGTGGGGCCTTAATTAATTTGCGGGGTGAGTTGATCGGCATTAACACTGCGATTATTGCTCCCAATGGCGGCAACATCGGCATTGGTTTTGCTATTCCCAGTAACATGGTGCGCAACTTAGCTGACCAAATCATCGAATTTGGTGAAGTTCGCCGCGGCGTGTTGGGTGTCACAGGTGGTGAATTAAATAGTGATCTAGCCAAAGCCTTTGGTACCGACTCGCAACATGGAGCATTTGTAAATCAGGTAATGCAGGGCTCTGCGGCAGATAAAGCGGGTATTGAGCCGGGTGATATTATCATTGCTGTAGACGATAAAAAGGTGAAAAGCTTTGCTGAACTACGCGCTAAAATTGGCACCATGGGTGCAGGAAAAACCATTAAAATTGGCGCCATTCGCGATGGTAAACCGATTAGTTTTAAAGTGACTTTACAGCAGGCGGAAGAACAAAACATTAATGCTAAAGTCATGCACCCTGCTCTTGAAGGTGCGAGCTTAAGCTCGACAGGTAAAGACGCTGAGGTATCAGGTGTACGAGTAAATAAAGTTGCACGAAACTCTAAAGCCTTTGCCAATGGCTTAGAAGAAGGCGATATCATTATAGGCATCAACAAGATTCGCATCACCAGTATCGCAGATTTACGAGCTCTATTGGAAACCAAGCCAAAAGTACTAGCTGTAAATATTCAACGCGGCGATGAGAACCTCTATCGAATTATTCAATAGATTGAGGCGAGCAACATTTAAGGCGACGTATTAGTCGCCTTTTCTTTTGTCTCCAGTATCTGCGTGCTATGCTGAGAATCTAGCTGGAGAAGAACAATTGTTATCTATAATCAAGTATTTACTCAAGCCCGCTTTTTTTGGATTAGCAATAGCTCTGGGCATTTTGTTTGCGTTTCCGGAATTTCGAGAAAACAGTAAGCAATTGCTCGATGACTATACCGATACACCACTAGTTAGTTATGCACAAGCGTCTAGGCGCGCAGCGCCTGCGGTGGTAAATATCTATACTCGCAGCTTTTTGCAATCTTATGTGAATGTCGACAGCCAACTTGAGTCTCAGGGTTTGGGCTCTGGTGTTATCATGTCTAAACAAGGCTTTGTATTAACCAACCTTCACGTTATCGCCAACTCCGATCAAATTGTTATTGCGCTTCAAGATGGCCGGGTATTCAACGCCGATTTAGTGGGTGGTGATATGATCACTGATCTCGCGGTACTAAAAATTGAAGCCTCTCCGGATTTGCCGGTAATTCCACAAAACGATCAATTAGTTACCCAAGTAGGTGATGTAGTACTAGCTATTGGCAACCCATACAATGTAGGTCAAACCATCACCCAAGGTATTATTAGTGCTGCAGGACGCAGCGGTATGAGCTCTACAGGGCGACAAGACTTCTTACAAACCGATGCCGCTATTAACCGCGGCAACTCTGGTGGCGCACTAGTAAATACCCGTGGTGAGCTAGTTGGCATTAACACTTCTGCTTACCACTTAAACGATGCTGCCGATACCTACGGAATAAGCTTTGCTATACCTTATGAACTGGCTAAAAAAATCATGCTTGGGCTGATTAAAGACGGCACCATAGTACGTGGTTATCTAGGCTTAGACGGGCAAAAAATCACGCCTTTACTTGCTTCTCGCTTAAAACTTAATGAAACCCGTGGGGTAATCGTGAGTGGACTTGATCCAAACGGCCCGGCTGGTGAAGCAGGTATTCAAGCAAATGACATATTAGTGAGCATTGCTGGAACAGATATTGAGTCGATCAAACAGGCGATGGACATTGTGGCAGAAACGCGCCCAGGCTCGGAGATTATGGTTCGCCTATATAGAAACGGGGAACTACTTGAGCTCCCCGTTAAAATTACTGAGTTAAAACTGCCTACTCAACCTACGAGCGGTCGTTAAAACGAGTAATTTTTGCGCCTAGGTTAGCAAACTTGGTTTCGATGTTTTGATAACCTCGGTCAATATGGTAAATCCGGTCTACTACGGTTTCGCCTTCAGCTACCAATGCAGCAATCACTAAGCTCGCAGACGCACGTAAATCAGTCGCCATTACCTGCGCGCCAGTTAAGTGCTCAGAGTGCTTACAAATAGCGGTATTACCTTCTAACTCAATTTCCGCCCCCATACGCATTAACTCCGGCACGTGCATAAAGCGGTTTTCGAAGATAGTCTCCGTTACATGCCCGGTACCTTCGGCAACAATGTTTAACACGGTAAACTGTGCTTGCATATCAGTTGGGAATGCTGGATGAGGTGCAGTTTTCACGTTTACTGCTTTAAGCTGGCAGCCTTGCATATCAACTTCAATCCAGTCTTTGCCACTAGTAACCTTAGCGCCCGCTTCTTCCAACTTAGAAAGTACCGATTCCATTAAACTGGGATCGGTATGGGTACAACGCACTTTACCACCGGTTACCGCTGCTCCCACCAAGTACGTTCCGGTTTCTATCCGGTCAGGTAAAACACTGTATTCGCCACTATGTAAGCTTTCTACGCCGTTAATTACAATGGTGTCGCTACCCGCACCTTTAATGTCGGCACCTAAGGTATTTAAGAAATCTGCGAGGTCGACCACTTCAGGTTCGCGAGCGGCGTTTTCAATGATGGTTTCGCCCTCAGCCAGCGCAGCAGCCATCATTAAGTTTTCAGTACCGGTTACACTCACCATGTCCATAAAGATGCGAGCACCTTTTAAACGGCCATCTACGCGAGCTTTTACATAACCATCTTCCACACTCATGTTAGCTTGCATAAGCTCTAAGCCATGAATATGTAAATTAACTGGGCGCGCACCAATGGCACAACCGCCAGGTAGCGATACATCAGCTTCACCATAACGCGCCACTAACGGCCCTAAGGCCATAATAGAAGCACGCATGGTTTTAACTAAATCATAAGGGGCCACAAAGTCATTGGCTTTACCCGCTTTAACAATAACGGTTTCGCCCTTAACTTCTACTTCGCGCCCAAGATGCTCAAGCATCTTACAGGTAGTGCCAATATCTCTTAGCTGAGGGACATTGTGTAGGGTAACTTGCTCTTCACATAATAAGGTTGCAAAAAGGATTGGCAGAGCCGCGTTTTTTGCCCCCGAGATAGCCACTTCACCCTCTAGGCGGCAGCCACCTTCAATTCTAAACTTATCCACTAAAACTCCTAAAGACTACAATTGGCCAAACTTCTGTTGCTTTTGCCATTCATCAGGAGTGAACGCTTTTATTCCTAAAGCGTGAATTTCATTACTCGCAATGTACTCTTTCAATGGTGCATAAACCGCTTGTTGTTTTTTAACTCGCGATAAATCCGTAAACATTGCACCAACAGCAACAACTTGAAAGTGATTACCTTCACCACTCACTTGCACATGCTCTAACTCAAGCGCTTGCGATAAGATTTCTTCGATTTGTTCTGGTTGCATAATTCGCTCCGCGTTAAGTGCGTTAATCTTCAAAGTGCAGCAAGCTGTCTAACTCGTAAAGTTTAAATAACAGCCTGGCTTGTTCAGGACAGTGCTTAATTAATAAGCGCTTACTGGGCTCCGGTTTTAAGGCGGTGATAATAGCGGCTATTCCTGCAGAGTCAATCCGCTTGAGCTTGGCGAGATCTAATTCTTGAGCTTGGCAAGTTCGCAATTCGTTCCACTTAAGTGCAACTTGTTGGCTATCCCAATCTCCGCTAAGCGATAAACACTGCCGCTCAACGCTCAATTCAGCCTTCATGACTTAGACTCATTAGCCGCAAAGTTTTTGTCTTGTAGAAGTTTTATAACGCCATCAATGCCGTTGTTGCGAATCAAACTATCCATCTCAGATTGTTTTGTCGAGAGCAAACTAACCCCTTCAGCGACAAGATCGTAAGCCAGCCAGCGATCCGGGCTGTCGGGCGTTTGGTTCTTTAACTTACGGAATTTAAATTCCAATTTTATCGGTGGACGCTCTCCGTCAACAAATTGTGCTTTGACGCCAACTTTAGACTTACCCTCTACCGAGCGTTCTGGCTCAATAGTTACTTGCTGTTGTTTGTATTGCCCTAAAGCTTGAGTGTAGGTACTTACCAAATATTCTTTAAAAGCGGCGGTAAACTCTTCTCGTTGTGGCTTAGTCGTTTTTTGAATTTGCGTGCCTAACACGATAAATGATGCATAACGATAATCAATATGCGGCATTAACTGTTCACGCACAATATCTTGTATTTGCTGAGCTGAATCAGCCGCATCCCTATCCACTGCCGCTAAGCGACTAAAAGTTTGCTCTGCTACATAGCTCATCAAACGATAAGGATTTTCGTTTACCTGTTCAGCTAAGGCACTCACACTAAATAATAGTGTTAATACCAACATCAAGCGCTTTATAAACATGCTATTTCTCCGTTATAGAAAACAGGAATTGCCCAATTAATTCTTCTAGTACTAACGCTGATTTAGTGTCTTCGATCACATCACCGTCATTTAGCTCTTCAATACCATCCAATACAAAACCTGGGGTAAGGCCTATATATTGCTCACCTAACAAGCCAGCGGTAAGAATGGATAATGAACTGGTCTCGGGGTAGAGGCCATATTGGCGATACATGCTTAAAGTGACTTTTGCCATGTAATCATCAGTATCAAGATTAATGTCTTCGACGCGACCAACTACCACACCGCCAACTTTGACCGGGGAGCGGGCTTTTAGCCCACCAATGTTGTCGAACTTAGCATACAAAGTATAAGTATCGGAGTTGTTCCCTAATTGGCTATTGGCTATCTTGAGCGACAAAATCAGTAAGGCAGCAATGCCCAACAACACAAACAAACCAACCGATAATTCTAATTTATTTACTTTCATGTTATTCCCTAAACCTAACTGCCAAACATCAAGGCGGTTAGAACAAAATCAAAGGCTAAAACCAATAAAGAGGCGTGCACCACGCTGCGTGTAGTCGCTTGGCTAATTCCCTGAGCGCTCGGCATCGCATCGTAACCATTAAACAAAGCAACCCAAACTACTGTTATAGCAAACACAGCGCTTTTAATAATGCCATTGCCAATGTCTTGACCAAATTCTATTGAAGCTGCGGTAATTGACCAAAAGCTGCCGTTATCTACACCTAGCCACTCAACGCCAACTAAAAAACCACCCCATATACCTACCAAGTTGAACATTAAAGTAAGCAAGGGCATGGCAATAAAGCCAGCCCATAAACGTGGAGCGATCACTCGCTTAAGCGGATCAACGGCCATCATTTCCATGCTAGAGAGTTGTTCGGTGGTTTTCATCAAACCTATTTCGGCAGTTAAGGCTGAGCCAGCCCTACCAGCAAACAACAATGCTGTAACCACTGGGCCAAGCTCACGTAACAGCGATAAAGCCACCATAGGACCGAGGCTAGTCTCGGCGCCAAAATCCACCAAAATGTGGTAGCCCTGTAAGGCGAGTACCATGCCAATGAATAGACCAGAGACCACAATAATAGGTAGTGATTGCACACCGACTACGTAAATTTGGCGGATAGTATCTTTAAGTAATTGCTTGCTTGGTAAACACAGTAGAGCATGCCAAAGCATTAAGCTGGCGCGGCCTAGCGCACCAAGACGTAATAAGGTGTTGCGGCCTAAGGCTGCAATAGCGTCAATCATAAACTCGCCTTTAATGCTTGCGCGTAGTCTTCTGCAGGATAGTGAAATGCCGCGGGTCCATCAGCCTGACCTTGAAGGAATTGGGCTAACCGAGGGTCTGGGTTTTTAGCAATCTCTTCAACCGTTCCTTGTGCTAACACACTGTGGCCATCAATAACAAAGACATAATCGGCAATGCTTAGCACCTCATTCACGTCGTGAGAAACGATGACTGAAGTGAGTTGCAAACTTTGATTCAAACCTTGAATAAGCTTAATCAGTACGCCCATCGAGATCGGATCTTGGCCAACAAAGGGTTCATCATAAAGAATTATTTCTGGCTCTAAAGCAATCGCACGAGCTAGCGCCACGCGCCGAGCCATACCTCCAGATAAATCGCTAGGCATTAACTGAGCCGTGCCACGTAGGCCTACTGCCTGCAATTTCATTAACACTAAGTTACGCAGCACCGGCTCGGGCAACGTGGTATGTTCACGCAATGGAAAAGCAACATTTTCAAAAACGTTAAGGTCGCTAAATAGAGCGCCACTTTGAAACAACATGCCAATACGTTTACGCAGTTTGAACAAATCACTGCGCTTTAGTTGGTGAACATCTTGGCCATCAATCAGCACTTGGCCTGCAGTCGGCTTTAGCTGACCACCAATTAATTTGAGCAGTGTTGTTTTACCAATTCCACTAGGCCCCATAATGGCTGTCACTTTGCCGGTTGGGATATGTAGATCTAAGCCATCAAAAATGACTTTATCACCGCGCTGAAACGCCAGTTGTGTTACTTCAATCAAACTATCTGCCACTCCGTGAGCAATCTTGATTGGCCAAGGCAGACATATTATTGAGATAATTGCTTACACTCAAGGCTAAACTCTTCCCTTTTACCGGGAAAATGCCGACAATGCCTCGATTTTTTTGCATCGCGGATATTTTTTAATTTAAGGACTTGCATGCTAGTTGAATGTTTATTGTTGATTGTTGGCTTAGCATTATTGGTATGGAGTGCCGACCGTTTTGTTTTTGGTGCGGCTGCTATCGCCAATAATTTTGGTTTATCACCCATGATTATTGGCTTAACCATTGTGGCTTTAGGCTCGTCGGCGCCCGAAATTATGGTTTCTGCCACCGCATCTCTAGAAGGCAAAATGAATACCGCGGTGGGTAATGTCATTGGCTCCAATATTACCAACATTACTTTAGTTCTTGGTTTAACAGCGCTGCTCAAACCCTTGTTGGTGTCTTCGTCAACTCTGTTTAGAGAATTACCGATGGTGTTAGGTGCTACCGCAGTAGCGGGCTGGGTATTACACGACCAACAACTGGGTTACCTTGAAGGGGTTGTTCTACTTACCTTGTTTATAGCGCTTATGGCCTACTTAATCGTTAACTCCTTACGCCAACGTAATAGCAATACCGTAGACCCAATGGTTGAGGAAGCAGAATCGGAAGTCCCTAATGATGTGCCAACCGGTAAAGCACTGTTTTGGTTAGCGATAGGTATGGTTGTGTTACCTCTTAGCGCCGATTTATTAGTGGGCTCGGCTTCCGAAATTGCCCGCTACTTTGGCATGAGTGACCTAGTTATCGGCTTAACCATTATTGCCATTGGCACCAGTTTGCCCGAGCTAGCCGCGTGTATCGCAGGCGTGATAAAAAAAGAAGACGATTTGGTTTTAGGTAACATTATTGGTTCTAACCTTTTCAATATTTTGGCTGTTTTGGCGGTACCAGCCATGTTGGCGCCTGGTCCTATCGACGCCCACGCAGCGGGCCGCGACTTTTATGTGATGATGGGTGTAACCGTGGTGCTGTTTGTAATGGCCATGGGTTTTGGTAAAAGCCGTAAGATTTCTCGATGGGAAGGCGGCTTATTGTTAAGCGGCTTCATAGGCTACCAAATGCTATTATTCTTAGTATAAGCCGCTGTTGTCATTAATTTTAAAACTAAGGGGAAGTGGGTGTCATTTGATTACATCGCTGTTGCTAAGCGAGTTCTAGAAATTGAAAGCTTAGGTATTGATAACCTTCACCAATATATCGACCAAGAATTTGCTGCTGCCTGCGAAATGATACTGGCCTGTAAGGGTAAAGTTATCCTCACAGGGATGGGGAAATCAGGTCATATTGCTAACAAAATTGCGGCCACCTTAGCATCTACTGGCACACCGGCTTTTTTTGTTCATCCTGGCGAAGCCTGCCATGGTGACTTAGGCATGATCGCCGCCGACGATATCGTATTAGCCTTGTCTAATTCAGGCGAGTCTGAAGAAATATTGTCTCTGTACCCGGTGTTTAACCGCATTGGTGTGCGTTCTATTGCCATGACTAGCAACCCCAACTCATCCATGGCAAAGCTGGCTAACTATCACTTATGCATCTCGGTGCCACGAGAAGCTTGCCCCTTAGGGCTAGCACCAACAGCAAGCTCTACTGCCACCTTGGTAATGGGCGATGCTCTAGCAGTTGCTTTATTAGAAGCTCGCGGCTTCACGGCCGACGACTTTGCCCTGTCCCACCCAGGCGGAACCTTGGGCAAAAAGCTGCTACTAAGTGTCAGCGACTTAATGCTAACTGGGGAACAAATTCCGCTAGTAACAGTCGAACAAACTATTCGCGAAGCGCTATTCGAAATCACTGCCAAAGGTTTAGGCATGGTGGGAGTACTTGATTCCAAGCAACAGCTGGCAGGCATTTTTACTGATGGCGACTTGCGGCGCATCCTTGATCAGCGCATCGATATTCACGATACCCAAATTGGTCAAGTGATGACGCAAAACCCCAAAGTAATTGACGACAACTGGCTAGCCTTTGATGCCTTAAAACTCATGAAAACCAAGTCAATTAACGGTTTGTTTGTGCTAAACAATAATGCCGTTGTGGGTGCATTTAATATGCATACCTTATTACAAGCCGGAGTTTACTAGTGACGATAAACACGCCCTATGGCGCGGTAAGCCAAAGCAATTTTGATGCGGCGGCTAAAATTAAACTTTTAGTTTGCGATGTAGACGGGGTTTTCTCCGACGGTCGCATTTATATGGGCAATAACGGAGAAGAACTAAAGGCCTTTCATACCCACGACGGATTTGGCATTAAAGCGCTACTGAATATCGGCATCGAAGTCGCTATTATTACTGGCCGTCAATCTAACATTGTGCAACAGCGCATGCAGGCTTTAGGCATTACGCGTATCTACCAGGGCCAACAAGACAAGCTAGTAGCTTACCAACAAATGCTCGAGCAACTGGCTTTAGCCCCTGAAGAAGTCGCTTACATTGGCGATGATGTAGTAGACACACCTGTTATGCGCGCCTGTGGTTTAGGTGTGGCAGTCCAAGATGCTCACCCCTTGTGTAAACAAAGTGCCAACTTTATCACCCAAACCCGTGGCGGTTTTGGTGCAGTTCGTGAGCTTTGCGATCTACTACTGCAAGCAAAAGGCGAGCTTGAAAATGCTCAAGGTATGAGTGTATGAATCGCCCAACCTGGTTCTTTGCTGGCCTATTTCTACTAGCCATAGTGCTATGGCAGCTTAGCCCTTCAGAGACCAAGCAGCTAAGCGCTAAACGCGAGGCCAGCAAACCAAACTTTGTTGCTGAAAAACTCTACAGTGTGAGCTTTGGCGAAAACGGCAGCCCACGCTACCGAATCTATGCAGAAGAAATGGCGTTTTTTGAACAACTTAAGCACACTACTTTTGCTCAACCCAAAATACTAGTGTACCCAGCTCCTAACCAACCTGTATGGCAAATTGTGGCCGATCACGCTACAGTACAGCAGCAGCAAAACGTCATTTTAAATGACAATGTAGTAATTAAAAATTTGAGTCGTGGTGAGTATGTTCGCGATTTGATTACCGAAAGATTGGAGATCGACCTGCAAACAGAAACCATGAGCAGCGATCAACCTGTTACCGTATATGGCCCTTCATACGAACTGTATGGCGTTGGCATGGACGGTGATTTAGCCAACGAAATAGTGACTTTATTAGATGATATCGAAGCGGTTTACCACAACCCACAAGAGTAAGTTAGCACTTGCAGCTAGCTTGTTTATGTTTTCTTGGGGTTCACAAGCACTAGAAGACGACTTTAACAAACAAATTATTGTTGATGCTGACCGCCAGCAGGTCAATATCAAAGAAAACCGAGTCACCTTTTACAATAATGTTGTGGTGACTCAAGGCTCGATAAAAATGCACGCCGAAGAACTAAGCGTTATTGGTAGCGAAGAAAAAGGCAGCGAAGTTATGATCGCTAAAGGCGAACCCGCAACGTTTTATCAATTACTTGATAGCGGCAAGCCAATTGAAGCTGAAGCTAACGAAGTGCGTTACGACTTAAAAACCCAAACGCTAACACTCACTACCAATGCTCAACTCAAACAAGAAGAGAGCTTGGTAAAGGGTAAAATGATCAAATACAGCATTAATAAACAAGAAATGGTGGCTCAAGGCGACGAGAATAGCCGTGTCACCACTATTTTCTTGCCTCAACAGCTTGATGAGCTAACCCCCAAGGAAGACCAGCAATAATGAGCACCCTAATTGCTGAAAACTTGGCTAAGGCTTACAAAGGCCGCAAAGTTGTCAAAAACGTTAGCTTAAACGTAGAGACCGGCAAAATTGTCGGTTTACTTGGCCCAAACGGCGCTGGCAAAACAACCACTTTTTACATGGTGGTGGGTTTGGTGCCTCGTGACCAAGGCCGAATTCTCATCGACGATGACGATATATCCAGTACTGCAATGCACACCCGTGCACGCAAAGGCATTGGCTATCTTCCGCAAGAAGCCTCTATCTTTCGCCGCTTATCCGTAGAGAAGAACATTCTTGCCGTATTAGAGACTCGAAAAGACCTCGATAAAGAGCAACAAATTGGCGCATTAGACGACCTTCTTGAAGAGTTTCACATTGGCCATATTCGCAAAAACCTAGGCATGAGCTTATCGGGTGGTGAACGCCGAAGAGTTGAAATTGCTCGAGCACTAGCCGCCGCACCTAAGTTTATTTTGCTTGACGAACCCTTCGCGGGGGTAGATCCTATTTCTGTTATCGATATTAAAAAGATCATTGAACACCTACGTGATCGCGGTCTAGGTGTACTAATAACCGACCACAATGTTCGAGAAACTCTCGATGTTTGTGAGCATGCCTATATCGTTAGCCAAGGTGAATTGATAGCCTCAGGAAAGCCAGAAGAAATTCTCGAAAACGAACATGTGAAACGAGTTTATCTCGGGGAACAATTCAAGCTATAGTTAAAGTGCAAGTTTAAAAAAGACAATAAAAAGAAGGAACAGCGGTAGTTAATGAAAGCATCTTTGCAGTTGCGTCTTGGTCAGCAGTTAACCATGACCCCCCAGTTACAACAGGCCATTCGCTTACTCCAGCTTTCAACACTGGATTTACAGCAAGAGATCCAAGAGGCTCTGGAAAGTAACCCTCTGCTTGAGGCGGATGAGTCTCATGCCAATGATAGTGACGCAAACGACGCTAAATCTACTAATGAGAAGTCTACCGAGGCCGAATCCACTGCGGACATAGACAACAGTCAAATTGAAGCAGGCGATGCCATTAATCAAGAAACTGTTTCTGACGACCTCCCTGTTGACTCTACTTGGGACGATATCTACAGCGCTAGTTCTGCTCCGGCCAGCTCATCTGGCAATGCCATCAGCGACGACAACGACATGGTGTTTCAGGGCGAAACTGTCGACTCATTGCAAGACCACTTATTGTGGCAAATGCAACTCACTCCATTTAGTGAAGTAGACCAAGCTATTGCTTTAGCCATTATTGATGCGGTAGATGAATCGGGCTACCTCACTCAAGACTGTGAGCAGCTACTGGAAGGCTTACGTTCAAGCGATAACAATGACTTAGATGTAGAGCTGGATGAAGTAGAAGCGGTGCTTAAGCGCATTCAGCATTTTGACCCGGTTGGTATAGCAGCGCGCTCGCTGCAAGAGTGTTTACTAATCCAATTAAGTCGCTTTGCCGAAGACACACCTTGGCTAAATGAAGCCAAAGACGTAGTTTCAAATCACATTGATGTATTAGCTAATCGCGATTTTCGTCTATTAGCCCGTAAAACCAAACTTAAAGAAGACCAGTTACGCGAAGTTATGCGTTTGATTCATACGCTTGAACCTCGGCCTGGTAACGCAGTTGAGCCTAACCAAGCCCAGTATATTATCCCAGATGTATCGGTTGTTAAGCGCCAAGGACGCTGGGTGGTAGAACTCAACCCAGATGCAATGCCTAAGTTACGGGTTAACTCCCATTATGCATCTTTAAGTAAAACCTCCACCAACGCTAACGATACCCAGTTTATTCGTAGCCACTTACAAGAAGCCAAGTGGTTTATTAAAAGTATCGAGAGCCGCAACGAAACCCTATTAAAAGTATCCAACTGCATTGTTCATCATCAACAGGCGTTTTTTGAATATGGCGAAGAAGCCATGAAGCCAATGGTACTGAACGATGTTGCAGAAGCTGTAGAAATGCATGAATCCACTATTTCCCGAGTAACCACCCAAAAGTTCATGCACACACCGCGCGGTATCTTCGAGCTTAAGTATTTCTTTTCTAGCCATGTGGCTACCGATGGTGGAGGTGAGTGTTCATCAACCGCTATTCGTGCATTAATCAAGAAACTGGTAGCTGCCGAAAATACCAGTAAACCACTCAGCGACAGCAAAATTGCTGATATTTTGGCAGATCAGGGGATCAAGGTGGCAAGACGTACAATTGCTAAATATCGTGAATCTTTAGCAATTCCACCTTCTAACCAACGAAAGAGCCTTATTTAAGGCCACTAAAAAGGGGAAGATATCTATGCAAATTAACCTTACTGGACACCACGTAGAAATAACTGAATCTTTGAAAGAATATGTCCACAGCAAGTTTGCCAAACTCACCCGACGATTCGATCAAATCAATAATGTTCACGTCATCCTCAACGTCGAAAAGCTGAACCAAATTGCTGAAGCTACATTACATTTAAACGGCGGCGAAGTATTTGCCACCTCTGAGCACTCTGACATGTATGCTGCCATAGACAGCCTGATTGATAAACTTGATCGCCAAGTCATCAAACATAAAGAAAAACTTAACAAACGTTAACCAACCTTATGCAACTAAACAAAGTACTTAGCTTGAACTGCACTCAAAGTGCAGTTCAATGCTCTTCAAAAAAGCGCGC
Organism: Agarivorans litoreus; assembly: GCF_019649015.1. Classification (NCBI taxonomy): domain Bacteria; kingdom Pseudomonadati; phylum Pseudomonadota; class Gammaproteobacteria; order Alteromonadales; family Alteromonadaceae; genus Agarivorans; species Agarivorans litoreus. The sequence goes on along the minus strand of NZ_BLPI01000001.1, from coordinate 2,833,045 downwards.
CCTAGAAATAGTCAGCGAGCTGGCTGCCAAACAGCTTGATACTACTACCCAATGCATTTTCGAAAGCTTGTTAAATCGAGAAAAGATGGGCAGTACTGGTATTGGCCAAGGCATTGCAATTCCTCATGGCCGTATTGACAACCAACATCAAGCCACTGCGGTTTTCTTGCGTTGCGATCCCCCCATTTCTTTCGATGCTATTGATAACAAGCCGGTTGACTTAGTATTTGCATTACTAGTACCCGAAGATCAATGTAAGCAACATCTTAATACTCTTGCTCAAGTCGCTGAAAAACTTAACGATAAGCAAATATGTAAACAACTTCGTTGTGCACAAAGTGATGACGAATTGTACGACATCATGGTAGCCTAATAGGCTAATCAGCCTTAGGGGTTATCATGGAACTGATCATCGTTAGTGGGCGCTCGGGTTCAGGAAAAACCGTCGCCTTAAGAGTATTAGAAGATCTCGGCTACTACTGTGTCGATAACTTGCCGGTTGTACTTTGGCAATCACTTATCGACAACTTAAAAAAAACCTATTCTAAAGTAGCAATTAGCATTGATATTCGAAACCTTCCCGATGAGTTATCACCGGTAGGACAGCTAATACGCGATGCAGGACCTGACATCAATCTGTTAAGCATTTTTTTAGATGCGAAAGATGAAGCGCTAATCCGCCGTTACAGCGAGACACGCAGGGTACACCCGCTTAGTCAAAGCAACTTATCCTTAGCTGAAGCGATTGAATCAGAAACCGAGCTATTAGCCCCCATTTCTAGAAATGCAGATTTGCGTATCGATACTTCCCGTTTATCGGTACATGAGCTAAGCGGCTTGATTCGCTCGCGTGTTACAGGCGATCAACAGCAACAGCTAATCTTGGTTTTCGAATCCTTTGGATTTAAAAATGGTGTACCTAACGATGCCGACTATATGTTTGATGCGCGTTTTTTACCTAACCCGCATTGGCAAGAGGAGCTGCGTCCACTTACCGGCTTAGATAAAGCCGTACAAGAATACTTGGCTGCACAACCTCTAGTTACCCAATATATCGAGCAGATTAGTCAGCTATTGCAATCTTGGTTACCGCATTTGGAAGCTAACAATCGTGCCTACTTAACCATTGCGATTGGTTGTACTGGCGGGCAACACCGTTCGGTGTATGTGGCTGAACAACTGGCTAGCCACTTTAGCGCACAGCGCAAGGTGCAACGACGCCACCGAACTTTGGAACACCGCCTTGAAGCTCACTAGACAAGTAGTCGTTAAAAACAAATTGGGGCTGCACGCTCGCCCAGCCACCAAGTTGGTTGAGCTGGCTCAGCAATTTGACGCTGAGCTCAGCATTATCGACGGCGAGAAAACAGCTTCAGCTGCCAGTGTTATGGGTTTATTGGTACTCGCCAGTGCGCAAGGAAGCACCCTAACCATAGTATCAGAAGGTGCTGATGCAGAAGCTGCCCTAGACGCTGTTCAAGCTCTGATAGAAGCAAACTTCAATGAAGAATAAACCAATTCACAACAAAGCCAAGCTACAATTAGCAAGCAGCACATAGCAAAATAACAGTAGGGATCGCTTATGCCAGAAGAGATGGAGTTAAACCCTAATCAGCACAAACGCTTACAGGAGCTAAATCAAGCCCTCGACAGTGGTATGTTTGTGCATGTTAGGCGCATGCTTCATCAAATGCCCCCCTGTGATGTAGCGCTGCTTTTGGAGTCTAGCCCACCAGCTGGCCGCGAAGTGTTATGGCAACTCACCGATCCTGAGCAACACGGTGAAATCCTCGAAGAGCTAAACGAAGATGTAATGGAAGGGGTACTTCAGTTAATGGAGCCAGAAACACTGGCAGCTGCAACTGAAGGCATGGACACCGACGACATTGCTTATGTACTTAGAAGCCTGTCCGACAGCGTATACCAAGAAGTTCTTGAGCAAATGGATAGCCAAGACCGCCATCGCGTAGAGGCGGCTCTAGCTTATCCTGAAGATACTGCAGGCAGTATCATGAATACCGATACCATTACCTTGCGGGCCGACGTAAGTATCGATGTGGTATTGCGCTACTTACGTTTGCGTGGCGAACTACCAGAGGCTACAGACGCCCTATACGTAGTTGACGAAGATGACTTGCTACTGGGCGACATTCCACTATCAACTCTGCTTACGGTAAATCCCAATGTTAATGTTCGAGAAGTAATGGATGGGAACGCAGAGACCATCCATGTATCCATGGCCGAAAATGACGTAGCCGCATTATTTGAACGCCACGACTGGATTTCGGCTCCGGTCGTTGATGACCAAGGTAAACTGTTAGGCCGGGTAACCATCGATGATGTAGTCGATATTATTCGCGAAAACGCCGAACACAGCATGATGGGAATGGCGGGTATGGACGATGATGAAGATACCTTTGCCCCAGTGATAAAAAGCACCCAACGCCGCACCTTTTGGTTGGCAGTAAACCTGTGCGCGGCCTTAGTCGCGGCCTCCATCAGCAATATGTTTGAATCTACTCTCGAGCAGTTAGCCACCTTGGCCATTTTAATGACTATTGTACCCAGCATGGGAGGGATTGCTGGCAATCAGACCCTTGCTTTGGTTATTCGTGGTTTAGCGGTGGGTCATATTGGTGAAGGTAACTCACGTTGGTTAATAGGCAAAGAAGCTGCGATTGGCATGTTAAACGGGATAATCTGGGCTACGGTGATTGCCTTGGTAGTTACCCTCTGGAAAGGCGATTGGACCTTAGGGGTAATTATTGCTGGGGCAATGTTTATTAACATGTCACTGGCCGGTTTAGCCGGAGTAACTATTCCGCTGTTAATGAAGAAATTTAAAATTGACCCTGCACTAGCAGGCGGTATGGCCTTAACCACCGTGACCGACGTAATGGGGCTATTTTCTTTTTTAGGTATGGCTACCCTAGTGTTAGCCTAAGCTATAGTAGAATCAACATAACGGCTCTTAACCTGCTCGAACGATCAAGTTAAGAGCTGAGAATAACCTCTAGCTACCCGCTACTTTCATCGACGAAATAAGTACCGAGCCGGACTGAATAGTGCTTTCTTTATCAAAATCATCAGCGATAGCCACAATATTGGCAAACATGTCTTGTAAAGTACTAGCCACGGTAATCTCATGCACCGGAAACGCTATTTCACCGTTTTCGACCCAGTAGCCTGCTGCGCCACGTGAATAATCTCCAGTTACCGTATTTACGCCTTGCCCCATCATCTCTGTAATAAGCAGGCCAGTACCCATTTGTTTCAGCAACTCTGCGCGAGTTATGCCACTGTGCTTAACCTTCCAGTTATGGATACCACCAGCGTGACCGGTACTTTGCATTCCCAACTTACGTGCCGAATAACTGGTTAGTAAGTAAGTTTCTAACTTGCCATCAGCAATAATGTGCTTAGCCGACGGCGCAACCCCTTCACTATCAAATGGCGTACTAGACAAGCCTTTTTTAATAAATGGATCTTCATAAATCGACAACCAACTCGGGAATAATTGCTTGCCTAAACTATCCAACAAAAACGATGAACGGCGGTACAAGTTGCCACCACTAATTGCCCCCACTAAATGACCAAACAGCCCACTCGCTACGTCTTGGTCGAATACCACGGGTACCTCACAAGTAGATATCTTTTGGCTATTTAAACGCCCTAAGGTTTTTTGCTGAGCTTTAGTGGCAATGGTTTCAATGCTATCAAGATCTGCAAAGTCACGCGCCACACTATAGGCATAGTCGCGTTGCATCTCCTTTTCGCCAGCAATTAACATGCAACTAATGCTATGACGACTAGTAGGATAACCGGCTAAAAAGCCATGGCTATTGCCATATACCTTCACACCATAATGACTATTGATATTAGCGCCATCACTCGCCTTAATTTGTGGGTTACGCAAAGCAATATCTTCGCACTGCTTAGCTACATCAATAAAATAGTCTGGCTCTAAGGGATGAGGATGAAATAACTCAAGATCTGGAATATCAGTAGCTAAAAGCGCTTTATCAGCAATTCCTGCAGCTGAGTCTTTAGAGGTGTATTGCGAAATATCGTAAGCAGCTTTCACTGCATTTGTGATCGCTTCCGGACTTAAATCTGAAGTCGAAGCACTGCCCTTACAATTAGCTGAGTATACTGCAATGCCTAATGCGCCATCGTGATTAAACTCCAAAGTCTCAACTTGTTGATCGCGAGTCGCTACACATATCCCGGTTTGCTTTGAAATTGACACTTCAGACTCATCGGCACCCAACTGTTTGGCTTGTTCCAAGGCGAATTCCACCGCCTGCTTCAATTGACTTAACTCTTGACTAACTTGTTTTTCAGGGCTCATTTTTATTCTTCATCTCCATGCATGGCACTAGCATAACAAAACTCATCGAGCGACCATATCCAAGAACTGGTAAGATATGAAAAAAAGTACCATGAGAGTTAAAAATGAAGAATCAACAGCCCTATGATGAAGACGATTGGATCAGTAAATCTGAAATCAAACGTGAAGCAGATCGGCTGAAAAAAATTGGTGCCGAGTTAGTTGCGCTCACCAACCCGCAGCTAGCCACCATTGAAATGAGCCCTACGCTACGCGAAGCGATTGCCCTAGCGAAACGCTTAAAAGACAAGCGAGAAGCTGCGCGTCGCCATATGAATTACATTGGCAAAGTAATGCGTACCGAAAATGAAGAGGCGATAAATGCTGGCTTAGATAAAATCCGCAACAAGCACATTTACCAAGCTCAAGCGCAGTTGGCATTGGAAAAACAGCGAGATTTATTAGTTGCCGAAGGCGATGCTGCAATAAATCAATTGCTTGAGCAAAACCCCAATTTAGAGCGCCAAAAATTACGCCAATTAGTGCGCCAAGCCAAAAAAGAAGCCGAACTAGAAAAACCAGCAAAGGCTCACCAAGATCTAGCTAAATATTTAAAAGAAAACACTTAATAAGCTAAGAACAAAAGGGCCTACGCCAAGACGTTTACAAAAGGTGGGTCTAGGTCTTTTTAGTCAAAGCAATAAGGGGGCTGTTTTACTGGTTAATTCCAGCATGCAGCGCCCTTTTTCTTGGAAAAAATTTTCTAAAGGATTACCTAATACCCATCACACTAAGTAAGTGATCAGAAATAACGCAGGAAAAATACTCGAGAATAAGGCAAGATTTTTCGATAAGTCGTTATTCTACAATCAAAAATTCTAACGCAGTTATCGAGTATTTAACCAGATAGAATGAACTGGTACTTAGTACGATTGGTATAAATATTCAGCGACTCCCTACTCTTGCGGTATCGCTCTACGCAATACGGGTTAGGCTGAAATCTCTTTGCTGCAAGGAAGTATTTTTAATACAGCAAGTTATTAGGACTGGCCTAGATGGGCACTCCTTGCATTTTTGTTATCCTGAGAAAGCAAAAAAGCAAGCGATGCTTGCCTTTCCGGATAGGGCCACAACATGTAAACGCCTTGGGTTTACGGCCCTTTTCTGTTATGCAGTTTATTTACGCCGTACCGCCAACCGTTAACTCATCAAGTTTAACACTGGGTTGACCAACCCCAACTGGCACACTTTGGCCTTCCTTGCCACATACCCCAACCCCTTGGTCAAGAGCGAGGTCATTACCAACCATGGATACCTGCTGCATCGCTTCGGGTCCACAACCAATCAGTGTTGCACCTTTAATTGGCGCGGTAATCTTCCCATCTTCAATTAAGTAAGCTTCTGAAGCGGAAAATACAAATTTACCTGAAGTAATGTCCACCTGTCCGCCACCAAAATTAGGCGCAAAGATCCCTTTTTTCACCGAGGCAATCAGTTCTTCTGGTTCGCTTTCGCCAGGCAACATATAGGTATTGGTCATACGCGGTAGGGGTAAATGCGCATAAGATTCGCGTCGACCATTACCGGTTGAGCGAGTATTCATAAGCTGAGCATTGTGCTTATCTTGCATGTAGCCTTTTAGTACACCATTTTCGATCAATACATTGTATTGTCCTGGGGTACCTTCATCATCAATATTTACCGAACCTCTACGTTGCCCCAAGGTTCCATCATCAACAATGGTACATAGACTTGAGGCCACTTGCTCCCCCATACAACCACTAAAGGCAGAAGAGCCCTTGCGATTAAAGTCACCTTCCAAACCGTGCCCAACTGCTTCGTGCAGTAATACACCAGGCCAACCGGCGCCTAGCACTACTGGCATTAAACCAGCTGGGGCATCTACCGCCTCTAGGTTTACTAAGGCTTGACGCACTGCTTCGTCCACAAAGCCCATGGCTCGCTCACGGCCATTCACTTCTTCTAAGAAGTAGCTGTAGTTGCGACGCCCACCACCACCGGCAGAACCTCGCTCTCGGCGTTGATTGCGCTCAACGAGTACACTACAGTTAAAACGAATCAAGGGGCGAATATCCGCCGCTAAGGTACCATCACTGGCAGCAACCAATACCTCTTCATAAACACCGCTCAAGCTAACAATTACCTGAGTAACCGCAGGATCCAAGCTACGTGCATATTTGTCTGCTCGCTCTAATAAAGCAATTTTTTGCTGATTAGACAGGCTAACTAAGGGGTTATCAGCTTGATAAAACTGCTCAGCAGTGACTTTACTAAAAGGTTTAATCTTGGCGTTTACACCTTTTGAGCTGATGCCTCGTGCTGCTTGGCAAGTTTGTAGCAACGCGCTGTTATTAATCACATCGGAATAGGCAAAACCGGTTTGCTCGCCACTTATTGCGCGAACTCCTACGCCTTGCTCAATGTTATAGCTTCCTTCCTTTACAATACCGTCTTCCAGCACCCACGATTCGTGGCGGCTATGTTGGAAGAACAGATCAGCATAATCAATTTGGTGTTTTGCCACTTCGGTCAGCGCCATACTTAGCTCTTGTTGGCCAATGCCTCCTGGCACCAGTAATGACTGACTGACTTTTTCAAACGACATAGTGTTTATTCTCTCCACCCTAGTTGTAATTGACCATGCAACGGCACGGGCATCCGGTCCCTAACTTGCTGTAATAGCTGCGGATTAAAATCGGCTCTTGCTGGCCCCGTTCCGCTTGGCTGTAGATCTAAACAACGCCCCCAGGGATCAATAATCATTGAGTGTCCCCAAGTTTGGCGTTGATTTTCGTGTGTTCCTGTTTGATTGGCGGCCACCAAATAGAGTTGATTTTCTATGGCTCTGGCTTGCAGTAGCGCTTGCCAGTGGGCTTCCCCAGTTAATGCAGTAAATGCAGCAGGAAGTAATACAATATCACAGCCCTGTTGACGCAGCAGCTGAAATAAGTAGGGAAAACGTAAATCAAAACAAATCGCCATTCCTACTCGAATTGCGCCCATATCAAACCAAGCGAGCTGCTCACCAGCAACAAAACTGTCTGATTCTCGGTAACTCCCCACGTTGTCAGCCACATCCACATCAAACAAGTGTAGCTTGTGATAATGCTGCAATAGTTCTCCAATGGGTGAGAAGGCCAAACTGGTGGTGTAACAACGATGCTGTTCTTCAGCTTTAGTAGGCACGCTACCAGCCACCAAATAAATGCCATATAACTGGGCTTGTTGGCTAAGCCAAGTTTGAATAGGCCCTTTGCCTAAATGCTCGGCGATAGACATATAGGCCTTATCGCCGCCACCGTAACAAGCGAAGTTCTCAGGTAAAAGTACTAAGTCACCGGCCCTAGGATTAGCCTGTTGCAATAAAGCTTCTGCCTGTTTTAGGTTGTCGGCAACCAGACCATTTGAGGTCATTTGCAACGCAATTAACTTCATTAGCGCGACTCTTTTGCCCTAAACTCATCAGGGACTTTGATTTCTTGCTTCACTCGTTCAAGCTCAATGAGCTCAGGTTCGGCTAGGTTACCAGTAAGGGCAAAATTAATTTGCGTAACCACCTCTACCACAGGTTCAAATAACTTAGACAATGCTAACACCGCAACGCCTGTCGCAGGTGTAACCAAAAATGCAGCCAGTACCGGTAAACTAGAAGTTACTTTGGGTGAGTAACTTACTCGATAATTAATTTTCCCATCGCGAAAGTCCACTTCCCCTTTACCACGCATTACTCCAGCAACGCCATCTAAGAAAAAATCTTGGTTATTAGCCACACCGTTATCAAAAGCAACACTTCCGCTCATCGAATCAAAGTGCAGACCTTTCTCAAATACATCACTAAAATCAAGCTGCAAACGTCGGCGAATAGTATCTAGGCTAGCCAACGTAAGTAAGCGGCTACCCTTATCACTCATTTCAGTCACCACGCCTTTGTCGGTTTTCATCTCAACAGAGCCATTTAGGCTATTCATATTTGGCTTAAGTAAACTATCTTGCCAATTTACGTCAAAGGTGAACTCAGCCGAGGTACCTTTTAAAGGACTATCTCGGCCTAAATCTTCGATTAACAGTTCCAAGCTAGAACTATCAAGATTGCCCGCAAAGCCCGCTTGCTCTATCTCGTTCAGCTTATTCCAAAACAATGCAGCGGTAAGCTGGCTATGCCCCCAATCGACCGATAAGTGGCCGTTTTTCATTGTTTGGTTTTCAATTGGCAACTCCAATTTAACGTTGCCAATACGATAATCGCCAAACTGGCAGTCATTACAACTAAGCGAAATAGGAGGCAACATATCTAGCAAAGAGCGATTTGCTTTCTCAGTCTGTCTACTGTGTTGCTCAGGTGCCTTATCTAGCTTAGAAAAGTCCAGCTCACTAAGCTGAGCTTTCTCAATATTAACCTTTACTGCTTGCTCTACACTTGGTTTTTCGGGAGCGGCAATGCTAGCAATTAACTGATCAGATTCAATTTGCAGTTGGGTTTTGCTTCGAGGTAGATAAGCAATATTGAAGTTATTAAAAGTTTGCCCTAACAGCTGAGCCTCATCAACCGCACCGCGAATAAACATTAACGGCGGTATAGCCAAACTCACATTGGTATAGTTTGTTTCAGGTTTTTCCGGAGTAAACTTAATCTGTTCCTTTGACCAGCTCAGCCAAGGCTGCATATCTAACTGACTAAATTCAAATGACATCGCTAAGCCTTCACCTTGCCAGAGCAAATCATTATCCGCACCTAAGTTAAGTAAGGCATATTTGAGTTTTTTCTTTTCCTCAACAAAATCAATCTGAGCAAAGCCTGAAATCAATTGATTAGACTCTAACTGCAACTTAGTACTCGATGCATTACCAGTAATACTTAGCGCGGTAGGCCAGGTTTCTGCTGGACGCTTTTGTATAGGTTCCGGCAACGTTAGTGCTAATCCTAGTAACTCGCTACGAAAATCACCTTTGTACTCAAACTGGCTTTCTGGTTTTAAATGTATATCTAAATCGCCCTGCCAATTAAGATTACCCGATAGGTACTCGGCAAGAGGGAGTCCAAAAGCTCGCTGTACTTCATCTAGCGGCCAGCGTCCTCCCAAATCAAAACTCAATAAATAATCATCATCAATGGCTTGCGTATTAAATTTAATATCCAGTGGCATGCCCCGCCAAAGTGCGCTTAAATTATTAGTACGTAATGTTTCATTTTGAAAATATAAGCGGCCTTTAATCTGGCTCAAGCTCATCCCTGCTGGTTTAACATCAATATTGTTACCATTGAAGTCGACATGACCATTAACCTCAACATCAGCATCATAGAGTGGAATATTTAGATAAATCTCACCCGACACATCGCCATTACTAAGCGGTAACTGAGTTAAACTATCACTAAGCGCATCGATGGGGGATTGCAACAAATAGTCCTGTACGCTAGCTGCCGAGCCAGCAACCTTGCCAGTAATAAACAGCTCAGAATAGCTTTGAAACTTTGGAATACTGGCACTGATCCGCTGTGCAGGCACTTTTCCTAAACGTGCTCGATTACTCTCCATAAACAAGCCATCATTTTGAAACAGCAAGTCCAACTGCAGTTCTTGCAACGCGGGCCAATCAGGATCGAACTTAAAAGTGGCATTATCGAGTGGTACAAACGCTTGGAAAATGCCGTTGTTAGCATCGTAAGGATAATTATCAAGTTGGCCATACCAAAGCACTTGACTATGCTTTGCTTGTCCTCCCACTAAAGCATCTTTTAAGTAAGAGAATACCTTGTCTGGCATAACTTCTGGGTAATACCAATAAGCCTTCCCTGCGTCTTTTATCTCGGCGTTTGCCATCAAACTTAACACTGGCCATGCGCCATCTTTTGGCCAAGTTAGCGACCATTTACCAACAAAATCTAGCTCTGGTGTCACCAAATGGGTATATTGGCTGCGTAAGCTAAATTCAGGATCTGCAAAGTGAATGGCAATATCTGACTCAAGTTGCTCAATTGTCCAAGTTTCATCAAATTGCACGCCTAGGTGAAAATCACCTTGCTGTTGCAAACGTAATTGTGCGTGCTGCGTATCACCCAAAACTTGAGCATTTAAATGAGTAAGGCTAGGTATAAAAGACTGACCTTTAGTACTTAAGTCAACCAACTCGGCTTGATAACGCAGTTGTTTTGTTGCTTGAATATAGTCGATATCTAGATGATTAAGTTGGCCACCAGTAAGCAACTTAGACCAAGCAATATCGGATTCGCTATCCTCTAATATAGCCAATAAGGGTGACCAAATGGCTAACTCAAAGCCGGCCAAGCGCCACGCATGATGCTGTTTACTGGCCAAACCTTGTAAGGAAAAATCAGTACTCTTGTCGTTAATACTAAGTTGCCAAGGCAACTTGTCTATTCGCCACTTATCTGCCACCTTCAAACCTTGAATAAGGCCGCTGTCGATGTTCATTACCTGGCTGTTTTGTTTGCCCCAACGAAGTTGGCTTTGTTGCCACTGGCTTACCCAGCGTTGTTGCTGGTCAGCGCCAAACTCTGCCCATAAAGAGAGATTAATGTCACTTTCAAGGTGCTGAGCCGCCCCACCTAACAATTTACGCAAAGCTTGCAAATTAAGGTGTTCAACCTTAGCAAACAACTTACCTGTTAATTCATCTACGTTTGAGGCATCACCCAACAAGTCGACCCGAAAGCTCACTTGACCATTTTGCCAATCTTGGCCAACTAAAATTTCACCGTTACCTTGGTGTAAATGCCCTTTATTTACCCAATCCAAGCTCGCAATATCAAAATTCATGCTATGTTCAGGTAAACCAAGTTCAATTAAACTATTGGTTAAACTAAACTTCTCGAGCTGTCCCAAAAAAACATCACTAATAGCTTGATAACTTTGGCTAAAATCCCGAGACGATGAGCCATTTCCAGGGTCGACGCTAAGCTTTAAATGGAACTCATCAAGCACTAAATCTTTGAATACCACTCGGCGCTGTTCAAGGGTTTCCCAAAGATCTAGTTCTAGCATCAATGCGCCAACACTGAAGCGAGTTTTGCGGTTTTTTCCAATTGCTACTTCAGTATCTTCAAATACCAACATGGGCCGGAAGTTACGCATCCGAGCACTAAGTTGACCTATGCGTAACTCTGCATCTTGATCAGCAACCAACCACTGCGCAAGGTCATCTTTATAATTACTGGCAAATGACAAAATGCCGCGTGCAATACTTAAGCACACGGCAATAATCACTAACAGGATCGCTAGGCCGTACCAGCACTTTCTGGCACCACGGCGTAAGGGAGTTGCCATAAACCTACATCAACACCACGTCAAACTGCTCTTGACTGTACATAGGCTCGGTTTGAACTCTAACTTGTTTTCCAATAAACACCTCTAACTCAGCCAAGCTGTGTGATTCTTCTCCCATTAGCATATCTGCAACTTTGGTCGACGCATATACAATAAAGTTATCTGCATCATAAGCGCGATTAACCCGGATGATTTCACGCAGCACTTCGTAACATACTGTCTCGACAGTTTTTACCGTACCACGGCCACGACAGGTTGGACACTCTCCACACAAAATATGTTCAATGCTTTCTCGGGTGCGTTTGCGGGTCATCTCCACTAAACCTAATTGAGAAAAGCCGCTAATGTTAGTTTTAGCCCTATCTTTGGCTAAAGCCAGTTCTAAACTATGCAATACACGACGCTGATGTTCAGAGTCGGCCATGTCGATGAAATCGATAATCACAATACCACCCAAATTGCGCAAACGCAGCTGGCGGGCAATTGATTGAGTGGCTTCTATATTAGTATTGAAAATAGTTTCTTCGAGGTTTCGGTGACCAACAAATGCGCCAGTATTTATATCGATGGTGGTCATCGCTTCGGTCTGGTCGATAATCAGGTAGCCGCCAGACTTAAGGTCCACGCGTCGTTTTAGGGCGCGTTGAATCTCATTCTCTACATCAAACAAATCAAAGATCGGTCTGTCGCCAGCATAGTACTCGAGGATTTCGGTAAACTCGGGCACAAACTCAGCACTAAAAGAAACTAATTGCTCATAGGTCTCGCGTGAATCAACTCGAATACGGTCAAGATGAGTGCCTACAAAATCACGAATGATCCGCAGCGCCAAATTCAGCTCTGCATACAACTTACTTTTACTCGGCGAGCTCTCTTTACGCTGTAGAACCTTACGCCATACTCGTTTTAAGAAAGCAGCATCTTGCTCAAGCTCATCAGCACCGATGCCTTCAGCGGCTGTGCGAATAATAAAGCCGCCCAACTCATCAACAAAGTCGCCACATATCTCTTTTAAACGCTCGCGCTCTTGTTCACTTTCTATTCGTTGTGAGACCCCAACATGGCTGCTGCCCGGCATAAACACTAAGTAACGTGAGGGCAAAGTGATATCTGTAGTTAAACGTGCCCCCTTGGTTCCTAGTGGATCTTTTACCACCTGCACCATAATGTCTTGGCCTTGCCTGACTAACTCTGCAATATTTCCTGCTTGGAAGTGTTCTTGTTCTGTAACATCAACACATTCCGTATGCGGAACAATGTCAGAGGCATGTAAAAACGCGGCTTTTTCTAAACCAATATCTACAAAAGCCGCCTGCATCCCAGGCAGTACTCGGCTGACTCGCCCTTTGTACATATTACCAACAATACCACGCCGCGCATCGCGCTCAACGTGGGTTTCTTGCAAGATCCCGCTATCCACTAAAGCAACACGAGTCTCGGTAGGGGTAACATTGATCAATAATTCTGCTGACATAGTAACCTAGCGAGTTAAATGTAAATGGAGTAAACGGTCAGTCTCTACCAATGGCAGACCAACCACCGAACTATAACTACCTTCAATACGTTCGACAAACTTACCGCCAAGCCCTTGAATGGCATAACTTCCCGCCTTATCTGCCGGTTCACCAGTGGCCCAATACGCCGCAATTTGACTTTCTGAAACCGGACAAAAAAACACCTTAGTTATGACTAACTGAGTATCCACACCACCCTGATGATACAGGCTGATTGCTGTCATTACTTGATGCTGCTTAGCACTTAATAAACTCAGCATACGCTGACTGTCTGCTGCGTTTGTTGGCTTACCTAATACTTCGCCTTGGCATACCACAATAGTATCTGAGCCTAGCACCGCCACCGGAAAGTCAGCCTGCTGCTGGTAAACAGCAGCGGCCTTCTCTTCAGCCAAGCGACACACCAAAGCTTGTGCTGACTCCCCCACTTTGGGCGTCTCATCAATATCAGCAGCTTGTGCAGTAAAGGTCCAATCTAACTGAGCAAGCAGTTCAATTCTTCTCGGTGAGGCCGACGCTAAAATCAACGGGCATTGCTGCGTCATGATATTTTCCACTGGCGGCGCAGCTTACGCAGCAGCAAAAATATCCAAGGCCAAGCAACAGTAGTCGTAATAACTGGATAAAAATAGCCAGAAGGTAACTGAATATCTTGAACCAGGTATTCTGCCCAAAAAACCACAATTTTCGCTAAACCAGTTAAGCCGCCAACAACTAGTGCTTGCTGCCAAACCGAAAAATTACGCAACCGGGTAAAATTAGTAGCCGCAATATAGGCCACTATCGACATGGCTAAGGCCCGAACGCCTAGGGTTGAACCAAGCAGAAGATCAAGCACAAAGCCCACGACAAAAGCAATCCCCACATTGCTTCGATGGGGTAAAGCAATTGTCCAATAGAATACACATACCAACACCCAGTCTGGACGAAAAGCATCTGCAATTAATGGCAAAGGAATAATTGCCAATATTAATGCTATGAACAAACTTGCAATAATAGCGCTGCGGCCATTAATTTTTTCAATCATACGATGCCTTTATCAAGCCAATGTTTAAGGCCAAATTAACAGTAAATAACGTAGGCGATCTAACTCCACCACTGGCGTAGCCATTACGTCGGCATAAGGCTTACCTTCCTGATAATCAAAGCGATTAATGACCGCCACTGGGTAGCCTTCTGGAAATACACCGCCTAAGCCAGAGGTCACAAGTACATCGCCTTCTCCGATATCGGTACTGCGCGGTATATGCGGCAATTGCAAACGATTTAATTCGCCAGTACCGGTAGCCACTGCTCGGATATCATTTCGCGCAATACGCACTGGAATGCCGTGGCTCGCATCGGTGATCAGCAATACTCGGCTGGTCGTTGTACCTACATGCAATACTTGACCTATCACACCAATATCGTTAATTACTGGCTGCCCTTCAAACACCCCATCTAATTTACCTTTATCGATAACCACCTGATGCGAAAATGGATCTGAGTCCACGGCCATGATTTCGGCCACCAGCTTACGGCTGTCGTTGCGAACAGGAGAGCCCAATAAAGCACGTAAGCGGGAATTTTCTTTGGCTAGGCTTTCCATTAATAACTGGTCGGCGCGATTAAGCAATAATTGCTCTCGCAAGCTACTATTTTGTTTCTTCAGCTGTTCACGGGTAATCACTTGATTGGACATCGAGTCCATAACTTGACCCGGCATATTGGCAATGTATTGCAAAGGGCTCACAGCGGAATGCAAATATACTCGCACTTGCTTAAAGGCAATCAGTTTACTGTCGATGAAAATCAAAGAAATGGACAACAAAATAGCGAGCACAAGGCGAAGCTCTAAAGATGGACCTGGGCCGAAGATAGGTTTCATCGGTCGTTACCTAAGTAGTTGTCTGTTTGGAACAAAGTTAAATAAAACGAAGAACACAAGGCGTGTTCTTCGTTGTGGCTGCTTATTCGTAGTGGAACAAGTCACCGCCATGCATGTCGATCATTTCAATAGCTTTACCACCACCTCGTGCCACACACGTTAGAGGGTCATCAGCAACCACTACAGGTATACCAGTCTCTTCCATCAATAAACGATCTAAATCGCGAACTAATGCGCCACCGCCGGTTAACACCATGCCACGCTCTGAAATATCAGATGCTAGCTCTGGAGGGCTTTGCTCAAGCGCTACCATTACTGCACTTACAATACCTGAAAGGGGCTCTTGCAAGGCTTCTAGGATCTCGTTGCTGTTCAGAGTAAAGCTTCTTGGCACGCCTTCAGCAAGGTTACGACCACGCACTTCAATTTCACGAACCTCATCGCCTGGGTAGGCAGAACCAATAACATGTTTAATCCGCTCAGCTGTTGCTTCACCAATTAAGCTACCGTAGTTACGACGCACGTAGTTAATAATGGCGTCGTCAAACTTGTCGCCACCAATACGTACTGAAGAGGAGTAAACCACCCCGTTTAGCGAGATAATCGCAACTTCAGTAGTACCACCACCAATATCTACCACCATAGAACCGGTAGCTTCTGAGACTGGCAAGCCGGCACCAATTGCCGCAGCCATTGGTTCATCAATTAGGTAAACCTCACGTGCTCCAGCTCCCATCGCCGATTCACGAATTGCACGGCGCTCAACTTGGGTTGAACCACAAGGAACACACACCAAAACACGAGGGCTTGGACGCAAGAAGTTATTATCGTGAACTTGTTTAATAAAGTGCTGCAGCATTTTTTCAGTAACATAAAAGTCGGCAATTACACCGTCTTTCATTGGGCGAATCGCCAAAATGTTACCGGGCGTACGACCTAGCATTTGTTTAGCGGCATGACCTACCGCAGCGACACTTTTGGGGCTACCAGCGCGCTCTTGGCGAATAGCCACTACTGAAGGTTCGTTAAGTACGATCCCCTGATCTTTTACATAAATAAGTGTATTAGCTGTTCCTAAGTCGATAGACAAATCGTTAGAAAACAAGCCTCGAAGCTTTTTAAACATAGCTGGGCGAATCCTGAGAAATAGTGCCGATGATAAGCGATTAAAACTTGGCTCACTTTACCAATGCAAACCGTTACTAGCAAGCATACTATAGAGAGAAGCCAAGGATAGTGAAGGCTATCACCTGCCTTTCACTAAATACTTGGTTTAGATTGCATATTTTTCGGCCAATCTACTATCAATAGCGCATTCTACGATCTATAACCCGATCGCTTTGACGAAATATACCAAAGGTCACTTGGCCACTTCCTGCAGCATCATCTGCACTCTCGTAGCTGCCATTACCATTCCAATCTTCACGTAGCCAATTAAGATGACTGTCTAAATTAAACCAATAATCCACTTGCCCAGTATTGCTGTCACCCGGAGCAGTAAAATCGACCCAAATTATGCCTTGTTCTGCGGTGCCTGGAGAACGAAGTGAAACATCAGAACTGCCTCCGCCTACTTGAGCGGAGTTAGCATCAACTTTAGGTAAGAATTCTAAGCTAGGAAGATTGAGATTACTGCACACATCATCAGTATTTCGGATGTACCGGCTACCATCGTAATACTGCAACTCGCCATTAACTGCTATAGCTTGAAGCTCTGAGCCAAAGCCGTTATTAAGCTTAATTCGACCATGGCGCAACTCTGGAGCAGTACCCAACACACAGCTATAAGCAGTATCATCATCTCCCACACACACATAAGTGCCATCGGTAGATTGAATACCAGCATCGCTATGTTGATAAAACAAGCTAATAGCGCCATCCACTACCGGAGCTTGCGCCGTTACCGGCTTTTCAACGCCAGAAAGTAAATCTGTTTGAGTAAACACGCCATCAGCCCATGTGCTGCTAGGTTCTTCTATCGTAAAGCCATCATCAAAACCCGCCACCGCAGAGCTACTAACAAAACGCCAATCATTTTCTAGATCTCTGCCAACTTCGGTAACAGGGACATTTTTATCTGTAGAGTAATTTTTGGTAGTAACACCAAATGCATTCTCAGCCACCAAAGTCCAACTCACCAGCTGCTCTTGCTGACCAATATAAGTAAAATCACCCGCTAAACAGGCAGCTTGAATGCTCGCCACGGTCAATTCAAAGTGATGTGGATAAAAACTGCCAACCACATCACTGGCTTTTGCTACAGCATAATCTTCCAAAACATAAGCTAGGTACTCAGACACCCAGCCAGTGTAATTTATGCTTCCCACCTCAGAATAATTAGTATCAATTATTCGCATCACACCTGCCGATTGGCTATCGATGGCGCCTTCACTAAGAACGCCTTCAACGCCATTTTCTGGGTCGGGCTCAGGTCTTGGGCTTTCTAAGCTAGCCTCCTGCTTTAAATCATCAGGGTCGGCCACAAAGTTAGGTGCATGGCACTCTTGTCCCTGAGTACTGATATCGCAGTTTTCGATAACTGCAACTAGGGAAGAAATAAAAGGGTCTCCAGCTTTCGTGAAGTAAGTTGTTGGATTAACTCTAGTCTCATCTGTTTGATTTTTTATATTTTGCCAAACGAAACCCGCAGGGATTAAGTCCGCGGTAGAGCTTCCCAGCAAAGTAGTGGTCGAGCCATCGATTATCGAGCCTTCTTCATCCCAAAAGTTAATGCCCAAACGACCTACATCGGGATAACGCAAATTAAGCTGCGCTTCACCGCCAGAAAATACTGTTTTGATTTTGGTATTGGCACTTTGACTAGTGCTTACATCTACAAATTCATTGCTAACTTGGTCTTGCACAGCCAGTTGCCGCGTTCCTGATGCAGGCTGGATATAATCAGTCCAAAAGCTCAAATCTTTGGTGCCTTGATAATTAGCGATTTGGCTACAGCCAACACCACCATCTGGGTCTTTCCCCACTGCGGTAAGCTTAAGGACAAACTGGGTATTAGCTTTGTGGGGATTCTCTCCCCAAGTTCCAATTAGCTCATCTTTAAAACCATAGGCATTAAAGGTCACAACGGTACTGGCACTAATTCCACCATCGGCTACGCTAAGCGTGACAACGCCCTCTAAAGGGTGCAATAAACCCAAGGTCACTTCACCTAAATCGTTAGGTACAAAGCTATAGCTGGCTTGACCATTATCTGCTCCAGCTTGCAAGTTGCCTTGGCCATTACCTTGCGACCAAGTGCCTCTATTAGTTGAAGTAGTCAGCCCAACAGTTCCTTGAAAGTTCTGGTCAATTTGCCCATCTAAAGTCGCTTGGATAGTCACCTCATGGATATCACAGGTGAGTCCGGCACTA
The DNA here is from genome assembly GCF_019649015.1 of Agarivorans litoreus. Taxonomy (NCBI): domain Bacteria; kingdom Pseudomonadati; phylum Pseudomonadota; class Gammaproteobacteria; order Alteromonadales; family Alteromonadaceae; genus Agarivorans; species Agarivorans litoreus. The sequence continues at coordinate 2,814,658 of NZ_BLPI01000001.1, read as the reverse complement.
TCAGCAAAGATATTAAGACCAGGCACCTGCACCGAAGAATTAGAGGCGAACGCCATATAACTGTATTTCTCCGCCAAGTGATTACGTTCATTATCCCGATATTGGTCTTCTTCGGTGATCATCGAAAAATTAGCGGCATTGTGCTGACATCGCCTTAACCAACCACCATTATTACCACGTCGCTCATTTTTGCTGCCCACCAAAATGGGGGGCGTAGCAAACAGATTAGTTTGATAACTGGTGGTGTAGTCACAAGTAGCCTCTGGTGAGATGGTACTGCCGCCACTACCATGAGTAACGGAGTTGCCAAATTGATAATTTACCACCTGATTATCTACCGTGATAGCGCCTACCGTTGGCTCTGTTGCAAGGTAGGCGACGGTGTCATTTTGTATATCGGTGTAAAAGATTGAATCATTATCCGAGACACAGTAACGCGCAGAGCCAAAGAAATTAGTATCATAGACTTCGCTGCTATCTATCGCTAAGCGAATCCCATTATTGTTGAATTCTGAGTTTGAGCTTAGCCAACAGTTATTATTACGTGATTGCTTTTGATGCAGCACCACTGAAAGATTACCAGGCATATCAACATTGAAATAGCTTCTATCCGGAAACGGAAAGGCTTTATTCGTTTCTATAGTTCCCGCTCTTAACTCAGTACCATCTTCTAGAAAATGTTCTCCCTCATTCACCGCAATCCAATCAATCGCTTGAATATTCTTCGAAGGCGTGGTGTTTCCTGGCGGCTCTTGCCGTGCCCAGGTAAAACCCGTCCACTCACCGTTACTTTGAATAACATTGGTTAACACTGCAGCTACAGGCCCATCATTATTTGGGTCACTGGCATCCATTGGCGTCATCAAAAAAACTAAAGGTTTAGACTGATACGCTTGATCAAAGGTGACTGTTCCACCGTTTTGACCAGCGCCATCGCTACCAAACTGCAATAACAGGGGCTCGGCTGAAGATCCACAATCAGGCACAACATCTATTTGATTAGATCTATCTTGGAATACCACCTCACTCTGTCCATTTAGAAGAACTCCATCGCCCGTAATTGCGCCATTTAAAGTAGCGCTGCCGTCAAGTGATGCGAACTGCTCGCTAAAGACATAGGCATGTAGGGTTGTCCCACCATTTTGTACAAAGTCGCCATAAGAATAAAAAACTAGTCTTTCAGGGTGACCTGCATCACCAGTAATATCCCCATTATGCCGATAATTTGACTCTATAAAAAAAACGACCGAACCAGAAGACGGCAAGATGATATTTGTACCATAATTGAGGGTCAGTCTTTCAACCCAATATTGACCTGCTGCGAACTCAACAGTTCCATTATTGACATTTAGATGCTTAATCCTATAAACACCACCTTCATCAACAAATTTGAAGTTACCACTCACGTTAATATAAACATCGCCGTATTCGCCTGCAGGCAGCTCTATATTCTCATTCCAACCGGGTGAGATATTTTGATTACTCGTCGTTCGGCACTCCTCAAACAAAGGGATGCCATTTGGTTTAACCGCCAAAGGAGGGTTGTTACCTCTCTCTTGACAAATGCCTCTGCCATTCACGCCTAGGCAAGCTCCGGCATAGCCGGAAGTATTGCCATTGTCAGGATCATTAACAACGTTTGCTGGGAGTTTGCGATTAGGCGGGGCGTTAGATAGCGTTGAAGAACTAACAAAGTCAATTTCACCCGAGGAGGTATAAGAATTAACCCCTTCGACAAAACTCGCGCTCCAATCAGCAGAGGAAGTAACCGTATAACAACAGAGCAATCCGAGCAAAAAATACGCAAGACGTCTCATAACCCACTCCTTGCTTGAACCGTTTGGCTACGTTGCACCAATACTTCTCCAGTGCCACATTGGCCTGTGGCTTGTAAGTCAAAAAAACGTGCACTTAATTGAGCGACATCATTCTGCTGACAAGTCACGGTAACACTGCAAGACGTTAATCCTTGCCCGGTAAGTACCGGCTGAGCGGTAACATTGCTACACTGACCTAGGGTTGTGTTTGGCACGTTAAGTGGAAATAATGCCGACAAGGCTTGCTCTAAACCAGAATAAGCCGCTAACTCAGCACGCGTTCCTAGAACATCCCATGCGGCATTACGGGAGGTATCTTGAATCATCGCCGTTAAACCCACGCTAATTAGTGCCATTACCACAATAACAAAAATAGCTACTACCAATGCACTTCCCCGCTGGCTAGCGGGGTAAGTTACATTGCCTCGCTGGCTAAGGCTGGTTAAGAACAACGATGTCATGATTAAATTCCACTACTTCTTGGTTTTCCACAAAGCGCAAGCGAAGATTCACCAAACCATTTCGAGTTAAACTGGCAGGCGACACTTGGAAAGGCTGAACAGCACTGTTTACTTCAAGCTTACTGGCCATTAATACCCCATTGCCACTATCCGCCGGCTGAAAGCGCAACAGCTTACTACCTTCCACACAATAACGGATCGGCTCTCCCAAGATAAACGCTCGCTGAGCGGGTGAATCGGTACTTACGCTAACCGAACCTGCAAAATTGACAGTACTCACTCCCGAACTTGCATCGGCACTAATATTACTTAAACAAAACACCTTGCCAGTCGCTGCAGTACAATTAGCATCGACTAAAGCACCATTGGCATTAAGCACTTCATCACTATTTAGCACGTATACACTTAACCACGCGCTGCCTACAGCAGAAAAACTAGGTTGATTTAATGAGGTCACTATTGACGCAGAAGCAGAGTAGCTTGGCGCTATCGGCAAATCGATATAAGTATGACTAGAAAAAGTAGGCACAAAGCTTAGGCAATGGTCTGCGGCATTGGCGCTATTAGGACTTAACATAGCGCTATTAGGCAAACTATTATGTAACTCGCGGTTTAAACGCTCGATGGCAAAACGCGCTTCACCCAACAATACTTGGCGGTCTGCGCCTTGTCGGTAAATCAAACTACCAGTGCGTAAAAAGTCACTGGTAGCAATGGCTAAAATAGCCAACAACACCAAGGTAATAACCAGTTCAATTAAGGTAAAACCTTGTAAGCGGCGCATTAGTAATTCCACCGATAAGCGCTAAAGGCGTAATCAATGCCATTAGGTGCTCTAATTATTACGTCGATACGTTTGGCTGCATTGATGCCATGCTCACTGCTATCAACGCTAACTCGATACCAAAAATTTCGATAAATATCAGATAAATCAATACCTAAACTATCATCAATATTAATAAATGCACCATTGGTGTGGTAGTCATCCACATCGTTATATTGAGCCCGACTTTCCCCATCAGGGCCATAATCACTGGCTGCCGTGCAGCTCAACTGCCCGGTTTCACCACAGCGCCACAGCCCTCCGCCGGTGTGATCAGAATTTTCATCAAATGATTTGCCAAGGATTTCATTCATTAAACTTGAACCAAGCTCGGCCGAGCGCACCTCGTAAACCGGGTCGACACTTTTGAGCGCTTGCGGAGCTAGAAAAGAGGTAATCACCACCAGCGATATGGCCAATACAACAATACCTACAATTAACTCGATAAGGGTGAAACCAGCAGCAGACGGCTGCTTACAAGGGCGCATGAATATAGCCCTCAGATTCTATGATAATAGTATGGGTATCATCGCCTTCTACACTTATCACACAAGGGAACTGATTACACAAGGATGATTCGGCAAGCCTTACTCGACCCATGCCATCAAAACGAATCGTTCCTTGGCTGACCAACAAATCATTAGAATAAGCAACAGCTTCCAAAGGTGGAGATGTATTGGCACAGCTGCCATCGGTAGACAATTCGCCAGAAAAATAGTTATCAGTATTTATTTGCAGAAAGAAGCAATCTTGATAATGGTTCATTGCTTGGGTTTGCACTAAGTGCAAACGACTTAATAGTTGCTCTCGCAGACTAATTTCGGCAAAGCCACCGCGAAAGAATTTAGGTAGTACGGTGATGGCCAGAATGCCAATTAAGATGAGCGTAATCACCAGCTCAATAATAGTAAAGCCGGAGGTTTTAGGGTGAGGTATTCGTGGAAGTTCCAATTTGGGCGGCAAGTAAAAGGCTAGCCGAAGCTAGCCTCGAAGCATTAACAGCCAGTTACAACTGATACCGTTTGAGCTGAATTAGAACTATCTGCAATAGTGTATTGAACTTCACAAGCTCCAGATGATGTAGTGAAACCTGCCGGAGTAATCGTTGCGCCAGCACCAGAAGTAGTAACCGTCCACTCTGCTGTACTAAGATCTAACCAGCCGTCAATTTGATCTGAGCCAAATGCCGCTACGTTAGGATAGCCAAACGTTGTTGATACGTCAGTACCGTTCGCACCAGACACATCACCAGAAGTACTTTCGATACCAGCAATTGCTGCTTTACTATAAATTAGGTTTGCTCCCCCCTTTACAGCTGCTTCTAGACCTTTAATGGTTGAAGCTCGCGCATCAGTTTGTAAGTTCAAAAACTTAGGTGCTGCAGTTACTGCCAAAATACCTAAGATGATAATCACAATCACCAATTCGATTAGCGTAAAGCCTTGCTGTTTAATTGCCTTCATTTCTATATCCTTAGAAAATTATTGATTTATAAATCGTTAGTTAGGAATGTTAGTAAAAACCCGCCCTGCGGCTGGTTGATACGTGAAATTGTTATATGAACCTTCATCGTTACCAGGATCCACGTAGGAACCGTCACTATTTTTAGCCAAAGAGTTTACTTGATAGAAAATACATCGCGTCTGCTCTGCGGCTCCCGTTACCGTGGTGTAATACTTGAAATAATCACCTTGGTTAGCTACCTCAGAGAAGGTAGCCGTAGCGCGGGCAGGATTTTGTAAAATTGCGTCCCACACTTTCAAGCACTTATCCCCGGATAAAGTACCAGGGTCCACGTCTTCATCGTCGCTGGTCATCGGGTAACCAGGAGCAACACTGCCATTGCTTATTTGCGCTGCAGTAGGCGTGGTTAAATACACTTTTTGCGTATCATAAATAACGGCATTTTTGCCATTTTCACTGGGGCGACCTTCTGCCTCCCATTGAGCACGAGCTAACGAGACACCAGTGGCAAAACCACCAGCTACGCCTTCTAGGCTTGCCACCTTAGCCTCTTCTGTTACATCTAAAAAACGCGGCAAAGCAGTCGCGGCTAAAATGCCCAAAATAACAATCACAATTACCAACTCAATCAGCGAGAAGCCAGCTTGTCTCATTGTAGATCTTGATACCGTAGAAATTGTTGTCACTGTTAGACTACCTCTTAAATCGGCTTTACAGCCATTCCTTTGTCATCAAACCTTGTTGCGGGTCATATATCAGTATGGCCACACCTAAAAACTCATAATGGCATTGCTGGTTTTTATAGGCCGCTGTCGCGGCATTACCTTGCCCACTTAGCTCAGCACCAACCATGTCACGCCACAAATCTTGGCACTGCTGGTTTGATGCAACCTTAGGCCACCCCGCTTTACTCATCGCTAAGCGTATTACTTCTAACGGCTTTTGCTCACCGGTTAATGCATCACGCTGGTACAAATTGAACTCTAATTGTTCGGGGCGAAATCTAGCTATCCACAATCCATGAACTTGAGCAAGCTGCCTTACCCAAGTTTGAGCATATTCGTCTACAGCTTGCTGCTCTGCCTGACTAATTGTCCTAACTAGGCTAATTAAAAGCAATAATACAACTAATAAAACTATGCATAAAGTCACAAGCCAACTAAAGCGTGAGCGATTATTCTCCAACAAATCATGTTGGTTCACTTAACCACCTCTCACCGCGCGCATCATGTCCCACATTGGGGTAAAGATGCCTAGAGCAAGAACAAGTACCATACCTGCCACCACCGCAATCAAAATTGGTTCAATACGCGCAGTTAAGCTCTTTAAATCATAGTCTACTTCGCGCTCGTAAAACTCGGCCGCTTCGGTAAGTAATTCATCAACTTGGCCAGTTTCTTCACCTACCGAGATCATCTGTAATACCAAAGGTGTAAATAACTCACTGGCAATCGCGTTACGCAATAGGCTTTCGCCACGCTCAATGCCGCGGCGCATTTCAACAATTCGCTCTGCCATAAACGCGTTATCAACGGCGCTGGCCACTAAGGATAAGGCTTGGTTAAGCGGTACTCCGGCTCCCACCATCATCGCAAAACTGCGCGAGAAACGAGCCAGTAACGAGCGCTCTATCACCGAGCCAACAACAGGTAAGCGCAATCGCGTTTTGTCCCATAACATACGGCCTTTGGGAGTACTGACATACCAGCGCACCAAAAATACCGAGCCTATAGTTAGCACCAGTAACAAGGGCCAATAGTTAACAAAAAAATTGGAGGTACCAATCAATATCCTTGTGGCTAAAGGCAGTTCCACATTAAAACGGCCAAAAATTTCAGCAAACTGGGGGATCACAAAAATATTGAGTATCACCATGGCGATAACAATCGCTATAATCACAAAAGTGGGATAACGCATTGCTGTTTTGATGCGCTTACGGGTGTCCATTTCTAACTCAAGATACTGAGATAACTGCAAAAAAGCTTGCTCGAGCTGACCGGTGTTCTCGCCAACGTGAACAATACTTACAAATAACTGGGAAAAGACCTTGGGATACTCAGCCATTGCTGTAGATAAAGTTCGCCCGCTACTCAACGCATCAGATACACCAGCCAGCGAGCGGCGCAATAGCTTACTATGAGCGGTTTCGGCTAAGCCATTTATGGCGCGCATTATTGGTATGCCAGCCTTGGTTAACGAATACATTTGCCGAGTAAAAACGACTAACTCATCAAGCTTTATTCGCCCTTCCCACAAAGTACTAACATCTAAGGAACCTAAGCCTTCGCCCTTGCCTTTACCCTCTGCGATTTTAATTGGGGTAAGCCCACGACGCAGCAAGCTCTCTGCCGCAGCGTTTTGATTAGCCGCTTCTATATCACCGTTAATCAGGCGACCAGTGCTATCGCGAACCTGATAGCGAAACAAAGCCATTACTAAGACTCACCCTGAGGGTTAGTAACGCTGCCATAAACGTCTACTTCTTCCACCAATCGCAACACTTCTTCAACCGCAGTAACCCCTTGTTTTGCATAATCTAAAGCTGCTAATGACAGTGGGCGATAGTTTTTCGAGGCTTTTGCAGCCTTAGAGAATTCATCGGGGTCATCTCGACGCAAACCTTCCATCATTGCATTGTTTAACTCTAACATTTCGAATACACCGATCCGCCCTTTATAGCCCGTGTAGTTGCAACTTTGACAACCACGCCCTTTATAAAAAACCTGCTTGCTCAAATCTTCGTTACTTATGTGCTCAAGCCAAACTTTTTCTTCGAGCGAGCAACTATGTTCTTGTTTACAGTTTTCACAGAGGCGACGAACCAAGCGCTGGGCGATAACCGCTCTTAATGAACTTGCCACCAAGTAACCTGCTGCGCCCATATCTATCAAGCGTAAGGCGCTGGTTATCGCATCATTAGTGTGCAGCGTGGTTAATACCAAGTGACCGGTTAATGCGCCTCGCAAGCCAATTTCTACAGTTTCTTGGTCACGCATCTCTCCCACCAGCAAAATGTCTGGATCTTGGCGCAAGGTTGTACGCAAAATATTGGAGAAATCGAGGCCAATTTTGCTGTTTACTTGTACTTGGTTAATCCGTGGTAGTCGGTACTCAACCGGATCTTCCACAGTAATAATTTTCGACTCAGGCTGGTTCAGCTCACTCAAAGAGCCATACAGCGTGGTTGTTTTACCACTACCTGTTGGGCCAGTTACTACAATCATGCCATGAGGGCGATGAAGCTGACGGCGATAACGCTCCATAATGTCCGCTGGCATACCGGTTTGCTCAAGCGACAAAATACCTGCCGATTGATCTAATAAACGCATCACTACTGATTCGCCGGCCTGAATAGGCATCGTAGATAAACGTACATCAATGGAATGACCGCGTACTTTAATATTAAAACGCCCATCTTGCGGTAAGCGTTTCTCAGAAATATCCAAGCCCGACATCAGCTTCAAGCGCAACACCATGGCCGAGGCAATTTGCACCTCATTAAGTACACTTTCTTGCAATACGCCGTCTACCCGTTGCCGGATCCGCAGTACTTTTTCGTCTGGCTCAATATGAATATCTGAAGCGCCCACTTGTACGGCATCTTCAAACAAGGACTGAAGCAGCTTAACAACGGTGGTTTCGTTACTCTCATCATCAGCGGTAGCGAGGCCAATATCAAATTCATCACTACTGGCATATTCTTCTTTTAGCTCTTGAGCAAAACCTTCAATTTCGCGGGTTCTTCGGTAAAAGCGGTCAAAGGCTTCAACAACCTGAGACTCCCTTGCCACCACATATTTAAGCTGATGAGGAGCCAACAACGATGCTAAGGTGTCAATTGCCGAGAGGTCGGCGGGATCGGAAATAGCTACAGTTAACACGTCGCCATCTTTGTGAATCACCAATGCGCGCAAGCGGCGAGCATGCACTTCGCCCAACAACACCACAGCATTGGCATCTACCGAAATTTGCGCTAAATCGACAAATGGAATACCCAACTGACGAGCTAAAAACTCCAGCAATTGCACCTCGGCAATGACTCCAAGCTCAATTAAGGTTGCACCTAGTTTTCGACCCGACTGTTTTTGCTGGGCTAAGGCGCTCATTAAGTCAGCTTCACTGATCACCTGCTCGCTAACCAGCAAGTCACCTAAGCGCATTCGTAATTTTGGTTGTGCCACTGTTTATTGCTCCAACTGCCGAATGCGATTAACCACAAAATCGCGAGAATTACTGGAAAGCTGCCCCATCAGTTCGGCTTGCTGATACGCGGCTAAAGCTTCTTGATAACTACCAAGCTTATCGTTGGCAATGGCGTAACCCAACCACCAGCGAGCGCGTGAAGGTTCGTGCTTAACGAGTTTTTGATAGCTAGTTAAAGCCAACTCCTGTTTATCTAAGCGTTGCGCTAAACCGGCTAACATCGCGTAATAATCTACATTGCCGATTATGCTGGGTTCGGCATTTTCTAAATAATAAATAGCCTGAGCTAGGTTGTCTTGCTGCACAAAAATTCGCGCCAGCATCACCCTAAACGAGCCACGGAGCGGGCTTAGTTGTAAACCTTCTTCAAGCAAGCTAACCGCAGAGCGCACATCACCACGACCAAACATAAGCGCTGCAAGCTGCTCTCGCACTTCATGCGCTTGGTGGTCAAGCTGCAAGGCTTTTTGGAACTCCTTGCGGGCTTCACCCGGTAGGTTTTTATCTAAAGCCTGATAACCGCGGCGTGTATATAAAGCCACTTGTTGTTCACGAGTGAGCTTTAAGGGCGTAATCTCAAGTGTCGACGCTTCATTGGCAACCTGCTTTTTCTCTGTTGTTAGCGATGGCTGTTTAGTCTTACTCTGTTCTTTTTTCTTGGGTTTCGGTGCTGTAGGCTGAGAAGACACACTCGCTTTTTCTGCAACAGTGGGCTTTTGCTCAAGCTCAGCAAGCTCTTGATTGTTTTTTACCGAGCTTGGCTCTGGCTCCTCTACAACCGCTGTTGCTGTTGGCTCAATCAATGGCTTATCGGGCTCACTGGCAGTATCGCTTTGATTTGCAGTAGTAAGTGTTTGATTAGGTGAAATTGGCAAGGTGGTAAGCTGGCTAACAGGCTCAACTAACTCTACATCAATAGCGTCTGCTACTGCTTGCAGCTGTTCGGTTTCGAGAGAGACAGCTACGGAATTAGCATGTTGAGCGGTGTCTGCAACCACTTCAACATCACTGACCACATCAATGTTCTTAAAATAGCGCAGTGCTAACCAAGCTGAAATAACCAAAGCAATTAATACTAAAGCCATTAACACATAAGCTCTGATGCTTTTACCTGAGTCTTCGACTAGGGGCGACATGCTTTGCGGATTACTATTCTGCCGCTTATCCAAGTCTTTAAGCATTTGGTTAATTACGCTCATAGTGACAAACTCCACCATGCAGCCGCCGCAACTGCGACACAGGCGCTTGCAGCAAGAACTAACCAGGTTGTTTGGCTTTGTGGCCTTACTGCATCTTCTGTATCAGCCACTGCTTGCTTAACCATCTTCACGCTCACTTGTTGAGCGCCCTGACCGTAACAAAGCATTAATACTTTATGAGCCAATATATTGATTAAACGTGGAATTCCGCGGCTGGCTCGAGTAAGCATTTTTAATGAAGCAGCAGTAAATAGAGGACCACCTCTATAGCCACTTAGGTGCAAACGATGTTGTATATAGCTAGCCACTTCATCCTTTTCTAAAGCCCGAAGGCGATAAGAGAACGTTATGCGTTGACGTAATTGCCGCAATTGCTGAGTGGCCAAACGCTCATCCAGTTCTGGTTGGCCAAATAACACTACGTGTAATAGTTTTCGCTGCTCGGTTTCTAGGTTACCCAGTAAGCGAATCACCTCTAAAGCTTCATCACTTAGGGCTTGCGCCTCATCAATAAGCAGTACAACTGGGCGCTGCTTGCTGGCTAAATCAATTAGGTGATGATGAATGCTTTCCAATACACTATGAGATGACGCTGCCGCATCCACTTGCAGGCCTAACTCACTGGCTAGTGCAGCATGAATTTGCTCTGCAGATAAGCAAGGATTTGGCAAATAAGCAAACTGGTAATCGTCACTCATTTCATTAAGTAGTTTTCGGCATAACAGAGTTTTTCCTGTGCCTACTTCACCACTTACTTTAATAAAACCTTCACCCGATTTAAGCGCCGTTTGCAATACTTGAATCGCTTCATCATGAGGCAACAAAGCTTGGTACAAACCGGTATTTGGTGTTAAACCAAAAGGAGCTTGTGAAAGGCCAAAATGTTCGAGATATACCGCCACCAATGCCCGCCTAGTTATCTTCTGGATACCAAGTGTTTAATAACTCTTGTGATTTTTGTAGTTCGTTTTGCCAGGTATCTTGGGTAACCACAGTGGGTTGAATCAAAATCACCAATTCAGTTTTCTGATTAGATACAGCACGGTTGGTAAACAGTTCGCCTAAACCTGGGATAGAACCGATAAAAGGTACTTTTGATACAATCTCTTCTTGTTTAGAGCTCATCAGGCCGCCAATCACCACCACATCACCTGAACTAGCTTTAATGACCGTATCCGTTTCTCGAATATCACTTTGTGCTAGCGGTAAGTCGAGGCTATCAGCATCACTACCAAAACTAATGACTTTACGCTGCTCTTTTACATCAGTGACAGAGGGGTGAACGTGCAGTAATACTTCACCTTGATCATTTATTTGCGGGGTAACATCTAAGGCAACACCAGAGAAAAATGGCGTAAGTTCGACGCTTGGGTTAGTAACGGGGTTAGTACCAGTGATAGTTGTATTGGATACGTCAGTAACAAAATACTCATCGGTCCCCACTTTTATCACTGCTTTTTGGTTATTTGAGGCTGTAATTCGAGGGCTAGACAGAACATTCACATCGCCCTGAGTTTGCAACAATTTAACCACTGCTTGAAAATTACCATCGGTGACGGTTAGGGCTCCCCCGCCTCCCAGCACACTGCTAATAGCATCACCCGGGATTTTAGATACGCTGTTAAATAACACTTCTGTGCTGCCCACTAAGTCACCAGCATTAGTCCAATCAATACCCTGCTGGTAGCCATCACTCAAGGTGACTTCGATAATCTTGGCTTCTAACACCACTTGGCGTTGCAAGTTTTTTTCTGATTGACTCAAAAAGGTTTTAATTGTGCGTATTTCATCTGGAAAGGCACGCACAGTGACTAAACCCGCTTGCGGGCTAACTACAACCATTCGGCCATCGTTCGCATAAGAGGTGTCGTTGCCACGATCGCGGCGCATATTTATGCCTATCATGCCGCGTAAGGTTTCTTCTAACTCATACCAAAAACGCGTTTCAGTAGCCGATTCAATTTTAGTCCCGTTGAAACTATCGCTACGATTAGAGTTACGATTATTATTGCTATTATTTGAATAGTTATTAGACGAATTATTATTGGAGGAGTTGCTCGAATTATTATTATTTGAGTTATTATTGTCACTATCGCTACCGGTAATCCCCCCCGAATTAATCCGCGTGCGAGTGTAACCATAGCGCTCGAGCATCAAATAGTTAAGAGGAATGGTTTCGATACGCATGCCTGCCGGGTATACATGCAAAATTTTGCCGCGACGCTTAATGTCGTAACCATACATATCTGCCACTACATCAATTGCCTCTTTAAGTGTTACCTCTTTAAGCTTTAAGGTGATTTGACCTTCTACACCAGGATGTAAAGCCACACTAAGTGGCGAACCTTTTACCAGTGCGGGGAAAAACGCTTTGGCGTCTACATTCCGGGCATTCACATCAAAGCGATGCTCGACTTGCAATAAGCTATCTTGCTGTAAAGCCAATTCAGGCATCAGTTCTGCCGCTACCTCAGCAGGAAGCTCTGGTGCTTTGATTACATTGGAGCTTGGTAGCTGAGCTTCGGCGATTGCTTGCTTAGCTTCTACAGGGTCGGGGCGATTAGTGCTTTGGCATGCACTAAGCAAAACCACCATACAACCCATAAAAATCCGTTTGATATACATGTATTACTGCCCCTGCACAGTGACGCGTTTTACCGACACTTTGTCCAATTTAATTCTATATTGCTTACCCGCTCGGGCTAACACCACGTAGTCTTGGTGAAGCCGGCTTAAGGTAAAACCGGAAATATTCTGATTTAGCGCCACAAAACGTTGATTGAGAATAGCCCCCGGTTGTTCACCACCAACAATTATTGCCTGTAAGCTCGGTAAAGCTGCTCGCTTGGTAACACTAGTTTGCGTCCTGCTGTTTGGTGGTGCGGTAGGATCGCTCAAGGAGCTACCGTAACCATTGTTAGCTATTAACGAATACCCCAGCAATATCAAGCAAAGAGATTTAACCACTGATAAAGTCCTTATTGGTGCTTAAGGTATAGATGTCGATAGTAATATCTGCCTTGGGATACTCTTCTACTTGATAATCAATTAGTTGCCACAAAAATCGCTGCGGAAGATCCTCAACAATCTGCAAATATTTTAGCAGTGGGAAGTAACCACCACTAAGTTTTAAACGGATCCCATGACGATAGAAGTTTAAACTATCAGGATTACTCTCTTCATTGCTTAATACCGGTTTTGGCGCTAAGGAATCCATTGCCACTAATACTAAGCCGGAACTTTGTTGCAGTAATTGTTCTAGAACTTCTGCCATTTGTTCCACCGGGATGAGCCCAGCTTGTTGCTGTTCTAACGACTGATCAATCTGAGTTAATTGTGCATTTAATTGTTTTAGCTGTCGACGTACGTCCTGGTTGGGATCTTCACGTAGCTTATCCTTACTAAACTCAATCAAATTATTGTTGTCATGGTATTTTGCAAGAGCTTGAGCCAGCTCTTTTTCCGCTCGATCTTGTTTTAAGCTAGCAGGCTCTATCCACAAGTAATAACTAGGTAACACAACAACAATTAACCCAGTGATTAAAATAAGAATTCGCTCTCGTAAACTTAAGCTGGCAAACCGTATTTGCCATTGCTGCCATTGCTCACTCATCAGCACCTCCTAGCATAAGCTCGTGATGACTAGAGCCACTTAAGCTAAAGTGCAGTTGTTGCTGCTCATCCCGGTATATTTTCAATCCCGCAAATTGCTGCTGCGACAGTTCGGGGTAATGTTTAAATTGCTTAAGCCACTTGGGCACGGCATCACTGCTGGTAGATTGCCCAGCCAGAGCCATATTGCCTCGCTGAATGCTAATTTGAGTCAGCCAAATTTGCTGATCTTGGATAGATGCTAAAGCAGACAACGATGAAGAAAATCCCCTATTTGCGTAACCTTGCCCTTGCAAGCGTTGCTCTAATAAACGCTTTAGTTTTAATTCTTGTTCCGCCAAGCCCAGCTGCTGCTGCAGTTTTGGGTCGACTGCACGCTGCTCAAGGGCGGCTCGTAGCTGAGCAAGTTGCTGATCTTGCGAACCAACTAACTTACGTTGCTCTGCAGCCTTAAGCACAGCGGTTTTAGTTTGCTGTTGTTGCCAAAAGCCCCACCCAAGGGCTATAGCGCCTACCAATAACCACAGGCCAACCACTTGCCTTAGAGAGCCACGCTCTGGCTTAGGTCTAAATTCTTCGGTATAGAGGTTAATCCGTGTTTTCACGACAGCACCCCATCTTGTAAGCCAGCAAGTGCAGGAATTTTATAGTATTGGTCACTAGACTCAATTGCCGAAATATCCAACAAACCAACATTAGGAGTAAGGTTTTGCTGTAACTGCTGAGCGATTTCATCGCAAAATCGGCTAGGGATAGCCAATTGAATATGACTAACATCGGGCAGCTTTAATGTTGCACTTATGTAGTCGATAGAACGTTGTAGCTCTAAACTTAAACTGTCGAAGAAAGTTTGAGTAAATTCAATTTCCTGCATTTTTCCTAAACCAGAAAATGCCCGCAGTTGCCGAGAAAAGCATACTTGCCCTTGGCGCACCACAATCAACTCTAAGTCTCCACCTCTAGGTTGCCACAGCAGCATTTGGCAACGATCGTTGTTCTCCAACAAGTTAACTGCCGCCAACGTTTCAATGGTAATGCCTTCCAGCTGAATATCTTGCTGCTGCGCTATTTGGACTAACTTGTGAATAATTTGTTTACGCACGCAAACTACATTGAGTTTTTCACTGGCCATTGGCGTGGTAGGGGCTTGATAGTAATCAATGGCTAAATCGGGGATTTGTTCGGCGACCATGTCCTTGATGGTCCAAGGTACTGCACCGGCTAATTCTTCATCGGGAACCTTGGGCTTTTCTACCTGAAACTGCTGGTAATGCTGAGAACCCAATATAAACACAATCTGGTGCTCACTGGATAACTGTGCATCTTTGCATAGACTAGCAAAGGCATCAGGCCATTGTTCAATAGAATCAATTGCTTGCTCAAAGGTTTGTTCATTTTGGTTAGCTAAAACCAAAAAGTCAGGGCGCAAATAAGCACTACAACGAGTTTTTACGGTATTCCTTCGCCAAAACGCTAAACCCATTCAGTCATTGTCCTTTGATGATATCCATGTCAAACACTAGTCATCTAGTCTAAACTTTTCTTTTATTTTTTAAAGCATTGGCCAACAATTATGTGCTAATTCTCATGATTAAAAGCAGCATATCTAGTAACTGTAGATTAGCTATACAAATACCACACTTATTCATCAAATAAATCTAAGCCAAACGTGAGTTAAATAGGCTCTGGTTTACTAAATAAAAATCCTTGCGCGCGATGCACCCCTAAACGCTGCAAAACTCGCCACTCTTCGTTTCGCTCAACCCCTACAGCCATCACTTGAACGCGACCAGCACAGCTAGCTACTAATGAGCTGACGGCCAATTGATTAACTTGTCTAACCTGGATATCGCGAACCAAACTGGTGTGCAACTTTAAGTACTCCAACTTAAGTTCACTAATATATTGGGTACTAACAACCCGCTGACCAGCGCGCTCTACAGCTAACTTAATGCCTTTCTTGTTTAAGGCTTTCAAACGGAGCATTTCGGTATCGTTAAGTTGCGATAGCTGCATCTCTGGAAACTCAAGCACCAGCTTTTGGCATTCTTTGAACGGAACAGAGAATACCCATTGCAGCAAGTCTCGCATTACCGACTGCTTAATCACTGTCGCTATGTTTAAGTTGATGCTAATGGGTTGGCGAGAATACTTAACCTGTTGCATCGCAAACTTTAAAGCATGTAAATCAAAGTCTGCCTGCAAGCCACTTTTCTCAGCCCAAGGTAAAAATACACCAGCGTTAATCACTTCACCTTGGTAGTCGGTAATACGCGCTAGCAGCTCTTTGTAACAAACGCGCCCATCAGCATCGAAAACTTCTTGTTGATAATAGTGCAGGGCCTCATTGCTTAGTACATGCTGCAATAAGGTACGCCAGCGCACAGAGCCCTTGCCGGTTTGCGTAGAACTCAACTCACGAGGGATCGCATACCAACCATTATGTCGCTGCATCTGCGCAACTCGTAAGGCATCCTCTGCTTGTTCAATAACCAACTGCGCGTTATCACCGTACTCATATCCTGCAATACCAATATAAAAGAAGTCATCGGCTTCAGCCACTTCAGGCAGGGGAATACGCTCGAGTAATTTTAAGATACCTGCTGCGGTATCTTCAGCTTCATCTAAGGTGGAAAGTGGCATTAACAAGGCAAAGGCATCGCCGCTATAACGCGCTAGATTCACATCGATATTACGGCGAGTATATTGTTTTAAGGCCTCTGCACTTTGCTGCAAAATTGCATCGCCTTCATTACGCGCATATTGGTAGTTAACATCGTCCATGCCACGCAGATACACTAACAACACCGCGCCGGTGTGCGCATCGGCATCACCAATCTCCGCTTCCAGCTGATTTAGAAAGTGAGTGCGGTTTGATAGCTGCGTAAGTTCATCAACAAAGGCATTATTGCGAATAATACAATCAAAGCGACTACGCTCTTGGCGAGCCTCAATAAGTTGAGTAATTAGCTGCTCAATCGCTTTACTGGCAGCATTGGGCCATTCTTTGCCACTGCCTTGCTGCACATCTCGCAGGCGACCAGCAAGAATTTGATTGCCGCGAGTCTGTAGCAACTCAGCACCGTACATAATACTTTTTAGCCAGCGAAATACAGCAATTAATCCGAAGGCGACAATCAGCACCCCACCACCAATACCTAACATCGCTTCAGGTTCATAGGTGAGCTGTTTAAAGGGTTGTTCTACCCAAATTTGAATAAAAAAGTCAGGATGAGCTGCTAAGGGGTAACGATAAGGAATTAAGTTATTGCTGTTACCAGTGTAATTAAGTTCACGAAAGGTATAAATAACCCCACCGCGATTAGCTACCTCTAGCACTTGAATATTATGTGCACGCAGCCAATTTGGTAACCATTGAGCAAATTCTGGCGTTTCCGGTTGAACACTCAGCTGACCGTCGATCACTTCAACGACTGAGCGCAACTGATGTTGTTGCTGATTAAATGCCAACTGACGGAAGGTAAGCGCACCCCCAAGCAATACCAATAGCACTGCCACCACTACGCAGCTAATGGTAAATACTATGATCCGACTGGAAAATTTCATTAAGGGTGTTCCTCACCTTCAAGCTTTTAGCCGCACCATCCTTTGGTATGACCATTGCTTGAGTATATCAGTAAATTGCAAATAGCTTGGTAATCACAAACAAAAAGACCAGCCGAGGCTGGTCTTTAGCTCAAAAGTGACCAGAGTTTATGGTCGTAGCATTCTCTCGCCACGGCTCATGCCACACACCCCACTTCGCACAACTTCTAAAATTTCGGTTGATTGAGATAGTGTTTTCACGCAAGCATCTAACTTAGCGCTGTCACCACTTAACTGCATCACATACATGCTTGGTGTAACGTCGACGATTTGACCGCGGAAAATGTCACAAGTTCGCATCACTTCTTCACGGGTAGAACCCGCTGCACGCACTTTAACCAACATGATTTCACGTTCTACGTGCTCAGCTTCGGTGAGCTCAGACACTTTTAACACGTCAACTAGCTTGTTCAGCTGCTTGGTAATTTGCTCAATGGTGTTTTCATCACCAAAGGTACAAATAGTCATACGTGATAGAGTAGGATCTTCTGTGGTTGATACGGTTAGTGAATCAATGTTGAAACCACGCTGCGAAAACAATCCGGTAACGCGAGACAAAGCGCCGGCTTCGTTTTCTAGTAATACTGAAATAATTCGGCGCATTATGTTCTCTCCGTTTTGCTTAACCACATGTCTTTCATCGATTCAGTTTTGATTTGCATCGGGTAAACATGCTCTTCGGGGTCAACCATGATGTCCATAAACACCACGCGATCTTTCATCGAGAAAGCTTTTTCCATGGCTTCATCTAATTCATCAGGATGATTAACTTGCATACCAACGTGGCCATAGGCTTCTGCTAGTTTTACAAAATCAGGCACAGAATCCATATAAGAATGCGATTGACGACCATCGTAGAACATTTTTTGCCACTGCTTAACCATACCCAGCGAGCGGTTATTAAGTGAAACAATAACTACCGGTACGTTGTATTGCAAACAAGTTGAAAGCTCTTGAATATTCATTTGAATCGAGCCATCACCGGTCACACAAGCAACTGTTGCATCAGGAAAGGCAAACTTAACCCCCATAGCAGCCGGGAACCCAAAGCCCATGGTGCCTAAACCACCAGAATTAATCCAACGACGCGGCTTATCAAATGGGTAATACAAAGCAGCAAACATTTGGTGCTGACCCACATCAGAGGTGACGTAAGCATCGCCCTTGGTAGCACGATACATTGATTCGATCACTTGTTGCGGCTTAATTAAGGTATCGCTTTTGGCGTAGTTTAAGCATTTACGGCTACGCCATTCTTCCACCTGTGCCCACCAGTCTTTCAGACTATCTGCATCATTCTTTGCACCAGTTTCTTCTATGCACTCAAGCATTTGATCGATAACCGAATCTACCGAGCCAACAATGGGAATGTCTGCACGGATTGTTTTCGAAATAGACGTTGGGTCTATATCAATATGCAAAATAGTGGCATTAGGACAGAATTTGGCGACGTTGTTGGTTACACGATCATCAAAGCGAGCACCTACGGCAAAAATAACGTCAGCATTGTGCATTGACATGTTGGCTTCATAAGTACCGTGCATACCCAACATGCCCACAAAGCGAGGGTCGGTAGAAGGGAAGGCGCCTAAGCCCATTAGGGTTGAGGTAACCGGCATATTAAACAAATCAACTAATTTGTTAATCTGCTCACCCGCTTCAGCCATAATTGCGCCACCGCCAATGTATAACACTGGTTTTTCGGCTTCGGCTAAGGCTTTAACCGCTTTCTTAATCTGCCCCTTGTGACCAGTTAGCGTTGGGTTGTAAGAACGCATGCTCACTGACTTAGGATATTCATAGGGGAACTTAAGCAGAGGGTTTTGTACATCTTTAGGTAAATCGATAACCACAGGGCCAGGGCGGCCTGTAGATGCTATGTAATATGCCTTTTTAATTGCGGCAGGTATTTCTTCGGCTTTTTTAACTAAAAAGCTATGTTTTACTACGGGGCGCGAAACGCCGATCATGTCAGTTTCTTGGAAGGCATCTTGGCCAATCAAGCCTGTTGGCACTTGACCAGATAAAACGACCAATGGAATCGAGTCCATATAAGCAGTAGCAATACCGGTGATGGTATTGGTAGCGCCAGGGCCAGAGGTAACTAATACCGTACCTACTTCGCCAGTTGCACGTGCATAACCATCGGCCATGTGCACAGCAGCTTGCTCGTGCCTTACCAATACATGTTCAATATCGCTACTATCAAACAGCGCATCATATACATCTAATACAGAGCCACCAGGGTAGCCAAAAATGTGTTTAACACCTTGATCTTGCAAACAGCGGACGACCATTTCGGCGCCGGATAACTTCTCCATGTTCAAGCCTCCAGGCTTTATTTATTGTAATTGTGGGGATAACTCTATTGTGTTGCGGGAAATGGGACTTAATATCCTGTCTTCCAAGCCTAGCACTTTACCGTTTCTTGCCCCCCAGCGTCTACGCTTTTGTCTGCTCTTTCTATTCTTTTAAGCAGCTAATCATATAAAACAGCTCAAGCTTCTTGTAGCCACCTAAGAGTTATCTTCTAAGCAAGACACAAAAAACCGGATGATAAACAAGTTAACACCCGGTGATTCAGCACTACTTATAAAGCACTTAACTACTTAATAGTGTCATGCTCTTCTGTTAGCCAAATTTTCTGCTCAGGATCGGAATCTTCACTTAAGGAGATGCTTACCCCCATGTCGTACAGCTCTTGGATGGTCATATTGTTAGCTAACTCCATGACCTCACCGTCTTCATTAGTAAAACGCATGTTCCCTCCAAATCGTTTACCCAGACACTTTTATTTTAGTCAAGGATTCTACACTTACCGTGCTGTCGCTCATGATATTGGCCATCAATAGTTGGCTCGCCGCCGGATAACTCACTTGCTTCCACATCTCTTGTGCCATTGCATCTAAATCTCGCCAAGTATTATTTCTAATGTGTGTAGCTAGAATTTCTGCCACATTGGGATAATAAACTGGCTCACTTTGATCTAGCTGAAGCCATGAATCTAGTATGTAAGGTTCTAGGCTTTCGGCTATATGTGCCAAGCCCAAGCTTTGTAAAGTATAGGCATTAGTAACCTGTTCAAACTGGCCAAATAATGGCTTAACCAGCAACTTTTTACCCGCAGCCATAGCTTCTGAAGGTAATTCGAAGCCGGCATTACAAAACACCCCGCCACAACTGCGCAAATGCTCAAGAAAGTTTACCCTATCAATTGGTTGTAGTTCTAAATTATCAACTTTTTCGACTTGCTTAATATCGGGATGAAAACAAACAAATTGATGGCCGGTAAAACGGCTTAGCAAAGGACGAACCAGCCCGAGAGACTCAAAAGGCAAATACACCAGAATCTTGCCATTGTTTGTTAGTTCATCCAGCTTTTCCACTAAGGGTGGCGCAATGGTTTGCTTAAAGTCGCACCAATGAACACCGAGGTTATATTCACATGGCGCAAAATGTTTGACTAAAAGCCGATTCCATATACCCATCTCTTTGGTAGGAATATCATGCAAAAACGCTGCTTGGTGAGAGATAGAGATACTGGTTAAACCTTGCCGTTTGGCCGCCCAAGCACTCACCGGTTCAAAGTCATTAATCAGTAAGTCGTAACTAGACAAATCGAGTTCGGCAAGGTCTTTGCGAAATTGCTTTAATGAAAGATCCTTGAAAGTAGCCCATTTATCTACTTTACCGCGCTGATGATGAAAACTAATTCCCTTAAGGCTTTTGTATTCACCAAATTCTTCTACTTTAGGCGCTTTACCAACCCGTCCGGACATCAATACATCTACCTCGATGCCTTGCTTTTTTAAAGCACTACATAGCAAACGAGCTCGCGTAATGTGGCCGTTCCCTGTTCCTTGTACACCATAAAGAATTCGCATTATTTGGCTTACCTAATTAATACCGTAAACAATTAACAACCCTAAACTGGCACCTGCGATAATATCGCTAACAAAGTGCACACCAAGCAATACCCTTGAACAAGCCACCAAACTCGCCCAGGTAAAGGCGACACCCGCCCAAGACGGAAATATCTGAGCCACGCTGCCAGCCATAACAAAAGCGCCAGCACTATGACCTGAGGGAAAGCTAAATCGATCGGAAGGGCGAATAAATACTGGCAATGCTTGTGGTCGGTCTCGTCGGAAAATTTGCTTAAGCAGCAGATAGCACATTAGTTCGATAACAAATGCAGGTAAGGCGAGACTCCAAAAAGCACCGGCAAATGGAGTGAAGGCGATAATGCCACCAAACAAGGCGTAGTAGTAACCATCACCGGAATGCGATATTACTCTGGCTAGACGGGCCACCTGCACATTAAAGCGGTGCCCCAAACAGGTTGCTGAAATTGCATAATCCCACTGGCTCAATCGTTGTAACATACCAAGCTCCTTCTCGTGCTTTTCCACAGACTGGATAAAATGCTTTACCGAGAAATGAAACTAATTTTACAAATCCATGACAAAGCCTCACTTGGTGACAAACTACACAAGTAGAGCTAGGTGCTTTTACTGCAGAATTAAAATAGAACGGAGCCCAATACTAGAGCTAGAGTGTGTGGTTTATTGACTCAGCGTGGGGTAAAAAGCGGCTCTCCTTGAATAACCACCCTCGCTTCAGCAGGCGGCTTGTTCGCGTAGCTAAGCATGGTTGCTGCCAACTGGACGGCTTTAATACCACGCCAGCGCCGCAAAGGTGACAAGTTAGCGGAAAATAGCGGTTGCAGCGCTGCCACTACTTGCTCGGAAAAACGCGCTTGCTTGCGCTCGCCGAGTAATGGCCCGGGGCGAAACAGCATTAAGTGTTTAAAATCAAGGCAAGCTAACTGATTCTCTAACTCCCCTTTTATGCGTAAGTAATGAGAAGGAGACTTGGCATTTGCGAACAAAGACGAGATAAGCAAACAGTCTTCAACATGATTGCGCTTTGCCGCTGTGGCAAAAGCTAAAGGAAGTTTAAAATCAATGGCTCGCATTGCAGCTTTGCTGCCAGCTTGGCTAAGGGTAGTGCCAATGCAAATAAATAGGCTGTGACCTTGAATTAGTTGCTGCCAGCTTTCTATATTGGCAAAATCTACAATATGCTCTTCCAGTTTATCCGCATTCACTCCTGTGCTTTTGCGGCCAAACACCCGCACTTTTTCCCAACTTTTATCCGCTAAAAGTTGCTCAAGTAGGGCACTTCCAACTAGGCCTGTAGCACCAATTACAATTGCAGTTTTAGTCAATTTACCTCTCCTGATTCACGCTATATTCAAGCCACTACATTTGCTGTTAGCCAGTTTGCCGAGAGCTTGTTAAACTAGCCAAAAACTTGTGCACAATAAGGCCTAAAACAATAATAAGCCTAATCGTAAACTTGTGCAGTGAAGCAAACACAAATAACAATAGACAAGGATTAATGAATGTCTGACCTAGTCAAGATTTTTGATACCACCCTACGAGACGGTGAGCAAGCGCTAGCTGCCAGTTTAACAGTAAAAGAAAAACTGCAAATTGCCTTTGCCTTAGAGCGCTTAGGTGTAGACATCATGGAAGTAGGCTTTCCAATTTCGTCACCAGGTGATTTCGACTCAGTGCAAACCATCGCGCGTGAAATCAAAAACTCAACAGTTTGTGCGCTATCGCGCGCCTTACCCAAAGATATTGATGTAGCAGCCGAAGCCTTAAAAGTCGCTGATGCTTTTCGTATTCATACCTTTATTTCAACCTCAACTGTACACGTTGAAAGCAAGCTTAAACGTAGCTTTGATGATGTGCTTGAGATGGCAGTAAACGCAGTAAAACACGCGCGTAACTATACCAATGACGTAGAGTTTTCTTGTGAAGACGCAGGACGAACTCCTATCGATAACCTATGCCGCATGGTAGAAGCCGCAATTAAAGCTGGCGCAACTACGGTAAACATTCCTGATACCGTGGGTTACACCGTACCTAGCGAATTTGGCGGTATTATTTCAACCTTATTTAACCGGGTGCCTAATATCGACCAAGCAGTCATATCAGTTCACTGTCACGATGACCTAGGTTTATCGGTAGCAAACTCTATTTCAGCGGTACAACAGGGCGCACGCCAAATTGAATGTACCTTAAACGGTATTGGCGAGCGTGCGGGTAACTGTTCGCTAGAAGAAGTAGCCATGATCATCAATACCCGTAAAGATCAGTTAGGCGGTCTAGGTACTAATATTAAATCTCAAGAAATTTACCGCGCCAGCCAATTGGTAAGCCACTTGTGTAATATGCCGGTGCAAGCCAACAAAGCCATTGTGGGCAGTAACGCTTTTTCTCATTCTTCAGGTATTCACCAAGATGGCATGCTGAAGAACGAAAATACCTACGAGATTATGACGCCAGAGAGCATAGGCTTAAATAAAAATAGCTTAAACCTTACCTCTCGCTCTGGTCGCCACGTAATTAAACATCGCATGCAAGAACTTGGTTACAGCGAAGAAGACTACAAGCTAGATGAGTTGTATGACAGCTTTCTTGAACTGGCTGACCGTAAAGGACAGGTATTCGATTACGATCTTGAAGCATTAGTCTTCTTCAATAATCTACAAGATGAATCAGAACACTACCGTTTAGAGTATTTAAGTGCGCAAAGTGGCTCGGACGTTGTTTCCACCGCCACAGTTAAACTAATAGCAGGCGAAGAAACCATACTAGAAGCGTCAACCGGTAATGGTCCTATCGATGCGGCTTACCGCTGTTTACGTAAAATCACCGGTTACGACATTAAGATAGATGATTACACCATCGAAGCAGCCGGCGGCGGAACAGCAACCGCAGAGAAAACCGATATTAAAGACGCCTTAGGTAAAGCGGATATCGTAGCCAATTACCAAGGGCGAAAATACCATGGTATGGGTTTAGCTACAGACATTGTTGAAGCATCGGCCAAAGCTTTTGTTCACGTGCTTAATCATATTCATCGCGCCGAGCAAGTGGCAAAACAAAAGCAGTCTAAATTGGGCTAGCATGTAAACAACCGGAGTCGTCATGAAAAGAATATTACTGTGCTTTATCATGATCTCCGGTTGCCTTTCGTTGCCAGTTCAAGCAGAACAGCTTCGCTTTGAAAGGAATGCCGGACATTACAGCTACCTTTGGAAGGACTATAAAAACAATACCCATGCACTTAGCTTTAGCCTATTAAACTATCCGCATAAACTCACTAAATTTACCCAATATCGCCCCGAACAAGCTCAGCAATATGTACTAAGTAAGCTCAAGCCTAGTCTGCGTAAAATAGACCCCAAACAAGCTAAAGTGAGCTTTATTACCCAACACGGTCAGCTGAGTTATCAACTGCAAGGAAATGACCAAAAGTTTATTCAAGAGCTATCAGAAAAGCTCGGTAAAGAAGTGCAGCAGCATTATCAAGATTACTTAACTAAGCACTATTTTGTAGAAAAACAAACAGCCGATGGCGCGATGGGAATAATGCCCGACCATAACAGGCTTGCCCAAGAAAGTGCTGAGTATTTGTTTAGCTGGCTTAATAACAGTTTGAATCAACTCGAAGACCAAGCCAAGCAACGGGAAGTTAGCAATTACCTACTAAGCTTTGTTCAGTCCATTCCTTATAGTGAACTGCGCTCAAAGGATCGTTTACGTGGAGCAGGCTTTCTCACGCCAATCCAAGTAATTAGAAATAATGTGGGAGACTGTGACAGCAAAACAACCTTGCTAGCCAGCGCCCTAAAGACCCTCTATCCACGCTTAGATGTTGCCATTATCTATGTGCCTAATCATGCTCTACTTGCATTAAACATCGCACCACAAGCCAGTGATGAAACGGTGAGAATTAGAGGAAAGCAGTATGTATTGCTAGAACCAACCGGGCCGGCCTTATTCGAGCTAGGAAAGGTGGCAAAAGAAAGTGCCCAGTACATTCATTCAGGTTTGTATACCTATCAACAAATGGACTGGGTTCCACCAGAATTTAAGAGAGAGAAGTAAACTCTACCGCGTAGTCAATCTCACCGTCTCCAGCGCAACGAACCACTTTACCTTTGGCGCTAAAAGGCGCAACACCTTCACCACTCAAGGCGACTTCGACTTCATCACCAATAGCGAGTTTTACGTCTTTAACACTAATGCCCATCCCAGTTGCACTTAGGTCTTTACATAAACCAGCATAGCGCTGTTGACCAACCATAATTCGCAACTCTGCGTTAATTAGCATACGGTGAAATGCACGCTTGTTTGCTTCTCCAATCATGTTCTACCTTCTATAGTTTTTCTTCTGCAAACGAGGCTAAACGGCTCCTTACTACCCCATTTAAATACACGTTTGCACTACCATCAAAATCTTTAAAACGCTCTACAATATAAGTTAAGCCCGAAGTAACGGCCGACAAATAATTGCTGTCGATTTGCGCTAAGTTACCACAGCATACCAATTTGGTTCCTTCGCCGCAGCGGGTAATAATGGTTTTAAGCTGGGAAGCTGTTAAATTTTGACATTCATCCAAAAACACAAAAGCGTTTTGAATACTGCGTCCACGCATAAAGTTTACCGATTTGAATTGAATGTTAGCCTTCTCCATAATGTAACTCATAGAACCAGACATAGATTCATCGTGTTTGTGCAACACTTCTAAAGTATCGGTAATAGCGGCCAACCACGGAGCCATTTTTTCCTCTTCAGTACCCGGTAAAAACCCAATAGATTCAGCAATTTCAGGGGTATTTCGGGTAACTATAATTTTATCGTAAATACCTTTTTCTACCACCATCTCAAGTGCTGCTGCCATAGCAAGCAGAGTTTTACCACAACCCGCTGGGCCGGTGAGAATCACCAAGTCAATATTAGGATCGAGTAAGGCATCAAACGCCATACCTTGATAGATGTTTTTGGGATGAACTCCCCAAGCATGTTTGGCCATCAAACGCTCATAACCCAAGTCGAGCAATTCGACATTTTTCTCGTCTTTTTTTACTACTCGCGCCGCAAAGCTTTCAGTGTCATCGATGATATATTGGTTTACATAACAAGGGCCGATAATTTCAGCGTCAATCACATGATGGGTATCTCGCCCCTCTGAGCTACTTTCACAATCTTTAACTCTTCCCCAAAAGCTACCTTCCAATTCGATGAAGCCTTTCGCTAGCAACCGGATATCATCGATTAGCTGGTCGGTTCGGTAGTCCTCGACGCGCTCTAAGCCAGCACCTTTTGCTTTTAACCGCATGTTAATGTCTTTAGTTACCAATACCACCTGACGAGGAGCATGTTTGTCTTGCAAGTAAATAGCTGCGTTGATGATGCGATTATCGGGTTCATCGGCAGTAAAGTTTTGCTGGTTCTTTTCCAATGTATGATCTGCAAAAATCGATAACTTACCACTCACTTGATTATCTGCGTCATTTTTTAACTCTACACCATTTACAATTTGCTCTGGCGAAGCGGATGCAAATACGTCTTCAAGTGAGCGAATAGCCACTCGAGCATCCCTGCTAACGTCTTTTTGCCTATCTTTAATTCGATCTAATTCTTCTAGGACAGTCATTGGAATAACGACGTCATGTTCTTGGAAAGAGTATATTGCGAGGGGTTCGTGCAGCAGCACGTTAGTGTCAAGAATGAACAGTTTACTTGGAGCGTTATTTTCCATATTTGCCCTCCATAGGCCAACAGGCGATGTGAGAAGTATTGCAAACGTTCAATCTCAGGCTAATTCATCCAGATCGGCTTTACAAACTTTTCCACACCTTTAACCCACCGAGTGCTGTTTTATTAATCAAATATAGAATTAAGGAAGTTAGTTTAATGAGAGGTTTATCTAAAAGGAGAGCTTTATGGATATTGGATTTAAGGTTCTCGTCATTAGACGAGGACTTAGTATGAGCGCCTGGCGGTGGTCAGGTGCGCAGCATAGCGGCTTGCGCTTCGGCGGAACAAAACTGCGTGTTGTCTTTAACCGCCTCCGCCCTACTGTCGAAAGCAAGCCTCGCTAAACACAAACAAAAAGGGCTTCCCAATAGGGAAGCCCTTTTCGATAATGAGAGCCTGGCGGTGACCTACTTTCACATGGGGAAGCCCCACACTATCATCGGCGCAGTTGCGTTTCACTTCTGAGTTCGGCATGGAGTCAGGTGGGTCCACAACGCTATTGCCACCAGGCAAAAACTGTTGTCTTTAACATTCGAAAAAGCTGAAATACCTCATGAGCACTAACAAGCATTCATGGTTTCTAAAATAAAGTATCTATAAGCAACACCCTTTAGGTGTTGTATGGTTAAGCCTCACGGGTAATTAGTACAAGTTAGCTCAATGCCTCACAGCACTTACACACCTTGCCTATCAACGTTGTAGTCTCCAACGGCCCTTCAGAGGACTTAAAGTCCTAGTGAGAATTAATCTCGAGGCCTGCTTCCCGCTTAGATGCTTTCAGCGGTTATCAGTTCCGAACGTAGCTACTGGGCAATGCTATTGGCATAACAACCCAAACACCAGCGGTTCGTCCACTCCGGTCCTCTCGTACTAGGAGCAGCTCCCCTCAATTCTCAAACGCCCACGGCAGATAGGGACCGAACTGTCTCACGACGTTCTAAACCCAGCTCGCGTACCACTTTAAATGGCGAACAGCCATACCCTTGGGACCGACTTCAGCCCCAGGATGTGATGAGCCGACATCGAGGTGCCAAACACCGCCGTCGATATGAACTCTTGGGCGGTATCAGCCTGTTATCCCCGGAGTACCTTTTATCCGTTGAGCGATGGCCCTTCCATACAGAACCACCGGATCACTATGACCTACTTTCGTACCTGCTCGACGTGTCTGTCTCGCAGTTAAGCTGGCTTATGCCATTGCACTAACCGTATGATGTCCGACCATACTTAGCCAACCTTCGTGCTCCTCCGTTACTCTTTGGGAGGAGACCGCCCCAGTCAAACTACCCACCAGACACTGTCCGCATCCCGGATAACGGGACAACGTTAGAACATCAACACTACAAGGGTGGTATTTCAAGGTCGGCTCCACGTCATCTAGCGACAACGCTTCAAAGCCTCCCACCTATCCTACACATGTAGGGTCAATGTTCAGTGTCAAGCTGTAGTAAAGGTTCACGGGGTCTTTCCGTCTAGCCGCGGGTACACCGCATCTTCACGGCAATTTCAATTTCACTGAGTCTCGGGTGGAGACAGCTTGGCCATCATTACGCCATTCGTGCAGGTCGGAACTTACCCGACAAGGAATTTCGCTACCTTAGGACCGTTATAGTTACGGCCGCCGTTTACCGGGGCTTCGATCAATAGCTTCGCTTGCGCTAACCACATCAATTAACCTTCCGGCACCGGGCAGGCGTCACACCGTATACGTCATCTTTCGATTTAGCACAGTGCTGTGTTTTTAATAAACAGTTGCAGCCAACTGGTATCTGCGACTGCCAGCAGCTTAGGAAGCAAGTTCCATCACCGCCGGCAGCGTACCTTCTCCCGAAGTTACGGTACCATTTTGCCTAGTTCCTTCACCCGAGTTCTCTCAAGCGCCTTGGTATTCTCTACCCAAC
This sequence comes from Agarivorans litoreus, assembly GCF_019649015.1. Lineage (NCBI taxonomy): Bacteria > Pseudomonadati > Pseudomonadota > Gammaproteobacteria > Alteromonadales > Alteromonadaceae > Agarivorans > Agarivorans litoreus. Next base: position 2,785,948 of record NZ_BLPI01000001.1, on the reverse strand, counting down.
CACCTGTGTCGGTTTGGGGTACGGTTTCGTATAATCTGAAGCTTAGAGACTTTTCCTGGAAGCAGGGCATCAACCACTTCGTGTCCGTAGACACTCGTCATCAACTCTCAGCGTATTGTAAACCCGGATTTGCCTAAGTTTACCGCCTACTGCCTTTCACGTGGACAACCATCGCCACGCTGGCCTAGCCTTCTCCGTCCTCCCATCGCAATTATACGAAGTACAGGAATATTAACCTGTTTCCCATCGACTACACTTTTCAGTCTCGCCTTAGGGGCCGACTCACCCTGCCCTGATTAACATTGGACAGGAAACCTTGGTCTTTCGGCGAGGGGGCTTTTCACCCCCTTTATCGTTACTCATGTCAACATTCGCACTTCTGATACCTCCAGCATGCCTTACGACACACCTTCAACGGCTTACAGAACGCTCCTCTACCGAGCATGCAAGCATGCTCCCGTAGCTTCGGTGGTATGTTTAGCCCCGTTACATCTTCCGCGCAGGCCGACTCGACCAGTGAGCTATTACGCTTTCTTTAAATGATGGCTGCTTCTAAGCCAACATCCTGGCTGTCTAAGCCTTCCCACATCGTTTCCCACTTAACATACACTTTGGGACCTTAGCTGACGGTCTGGGTTGTTTCCCTTTCCACGACGGACGTTAGCACCCGCCGTGTGTCTCCCGAGTAGTACTTGATGGTATTCGGAGTTTGCAAAGGGTTGGTAAGTCGGGATGACCCCCTAGCCTTAACAGTGCTCTACCCCCATCAGTATTCGCTCGAGGCGCTACCTAAATAGCTTTCGAGGAGAACCAGCTATCTCCCGGTTTGATTGGCCTTTCACCCCCAGCCACAAGTCATCCGCTAATTTTTCAACATTAGTCGGTTCGGTCCTCCAATTGGTGTTACCCAATCTTCAACCTGCCCATGGCTAGATCACCGGGTTTCGG